>CAWEAL010000015.1:0-66251 GCA_963807035.1 uncultured Chloroflexia bacterium | reverse complement strand
AGGATCTCGGCCAGCTTCAGCGCCGAGACCGGCGTCTGCCCGCCGGCTTGAGGACGATCGCGTTGCCTGCGGCGATCGCCGGCCCGATCTTGTGGGCAACCAGGTTGAGCGGGAAGTTGAAGGGGCTGATCGCGCCGACCACCCCGTAGGGGACGCGCAGCATCACGCCCAGCTTGCCGCCGGCGCCTGCTGGCGAAGCGTCCATCGGGACGGTGCCGCCGGTCAGCTTGCGGGCCTCCGTGGCGGAGAAGGTGGTCGACGCAACGGGCCGCCTCCCCTCATCTTCAGCGGCTTCCCCGCCTCGGCGGCTATCGTCAGCGCCAGGTCGTCGATCCGCTCGCGGACCAGCGCCGCGGCGCGGTCGAGCACTGCGGCGCGCTCGTGCTGCGGGAAGCCGCTCGACTCGAAGGCGGCGCGAGCGCCGATCGCGGCGCGGTCGACCAGCGCGGCGTCTCCCCGCGCCACCCGGCCAACGACGGCTCCGTCGTAGGGGCTGAGCACCTCGTTCCACTCGCCCGTCTCCTCCCACTCGCCGGCGGCGAGGAGCTTGTGGTCTGCCGCCTGGACCGTCTGCGTCGCCATCCTGGCCTCCTCTCGGTTCGGTCTCCCAGACTAGTTCCATTTCCCGGCAGGCCGCTACTCCGAAACGACGAACCTGTTGACCGAGACATGCCGTTTCGATTCACAAGACGGCTTCCAACCGCGCGCGGCACGGTCGCGCGGCCTGCTGGGCGCCTCGTCGCCATGGCGCTCCTCGCTCCCGTCGCTGGGGCCCGATGATCCCGTAGCGCTCGAGCTCGTCCATCAGGCGGCTGGCCCGGCTGAAGCCGACCTTCAGCTTGGTCTGGAGCGACGACGTGCTCGCCCGGCCGGAGGTCGTGACCAGCTCGGCGGCACGGACGACCATGTCGTCCTCGGCCATCTTGGCCAGCCAGCCGAACTGGCCGCTGCCGTTGCCCTCGTCGCCGTCGACGAAGGCGAAGATCGCATCGTCGTAGAACGGCCCCTCGGCCTGGTTGCGCCAGTGGTCGTGACCGCCGCGACCTCCTCGTCGCTCACGAAGACGCCCTGGAGGCGGACCGGGCGCGGCAGGTCGACCGGCTGGTAGAGCATGTCGCCGCGGCCGATCAGGTCCTCGGCACCGGGCTGGTCGAGGACCGTCCGGCTGTCGACATTCGAGGCCATCGCGAACGCGATCCGGCTGGGCACGTTGGCCTTGATCAGGCCGGTGACGACGTTGACGCTCGGGCGCTGGGTGGCGAGGACGAGGTGGATCCCGACCGCACGGGCCTTCTGGGCGATCTTGACGATCGGATCCTCGACCTTCCGCCCCTCGCGCATGATCAGGTCGGCCAGCTCGTCGATGATCAGGACGACGAACGGCATCCGCTCCTCGAGCCCGGGCAGCTCGTTGTACGCGCCGATGTTCCGGACGGTGTGCGAGGCGAGCCGTTTGTAGCGGTCCTCCATCTCGTGGACGGCCCAGTTCAGCGCCGCCTTGGCCTCGTGGGGCTCGACGATCACGTGCTGGAGGAGATGGGGCAGGCCGTCGTACGGCGCCAGCTCGACCCGCTTGAGATCGACCAGGATCAGGCGGACCTCGTCGGGCCGGGCGTGCATCAGGAGGCTGGTGATCAGGGCGTTCACGCAGACGCTCTTGCCCGAGCCGGTCGCCCCCGCAACGAGCAGGTGGGGCATCTTCGCCAGGTCGACCGCGTACGGCTGGCCCGACACGTCGCGGCCGAGGGCGAACGTCAGCCGGCTCGTCGCGGCAAGCATGTCGGCGTCCTCGATCAGCGAGCGAAAGCCGACGACCTCGCTCTTCACGTTGGGGATCTCGATCCCGACCACGTCCTTGCCGGGGATCGGCGCCTCGATCCGGATCGAGCGGGCGGCGAGGGCCATCGCCAGGTCGTCCTGGAGCCCCTCGATCCGGGACAGCTTGACGTGCGTTTCGGGGCGCACCTCGTACTGGGTGACGACCGGGCCGCTGTTCGTGCCGACGACCCGGGCCTCGATCCCGAAGCTACGCAGCTTCTCCTCGATGTCGCGGATGTTCTCGGCGTGGTCCATGCCCCCGCCGGTCCGGCCGGGCGGCCGGATCTCGAGGATGTCGGTCCCGGGCAGGACCCAGGGCACGCTCCGACCGTCTCGATCGGCTCGAAGTTCGGCGCGGCTGCCACGCGGGCCGCCGTCCCGCCGTTGGGGCCGGCCGAACCGGCATGCGCCTCGTCCGAGCCACCCGGCCTCGCCCCAAGGTCCTCGCGGGCGTCGCCCCGGCCGGCCCAGATCGTCTGGCTCATCGGCACCGGGCTGGTGGCCCGCGGTCCACTCCGCCGTTCCGGCTGGCCGCCCTCCTCGGCTGCCGGCTCGTCCAGCGCCGGAGCGCCGGCCGGAGCACCGTTCCGGCCCAGGCGGCGACCGCCGGCCGGGGCAGCCGGAGGCCGCTGTTCGTCCTCGGCGGCTGGTGCGGTGAGCGCCTGCCCGACGGTGCGGGCGCCGCGCCCGATCGGCCGCAGGAGCGTCGGCAGGGACATGTCGAGCACGAGCAACAGGCCGATCACGACCATCGCCAGGCAAACCACGAACGAGCCCGGGTGGGTGATCAGGCTGGCCAGCCCGTCCCCCACGAAGCGCCCGATCCGGCCGCCGTTGGCAAGGTCCGGCCCGTCGATCGCGCCAAGCAGGCCGACGTAGGCGAGGGTCGCCCCGAGCAATGCGAGACCCCAGCGGCTGCCTTCGCCGCGGGCGCGCTGGACGAACAGGCCGGCTGCGATCAGGATCGGCGGCAGGAGCCAGCGGCCGGTGCCGAACCATGGCGCGATGAGGTTGCGCCACAGGTCGGTCAGCTGGCCGCGGCCCGGCAGGAGCAGGGCGATCAGGGTCACGATCCCGACGACGAGGACGGCGATCCCGACGAGGGAGCGGACGACCTCGGGGTTGACGCTGAGGCCCCCTCGCCGCCGCGCCCGCCGGCCGCGGCTCGAGCGGCCGGGGGTGCGGCGCGGCGCGGCCCGCCGCCGTGCTGTCACGCCTAGACCTCGACGACGACCGGGAAGACCATCGGCCGGCGCTTCGTCTGCTCGTACAGGTAGCGCGACACGCCGTCCTTGATCTGGACCTTGAGCAGGGCGATCTCGCTGATGTGGTCGCCCGGGTTCTGCGATCGAGGCGATCACCCGGTCGATCGCGCCGGCGCATGAGCGGGTCGTTCTCATTGCCGTGGACGAAGCCGCGGGTGATGATCTCGGGCCGGCCGACGACGTTGCCGGTCTGCTTGTCGACCGTCACGACGATCATGAACATGCCGTCGTTGGCAAGGGCCCGCCGGTCGCGCAGGACGATCTCGCCGACCTCGCCCACCGACAGGCCGTCGACGAAGACGTAGCCGGCCGTCACCGGCTGGCCGCGCCGGCCGCTGCCGTCGGCGGAGATCTCGATCGGCGTGCCGTTCTCGATGATGAACACGTTGCTCCGGCTCGACCCCGGTCTCGACCGCCAGGCGGCCATGCTGGACCTGCATCCGGAACTCGCCGTGCATCGGGATGAAGTAGCGCGGCTTGGTCAGGCCGAGCATCAGCTTGAGCTCTTCCTGGCTGGCATGGCCCGACACGTGGGCCCGCTTGATCGTGTGGTAGAAGACGTTCGCGCCGGCCTTGAACAGGTTGTCGATCGTCCGGCTGACGTATTCCTCGTTGCCCGGGATCGGGCTGGCGCTGACGATCACCGTGTCGCCCGGCTGGATCTCGACGAAGCGGTGGTCGCGGTTCGCCATCCGGGCCAGGCCGGCCATCGGCTCACCCTGAGCGCCGGTCGTGGCGATCACCAGGCGCTCGTTGCCCGGCTCATTGATCCGGTCCTTGGCCACGATCATCGCCGGGTCGTAGGTGAGATAGCCGAGATCGGTCGCGATCCGGAAGTTCTGCTCCATCGAGCGACCGATCACCGCCATCTTCCGGCCGAACGAGGCGGCGGCATCGAGGACCTGCTGGACCCGGGCGATGTTGCTGGCGAAGGTCGCCACGATCACCCGGCCGTCGAGCGGCTCCATGATCTCGCGGAACGCGTCGCCGACCGTCCGCTCGGACGGCGTGTAGCCCGGGTTCTCGGCCCGGGTCGAGTCGGACAGGAGGCAGATCACGCCCTCCTCGCCGAGCCGGGCCAGGATGTGGAAGTCGCTTAGCTTGCCGTCCACCGGAGTGTGGTCGAACTTGAAGTCGCCGGTGTGGACGACGATCCCGACCGGCGTGCGCAGGGCGATGCCCATCGCGTCGGGGATCGAGTGGCCGATCCGGAACGGCATGACCGTGAACGGCCCGACCTGGATCTCGTCGCCCGGGTCGAGCGGGCGGAGCTCGTTGTTGTGGAGGCGGTGCTCCTTGATCTTGTTGCCGAGCAGGCCACGGGCGAGGGTGGAGGCATAGACCGGCACGCCCGGGAACTCGGGCAGGATGTAGGGCAGGCCGCCGACGTGGTCCTCGTGGGCGTGGGTGATCAGGAACGCCCGGACGTTCGCCCGGCGCTCCTTGAGGTAGCTGATGTCGGGGATGACGAGGTCGATCCCGAACATCTCCTCGTCGGGGAACATCAGTCCGCAGTCGATCACGACGATGTCGTCACCGTACTCGAAGACGTACATGTTCTTGCCGATCTCGCCGACCCCGCCGAGCGGGATGATGCGGAGCGGCTTTGTCTCGGATGCCATGGGTTGGTTGGTTCTTTCTCTCAGAAGAGGGTGAGCTGGTCGCCCGGGCCGGTCGGCTCGGACTCGATCAGGAATGCAGGTTCCGATCGCGGATCGGCTCGAGGTCCGGACACCGATTCCTGCGTCGCCTCGTCGGTGGCCTCGTTGGTGGCTTCAAGGGCGTCGCCCGGGCTGGCGAGCGGCTCGGGTTCCGGGGTGGCTTCGGGCGCCACGCCGCCGTCGGTCCGGGCTCGCCGTGCGCGCGATTCGATCAGGGCCGCGGGGATCCGGGCGACGTCGGCGTAGCTCGTTCGCTCGATCTCCGGCGCCCGCAGGGCGGCCGCCGGATGGTACAGCGCGAAGGCCAGCGCGTTCGCGGCGCCGGTCGCCGGATCGACCGGCCGGACGGTGCCGTGGGTCGCCGAGATCCGCTCGCCGGGCATGAACCGGGCGAGCGAGTGGCGCCCGAGGGTGACGACCAGGGCCGGGTCGATGATCTCGAGCTGGCGGCGCAGGTACGGCGCGCAGGCCGCGATCTCGTCCGGCTCAGGGTCGCGGTTGTCAGGCGGCCGGCACTTGACGATGTTCGTGATGAAGACCTCGTCGCGCTGCCACCCGAGCGTCTCCAGGAGCCTGACCAGGAGCGCCCCGGCCCGGCCCACGAACGGCCGGCCCTGGCGATCCTCGTTGAAGCCCGGACCCTCACCGACGAAGACGACCTCGGTATCGGGGTTGCCCTCGCCGGGCACGGCCAGGGTGCGGGTCTGGTGGAGGCGGCAGTTGGTGCAGGCCCGGACCTCGGCCGCGATCGTCTCGAGGGCCCGGCCTCGATCGGTCTCGGTCATGCCGGCCGGCCGGAGGCGACCGTGCGACGCTCGGCCGCGGGCCGGATCCAGCCTCGCTCGGCGATCAGCTCGGCGATCTCGACCGCGTTCGTGGCCGCCCCTTTGCGCAGGTTGTCGCTGACGATCCACAGGGCGAGGCCGCGGCCCCCGGGGATCGACGGGTCGGTCCGGATCCGGCCGACGAAGACCTCGTCCCGGCCGACCGCCTCGGTCGCCAGCGGGTACTCGTGCCGGGCAGGATCGTCCCGGACGACGACTCCCGGCACGGCCGCGAACAACGTGCGGGCCCGCTCGGGCGTGATCGGGTCGCGGGTCTCGACGTGGACCGCCTCGGAATGGCTGGTGAAGACCGGCACGCGGACGGCGGTGCAGCTGATCCGCAGGTCGGGCAGGTGGAGGATCTTGCGGCTCTCGGTGACGACCTTCCACTCCTCGCGGGTGTAGCCGTTGTCGAGGAACGATGTCGATCTCGGGCAGGACGTTGAACGCGATCTGGTGCGGGTAGACCGAGGCGGTCAGCGGCTCGCCGGCGACGTGGGCGACGACCTGCGCCTCGAGCTCGGCCTGAGCGTCGGCGCCCGTCCCCGACACCGACTGGTAGGTGTCGACGACGACCCGTTCGAGTCCGACGCTGTCGCGCAGGGCCATGAGGACCGGCGCCAGCTGCATCGTCGAGCAGTTCGGGTTGGCGATGATCCCGGCATGGCCGGCCGCATCGCCGGGGTTGACCTGGCTGACGACGAGCGGCACGCTCGGATCCATCCGCCAGGCGTTCGAGTTGTCGATCACCGCGGCGCCTGCCCGGACGGCCGCGGGGGCGAGCTCCTCGGAGACGGAGCCGCCGGCCGAGAAGAGGGCGATGTCGACGCCGGCGAACGCCTGGGGCGTGGCTTCGTTCACCGGATGGTCGGCCCGGCCGACACTGGCGATCCGGCCGGCCGATCGGCCCGAGGCCATCAGCCGAAGCTCGCGGATCGGGAACTCGCGTTCGAGGAGGACCTCGATCATCGTTCGCCCGACCAACCCGGTGGCGCCGACGACGGCGACGGTGAGCGGCTGGCGCGTCATCGAGGCACGCCTCCACTGCTGCGGTCAGTCAAGGGCACGTTTCGAGTATAGCAGCGGACTCCGAGGCTCCCGGGCGTGGGTGGCGCGGGGAGCCGGCGCCGGTCGCCTCCCCGAAGGATGAAACCCACCCGCCTGCGCGACGGGTGGGTTCCTTGAGCAGCTCCTCGACGCGGGGACGAACCCGCGGCCGGTGCGAGACCGAGGGTCAGACCGTTTCCTTGGCCAGGTGGCGTTGCATCGCCGCCTTGCGCGACAGGTTCACCCGGCCCTGCCGGTCGACCTCGGTGACGACGACCATCACCTCGTCGCCGACGGACACGACGTCCTCGACGGTCGGGACGTGATAGTCGGCCAGCTCGCCGATCCGGACGAGGCCTTCCTTGCCCGGCAGGATCTCGACGAACGCGCCGAAGCCCATGATCCGGGTGACCTTGCCCAGGTAGAGCGCGCCGATCTCGACCTCGCGGGTGAGCGACTCGATCCACTGGATCGCCTTGCGGCTGTTCTCGCCGGAGATGGCCGCGATCTCGACCGAGCCGTCGTCCTCGACGTTGATCTCGGTGCCGGTCTCTTCCTGGATCTTGCGGATCATCGAGCCACCCTTGCCGATGATCTCGCGGATCTTGTCGGGGTTGATCTTGATCGTCACGATGCGCGGGCGCGAACTCGCTCATCTCGCCGCGTGCCTCGGGCAGCACGCCGACCATCTTGTCGAGGATCTCGAGGCGGGCCGCGAGGGCCTTGGCCAGGCCGCCCCGGATGATCGCCTCGTTGATCCCCTTGACCTTGATGTCCATCTGGAGGGCGGTGATCCCGTCCCGGGTGCCGGTCACCTTGAAGTCCATGTCACCGAACGAATCCTCCTTGCCGAGGATGTCGGTGAGGACCGCGAAGCGGCCGTCCGGCTCGGAGATCAGGCCCATCGCCGCGCCGGCGACCGGAGCCTTGATCGGCACGCCGGCGTCCATCAGGGCGAGGGTCGAGCCGCAGGTTGAGGCCATCGAGGTCGACCCGTTCGAGGTCACGCACTCGCTGACCAGCCGGATGACGTACGGGAACTCGTCCTGGTCGGGCAGGACCGGGATGAGCGCCCGCTCGGCGAGGTGGCCGTGGCCGATCTCGCGCCGGCCGGGTCCGCGCATCGTCTTGTTCTCGCCGGTGCTGTACGGCGGCATGTTGTAGTGGTGGATGTAGCGCTTCGACGTTTCCGGGCCGATCGTGTCGATCCGCTGGACGTCCGAGGACGGTCCGAGGGTCGCCACGGTCAGGGCCTGGGTGTCGCCCCGGGTGAACAGGCCCGACCCGTGGGCCCGGGGCAGCAGCCCGACCTCGACCGTGATCGGCCGGATCTCGTCGAGCCCACGGCCGTCCATTCGGATGCCGTCGCTCAGGACGAGCTGCCGGACCGTCTTCTTGTGGACGAGGCCGAACAGGCTCTTCGAGACGCGCGCCTGGCGCCGGGCGAGCTCGAGCAGACCCTTGGCGTCGCCGTCGGTCCGGTTCGCCCGCACCGATGCCTCGATCCCCTCGGCGAGGGTCTCCAGGCGGTTCGGCAGGTCGGCCGCGAAGCTCAGGAGCGAGCTGGGCGGTCGCTTCCGCGTCGGGCAGGGCGCGGTGGGCGTCCTTGAGCTCGATGCCGAAGAACCGGGCGAGGTCGCCCAGCTTGTAGCTCTCTGCCCAGTCCGGGTAGCCCTCGCGGGCGAGGACGAGGGTGTCGAGGTACTGGCCGGACTGGAAGCGGAACCCGTCACCGAGGGCCTCCTCGAGGAAGCCCAGGTCGAAGCCGACGTTGTGGCCGACCAGGGTGGCATCGCCGGCGAACTTGAGGAATTGTTCGGCGGCATCCTTGGGCGAGGGCGCGCCCTTGATCTCCTTGTCGCTGATGCCGTGCATCTGGTTGCCGATGATCGAACGGCCCGGATCGACCAGGGTCGACCAGCGATCGACGATCTTGTTGTCCTCGATCCTGACGGCGCCGATCTCGAGCAGGTCGGCCATCTTCGGGTCGCGACCGGTGGTCTCGACGTCGACAACAACGAACTTCGACTTCTTCGCGGCGAGCTTGACGAAGTCGAGGACCGACTCGGTCAGGGGCTCGAGGTAGGGCAGCCGCTTGGGCTTGCCGACCGCGGCATGGAGCTGCTCCTGGAGGTCCACGACGGGCTGCAGGGCGCGGTGCCCGAACAGGATGGCCTCCGCCATCACGTCCTCAGGCAGCAGGTTCGCCCCGGCCTCGACCATCATGATCGCGTCGCGGGTGCCGGACACGATCAGGTCGAGCTCCGATTCGGCCAGCTGGCTGTGGGTGGGGTTGACCACGAACTCGCCGCCGATCCGGCCGACCCGAACCGCGCCGATCGGGCCCTGGAACGGGATCTCGCTGATCGTCAGGGCGGCCGACGAAGCGATCGTGCCGAGGATGTCCGGGTTGTTCTCCTGGTCCGTGGAGAGGACGGTGATCACCAGCTGGACATCGTCCTTGTAGCCCTCGGGGAAGAGCGGCCGGATCGGCCGGTCGGTCAGGCGGGCGGCCAGGATGGCGGCCTCCGACGGGCGCGACTCACGCTTGATGAAGCCGCCCGGGATCTTGCCCGCGGCGTACATCCGCTCTTCGAAGTCGACGGTCAGCGGGAAGAAGTCGAGGCCCGGTCGGGGCTCGGCGCGGTTGGCGGTTCCGAGGACGACCGTGTCGCCATAGCGGACGGTGACCGAGCCGCCGGCGAGTCGGGCAAGCCGGCCGGTCTCGATGGTCAGCGTCCGACCGCCGAATTGGGTTTCGAATGTCTGAGGCACGGAACTACATTCCTCCTTGACGTGCGGAGGAAGGACCTGCGGGCGCGTGACCCGGGCCGACGCGAGCGTCCTGACGCGAGAGGACCTCGGGGGTTGCCCGAGGTCCGGAGCGGCGTGCGCCTAGCGGCGGAGTCCGAGCCGTCCGATGACGGTCCGGTAGCGCGTGTTGTCCTTCTTGATCAGATAGGCAAGAAGGCGACGGCGCTGACCGACGAGCTTGAGGAGGCCGCGACGCGAATGGTTGTCCTTGGGGAAGCTGCGCAGATGCTCCGTGAGGCTCTTGATCCGCTCCGTCAGGAGCGCGACCTGGACTTCCGGGCTGCCGGTGTCGCCGTCCACGACGGCGTACTCCCCGATCACCTGCTGCTTCATTTCCCGCGCGAGCGGCACTCGGTCCTCCGAACACGAACTTGTTGATTGTTCATCCTGTTTGACCGGCGGATGGTAACAGGCTGGCCCGATCCCGGCAAACGTCCGTGCTCAGCCGCGCACGAACCCCGGGGTCCGGTGCCGCGGGGATCCGGTTCTGGAGCCGTCTCGATCCGGGTCCGCGCCGGCTCGATCCGGGCTCCGCATTGCTTCGATCCGGGTCCCGCGTTGCTTCGATCCGGGCTCCGGAGCCGTCACGATCCGGGGTCCGGGCTCCGCCCGTCGGGCCAACGTTCCGCGCCGCGGGGGTCCGGGTTCCCCGTTTCCTGCGCCGCGGCAGTCCCAGGTTCGCGTCAAAAGCGCGCTGCAGCAATCGTTATGGTCACTTGCGCCGAGGCGGCAATGCAGCCGGCGGGCGACCAGCCGGCCCGGGCACCCGCCTCGTGCTCGGCCCCGGCCCGAACCGCTGGCCCGACCATGGCCCGAGGCAGCTCGCCGGTCGCGAACCTCCATAACGATTGCCGCAGCGCACGTTTGACACAAACGCGGCGGCAGAAGCCGGCCGGCTCAGCCGAGCCGGTCGCGCTTCGCCGAGCCGGGCGCGCTCAGCTGGGGCCGATCAGGCGGATCCGGAGGCGATCGGCCGGCGGCGGCTCCCGCCGGCCACGGAACTCGAGCCGGACGTTGCCGCCCGGGCCAATCTCGGCGATCGCCGCGACCGGCGTCGCGGTCCGCGGCTCGTCCGGCGCCCAGGCCGCCTCGACGGCCGCTCGATAGCGACCGACCGGCGGCAGCGCGACGGGCAATTCGAAGCTGACTGCCACGCGACGATCGATCGCCGCCGCACCGTCCGGAGCCGGCCGCCGCGAGACGGCGCCAGCCACGTCTGCCCGCTCCCCGGAGGGGCCTGCCCGTTCGCCGGAGAAGACCGCCCGTTCGCCAGCCGCGCCTGCCCGCTCGCCGGAGAAGACCCGCCGTTCGCCGAGCTCCCCGGATACCTGCCCGACGACCGCGACCGACCGGCCGAGCAGCCGGCGGGCCGGATCGAGCCTCCCGGCAGCGATATCGGTCCGGATCACCGCGCTCCGCACCGCCCGGCCGTCGATTACCAGCGGCTCGACCACGCTCACCTCGAAACCGAGCGATCGGCCGAGCTGGGCCAGGGCATCCGGCGTCCCCCGACGCTCGTAGCCGAAGGCCGCATCTGGGGTCATCAGGAAGCCAGCCAGCTCGACCTGCTCGGCGATCGCGCCGACGAAATCGGCATACGGGGTCATCCGGAGCGCCGCGTCGAAGTGCTGGACGATGACGACATCGACTCCGGCATGGCCGAACCGGACGAGACGCTCGAGCGGGTCGCACAGGATCGGCGGTGCCGCGCCAACGAGGATCTCGTCGGGGTGGTGGTCGAAGGTGATCACGGCCGGTCGGGCGCGCCGGAGCGCGGCTGCCTCGCGCAACCGGGCGAGCAGGTAGCTGTGCCCGCGGTGGAGCCCGTCGAAGGCGCCGACCACGAAGTAGAGCCGGCCGAGCTCCGGCCCGGCCTTGGCCAGGCCGGCCAGGCCGCCGATGCCGCCGGTCACCAGCTCGATCCCGCCGCCGGCCCGGCGAGCCGCGGCCCGTTCAGGCATCGACGAGGACCTTGTCGGGCATCACCCGGCTGCCGTCCCAACGGCCGAAGCCGACCAGCTCGCCGCTCTCCGACAGGAGCCGGATCGGGCGATCGTCGGACGGACGCGGGCCGCCCGCCGTCGGCCGGAAGAACTGGCCCCGGACGGCCGCCCGGCGCTCGTCTGCGGTGAGCGTGATCGCGGCCAGCTCGAGCCCGCTGTCGATCGGCCGAAGGAGCGCCTCGAGCGCGCCCGCGCCACCGCCGGAAGGCGCCCGGGTCCCCTCCCCCGCGGCGCCCCGGATCGTCTCGAGCGAAATCGCGTCGGCCAGCCGGAACGGACCGCTGGCGGTCCTCGTCAGGGCGCCCAGGTAGGCTCCCGTGCCGAGCGCCGCCCCGAGGTCCCGGGCGAGCGCGCGGATGTACGTCCCGGCCGAGCAATCGACTTCGACGACCGCGATCGGCCGGGCCGGGTCGGTCGCATCCCAGTCGACGATCTCGAGCCGGTCGATCGTCACCGAGCGCGACGCCAGCTCGGGCCGGGCGCCGGCCCGAGCGAGCGCATAGGCCCGCCGACCCGCGACCTTGACCGCCGAGTAGGCCGGCGGAACCTGGACGACGGGGCCGCGGAATGCCGCCAGGGCCGCCTCGACCGCGGCCCGGTCCAGCACAGCCCCAGGCGCGACCGGGGGCACCGGCGTCAACTCGCCCTCCAGGTCGTCGGTGGTCGACGACGCGCCGAAACAGACGGTCGCCCGGTACTGCTTCCGGTCACCGAGGTGGTACTCGACCACGCGGGTGGCCCGACCCAGGAAGACCGGCAGGACGCCGCCGGCGAACGGATCGAGCGTGCCGCCGTGGCCGACCCGCTTCACCCCGCTCAGGCGCCGGACGAGGCCGACGATGTCGTGCGAGGTCGGTCCGGCCGGCTTGTCGACGACGAGGATCCCATTGAGCCGGGCAGTCCGGACGACCACGCTCAGCGGACCGCGGCGGCGGCCAGCCGGCGGGCCTCGGCCAGGACGGCCTCGCGCGCCGGCTCGAGGGCCAGGGCCACCGTCGCCCCGGCGGCCCGGGCATGTCCCCCACCACCGAACCGGCCGGTCAGCACCGTCGCGTCGACCCCGCCGGGCTTCGTCCGGACGCTGATCCGCGTCCCACCCTGCGCCTCCTTGAAGACGATCACGACTTCGGCCGCCTCGGCCTGCGAGAGCAGGTCGATGATGCCCTCTGCGTCGGCCGGCAGGGTGTCCGTCGCCGCGAGGTCGCCCTCGAGCAGGGTCGACCAGGCGACCCGGCCGCCGTCCGCGCTGTCGAGCCGCTCGAGCACCCGCCCGAAGAGGCGGAGCTGGTTCTCCGGCTTGGTCCGGTACAGCCGGCGCGAGATCTCCGACAGGGGTGCCCCGGCCTCGACCAGGGCGGCCGCCACGAGGAGCGTCCGGGGCGAGGCGTTGGGATGGGCGAAGGTCGCCGTGTCCATCACGATGCCGGCCATCAGGGCCGCAGCCAGCCCGCCACCGGCCGCGGTCAGCGGCACGCCCAGCCGGGCCGCCAGGAGGGTGACCATCTCGCACGTCGCGGCGGCGTCGGGGTCGATCCAGTCGGTCTCGGCGCCGCCCGAGCCGGCGTTCGAGAGGTGATGGTCGATGACGACCCGGGGCAGCCGCCCGAACAGCTCGGCGTGGCGGCCGGCCACCGCGCCGACGCGCTCGAGCGAGCCGCAATCGACGATCACCAGGAGGTCGTACCTGGAGGCCGGGTCGGGGTCGGTCCGGACCGCCTCGGTCCCGGCCAGGAACGCGTACAGCCCGGGGACGGGATCGGTGCAGACGGTGGTGGCCCGGCCACCATGGAGCTCGACGATGCGGGCCACGGCGAGAGCGGCCCCGAGCGTGTCCGCATCGGGGTTCTCATGGCTGACGACCAGGACGTCGCGCGCCCCGCCGATTTGCTCGGCGACCCGATCGGGCACGGCCGCGAGGTACGGCCCGAGCTCGATCGTCACCGTCCGGGCCTTCGGCTCCCTGCCGCGCGGAAGCTCGATCGGTTGTTGGTGCTGCCCCGGGCCCGGCTCCGGCGAGCGGCGCGGTTCACCGGCGGAAGCGGCACGATCAGCTCGGGCACCCCATCCGGACCGGTATCCGCGGCCTCCCCGGGCTCGATCTCGGCATCGCCGGCAGGGCCTCGAGGACCGACCGGCGTCGGCAGGGTCTCGCCGGTGGGCGCCTCGCCCTCGGGGGTCTGGCCGTGCTCGAGCTCATCGAGGAGGTGGAGCAGGCGGGTTCCCTGCTCGGCAGTCTCGTCGAGGCGGACGTGCAGGTTCGGGATCCGCCGGAGCCGCAGGCGCGCGCCCAGCTCGTGGCGGACGAAGGGCATGGCGTGCTCGAGGGCGCGCACCGTGGCCGTCCGCTCGGCCTGGCTGCCGATCACGCTGACCCATACCCGGGCATGGGCAAGGTCCGCGGTCGTCTCGACCTTCGTGACCGTCGCGAAGCCGATCCGGGGATCCTTGACCTCGCGGGCGAGCAGGCCGCCGATCTCCTGGCGGAGGAGCTCGTCGATCCGGTCCGTGCGAGCCGTCATCGGTCGCGGGCCGCCATCAGCTGGCTCGCGCCCGGCTGACCGTCTTCGAGCTGAAGCACTCGATGATGTCGCCCTCCTGGAGATCCTGGTAACCGGAGAGCCCGATCCCGCACTCCAGGTTCTGGGCGACCTCGCGAACGTCGTCCCGGAAGCGCCGCAGCGACTCGATCCGGTCGGTCGATACGATCTTGCCGCCGCGCCACACCCGGGCGCCGCCCCGGACGATCCGGCCGTCGGTCACGAAGCAGCCGGCGATCACCGTCGACTTGCCGACCTTGAAGATCTGGCGGACCTCCGCCCGGCCTTCGACGACCTCGACGACCTCGGGCTCGAGCAGCCCGCCGAGGGCTGCGTCGATGTCGTCGGTCAGCTTGTAGATGATGTCGTACAGCCGGACGTCGACGCCTTCCGTCTCGGCCGCCCGGCGGGCCGTCTCGGTGATCTTCGTGTTGAAGCCGACGACGATCGCGTTGGAGGCTGATGCCAGCAGGATGTCGTTGTCGGTGATGTCACCGGCCGCCTCGTGGAGGACGTTCAGCCGGACGTCATCGGTTGAAAGCTGGTCGAGGGCGTGGGTGATCGCCCCGAGCGAGCCCGAGACGTCAGCCTTGAGGATGATCCGGAGCTCCTTGGCCTGGCCCGCCTGGATCTGGCGGTAGAGGTCCTCCAGGGTGGCCCGGCCACCGCTCTCGCCGCCCTTGGCGGCAGCGCTCGTCTGGCGCGCCTCGGCCAGGGTCCGGGCCTCCTTCTCGTCGGGAACGACGCGCAGGATGTCACCGGGCTCGGGCACGTCGGCCAGGCCGAGGATGACCGCGGCCGACGACGGGCCGGAGCTGCTGATCCGCTTGCCCAGCGAGTTCTCGAGGGCGCGGACCTTGCCATAGGTTGCCCCGACGGCGATCACGTCGCCGATTCGCAGGGTGCCGGTCTGGATGATCGCGGTCGCGACCGGGCCCCGGCCCTTGTCCAGCTCGGCCTCGACGATCGTGCCGACGGCCGGACGGGCGGGGTTCGCCTTGAGCTCCTGGAGGTCGGCGACGAGCAGGATCATCTCCATCAGCTCGTCCAGTCCGACCCGGGTCTTGGCCGAGACGGGCACGAGCGGCGTGTCGCCGCCGTACTCCTCGACGATCACGCCGGCTTCGGACAACTCGCTCTTCACCCGCTCGGGGTTGGCGTCGGGCTTGTCGATCTTGTTCAGGGCGATGATGATCGGGACCTTGGCCGCCCGGGCGTGGTCGATCGCCTCGAGGGTTGGTGGCCATCACCCCGTCGTCGGCCGCGACCACGACGATCGCGATGTCGGTCACCCGGGCGCCCCGGGCGCGCATCGCGGTGAACGCCTCGTGGCCGGGCGTGTCGAGGAAGACGATTCGGCGACCGTCCTTGGTCACCTCGCTGGCGCCGATGTGCTGGGTGATGCCACCCCGCTCGCCGGCGGCGACACTCGTCGTCCGGAGGGCATCGAGGAGGCTCGTCTTGCCGTGGTCGACGTGGCCCATGACCGTGACGATCGGGGCGCGCGGCTGGAGCAGGGAGGCATCGTCCTCCTCGTAGAGGACCTCCTTCGTCGCCTCGGCGACCGGCTCCTCGCCGGCCACCACCTCGCGCGGTCCACCGCCGGCAACGACCGCCTCGGCGACCTCGAAGCCGAGCTCGCCGGCGACGAGCGACGCGGTGTCGCGGTCGATCAGCTGGTTGATCGTGGCGAAGATTCCGCTCTTGATCAGCTCGCGGATCACGTCCGCGGCGTTGACGTCGAGGAGCTCGGCCAGCTCCTTGACCGTGATCGTCGGCGCCAGCTCGATCGGGCCACGCTCGCGCGGCTCGAGCACCTGCACGCCGCCCTGGCCCGCGCCGGCATCGCGGCGCGGGGGCTTGCGCGGACCGCGGCGACCGCGGGTCCCGCTCCTACTCCTTGCCACGATCGTCTCCTTCGTCCATCTCGGTCGGTTGGGCCGGCCCCCGGCCGGCGGGGTTCATCAGGTTTGCCCGATCCCCGTCCGGGATCGGCCGGGACAGGGCCCGAGCGAGGAAGCCCTTTGCCAGGGCCCGCTCGCGACAGTTGCCGGTGGCGCACACGTAGGCACCTCGGCCCGCCATCCTGCCGCTGGGATCCTCGAGGATCCGGCCGTCCGGCGCCCGGACGATCCGGACCAGCTCCCGCTTGGGCCGCGTCGCTCGGCAGGCGACACAGGTCCTGGCCGGGACGGGTCGAAGCGGACGGGAGCGGATCGGGGCCACGGCGCGGCCTACGACGCCACCTCCCCGGTGGGCTTCTTCGCTCGGGGTTCGGCCGGAGCCTTGACGGCGACGGCCGCCTCCGCGCCTGTCGCCGCGGCCGGTTCGGCGGCGGCCTTCCTTGCCCGTGGCTTGGCCGGAGCCTTGCCGACGGCCTCGGCCGGAGCCTTGCCGACGGCCTCGGCCGGAGCCTTGGCCGATGACCTGATCGTAGCCCGGGCGGGCGCCTTGAGCGCGCCGGCCGCCTCGGCCGCAACCGATGCCTGGGCGGCAAGGGCGTCGGCGGCGGCCTGTGAGGCGGCCTCCTCGGCGGCCTTGGCGGCCTCGGCCACACTCACGTCGCTGCGAATGTCGATCCGCCAGCCCGACAGCTTGGCTGCGAGCCGGGCGTTCTGCCCCTCACGGCCGATCGCCAGGGACAGCATTCGCTCGGGCACGGTGACGCTGGCGATCCGGTGCTCCTCGTCGATCTGGACATCGAGGACCTGGGCCGGGCTCAGGGCATTGGCCACGAACAGGGCCGGGTCGTCGTTCCAGGGGATTACGTCGATCTTCTCGCCGGCCAGCTCGGCCACGACGGCCTGGACCCGCGCTCCGCGCTGCCCGACGGTCGCGCCGACCGGGTCGAGACCCTCCTGGCGGCTCCAGACGGCGACCTTCGAGCGGCTGCCCGCCTCGCGGGCGATCGCCTTGATCTCGACCGTCCCGTTGTGGATCTCGGGCACTTCGAGCTCGAACAGGCGCCGCAGGAAGTTCTTATGGGAGCGGCTGATGAACAGCTGCGGACCGCGCAGGCCGCGGCGGACCTCGAGCACGAGCGCCTTGACGTTCTGGCCGATCCGGTAGTGCTCGAGGGGCGACTGCTCGGTCGTGGCCAGGATCGCCTCGGCCCGGGCGACACCGCCCTGCCCGACGAGCTCCAGGATGATCGCTCGCGGCTCGATCCGGTTGACCGTGCCCGTGATCAGCTCGCCGTCGCGGCTGGCGAACTGGTCGTAGGCGACGTCGCGCTCGGCCTCGCGCAGCCGCTGCAGGACGACCTGCTTGGCCGTCTGGGCGTGGATCCGGCCGAACGAGTTGGGGTCCATCTCCTCGATCTCGACGAGGTCGCCGAGGACGGCTGCCGGGTTGAACGCCTTCGCCTCGTCGAGGCTGAACTCGGTCAGCGCGTCGGCCACCTCGCCGACCGCGACCTTGGCCCGGAAGACCCGGATCCGGCCGGTCTCGGCATCGATCCGGACGTTCACGTCCTCGTCACCGGGCTGGCGCCGGTAGGCCGACTGGATCGCGTCCTCGACCGTGTGGATCAACTGCTCTCTGGGTACCTGCTTCTCGGCATTGAGCTGGAGCAGCGCAGTGACGAAGTCACGATTCATGGTGCTCCTCCCGTCACATCTGCCGTCCACCGGCGCGTTTCCGTCCTGGCCCAGCCGCCAAAAAAAACGTGGGGGTCACCCACGTTCCATTCGAGCGGCCGGTGAAGTTGGTCTGGAGTATACACCGGGGGTCCGAATCGTCGATCAGCGGAGGTTCAGTTCGTGAGCGCTGCGGCCTCCGGGTAGCGTCGCTCGACGTAACCGTCGAGGATCCGCTTGAACTCCTCGACGAGGCCGTCACCGCGCAAGGTCCGGTCGAGCTGGCCGTCGATGAAGACCGGCGCGACCGGCTCTTCGAATGTGCCCGGCAGGCTGATCCCGATGTCGGCGTGCTTGCTCTCGCCCGGCCCGTTGACCACGCAGCCCATCACCGCCACGCGCATCTCCTCGACGCCCGGGTGGCGCTCGCGCCAGACCGGCATCCGGTCCTTCAGGTAGGTCTGGATCTCGCTGGGCCATCACCTGGAAGAAGCGTCGAGGTCGTCCGGCCGCAGCCGGGGCAGGCGCTGACCTGGGGCAGGAAGCTGCGCAGGCCCATCGACTGGAGGACCTGCTGGGCGACCTCGACCTCGAGCTCGCGGCCCGCGCCGGGCTCGGGCGTGAGCGAGACCCGGATCGTGTCGCCGATCCCCTCGTTGAGCAGGACCGCCAGGCCGGCGGTCGAGGCCACGATCCCCTTCATCGCCCATGCCCGCCTCGGTCAGGCCGAGGTGGAGCGGGTAGTCCGACAGGGGCGCCAGGCGGCGATAGACGTCGACGAGGTCGCGCACGCCCGAGACCTTCGCGCTCAGGATGATCCGGTCGTGACCGAGGCCGGTCGCCTCCGCCAGCTCGGCCGAGCGCATCGCCGAGGCGATCATCGCGTCGATCATCACGTCGCGCGCGTCGCGCGGTTCGGTCAGGGTGGCGTTCGCCTCCATCAGCTCGGTCAGGAGGGACTGGTCGAGCGAGCCCCAGTTCACCCCGATGCGGACCGGCTTGCCGTTCTCGATCGCGATCCGGACGATCGTCTGGAAGTGCTCGTCATGGCGCTTGGCCCCGACGTTGCCCGGGTTGATCCGGTACTTGGCCAGGGCCGCCGCCGTCTCCGGATAACGCGTCGAGCAGAACGTGGCCGTTGTAGTGGAAGTCGCCGATCATCGGCACGTCGACGCCGAGGCCGCGGACCCTGCGGACGATCTCGGGGACGGCTGCCGCGGCCGGCTCGTTATTGACCGTGATCCGGACGAGCTGGCTGCCCGGCGTGGGCCAGCCGGGCGACCTGGATCGCCGTCGCATCGGCGTCGGCGGTGTCGGTGTTGGTCATCGACTGGACGACGATCGGATGGGCCGAGCCGACGAGGACGCCGCCGATGTCGACGCTGACCGTGGGCCGGCGCCTGGGCCGGAGCTGGTCGGGTGCGGTCATGGCGAGGCCGCTCCGAGGTTGGTCACGTCGAAGTAGGTGATCCACACGAGGAAGGCCATCAGCAGGCCGAAGCCGGCGAGATAGGTCAGCTGTTCGGCCCGGACGCTGAAGCGGTCACCCACGACCCGCCGGATCAGCAGGAACAGGATCCGGCCGCCGTCGAGTGGCGGGAACGGCAGGATGTTGACCAGGGCGAGGTTGGCCGAGAGGAGGGCGGCGATGTACAGCAGGTAGATCGGGCCGAGGTCCCAGAAGACCGAGCCGACCTGCTGGGCGATCCCCACCGGACCGGTCACCGGCGGACGCTCGGTCGGGTGGTTGATGATCGAGCTGCCCAGCTGGCCCAGCCCGTCGGCGATCAGCCCGAGGGCATTGGACGTCTCGTCGAGGCCGGTTTGCACCGCCGCCACCGGGCTGTGCCCGACGTACCCCCCGGTCGGCTTCGCCTGGAGGTCCGAGATGCCCAGCGGACCCTCGCGCAGCGGGTTGCCCGCGGCCGCGTACGCGGCGTTGGCCTGGTCGATCGCCGCCTGGGAACGGAGGGTGACCGGGATGGTCGCCGTGCTGCCGTTAGCGTGGGTCACGATCAGGGTCACCGTCTGGCCGGCCAGGTCGTAGAAGTCGTCGAGCGCGGTCCGGCCACCGAATGCCTCGTAGGTGTGGCCGTTGACGCTGTCGATCCGATCGCCCGGGACGAGGCCGGCCGCGGCGGCCGGTGAGCCCGCCTGGACGGCGTCGAAGGTCACGCCGGCCAGGGGCGTCGCGACCAATGAGATCGCGAAGAAGATCGCGAACGCCAGGACCAGGTTCATCGCCACCCCGGCCACCAGCACGATCACCTTGACCGGCAGGGCTGCCCGCACGAACGAACGGGGATCGTCCGAGTCGCCGTCCTCGCCCTCCAGCCGGACGAAGCCGCCGATCGGCAGCCAGTTCAGGGTGTAGATCGTGTCGCCCCGCGAGCTCAGGACGCGGGCCCGCGGCGGAAAGCCGATCCCGAACTCGTGGACCCGGATCCGGGCCAGGCGGGCCGTCGCGAAATGGCCGGCCTCGTGGATCACCACGATCACGGTCAGGACGACCAGGAAGATCACGACCGTGATCAGGGACTGGGCGACCGAGGTGAGGAAGTCCATCTAGGCCAGCTGCCCGGTCAGGCAGGCCGCCCGGACCTCGGCATCGAGCGCCACCAGCGTCTCGAGGTCGGGCGCCTGGTCCGGACCGCCGCCGAAGCGCTCGACCGCTGCCTCAAGAAGCCGTGGAATCCCCGGGAAGTCGAGGCTGCCGGCCAGGAACCGGGCGACCGCGACCTCGTCGGCGGCGATCAGGGCGGCCGTCGCCCGCGAGCCGATCCGGCCGGCTGCCCGGGCGATCCGGAGGGCCGGGAATCGGCCCTCGTCGGGCGCCTCGAACGCGAGGGGTCCGACGCTGAGCAGGTCCGGCGGGGAGGCCGGCGATGGGTGTCGAATGGGGTAGGTCACGGCGTACTGGATCGGAAGGCGCATGTCGGGCGTGCCGATCTGGGCCTTCAGGGATCCGTCGACGAAGAGCACGGCCGAGTGGACGACGCTCTGGGGATGGATCACCACCTCGATCGCGTCGTAGCCGACATCGTACAGCCAGTGCGCTTCGATCACCTCGAGGCCCTTGTTGGCAAGGGTCGCCGAGTCGATCGTGATCTTGGCGCCCATCTGCCAGGTGGGGTGGCGGAGCGCCTGCTCCGGGGTGACCCGCGCGAGCTCGGCCGGGGTGCTCGATCGAAACGGGCCACCCGACGCGGTCAGGACGAGGCGGGCGACACCGGCCATCGATTCACCGGCGAGGCACTGCCAGATCGCCGAATGCTCGGAGTCGATCGGCCGGAGCCAGGCCAGCGGGCTGGCCAATGGACCGGCCGCGCCGCCCACCCCGCCGGCCGTCGCAGCCCGGGCGGCCGAGGCACGGGCGAGGGCCATGACGAGGTGGCCGCCCGACACGAGGGTCTCCTTGTTGGCCGTCGCCACGACCTTGCCCGCACCGAGGGCGGCCAGGGTCGAGCGGAGGCTGATGACGCCGCCGGTCGCCACGATCACCAGGTCGACATCCGGCCGGGTGGCCAGCTCGACGAGCGCCGCGGGCCCGCCGACCCGCTCGGTTCCAGCCGGCAGATCGAGCCGGGCTCGCCCGACCGGCTCCTCGGCCAGGGCAACCGCCGCCGGCCGGAACCGGCGCGCCTGCTCCTCGAGCAGGCCGGCCTGCGAGCCGGTCGCCAGGGCGACGATCCGGACGGCGTCGCCGAGGCCGGCCAGGACGTCGATCGCCTGGCGTCCGATCGAGCCGCCGGAACCGAGGAGGGCCACCCGGATCGGCGGCTGGCCGGCGACCGTCATCGGCCCGGCGGCCCTCATCGCAGGAAGGTCAGGACGAACAGGGTCATCACCGGGGCGGCGAACAGGAACGAGTCGACCCGGTCGAGGACGCCGCCGTGGCCGGGAATCAGGTCGCTCGAGTTGCGCGCCCCGGCGGCCCGCTTGAGCATCGACTCGGCCAGGTCGCCACACTGGGCGGCCAGCCCGATGAGCGGGCCGAGGACCATTCCGTAGAGGATCGGCTGGCCGGCAGCCCACAACCCGATCAGGACGACGACGGTGGTGGCGGCCAGGCCGCCGATCAGGCCGGCGTAGGTCTTCGACGGCGAGATGTGCTCGAGGAACCGCTCTCGGCCGATCCGTTCGCCCAGGCGCTGGCCGTAGGCCCGGCCGGCGAGGTAGGCACCGGTGTCGTAGGCCCAGACGGCCAGGATCAGCACGAGGACCCAGGTCCGCTCGCCGCCGAGCACCGCCAGGGGCGCGCTGGCCGGGACTGCCGGGGCGCCCGCGCCGAGCCGGACGACAAACGCCAGGAGGCCGACGTAGAGGGCTCCGAACACCGTTCCGATCCAGCCGTTCAGGCCGTCCCGGGGGTCGCCCCGGGTGAACGCCCCCGCCGCGGCCAGGACCATCCCGATCGCGATCAGGACGGCGCCGCTGCTGGCGAGCACGGTCGGAATCGCGGCGTCGATGACGATCGCCACTGCGATCACCAGGCCGAGTGAGGGCAGCGCCGGGTAGCCGGCCGGCTTGAGCAGGCGGAACACCTCGATGCCCGCGAGCAGGGTCAGGCCGATGACCGCGGCGGTGATCCACCAGCCGCCGAGGAGGACGATGAGGACGAGCGGGGGCACGAAGAGCAGCGCGCTCCGGCCACGCTCCTCCACCGGCCCGCCCGCTACCGGCCGAACCGGCGGAACCGGCTGGCGTAGTCGATGAGCGCGGCGTCGAACGCGCCGGCATCGAAGTCGGGCCACAGCTTCGGGCAGAAGTAGAACTCCGCGTAGGCCGACTGCCAGACGAGGAAGTTGCTCATTCGCTTGTCGCCGCCGGTCCGGATCACCAGGTCGGGGTCGGGCAGGCCGGCCGTGTACAGGCTGTTCGAGATCGCGACTTCGTCGATCTCGCCGGCCGCGATCCCGCTGGCCACGATCCGGCGCACGGCGTCGACGATCTCGGTCCGGCCGGCGTAGTTGAAGGCGATGTTGAGGAGCAGCCGCTCCCCTTCCGAGGTCGCAGCCAGGCCGCTGTCGATCGAGCGGCGGGTGCCTTCGGGCAGCTCCTCGATGCGGCCCAGCAGGCGGATCCGGACGCCCTGCCGGCGGAGCTCATCGGTCTCGTCCCGGATCGCGCTCTCGAGCAGGGCGAACAGGCCGCTCACCTCCTCGTCGCTGCGCGCCCAGTTCTCCCGGCTGAAGGCGTACAGGGACAGGATCGGGATCCCCCGCCGGACGGCGTGCTTGAGCAGGCTCCTGATCGCCTCGACCCCGGCGGCGTGACCCTCCAGCTCGGTCAGGCCGCGGGCGCGTGCCCAGCGCCGGTTGCCGTCCATGATGATCGCGACGTGACGAGGCGTCTCTTCGGGCGAGGCGATGCGCTCGGGGGCGGCCTCCCCGGGCGACGCTACCTCGACGGGCAGCGGTGTGCTCGGAGCGTGGGCGATCGGCGGGGCGTCGGTCGGGCGAGCCAGCGGTGTTCGAGCCACCAGGCGGGCCACTAGACCTCCATCACCTCGTGCTCCTTGTGAGCACCCAGCCGGTCAACCTCGCCGATGAACCGGTCGGTGACCTTCTGGAGCTGGTCGAGCTCGCGGTGTGCCGCGTCGCTGCCCAGGCTGCCGTCACGCTCCTCTTTCTTCAGCGCATCGCCCGCCTCGCGCCGGTGGTTGCGAATCTCGACCCTCGCCTCCTCCATCCGGCGATGAACGGCCTTGACGATGTCGCGCCGGCGCTCCTCGGTGAGGGGCGGGATGTTCAGCCGGACGACCGAGCCGTCGACGTTCGGGGTCAGCCCGATATCGCTCTTCTGGATCGCCTTCTCGATCGCGCCGAGGACCCCGCGGTCCCACGGCTGGATCACGATCTGGTGGGCCTCCGGGACGCTGATCCCGGCGATCTGGTTGAGCGGGGTGGGCGTCCCGTAGTACTCCACGACGAGGCGCTCGACGAGCGAGGTCGAGGCCCGGCCCGTGCGCAGGCCCTGGAAGTCGCGCTCCATGCTCTCGACCGATCGGCTCATCTTGCCTTCGATCGCGCTGATCACCCCGGCGCTCATCCGGCCCCCGCATTCGAGATCACCGTGCCGACCGGTTCGCCCTGGACGACGCGCACGATCGTGTCCGGCTGGTTCAGGTCGAAGACGATGATCGGCAGGTCGTTCTCCATGCACAGCGAAACCGCGGCGGCGTCCATCACCTTGAGCTGGTCGCGGAGGAGGTCGCTGTACATCAGCTCAGCGTAGCGCCGGGCACCCGGATGTGTCAGTGGGTCGGCGTCGTACACGCCGTCGACCTTGGTCGCCTTGAGCAGGACCTCCGCGCCGATCTCGACGGCCCGCAGGGCCGCCGCCGAATCCGTCGTGAAGTAGGGGTTGCCCGTCCCGGCCACGAAGATCGTGACCCGGCCTTTCTCGAGGTGGCGGACCGCCCGGCGGCGGATGTACGGCTCGGCGATCTCGTTCATCCCGATCGCGCTCATCACCCGGGTCGGCAGGCCGACCTTCTCGAGGGCGTCCTGGAGGGCCAGGCCGTTCATGACGGTCGCGAGCATGCCGATGTAGTCACCGGTCGCCCGGTCCATCCCGCGGGCCGAGGCGGCCAGGCCGCGGAAGATGTTGCCGCCGCCGACGACGATCCCGATCTGGACCCCGAGCGCCTTCACCTCGGCGATCTGGCGGGCGATCTTCATGCAGAACTCGGGGTCGACCCCGTACTGGCGGTCTCCGAGGAGCGCTTCGCCCGACAGCTTGAGCAGGACTCGCCCGTAGCGGACCCGACCGGTCCCGGAGGCAGCTGTGGCGACGGCCGGGCCCGGCTCGCTCACAGCTCTTCCCCGAGCTCGTACCGGGCGAAACGGCGGACCTTGATGTTCTCGCCGATCGTGGCGATCGCGTCGATGATCAGCTCGCGGACGCTGGCCTCGGTGTCGCGGAAGGGCTGGTCGAGGAGGCAGACGTCCTTGAACCACTTCTTCAGCTGGCCATCGACGATCTGCTCGCGGATTGCCTCGGGCTTCTTCTGGACGGCCTCGTCGGCCAGCAGCGCTGCCTTGCGCGCGGCCAGCACCTCGGCCGGGATGGCGTCGGCGTCGATGTATTCGGGGTGCATCCCGGCGACCTGGATGGCCAGATCGCGGACGAGCTTCTGGAACCTGTCGTTGCGGGCCACGAAGTCGGTCTCGCAATTGACCTCGATCAGCACGCCGATCCGGCCACCAGTGTGAATGTAGCTGCCGACGAGGCCCTCGCGGGCTTCCCGGCCGGACTTCTTGGCGGCTGCGGCCTGACCACGCTCGCGCAACAGGGCGACTGCCCTGTCGACATCGCCGCCGGTCTCCTCGAGCGCCCGCTTGCAGTCCATGAACCCGGCGCCGGTGAGCTCCCGGAGCTCCTTGACGGCTCCGGCCGTAATGTCCGCCATGCGTGAACCTGCTCCTGTTCGTGTGCCGCGGGCGCCCCTGGCGGCCGCGTCCATCTTCGTCCCTGGGCCGGGCCCGCGTCCGGCGGTCAGCCGGCCGTGGTCGTCGCGCCGGCGGCCGGTGCGACCGGAGGTGCCGAGTCCTCGGTCTCGGCCTTCTCGCTCGCCTCGCGGGCCAGCTCCGCGGCAATCTCATCCGGCGTCGCTTCGGCCGGCGGCTCCGCGATGGCGGCTGCGGCCGCCGCGGCACCGCGAACCGCCGGCAGGAGGTCGTCCTCGTCCGGCGAGAAGATCAGCGCGGCACCGCCGGCCAGGGCGGCGACGAGCTCGTCGGAGGCAGCCTCCGACTCCTCGGTGGAGACACCGGGCTGCTCGATCTCGGGCTCGGGCTCGACGGCCGCGCGCGTGGCACGCTCGCGGATTCCCTCGATCGCGGCGTCTGCCACCATCGAGCACAGCAGCCGGATCGCGCGGATCGCGTCGTCATTGGCCGGGACGATGTAGGTCAGCTCGTCCGGGTCGACGTTCGTGTCACCGGTGCCGATCAGCGGGATCTCGAGCTTGTTCGCCTCGGTCACCGCGATCCGTTCTCGGTGCGGATCGATGATGAAGATCGCGCCAGGCAGGCGCTTCATCTTGCGGATCCCGCCGAGGGTGCCGGTCAGCTTGGTCAGCTCCTCCTGGAGCTTGGCCGCTTCCTTCTTGGGCATCCGCTCGAAGTCGCCGTTCTGCTGGCGCGCCTCGAGCTGCTCCATCAGGGCGATCCGCTTCTTGATCGTCGTGAAGTTCGTGAGCATTCCGCCCAGCCAGCGCTTGTTGATGTAGGGCTGGTTCGCGCGGGCCGCCTCCTGGGCAACCGGCTCCTGGGCCTGCTTCTTGGTGCCCACGAAGAGGACCTGGTCGCCCCGGCCGACGGTCTCTCGGACGGCCGCCAGCGCGACTTCCAGGCCCTTCACGGTCTGGGCCAGGTCGATGATGTGGATGCCGTTGCGCTCGGCGAAGATGTACGGCTTCATCTTCGGGTTCCAGCGGCGGGTCTGGTGTCCGAAGTGGACTCCGGCCTCGAGCAGCTGGCGCATCGAGATGGTCGGCACGGTGGGCAACCTCCTGTTCGGTTCGATCCTCCGCGGGCCTGCCTCGCCGGGAACCGGGTCGATCGACCCGGCACCGCCCCGGCTGGAACGGTCGCGCGTGTGGGCTCTACCCTCGCGGGCAGGCAGTTTCAGGCCACGTTGGGCCGCGGCGGAGTGTAGCACAGGGCTGCGCCGTGACCGGATCAGGGCGTTCTCCTTGGCCCGGGGGCCAGGGCCCGTTGTTCGTGCCAGTCGGGGCCAATCGGTCGCGTTTCTGCGGTCGCGTTTCTGCGGTCGCGTTTCTGCCAGATGATCCCTGTAGTGATCCTTATGGTCGCTCGCGGCTGGCCTGCCTGGCTCGCCTGACCCAATCCCTGGTCCATCGAACCGGATTCGTGCTTGGCAGTCTCCGGACCATGGGGTGTCGGCGGCCCGATCGGCGTCGGAGGGCTCGCGAGTCGCCATAAGGATCGCTGCAGCGTCCTTTTGATGGGGCTCGGGCGCCGCGATACGGCCCTGGACCTCGCCCGATGTCAAGCCCGGGGGTGGGAGCCGCCAGGCTCGTCAGCAGGCGAGCGCGTCGCGATGGTGGCGCAGGCGGACGGCCTCGGTGGTCCCGCCCCCTGCTGGCTCCACGACGACCAGGTCAATTCGGATCGGGAGTCGCGGAAGGATCGTGCCGTCCTTCAGCGACCCGGCCTCATGCAGACGGCCGACGGCGGCTCGCAGGTGCGCCCGCTTGCGCCAGTCGAAGGTCTCCTCCCCCACCCCGAAGGACCGGCTGGCCCGCCAGCGAACTTCCACCACGACGAGGCTCGCCGGTGGGCCTGGATCCAGGGCCAGCACGTCGACTTCGTTCCGGCCGAATTGCAGGTTGCGGCCGAGGATCGTCCAGCCCGCCCGGACGAGCTCGTCGCCGGCCAGACCCTCGGCCCGATCGCCGAGCCGCTGGGCATGGGTGCGGCCGGATGGTCCAGCGGATGTCATCTCGAGATCCTGGCCAATGGCACTCATCCCGCGATCACCAGGCGATTACCGGTGGTGGCCCCCGAGCCGGCCGCAGAGCCCGCCGCCGGGGGCCTTCAGGCGGGCATGCTCAGGGCTCCGATCGCCGCCTCGAACTCCTCGCGAATCGAATCTGGTTCGTCCAGCGCGGGGGTAATGACCGGGACGCCGATCCCGGCGCCGGTCGGCAGGCCGTCGAGCCCGAAACCCTCCTCGCCGAACAGGTCGAGCGTCTCCTGGTCGCCGGCCAGGGTGCGCTGGAGCGCCAGGAAGCTGCGCCGGTGGAACGGGCTCAGGCCGAGCTCGCGGATCGCCGTTCGATGCTCGAGGGTGGCGTAGCCCTGATTGCGCTCCCAGCCGTAGCCCGGATGGCGAGCCGCCAGGAGGCTCATCATTCGGTCCCTGACCACCTTGGCCACGATCGACGCGGCGGCGATCGAGTAGACCTTCGCGTCGCCCTTCACGATCGCTGTGTAGGGCCCGACGGCGGTCTCGAACTCGGCGATCCGGTTGCCGTCGACGAGGACGTGGTCGTGCTCCCCCACCCGGCGGATCGCCCGGCGCATCGCGAGGTGGGTCGCATGGTAGATGTTCAGCCGGTCGATCTCGGCCACGGATGCCGCGCCGACACCGATCGCCCACGCTCGCCGCCGGATGACCGGGGCGAGCCGCTCGCGCTGGGCAGCGGACAGGGTCTTCGAGTCACGCACGCCGGGAATCCGCCGGCAGTTCGGGCGCATGACCACGGCGGCGGCCACCACGGCCCCGCAGGTGGGTGCGACCCCGACCTCGTCCACGCCGACGATGCGCTCGAGCCCGTCGCGCCAGTAAGCGCGCTCGTACCGGAGGGTCGGAACCTGGCTGCCCATTCGCCCAGAGTCTAGCGAGCACGGCGGCGCGCCGGGACGCCGGCATGCTGTCAGGAGTCGTTTGTCATATTCCGCCCAGCGCCGCGCTATGGTCGTTGGCCGACCGCTTTCGACCGACACGGACGCTCCGGGCAGCCGGATCCGTGCTCGGCAGGGTGCACTGGACGGGGGGAACGGCGCCGGAGATCCGCTCGAACCGACCATAGCGCGGCGCTGCGCGGAATCTCTCAGAACAGATGGAGGGGAGGCGCAGGAGAGGCGGACTCGCGGACGTCCCACGGAGACGCCGCCCGGGATCAGGGGTTGCGGCGCTCTCGCAGCGTGGCGGCCTTGCCGACCCGGTCGCGCAGGAAGTAGAGCTGGGCGCGGCGGACCTGCTGGTGGCGGATCACCTCGATCTTGTCGATCCGGGGGCTGTTCACCTTGAACGTCCGCTCGACGCCGACGCCGCTGGCGATCCGGCGGACCGTGATCGAGCGGGTCACGCCGCCGCCGCGGAGGCGCATCACGTCCCCCTCGAAGACCTGGATCCGCTCGCGGCTGCCCTCGACGACCTTGGCATGGACCTTCACCCGATCGCCCGGGGCGAGGTCGGGGAGGTCGGTGCGGATCTGTTCCTGGACGATCTCGTCGAGTACGGTCACTGCGGTTCCTTGCGTCGTCTTGGCGCAGGGTCACTGCGCGAGGATGGCTTCGGGGATGGGTCGTACCGACGACCGACGGCGCAGTGTAGCACGATGCGGCCGCTAGTCGGCCGAGCCACCCTCGGAACCGCTCTCTGACTCGATCTCCCGGAGCAGGGCCCGATCCTCCGCCCCGAGCGCGCGATCGGCCAGCAGGTCGGGCCGGCGCTCGAGCGTCCGCCTCAGCGCCTCACGCCGGCGCCAGCGGCGGATCGCGCCGTGATCACCGCTCGAGAGGATCTCCGGCACCGGCCGCCCGTCGAAGACCGGCGGCCGCGTGTACTGGGGATATTCGAGGAGGCCGTCGGCAAACGACTCCTCGTCGGTCGAGGCCGCGTCGATCGCCCCGGGCAGGAGCCGGATCAGGGCATCGATCACGACGAGGGCGGGCAGCTCGCCACCGGTCAGCACGTAATCGCCGATGGACAGCTCGAGGTCGACCATCGCCCGGATCCGATCGTCGAAGCCCTCGTAGCGCGGACAGACGAACACGAGGTGCGGCCGGACGGCGAGCTCCGCGGCGCGGGCCTGGTTGAAGACCTCGCCGGCCGGATCGAGCAGGATCACGGTCGAATCGGGCCGGCGCAGGGAGGCCAGGGCGGCAGCGACCGGCTCGGGCCGGAAGATCATCCCGGCACCGCCACCGTACGGGCTGTCGTCGACCGATCGATGCCGGCCGAGGCCCCAATCGCGCAGGTCGTGGACCCGGATCGTGGCCAGGCCTCGCTCCTGGATCCGTCCGGGAATGCTCGTCCGACAGGGGTCCGTCGATCATCGCCGGGAACAGGGTCAGGACGTCGATCTCGAGGGCCATCGTCGGGCTCAGGCGTCCCGCCCGGAGGACGCCTCGGCAGCCGCCTCCGCGACCGGCTCGACCGCCGCCTCCGAACCGGGCGCGAGCGCCGGCGTAGCCTCGTGGCGCGGCAGCCGCCCGGCCCGCCTCGCCCTTGCGCGGACGGGGCGCGCGAAACGGCCTGGGCGGACGAACCGGCGGCAGGTCGAGGGCGGCCGCATCGACGACCAGCCCGCCCGGCCCGGGGGTCGAGGGCCAGGACGAAATCGCGGACCGCGGGGACGTCGAATTCGCCGCGCGGCCCGCGGACGACGTACACGTCGTTCTCGGCCACCCGGTAGATGTCGGTCACCGTGCCGAGCTCCTCGCCGTCGCGCCCGGCGACGGGCAGCCCGACCACCTCGTGCCACAGGAACGAGGGCTGGCTCATGCCGGCAGGGACGGCCGGCATGACCGGTACGAGCGCCTCGAGGTAGGCACCCCGGTACGCCTCGGCAGCGGTTCGATCGACCGCCTCGGCCAGCCGAATCCGCCAGCCCGGCCCGTCCGCGATCGGGACCCCGTCGATCACGTGGAGGGCGGTCTCGCTGCCCTCGCGATAGAGGATCGCTCCGGCTGCGAAGCGCGCCTCGGGCCGGTCGGTCAGGACCTCGACCCGGAGGGCGCCGTTCAGGCCGTGGACGCCCCGGACGAGGGCGACCACGAGCCGCTGGGGATCGACCGTCAGACGATCTCGAGCGAGACGGGCTCGCCGTCGCGGGCCGCGGTGACCTTCAGCAGGGTCCGCAGAGCCTTGGCGACGCTGCCGTTCCGGCCGATCACCTTGCCCATGTCGTCCTCGGCGACATGGAGCTCGAGGACGATCCCGTCGCGATCACGGACTTCCTCGACCTTGACCTCGTCGGGCTGGTCGACGAGCGATTTGGCCACGTACTCGACGAGCTCCTTGGCAGCCATCGCCTACTTCCCCGCCGGCAGGATGCCGGCCGAGCGGAACAGGCGAGCGACAGTGTCCGAGGGCTGGGCCCCCTGGGCGAGCCACTTCTTCGCCTCGCTCGGCGTCGATCTTCAGCTCGATCGGGTCGGTCCGCGGGTTGTAGTGCCCGATCGTCTCGAGCGAGCGGCTGTCGCGAGCACTGCGCGAATCCGCGACGACCAGCCGGTACGCCGGCTGCTTCGTGGCGCCCACTCGGGTGAGCCTGATTCGAACGGCCATCGGCCTTGTCTCCTCCTGGTGACTGCGATCGGGACCCGCTGGGGACGGCTCCCGTCGATTACTGGACGAAAAGAGCGAACTACTTGAGGACGAGCACGATCCGCGAGGTTGACAGATCCGAGCCAGTGGCGCCGGACCAGGCGATGCTCTCGATCGGCTCGAGGAAGGGCTTGACGTTCGAATCGTAGGAGGCGACGTCCTGGGACTTGGCCACAAGCGCCTCGAGGGCGGTCCGAACGGCCGTCACGTCGACGAACCCCTGGCTGACGTTGCTCGATCCGGCCAGGCCGAGCGAGCGCTGGTAGGCCGGCTGATCGGCGAGCGAGCTACCCGCCTTCGTGTCGAGGACGGACTTCACGAAGCCGTCGCCGATGCCCACGATCACCAGCTGGTCGGTCTGGGCGAGGGCGATCTGGAGCTTGTCCGGCAGCACCCCGCCGTGGCCCGGGAGGTCGACCCCGACGAGGGTGATCGTCTGCCCGGCGTACGTCTCGCTGCCGACCGTGACCCCGACCTGGGCGCCGCCCAGGGTGACCAGGTTCCTGAGCGAGGTGATCAGGCCCCCCGATGCGCTCGCATCGTTGGTCTGGGCGACGAGGCCGCCTTCGAAGCCGGTCGAATCGTTCAGGACGACCGCGTCGGCGTCAGCCAGCCAGCCGACGGCCTTGTCGACGCCGCCGACGTAGTTGGCGACATCGTCGACCTGGGCGGCCGTGGGACCGCCGGGCATGCTCTCGAGCCTCGTCAGGCCGGCCTTGATCAGATTGCCGACGTCGTGCAGCTCGTACTGGGCGACCGTGTCGGACGGCAGGCTCGCGGCGAGCGAGCCGACCCGGTCCTGCAGGCCGGCGGTCGTGCCGCCGGGCACGAGTGGCGCGGCCGTGTCGAGGACGAGGTGGTCCGGCTCAGCCTGGACACGGACCGCCACCCAGCCCGGCAGCAGGGCCGTATCGAACGACGGTAGTGGAGGGATGCTCGGGGCGAGCCGGCCGGATTGGGCGCCGAGCTGCCCGAGCGCCTTCGTCGCCTCCTGCATCGCCAGGCCGAGATAGCCCTTGACGTCGAGATAGACGCTGCCGAGGGCATCGCCACCGAGGCCTGCCTGGGCCGCCTTGAAGCCGGCGTCAGCGGCCAGGCCGCCAGTCGGCCCGCGGCTGATCGCGGCCTTGACCGTTTCGAGCGAACCACCGAGGATCACCGACCCGTCGACGCCGACGGCCACCTTCCGGCCGTTCGCGCCGGCCGATTTCGAACAGGTCGACGTTGTCGAAGGTCTCGTGGCTGGTGCCGGCCGGAGCGATCGAGGCGAGCCAGGCCGCAGCTCCCACCGCGTCGCGGACCGACGCAACGACCAGCACCGCGGGGTTCGCCGGATCCGTGGCCTCGACCGACACGCCGATCTGGCCGCTGAACCAGGGCTTGATCTCGGTCGAGAAGTCGTGCTTGTTGTCGGTCAGGCGCTTGACCAGGCGGTTGAGCCCGTCGTCGGCCTTGGCGTCAAAATTGGTCTGGTCGGCGAAACCCGGGAACTTCGACAGGAAGGCCAGCAGGTTCGCCCGCTGGTCACCGGGCATGTCCGCCCGGAGCTCGGTGTAGACGAGCGCGCCAGCAGGTGCCCAGGGCAGGACCGCCGAGGTCGACGGCGCCGAGGCGAGGACGGCGAAGCCGAGCGCCCCGCCGCCGATCACCAGGGCCGAGACGACCGCGGCGATCGACCAGCGCAGCCGGCGAGCCCGGCGCGGTGGCGGGACCGGTGTGTTGGCCGGGCCGCCAACGACCTCGACGGCGGCCGTCGGGACGGTCTCGCTCGTAGAATTCGAGGGCGCTCGGCTGGGCGAGCTGCCCGTCCGGATGCTGTTCGGGTCGTCCGGAGCCGGCCGGTCCCATCGGTTCGGTCATATCGACCCCCTGTCCTAGCGGCGCCCGAAGAGGCCGGCGGCCGCGTTTCGGCGACCGGCCCCACCCGAGAACTGCTTCATCATCTTCTGCATCTCGCCGAACTGCTTGACCAGGCGATTGACGTCCGTGAGCGACGTGCCCGAGCCGGCTGCGATCCGCCGGCGACGGGATGCGTTGAGCACGTTCGTGTCGCGCCGCTCGCGCGGGGTCATCGCCCGGATGATCGCCTCGGTCCGGCGCAGCTCGCCGCGATTCACCGCGTCCTCGGCCTGCTTGGCCATCCCGCCCATCCCCGGCAGCATCCCGACGAGCTGGCTCAGGCCGCCCATCTTCTGGACCTGCTGGAGCTGGTCGAGGAAGTCATCCAGGGTGAACTGCGACTTGCGCAGCTTTTCCTCGAGCTTCGACGCCTGGCTGGCGTCGAACGTCTCCTGGGCCCGCTCGACGAGGGTCAGGACGTCGCCCATGCCAAGGATCCGGCCGGCCAGCCGGTCGGGGTGGAAGGCCTCGAGGGCATCGGTCTTCTCGCCGGTGCCCAGGAACTTGACCGGCAGGCCGGTGACGGCGCTGATCGACAGGGCGGCGCCGCCGCGGGCGTCGCCGTCGATCTTGGTGAGGATCAGGCCGGTGACCGGCACGGCCGCGGCGAAGGCCTGGGCCACCGCCACCGCGTCCTGGCCGGTCATCGCATCGACCACGAGCAGTGTCTCGACCGGCTGGATGACCGCGTTCAGGCCCGCGATCTCGGCCATGAGCGCCTCATCGATGCTCAGCCGGCCGGCGGTGTCGATGATCACCACGTCGCGGACCTGCCGGCGAGCCGCCTCCAACCCACCCTGGGCGATCGCCAGGACGGACGTCCCGGGGGATGCCCGATGGACCGGGACGTCGAGGGCGGCACCCAGGGTCGCCAGCTGCTCGGCGGCAGCCGGCCGGTACGGGTCGGCCGCGACGAGGAGCGGCCGGCGGCCGAGCTTGATGCACGCCCGGGCGAGCTTGGCGGCCGAGGTCGTCTTGCCCGAACCCTGGAGCCCGACGAGCATCACGACGGCCGGGTTGCCCTGGAGATGGAACGTCCGGTCGCCGGCCGACAGCAGGTTGGTCAGCTCATCGTTGACGATCGCCACGACCTGCTGGCCGGCGGTCAGGCTCTCGAGGATGTTCGCCCCGATCGCCCGATCGCGGACCCGGGCGATGAAGTCGCGGACGACCTTGAAGTTCACGTCGGCCTCGAGCAGCGCGAGACGCACCTCGCGCATGGCGGCATCGACGTCGGCCTCGCTCACCCGGCCGCGACCGGTCAGTGAACCGAGGGTCTTGCGCAGGCGCTCGCTGAGAGCGTCAAACATTGACGTGGCAACTCCGTGACGAGGGCCGGCGAGGACGACTCGCTCGGGTTGGTGCGCGGGTTCTGACGCACCGAGGCTCTTCGATTGTAGCGCAGGCCCCGTCCTGTTCCGAAAGTCGCCGATGGTCGTGCCCCGCGTTTCGCGGTGCCCATCCGCACCAGCACCGTGCCCGCCGGGCCGCCGCTCGGGGGGCGCTCTCGGGTCGGATGTCGATCCTGGGTCGACGGACTGCGCGATTCCTGGCGCTGAACCCTCGCGCAGTCACCCTCAAAGGCGGCCCCTGCGCACCCGCCCGAACCGGAGGGCTACTCCGCGAAGAGAGCCGCCACGAACGCGGCCGGGTCGAACGGCACGAGGTCGCCGACCTTCTCGCCCACCCCGACGAAGCGGACCGGGACGTCGAGCGCGTCCTCGATCGCGAAGACGATCCCGCCCTTGGCGGTCGAATCGAGCTTGGTCAGGACGATGCCGGTGAGGCCGATCGCGGCATGGAAGGCGCGCGCCTGGGCAAGCCCGTTCTGGCCGGTCGTGGCGTCGAGCACGAACAGGACCTCGGGCCGGGCGCCTGGCAGGCGCTTGTCGATGATCCGGCGGATCTTCGCAACCTCGTCCATCAGGTTGACCTTGGTGTGGAGCCGACCGGCGGTGTCGGCGATCACCACGTCCGTGCCGCGGGCGACGGCCGCGTCGAGCGCGTCGTAGACGACCGCGCCGGGGTCGGCGCCAGGGGCGTGGGCGATCATCGTGCTGCCCGGCCCGGCTCGGCCCAGATCCGGAGCTGCTCGATCGCCGCCGCGCGGAAGGTGTCGGCGGCGGCCAGGATCACGCTCGGCCCTCGCTCGCGGTAGCGGCTGGCAAGCTTGCCGATCGTCGTCGTCTTGCCGGTCCCGTTGACGCCGACGACGAGCACGACGGCCGGCTGCCCGGCGGCCGCCGGGCGGCGGCTGCCAGTCGGGGTCGCGCGGCGACGAGGAGGGCGGCCAGCTCGGCCCGGACCGCCGCCTCGGTCGCCGGCCGGGTCGCGGCGCCGCGCGGGCGCGCTCGACGACCTCGATCGCCAGCGCCGCCGCCGACGTCGCCGGCGATGAGCGTCTCCTCGACCTCGTCCCACGACGGCCCGTGGCGCCCGCCCCCGAGGAAGCCGCGGAGGCGCGACACGAAGCCGCCCCGGCTTCGGGCAGACCCGTGCGTCGAGGCTCGCCGGCTGGCTCGATCGGAGCGGCCACCGGTTCGTCGGGCTGCAAGGACGGCGACGGCGGCCGGCGCCAGCGGCACTGCTGCCGGCTCGGAACGGCAGCGCTGGGCCCTGGGCAGCGCTCGTCGAGATCCGACGGCATCGGGCTCCCGAGCCGGCTGCGACCGGTCGTCGGGATCGACCAGGCCTGCTCGGGCTCGGAGCCGGCGCGCGACCTCGCTCGTCGTGCGGCTCCGTCGGCTTGCGTCGCCAGAACGACATCGGCGCCGGCCACGCCGGCCGCGGCCGGAGCGTCCCGCCGCTCGGCGATCGCGGTCGCCTCGTCGAGCCGGAGGCTGATCACCCGGCTGACCGAGTCGTCGCCGACGGTCACGCCGTACAGCGCGTCGGCCGCCTCGATCGTGCCGCGGTTGTGGGTGATGACGATGAACTGGGTCTGGTCGGCGAGGCTCGCGCAGCGCGTCGGCGAACCGGCCGATGTTCGCCTCGTCGAGCGCCGCATCGACCTCGTCGAGGACGCAGAACGGCACCGGCCGGACCTCGAGCATCGCGAACAGCAGGGCGACGGCGGTCAGGGCGCGCTCGCCGCCGGACAGCATCGCCAGCGCCTGCGCCTTCTTGCCGGGCGGCCGGGCGACGATCTCGACGCCGGTCGAGCCGACAGGTCCGCCGGGTCGGTCAGCTAGAGCCGGGCGAAGCCGCCGCCGAAGAGCTGCTCGAAGCGCGCGTCGAAGGCGAGCCTCGAGCGCCGCGGAACGTCGTCCGGAACTGGTCGGCGATCATCGTCTCGAGCTCGTCGATGAGCTCCCGGGTCGTGCCGATAGCGCGAGCGCAGGTCGTCGTCCTGGGCCTCGAGCCGGTCGAGCCGCGCCTTGCAGCTCGGCGTACTCCTCGATCGGCGCATCGGGTTGGCGGCGCCGAGCTCGTGGTAGCGCCGCCGCAGAGCTGGCCGAGGCGCGCCGGGCCGGGCGGCTGCCGGCGGGTGGCGGCAGCGCCCAGTGCGGCCCAGGAGTCGAGGATCCCGGGCGGGAGTCTCGTCCAGGGCGGGGTCGTCGTCGGGCGCTTCGGCCGCACAGGCAGTCCGAGCGCTCGCAGCCCGAGCGTGCCGAGGCCGCCGATCGTCGCCGAGTGCCTGCTCCCGGATCAGGTCGAGGGCGAGCCGCGCTTCGAGCTCGCCGACCTCGGCCGCCCGGAGGCGATCCTCCGCCGTGCGGAAGCGGTCGCGGGCGCGGCTCCCGGTAAGCTCGGCGTCGACCAGGAGCGCCCGGTCGGCCGCCTCGGCGGCGCGGATCGCGGCCAGGGCCTCGCCCAGGCTCGCCGCGCGGCTCGTCGCCGTGGCGAGCTCGACCGAGAGGCGGTCCCGCTCGAGGAGGATCTCCGCCTCGCGCCGGGCCAGGTCGGCCATCTCCCGGTCGGCCCGCTCGATCCGGTCCTGGCTCATCGCCGCCGCGGCGGCTTCGCGGGCATGGGCCGCCTCGGCCGCGAGCCGGACCCGATCGCGATCGGCAAGCTCGGCGGCAAGCCGGTCACGCCGCAGGCGAAGCTCGTCGACCCGGCGCTGCCACGTCTCGAGGGCACTCGCCTCATCAGGAGAGCCGGTCGGCGATGCGCGTTCCCCCGTCGGTCCCGCCGACGGATTCGCAGCCGCCTCGAGGGCGGTCAGGGCGGCCTGCTGGCGCGCCAGCTCCGCCTCGGTTCGCTCAGCCGCGGCGTGCTGCCAGGCGGCCTCGCGGGCGAGCCGCTCGAGCGCCCGGGCGGCGACGCGCTCCGATTCCTCGGCAGCTCGGCGGGCTGATCCGATCCGCGCCTCCTCGTTCCGACTGACCTCGACGGCCCGGCGGGCGACCTCGGACCGGCGCGCTGCCTCCAGCGCCGTCGCATCGGCCGCCGTGGCGGCGGCTTCGAGATGGACGAGCTCGGCCTCGAGGCGCTCCAGATCGGCCCGCCGTTCGAGGCTGCCATCCGCCCGGCCAAGGGCGACGGTCGTCTCACCGAGCACGGCCGAGCCGTCCCGGACGACGACCTGCCAGCCGACCGGCAGGGCCGACTGCAGGGCGAGGGCGGCCGCCAGGTCGGGCGCCCACGCCGTTCGCTCGAGCAGACTTCGGGCAGCCCCCACCTGGTCGCGCAGAATCGCCTCGACCAGGAGCCCGCCCCCGGCCGCGCCCAGCCGATCGAGGAAGGCGGCCTCCTCGGGGCGTCCGCCCGAGCTGGCGGTCCCGGGCGGGCCGCCGGCTGCCGGTCGCCCCTCGTGCCGATCGAGGATCAACCAGCCACGCTCGGCGGCGAGCTCGGCGACCGTCGCCCGGCCCACGAGATAGCCCCGGGCGCTCTCGCCGAGGGCCGCCTCGACAGCCGCCCGGAAGGCCGGGGCGACCTGCAGCTCGCCGTCGACCCGCCGGCCGCCGAGCCGGACGGCGGCCCTGGCAATACCCCGGGCCTCGTCCTCGGCAAGCCGGGCTGCAGCGCTCGCGACGCGACCACGGACGGCGGCCAGCGTGGAGCCGGCGGTGGCGGCACGCTCGTCCGCCGCCTGCCGGACGCCGTCGGCCGAAACGGCCTCTGCGCGCGCCGCGTCGAGGGTGGCTGCCGCGGCCAGCTCAGCCTCGATCGCGGCCCGATGCCCATCTCGGGCGGCAGCCAGGGCCGCCTCCAGGGTGACCCGTTCGGCCGCAGCAGCATCGGCCCGGGCACGCTCGTCGGCTGCCCGGCGCGCGGCATCGGCCAGCTGGCGGCGGACGGCCTCGTGCTCGGCGGTCCGGGCGGCTAGTGCCCGCTGGAGGGCGGCCCGCTCCTCGCCCTCGGCCTGCCGCGCCGCCTGGAGGCCGCCGAGCTCACGGCGGGCCTCGGCCAGGGCACGTTCCGATTCCTCGACCGCTCCCGCCAGCGTGACGTCGCGTTCCGGCAGCGGCGCGGCGAGGGCACGCCGGCGGGCCGCGAGCTCGACCTCGGCGGCGGAGCGCTCGCCCTCCAGGCGAGCTCGATCCCGGCGGCTGGCGTCGAGCTCGGCAGCCTGCCTCGTGGCCGCAAGCTGCAGGCTGGTCAGGGCCGAGCGCGCCACCTCGTGCGCCTCGCGCTGCTCGGTCTCGACCGATGCGCCGCGGGCGATCCGGGTGCCGATCTCGGTCAGGGCGGCCTCGGCTTCGGCCAGCTCGGAGGTGGCCCGCTCGGCATCGGCCCGGGTTCGACCGAGGCGATCGGCGGCGGAGCGGGACAGCTCGGCCGCGGCGTACCAACGGACGTGAGCGCTCAGGACCAGGGCTGCCGCCAGCTCTTCACCGGCACTGGCCCGGCTTGTCTGCTGCTCGGCCTGGGCGGCCAGGCGGCGAGCCTGCGGCCGCAGCTCGCCGAGGATGTCCTGGACCCGGGCGAGGTTCGCCTCCGCCTCGACCAGCTGCTCCTCGGCTCGTCGCCGGCGGCGTTCGTGACGCCGGACGCCGGCGACCTCCTCGAACAGCGGCCGGCGCTCCTCGGGCCGGAGGGCGAGCGCCTGGTCGACCATGCCCTGGCCGATGAACAGGAAGGCGTTGTCGGCGAGATGGGCGGCATCGAGCAGGTCGACCAGGTCCTTGAGCCGGACCCGGCTGCGGTTGAGCAGGTAGTCGTTCTCGCCGGAGCGATACAGCCGGCGTCCGAGCTCGAGAGCCTGGAAGTCCATCGGCAGCAGGCCATCGGAGTTGTCGAGGACGAGGCTGACGTCGGCCATGCCCAGGGCCGGCCGCTTGTCCGAACCGGCGAAGATCACATCCTCGGACTTCCGGCTGCGCAGCGCCCGGCCCTGCTCGCCGAGGGCCCAGCGCAGGCCGTCGGCCAGGTTGCTCTTGCCCGATCCGTTCGGTCCGACGACAGCGCTGATCCCGGCCCCGAACTCGACCGTCGTCCGCTCGGCGAAGGACTTGAAGCCGTGGAGGCGCAGGGCGAGCAGCCGGGCCGAGCTCACGTCGATCCCGCCCGCCTGGCCGCGCCGGCCAGGGCTTCCAGGGCGGCTTCCGCGGCGGCCGTCTCGGCGAGTCGCCGAGAGGACCCGGTGCCGATGCCCACGACCTGCCCGTCGACGCTCACCTCGACCCGGAAGACCCGCTCGTGATCGGGACCCGAGACCTCGGCCAGGTGATAGGCGGGCCGCTCGCCGGCCAACCGCTGGGTGTGCTCCTGGAGCCGGCTCTTGGGACTCTTCAGGCTGCCGACGGCGGCATCCGAATCGAGCTCCGGAGCCGCCACGCCGAGGATCCAGTCGCGGGCGGCCGCGAACCCCAGGTCGAGGTAGACGGCGCCGGCGACGGCCTCGAACGCGGAGGCAAGGAGTGACGGCCGGAGGCGGCCGCCCCGCTTCGACTCGCCCTCGCCGAGCCGGAGCCAGGCGCCGAGCTCGAGCCGGTTGGCGAGGCGGGCGAGGCCGGCGGTGCTGACGATCGCCGCGCGGCGGGCGGACAGGGCGCCCTCGTCATCGCCCGGCCGGCGGAGGTACAGGGCTTCCGAGATCACCAGCGCGACGACCGCATCACCAAGGTACTCGAGGCGTTCGTTGTGGCCGCTGGCCTCGCCCCGGTGCTCATGCAGGTAGCTGCTGTGGACGAGCGCCTGGCCGAACAGCTCCGGATCGCGAATCGGGAGACCCAGATGGGCCGCGAAGGCGACGGCCGAGGGCATCGAGCGGACCCTGTCCTGGCGCGGCGGGAGGGCCGGGAGGTGGCCCGCCGCTCATGCCCTAGGAGGTGCGCTCGTCGATGTATTCGACCGCGTCGCCGACCGTCCGGATCCGCTCGGCATCCTCGTCGGAGATCTCGGTCCCGAACTCCTCCTCGAGGCTCATGATCAGCTCGACCAGGTCGAGCGAGTCGGCGTTCAGGTCGTCGACGAACGACGCCTCGGGCTTGACGTCGGCTTCGTCGACACCGAGCTGCTCGACGACGATCTTCTTCAGGCGATCGTAGGTAGTTGCCACAGAGTCCCTCCTGGAAGCGCGGTCATCACCCGGCAGGAACGCCGGCATCATCATCCGCGGATTGACCGGCCGATCCATCGGCCGACGCAGCCGCGTCCCTGGCGAGTCGCCCGAGGACGCCGTTCATCAGGCGCCGCGCCGGGTCTCCACTGTAGATCCGTGCCAGCTCGACCCATTCGGCGATCGCAACTCGGGCCGGCGTCGCCCGGGAGTGTAGCACCTCGCCGAGCGCAGTTTGCAGCAATGCGCGGTCGATCCGGGCGAGCTGGACGACCGGATACTGGGGCGCCAGCTGACCGATCCGGAGATCGATCGAAGCGCGGTTGTCGGCGGTCACCTGGACGAGCAGGCGGGCGAACGCGGCGACCTCCGGGTCACCCCCGGCTTCGGCCAGGTGGCGCTCGAGGACGGCGCGGGCGGTCCGCTGGCCGAAGCCGGATTCGAAGATCGAGGCGAGGGCCAGCCGGCGCGCCTGCCGGCGCGACCGGATCGCCTCGTGGCCCGGCCGCCTGGCGGGTGCCGCCACCGGGCTCAGGCGCCCACGCCGTCGATCGTCACGACCACGCTGCCGGCGATGAGCCCGAGCTGCCGTTCGAGGGCAGCCGCGACGGCCCCCCGGACCTGGGCGGCGATCGGCTGGAGGGGCCGGCCGGGACGGGCGACGATCGTCACCCGGACGCTGGCGACCCGGCCGTCGAGCCGGACGATCACGGCCGGCCGGCCGAGCCGGCGTCGGATCGGGCCATCCGACCGGCCGACCCGGACCACGCCGGGTACCTCGAGGGCGGCCTGGCGGATTGTGTCGCGGATGACGCCGGCGTCGACGATCAGTCCCGGCCGGTTCATCCGGTGGGAGCCCGCCCGGCGTGCGCCTCGCCGGCCACGAACGTCTGGGCGATCTGGGCCGGGATCTCGGCCCGGGCCGAGGCGGCTCCGACCGCCACCGCGTACGAGATCATCCGGCGCCGGGCCCGCCCGTGGGTGATCACGACCGTTCCCCGGACCCCGAGGAGGAGCGACCCGCCCGACGTCTCGTAGTCGAAGATCCGGCGGATCCGGCGGATGCCCGGGGCGAGCAGGAGAGCGGCGACCGGACCGAACGGCTTGCGCTCGAACTCCTTGCGGAACAGGCCGAAGATGAACTGCGAGAGTCCCTCGAAGAACTTGATCACGACGTTGCCCACGACCGCGTCGCACACGACGATGTCGGCCATGTGCTTGACCAGGTCCTTGCCCTCGACGTTGCCCACGAAGTTGAGGTCCGAGGCCTGCAGCAGCTCGGTCGCCCGCTGGATCCGGGCATCGCCCTTGCCGGTCTCCTCGCCGATCGAGAGCAGGGCGATCCGGGGCCGCTCCACGCCGAGGACGCGCTCGGCGAACACGGCGCCCATCGCCGCGAACTGGTAGAGCTGCTCACCGGTGGAGTTCGTCGTGGCCCCGATGTCGAGCAGGACGAAGGGGCCCGATTCGGTGACCATCTGGACCGCCAGCGCGGGCCGATCGACCCCCGGCGCGCGGTGCAGGTGGAGGATCGCCGCCGCGACCCCGGCCCCGGTATGGCCGGCGGTCACGACCGCGTCTGCCTCGCCGGCGTGGACGAGCTTCATCGCCACGTTGATCGACGCGTCCTTCTTGGCCCGGACGTTCTGGGCGGCGTGCTCGCCCATCTCGACGACCTCGCCGGCATGGACGAAGCTGACGTTGGCCGGGACATCGGTCCCGACGATCGCCCGGACGCGGATCTCGTCGCCGACGAACAGGAGGTCGTCCTCGGGATGGGCCCGGGCGTGGAGGAGAGCTCCCTGGATCGGTTCCTCGGGCGCGTGATCGCCGCCCATCACGTCGACGGCTACCCGGACGCGGCGGTCGGAGCTGACGCCTCGAATGGCGCTGAGGTCCACGACGCTAGGAGGCGGCCTCGTCGGTGGTCCGCTTCAGCTCGATCGCCTGGCGGCCGCCGTAGTAGCCGCAGTTCGGGCAGGCATGGTGCGGCTGCTTGGGCTCGTGGCAGTGCGGGCACTCCTCGAGCCGGGGCAGGGTCAGGGCCTCATGACTGCGGCGATCGCCCTGGCGGGCGTGCGATACCCGTCGCTTCGGGACTCCCATGGCGTATCCGTCTCCTCTGGTATCGACTGGTCGGCGGCGGTCGCCCGTCCGCCGATGGTTCGGTCTGTTGGGGCCGGCGCCGCTCGTCGCCCGGCGGGGCGCGATCGGTCCGGCCGACGGGCGAGTCTATCCGTTCTCGGGCCGATCGTCGATCCGGAAGGCCAGGAGGGCCTCGAGGCGGGGGTCGACCGGTGATTCGTCGTGGTCGTGGGGGCCGCCGTCGAGCGCCTCGCCGCACACGACGCACAGGCCCGGGCAGTCCGACCGGCAGACCGGCGCGATCGGCTCGGCGAGCAGGATCGCCTCGCGGACGATCGGCTCGAGCTCGACCTCGTGATGGTCGGTCAGCCGGGCGACGTCGGGCTCGACCTTGGCGTCGAGGGGCCGGCCCGTGGCCAGGTCGAGGCTCGGCAGGACCTCCTCGTCGAGGGCCACGACGAGCGGCAGCTCGATCGGGCGAAGGCAACGGCTGCAGCTCAGCGCGAGCGCGGTCTCGACCAGTCCGGTGACGAGCAGGCCGCGATTCGTCCGGCTGAAGCGAACGTGGCCCGCGATCGGCTCGGCCAGGCTGAGATCCGGGCCGAGGTCGAGGGCGATCCCGTCGAAGGCGTGGTCCCGCCGGGAACCGGCCGGCTCGGCGAGGAGGGCGGCGACCGGAAAGGTGAGCTCGCTGCCCGCGGCTACGGCGGTCACCCGCGCGTCGAGCGGCTCGGCGCCGGCTCGAAGGCCTCGTCGTCGGCGTAGCCATCGGCCGGGCCGGCCGGCTGCTCGGCCTCGCCCTCCACCGGGGCGCGCGAATCGAGCACGGCGATCCCCTTGCGGATGCTGTGGAGGGTGCGAGCGACCTCCGCTTCGAGCCGGGAGAGGGTCGACGCGGCGTATTCGTCGGCCCCGTGGCGGATCCCCTCGGCCTCGGCGTGGGTACGCTCGAGGATCCGGCGGCTCTCGTCCTCGGCGGCCTGGGTCAGGCCGCGCTCCTCGATCAGGAAGGCGGCCTGCTCCTGAGCGTGGGCGACGATCGTCTCGGCCTCTTCCTGGGCCTTCTCGATGATCCGCTCACCCTCGGAGTTGATCCGCTTGGCGGCCCGGATCTCCTCGGGAATCGCGACCCGCAGCTCGTCGATCAGGCCGAGCGCCGCGCCCTGGTCGAGGACGACGTTGCTGGTGAGGGGCAGCTTCTTCCCGCTGGCGATCAGGTTCTCGAGTCGCGTGACGAGGAAGATGATGTCGATCGGACCGGCCCTCCCTGGACTGGCGAGGCGGGCGGCGGAGCCGCCGCGTCGGCCGAATTATCGCACCCGCTCAACGGCCACGCGCAGGGCCACCTCGGCCGGACCGGGGACCATCGCCCGGATATCGCCGCCGAAGCGGGCGATCTCGCGAACGAGCGTCGAGCTGACGTAGCCGTGCTCGAGCGAGGTCATGAAGAAGACGGTGTCGATCCCTGGGGCGAGGACCCGGTTGTTGTGGGCGAGCTGCATCTCGCTCTCGAAGTCGGACACGGCCCGCAGGCCGCGGACGATGAAGCCGGCCCCGGCGCGCCGGCAAGCGTCGACCGTCAAGCCGTCGAACGACTGGGCGTCGATCCGCGCGACGAGGTCCGGATCGGTCGCGGCGACCGATTCGCGGATCGCGTCCAGCCGTTCGGCGACGGTCAGCAGCGAGGACTTGCTCGGGTTGCTCAGGACGGCAAAGACGATCCGGTCGAAGACGGCCGCGGCCCGCCGGGCAACGTCGAGATGGCCGAACGTGATCGGATCGAACGATCCGGGATAGACCGCGACCCTCATTCGTCCTCCGTGGCGACCCGCCGGTAGAGCGACAGCGTCGTCTCGCCGAAGCGCCGCTCGCGAACCGATCGTAGCAGGCCGCTCACGGGCGGCGGGGCGGAGCGCCAGAAGTGCTTGGCGACGACCTGGGCGGTGGGCGCCAGGAGGGCCACTCCCGCCGGTCCGCCGAGCGTCTCGACCAGGGTCGCCAGGAGGGCCGGATCGTCGTACGGCGGGTCGACCAGGACGACGTCGAACGGGCCATCGGCCAGGGCTGCCGGTGATCGGAGCCAGGCCGCCGCGTCGGCCTGGACGACCCGGGCCGTCGTGCCGGCCAGGCCGGTCCGCTCGAGGTTGAGCGCGATCGTCCGGCAGGCGGCCGGGTCGCGTTCGACCAGGACGGCCTGGGCCGCCCCACGCGACAGGGCCTCGATCGCTCCGCTGCCCGTTCCGGCACACAGGTCGAGGAAGCGGGCGCCGGGCAGGTCCGGCTCGAGGATCGCGAACAGGGTCTGCTTCACCCGGTCGGTCAGCGGGCGGGTCGCCGCGCCCGAAGCGGCGAGCCGGCGGCCGGCGGCCCGTCCGGCGATCACCCGTCCGGCGGTCGCGGCCGGCCGCGGCCGGCGCACCCAGTCACGGCTCGCCATGTCAGGCCCCGCTGGCCGGGTCGCCGGACCAGATCGACTCGAGCCAGCCCGCGGTCAGCTCGGTTCGAAGGGCGGCCAGGTCGGGGCCATAGAGCTCGCCGGCCGGGTCGAGCAGCTCCTCGGCGTGGCGCCGGGCGTGGGTCGCGAGCTCCCGGTGGTCGAGCCGCTGGAGCGAGGCGACCCGGAGCGGCGGCAGGCCAGACTGGGCGAAGCCGAGGACGTCGCCCTCCCGGCGCAGCTCGAAGTCCTTCTCCGCCAGCTCGAAGCCATCGGTCAGCGTCTCGACCGCCCGCAGGCGGGCCCAGGCGACCGGGTCCGACGCTGCCGTCACGTCCGAGACGAGGACGCAGTAGCTCTGGTCGGTCCCCCGCCCCACCCGGCCACGGAGCTGATGGAGCTGGGCGAGGCCGAACCGGTCGGCCCCCTCGATCACCATCACCGTCGCCTGCGGGACGTCGACGCCGACTTCGATCACCGTCGTGCCGACGAGAACGCGGATCTCGCCGTCCCGGAAGCGGCGCATCTCGGCATCGCGTTGTGCCGCCTTCATCCGGCCATGGACCAGGCCGACCGGCAGGCCGAGAACCTCGCGCAGGCGGACCGCCTCGACCTCGGCCGCGGCCGCGGCGTCGTCCTCGGCCGCCTCGATCAGGGGCACGACCACGAACGTCCGCCGGTCGTGGGCCGCCTCGTCGGCCACGAATCGCCACAGACGCTCGAGCTCGGCGCTGGTTCGCGTCGCGGTCCGGATCGCCAGCCGGCCGGTGGGCGCCATCCGCAGGTCCGACACCTCGAGGTCCGCGTAGAGGATCTGGCCGAGGGTTCGCGGGATCGGGGTCGCGGTCATCAGCAGGACGTGCGGGGCTGCCCGGGCCGCCGCGTCAGCGGTACCGGCGGCGCCGCCCGCCTTGGCCTCGAGCAGGCCGCGCTGCTCGACCCCGAAGCGGTGCTGCTCGTCGATCACCGCGAGGCCCAGGTCGGCAAAGCGGACCGACTCCTGGAAGAGGGCGTGGGTCCCGATGATCACGCCGGCCTGGCCCGAGGCGATCGCCGAGTGTGCCTTCTTGCGGCCCTCGGCGCTGAGCGACCCGGTCAGCAGGGTCACTCCCAGGCCGAGTGGGGCGAGCAGGTCGCCGACGGTCGCCGCGTGCTGCCGGGCGAGCAGATCGGTCGGCGCCAGCAGGGCGCCCTGCCGGCCAAGGCCGGCGACGAGGGCGAGGGCGTGAGCGGCGACCGCCGTCTTGCCCGACCCGACGTCACCCTGGAGGAGGCGGAGCATCGGCTCGGACCGGGCCAGGTCGACCCGGATCGCCGAGATGGCGCCCTGCTGGTCGACGGTCAGCTCGACCGGCCGGCCGATCCTGGCGCTGAGCGCTTCGGCCAGCGCGACCCGGACGGCCCGATCACGCTCGTCGTCCACGACGACCGGCTCGGATGTCGATCGGCCCCGCTGGCGGCGGCGGCCGACCATCCCGAGCTGGAGGGCAAGCAGCTCGTCGAAGGCGAGCCGGCGGAGCGCCGCGTCGCGATCCTCGATGCTGGCCGGGTAATGGACCTGGTCGATTGCCCGGCCGATCGGCTCGAGCCCTTCCGCCGCGATCAGCCGGCCCGGCAGGTACTCCGGGTACGCCAGGCCGGCCCGGTCGAGGGCGGCCCGGATCGCCTCGCGGATGCGCGTCCCGGTCAGGCCCGCGGTCAGGCGGTAGACCGGCACGATCCTCCCGGCGTGGAGCGGGTCGGTGCCGTCCTCGGGCGAGAACTCGGGATCGTCGAAGACCGGGCTGAAGCCGCGCTGCTTGAGCCGGCCGCTCACGACGAGGCGCTGACCGGCGTGGATCCGTCGCTCGATGAAGCGCCGGCCGAACCAGGTCGCCTCGGCCTCGCCGGTCTCGTCGGCCAGGACCGCCCTTGTCACCTGGACTCGCCGCCGCCAGGTCTGCTCGACGTTGATCGATCGGACCACAACCCGGACGCTGGCGGTCACCCCGTCGGGCAGATCGCGCAGCTCGGCGACCGTGTGGATCGCCCGCCGATCCTCGTAGCGGCGAGGGAGGTGGAAGAGCAGGTCGCGGACCGAGATGAGGTCGAGCCGGCGGCCGGCCCGCCGGAGGACCGCGGCTCCCGGCAGGCCGCTGTCTCCGAGCGGCGTCGACAGGAGCGCCACCGGATCGGCCGGCGGCGGCGGCCGCCGGGCGGGACGAGGCGCGCCGGCGCGGGCGGGTCGGCGGCCCGGCTGCGCGTTCGCCACGGCTACTCGGCCGAGATCAGGTACCGGTAGTGAGGCTGGCCGCCGTGGCGGACCTCGACCTCCACACCCGTCCGGGCCCGGCCGATCCGCCGGGCCGTCTCTTCGGCCTCCGCCAGGTCGGCGCCTTCGCCGTAGAAGAGGGTCACCAGCTCGATCCCGGGCGGCAGTGACCGGACCGCCGACTCGATCGCCTTGTCGCGGTCGCTGTCGACCGCCACCAGGCCGTCGTCAGGATCGAGCACGATCGTCTCGCCCCGGCGAACCTTGCGGCCGCCCAGCTTCACGTCACGCACCGCGGTGGTCACCGACAGTGACTCGATCCCTCGTGCCGCGGCCGTCATCCCGGCGACGTTGGCCGCGCCGTCGCGGGCCGGATCCAGGGCCAGCAGCGCCGCGATCCCTTCGGCGGCATTGCGGGTGGGTACGACATGGACTGCGCGGGACGCCAGAGCGGCGACCTGTCGAGCGGCCAGGATCACGTTCGGGTTGTTCGGTAGCAGGAGGGTCTCGGCGGCGTTCACGCGCTCGATCGCCTCGAGCAGCTCGCCGATGCTCGGGTTGGCCGATTGGCCGCCCTCGACCACCGCAGCCACCCCGAAATCGCGGAAGATCGCGGCCAGGCCGGCACCGGCTGCCACCGCAACCACGGCCAGGGCCGCGGTCGCCTCTCCCGCAGACGGGCGGGTCTCGATCGACCCGCCTGCCTCGGCTCCCGCGTCGGTGAACTCGATGGCCCGGCGCTCGCGCACGTCGCGAGCCTGCTGGTCGAGGTTCTCGACGCTGATCCGGCTCAGGCTGCCCAGGGTCAGGGCGTAGGCCAGGACCTCGTCGGGATGCTCGTTGTGAACATGGATCTTGACCGCCCTCGCGTCGCCTACGACCACGACCGACTGGCCGATGCCCTCGAGCCGGAGCCGGATCGCATCAGGATCGAGGCCCGCCCCCGGCTCAGGCTGGAGGAGGAGCATCGTCTCGAAGCCGAAGCCTTCGTCGGCATGGGCAACGAGCGTCGACGGCTTTGCGCCGGCATGACCTCGGGCTGCGACCGCACCGGCCGATGCGTCACCCACCAGCTGGAGCAGCGCCCCCTGGAACAGCAGGTAGAGGCCCTGGCCACCCGAATCGACGACGCCTGCCTCGCGCAGGATCGGCAGGAGCGAGGGTGTCTGGGCGACTGACCGCTCGGCAGCATCGACCGTCGCGCCGAGGACGGCCTCCATGTCGTCGTCGTGCTCGGCGGCTGCCCGGGCGGCCGCCGCCGCTTCGCGAATCACGGTCAGGATCGTGCCTTCGACCGGCTTGCCCACCGCCGCATAGGCGAGCTCCGCGCCGCGGGTGAGAGCGTGGGCGAAGTCCAGGCCGTTGAACCGTCGCTTGCCCGCCAGGCCTTCGGCGATCCCCCGGCAGATCTGCGAGGTGATCACCCCCGAGTTGCCCCGCGCGCCCATCAGCGCGCCGAAGCTCAGGGCGGCGGCGACCCGTTCGGCCGACTGGCCGGCCACCGACTCGGCTTCGTCGAGTGCGACCCGGACCGTCGCCAGCATGTTCGAGCCAGTATCGCCGTCGGGAACCGGGAACACGTTCAGCGCGTTGACCTCGTCAACGTGCAACTCGAGGTTGGCAACCGCGCCGCGGACGGCCGCCGTGAGGCGGGCTCCGTCGCACGTTCGGTAGGTCACGCCAGGTCCGATCCGGGTCGCGCATCCGCCGGATCTACGATCGCGGTGGCCGGTGCGTCCGCGCCGGGTCCAGCGGTGGCGGATGCGCCCGCCCCGGGCACGGCAGCGACCGCATCCGGGTCGGGCATGCGGGCCGGCTCGAGGCGCATTCCGCCGACGTAAATCGTCAGCTGCTCGATCTCCCGATCGACCGCCTGTCGAACCGAGTAGCGCACGACCGAGTCGACCTGCCGGGCGATCTCGGCGATCGGCACGCCGGCCGCGACGAGGATCCGCAGCTCAACCCTGATGCCGTCGCCGAGCCGGACCCGCACAGCCGCCGGCCGGATCCCCGCGCCGACCAGGAGTCGGGCCGGCAGCCCGTCATCGGCCAGACCCGTGACTCCGTAGCTGGCCGATGCTGCGGCACGCACGATCTGGCCGATCGCCCGCCCCGTGACGAACGACTGACCGGACCCGTGCCGGGCGGGAATCGTCAGGTTGACCTCCGTGAGCGAACGTGGCCCGTCCGGCCCGATCGGACGCGTTGTTGTGCTATCGTAGCGCCTGATCGGGCCGGTGGCGGCTCGTTCTTCATGCCTGAACCATTTCGCGTCCTGACCCCGAGGATCGTTGATGTCTCGAGCGTGCGCCGTCTGCGGCAAGGTTTCGATGGGCGGTTTCAACCCGCAGTCCGTCGGGATGAACCGCGTCCGTGCCCATCGCCGCTACCAGCCGAACCTGCAGCCACTCGTCATCATGACCGCCTCGGGTGCGCCCAGGAAGCAGTCCGTCTGCACCCGCTGCCGCCGGACGATCGTCAAGTCGGCTCGCTGACCGCTCGCTGAGCTCGGCCCCTCGCGCGGGGCCCTCTCCTTTCGGCGCCTATCCGGTCACCTCCGCGCCCGCCAGACGGCACGCCGACAGCCGGAACCGAGCGAGTCCGGCAAGAAGTCAACCGGCCTCAAGGCGAGAAGACCCCGCTCGCGATCCGCCACAGCCCGATCAGCACGACGGCCGAGGGCAGCAGGTAGAACGGGGTTGAATAGCCCCCGAGCACATCGAGCTTGATCACGAGCGTGGTCAGGACCGTGCCGATGGCGATCAGCCCAATTCCCTGGGCGATCACCGACCAGCGGACCCGCCGACCGAGCCGTCCGAGGGCCGCACCGTCGCGCAGGCCGGCCCCCTCGACGGTCGACTCGATGTCGTCGTCCGCCGCCCGGTCGACGAAGCGGCGAAACCAGCCCGGAGCGTGGATCACCGCCCAGTAGGCCGCCAGCGCATAGCCGATCCCGCCGAGCACGTCGATCAGGTAGTGATCGCCCAGGTAGATCACCGCGAACCAGACGCACGCCGCGTAGCCGATCATCAGCCAGCCGATCCGCCCGAACGCCCGGCGCGCGAACAGGAAGGCGAGCGTCGGGTAGGCGGCGTGGAGCGAGGGAAACGCGGCCACGTCGTTCGGGCTGATGTCGTACATCGCGTAGCTGTACAGGTAGTTGCCCTGGAACCCGAAGAACCGCGCAATCTCGTCGAACGCGCCCGGCTTCAGGTAGCTGATCGCAGGAGCGCCGTTCGGCCCGGGCAGCAGGCCCTGCTGGGCCGCGTACCACGGCGGGCCGACCGGGAGGAGCAGGTAGGTCACGAACGCGGCCATGCTCAGCAGGATGATCGCGGCCACGAAGTCGTAGTAGACCCGCCGGCGGCGCAGCCACAGGAAGAAGCCGACGGCCAGCGGCAGCGGGAAGTGGAGGAGATAGAGCACGGTCGCCGCGATCGCCAGATCGTCGACACCGGTCGCCGGATGGAACCAGTCCTGGAAGACCTGGGTGGGCAGCTGCCCGAAGAAGAGGAACCGGTCGATCGCGACGAAATCGGCGACGTGGATGGCCGAGCCGAAGTTGGCGGCGTAGCCGCGCATCAGCTCGTAGGCCAGGAAGAGCCCGATGAACGGGATCCAGTCACGCAGGAAGAGCCGGCCCCGGCCGAGGATCACGGCCGCCAGGGCGAGCCCGACGAGGAGCACGTCGGGCGTGATCTCGATCCCCTTGACCACCATCAGCGCCGACAGGATCGCGATGTAGGCCCCGATCGACACGAGCAGCAGCCGGTCGTTCCGCCGGCCGAGCAAATCGGGGCCGGTCGGCGGCACGACCGCATCGGCGGCTTCGGACGCGGATGACGCCTCGACCCTCACCGTCCGCGTCCGGCGTCGGCCGCCGCCCGGACCAGGCCGACCTCGGCGGCCATCGGCCGGTCCCTCCGAAAGAGCGCCGAGCCGACGACCATGACGTCCACTCCGAGCCTGCCGACCGTGGCCGCGGTCGCCTCGTTGACCCCACCGTCGACCTGGACCTCGAGCCGGTCGCCGTCGAGGCCCGGCTCGGTCCGGACCTGGGCGATCTTGGCGGCCGCGCCGACGATGAAGGACTGGCCGCCGAAGCCCGGCTCGACGGTCATCACCAGGACGATCTCGAAGAGTCCCGCGCCAGGCGGCGAGTGCCGACAGCGGCGTCGCCGGCCTGACCGCCAGGCCGGCCGGCCGGCCGGCCTGCCGGATCGCTCGGAGGGTCGGCTCGACCGGCTCGTCGATCTCGACGTGGATCGTGATCGAGTCGCAGCCCGCCGCGATGAACTCGTCGACGTAGCGGGCCGGGCTCGAGATCATCAGGTGCGCGTCGAACGGCAGCTGCGTCCGCGCGCCGGAGGGCGCGCACCGTCCGCGCCCCGAAGGTCAGGTTGGGCACGAAGTGACCGTCCATCACGTCGAGATGGATCCGATCTGCGCCCGCCCGCTCGACCCGCCGGATCGCGTTCGCCAGGTTGCCGAGGTCCGCGTCGAGGATGCTCGCCGCGACGAGCACGCCGGACGGCCGCGCGGCAACCATCGTCAGCCGAGCCCACCCGATCGGGCAAGCGCCGCCGCCAGACCGGCGTCGGCCGGCTCGCTCGATCGCTCGCCGCGCAGGGCCGCCGCGCTTCGGACGACGAGCCGCTCGCGCCGCCGGGCGACCGCCGGGGCGGCCGGCTCGCCGGCGCGCTCGGCCGCCAGCTGGCCGCAGGCCGCGCCCGACCTCCTGGCCCCGGTTCCGGCGGATCGTCACCGCGATCCCGTCGCGCCGGAGGCGCGCCGCGAACCGCTCGATCCGCTCGATCGGGCTGGCCGTCCACGGCGTGTGGGCCACCGGGTTCATCGGGATCAGGTTGACGTGGCAGAGGTCGCCCCGAAGGAGGACGGCCATCGCCTCGGCATCGCCGTCGGTGTCGTTCACGCCATCGATCAGGGTGACCTCGTAGGTAACCCGCCGGCCGGTGGCGCGGGCGTGGTCGCGGGCCGCGGCGACGACCTCGGCCACCGGCCAGCGCCGGTTCAGGGGCACGAGGACGTCACGCAGCGGGTCGCGCGCCGCGTGCAGGCTGACCGCCAGCGTGAACTGCGGACCCGAGCGCCGTGAGCCGGCGGATGCCGGGCACGACGCCCGAGGTCGAGACGGTGATGTGGCGGGCGCCGAGGCCGAAGCGGGCCGGGTCGGTCAGCGCCGCGACGGCCTCGAGGACCCGGTCGAGGTTGAGCAGCGGCTCGCCCATGCCCATGAACACGACGTTGGTCAGGCGGCGCTGGTCGACCGCCAGGCGGCGGGCGGCCGCACCGGACCTGGTCGACGATCTCGGCCGTGCTCGAGGTCGCGGGTGAAGCCGAGCTCGCCGGTCGCGCAGAACGGGCAGCCGACGGCGCAGCCGGCCTGGCTCGAGATGCAGACCGTGTGCCGCTCGCGCTGCTGCCCATCGGCGGCCGCGGGCCGGGTAGTGCATGAGCACCGACTCGATCAGCGCCCCGTCCGCCAGCCGGTGGAGCGCCTTCTCGGTCAGGCCCGCCGTCGGCCAGTCGGATCTCGGTCTCGAGTCGAGCGTGTCGAACGCGGAAGGCGGCGTCGAGCTCGGCCCGCAGCTCCGCCGGCAGGGTCCGGACCGGCCGGCCGAGGTCGCCCCGCCGGCCCACAGTGCGTCGCCCACCTGGCGGGCACGGTACGCGGGCTCGCCGTGCTCGGCGAACCACGCGGCGAGCGCGTCCGGCGGCACGCCGGCCAGGCCGGGTCGAATCTCGGAAGTCATCGGTCGCGATTATCAGCCCGGAGATCACCGGGGGATCGGCCGCGGATCTCCCGGGGATCACCTCGGGATCCCGGGCGGGTCGCTCGCGAGTCACCCGACCGGCGTGCCGGCCAGCGAGGAGTGACCGCGGCGCAACTCGGCGCCGCTCATCCGCCGGCCGCCCGGGAGCTGGACTTCGTCCAGAGCCGAGCGAGCCCGACGACGTGCGCCAGGGCGAGGCCCGGGCCGCTCACCGACGATCATTCCGGCCGGAACGTCGAGATCGGGGGACGACGGAGGCGCGCCACACGACGAGCCGGCCGGCGGACGTCTCGAGGTAGCTGCCCGGCCAGGCGAGATAGGCGCGGACCTGCCGTTCGAGCTCGACGGCCGGGCGCTCCGGATCGAGCCGGCCGTCGCCTCGCCGGAGCGGCCGGCTGAGGGTCGCCCCGGCCGCGGGCTGGGGCCGGGCCTCGAGCTCGCCGCGCAGCCACGGCCCGAGGCTGCGACGCGAGGAGGCCGGCCGCCACGGCCGCCAGCGCGGCCTCGAGCCCGGGCGCCGTCTCGGTCCCGGCCAGCGGTACGGCCTCGGTCGCGATCAGCGGTCCGGTGTCGAGGCCGGCGTCCATCCGGATCAGGGTGACCCCGGTCTCGCGGTCACCGGCCAGGATCGCGGCCGGGATCGGCGTCGCGCCGCGATGGCGGGGCAGCAGCGACGGATGGAGGTTGAGCATCCCGCGGGCCGGTGCGTCGAGCAGCGCCGCGGGCACGATCTGGCCGTAGTCGGCGAGGACGACGAGGTCGGGACGCGAGTCGCGACGATCGCTTCGACCGGCTCGGTCGCGCGAAGTCGCGCCGGCTGGAGGAGCGCCAGCCCGCGCTGCCGCGGCGAGGGCCGCGACCGGGACGGCGCCGAACCTCGCCGCCCCGTCCGGCGGGCCGATCCGGGGCGCGTGACGACCCCGACGACGCTCGACCGTCGGGTCGGCCAGGAGCTCTTCGAGGATCGCGACCGCGAACATGCCGCTGCCGAGGAAGACGACCCGGGCGCGGCTCGTCAGGCGAGGGCGTGCGTCGCCTCGCGGATGGCGTCGCTCGCTCGGCCGCGCCGTCGGCGCCTGCGCTCGTCGTCGTCGACGTCGTCCTCGCCGCCCTGGCCGACCGGGATCAGCTCGTCCATCGAGTCGAGGTAGTCGATGTAGAGCTTGCCGTCGAGGTGGTCGAGCTCGTGCTGGAGGGCCCGGCCGAGCAGGCCGGCTGCCGGCCACCTTGAACTTCCTGCCCGCGGCGATCCTGGGCGACGACCCAGACCTTCTCGCGACGGGTGACGTAGGCGACGTAGCCCGGGACCGACAGGCAGCCCTCGAGGTCGCGTGTCGTCGCCGGTCGAGCGGACGATCCGGGGGTTGACCAGCTCGTACAGGCGCGCCTCGACCTCGATCACGCAGGCGCGCGGTCGCCTCGCCGAGCTGGGGCGCCGCCAGGCCGACGCCCGGCGCGTGGCGCATCGTGTCGGCCAGGTCGTCGAGCAGGTCGTGGAGGTACTTGCCGAAGCTGTCGACCGGCTCGCCCTTCAGGCGGAGGCGCGGGTCGCCGAGCATGACGATGGGTTTGACGCTCATGGTCGCGCGAGTATATCGGAGCTCACAGGAGCGACTCGGGGTCGACGTCGACCGTCCACGGTGCGTCGAGCCCGCCGTCGAGCAGGGCGACCGGGTCGGCGCCCCGCAGGACGACGTTGCAGCGCCACTTGCCGGCCCGCCGGCGAAGGAAGGCCGGGGCCGGGCCGATCACGTCGACCGCGCTCCCCCGCTCGTTCGCCCGCGCCCGAAGGGCTCCCGCCAGGGTCGCCGCGCCCTGCTCGGCGGCATCGGCGTCCTCCAGCCCGATCGTCAGCTTGACGAGCCGGCCGAACGGTGGCGAGCCGAACCGGCGGCGCGCCTCGAGCTCCGCATCGTAGAAGGCGGCGGGGTCGGCAGACGCCACCGCCCGGATCGCCGGGTGGTCCGGCTGGTAGGTCTGGATGATCGCGAGGCCCGGTCGCTCGCCCCGGCCCGCCCGGCCGACCGCCTGGGCGAGGAGCTGGTAGGTCCGCTCGGCCGCCGCTCGTCGGGCAGGTTCAGGGCGATGTCCGCGCGACACGACGCCGACCAGCGTCACCTCCGGGATGTCGAGGCCCTTCGTCGACCAGGCTCGTCCCGACGAGGACGTCGAGGTGGCCAGCGCTGAACGCATCGATCACTCGCTCGGCGGCGCCCTTGCGCTCCACGACGTCGCGATCGAGGCGGCCGACCCGCAGGTCCGGGAACCGGTCGCGGACCTCGCGCTCGACCCGCTCGGTGCCGCCGCCGAGGTAGCGGATCCGCGGCGAGCCGCAGGCCGGGCAGCGGCTGGCGAGCGGCGCCGCCATGCCGCAGTGGTGGCAGCGCAGGCGTCATCCCGGCCTGGTGGAAGACGAGCGGTCGCTCGCAGTCCGGGCAGGCCTGGACGTGCCGCAGTCGCGGCACAGCACGACCGAGGCCGTGCCGCGCCGGTTGATCACCAGGATCGCCCGCTCCCCGGCTGCCGGTGTCGAGGCCGGCCAGCTCGCCGGCGAGACGGCGCCGACAGCAGGCCGCGGTTGCCGGCCGCCAGCTCGGCCCGCAGGTCGACGACCTCGATCACCGGTGGCGCGCCGCGCGGCCGGTCGGGCAGGACCACCCGGCGCTAGCGCGCCGGCGCGAGCGCGGCCGACCGTCTCGACCGCCGGCGTGGCGCTGCCCAGGACGACGGCCGCGCCGGCCAGCCGGCCAGCCGATCGCCGCTGTCGCGGGCCTGGAGGCGCGGCGTCCGGTCGCTCTTGTAGGTCGCGTCGTGCTCCTCGTCGACGACGACCAGCCCGAGCGTCGGCGAGCGGCGCGAGGACGGCCAGGCGCGTCCCGACGACGACGTCGACCTCGCCGGCCCGGATCCGCCGCCACTCGTCCGCCCGCTCCCCCTCGCCGAGGCCCGAGTGGAGCGAGCGCGATCCGGACGTCGAGGTCCGCCCGGAGGCGATCGACGAGGGGCATCGCGAGGGCGATCTCGGGCACGAGCACGAGGACCGGCCGACCGAGCTCGAGGCTGGCGCGCGATCGCCTCGACGTAGACCGCCGTCTTGCCGCCGCCGGTCACCCCGTCGAGCAGGAGCGGCGTCGGATCGCGCGCCTCGAGCGCCGCGCCGGACCAGGCCGACGGCCTCGGCCTGCGCTCCGGTCAGCGACGAGGCCGGCCGGCCGCGACGCCGCGCCGGCCGGCGGCCCGGCCGGCCAGCGGTCGGCGGGGACGCTCGCGGACCTCGAGCTCGACCAGGCCGCGCCGGACGAGGCCGGCCAGCGCCGACGTGCCGTGGCGGCCGGCCAGCTCCGGTCCCCCGATGCCCGGTCGGCGCGTCGACCAGCTCGGCCAGGAGCGGCGAGCTGGCGCGGCCCGAGCGGGCGGCCCTCGGTCCGGCCGCCGGAGGCCAGGGTCAGCCCGGCCGCCGGCCCTCCCCCGTCGCGATCGACCCAGCGCTCGTAGCGGGGCCCGGCCGCGGCCGCCGTCAGGGTCCAGTCGAGGTCGATCACGCCCTTCCCGGCCAGGTCGCGCAGGCGCCGGAGCAGCCCGGCCCGGCCCTCCGGGGCGGCGAGATCGCGGACCGCCCGGGGACCGTCGGGAGCTGGTCGAGCAGGTCCCGGTCCAGCCGGTCCGAGAAGCTCGACCGGCGACGTCGCCGGGCGGATCTCGGCCACCAGCTCGAGTCGCTCGAGCATCCTCGGCGGGAGCATCGCCCGCAGGACGACGGCGGCCGGCGCGAGGTAGTGGCCGGAGATCCAGCGGGCCAGGCCGAGCGAGAGCGGCGGGCAGGAGCGGCCCGTCGGCGCGGACCCGCTCGAGGATCGGCTTGCCTGCAGGCCGGCCGCCGGGCGGCCGACCGCCTCGGCCAGCACGACGCCGAGCGCCTGGCGCCGGCCGAACTCGACGAGGACGGCCTCGCCCGCCTCGAGGTCGGCGAGGCGCGACGGGCACGGCATACGTGTAGGTCCGGGCGCCGCCGCCCCGGCTGCGTCGATCGCGACCTCGACGAGCCGATCGACCGGCGGCAGGCTCGGCCATCAGATCCGGACCCGGCGCTCCGCGTGACGCTCGGCCTCGAGGTCGATGATCTCGTCGATCCGGGCGGCCGTCCGGTCCACCTGGCCGGTCTCGTTGACCACGACGTAGTCGTAGTCGTCCTGGCGGGCGAGCTCGATCGGCCGCGTTGCGCTGGCGGAGCTCGAGCTGGTCGTCAGTCTCGGTCGCCCGCGACTTCAGGCGGCCGGCGAGCGTCTCGATCGACGGCGGCACGACGAAGATCAGGAGTGCGTCGGGGACCCGGGCCTGGATCACCTCGGCACCCTGGACGTCGATCTTCAGGATCACGTGGCGGCCGGCCGTCGAGCGCCTCGATGACCTGGTCGCGGGGCGTTCCGTACCAGTTGCCGTGGACCTCGTTCGCCTCGAGCAGCCCGCCTTCGTCACGCAGGGCCGCGAAGCGGCGCGGCGTCGAGGAAGTGGTAGCTCTGCCCGTCGACCTCGCCCGGCCGGCGGGCGCGGGTCGTGCAGGTCACGACGTAGTGGTGGTCCTCGTGGCCCGGCACGTGCTGGAGGACTTCGATGATCGTGTCCTTGCCGACGCCGGACGGCCCGGAGATGACGACGAGCATCGCTCCGGGTGCGCCCTCGGCCGGCGTCACTGGGCCGGGACCGGCTCGACCCGGCCGTCCGCGCTGCGCCCGGCGTCGCGCAGGCGGGCGAGCGGCAGCCTCGAGCTCGTCGGGCAGCTCGGCCGTCGCCCGGACGAGGTCGCCGCCGGCTGGGCGACGTCGAGCTCGAGCCGCCAGGCGTGGAGGAACAGTCGGTCGAGGCCGTCGGGGCCGCGTCGCGAGGTGCCATTGCCGTAGACCGGGTCGCCGGCGATCGGATGGCCGATCGCGTCGAGGTGGACCCGGATCTGGTGGGTCCGCCCGGTGATCAGGTCGAGCTCGAGCAGCGTCCAGCCGGTGAACCGCTCGCGCACCCGGTAGCCGGTGGTCGACGGCCGGCCGTCGTTGACCACGGCCATCCGCGTCCGCTGCCTGGGGTCCCGCCCGATCGGCGCCTCGATCCGGCCGACGGCGGCCGAGACGCTGCCCTGGACCAGGGCCAGGTATGTCTTCTTCACCCGGCGGGCCTTCAGCTGGGCCATCAGGCCGGCCTGGGCCACGTCCGTCTTGGCGACCATCAGCAGGCCGCTCGTGTCCCGGTCGAGGCGGTGGACGATCCCCGGCCGGCGAACCCCGGCGATCCCGCCATACTCGGCGCCCCCGGCCCGGCCGAGCAGGGCGTTGACGAGGGTGCCCGAGTCGTGCCCCGGTGACGGATGGACGACGAGCCCGGCCGGCTTGTTCGACGACCAGCAGGTCGTCGTCCTCGTACGCGATCACGAGCGGGATCGCCTCGCCGGCCGAGCTCCAGCCGGACCGGCTCGGGCACGTCGAGCTCGACCACCTCGCCGGCGCCGACGAGCATGTTCGCCTTGAGGGCGACGCCGTCGCGGGTCAGCCGGCCGTCGGAGATGAGGCTTCTGGACGTAGCTCCGGGAGAGGCCCGTCGATGTCGGCCACGAACCGGTCGACCCGTTCGGGCGGCGTGCCGGCCGGGACGCTGCAGCGATGGCGGCCGGCCGCGGACGCCTGGCCGGGACGAGCCGCCCGGTGGTCTGGTCAGCCATCGGCACCCGTCCGGGCGTTCGCCTGCCTGTCGGCCGGTTCGGCCGACGGCCGAACCGCGAGGAAGAGCAGGAGCAGGATCGCCAGGCTGATCGCCGAGTCAGCCACGTTGAACGTGAAGAAGCGCAGGTTGCCGAGCCCGATGTCGACGAAGTCGACGACGTAGCCGAGCCGCAGCCGGTCGATCAGGTTGCCGATGGCGCCGCCGAGGAGGAGGCCGAGGGCGATCGACAGGAGGAGGCTGCGGCGGCGTCCGGGCGTGATACCACGACGATCAGGGCGAGGACCACCAGGCTGACCGATCGCGAACAGGGTGGCCGAGCTGCTGAACAGCCCGAACAGCGCCCCGTTGTTGCGCGTGATGACCAGCCGGACCAGGTCGCCGACGACGTCGACGACCTGGCCCAGGGCGATGTTCGCCACGATCCAGGCCTTGGTGAGCTGGTCGAGCACCACGATGGTCGGCCGCCCAGCCCGAGGAAGATGGGCCAGGCCGGCCGGCTGGAGGCGTGCCGGCCCGCAGGGCTGACGCCGTGGCTGCTGTCGGTGGCGACGTCGGTCGCGGCAGGCCTCCTCTCCTCGGACAACAGGCTAGCGGCCTCCGGCTGCCGGACGCAAGGCGAGCTCGACCGAACCGCCCGACAGCTCGACCACCGCGCGAGCGGCACCGTCGGGTGCCGGTCCCCGCTCAAGCCGGTCGGCCAGGGTGTCGGCCCGCACGCCGGCGAGGTGGTCGGCGATCGGCTCGGGCAGCGGCTCGACCCACACCTCGATCCGGGCGTCGAGGGCCAGGTCGGCCTCCCGGCGCAGGTCCTGGATCGCGCGCTGGAGCTCCCGGGCGTCACCCTCGGCCAGCAACTGCGGGGTCAGCGTCGTATCGATGACGATCACCAGGCCCTCGTCGTGGGCCACGGAGGTGCCCGGCCGGGGGCTGGCGAGGATCTCGACCTCGTCGGCGGCCAGGCTGACCCCAGCCAGGTCCACCCCGCCATCCGGGCGGATCTCGAAGCTGCCCGAGCGGGCGGCGGCCATGATCGCCGGGATCCGATCGCCGTACTTCCGGCCGATCCTGGGCAGGAGCGGCTTGACCCGCCGCTCGACCAGGCCCGACTCGTCACCGATCAGCTCGATCTCCTTGACGTTCACCTCGTCGGCGAGCAGCTCGAGGAGGGCATCCCGCTCCGGCAGCTCGCCGCCCGGCAAGGCCAGCCAGAGCCGGGCGAGCGGCTGGCGGACCTTGATCCCGGCCGCCGAGCGGAGCGTCCGGACGAGCTCGACCGCCCGCCGGATCGTGGCCATTCCGGCTTCGAGCTCGGCGTCGTCCCAGCCGGCCAGCTCCGCCGTTGGCCAGGTCGTCAGGTGGACGCTGTCGGGCGCGTCCGGATCGCCGGCCGCGACAAGGTTGTCGTAGATCTCGTCGGTCAGGAAGGGCAGGATCGGGGCCATCACCCGGACGAGCGCGACCAGGACGGCGTGGAGGGTCGCGAAGGCGGCGTCCCGATCGGCGCCCTGGCCGGCTCGCGAGAAGCGCCGCCGCGACCGGCGGAGGTACCAGATCGACAGGTCGTCGATCGTCTCCTCGATCGCGACGGTCGCGCCCTGGGCGTCGAAGTCGCGGAGCCGATCCTCGACCCGGACGGCCAGTCCGGCGACCCGGGACTGGATCCAGCGGTCGAGCACCGAGCGATCGGCCGGAACGGCCGGCGAGCTCGTCGGAGACCAGCCGGCCAGGCGGGCGTAGGTGACGAAGAAGGCATATACGTTCCACAGGATCAGCAACCGCCGGCGGGCCTCGTCGGCCGCCTGCCAGCCGAACAGGATGTTGTCGTCGGGCCGGGCCGTGGCGTACATCCAGCGCATCACGTCGACGCCCATCCGTTCGGCGGCGTCGTCGAACTCGATCGCGTTGCCGGCGCTCTTGTGCATCGGCGCGCCGTCCTCGGCCAGCAGGGTGGCATAGCCGAAGATCGTCCGGAAGGGCGCCTCCCGGCGGAGCACCGTGGACATCGCCAGCATCGCGTAGAACCAGTTCCGGAACTGGCCCGGGAAGCTCTCGGTGATGAAGTCGGCCGGGAACCAGCTGGCCCAGTACGCCGGGTCCTCGCGGTAGTGGAGGGTCGAGAACGGGACGATCCCGGCATCGAGCCACGGGTTGCCGACGTCGGGGACCCGCGCAACCACGGTGCCGCAGCCGGTACAGGCGATCCGGACCGCGTCGACGTACGGCCGGTGGGGCGTGTGGCCCTCGAACTCGGGCCAGCCCTCGACGGCACGCTCGCGCAGCTCGTCCCGGCCGCCGATCACCTCGACCGTGCCGCACGATCGGCAGTCGTAGATCGGCAGGGCGAGGCCGTAGTAGCGCTTCTTCGAGATCATCCAGTCGTGCATGTTCAGGAGCCAGTCGAGCTCCCGCTCGTAACCGAAGCCGGGGATCCAGCGGACCTCGTCGACGACGGCCATGATCTGGTAGCGCAGGCTGCGCTCGATCTCGCTCGGCCGTCAGCTCGGACCGCGGGCGGTCGTAGACCTCGCCCATCCGGATGAACCACTCGTCGACCAGCCGGAAGACAAGGGCCGTGCCGCACCGCCAGCAGTGCGGGTAGCGGTGGGTGATCGTCTCGAGGCGGTAGAACCGATGGTCGTGGCGGAGGCGCTCGACGATCGGTTCGGTCACGTCCCGGACGTCCCGGCCCGTGTACGGCCCAAAGCCCTCGATGTAGACGCCGGACTCGTCGAGCGGCGCGATGACCGGCAAACCGAGCTCGCGGCCGAGGGCAAAGTCCTCGGCCCCGCAGCCCGGGGCGATGTGGACGATCCCGGTCCCCTCGACCTCGCCGACTTCGCTCCAGGGCACGATCCGGTGCTCGTAGGCCGGCCGGTCCGCGGTCGCCGCGAAGGCCCGGCGGACGGCCGGCAGGTCATCGAACGGGCCGGCGTAGCGCCAGCCGACGAGCTCCGAGCCGCTCAGCTCGCCGAGGACCTCGAACGGACCGTCGGCCGGCACGTCGAGGGCGATCCCGAGGGTCCCCCGGGCGAGCCAGTAGATCGAGCCGGCCTGGCGGACCTGGACGTAGCGCAGGGCCGGCCCGACGGCCGCCGCGACGTTCGAGGTGAGCGTCCAGGGCGTCGTCGTCCAGACGAGCAGGGACTCCCCCGGCCGGTCGAGCAGGGGCAGCTTGATCGTCAACCCGGGATCCTCCCGGTCGCGATAGCCCTCGGTCATCTCGTGCTGGCTGATGCCCGTTCCACAGCGGGTGCACCAGGGCATCGTGTCGTGGCCCTTGTACAGCCAGCCCCGCCGATGGCACTCAGCCAGGAAGCCCCAGATCAGGTCGTTGTTCTCGTTGCTGAAGGTGAAGTACGAGCCGCCGACCTCGGGCATCCCGAGCCGGCCGACGAGCATCTCGACCGAATCCTCGATCGGTCCGTCCGGTCCCTCGATCGTCGTCCGGGCGGCCGGATCGGTGGCCAGCAGATCGCGCAACCGGCGCAGCTCGTCGGGATCGTTCCAGTCCATCCACATCCCGAGCCGGATCGACTGCTCGGTCATGCGCGCGGCATACGTGAGGACCCGCTGCTTGCACAGGCTCACGAACTGGGCGATCCCGTAGGCCTCGATGTCGCGCTTGCTGGTGAAGCCGAGGTCGCGCTCGACGTTGACCTCGACCCACAGGCCCTGGCAGTCGAACCCGTTCTGGTAGCGCTGGTCGTCGCCGAGCATCGCGTGGAAGCGCTGGAAGAGGTCCTTGTAGGCCCGGCCCCAGGCGTGATGGACGCCCATCGGGTTGTTGGCCGTGATCGGGCCGTCGAGGAAGCTCCAGCGCGGACCGCCGGCGTTCCTGGCGCGCAGGCGGGCGAAGGTCTGCCGATCGCGCCAGCGAGCGAGCATCTCGTGCTCGGCGCCGATCAGGTCAGGCTTGCCGTTGACGGGTCGAAACATCGGGCCTCAGCTGAGCGTCTGGAACCTTGCCCTCGCCGAACGCCGGCGGTCGATCGCGCCGGCGGCGGACAAGAGGAGGCCCGAGTATCCTACCCGCGATGCAGCCCCCGGAGGAAGCGCGCCCGCGCCCGCGCCAACAGTCGGCCTTCGTTGCGGCCTTCCTGTCCCTGATCTTCCCCGGCCTCGGCCACGCCTATGCCCGCGCCTGGACCCGGGCGATCGGCTTCGCCGCCGTGCCGCTGCTGCTCATCGCGCTCCTGTTCGGGGTCGTCCTCAAGATGGGCCCCCTCGGAGCCGCCGTCCTGGTCGTGGCCAACCTGCCCCTCGTCCTGAGCGCCAACCTGGTCGCCCTCGTCTACCGGGTGGTCGTCGGGATCGACGCCTATCGCGTCGTTGCCTTCGTCAACGCCCAGGAGTTCGGCGACGGCCGGCTGGGTCGGGCCCGGATCCGGCTCAACCCGGTTTCCGTGGCGGGGCTGGCCGCCGTCTGCCTGGTGATCGCCGGCAGCCATGCCGTCGTTGCCAAGTACGGCGGCGCGGCCCAGGACGTCCTGTCCTGCATCCAGGACCCGAATTGCGACACGGCCGAGAACGCCTCACCCAACCCGAGCGACGAGCCGATCAGCACCGACTCGCCGGTGCCCACCCTGTCGTTGCCGCCGGTCGGCACAGCGCTCCCGTCGACCACCCCGGTGCCGGTCTGGAACCACACCGACCGGTTGAACATCCTGCTCCTCGGGGTCGACCAGCGGGCCGGCAATTCGACCTTCAACACGGACACGATGATCGTCGTCTCGATCGACCCGGTAACCAAGAACGTGGCGATGTTCAGCCTCCCCCGGGACACCGTCAACGTACCCCTGCCCGCCTCCGCCCAGGGCGTCTTCGGCCGGGTCTACGCGGGCAAGATCAACAGCCTGTGGACGAACGCCCGGAACCGGCCGGATCCGTTTCCGGGAACCGGCAACGCGCGCGGGTACAACGCCCTTAAGGAGACCCTCGGGACCCTCTATGGCCTGAACATCCAGTACTACGTGATGGTCAACTTCCAGGGCTTCAAGCAGGTCGTGGACACCCTCGGCGGGGTGACGATCGATGTCCAGAATCCTGTCGTCGACGACCAATATCCCGCCGACAACGGGACAGACCTGCGGCTCTACATCCCGGCCGGCCCGCAGCACATGACCGGCGCCCAGGCCCTCGAGTACGCCCGCTCGCGCCACGGTTCGAGCGACTTCGACCGGGCCTCCCGCCAGCAGCGGGTGATCCTGTCGATCCGGGACCAGACCAGCCCCCAGACCGTCCTGAACAACCTGCAGGCGCTGCTGACCACGCTGAAGTCGTCGTTCAAGACCGACATCCCGCTCGACCAGCTGCCGGCCCTGATCCAGCTGTCGAGCCAGATCAACACGGCGAACATCCGCTCGTACGTCTTCGCGCCCCGCGCTTCGAGACCCAGAATTACCCAATCAGCACAAACCTCTTCCCCAAGGTCGCCCTGATCCGGAGCACCGTCGCCAACGCATTCAAGATCGACCCGAAGCTCGAGGCGCTGCGCGACGCCGTCGCGACCGAGAACGGTACGGTCTGGGTCGTCAACGGCTCGGGCAAGTCCGGCCAGGCGAACGCCCTGGTCGCCTACCTCGAATACGAGGGCCTGACGGCGGTCGCCCAGACCCAGCGCCCGCCGACGACGCCGGCGAACACGGTGATCAAGGTCTACAACGGCCGCGAGACGGCCCTGCCGGCGACCGTCGCCCTGCTCGAGAAGATCTTCGGTGTGCAGGCCCAGCTCGTCGACGATCCGACGGTCGGCGTCGACGTCATCGTCACCACGGGCAAGGCCACCCCCACCCTGACACCGCCGCCCGGACCGTGACGGCCCCCGGCCCGAGCGCCGGGGAAGCGGGGATCAGGCCTGGCTGATCGGCGTCAGCCAATGCCGGAACTCGGGCAGCCGCCCGCGGACCGCGTCGAAGTAGCGGGTCCCGATCGCGCGGCCGATCGGTCCGACCTCACCCGAGCCGACCTTGCGATGGTCGACCTCGATCACCGGTGACACCTGGACGCCGGTGCCGCACAGGAAGATCTCGTCGGCGATGTACAGCTCCGAGCGGTCGATCGAACGGACCTCGACCGGCAGGCCCTCGGCCTTGCACAGCTCAAGCATCGCCCGGCGGGTGATCCCCTCCAGGATGTCGTCGTAGACGGGCGGGGTGAGGACGACCCCGTCGCGGACGACGAACAGGTTGGCTGCCGACGCCTCCGAGGCGTGGCCGCCGGCGGTCAGCACGATTGCCTCGTCGAAGCCGTTCATCTCGGCTTCCGACTTCTGGAAGGCCATGTTGACGTAGCCTCCAGTGATCTTGCCGCGGGCCGGCAGTGCCTCGTCGGCGTTGCGTCGCCAGGACGAGGTCATCACCCGGACGCCCTTCTCGGTCTCGATGTAGTTGCCGAAGGGAACCGCCACCACGCACAGGTCGTGATCGAGGTGGTGGAGCCGCACGCCGATCGCCAGTACGACTTTGTGCGGCAGGCGATGCGAGGCGTACATAGCAGGAGTGTTCTGTTTTATCTACAACAAAAATCACTCGTGATGATGATTGCCTCCTGACCAGCGCGCCGGCTTCTTGGCCAGCAGCAGACGGCTCCAGTCAGCATGATGGGCGGGCTTGAATCCACTCAACATGCTGGCCAGGGAGCAGGTAGACTGGCTTTGTTTCTCTCCTCGTCCTGACCAGAACTAGTTCCGTTCACAAGACAGGTGGCCGCTCACATGAACAAGTCGGTCATGGGTGTCTCCTGTTCACGCTCCTGCACACGCTGACCGCCCTGGAAGTGGCGGCCTGACCGGACAGGTCCGTCGACACCAGCAGCTTCGTCAAGCCACTTGCGCTGTCGTCGTCGTCGCTGGAGACAGACCGGCGATCCCTAGCCCTGTCGTCGCCACCACCAGCGCAACAACAGCTCGTAGAAGCGCATGATGGTCCTCCGCCCCCGCGCGCGCTTCGTCGTCGCTTCTCCGGTCGGGCGCGCGCCTGCACACGTCGCGCGCATCCGCCAGGCAGCACCACCACGCGTCGCGCGGGCGCCGCCACCACCGGCTTGTGCCACCGCGTGGGGCGCGGGCTTCCTCTCCGCCCTGCTGGCCACGCCGCCACTCCGGCGCCCGTTGCGCTCACGCCGCCGCTAGCCCGACGCCGCCATCCGTTCTCCTGCGCCTCCCACGCGCCTATGCCTCGCTTCGCCGCGGTTCCGGGTGTGGCACCGCTTCGCCTGCACGCAACTCAGCCACGTGGCGGCGCACTTGTTCCGTTCGCCGGAGACGCCATCCCATCGTCGTTCACATTCGCCGCCGGAGCATGACGACACAACAAGCAGCTCAACCAGCCAATGCCAATCGCCAACATCACAACAAACAAAGCAACCAGCAGCACCAACAGCAAGGACACGGGTCAACGGCGTCGTTGCCCTGGTGACAACCAGGACAAGGCCTGGCGACGACCAGCAGGGGCTCGGCAACGACATCCACAATGGCCGGCAAGGCCGTGGAGCAACTGATCGTGGAGACGACGTCTACGAATCAAGGCCGGCAGCAAGCGGAAGAGCGATGAGCCGCTACCGATCCGGCCTCAAGGGCGGAAGAAGGCGATCAAAGTATCGGATCAACCAACCTGGAGCAACCGCCGATCGTTTTCAAGGACTATGGCTTCCACGGCGACATCGCGACGGCGCTCTAAGCTCAGAAGGCAGTTCCGTGGCGATCGGCGGCGATCCACATCCAACGACGTCTACGTCAGCGAGAACAAGCGGCAATCCATCCTTCGACCGCAACAAGCCCGCCGACAACAATCAAGGCAACGATCGCCTGGAGCAGCAAGATCAACCAAGAAGAACAACTGGGATCCCGACCACCTGGAATCGATGAGGACGATGCGCCAATATCCCGATTGCCTTGGCTTCGCCATCATCGACCTCAGTCACCGACATGGGCGCACCGACCGGACAACGGCGGCCAGCAGGACGATCCGGTTTCCGCCAAGGCGATCAATGATC
>CAWEAL010000014.1:0-302395 GCA_963807035.1 uncultured Chloroflexia bacterium | reverse complement strand
TAACACGTGCAGCTAAGCCCGGATCCACCGAACGCCCGGCGTGATTCACGATCCGGGACCTGCAAACAGGTGCCGTTCTGATCGGGGACGACGGAGTTGACGACCCTGACGGAAGGACACCTGATAGATGCGATCATCGCACAGCCTCGACCGACTCGATGTGGCCTTCGACGACGACCGCCCGGTGGCCGATGCCGGCCTTCTCCTGCCGGCCACCCTGGCCCAGCACCTTGGGTTGCGCGAACTCGTCGACGCGCGCGAATGGGTCCGGACGCCGCCACCGAAGAACCGGACGCCGTCGAGCAGGTCGCCGCTGGTCACCCCGGTCGCTGCGAACACGAGGTTGTCGCCCGAGGCCATGCACGACCGAGGAGCGCGTCCGGATGCGCGACTCGAGCGGGAGAACCGCGAACTCTGCCGGCCCAACGAGATCCTCAAGAGCGCCGCGGCTTTCTTCGGGGTCGAGTCGAACGCGGCTCACAGAAGTAAATAGATAATCGAGGCTCACCGGGCCACCTTCGGGGTCGGGCCGATCAGCCAGGTCCTGGCAGTCGCCCCGACGAGCTATTACGCCGCGAAGACCCGGCCACCCTCGGTCCGCTCGACCCGGGATGAGGCACTCAAGCGCGAGATCGCCGAATCCGTGTTGACGGCCAGCCTCCCGATCCGTAGCGCTTCGGGACACGATCCCAGCCTGGTATGAAAGTAAAAGCAAGTAGCAACGGCAATGCGTCAACCGATACGATCGGACAACTCGCAATTCAGCCGTCCTACCTGGACTCATTGGCCATGAGTGCGTACGCTGAGGCCACGGAGGAAGAGTTGACTGGGAGGGCATGTATTTGACCAAGTTCTCGACGATCAAGGTCGGCCAACCGCTGAACATCAGTGATCTGAAGAGGAAGTCGACGCCAGGCGGCCATCGTGCGAATCCCCGCGACGAGGACCTGGCCAAGCTCATCAACGTAGTAGACATGGTCCGTCATCCCAGGTTCTGCCCTGGCACTTCGATGGTAAGGCGGCTACCGCCCGCGCTGCTGCCACCAAGGTGATCAAGGCGAGCAGACGAGACCGTCTACGTGAGTAGCCGGTCCGACATGCCCGGCGTGCTGTTGTTCAGCCGAGTGCCGCTCACGGGCCGGCAGGGCAAGGGCGACAATACTGGTCCACTGAGCGCCACCCCGCGCGATCCATTCGAAAACCGACGCCTTCCGACCGGGAGGTCAGGAACGCGGTTCGCCTTTCCCCGCGACTTTCGAACCTCCTGGGTATGCGCCTGCGATGTCTGACGCGGTCATCGCCGCTCGGTAGATTGGCCGGTAACTTGTACGCCTGTGCCCAGCACGCTGTCGCGACGCAGGCATGAGCGGCTCGCTCGTCGCAGTCCTGGGCCGCGACGGCCGGCTTCTCTTCGCGACCCGAATGGCCCGCACGTTCGGCTATGGGGCCTTGTCCGTCATCCTGGTCCTGTACCTAGTCGCGCTCGGGTTCGACGGCGTCGAATCGGACTCCTCCTGACCCTCACCCTCGTCGGCGACGCCGCCATCAGCCTCTGGCTCACCACACGGGCCGATGCGATCGGCCGGCGGCGCGTGCTTCTCGCCGGCTCGGCGCTCATGCTCGGCGCGGGGTGGTCTTCGCCCTGTCGGGTGACTTCTGGGTGCTGCTGAATCGCCGCAACAATCGGCGTCATCAGCGTCAGCGGCGGAGAGGTCGGGCCGTTCAGGGCGAAATCGAGGAGGCCTCGCTTAGCCATGTCCTGCCCGACCGAGAACGAACTCGGATCTTCGGCTGGTACGCGCTCGCTGGCTCGTTCGCCGGGCGCACTGGGCGCGCTCTCGGCGGGCCTCCTCGTCACCGGACTCGAAGCGGCCGGCACCTCCACGCTCGACGCCTATCGCGGTGTCGTCGTGGTCTACGCGCTCGTCGGCGTTGTCCTTGCGATCGCCTTCGGGTTCGTGTCGCCGGCAGTGGAGGTCACAACCGACTCACGACCCACCGTCGCGGGTCGCCTCGGACTCCATCGCTCCCGTCCAACCGTCCTCCGGCTGTCTGGCCTGTTTGCGCTCGACTCGTTCGGTGGAGCGCTCGTCAGCCAGAGCCTCGTCGCCTACTGGTTCACGCAGCGGTTTGGCGCGGAGCCCGGGCTGCTGGGCGCGATCTTCTTCGTCAGCAATGCTCTGGCCGGCCTATCGGCCCTGGTCGCGGCTCGTATGGCTACCAGGATCGGGCTCGTCGAGAACGATGGTGTTCACCCATCTACCGGCGAACGTGCTCCTCATCGTCATGCCGCTCATGCCAACCCTGCCCCTAGCCGCGCTCGCGCTCTTTGCGCGGTTCAGCGTGAACTCGATGGACATCCCAGCCCGCCAGTCGTACGTCGTCGCCGTGGTCGATCCGAATGAGCGATCCGCGGCTGCCGGCGTCACAGGCATCGCTGGACCATCTCTTCGAGCCCCAGCCCCCCTGATCTCGACCCCGCTGATCGCCATCCCAGAGCTGGCGAGCCTACCCTTCTTCGTCGGCGGAGTGCTGAAGATCTCGTATGACCTCCTTCTCTATCGGCTGTTGCGTGGGGCTCCGCCCCCGGAGGAGCGAGGGAACTAAGGGCCTGTCCCACGCGCGGCAACGGGACATCCTGGGCCTGCGTCGCCTCTCCGGTTGACCGTCATCAACGTGGGTGTCGCCGCCCTCAGCGATCGCCTCCGTGAGGTGGTCCGTGTTCGCGTGATCCACCGCCAGGTTTCAATGACCTCCGCCACGGTGACGCCAGGACCGCCCTCCCGCCCGAGCAGCGCTACAGGCCGGTCGTGAGGTTCGTGCTCGGCGTCCCTCAGTCTGACCAAATTCTGACCCGAAGCTGACCCCGCGGAGACCAGCTAGTCGATGGCGCTTGACTCCCTTCGGGATTACGATATGCGTCTAACTAATGCCGGGATGTGCGTTTGACTCATCCCGGAAATCGAAAGAGATCGCTGTCCGCCACGCTCACGCGATGGCTCACGAGGTCTGATCCTCGCGTTTAACTCTGGATCAGGAGATCGAAGGTTCGAGTCCTTCCTCGCCAGCCAACAAGCAGGCACGCGAGATGCGCTGCGAAGGTGCGATCCTCGCCCCCTGATCCTGGCCCTCTCACTGATTGAGCCCGTACGACCCGGCGTAGACGTTCAGGCTCCGGCGGGCTGGCCCCGTCGCGGCAGCAGGTCAACCACGCGAACGGCCCGACGTTCGAGCATTGCAGCGGTCGCGCGCAGTAACCGAGGCTTTCCTGATGTCCGCCCTCCCGCCCGCTCCGTCGCAGGCCCCCGCGCCGGACCCGTCGTCGGACTTCCTCCACGTCGAGCGCCAACCGCTGGACGCCTTCTTCCATCCCCGCTCGATTGCGGTCATCGGCGCGACCGAGAAGGAAGGCTCGGTCGGCCGGACGATCCTGTGGAACCTCCTGTCCTCGCCGTTCGGCGGAACCGTCTACCCGGTCAACCCGACTCGGCCCGCGGTCCTCGGGGTCAAGGCCTACGCGTCGATCGGCGTGATCGGCGAACCGGTTGACCTGGCGGTGATCGTCACGCCGGCGACGACCGCGCCGGGCATCGTCGAAGAGTGCGGCGAGGCGGGAGTCCGGGGCGTGATCATCATCAGTGCCGGTTTCAAGGAGATCGGCCCCGCCGGTTCAGAGCTGGAACGGCAGATCCTGGCGACGGCGCGCCGGTACGGCATCCGGATCGTCGGCCCGAACTGCCTGGGCGTGATGAACCCCGTCGGGGCGATGAACGCGACGTTCGCGGCCGGCATCGCGAGGCCTGGCCGGGTCGGCTTCATCTCGCCAGTCGGGCGCACTGCTGACCGCGATCCTCGACTGGGCGGCGCTGGAGAACGTCGGCTTCAGCGCGGTCGTCTCGCTCGGCTCGATGCTCGACGTCGGCTGGGGCGACCTCATCGACTACCTGGGCGACGACCCGCAACACGGACAGCATCGTGATCTACATGGAGACGATCGGCGATGCGCGAGCCTTCCTGTCGGCGGCGCGCGAGGTCGCGCTGACGAAGCCGATCATCGTGATCAAGCCGGGCCGGACGGCGCAGGCGGCGAAGGCGGCGGCCTCGCACACCGGATCGCTGACCGGCTCGCGACGACGTCCTCGACGCGGCGTTCCGGCGCAGCCGGCGTGCTGCGCGTCGAACTCGATCAGCGAGCTGTTCATGGTCTCGGAGATCCTCGCCAAGCAGCCGCGGCCGGCAGGGTCGCGCGGCTGTCGATCGTGACCAACGCGGGCGGCCCCGGCGTGCTCGGCGACCGACGCGCTGATCGGCGGCGGCGGCGAGCTGGCCGAGCTCTCGCCCGAGACGATGGACCGCGCTGAACGCGATGCTGCCCGCCGCTGTGGAGCCACAACAACCCGATCGACATCCTCGGCGACGCGACGCCGGAGCGCTACGCCAAGGCGCTCGAGGTCGCGGCGGCAGATCCGAACGCCGACGGCCTGCTGGTGATCCTGACGCCGCAGGCGATGACCGACCCGACGGCGACGGCGCGACGCGCTGGCAAGGCACGCCCGGATCGAGGGCAAGCCGGTGCTCGCGTCGTGGATGGGCGGGTGCCGACGTCGCCGAGGGGGCGGCGATCCTGCGCGAGGCGGGCATCCCGACGTTCGCCTACCCCGACACCGCCTGCGTCCTGTTCAACCACCTGTGGCGCTACGCCGACAACCTGCCGTTCGCTGTACGAGACGCCGGCGCTGCCGGTGGCGCCGGAGCGCGGCGAGTTCCGGCGAGGGGGTCGACCGCATCATCGCCGACGTCGCGCGCCGAGGGCCGGACCCTCCTGACCGAGTACGAGAGCAAGAAGGTCCTCGCCGCGTACGGCATCCCGATCACCGACACGGAGCTCGCCCGGACGCGCAGACGACGCGGTGGCGGCGGCCGACGAGATCGGGCTATCCGGTCGTCGCCAAGCTCCTCAGCCGAACGATCACCCACAAGACGGACGTGGGCGGCGTGGTGCTCAACCTCGCGGAGCGCCGAGGCCGTCCGCGACGCGTTCGAGCAGATCCGCGACTCGGTCGCTGCGAAGGCCGGCGCCGAGCACTTCGAGGGCGTCACGATCCAGCCGATGGTCAACTGGACCGGCTACGAGCTGATCGTCGGCAGCAGCCCCGATCCGCAGTTCGGCCCGGTCATCCTGTTCGGGATGGGCGGTCAGCTGGTCGAGGTCTTCCGCGACCGCGCCCTCGCGCTGCCGCCGCTCAACACGACGCTGGCCCGGCGGCTGATCGAGCAAACGAAGATCGCGACCGCCCTGCGGGGCGTCCGCGGCCGTGCGCCGGTCGACCTCGACGTCCTCGCGCGCGCTGCTCGTCCGCTTCAGCGAGCTCGTCGTCGAGCAGCCGCGGATCGCGGAGATCGACATCAACCCGCTGCTCGCCTCGCCGGAGCGGATCATCGCCCTCGACGCCCGGGTCGTCCTGCACCCGGCCACGGTCCCGGATCGCGATCTGCCTCGACTCGCGATCCGCCCGTACCCCCGTGCCTACATCCGCGAAGCCCATGACGATCTCCGGACGACGCCGATCGTCATCCGGCCGATCCGGCCCGAGGACGAGCCCGCCCTGGCTCGGTTCCACGCGACGCTGTCGGAGGCCACCGTCCGGGCCCGCTACGGCACCGACCTCGCCCTGGCCGAGCGCACGGCGCACGAACGCCTGACCCGGATCTGCTTTGTCGACTATGACCGCGAGATCGCCCTCGTGGCCGAGGCGCAGGTCGGGCAGGCGTCGGTCGTGGCGGGGGTCGCCCGGCTGTCCCGGGTGCATGCCAGCGACGAACACGAGCTCATGCTCGTGGTCGCGGACGCCTGGCAACGGCACGGGATCGGACGCGAGCTGCTCACGTCGGCAATCGCAGTCGCCCGGGCCGAGGGGGGCAGCGGGATCGTCGCCCGGCTCTCACCCGAGAACGGCCCGATGCGATCGCTCCTCGCCGGGGCGGGCTTCTCCTTCGAGGACCGTGGCGGCCTGCTCGTGGCCACGCTCCCGGCAGCCTGACGGCTCCTCGCCGAGGACCTTGGCGGGCCACCAACGCAGGGCCACGGCCGGCTCCGCCCGCTCGGGGTCCTCGGCCCAGCGCTCCCGCTCAGACGGCGGCGAACGCGCGGGCCTGCTCGTAGCCGGCATCGAAGGCCGCCAGGTCGGCGGCGACCAATGCCTCGTTGTCTCCGATGAACTCCCTGAGCGCGTCGCGGATCGACTCGGGCCGGACGACCCGGCGGCAGGCGATCAGGCCACCGAGGGCGACGACGCTGACCAGCCGATCATCACCCGCCCGGCGCGCCAGCTCGGTACACGGAACCGACGCGACCTCGGCGCTCCTGCCTTCGGGCCTGGCCTCGATCAGGGAAGTGTTCACGACGACCAACCCGCCGGGCACGACCAGAGGCTCGAGCTTCGTCAGCGACGGCGGATTCAGCGCGATCACGCTGTCGGCGCGGTCGACGATCGGCGAGCCGATCGGATGGTCGGCCACGATCACGGTGCAGGACGCCGTGCCGCCACGCATCTCCGGCCCATAGGAGGGCATCCATGACACGTTGCGGCCCTCGCTGAGCGCTGCCTCGGCCAGGATGCGGCCGGCAAACAGGATGCCCTGGCCGCCGAATCCGCCGATGATCGTCGCGTGGTACATCAGACGACTCCTTCGCGGGCCGGCTCGTCCTTCGTTCGGTCGACGATCACCCCAAGTGGATAGACCTTCACAACATCGGTCTTCAGGTGCTCCATCGACTCGCACGGCGTCATCCCCCAGCCGACCGGGCAGGTCGACAGGATCTCCACGATCGACAGCCCGCGGCCGGCCAGCTGGATCTCGAACGACCGGCGCAGCATCGCCTTCGTCCGGCCGATCGCCTGGGGATCGGCGATCGAGCCGCGCGCCGCGTAGACCACGCCCGGCAGCAGGGCGAGCATCTCGGTGATCGGGATCGGATAGCCGGCGGTTCGGGCGTCGCGGCCCGTCGGGCTCGAGGTCGTCCGCTGGCCCAGCAGGCTGGTCGGGGCCATCTGCCCGCCGGTCATGCCGTAGATCCCGTTGTTGACGAAGATCACGCTGATTTGCTCGCCGCGAGCAGCCGCGTGGACGATCTCGGCCGTACCGATCGCGGCAAGGTCGCCGTCGCCCTGGTAGGTGAAGACGAACGCGTCCGGGCGCATCCGGGCGACGCCGGTCGCCACGGCCGGTGCCCGTCCGTGGGGTGACTCGACGAAGTCGATCGGCAGGTAATCGTAGGCGAACACGCTGCAGCCGACCGAGGCGACGCCGATCGTCCGGGGACCGAGCCTCATCTCGTCGAGGAGCTCGGCAACGAGGCGGTGGATGATCCCATGGCCGCAGCCCGGGCAATAGTGGCTCGAGCGGTCCGTGAGCATCTTCGGGTGCTCATAGATGATCCTTCTGGACTCGCCCGTCTCGATCGTCATCGCGTCACCGCCCGTCCTGCTGGAGGCCCGCCGGCACGGCGTCCGCAGCCGAGGGGACGACCGGCTCGAGAGCTCGCCGGACGACGTCAAGCACCTCACCGGGGGTGGGCACCATTCCGCCGGTCCGGCCGTGGAACAGGATCGGCACGCGACCCTGCGTCGCCAGCTGCACGTCCTCGATCATCTGGCCGGCGGACATCTCCACCACGACGATCGCGCGCATGCCGCGGGCCGCGTCCGCGAGCGCCTGCGACGGGAACGGCCACAGGCTGATCGGCCGGAACAGGCCGACCCGCAGGCCGTCGGCGCGTGCCCGCTCGATCACCGTCCGGGCGACCCGGGCCGAGGTTCCATAGGCGACGATCGCAAGCTCGGCATCTTCGAGCTCCTCGGTCGCCCAGCGGATCTCCTTCTCGGCGATCGTCGCGAACTTCGCCTGGAGGTGGCGGTTATGGGCCTCCTGGTCCTCCGGTTGGAGATGAAGCGAGCGAAGGACCCGCGGTGGCCGGCCGTCGGCGCCGGACAGCTCCCAGCCGGCGAACGTGCGAGGCGGCATCCGGTAGGTCGGCACGACGGGTTCCATGGCCTGCCCGATCACCCCGTCGGCGAGGATCATCACCGGGGTCCGGTAGCGCTCCGCCAGCTCGAACGCGTCCGCGATCAGGACGACCGCCTCGGCGATCGACGAGGGCGCCAGGACCGGCACCCGGTAGTCGCCGTGGCCGTGGCCCTTCGTTGCCTGGAAGTAGTCGGATTGCGAAGGCCCGATGCTGCCCAGACCGGGCCCGCCGCGCATCACATTGATCAGCACGATCGGGATCTCGGACCCGGCGAGGTAGCTCATCCCCTCGGCCATCAGGCTGATCCCCGGGCTCGAGGATGAGACGAGGACGCGGGCTCCGGTCGCCGCGGCGCCCAGGGCCATGTTGATCGCGGCCGAGCTCGCTCTCGGCCTGGACAAAGACGCGGCCCAGCTCAGGCATCCGCCGCGCCATCCATTCGAGCAGCTCGGCCTGGGGCGTGATCGGGTAGCCGAAGTAGGCATCGCAGCCCGCCCGGATGGCGGCCTCCGCCATCGCCTCGTTGCCCTTCATCAGGACCGGGCGGTCGACCTGGAGGATGCCGGAGGTCGCTCCGGGCGAGCTGGCCACAGCGGACACCTCAGCCTCCCTTCGGTCGGGCGTAGACGGCGAAGACTGCGTCCGGGCAGACCCGGGCGCACAGCGCACAGCTGGTGCAGGCCGCGGCGTCGAGGAGCTGCACGGGGTGATAGCCGAGCCCGTTGACGATCGACATGTCGAGCTCGAGGACATGCTTCGGGCAGGCCTCGACGCACAGTCCGCAGCCCTTGCAGCGATCGCTGGCGATCTCCAGGGGCCGGAATGGCGCCTGCCAACGAATCGCCGGCCGTCCGGCGCTGATCGTCTCGACCATCGTCTGCCTCCGACCCAGAACGCTAGGCGCCGACTGGAGGTGCGGCGAGTGCTGAACGGCCTGTCAGGGGGGGCCGGATGGTTCCCGGCCGGGGATTCCGCCCGATGCCACCGGCGGCCTCAACGTTCGACGAGGCACTGGGCCAGGAGTCCGGTCGGGTCCCGGTGCCGTCCGGCAACGCTCATGAGGAGCGTGTGCGGTTCGCTGCGGTCTGCGCCGTTGACCGTGGAATTGTCGGGACTAAAGTCATGGTACCGACGTTGCCAGATGGCACGAAGCAGGGATCACCAGGAGCACGGTCATGGCCAGCCCTCGAGCGTCGAAGATCCTCCTCCTGCCGGTGGTTGGCGGGCTCCTCCTCGTCAGTGCCGGCCTCGCTTCAGCCCACGTCCCATCGGCGTCCCTGTCGTGCAACGACGGCAGCCCGGTCCTGACGATCGACCTCACGCTGTACGAGCCGGCCTTCACCAACACCGTCTCGGCCTCGATTGATGACGCCTCCGTGCTCGACACGACGACCTTCCTGACCACCTACTCGGCCACGATCGAGGCCGGCAGCCCGTACGTCGGTCACACGGCCGAAGTCGTCGTGAAGGCCGGCGACGACCCGACCGGATCCGAGGGCTGGAGCAAGGTGATCGACCTGTCGATGGGACCCTGCCTCGACCCCACGCCGACGCCCACGCCGACCGGCTCGGCGCTTCCAACCGACCAGCCGAGCGCATCGCCCTCCGGCGGTGTCGAGGCGGCGACGGCCACCCCGCGGGTTACGCCTCCGTCGACCAGCACGGTTGACCAGACCCCGACCGCCGGACCGGGCGCCGGCCTGGGCATGCTGCTCGCCCTCCTCGCGGCCATCGCCCTGGTCGTCGGCTTCAGTCCGATCCGGCGACGCCGCCAGCCGGTAGGACCGAGGATCCGGCGCGACTGATCAGGCGCCGTCGGGACCCAGGCGAATCAGGAGCGGGGCACGTCCCTCACGGGAGGTGCCCCGCTCTTCGTTGCGCGATTGCAGCGTCAGCCGGCTGCCGGCGCCGGTGCTGGCGCCGGCGGGGTCGTCAGGGAGCGGACGAGCGACTGGGCGCGGTCACGGATGCCGAGCATCTGGCGGCGGGTCATCGTGAAGACGCCGAAGCCGAGGATCGGCCCGAGGATCGTTGCCGGCATCGTGGCCGGTGCTTCGAGGCGAACCCGGAAGCGCTCGATCAGCCTGGTTCCGCCATCCGGCTTCGGTTCGAGCACGAAGGTCCAGCTCGCGGCGAACTCCCCGGGCACCGCCGCGCTCAGGAACCTGCCCGTCGCCTGGACGTTCAGCGTGGTCTCGCCGGCGTGATCCCGCTCCTGCTCGCGTGCGATCTCGGAGTCGAGGTAGAGCACGAGGACCTTGTTTGGCTGGACCGTCTTGACCACGAACCCGCCGCCGTCATGGGTCGGCATGACCGCGCCGACTTCGAGCGCCTGGTACTCGGGCACGATCTCCCAGTTGCTGCCCTGGTTCATGTCGATCGCGTCGTAGCTGTACCAGCCGGCGCGCTTGTAGCCCATCTGGACGAGCCACGGCCAGACCTGCTCGAGCGGCGCCGCGATATCGATCCCGCGCGTGTCGGCGTTCGTCGGCTCGGCGACCAGCTCATCGCCAGGTAGCGCTCGCTTCGTCTCGGCCGGGTCGATTCCCCATTCGTGCCAGCGTTTGCGCGCGGCAACGACGCCAACGGCTGCGGACGCGCTGATCAAGGTGCCCATCAGGGCGATTCGTCGGAACATCGCAGATACCTCCATTCAGCAGGATGACGCTCGGCCCGGTAGCGGACCAGTGCCGGACGGCCCGTTCCGGCGCCCTGGTTCATCCGGGTCGAGCGGTCCGCCCGTATCCTCGACCGGTGCGTCGACGCGAAAGCCGGTCGCTCCTGCGCAATCCGAGCTTCGCCCGGCTGTGGTTCGTGCAGGCCGCCACCCAGGTCGGCGGCAACATGGCCCTCTACGCGATGACGATCCTGGTCTTCGACACGACCGGTTCGAACTCCGCCGTGAGCGTCCTGTTCGCGACCTATGTGCTGCCCCAGATCGTCCTGTCGCCGTTCGCCGGCGTGGTCGTCGACCGGCTGAACCTGCGCTGGGCGCTGGTCGGGCCGAACATCCTGCGGGCGATCCTGATGATCGGCCTGGCGCTCACCGGCGCGGACCTGCCGGCCCTCCTCGCGCTCAACCTCGGGGTCAGCCTGACGAGCGTCGTCCTGACCCCGGCCGAGGGCTCGATGATCGCCCGGGTCGTCCCCCACCCCCAGCTCGAAACCGCGATGGGCATCTTCAACCTGACCCTGCAGGGATCGTTCGCCGTCGGCTTCGCCTTCGTCGGGCCGCTCATCGTCGCGATCTCCGGGCCGTCGTCGGTGCTCGGTGTGGTCGCCGTCCTGTACGTCGCCGCGTCCGTCGCCTGCATCGGCCTGCCGTCGGCGCCGCCGGTCGAGCGGCCGTCACGCGGATCGAGGCGCGACGAGGTCCGCCTGGCGATCCGCGAGATGGGCCATGGATTCGCTGTGGTCCGCTACGACCGGGAGATCAGCCGGCCGATCATCCACCAGGCGGCGAGTGCCTCGGTCGCGGGCGTGCTGGGCGTGCTCGGGCCGGCCCTCGCGGCGAGCGTCGGGATCCGACCAGACCACCTGATCGTCGTGGTCCTGCCGCTCGGGTTGGGGGTCGTGCTGGGTGTCGCCGGCCTGCGCCGATTCAGGCACGTCCCGCGGCGGCGGGCGGCGGAGATCGGGCTGGTCGTCTTTGGCGGGCTGACCGCATCCCTGGCGCTCGGGGTGCCCCTCCATGGCGCGCTCGATCGGATCGGCGTGTCGATCGTGCCGTTCCTGGCGGCGATCGCTGTCACAGCCGGCGCCGGCTACGCGGTCACCCTGGTCTCGGCCCAGACCGTCCTGCTCGAATCGATGCCTGCCTATGTGCGGGGGCGTGTCTTCGGTGTCCTCGCCTCGATCGTCAGTACCGCCAGCCTCCTTCCAGCGCTGGTCGCCGGCCCCCTTGCCGACCGGATCTCGGCGCCACTCGTCCTGGTCGTGATCGGGCTGGCGGTGGTCCTGATCGGGGCGTGGTCGGCGCGCTGGTTCGGACCGCGGGAATAGGACCACGGCGACGGGCCACTCGGCACTTTCCCCCGCCGGCAACGCCGCGCTACGTTGAGATCGACGGCGTGCGGCCGGTCGCGACCAGACAGGTCGGAGCTCGGTCCGCCGAGGAGGTTCACTATGGAACTCACCGCGAGTCGCATCGACATCCTTGCCGCAGCCTGGTCGAATGATGCCTTTCGCCGGGTCGTGATGACCGGCGCCCACGAACAGGTGGTCGTGATGACCATCCCGATTGGCGGCGAGATCGGCGAGGAGGTCCATCCCGCCACGGACCAGGTCCTGGCCTTCGTCGACGGGCGGGGCGAGGCGCAGCTCGACGGTCAGGCCAGTCCGGTCGGCCCGAACGACCTGGTCTTCGTCCAGGCCGGCACCCGGCACAACTTCCTGAACACTGGAGAACGACCGCTCCGCCTGATCACGATCTACGCCCCGCCCGAGCACGCACCCGGCACGGTCCACCAGACCAAGGCCGAGGCGGACCTCGAAGAGCACTGATCGAACCCGCGCCCGGAGCAATCGGACCCGTCCTGGATCGGCCGGCGACTGACGGATTGGCCGGCACCTGAAGCCGTCGATCGAGGAGCCGGTCAGTTCGGCCCGCGCGTTCGGGCCCTATGGCACTGGCACTCCTGTTCTCCGACCGCTGACGATCCTCACAGCGCGAATTTCAGACCGAGCGCCCCCTGCCGCCCCACTCGATCCCCAGTCGAGGAGGGTAACGAGGGACCTCCCATCGCAGGAGGTGAGGCATGCTCACCGTGTTCGTCAACCCCGAGCGCTGCATCGGCTGTCTGCAGTGCGAGTTCGCCTGCGCGGTCGAGCACTCCCAGTCGGGTGATCCCTGGGCGGCTCCGATGGAGCAACCTCTGCCCCGCAAACGGCTGCACGTCCAGGCCGGGCCGAGCGCGAACACGTCCTTCCCCAACAAGTGCCGCCATTGCGATCCCGCACCCTGCCAGCTAGTCTGTCCGACCGCGGCCATCTATCGCGACCAGGTCCACGACGTGGTCCTCATCGATGCGGCCAAGTGCATCGCCTGCGCGATGTGCGCGATGGTCTGCCCGTTCGACGTCCTGACCTTCCATCCCCTCTTCGGGAGTGTCAACGGCGGCACGGTCGCCGTGAAATGTGACGCGTGCATTGCCCGCCTGCGGGCCGGCCGGGAACCGGCCTGTGTCGAGGCGTGCAAGGTCGATGCCCTCGAATTCGGCGAGCTCAATGACCTCGTGGCTGCCGGGCGGCGGCGCGAGACGGCGGCGGTCTTCGCCGCGACGACGATGGTCGAACCGATCCAACCGGTGCCCGAGTCAATCGGTGCCTGGCGGCGTCTCGGCGCGGCCCCAGGTCAAGCAGGAGGTGCGCGATGACCGCGCTCGATCGTGACGGCCGCGAGCGAGAGGCCGTCGCTGCTCTCACCATGCCGGCCGACGCTCGCGAGATGCTCGAGCTCGCCCGGGCCGAGGGAATCCAGACGGTCTGGGATCGGCGCGATGGCCCAGGAGCCGCAGTGCGGCTATTGCGCACTCGGCGTCTCGTGCCGCAACTGTTCGATGGGGCCCTGCCGGATCGATCCCTTCGGCGAAGGACCGCAGCTCGGCGTGTGCGGCGCGACGGCCGACCTGATCGTCGCCCGCAACCTGGGCCGGTCGATCGCCGCCGGCTCGTCGGCACACTCCGACCACGGCCGGGACATCCTCGAGGTCTTCGCCGAGACGGCTACGGGCGAGACCCAGGGCTACCGGATTACCGATGAGGCCAAGCTCCGCCGGCTGGCCGAGGAATGGGGTGTCGAGACCGGTGAGCGATCGACCGGCGAGATCGTCCGCGATCTGGCCGCCGCGATGTATGCGGACTACGGCAGCCGCAAGACCGAGCTGGGCTTCGCCCAGCGAGCGCCCGATCAGCGTCGGGCCCTTTGGCAGCGGCTCCAGCTCACCCCGCGGGGAATCGACCGCGAGAACGTGGAGATGCTCCATCGCACGCACATGGGCGTCGACAGTGACTACGCCAACGTGCTGCTCCACGGCCTGCGGACGGCCTGTCCGATGGCTGGGGCGGCTCGATGATCGCGACCGAGCTCTCGGACGTGATGTTCGGGACGCCGAAGCCGGTGATGTCCCAGGTCAACCTGGGCACGCTCAAGGCCGACCACGTCAACATCGCCCTCCACGGCCACAACCCGGTGCTCTCCGACGTGATCGTCCAGGCTGCCGCGGATCCGGAGCTGGTGGCCCTGGCCAAGGCCGCCGGCGCGGCCGGCATCAACCTCGTCGGCCTGTGCTGCACCGGCAACGAGCTGCTGATGCGCAAGGGCGTCCCGATGGCCGGCAACCACCTGATGCAGGAGCTGGTCATGATGACCGGCGCCCTCGAGGCGATGGTCGTCGACTACCAGTGCATCATGCCGTCGGTCACCGACGTCGCGCAAGTGCTTCCACACGCAGGTCATCTCGACGTCCGACAAGGCCAAGTTCCCCGGCGCCGTGCACATGCCGCTTCGATCCCGCACCACGGGCTCGAGATCGGCCGGGCGATCGTCCGCCGGGCGATCGAGGCCTATCCCAACCGCAACCCCGAGCGGGTCCGGATCCCGGATCGAGCCCGTCCCGATGATGGCCGGCTTCTCGTCGAGGCGATCCTCGGCGCGCTCGGTGGCACGCCCCAGCCGCTGGTCGACGCGATCGCCGCCGGCACAATCCGGGGCGCGGTCGGCGTGGTCGGCTGCAACAACCCCAAGATCCCGCAGGACTACGGCCACGTCGACGCTACGCGCCGCCTGATCGAGAACGACATCCTCGTGCTCGTGACGGGCTGCGCGGCCGTCGCCAACGGCAAGGCCGGCCAGATGGTCCCGGAGGCGGCCGAGATGGCCGGACCGGGCCTGAGGGCCGTCTGCGAGGCGCTCGGCATCCCGCCGGTCCTGCACATGGGCTCGTGCGTCGACAACACGCGCATCCTCGTGCTGGCCGCTGCCCTGGCCAAGCACCTCGGTGTCGACATCAGCCAGCTGCCGCTGGCCGGCGCCGCCCCGGAGTGGTACTCGGAGAAGGCCGTGGCGATCGGCGCCTACGTCGTGGCTTCGGGGCATCACCACCGTGCTCGGCGTCCAGCCGCCGATCTTCGGCTAGCCCGAAGGTCGTCGATCTCCTGGCCAACGGCCTCGAGGGCGTCGTCGGCGCCAAGTTCGCCGTCGAACCCGACCCGGAGAAGGCTGCGGTCCTGATCCGCCGCCACATCGAGGCGAAGCGACGCGGCCTCGGGCCTGCCGTACGTCGAGGCCGAGGCGATCACCGCTCCCGTTCCGGCGGCAGTGCTGCAGATGGCTGCCGTCGGGGCCGAGGGCCTGCGGATCGTCGTCACGGGCAAGGGCGGGGTCGGCAAGACGACGCTTGACTGCCGCCTTGGCCAGGGTCTCTTGCCCGTGATGGCCGGCGGGTGCTCGCCGTCGACGCCGACGCCCAGCTGAACCTGGCCGCCGCGCTCGGGATGCCGCGACGCGAGGCGGAGAGCCTCGTCCCGCTCAGCCGGAACGCGGACTACGTCGCAGAGAAGACCGGCGCCCGCCCGGGCGACGGGTTTGGGCTGCTGTTCCGGCTGAATCCCGACGTCGACGACGTCGTGGACCGGTTCGGGCAGCACGCCCCCGACGGCGTCCGGCTTCCTCGCGATGGGCACGCTGTCGGGCGCGGGCGGGGGCTGCCTGTGCCCCGAGAACACGCTCATCGCTGAGGCGATCCGGGCGATCGGCCTGCGTCCCGGACGAGGCGATCGTCATGGACACTCAGGCCGGCGTCGAGCACTTCGGGCGGGCGATCGCGCGAGGCTTCGACCATGCGATCGTCGTCACCGACCCGACCTACAGCGGGATCCGCGTGGCGCTGGCGGCCGCGAGCCTGGCCCGGGACCTCGGCGATCCCGTCGATCCACCTCGTGGTGAACCGGGTCCGCGGCGACGCCGACCGGGAGCGGGTGCAGGCCGATCTCCTGGACGCCGCGGCCAGTTCCGCTTCGCCAGCCTGAGCTGGCTCCCCGACGACGACGCGGTCCTCGCGGCCGAACCATCGGTCGACTTCCTGCTCGACATCCCGGACTCGCCGTTCATGGCCGCGGTCGAGCGGATCTGGCGTGCTCCTCGCCAGTGCAGCGATCGGAGGTGGCGGCATGAAGGTCCTGATCATCGGGGCCGGGCCGGCCGGGATCGTCGCGGCCGAGGCGCTCCGCCTCGCCGATCCGGCCGCTGGAGCTGGAGATGGTCACCCGGGAGCCCTACCCGCCGTACTCGCCGCCGGCGATGGCCGACCACTTCCTCACCGGTCGCTCGGAAACGCTCTTCTGGAAGGGACGCGACGTCTGCTGAGCGGCTCGCGATCTCGTCTCGCACCGCGCGGGTGACGAGGATCGATCCCGCTGCGCATCGGGTCGAGCTGGCCGACGGGACCGGGCTCGGCTACGACGCCCTGCTCATCGCCAGCGGCAGTCGCCTCCATGCCCCGGTCGCCGGCTCGGAGCTGCCCGGCGTCCACGACTTCAAGTCGCTCGTCGCCGCCGAGGCGATCATGAGCCGGGTTCGCCGAGCCGAGGCGAAGACCGCCCTGATCGTCGGAGCGGGCTTCATCGGGATGGAGATCGCCCTGCTCCTCGCCGACCTGGGCGTCCGGGTGACGATCATCGGCCGGCGCGGCTGGGTCATGCCCCGGATGCTCGACCCCGAGACCGCCGAGATCGCCGGGCGAGCGATGGTGGCCCGCGGCATCGACCTCCGGCTCGGTGTCGAGGCGACGGCCTTCGTCGACGACGACGGCCGGGCGAACGGGGTCCGGCTGGCCGTCGGATGAGCTGCTGACCGCGGACCTCTACATTGCCGCGACCGGGGTCAAGCCGAACATCGACTTCCTCGAGGGATCGGGCATCGCCGCGGGCTGGGGAATCACGCGTGGACGACCGGCTGCGGACGACGGGCCCGACATCTGGGCTGCCGGCGACGTGGTCGAGGCGCCCGACCGGGCGACCGGCAAGGCCTATGTCCACGCGATCTTCCCGAATGCCGTGGACCAGGCCCGGGTGGTCGCTGCCAACATCCTCGGCGGCGACGTCGCCTATCCCGGCGCCGAGACGATGAACAGCCTCAAGCACCTGGGTCTGCCGATCATGGCCGTGGGCGCATCCGAAGGCCCGGACGAGCTTCGCTGGAGGGATGGCGACCGCCTGCGCAAGGTCTTCCTCGATGCCGGACGGATCGTCGGCTTCCGGTTCGCCGGTGAGATCGCCGGCGGCGGACTCCTCCGCTCACTCATGCTCCGCGGGGAGAATGTCGGCCGCTTCGGAAGTCGGCTCGTCCAGCCCGCCTTCTCGGAGGCCGAGCTCGTCCTGCCAGCCGTATCGCTCTGAGGTTCCGGGGCTCGCCCGGACGGCCGGCGTCGCTTCGCGGCCTCGCCCGACTCGAATCCCGGCCGGCTCAGGCGATCCGGATCCGGGCGTCGACGATCACGGCCCGGTCGCTCAACACGATCACCGGGTTCAGGTCCATCTCGACCAGCTCCGAATGGGCATCGGCGAGTGCGCCGACTCTCAGGAGGATCGCCTCGAGGGCTCCGATGTCCGCCTTGGGTGCTGCCCGGTAGCCGTCGAGGAGCGGGAAGGTCCGAAGCGACCTGATCATGTCGGCCGCATCGAGGTCGGTCAGGGGTGTGATCCGGACCGACATGTCCCTGAGCAGCTCGGCCGCCGTTCCGCCGGCGGCACAGGCGACGACCGGACCGAAGAGCGGGTCGCGGACGATCCCGACGAGCATCTCGACGCCCGGCGGGAGCATCGGCTGCACGAGGAAGCCCTCGATCGCGTGGCCGGCCCGCGCATAGGCGACGGCCATCCCTTCGGCGGCGGCTTCGACGTCGTCCGGCGAGCCGAGCCCGAGGCGCACCCCCGCGACGTCGCTCTTGTGGACCACGCCCGGGGCGACGCCCTTCAGGGCGACCGGGCCGCCGAGCCGGCCGGCGGCAGCGGCAGCCTCGACCGGCGTCCGGGCGAAGGCTTCCGAGACGAGCGGCAGCCCATAGCTCTCGAGCAGCGCCCGGACCTCGCCCGGCTCGAGCCAGCGCGATCGACCACGGGCGACGATCGAGTCGATCGCGGCCTGGACGGCCTCGGGGCGAATGCCGCCGGGTACGGCGATCCGGCCCTGCGGCCGGGCCCGCCAGGCCGCGTACTCGAGCGCCCGTCCGAGGGCGAGGGCGGCATCCTCGGGATAGCCGTAGGACGGGACGTGAACCGCCCCGCCGACGAGCTCGGCGGGGGCTTCGCCGGCCGCCATGAACACCGCCAGGACAGGGATCCTGCGGTTCAGCCCGGCCGTCGCCTCGCGGATCGCGCGCGCGGCATCCTCGGCCCGGGTCACCAGGGGCGGGGCGAAGATCGCGATCAGCGCGTCGATCGCGGGGTCATCGCCGATCAGCTCGATCGCCCGGCGGTAGTCGTCGGCGGTGGCGGAGGCGATCATGTCGACCGGGTTGCCGATCCCGGCGGCCGACGGCAGCCATTCCGCGAGCCGTGCCCGGACCGCGTCCGGGAAGGGCGCCACCTCGAGGCCGGCGGCCTCGCAGGCGTCGGCTGCCAGGATCCCGGGTCCGCCGCCATTGGTCACGATCGCCACCCGCCGGCCGGGCGGCAGGGGCTGGTTGGCCAGCAGCGACGTCACGTCGAAGAGCTCGGCCACGGTCCCTGTCCGGATCACCCCGGACTGGCGGAAGAGGGCGTCCACGGTGGCGTCGGAGGCGCCGAGCAGCGCACCCGTGTGCGAGGAGGTCGCCCGCGCCCCGGCGCTCGAGCGGCCACTCTTGACGACGACAATCGGCTTCGTCCGTCCCACCCGGCCGGCGATCCGGGCGAATTCGCGCGGATTCTCGAGCGACTCGAGGTAGAGCAGGATCACGTCGGTCGCCTCGTCGTGCTCCCAGTAGGCCAGGAAGTCGTTGCCCGACAGGTCGGCCTGATTGCCGACCGACACGAACGTCGACAGCCCCAGCCCGAGGCGGTTGGCGTGGTCGATCAGGGTCAGTCCCAGGGCGCCGCTCTGGGACAGGAAGCCGACCCGGCCGGGCAGCGGCTCGATCGGCGCGAACTGGGCGTTCATCCGGACCCCGGGTTCGGTGTTCGCGATGCCCATGCAATTGGGCCCGATCAGGCGCATGCCGCCCGCCCGGCAGACCTCGGCCAGCTCGGCCTGCCTTGCCGCGCCAGCGCCGCCGACCTCGGCGAAGCCGGAGCTGACCACGACCAGCCCGCGGACGCCCTTCCGGGCGCACTCCCGGGCGACACCGGCCACCACGGCGGCCGGCACGATCACGACCGCGACGTCCACCGGATCCGGGATATCGAGGATCGAGCCGTACGCCCGGGCGCCCTGGACCGAGGACGCCGAGCGGTTGACCGGGTAGACCGGGCCGGCAAAGTCCGCCTCGATCAGGTTGTGGAAGAGGTCGCCGCCGATCGTCCGGCGCTGGCGCGACGCGCCGATCACCGCGATCGAGCGCGGCTGGAGGACTGCCCGAACGTCCGCGGCGGCCGCCGCGTCGGAGTCGCTCACCTCCGGTTCGGTCACATTCCTGTCAGAACCGACGGGCTCGGCCACGGCCGCTCCGGCTCGCGTCAGCGGCTTCATCCCGGCTCGTAGGGCAGGTAGTCGGGCCGCCACATCGCCCGATCGACCGCCGGCTCGATCTCGTCGTCGCGGAACTGGCGGCCGTAGCCCCCGTCCCTGAGGTGGCGCACGAGCGCGATCGCGATCGACCGGGAGACCGCCCGCAGCGCGCCGATCGGCGGGTAGATCGCGCCGCTCGCGAACCGCTCATCCGTGACGCAGCCGGCCAGCTCTTTGGCCGCGACCAGGAACGCTTCGTCGGTCAGCTCGCGCGCCTCGGCAATGATCGCGGCGAGCCCGACGCCGGGAAAGATGAACACGTTGTTGGCCTGGCCGATCGTCCGGCGTGACCCCGCCCATTCGACCTCGCCGAACGGGCTGCCGGTGGCCACGAGCGCCCGGCCGTCGGTCCAGGCGAGGATCTCGTCAGGTCGGGCCTCGGCTCGATCGCCCGGATTCGAGAGCGGCATGACGATCGGCTGCGGATCGTGGCGGGCGACCTCGCGGACGAGCCCTTCGGTGAATGCGCCCCGGCTGCCCGTCGTGCCGATCAGGACCGACGGCCGGAGGACCCGGGCGACCGCAACCGGGTCGGCCAGCTCCGCCTCGGTCAGGCCCGCGTCGATGAACCACTTCGGCTCGACGGCGAACGGGCGCTGGTCGTCAGCAAGGCCAGGCCGCTCGAGATGGACGAGTCCGGAATGGTCCATCAGGGCCATCGCCGGGCCGCCCCAGCGCGCAATCGTGGCGTCGGGACCGAGCTGACGCCGGATCAGACCGGCGATTCCGATCGCGGCAGCGCCCGCACCAAGGAGCAGGAAACGCTCACCGCCCAGCCCGGTTCGGTCGCGGCGACCCGCGAGCAGACCGGCAACGACGACTGCGGAGGTGCCCTGGACGTCGTCGTTGAAGCTCGGCAGGCGGTGCCGGTAGCGGTTCAGGATCCGGAGCGCATTGTGCTGCTTGAAGTCTTCCCACTGGACCACGGCCGCCGGGAAGACCCGGCGGACGGATTCGACGAACGCCTCGAGGACCTCGTCGTAGGCCGGACCGCGCAGGCGCGGAGCCCGGAAGCCGAGGTAGAGCGGGTCGTCGAGGAGCTCGGCCCGGTCGGTCCCGACGTCGAGCGAGACGGGCAGCGTCCAGGCCGGGTAGATGCCGGCCGCGGCCGTGTACAGGGCGAGCTTTCCGACCGGGATGGCCATCCCGCCCACGCCCTGGTCGCCCAGGCCGAGAATCCGCTCATTATCGGTTACCACGATCAGGCGGACCTCGTCGTCAGCCGCCGCCCGCAGGATGTCATCGATCCGGCCGACATCAGCCGGGGTGATCCACACGCCACGCGGCCGGCGCAGGATATGGCTGAACTCCTGGCACGCCCGACCTACCGTGGGCGTGTACACGATCGGCAGGAATTCCTCGAGGTTGTCGGCCAGGACCCGGTAGAAGAGGGTCTCGTTCCGGTCCTGCAGGGCGGCCAGGCCGATGAACCGCTCGAGGTCGTCGGCCTTGCGCCGGACATGCTCGAGCTCGAGGATCACCTGTTCCTCGATCGTCGAGACCCGCGCGGGCAGCAGCCCGTGCAGGCTGAATGCGTCGCGCTCGTCGTTGGTGAACGCAGTGCCCTTGTTGAGAAGGGGCTGGCCGATCAGGTCGCGCCCCCGGCGATCGACCACCAATCGGCCGCTCGGCGCGTCGAGGGACGGCTGGCCGGGGTGACCCCGGTGAGCGGATCGTGGGCTCGTCGCCTGGGCCGTCATCGAGCGACCGGACCGAGCAGGCGAGGCATGACGGGCGGGATCGTGGTGGTGCGAATGATCATCGGAACGACCTCGTTTCGCCATGAACGATGACCGACCGGGCGACATCCCGGTCAGGGCCGAGTGGACGGCTCCCGAGGGGCCGTCTGTCATGGGCTGCCCGGACGATCCCGTGACCAGCTGGAGCCCGGAGCGCCGCTCGTCACGGGAATGCGGGACCTTCGGCACTGGCGGCCCGGACGTGCTCGGAGCATGCTGGTGATCGACCCGGAGAGGCCGACAGCCGATCCGCCGCGAGATTACTTCAGACCGGCGGAGCCACCAGCGATCGCATCAATGGACGGTCCGTCAGAGATCGCATCAACGACGAAGGCGGAGGTTCCTCCGGGTCACGTGCTGCCCGGCGGAGCTCGCGACTCACAAGCGAGGATTCGGGCCGTTCGGCCCGCAGCCGGGCATCCAATGGCCGGTGTGTCCGCCGCGCGCGGGCGCGACGCTGTCGTTCACGGACAGGATGAGGAGAACCCGAATGAACCCGAACGTGACTTCGCCTGACGGCCCTCCCGCCCGGGATGGCGAGCAGCCCTGCAGCGTGGTCTGGATCGACGCTCGCGAGGCGCTGATCGGACGCTGGCTCGACGGCCAGGCACATCTCGAGCGGATCAAGTCCGACGTGCCCGACCACCGCAGCTCGAGCGGTCACCTGCGCCACGATTCCATGATGCACGGAGGCGGCGGCCCGGCCACGGCCGGTGAACCGAAGCGACAGGAGCACCTGCGCCAGTTCGTCGATGAGGTCGCCGGCCGCCTGGCTACCGATGACGACCTCCTGATCGTCGGGCCGGGGACGGTCCGCGAACAGCTCGAACGGCGCGTGCACGAATGGGACGAACATCACCGGCGCTCCCGGGCGATCAGCTCGGAGGCGTCAGCGAGGGTCACTGAGCGCCAGTTGCTCGCGAGGCTTCGCCATTTCGCCGGGGCTGATCTCCAGCGGGTCCCGGCCCGGCGCGGCGAGGGTATGCCAGGAGGTCAGCGATGAGTCGCCAGCGGCTCGTGATCATGGGCGCCGCCGGGCGCGACTTCCATGACTTCAACGTGGTCTACCGCGAACGACCAGGCGGTCGAGGTGGTGGCCTTCACGGCGGCCCAGATCCCCGGGATCGCCGATCGGCGCTATCCGCCGGAGCTGGCGGGCCCGCTCTACCCGGGGGCATCCCGATCGTCGCCGAGCAGGAGCTCGAGCGCCTCGTCCGCGACGAGCAGGTCGACACGGTGGTCTTCGCCTACAGCGACGTCAGCCGACGAGACGGTCATGCATGCGGCCTCCCGGGCCCTCGCGGCTGGGGCGGACTTCAGCCTCCTCGGGCCGGCCCGGACGATGCTGCCGAGCAGCCGGCCGGTGATCGCCGTCGGCGCGACCCGGACCGGAGCCGGCAAGAGCCAGACGACGCGCTGCATCGCGGCGCTCCTGGCCGAGCGTGGCCTGAAGCCGGTCGTCATTCGCCATCCGATGCCCTACGGCGACCTCGCCGCCCAGCGCGTCGCAGCGCTTCGCGACGTACGCCGACCTGGACCGCTTCGAGACGACGATCGAGGAGCGCGAGGAGTACGAGCCGCACCTCGACGCGGGCCGGATCGTGTACGCCGGCGTCGACTACGAGGCGATCCTGCGGCAGGCCGAATCCGGAGGCCGACGTCATCCTGTGGGACGGCGGCAACAACGACTTCCCGTTCTACCGGCCCGACCTCTTCATCGTGGTCGCCGATCCCCTCCGGGCCGGCGACGAACGTCGCTACCACCCGGGCGAGACGAACGTCCGGATGGCCGACGTGGTGATCATCAACAAGGTCGACTCGGCCGAGCCGGCGGCCGTCGAGGCGGTCCGAACCGCCGTCCGCGAGCTGAACCCCCGGGCGGAGATCGTCACGGCCCGCTCCGACCTGACCCTGATCGGGCCGTCGATCGCCGGCAGGCGCGTCGTCGTCGTCGAGGACGGACCGACCCTGACCCACGGTGGGATGACCTACGGTGCCGGCGTCGTCGCCGCCCGTCGCTTCGGGGCCGCCGCCCTGGTCGATCCGCGGCCGGCGGCCGTCGGCTCGATCCGCGCGGTCCTCGATCGGTACCCCGCCCTCGAACCACTCGTCCCGGCGATGGGCTACGGCCCGGATCAGGTGGCGGAGCTCGAGGCGACCCTGAACGCGGTCGACGCCGACCTGGTCCTGGCCGGCACGCCGATCGACCTGGCCCGCGTCCTGCGGCTGAACAAGCCGATCACCCGCGTCCGCTACGAGCTGGCCCAGGTGAGCGGCATCCCGCTGAGCGAGCTGATCGAACCCGTCGTCGCGATCGCTCGTACGCGCGTCCCGGCAGGCGTCTGAGATGCCGGCCGGGCCCTCCGCCGGGCCGCCGCCCGCCGCCAAGGTGGCAGCGCCCCGCCACTTCCTGACGCTCGATGAGCTCGGGCCCGCCGGCCTGCGCTCGCTCCTCGACCTCACCGCCCGGCTCAAGCGGGACCCGGACGCCTTCCGGAACCGCCTCGCCGGCAAACGGGTCGGGATGATCTTCGACAAGCCCTCGACGCGCACCCGGGTGAGCTTCGAGTCTGCCGCCTGGCTGCTCGGCATGCTCCCGATCGTCCTGCGCCCCGACGAGCTCCAACTCGGCCACGGCGAGACGATCGGGGACACGGCACGTGCCCTGTCGCTCTACCTCGACGGCCTGACGGTCCGGACGTTCGCCCAGGCCACGGTGGCTGAGCTGGCCGGCGCCGCGTCGATTCCGGTGATCAACGCCCTGACGAACGAGCACCATCCATGCCAGGCGCTGGCCGATGCGATGACCCTATCCGAGCAATTCGGCACCCTGGCCGGGATTCGGGTCGCCTTCATCGGCGACGGCGACAACGTCTGCCATTCGCTGATCCAGGCTGCCGGCCTGGCCGGCTTCGAGCTGCGGGTCGCGACGCCGCCCGGCTACGAGCCGTCCGAGGCGATCGTCGCCGGGGCACGCCGGCAGGCGGGCCTGACCGGCGGTTCGATCTTCCTGACCAACGATCCGAACGAGGCCGCCGAGGCCGTCGAAGCGGTCTATGCCGACGTCTGGACGTCGATGGGCAAGGAGGCCGAGGCGGATGTCCGCGATGCGGCCTTCGCCCGGTTCCGGGTCGATGCACGGCTGATGCGGCGGGCGGCCCGGAGCGCGATCTTCATGCATTGCCTGCCGGCCCATCGCGGCCGGGAGGTGACCGATGAGGTGATCGACGGCCCGGCCTCCCGGGTCTGGCCGCAGGCCGCCAATCGCCTGCACACGGAGACGGCCCTGCTCTACACGGCCCTCACCGGCGATGCCGACGGCGAGCGCCTGGGATGACCCGCGTCGTCGTGGCCCTGGGCGGCAACGCGCTGATCCGGCGTGGTGAGCCGGGTTCGACCGTCGTCCAGCGCCACAACCTGCTGGGCGCGGCCCGGGCTCTGGCCGATCTCGAGCGGCGCGGCCACCAGCTGGTCCTGACCCACGGCAATGGGCCGCAGGTCGGCTTCCTGGCGATCGAGGCTGACGCCGCCCGGGCGATCGTCCCGCCGCCCCCGCTCGATGTCCTCGTGGCGGAATCGCAGGGCCAGATCGGCTACCTGCTCGCCCAGGCGCTGACGGCCCAGCTCGCCGGCGAGGGTCGCCAGCGCGACATCGCGGTCGTCCTGAGCCAGTCAATCGTCGATCCGGCCGACCCTGCCTTTGGAGCGCCATCGAAGCCGATCGGACCGGTCTATGACGAGACCCATGCCCGGCTGCTCGCCGCCGAGTTCGGCTGGACGATCGCCCCCGACGGCGCCGGCTGGCGACGGGTGGTTGCCTCGCCCCGCCCCCTCGAGGTGGCTGAGGCGCGGACGATCCGGACCCTCGTCGGGGCGGACACGATCGTGATCGCCTCCGGTGGCGGCGGGATCCCGGTCAGCCGCGACGGATCGGGTGCCCTGACCGGGGTCGAGGCGGTCGTCGACAAGGACCTTGCCGCCGTCGTGCTGGCCGAGGCGGTCGATGCCGAGGCGCTCCTCCTGCTGACCGACGTGGCCGCCGTCCATCTCGGCTGGGGAACGCCCGACCAGCGAGCACTTCGGCGCCTGACCGTCACGGAGGCCACCGCCGGCATCGCCGCCGGCGCCTTCGCCGCAGGCTCGATGGGCCCGAAGGTGACGGCCGCCCTGGACTTCGTGCGGAGGACCGGCGGCTTCGCGGCGATCGGGGCCCTCGACGACGCGGTCGAGATCCTCGAAGGCCGGGCGGGAACGGCCCTGGTCCGAGACGCGCCGGTGGCGGTGGCCTGACACCGAGGTGACTCGCCCCGGCCCGCCCCGTCGGGCGCGGTCGGACCGGGTCAGGCCCGGACGGCCTCTCGGACGACCAGGACCGAGGCGTTTCCGGCATGCACCACGTTGCGCGCGACGCTGCCCAGGACGAACCTGGCCAGGCCCGTCCGGCCGTGGGACCCCAGGACGACAAGGTCGGCTCCCCAGGCATCGGCAGCACGGATGATCTCGGCCGCGGGATCGCCGCCGCGGACCTCTGCGTCGGCCTGGCGGCCGGCCGCGCGCAGCCGCTCGACCGCCTCATCGGCGACCCCGCGGCTCACGGTTCGGGCCGCTTCGATGTCCGCTTCATAGGCCTCCATCGCAACGGCATACATGGTCGGCGCGATTCCGGAACGCCACGGTTCGAACACGTCGGCGACGGCCACGACCCGGACCGGGAGCCCCTCGAAGAGGGGCCAGCGGGCCAGCACGGCCTCGGCGGTCAACGCGGACGGGGAACCGTCCGACGCGAACAGCACGCGGCCGAAGGATGCCCGGCGGGCGACGAGGACGGGGCAGGCAGCCTGGTCGACGACCTCGGCCGAGACGGAGCCGAGGAGCAGCGAGGCGATCGACCCGTGGCCGCGCGAGCCGACGATCACGAGGTCGGCATCGAGCGTCCGGGCCTCGTCGATGATCACGCTGGCCGGCCGACCGCGGCGGACGATGCCCTCGATGCCGCGGCCCGGACCAGCGAGCCGCTGGACGAGCTCCCCGAGCTCGGCCTCGAGGCCGGCCGTCACCTCGGCGTCGAGCTCGACCGAGGCCATCGCGCCGCCGCCCGACCAGGGCGGCGCGATCATCGTCGGCAGGGGGTCGAAGACGCTCACGATCCGAACGGTCGAGCCGGCCGGCCAGGCCATCGAACCGGCCAGGGCCGCCGCCTGGGCGCCGCCGACCGAGCCGTCATAGGCGACGATGGCTCGCAACGAAGATTGCGACACGAGGACCTCCCGACGCCAGAGTAGCGCGGGCACCGGATGGCCGCCCGCCGCCCGCGACCCTGCCCGGCACGGTTGGTTCGGCTCGCTGCAATACCATCGACTCTCCGCCGGCGCCCGGCGGACAGTTCCGGTCGTGGAGGTTCCCGGTTCGTGGCAGCAGACGTCGAGGGCCAGGGCGGCAGCGAGTTCTGGCGGTCCGAGCTCGAGCGGGCGTCTCTGCCCGCCGACCGCTACCGACGGCTCAATCCGTTGACCCGGGTCGTCCTCCCGGCCGCCTGCGCCGCGGCGGTCCTGCTCGCCCCCGCGGCCTGGGGTGCGGTGCTGGCGTTCATCGTGGTGCTCTCGGTGAGCCTCATCGCCCGGATCGTGCCCCGGGCGCTCGGGTTTGCCGGCGCCCTCGCCGGCCTGGCCTGGCTGGTCGTGGGCGGATTGAGCCTGGCAGCGGGTCGCGAACCTGGCGTCGTCATCGTCGCGGCCATCGACGGCGCGGTGCGGGCCGGTGCGCTGGCGTTGTGCGTCGCCCTCCTGAGCATGACCACGGACCTGCCGGCCCTCGGCCTCGACCTCGAGCGACGCGGCCTCGACCATCGCCGGGCTTTCGGGATCGCCGCCGTCCTGGGCGCCGGACCGGGGGTCGCCGACCGCGTCCGGACGATCTCGGCGGCCCAGCAGGCGCGCGGCCTGCGGCTCGGCCGCGGGCCGGTCGCCCACCTGCGCGGCGCGGCCCCGATCTGGCTGCCGGCGCTCGTTTCGTCGCTGGCCGGCCTGAGCGAACGGAGCCTCGCCCTCGAATCCCGGGCGATCGGCCATTCCGGCCGCCGGGAGCTGCTGTGGTCGCCGCCGGATCCCGCCGGCGAGCGGCTCGGCCGCTGGCTGCTCCTCGTCCTCGTGGTCATCCTCGCCGTCGTCCGCGTCACCGGCCGCCTCGGCTGATGCTCCGCCTTCGCTGTACGACCTTCCACTACCCGGCGGCGCGCCGGGCGGCGCTCCACGGCATCGACCTGCAGGTTCCCCACGGCGCCGTCGTCGGTCTCGTCGGCGCGAACGAGGCGGGCAAGTCGACCCTCTGCCTGGCGGCATCGGGGATGGCGCCCGCGGTGACCGGCGGGGCGCTCGACGGGTCGCTCGAGATCGACGGCGAGACGATGACCGGGCGGCCGCCGTTCGAGCTCGCCCAGCGGGTCGGCCTGGGCCTGGCCAACCCGGCCACCCAGCTCTCGGGCGTGACCGGCACCGTCTTCGAGGAGATCGCCCTCGGCCCGATGAACCTCGGCCTGGCGGCGGCCGAGACGGTCCGGCGGGTCGAGGCGGCCGTTGCGGCGATCGGGATCGAACGGCTCGTCCGCCAGGATCCTGCGCGGCTCTCGGGCGGTGAGTCGCAGCTCGTGGCGATCGCCAGCCTGCTGGCCATGGAGCCGAGCCATCTCGTCCTCGACGAGCCGACCTCCCAGCTTGACCCGCTCGGTGCGCGGCTGGTCGCCCAGGCGCTCCACGAGCTCGCCCACGCCGGCACGGCCCTCCTGATCGCGGAGCACCGGACCGACCTGCTCGACGGCCTGTGCGACCGGATCGTCGTCATCGACGACGGCACGATCGTCGGCGACGGCCCGGCCGCCGAGGTCCTGGCCGATCCACGGATCGAAGCCCAGGGTGTCGAGGCGCCGGCCCGCTTCCGGATCGGGCGCGCGGCGGCGCAGGGCGGCGTGCCGCTCGACCCGGTCGAGCTCCGGACGGCGCTCGGCGGCTGGCCGCACCAGTGACCGGCCCGACGACGCCGGCGGTCGTTCTCGAGCGAGTCGGCTACACCTACCCGAACGGCCTGCGGGCACTGGCCGGGATCAGCCTCGAGGTGGGTGCCGGCCAGCGGCTGGCGATCGTCGGCCAGAACGGCAGTGGCAAGTCGACCCTCGTCCGACAGCTCAACGGCCTGCTTCGCCCGACCGAGGGGCGGGTGCTGCTCGGTGGCCGGGATATCGCCGGGACGCCCACGGCCGAGCTCGCCCGGCAGGTCGGCCTGCTCTTCCAGGATCCCGACCTCCAGCTGTTCGAGGAGAGGATCCGGGCCGAGGTCGAGTTCGGGCCGCGCAACCTCGGCCTGGCCGATGCCCGGCTGGCCGATGCGGTCGGCGCGGCCCTCGACGCCGTCGGGCTGACCGAGGTCGCCGACACGAACCCGTTCCTGCTGGGCTACTCGCGGCGCAAGCTCGTCGCCCTCGCTTCCGTCCTGGCGATGGGCAGCCCGATCGTCGTGCTCGACGAGCCGACGACCGGCCAGGACGCCCGCGGAGTCCGGCGCGTCGAAGCGATCGTGGCCGACCTGGCGGCCCGGGGCAGCACGGTGATCGCGGTTGCCCACGACCTGCGCTTCGTGGCCGACACGTTCGAGCGGGTCGTCGTCCTGCGGGGGGGTTCGATCGTGCTGGACGGGACGCCGGCCGAGGTGTTCGACCCGGCACGTTTCGGGATCCTTGCCGAGACCAACCTCGAGCCGCCGCCGGCCGCCCGCGCCGGGGCCCATTTCGGGCTGGGCAGCACGCCCACCGAGGCCTCCTTCGTGGCGGCTCTCGTGGCCGCCGACGCCGGCCGCCGGGACCGGACCCGGGCCTGACCGGGTCGGTCATCCGGCCGGCCCGCCGTGACGTAGGTGCAACTGACGGACGAGCGGCCTCCGTGCCGCTATTGCAACATGTTGTAAGAAGGCGGTATGCTCGCCGCCACACCACGCCCGCCCGGTCGGGCCACCCATCAGGGGTCAGGATCATGTTCGTAGGCGCCCTGCGGTTGGCGGCCACGTCCACGCCGTTGCGCAACCGAATCGTCGCGATCTACGCGTTCCTGCTCGTGTTCACGATCGCCTGCTTCGTGATCCTGTTCGCCGTGGGCGCCGCCTACCCGGCCCTCGTCGGCGCCGGGCTACTCGCCTACACCCTCGGCCTGCGCCACGCGGTCGACGCCGATCACATCGCCGCGATCGACAACACAACCCGCAAGCTGATGCAGGATGGCCAGCGCCCGGTCGCGCTCGGGCTGTTCTTCTCGCTCGGCCACTCGACGATCGTGATCATCCTGTCGGTCGTCCTGGCGATCTCGGCAGCGGTCATCCGCGACATCCCGGCGATGCAGGACGTCGGCGGGCTGATCGGCACGACCGTGTCGGCCGTCTTCCTGCTGCTGATCGGGCTGATCAACCTTGTCGTCCTGGTCGACATCTTCCGGATGTTCCGGACGGTGGCCGCGGGCGGCACGTACAGCGACCAGTCCCTCGAGGACTTCCTCCAGAACCGGGGCCTGCTCGCCCGGATCTTCCGGCCGATGCTCCGGCTCGTCCGGAAGAGCTGGCACATGTACTTCGTCGGCTTCCTGTTCGGCCTCGGCTTCGACACCGCCAGCGAGGTGGGCCTGCTCGGCCTGGCCGCGACGGCAGGCGGGGGAAGTGTCCCGATCGGCTTCATCCTCATCCTGCCGGCCCTCTTTGCCGCGGGCATGATGACGATCGACACGACCGACCAGATCATGATGCTGGGTGCCTACGGCTGGGCGTTCATCAAGCCGATTCGCAAGCTCTACTACAACCTGACGATCACCTTCGTGTCGGTGATCATCGCCCTGGGCATCGGCGGGATCGAGGTCCTCAGCATCATCGCCGGGCGGTTCCACCTCACCGGCGGCATCTGGGACTTCGTCTCGGACCTCGACTTCGAGATCGTGGGCTTCGCGATCATCGGACTGTTCATCGCCAGCTGGCTCGTCTCGACCCTGATCTACCGGCTCAAGGGCTGGGACGACATCCCGGTCGAGACCCCGATCCCAACCGACGCCGAAGCCGCCTGAGCGACCCCGACCCGACCGGCCGCGAGCTGGCGTTTGACCCCATCGGGCGCGAGGCGCAGCATGATGGGTGAGCCCTCCCCCAGCGCCGGCTGACCCGGCAGGAACCATCGACATGCTCGACCGCAACCTGAGCCACCACCATCGCCGGACGCTCGAGAAGATCCTCGAGCACCCGATCAGCCACAACATCGAGTGGTCCGAGGTCCAATCGTTGCTCGAGGCGATCACCACGGTCGAACGGCATCGCGACGGGAAGATCGCGGTGACCCTCGGCTCCGAGATGGAGATCCTCGAGCCACCCGCCGGCAAGGACATCGACGCGCAACAGGTCGTCGACCTGCGCCGGATGCTCACGAACGCCGGCTACGGCAGTCCGTCTGGGGAGCCCGCCCAACAGGGTTGATCGGCCGGAGCGACCGGGACTCGCCGGTCAGGAGGCGGCCGCAGCGGGCCTGAACGCGACGCAGCAGAAGCCCGGCTCGGACTCCGGGCCGGCCGTCCAACCGCGCTCCCCCGTCCCCGCCAGGACGCCCTCGAGGAATGCCCGGTTCATCGAGCAGGTCAGCTCCCGGTGCTCGCTCAGCAGCTCGCCGAACGGGCAGTTCCGCAGGCGGATGACCTGACCCGGGCCTTCCGGCGCGGCCGGCGCGGGCTCGAACCCGCCTGCGTCGAGCGCCTCGGCCAGGGTCGCCCGGCCACGGCCGAGCTGATCTCCGGCGGCCCGCGCGGCATCGAGCAGGACGCCACGCTGCTGGTCCGACCCGGCCCGGCCGGCCCGCTCGAGGGCGGTCGCGAAGAGACCGGCGGCCAGGGCGTAGCGACGAGCCGGCAGGGAGATCTCGACGGCGGTCGCGGCCCGGCGGTAGAGCTTGGCCGGCCGGCCGGCGCCCGGACCCTCCCGGCCGCTCAGCCGGCGATACGCGACCTCGAGCAGGCCGGCCCGGGCGAGGCGGTCGAGGTGGAACGCGACGAGCGGCCGGCCGATCGCGAGAGCCGCCGCCGCCTCGTCCCGGCCGACCGGCTCTTCGCGGCTGACGACGTACTCGTACAGGCGCCGCCGGGTCGGGACGCCGAGAGCCGCGATCGCGTCGATCGAGTCGATCCCGGCGTGGTGGGAGGGGCAGCTTGCCATTGCGTCATTCTATGACGAACGAAGGCTGGCGCTACGGCTTCCGTCCACGGCCGCGTAGACTCGGTCTGATGGTGACCCCGCGCGTGGTGGTCTTCGTGGTCGTGGCCGCGCTCGTGGCGGCCGCCTGCGGTCCATCGGCGCCGACCAGCCCGGCCGCCGGAAGCCCGCTGCCGAGCAGCGCGCCGGCAGCAACCGACGAGCCGTCGTCGGCGCCGCCTGTCGCGAGCACCCCGACACCGACCCCCGTGCCGAGCTACTCAGCCGGCCTCCCGGACCGGCGGCTGACCCCTGGCGCGACGAACCCGGCGGTCACCCGGGCAACCTTGCGCAGCACGATCTGCGTCTCGGGCTGGTCCACCAGGGTGCGGCCACCGGAGAGTTACACCGAGCCGCTCAAGATCAGGCAGATCGCCGAGTACGGCTACCGGGATCGGAAGCTCGGCGACTACGAGGAGGACCACCTGATCCCGATCTCGCTCGGCGGCGCCCTGCGCGATCCACGCAACCTGTGGCCCGAGCCCCACCACGTCAAGCTCGCCAGCGGCACCGACGTCGGCTCGTACGTCAAGGACGGCCTCGAGGAATCCCTCCACGCCGCGGTGTGCGACGGCCGGGTCAGCCTGGCCGTTGCACAGCATGACTTCAGCACGAACTGGATCGCCGCCTGGGAGGCCGACGGGCGCCCCTGATCGGGGACCCGGCCTCGGGCCGGCCCGGCTACTTCCTGCCGAGCAGTACGCCGAAGAGGCCGCGCACGATCGTATTGGTGGTCGAGCTGGTGAGGACGCGCGTCCCCAGCTTGGCCGCGTCGCCCAGATCGAAGCCGCCGGCCGAGGACCGGCTCGGCGTCCGTCCGCCCGGCGCCCGGCCTCGGCCCGACGGACGGCCGCCCGGCGGCGGGACCGACACGGACCAGGTGGGCTGCGGCGGGGCTGCCTGCGCCGGGGCTGCCTGGGCCTGGAGGCGGGCCGCCAGCATCTCCCGTGCGGACTGGGGATCGGCGTCGGCCGCGTACTTCGCGGCGAGTGCCGACCCTGCCACGATCACCCCGAACGCCGCGGGATCGATCTGGGCCATCAGCGATCGCGGCGGCCGCACCACGGCATGGACGGTCGGAGTCGGAACGCCCCGCGGCGAGAGGACCGTGACGAGGGCCTCACCAGTGCCCAGCGAGACGAGCTCCTTGGCCACGTCGTAGTCGGTCGTCGTCGGGAACGTGCGGGCAGTGGCGGTGATCATCTTCTGGTCGTCGGGCGTGAATGCCCGCAGGGCGTGCTGGACGCGGTTGCCGAGCTGGGCCAGGACCTTGGCCGGGACATCCCCGGGGGACTGGGTCACGAAATAGACGCCGACGCCCTTGCTCCGGATCAGCCGGGCGACCATCTCGATCTGGTCGAGGAAGCTCTGGTTCGAGTTCTCGAACAGGAGGTGCGCCTCGTCAAGGAAGAACACGAGCCGGGGCTTGTCCGGATCGCCGACCTCGGGCAGGTGATGGTAGACCGCCGCCAGGAGCCACATCATGAACGTGCTGAACAGGGCCGGCCGATCCTGCATGTTGGCGACTTCGAGGATGCTGACCACGCCTCGGCCGTCGGGCGTCTGGTAAATCAGGTCGTCGATGTCGAACTCCGGCGCACCGAAGAAGGCGTCGGCACCCTGCTGCTGGAGCTGGACGATGTTGCGCAGCATCACCCCGACCGACGCCGACGAGATGCCGCCGTACTGGGCGAGGGCAGCCTCGCCGGCCGGGCCGTTCAGGTAGGTCAGGGTCGCCTGAAGATCTGACAGGTCGACCAGGGGCAGCTGCTGATCGTCGGCGTACTTGAAGACGAGCGACAGGACGCTCTCCTGCGTCTCGTTGAGCTGGAGGACTTTGGCCAGCAGGATCGGTCCGAACGAGCTGACGTTGGCCCGCAGACGGATCCCAGGACCACCCTTGTCGAGGGTCTGGAACTCGACCGGGTAGGCTCGCGGACTCCAGTCGGTCACCCCGATCTGGGCCAGCCGGGCGGTGATCCGGTCATTGACCTGGGCCGGGGCGCCGAGGCCACTGATGTCGCCCTTGATGTCGACCAGGAAGACGGGCACGCCCGCGTCGGACAGCTCCTCGGTCAGCACCTGGAGCGTCTTCGTCTTGCCCGTGCCGGTGGCACCGGCGACCAGGCCATGACGGTTGGCCATCGTGAGCGCGAGGCGAACGATGGCGTCCGGATAGGTGACCGCCCCCTGGACGGCGGCCCCGAGCTCGAGTGAGGGGAGGCCGGTCGTGTAGGCGGTGGCGATGCGCTGATCGAAGTCGTCGGCCATGGCGAGCTGGGCACCTCAGATGGTCGAATTGGCCGGCATCGATCGGCCGGCCGAGACCGGAGGGGGACCGGAGCGGACTGGTTCCCGACGGGGCCTGGATTCGGGTCAGATGGCGCTGGTGCAGGCCTTGCACCGGGTCGCGTCGACCGCGTTGGCCTCCTTGCAGGCCGGGCAGGTCTTGGTCGGAGCAGGGGCCTCTTCCTTGATCAGCACCTTGGCGACCAGGTAGACGACGAGGGCGATCACGATGAAGGCGATGATCAGGTTGATGAACGCGCCGTAGCGGATGTCGACCTCGGGCACCGCCTTGCCGGCCGCGTCCGTCGTGGCGTCCTTGAGCTTGATCACGAGCGAGCTGAAGTCCACGCCGCCGAGGAGCACGCCGATCGGCGGCATGATGATGTCATTGACGAGGGAGACGACGACAGCGCCGAGCGCGGTGCCGATGATCACACCGATGGCCAGCGCCAGGGCGTTCGTCTTGAGCAGGAATTCCTTGAATCCGGCCATTTGTTGTTCCTCCTCTTGGTGTCCAGGTCGTCGACCGGCCAGGGCAGCCTCCCTCATCCAAGCACCGGTGCCGGGGAGCAGCGTACTCCAGCCGTTGCTAGCCGAACCGCCGACCGGCGCAGGACGACGCTGCATCCGGGGCCGATCCCGGGGATGATGGGCTGGACATCGCCGCGCCACAAGCCGGTCCAGCTGGCAGGAGTCACATAGGAATGGCAGCCGAGAACGGAATCGACCCAGCCGCCCCGCCGAGCGGCCCGGTCTGCGTGGAGTGCAACGCCAGCGGCGGATGGTGGTTCCATCTCCGGCGCTGCGCCGCGTGCGGCCACGTCGGCTGCTGCGACTCGTCGCCGTCCCAGCATGCCAGCCACCACGCCGCCGACGCCGGCCATCCGCTCGTCCAGAGCTTCGAGCCGGGCGAGGACTGGTTCTGGGACTACACCCGCGAGCAGTACGCCTACGGTCCCGAGCTCGCGCCACCCGACGCCCATCCGCTCGACCAACCAGCCCCCGGGCCAGCCGGCCGCGTCCCGCCCGACTGGCAGGACCTGCTGAACTAGATGCCGCGGGAGGGCTCGAGCATGAACCCCGCGGACAGCCCGGGCTCGGTCGAGGTTGTCGATCAACCCGAGCGCCGGGTCTACGAGATCAGCGTCGACGGCCGGCCGGCCGGTCTCGTGCGCTATCGGCGGAGCGGCGGGCAGATCATCTTCATCCACACCGAGATCGACGATGCCTATGCCGGCCGGGGGCTGGGCGCCCGGCTGGCGGCCCACGTCCTTGACGAGGCCCGCCGGGACGGCCTGCGGGTCGTCCCGATCTGCCCGTTCATCGCCGGCTACATCCGCTCACACCCGGCCTACCAGGACCTGGTCAGCGCGTCACCCGCCGGCTGACCCGAGAGGCAACCCAGGCTCCACTGGCGCGCGCCCGGCGATCGATCAGGCGCGAGCCGCGCCGGCGCTGCCCCAGCGGCGGAGCTCGGCTTCGAGATCGAGCGGCAGGACCGCCCCGTGGTGCTCGAACTCACCCCACGCCGCGCTCGGTACCCGCCACATGATCTCGAACTCGTTGCCGTCGGGGTCGGCCGCGTAAAGCGACTTCGAGACGCCGTGGTCCGACGCGCCAGTCAGGGCGCCCTCGGCCGACAGGACGGCGGCGGCCGTCGCCAGGTCGTCGATCGTCGGCACCTCCCAGGCCAGGTGGTAGAGGCCGACCGAGCCCCGCGGCGGGCGCGGTGCGTTCGGTCCGACCGAGAAGAGCCCGAGGTCGTGATGGTTGGCCCCGTGGGCAGCCCGCATGAACACGGCTCGCCCGCCAAAGGCGTTCTCGACGACCTCGAAGCCGAAGACGCGCTGGTAGAACTCGGCCGCGAAGCTCGCATCGCGGACGTACAGGACGGCGTGGTTGAGGCGGGTGACCGGGATCGCGCCGGTCACCGTCCGCGCCTGGTCGGGTGTCTGCTCGGCCATCGCCGCCTACGCCGCGACGGGCGCCTTGCGGGGCGCCTCGACGAGCTTCCAGCCGGACTGCCACTTGCCCCCATTGACCACGTTCAGGCTGATGTTCAGGAAGGCGAGGCCTTCGAGCTGGCGGGCGCGAACGAGCGCACCGACGTCGACCGGATTCAGGCCGATCGAGCCGACGAGCTCGAGGACCGTCGACTTCGCCTGGGCGTCATCGCCGGCCACGAAGCCATCGAGCTGGACGCCCTCGGAGATCGGATCGTTCTGCTTCGAGGCAAAGACGGTGTTGAATGCCTTGATCACATACGCGCCCGGAAGCAATGCCGCGAGCTCCTCGGCGTTCGAAGCGGTCGTGTCGATCTCTGGACCGTCCGTCCCGAACGACATCCGGTTCGTCGTGTCGACGACCGGTTTGCCGACGACGGCAGCGTTGATCTCGATGGCCACCTGTGCGGCGCTCGAGAACGGGATCGCCAGGACGACGACGTCCGCGGCCGCGGCGGCCTCGGCGTTCGACGCGGCGACCCGCGAACCGGTCGCCACCGCGACCCGGCTGGCATCCTCCGCGTTGCGCGAGGCGATCGCGACGTCGTGGCCGGCCCGCTTGAACGAGGTGGCAAGGGCGGTCCCGACGTTGCCGGCTCCGATGATGGCGATCTTCATGGAAGCAATCCTCTGCTATCTGGCGCACTGGCCGCAGGTCCTTGGGCCGCAACCGGTGGGCCGCGACGTGCTTGCCGCCGCTTGACGTGTTTGCCCGCGACAAGCGATATTTGTTTACAGCACAACCATACGGCGACACCCGGCCCCTGTCAATATCAGTTTGTGGAGAGCCAATATGACGACCGATGAGCGGCGCCGACCGGCCGTCGGGGCCCAGATCCGGAGATGGCGCGGCCAGCGCGGGCTGACCCTGGCCAACGTTGCCGAGCGGAGCGGCCTGAACATCGGCTACCTGTCCCAGATCGAGAACGACAAGGCCACGCCCTCGCTCCAGTGCCTGGCGGCGATCGGTGAGGCGCTCGGCGTTCCGGCTGCCTGGTTCCTGATCGACGACGTGCCACAGCCGTTCATCGTCCGAGCGGCCGAGCGGCCGGTCAGCGAGGGGAGCCTCGGCCGGGTCGAGCAGATCGACGGTCGGGGATCGCGCGACGTGTCGATCGTCGAGGTGACGAGCACCGAGCTTGGGCAGCGGGTCGAGGCCCACGCCCATGCAGGCGAGGAGCACCACCTCGTCCTGCGCGGCACCTTTCGAATGACCCAGGGCGACCACGTCATCGACCTCGGACCGGGTGATTACGTCCGCTGGGACGGCACGGTCCCCCACGATGCCGAGGCGACCAGCGAGGGAGGCGGGTCGATGCTGATCATCAGGATCCGCCCCACGGGCTAGGGCCAGGCGGCAGTCTGTCCAGCCCAGCGTGGCCCCGGTGTGCTGCCCGAGAGCAGCCCCTGGAAACGCAAAAATCCTGGCGACGACCTATGTTCCCGAAAGGCTGCCCTCTCAGTATCTTCGGCGCTGGAGAGCTTAACTTCCGTGTTCGGGATGGGAACGGGTGTGGCCTCTCCGCCAGAGTCACCAGGATTTCATGCGTCTGGTCGATGTCGTTCGGCGGTCTGAATCTTCGATCTCGACGAGGTCATCCCAGCGCGCCCTGCGCGCGGTGATCCCTCGGAGCCAGCCGCTGACCCTTGATCAGTAGCTGAAGAGGTCAAGCCCTCGACCATTAGTACGGCTCAGCTTCATCCGTCACCGGACTTCCACATGCCGCCTATCAAACAGGTGGTCTCCCTGCGGTCTTACCTGGTTAACCCAGTGGGGAACCTCATCTCGAGGCGAGCTTCGCACTTAGATGCTTTCAGCGCTTATCCCAACCGAACATAGCTACCCAGCGGTGCCCTTGGCAGGACAACTGGCACACCAGCGGTTCGTCCACTCCGGTCCTCTCGTACTAGGAGCAGCTCCTCTCAAGTTCCCTACGCCCACGATGGATAGAGACCGAACTGTCTCACGACGTTCTGAACCCAGCTCGCGTGCCGCTTTAATTGGCGAACAGCCAAACCCTTGGGACGTACTTCCGCCCCAGGATGCGACGAGCCGACATCGAGGTGCCAAACGGTGCCGTCGATGTGAACTCTTGGGCACCATCAGCCTGTTATCCCCGGGGTAGCTTTTATCCGTTGAGTGATACCCCTTCCACTCGGAGGTACCAGATCACTAAGCCCGACTTTCGTCTCTGCTCGACTTGTAGGTCTCGCAGTCAAGCTCCCTTATGCCTTTGCACTCTACGGCTGGTTTCCATTCAGCCTGAGGGAACCTTTGGGCGCCTCCGTTACACTTTAGGAGGCGACCGCCCCAGTCAAACTACCCGCCTGACACTGTCCTGCGCCCGGATTACGGGTCGCGGTTAGAACCAAAATTCAGCAAGGGTGGTATTTCAACGTTGGCTCCATCGAGGCTAGCGCCCCAATTTCACAGCCTCCCACCTATCCTACACAAACTCAATCCCGATCCAATGTCAGGGTGTAGTAAAGCTCCACGGGGTCTTTTTGCCCTATCGCGGGTAACCTGCATCTTCACAGGTACTTCAATTTCGCCGGATCCCTCGTTGAGACAGCGCCCAGATCGTTACGCCATTCGTGCGGGTCGGAACTTACCCGACAAGGAATTTCGCTACCTTAGGACCGTTATAGTTACGGCCGCCGTTTACCGGGGCTTCGATTCAGAGCTTGCACCCCTCCTCTTAACCTTCCGGCACTGGGCAGGCGTCAGCCCCTATACGTCAGCTTTCGCTTTCGCAGAGACCTGTGTTTTTGCTAAACAGTCGCCTGGGCCTTTTCACTGCGGCTTCGATCGACCACTGCAAGCAGCAGCCGCGAAGCGCCCCTTATCCCGAAGTTACGGGGCCATGTTGCCGAGTTCCTTAACGAGGGTTCTCCCGATCGCCTTGGTATTCTCTACCCGCCTACCTGTGTCGGATTGCGGTACGGACACCTTTGATCTCGCTAGACACTTTTCTTGCCAGCTCGGCTCACTCGAATTGCAGCAGATGCCACTTTCCATCGCTTCTCGGGGTTGAAACTGAGGAGACGGATTTGCCTGTCTCCTCCCCCTACCGGCTTGGACGCGTATAGCCAAAACGCGCTCGAACTACCGTGCCGTGTCATGCCCTTGCTCTCACCTGGGATCAGCTCCTGGACTCGACCGGCTTTCGCCGGCCAACCTCCGTTCACCTACCCCCAGGCGACACCTTGCGGTGCAAACGATCTCTGGTGGTTCCGGAATATCAACCGGATGTCCATCGCCTACGACATTTGTCCTCGGCTTAGGCCCGACTAACCCTGAGCGGACAAGCCTTCCTCAGGAAACCTTAGGCATACGGCGTGTGAGATTTCTCACTCACAATTCGCTACTCATGCCGACATTCGCACTTCCGTACGCTCCAGCCGTCCTCACGGTCGACCTTCACAGCAGAACGGAACGCTCCCCTACCATACGTCCGCCGGCGAACCGGCAGACACATCCGTAGCTTCGGTACCAGGCTTGAGCCCCGTTGAATTTTCGGCGCGGATCCACTTGACCAGTGAGCTGTTACGCACTCTTTCAATGGTGGCTGCTTCTGAGCCAACATCCTGGTTGTCTGTGCGAATCCACATCCTTTACCACTTAGCCTGGATTTAGGGACCTTAGCTGACGGTCCGGACTGTTTTCCTTTTGACCACGAAGCTTAGCCCTCGCAGTCTGACTCCCGGGCTTGAAATCTTGGGATTCGGAGTTTGGTTGGGTTTGGTAAGCGGGAAGCCCCCTAGCCCATCCAGTGCTCTACCCCCAAGATTGAACGCCCGAGGCTAGCCCTAAAGCTATTTCGGGGAGAACCAGCTATCTCCGAGTTCGATTGGCATTTCACCTCTATCCACAGCTCATCCCCTAGCTTTTCAACGCTAGTGAGTTCGGGCCTCCACGGGACATTACTCCCGCTTCACCCTGGCCATGGATAGGTCACTCGGTTTCGGGTCTACTGCACGCGACTCAAACGCCCTGTTCAGACTCGCTTTCGCTCCGGCTCCGTCCTTCTCGGACTTAACCTCGCCACGTGCACGTAACTCGTCGGCTCATTCTTCAAAAGGCACGCCATCAGGCTACCGGCCTTGCGACCGGCAACACCCTTTGACTGCTTGTAGGCACGAGGTTTCAGGTACTATTTCACTCCCCTTCCGGGGTGCTTTTCACCTTTCCCTCACGGTACTCGTTCACTATCGGTCGCCAAGAGTATTTAGCCTTGGACGGTGGTCCGCCCAGTTTCCCACATGAGAGACCTTCCACGTGGTACTCAGGTGGTCGATCACGGAGGCCATTCGCTTTCGCCTACGGGGCTGTCACCCTCTCTGGCCTGCCTTTCCTGACAGGTTCGACTAACGAATGGCTTGGTAACTCCGCCGGGATCGTGCGGGATCCCGATGATCAACTCCTACAACCCCCACTCAGAAACGGCCGCAACCTATCACGCTGAGTGAGTTTGGGCTCTTCCCGTTTCGCTCGCCACTACTCAGGGAATGTTCTCTTTTCCTCCAGCTACTGAGATGTTTCAGTTCGCTGGCTTACCTCCACCTGGTCTATTTGGTTCAACCAGGAGTGACTGGGCGTTACCCCAGCCGGGTTTCCCCATTCGGACATCTCCGGATCAACGTCTGCTCGCGACTCCCCGAAGCTTTTCGCAGCCTACCGCGTCCTTCATCGGCTCTTGGCGCCAAGGCATCCACCCCGTGCCCTTTGTAGCTTGACCCCCTTCAGCCTCTGATCAAGCGATCAGCCGCCGGAGGGGCTCCAATGTATGGGATTACACCTTGAAATTAACTCGGCGAAATCGAAGATTCGATTTACTACCGAACGACATCTTCCAGTTGTAAAGGTGCTGCCCGCCGAGGCGAGCCACGAGCTCCGGCACCAGGCCGGGGACCGTGCCCAGCGAACCGCTGGTCGGTGACCTCGAAGCCTCGAGGGCACGGATCAGAGGATCGGTGCGCGACAGATCGGTGCCCGCGTCCGGCCGGGCGTTCCGGTTCCAGGTCTCGAGCTGAGCTATTCGATTTGCGGAGAAGGTTGCCGGCGGGATCCGGCGATCGGCGATGCTGGTGGAGACGAGGAGACTCGAACTCCTGACCCTCTCCTTGCAAAGGAGATGCTCTGCCAACTGAGCTACGTCCCCTTGCCGGCAGGAGTGGTGGGCGTTTCTGGACTCGAACCAGAGACCTCTGCCTTATCAGGGCAGTGCTCTAACCAGCTGAGCTAAACGCCCGCCGGGGCCGTGCCGACTCGGGTCGACACGTCGTCGGCCGGCGGCTGCACCCTTAACGATTGAAGAGTGACAGGAAATCTTGGGGCTCGGGAATGCTTGAACGGGTTTCGGTGTTTCTTACCACGTTCGCAGATTGGCCTCCGTCCGGATCCCGAAGGATCCGGCCGGCGCGTCCCACCTGGCGGAAGACGCGAACGACCCTGCGATCAACCCTGGGAGCCATCAACGCCGAAGACCCACCAAACGTCTTCGACTCGGATCTCCCTAGAAAGGAGGTGATCCAGCCGCACCTTCCGGTACGGCTACCTTGTTACGACTTCGTCCCAATCACCAACCCCACCTTCGACGGCTGCCTCCTTGCGGTTGGCCCACCGGCTTCGGGTGTTGCCAGCTTTCATGACGTGACGGGCGGTGTGTACAAGGCCCGGGAACATATTCACCGCCGTATGCTGACCGGCGGTTACTAGCAACTCCGGCTTCATGTAGGCGAGTTGCAGCCTACAATCCGAACTGAGACCGGCTTTAAGGGATTTGCTCCACCTCGCGGTTTCGCCGCCCGTTGTACCGGCCATTGTAGCGTGGGTGTAGCCCAGGACGTAAGGGCCATGCTGACTTGACGTCATCCCCACCTTCCTCCGAGTTTCTCTCGGCAGTCCCGTGTGAGTGATACAACACACAGTAGGGGTTGCGCTCGTTGCGGGACTTAACCCAACATCTCACGACACGAGCTGACGACAGCCATGCAACACCTGTGGCCAGGCCCCTTGCGGGGAGACGACGTTTCCGCCGTGGTCCTGGTCATGTCAAGTCCTGGTAAGGTTCTTCGCGTCGCATCGAATTAAACCCCACGCTCCGCTGCTTGTGCGGGCCCCCGTCAATTCCTTTGAGTTTTAGCCTTGCGGCCGTACTCCCCAGGCGGGACACTTAATGCGTTAGCTTCGGCACTGGCGGGGTTGATACCACCAACACCTAGTGTCCATCGTTTACGGCTAGGACTACCGGGGTATCTAATCCCGTTTGCTCCCCTAGCTTTCGCGCCTCAGCGTCAAGAACGGGCCAGGAAGCCGCCTTCGCCACTGGTGTTCCTCCCGATATCTACGCATTTCACCACTACACCGGGAATTCCGCTTCCCTCTCCCGCCTTCGAGTCGATCAGTATCGAGTGACCCTCCCCAGTTGAGCCGGGGGCTTTCACACTCGACTAAATCGACCGCCTGCGCGCTCTTTACGCCCAGTAAATCCGGACAACGCTAGTCACCTACGTATTACCGCGGCTGCTGGCACGTAGTTAGCCGTGACTTATTCGCCAGGTACCGTCATTATCGTCCCTGACAAAAGAGGTTTACAACCCGAAGGCCTTCATCCCTCACGCGGCGTTGCTGCTTCAGGCTTTCGCCCATTGAGCAAAATTCCCGACTGCTGCCTCCCGTAGGAGTCTGGGCCGTGTCTCAGTCCCAGTCTGGGTGATCGTCCTCTCAGACCACCTACCGATCGTCGCCTTGGTGAGCCGTTACCCCACCAACGAGCTAATCGGACGCAGGCCCCTCCCGAAGCGCCTTGCGGCTTTACTGGTGCGAACGAACGCACCACCACATGCGGTATTAGCCACCCTTTCGGGCAGTTATTCCCCACTTCGGGGCAGGTCACCCACGCGTTACTCAGCCGTCCGCCACTAACGACCAGAGCAAGCCCTGATCGTCCGTTTGACTTGCATGTCTCATGCACGCCGCCAGCGTTTATCCTGAGCCAGGATCAAACTCTCCGACAAAAAGACCCGACCTTGCGGCCGGGACTTCAATTTCGAGGGTTTGACCGCTCGCACATTTCCTTACCCGGATTTCCTGTCACTCTTCAATTGTTAAGGTGCAGCAGTCCGGGGCACGAGTGCACCGGGCGCAAGCGTTCAGTTTGACGCATTGGGACCCACCCTGTCAAACGAGCAGGTGCGGGTGGACCGGTGGGCCGGCCCGAGCAACCACCCCGGAAATCGGGGGCGCGAGGGCGAATGGTAGGTGACGCCGGGTAGGGTGTCAAACATGCCTGGTTCGCCGGCTGCGCCACCGGGCCGCACAGCCGGCGCCCCGCCACCGGGCTGCTCCGGCGCCGCGCAACCGGCGCCGCACAGCCGAGCCGCTCCCGGGCCGCTCCGGGGCCGAGCCCGGGCCGAGCAGCCCGCGGAGGGTCAGGGCTTCTGGGGATCGACCCGGCGGCCGGTCCGCTTTGACGCTGAAGCTCGTCGGATTGTCGCCCACGGGCGCCGTATGGCGGCGTTGAGTGGCCGGCGAGGGTTCGTCCGTCGAAGTCCTATGTCACCTGAGCACGACGATTCCGCTTCGATTGGGCGGGATCCAGCCCGCGGCCCCAACGGACGACGCTAGTGCGGGCGGTCTCAGTCGGTCATCGCAACGATCTTGGCGAGCGCCTCGGATGGTTTCATCCAACCGAGCGTTTGTCGAGGCCGGCCGTTGAGCTCGCGGGCGACGTCGTCGAGATGCTCCTGGCTGTGGACCGAGAGGTCGGTGCCCTTGGGGAAGTACTGGCGCAGCAGGCCGTTGGTGTTCTCGTTGCTGCCCCGCTGCCAAGGGCTGTGGGGATCGCAGAAATAGACCGGCAGGCCGGTCTCGACCGTGAACGCGGCGTGCTGGGCCATCTCCCGGCCGCGGTCCCAGGTGAGGCTCCGGCGGAGCTGCTCGGGCAGGCGCACGATCTGGCTGGCGAGCGCTGCGCGGACCTGGTGCGCCAGGTGGCCCTCGGGCAGGGCGAAGAGGATGACGAAGCGGGTCTGGCGCTCGACGAGGGTGCCGATCGCGCTGCGGTTGTGGGTGCCCGCGATCAGGTCGCCTTCCCAGTGGCCGGGGACGGCGCGATCGTCGGCCTCGGCCGGCCGTTCGCTGAGCAGGATCATGTCGCGCATCGAGCCAACCGGGCGGAAATGGCCGAGTGGCCGGCGGCGGGTCTGGCCCCGGCGCAGGCAGCGGGTCAGCTCGGCCCGCAGGGCGCCCCGGCCCTGGACGAAGAGCGATTGATAGATCGTCTCGTGGGACACCCACCGCTCCGGCTCGTTGGGGTGATCGTGACGCAGGCGAGCTGCCACCTGCTGGGGCGACCAGCGTGCGGCCAGGAGCCGCTCGACGGCGTGGCGCAGGCGCGGATCGCGGGCGAGCTTGGTGGACCTCGGTCGGCGGACCCGCCGCGCCGCCCGGGCCTCCCCAAGGTACGCCCGATAGCGCCGCCGGCCGCCATTGGCCCCGACCTCGCGCGAGACGCTCGAGGCTGCCCGGCCCAGGCGGGTCGCGATGTGGCGGAACGATTCGCCGGCCCGCAGGCCGCGGCTGATCTCCTCACGCTCGGCCACCGAGAGGCGCAACGCCGAGCGGCTCATCGGTCGCGGTGGGATCCCACCTGAACGACGCAGGACCCGTTGCACGGTGCGCCTCGTGCGGGCCATGACCGCGGCCACTGACGTGATCGTCTCGCCGGACGCCACCCGCCGGCGGATCTCGAGCTCGACTGCCCGGGTCACCCTCTCATTGCCAGGTTTCCCACTCACCCTGCCACCTCCTCGACGCCAGTTCAGCCGTGGTTCGCTCGTCGAGGATGATGCGTTGATGGCTTGAGCCCGCAGCGTCTCGGGGCGACATTTCGACTAAGCGCCGAGACGAAGCGGCCGAGACGAAGCGGCCCCCGGACGAAGCGGCCGAGCCGCAGCCGAGACGAAGCGGCCCCCGGACGAAGGCGGGCCCGAGAGCACGGCAACCCATCTGCCTGGGCATCGCAGAAGCCATCGGTTGATCGAGAGGTGACCGCCGGGTGAGGCGTGCCGTCGATCATCGCGGGATGGACGATCTGACCCTAGGTCGACTGATCCGCGCGCTGCGCCAGCGTCGAGGCTGGCGCCAGGCGGATCTCGCGCTCAGAGCGGGAATGGGCAGGACCGTCGTCTCGGATGTCGAGAGTGGTCGCATCGACCGGACGTGCCTGGCCACGATTCGGCAGATCGCGGCGGCGGTGGGCTTGAGTGTCGATGTGGGCGCCCGTGGTCTCGGGGCCGACATCGATCGGGTGCTCGACGAACGGCACGCCATGCTGCTGGGAACCGCCGCCAGATGGCTCACCGACCTCGGCTGGAAGTGCGTGGCGGAGGTTTCCTACTCGGAGTTCGGCGAGCGTGGCTCGGTGGACCTGCTGGCCTGGCACCAGCCGAGCTCGAGCCTGCTGGTGATCGAAGTCAAGACCGAGCTCGCTTCCGTCGAGGCGACACTGCGCAAGCACGACGAGAAGGTCCGGCTCGCCGCCAGGATCGCGGCCGAGCGGTTCCACTGGAGCGCAGTGTCGGTGAGCGGACTGCTGGTCCTGCCCGATGATCGCCGCGAGCGACGTCGCGTCGACGCCCATGCGTCGGTGCTCGAAGGTGCCTACCCGGTCCGCTCGTACAGCGCCCGAAGGTGGTGTCGATCGCCGTCTGGTCGGATCCGCGGCCTGCTGTTCCTTCCCGACTTGACCCGGCAGGGATTGACGGCCATCCGCCGTCGGCGAGAGCGGGTCCGTGTCAATCGCTCCTCGATCCGGAGATCGGGCGGAGCGCCCAGGCAGCGTGACATGGTCCCTGACGTGGCCCCTGACGTGGCCCGTCGTGGTCCGTGACGGGGGTCATGGTTCGTCCGAATGTCGGCACCAGGCACCGTGATGCCCGCCTGAACGCCCGGCCATGGGTCGACCGGCGGTTCTCGCCGCCGGCTGAGCACGATCGACAGGTCCCGGCCCGACCGATCCGGTCGGCGAAACCCGAATTTCGACCGTAGTGCGTCCTCAGGCGACGTTTCGACGGACTCGGGTCGACGACAGCCAGAGGACGCTGGGGCCACGCCGAGGAAGGAGCGTGGTCCCGGAGAGCGCCGCTCAGGATGGCGAGCTCAGGACGTCGAGCTCAGGACGGCCAGGCTCAGGGCGGCAGGCTCAGAACGGCGAGGACTCGACCAGCAGGATGAAGGCCGCCCCCGACAGCCAGCAGAGCAGCGCGAGCTCGACCGAGGGAGCCGCGCCCAGGGGCCCGACGGCAACCAGGTAGATGAGCAGCCCGATGAGAGCGGCCGCCAGCGCTTTGCCCAGGCGCAGCAGGATCTCGTTGACCAGGTTGCTCATGGCGCGAACATCCCGCGGATGGCCATTGGCCCTACGCCCGGATCGCGCGGCGGCCCTGGAGGGCCCGGATCAGGGTCACCTCGTCGGCGTATTCGAGGTCGCCGCCGACGGGAATTCCACGGGCGATCCGGCTGACCGTGCCGACCAGGCCCTCGAGGCGCTCGTCGAGGAACATCGCGGTGGCCTCGCCTTCGAGCGTCGGGTTGGTCGCCAGGATCACCTCCTCGAACGGCTCGCCGGCGGCCGACGCCTCCTCCGCCCGCGTCAGGAGCTCGCGGATCCGGAGCCGGTCCGGACCGATCCCGTCGATCGGCGAGATCGCGCCGTGAAGGACGTGGTAGAGGCCCTTGAACTCGCCCGTCCGCTCGAGAGCGAGGACGTCGAGCGGCTCCTCGACCACGCACAACCGTCGGCCGTCGCGGGCCGGGTCGCGACAAAGCGGGCACAAGGCAGCGTCGCTGATGTTGAAGCAGCGCTCGCAGAAGACGACCTCGTCGCGAACCGCAACGAGGGCCGCCGCGAGCTGGCGGGCCTCGGCCTCGGGTGCCCGGAGGAGGTGGAAGGTCAGCCGCTGGGCGGTCTTCGGTCCGATTCCGGGCAGGCGCGAGAACGCCTCGATCAGGCGGGCGACGGGTTCGATGACGGGGCTGGACACGCGGTCGGCCAGCCTACATCCCGGGCAGGCGCAGGCCGCCGGTCACGGCCGCCATCTTTGCCTCGGCCAGCTCGCGCGACGCGTTGAGCGCCTCGTTGACTGCAGCCGTGACCAGGTCCTGGAGCATCTCGACGTCGGCCGGGTCGACCGCGGACGGATCGATCGTAATGCTCACCAGCTCCTGCTTCCCGGTGACGGTCGCCTTGACGACGCCCCCGCCGGCCGATCCGTCGACTGTGGCGCTGGCAAGCTCGCCCTGGACCCGCACCATCTCCTGCTGCATCTGCTGCGCCATGCGCTGCAGGTTGGCCATGCTCATTCGGGACATCCCTCCGTGATCTGTGTTCGACCGACAGTCTGGCGGATGGCGCCGCCCGGCGCAGGCCTGGGGATCGGAAGGGGCCGGTGCGACGGTCTCAATGCACCTCGTCGGCGTCGACCAGGTCGTCGGCGAAGATCCGGCGGGCCATCGACAGCAGGTCGGTGTCGCCGGCCGCGGGCAGCGGCAGCAGGTCCAGGTTCGTCGCGACGAGGCGCACGGCGACGGCCCGCCCGAGCACCCGGCCGATTCCCTCCTCGAGATGGGTCCGGCGGCGCTCGGCCACGTCGCGCAGGAACGCCTTCCCCTCGGGGAATCCGAGGACCACCTGGTTGCCGGTCATCTCGACCGGACGGCAGGCCTCGACGAGCGGCTTGATCGGCGGGCTGCTGCTCAGCTCGGCCACGATCCGTGGCCAGGCCTCGATCAGCTCGGCCAGGCCGGCGCTTGGTTCGGTCGACGCGGGTGGGGCGGTCGCGACCGGGCACCGTCGTCGGGACCGTGGCCGCGACCGGGACCGCCGTCGGGACCGTGGCCGCGACCGGGACCGCAACGGGCTCCGGGTCCGGGACGCGAGCCGCGGCCGGCGCGGGTTTCGGGCGCGCCGTCGGCGCCGGGGCCGGCGAGGCCGGCGCTGCCACGGTCGCTGAGGCCGGCGCCGTCACGGTCGCGGCCGGGGCCGGCCCGGCCGGCGCCGAGCCTTCAAGGAGGGCCAGCTCGAGCTGGAAGCGAAGTCCGCCGATCGAGGCTCGGCCAGGGTCGATCGCAGCCAGCCGCCGGGCGGCCGCCGTGAGCGCTCCGAGCGGCCATAACCGGGAGGCCCCGCCGGCCGCGGCCGAGCCGGCGACTTCCGACCGGCCGGCCAGCCGGCCGGTCAGCGCCTGCCGGACCGCGTCGACGACCTGGTCGAGGAAGACATGCAGGTCCCGGCCGCGCTCCTCGAGCCCGTCGATCGCCGCGAAGCCGGCCAGGGCATCGCCGCGCACCAGGGCGTCGAGGAAACCCTCAACCGTCTCTGTGTCGACCAGGCCGAGCAGATCGCCGACCTGGGCCTCCGTCAGCAGGTCGTCGCCCGAGGCCAGGACCTGGTCGAGGATCGATTCGGCGTCGCGCATCCCGCCGGCGGCCAGGCGAGCCACCAGCTCGATGGCGCCCGGCTCGGCCTGCCGTCCGTCGGCCGCCAGGATCCGTTCGAGCTTGCCGGCGATCTGCTCGACGCTCAGCCGGGTGAAGTCGAAGCGCTGGACCCGGGACAGGACGGCCGGCCGGATCTGGCTCGCATCGGTCGTGCAGAAGATGAACACGACATGGTCGGGCGGTTCCTCGAGGGTCTTGAGCAGGACGTCCCAGCCTTCCTTGATCCGCTGGACCTCGTCGACGATGTAGACCTTGCGGGTGAGGTCCGAAGGGGCCGTCCAGGTCCGCTCGAGCAGCTCGCGCATGTCGTCGACCTTGTTGTTCGAGGCGGCGTCCATCTCGATCACGTCGAGCGCCCGGCCCTCGCGGATCGAGACGCACGCCTCGCACACGTCGCACGGCTCACCGTCGCGCACGTTCGGGCAGTTGATCGCCTTGGCCACGATCCGGGCGAGCGAGGTCTTGCCCGTCCCGCGCGGCCCGACGAACAGGAGGCCGTGAGCGAGTCGATTCGTCCGGACGGCATTGCGAAGGGTGGTGACCACCGCCTCCTGGCCGACGATCTCGCTGAAGGTCTGGGCACGCCAGCGCCGATAGAGCGCCCGATGCGGAGCCGGGGCCGGGCCGGTCTGCGCGGGTGACTCACCGCCGCGGACGGCCACCACCGGCTCGAGCACGCCGGACGGCTCGGGCGCGCCATCCCTGGCGCGGCCCGACGGGGATCTCTTGGGCTTCGGATCGCTCAGGTTCAAACGCCGTCCACCGGTTGCAGGTGTGGAATCCGGAGGCTATCGCCGTGCACCCCCCGTCGATCAGGACGCCCCCGCGCCCTCCATCACAAGCGGCTCGGACCAGGCCGTTCCGCGGCACCCGGCGAAGATCGCTTAGTGCTGCTTCCTTCCGGACCTGACACGGTTCACGAGTCGCCGCTGCGCGGGACCCGGCCCTCAACGTCGCTCGTGACAGCGGCTTTCGAGAACGGAGACCTCGGGAGGGAATTCAGCCCTGCTGGAGCGGATTGCAGGTACAGGGCACCGCTAGTTCCCCGCCTAGCACGGCCCGCGAATCATAGCAGGGGCATGCCGGCGTCCGGTCCGGACCGACTCGGACCTGGCCCGGACCGGGCCCGGAGCCACCACCTGGGGTTGGCGGAGAGGGGGGATTCGAACCCCCGACGGGTTGCCCCGAACCGCATTTCCAATGCGGCGCCATAGGCCACTAGGCGACCTCTCCGGGAGCCGACCGGTCAGAGGGAGATTGGCGGAGAGGGTGGGATTCGAACCCACGGTGCTTGCGCACACCGCTTTTCGAGAGCGGCACCTTCAACCACTCGGACACCTCTCCGCGAGGGAGGATACCAAAGCGGCTCAGGCCCGGGCCGGGAGCCCTTCGCCCGACCCCTCGGCCGAGCGCTCGCCGGACGGGCCGAGGGAGGCCCGATGGCGCGCGAAGAGCTCCTCGGCCTCGGCCTGGCGGATCCCGCTCACGATCTGCAGGCGGCGTCGAAGGGTCGGGTGCTGGGCGAGCTGGATGACCGAACCGGCGGCGCCATCGATGACGTTCGGGAGGGCGAAGACGAGGGCGCCGACGTCGCTCTCGAGGAGCGCGCCGACGCACATCGGGCAGGGCTCACGGGTGCAGAAGACGGTCGCGTCGGCCAGCGCTCCGGGACCGAGCCGGCGGGCGGCCTCGCGCAGGGCGGTGATCACCGCGTGGGCCGTCGGGTCATTCGTCTCGTGGACGCGGTCGCGCGCCCGAGCGACCATCGCGTCGTTGACGACCGCAACCGCCGCCACCGGGCGGCTGCCCGCCTCGAGGGCCAGGCCGGCCTCGGCCAGCGCCTCGCCCATGAACAGCTCGTAATTCATGGGTTGATGGTAGCCGAGTACGATTCGAGCGACAGATAAGTCGCAGGGAGTAGCCAATGACCCGAACCCGCCGGATCGGAATCCTCACCGGCGGCGGTGACGTGCCCGGCCTGAACTCGGTGATCAAGAGCGTCGTCTATCGCTCGACCGAGCTCGGTTATGACGTCCTCGGCATCCGCCGTGGCTGGCAGGGCCTGACCCACGTCCGGCCGGGGCCTGACCTCGACCCGGACTACATCCGCAGGCTCGACCGGATCAACACCCGGACGATCGACCGGACCGGCGGGACGTGGCTGCACACGTCGCGGACAAACCCGCGCAGGATCGCCGGGCGGAACCTGCCGCCCTGGCTGGACCCGGCCGCCGCGGCCCGCTACGCCACGGGCGAGGACAGCTACGACCTGACCCCGCTCGTCCTCGACCACATCACGGCGCTCGGGATCGACCACCTCGTCGCGATCGGCGGCGACGACACCCTGAGCTTTGCCCGGGTGCTGGTCGACGCCGGCATCCCGCTGACCGGGATCCCCAAGACGATGGACAACGATGTCCAGGGGACCGAGTACTGCCTCGGCTTCTCGACCGCGATCACCCGGGCCAAGGACCTGATCAACCGGCAGCGGACGACCCTCGGCTCCCACGAGCGGATCGGGGTCTTCCGGATCTTCGGCCGCGATTGTGGCTTCACGGCCCTGTTCACCGCGTACGTGACCTCGGGGCGCTGCGTGATCCCCGAGGCGCCATTCGACCTCGACGCACTCGCCGAGCTGCTGGCGGCCGACTGGCGCAACAACCCGAGCCGGTACGCCTTCGTGATCACGGCCGAGGGCGCGATCTGGAATGGGGCGAAGCTGGCCGAGTGGGGCGAGGCGGACTCGTTCGGCCATCGGCACAAGGTGAACATCGGCGAGGTCCTCGCCGATGAGCTGCGCAAGCGGAACGGGATCGAATCCGTCGCCAGCGAGCTGACCTACGACCTGCGCAGCGGCGAGGCCGACCAGCTCGACCAGATGGTCGCGATCACCTTCGCGAACGTGGCGATGGACCTGATCCGGGACGGCGTGAGCGGCCGGATGGTGGCGATCCGCGACGGCCGTTACGCCCAGACCCACCTGCCCGAGCCGGGCGTGCCGCCGCGCTCGGTCGACGTGCCGACGATGTACGACGTCGAGCGCTTCCGGCCGATCTACTCGGGCAAGCTCGGCGAGCCGCTGCTCCTGCTCGGTACGCCCGGCGCCTAGCTCGGCAGTCCGGCGAGGGCCCGGATCCGGCGGGCGACCGCCGACATGTCGTCGTCGGCGTGGCCGGCGGCGACGAGCCCACGCTCGATCTCGGCACACAGCTCGGTCACCGGGAGCTCGACGCCGGACTCGATCGCCATGCCGAGGGCGATACCAAGGTCCTTGAGGTGGAGCTCGACCTTGAAGCCGAGCGGATAGTCGTTGGCCAGCATCCGGCCGCTGCGGTTGGCGAGGACCCAGCTCTGCGCCGCGCCAGCGCCCAGGGCCCCGACGACCTGCTCGACGTCGAGGCCGGCCCGCATCGCCAGGACGATGCCCTCGGCCACGCCGAGGTACGTTCCGGCCAGGATCACCTGGTTGACCGCCTTGACCGCCTGGCCGCTGCCGATCGGTCCGACGTGGGTGATCGTCTTGCCGATCACCTCGAGGATCGGGCGGGCGCGCTCGAAGACCGCCGGCTCGGCGCCGACGAAGATCGTCAGGGTGGCCTTCTGGGCACCCTCCGAGCCACCCGACACGGGCGCATCGGCGAAATCGACGCCCGAGCGTGGCCAGCCGGCCGGCCATCGCGCGGGTCGCTCCGGGCGCGATCGTCGAGCAATCGATCACCAGGCTGCCCCGCCGGACGCCGTTCGCCGCCCCGTCCGGGCCGAACAGGACGGCGTCCACGTCCGGAGTGTCGGAGACGCAGATGAGGATCACGTCGCTGGCGGCCGCAACCCTGTCCGGGGTCTCGGCGGCGGTCGCGCCGAGCTTGACCAGGTCCACGGCGCGGGCCGGCGTGCGGTTCCAGACGGTGACCGGGCGGCCGGAGCGGACGAGGTGGCCGGCCATCGCCGCGCCCATCGTCCCGAGCCCCAGGAATCCGATCCGCTCCATCGGTCGATTTTAGGCCCCTCCAGCCCTCCGCGGAGCCCGAAGCGGATCCGCCTCACGTGCAGCGCGGACCGGCACCGAAAGGGTCACCGCCGAACGGGACGGATGGGCCACGGACATTGGCCCGGCCCGGACCTAGTCTCGGCGCACCACGCCTTGGAGACTCGAACCAGATCGTGAATTGGGCCATCGCCGGAACGCTCACCGCGCTCCTGTTGGCCGTCTCGCTGACGGTCTTCGGTTCGGCGCGCCCAGCGTGCGGCGGCGACGTGCCGTGCGCCATCAACGAGCCCGACGGCTCTCTGCGTGGGACGGTACTCGCCTACTGAAGGGCGGGACGACTGCGACAGCCTTCCACGTTCTCCGTCATCTACACGGATCCCGAACATGAGGCGCCGAATGCGTGCGTCGACCGTCACCATCACCGACACCACGACTCTGCGGTGATTGGCCCGATCCTGATGACACCGCCTAGGCGGCGTCACCGCCCGAATGAGCCGCGTCCCTCTTGCGACGGGATCACTCTTCACGTACTCGACCATACCTTGGCCGGCTGGACTCGTATTCCTACGAGTTCCATGGCGGTCAACGACACCGCAAGTGCTGCGCTTTCAACAGTCAGCTTGACGGGGACTCCAACCATCACGGTCACGACGGCACCTACCCCCACGCCGACGCCGACGCCGACGCCGACCCCGAAGCCGACCCCGAAACCCACGCCGAAACCGACACCCAAGCCCACTCCGAAGCCCACGCCGAAGCCGACCGCCCCGCCGCCTGCCGTGACGGCCGCGCCGACCCCGACCTCGACCGCGACGCCGCCGAGCCCGAGCCCGAGCACTGGACTGATCGGCTCGGTCTTCGGTGGCGGCTCGAGCGCCGGACCGGGCAGCTCGACCGGAGCGGCCGGCCCGCTCCTTCCGAGCTCGTCCTCCGGAGGCAGCGGGTCACCGCTGCTGATCCTCCTGGCCGCCTCGATCGTGGCCGGATTCTGGCTGTGGCTCATCGGCCGCCGCCGGCGGCGCCGGCCCGAGCCGGCCGTCGTCGAGTCGCCGACCGGACCGGCCGGTGGATTCCACCCGGCGCTCCCCTCCGCCGCGATCGTCGCGCCCAAGTTGGAGACGGTGAAGGCGGCCAAGGTGAAGCTGCCCAAACCGCCAAAGGCGCCCAGACCGGAACCGTCGCGCCCGGACCCGGTCATGCCGGTGGCGCCGATTCCGATGCCGGCCTCGGCCGCGGCGAGCCTGGTCGCTCCGAGCGCCGCCCTGACCGAGCCATACGGCGAGGCGCTCATGCCGCGCTGGCGACGACCGTCGCTCAAGACTGCTCGCTACGCCAATCCGAAGACGGCCCCGGTCGTGTCTCCCGCAATGACCTTCGCCGCGTCCACGACGTCGGAATTCGAACGGCGGCGGGTCCGTTACGACCTCGTCGCTCTGACCGACATCCCGGACGAGATCCGCGGCCTCCAGGTCGGCCAGCTGCAGGCCAACGACGAGGTGGAGCTGATCGAGCGCCGCGGTGCCTGGGTCAAGGTCCGGACGCCGCTCGGAACCGAAGGCTGGATCCACCGTACGACCCTCCAGTCGACCGATGATCCTGGAGAAGCTCCCGCCTCGGCGCCCGTCGAGCGGGTCGCTCCGGCGCCGGCCGTCGTCGAGCCGCCGGCGGCGACGGGCGATCAGGGGTCGATCGATGACGATGTGGCAATCGGCGCCTTCGCTGTGGCCGCGGCGGCTGCGAGGGCCGCCCGTGAGCATGACCTCGCACTCGAGGCCGCCATGGCCGCCCAGACCCTCCGCACGGCGGCCGCCGGACCAAACGCCGATCAGCCCCGGCCGGGCCCACGCAGCGGGACGAAGGTTCCCGCCACGCCCCGGGTTCGACGCCCCTCGTCGACCCCGTCGTCGGCGGAGGGTTAGCCAGGCCGGCTGCCCTCGAGACCGGGGCGATCCGCCCGGGTCAGGTCGTCGGGATCACGAGCACGAACTGGCCGTCCTTGGCCGGGTACTTGCCGGTCGGGCGCTTCCAGGGCAGGTAATCGCGGGGCAGGGCGCTCACCGGGACGAGCGAGTCCGGCGGTCGCGAGTAGCCCCAGATCGTCGACAGGCGCGGGTACCAGACATCCTCGATGCGCACGGCGGTGACCGTGAACGATTTGGTCCGCGCCGGGTCGGCGGTCGCGGTGAAGCCGGACATCACCCAGGAATGCGCACCGCGCCAGACCATCAGGCCTGCCGGACGGTTCGTCGCCCGGATCTGCCTGGCGGCCAGCTGGATCGCGGCCCGGATCGTCGTCGCCTGGGTCACCGCGTAGTTGCCGTAGCCGAGCTGGGCCAGGCCGCTCGCCCAGGCCTCAGGCTCGGCCGCGCCATCCGGAGCCGGGGCGATCGAGCGGGCCAGGGCGAAGATCCGCGCCTGGGTCGCCTGGCTCGTGTCGGCGCCGGCATCCATGATGTTCATCGAGGTCTGCATCGCGGCCGCCACGCACCAGGTGTCCTTCAGCTCGCCGACATAGTCGCCCGTCTGGTAGAGGTCCATCGCGAACGGCCCCGGCGTCGGCACGGGCGAGGACGCAGCCGGCGCCGAGGCGATCGGGCTGCCGGTCGGAACCGAGCTGGCGCCGGATGACGAGCCCGCGCTGGCAGCCGCTGAGGTCGGCAGTTCGGAGGCGACCGCGGCCGGGCCGGCCGGGCTCGGAAGCGATGCCGCCGGTGCGTTCTGGCGAGCCCACGGTGTCACGAGCGGATCGACCGCGAGGGTGGCCCCGCTCGCCAGCGTCTGGTTCGTCGCATAGACGACGCCGGCACCGAGAACGACGACGGCCAGGGCGATGGCGATGCCCCGGCCGAGCCTGGGCACGAATGCCGGCGGCGGCCAGGTCCCGGCCCGGCGGGCCTGGGGCATCCGCCGGCTGACCGACGGGCGAACGCCGATCTGGGCAATCCGCGGAACCAGGGCCACCGCCATGATCGCGACCTTCAGGCCGAGCCCGATCGCGAACCCGGCCGGGATCGCGGCGATCCCGATCCGGGGCACGAGGAGCTGGGCCGAGACCACCGTCGCGACGAAGCCGGCGATCGACGCGACCGTCGGCATGATCGTGTTGCGCGTCGCGTAGATCGCCCGGCTCAGGATGTGGGTGAGGCTCTCGAGCGGCACCGAGACGGCGAAGACGGCCAGGACGCCGGTCGTCCGGGCGATGTCGGCGTCGTCGAACGCACCGCCGCCCAGCAACAGCCGGATCGCCAGGCCGCTGACGACGAACAGGCCGAGCCCGGCCACGATCGTCAAGACCGTGATCGTCGTGAGCGTCGTCCCGAATTGGCGGGTGAACCCCCGTCGGTCGCCGGCCGCCGCGGCCGCCGAGAGCGCCGGGAAGGCCGCGATCGCGAACGACGCCCCGATCAGGCTGACCGGCACGCTCTGGAAGTTGCGGGCGAAGCTGACCGAGCTGACCGAGCCCGGGGTGAGGGTCGAGGCGAGCGCCGTGAAATACAGGAAGGTGAGCGGTTCGACTGGATGGCTGGCCATCTTGGGGACCATCAGCCGCAGGAACTCGGCGACGCCCCGGGTGCGGAAGGCCAGGCTGGGCCGCGGCCGGAAGCGCGTCCGCCAGATGCCGACGACCCTGATCGCGAGGTGGGCAAGTGCCCCGATCACCGCTCCGACGGCCGCCCCGAAGACCCCCAGGTGCGGCCCGAGCAGCACCGTCCCGGCCACGATCCCGCCGTTGTACATGAGCGGAGCGAGGCCGTAGGCGACGAAGCTCCGCTCGGCGACCAGGATCTCGCCGAGGACGAGCGACGCAGCGAAGATCACCGGCGTCACGCACATCACCCGGAAGAGCTCGATGTACAGGTCGCGCTGGCTGCCCTGGAAGCCGGGCGCGATGAGGGCCACGGTCTGGGGCGCCAGCACGAACAGGAAGACGGCGGCGACGGCCATCACGCCGATCGCCATGGTCAGGACCGTCCGGCCGAACGCCCGGGCCGCCTCGCTCGCTTCGGCCCGCAGGCCGACGAAGATCGGCACGAATGGCGCCACGAGGCCGCCCGCGACGAGGACGTCGAGCGCCAGCTCGGGCAGCACGAACGCGGCGTTGTAGGCGTCGAGCTCCGGACCGGCGCCGAACGTGTGGGCGAACATCCGGTCGCGGACGAGACCCATCAGGTAGCCGGCGAAGGTCAGGATCGAGAGGACCACGGCGCCGCGCGGCAGCGCCGTGGACAGCAGCGCCCAGGTCCGGCCCTGGATCGAAGCTGGTGTCGGGCGTCGCATGGTCTGGATCGACTCGCAGTAGGGGGCTGGCCGGATGCTCCGTCAGTCCACGAGGTGGACGCAAGCCGGGTGACCCGTGTGGCGGTGCCGCCCGGCACCAGGGCAGGTGGATACGAGCACCGGCGCCGGCCGGCTGCAGGCTCCGGGCATGATACCGGCCAACGCCAGCCGAACCGCCCGCTCCGTCGCCTGGCAGCGGGCGTCGCAGGGCGTCAGGATCGAGCGCTGCCCTCGACCTGGCGCTCCTGCCAGACTCGCTCGAGGACGGTCGAGAACGTTGCGGCCGGCTGTGCTCCGCTGATGCCGTACGCCCGGTCGAGGACGAAGAACGGCACCCCGTTGATCCCGATCTCGGCGGCGAGCTGCTCGTCGGCCCTGACCCGCTCGGCGTAGGCCGTGCCCTCGAGGACGTCTCCGGCCTCGACCGGATCGAGCCCCGCCTCGGCTGCGATCTCGATCAATGCGGCCGGCTCGAAGATCGAACGGGCCTCGGCGAAGTTCGCCCGGAAGAGGCGGGGCACGAGGTCATCTGCCACGCCGCGATCGACGCCGAGCTGGATCAGGCGGTGCGCGTCACGAGTGTTGCCGTGGAGGCGATCGACCCGGTAGGGCAGCCCCAGCTCCGCGGCCATCTCGGCCAGGCGCTGCTCCCCCGCCCGGACCGCGTCGGCCCGATCCCCGTACCTGGTCGCGAGCCACTCGGCGAGCGTGCTGGTCGTGCCCCGCGGCGTGCCGGGGTCGAGCTCGAAGGAGCGGTGGGTCACCTCGACGTTGTCGCGGTGGGGGAACGCCGACAGGGCCGACTCGAAGCGCGCCCGGCCGAGGTAGCACCAGGGACAGACGAGGTCGCTCCAGACCTCGACTTCGAGGCGGGCACCGGATTCCGTGCCGGCAGGATCGCTCGTGGGCGTGGTCATGCCGGTCATCGTAGGGCGGTGGGGATTGGCGCGCCCGGCGGGACTCGAACCCACGACCTTTAGGTCCGCAACCTAACGCTCTATCCGCTGAGCTACGGGCGCAATGCGGGGGATGGCGGAGAGGGAGGGATTCGAACCCTCGAAGCAGGTTACCCCACTTGGCGGTTTAGCAAACCGCTGCACTAGGCCTCTATGCGACCTCTCCCCGGAACCGCGGGCGCCAGAATAGCATGAGGTCCTGGCCGGGCCGGGTGGTCGACGTGCCCAGGCGGTCCGGGCGCGCCGATCCGTCGCGGCGCCACGATCCGTTCGGGGGCGGCGGCAGGGTTCGTGGAGCTCCCGGAGGACCGTCGGGGCGGCGGGGTTCGTGGAGCTCCCGGAGGACCGTCGGGGCGGCGGCCTGCCAGAAGGTCGCTGCAGCGACCCGTACGCACGAACCGGCGGTGGCTCCGGGATCGAGCAGAGCCTGGGGCCTCGGGTCCGTGCACGAATCGGGCCTCGACCGGGCGGCCGGCCCTGGTCCGCGGCCCTGGTCGGCGGCCCAACGACGATAACGATTGCTGGAGCGACCATTTGACACGTACGAGGCCGAGGGTGGCCTCCTGCCGAGTCTGCCCCGCGCCGAGGGTGGCCCCCTGCCGAGTCGTGGCCCCTTCCGAGCCTGGCTCGACCCGCCAATGCCGCCGATGTGCAGGTCGGCGCCGGCGTTCGTGTCAAAAGTGCGCTGCAGCGACCCTTCCGCACGAACTCGCGTCAATGTCAGGCTCGAGAGGTGCCAGGACCCAATGATCCGTGCATGGATCGGGGCTTCGTGCCGGGCGGGGAGCTCGGGCCGGATGCGCGAACGACCATAACGATTGCCCGGGCGACCATTTGAAGCTGGCGAGCCCAGGGCCCGCGTGTGCCGTCGCGCATGGGCCGTCGCGCGGCTGCCGTGCGCGCGTTACCGTCGCACGTCGTGCCAACGCGCAGCGCGCCGGTGCCTCTCACTGGCCTCTCGAGCCCGGAGGCCACAGGCAGGGCCACAGGCAGGGCCGCCGCCGGGCCCGCGCGGTGGGGCGTTGCCGCCGCCGGGCCCGCGCGGTGGGGCGTTGGCGCAGTGGGGCGTTGACAGGGTGAAGGGCGCTCGACTACCGTTCGTGGACGCACATGAATGCCCTCTTTTTCGCCTACCAACGCCCGGCATGACCGAACCCGGAAGCTGAGACCCGGGAGCACGGGTCGTGCCGGGATGAGCAGAGGCCAGACCTCTGCTTTTTTTGTTGGCCGGAGGCGGCCGTTGGCCGGAGGCGGCCGGCGGCCCCGGAGTGGACGACCTCCCGGCCGAGCCCAGGGGAGCAACCAGACCGACGCGAAAGGACGCACAGCACCGATGTTCGTGGTGATGAGTGCCTCGGCCACCCCGGCCGAGGCGAACGCGGTGAAGAGCCTGATCCTGGCCGAAGGGCTCACGCCGTACGACCATGCCGGTGCCGAGCGCGTGGTGATCGCCGTCGTCGGCGAGATCGGGGCCCGCAAGCCGGTCCTGATGAGCCGCCTCGAGGCGCTCGGCGGGGTCGAGTCGGTCACCCCGATCAGCCGGCCGTTCAAGCTGACCTCGCGCGAGTTCCATCCCGAGGACACCGTGATCCGCGTCCTCGACGCGGTCGTCGGCGACGGCGGCCTGACGGTGATGGCCGGGCCGTGCTCGATCGAGAGCCGCGAACAGCTCCGTGGAGACCGTCGATGGCGTCGTCGCCGCCGGGGCGACGATCATCCGGGGCGGCGCGTTCAAGCCGCGGACCAGCCCCTACTCGTTCCAGGGCCTCGGGCGTCGAAGCCCTCCGCTACCTCGCCGAGGCGCGCGACCGGACCGGCCTGCCGGTGATCACCGAGGTGATGGAGCCGAACCAGGTCGACATCGTGGCCGAGTACGCCGACATCCTCCAGGTCGGCACCCGGAACATGCAGAACTACTCGCTCCTGACGGCCGTCGGGCGGGTCAGCCGGCCGGTGATGCTCAAGCGCGGCTACGGGGCCACGATCGAGGAGTGGCTGATGGCCGCCGAGTACATCGTCAGCTCGGGCAACCCCGAACGTCATCCTGTGCGAGCGGGGCATCCGGACGTTCGAGACGTATACGCGCAACACGCTCGACCTGGCCGCCGTGCCCCTCCTCCACCACCTGACCCACCTGCCCGTGATCGTCGATCCGTCGCACGCCACCGGCAAGCGCTGGCTGATCAAGCCGATGTCCCTGGCCGGGGTTGCTGCCGGCGCCGACGGGATCATGGTCGAGGTCCATCCCCGCCCGGACGAGGCCCTGTCCGACGGCGAGCAATCGATCACGATCGCCCAGTTCGCCGACATGATGAGCGGCCTGCGGGCCGTCCACGCGGAGGTCGGCGACCTGCACGGCGACCCGGTCCTGCCGAGCGCCGTCCTGAAGGTCGGCGGGAGCAAGTAGTGACGACCCAGGCCCGGCCGAACCTGGCCGGCGGAGCACGGCCTGACGTGGCCGGCATCCGTCCGGCGGCCCGGCTGCGGGGCACGCCCGGCCTCCCCGGCGACAAGTCGATCAGCCATCGGGCGCTCCTCCTCGCCGCCCTGGCCGAGGGTGAGTCGATCGTCCGCGGGGCCGGTGACGGGGCCGACGTGCGGACGACGGCGGCCCTCGTCGAGCGCCTCGGCGTTGCCGTCCAGCGGGGGCGACAGGACGGCCGCCGGGTCGACTACCGGGTCGTTTCACCGGGGATCGACGGGCTGCACGAGGCCGACGGAATCCTCGACTGCGGGAACTCCGGCACGACGACCCGGCTGGTCGCGGGGATCCTCGCCGGCCTGCCCGGCTACCACGTCCTCGACGGCGACGATTCATTGCGCCGCCGACCCCTCGCCCGTATCATCGAGCCACTGCGCGAGATGGGCGCCGAGGTTCATGCGCGTCGGGGCGATTCCCTCCTGCCGATGACCGTGGTCGGCCACAGCCCGCTCGTGGCCGTTGACTACCGGACGCGGGTGCCGAGCGCCCAGGTGAAGTCGGCGATCCTGCTTGCGGCGTTGCGGGCAGAGGGTCGGACGACGGTGCGCGAGTCGGTGGCGACCCGCGACCACACCGAGCGAATGCTCCGGGCGCGCGGCATCGCGGTGACCCGCGAGCCGATTGAGGGTGGCGGGATGGCGGTCAGTCTCGAGGGAGGGGTTCGAGTGCAGGCGATCGGCGAGATCGTGCCCGCGGATCCGTCGGCGGCCGCGTTCTGGCTGGTCGCGGGGGCGATCCACCCGGACGCCGAACTGACCCTTGCCGGAGTCGGCGTGAATCCCACCCGCCGCGCAGTCATCGACCTCCTCCGCCGAATGGGCGCCCGGATCGACGAGCGGCCGCTCGACGCCACGAACGGGTCGAGCGACGCCGGCGCCGACAGCGGCGAACCCCTCGCAGACCTCGTCGTCCGCTCGAGCGAGCTGACCGGGATCGACATCTCGCCGGCCGAGGTCGCCAGCGCGATCGACGAGATCCCGGTCCTGTGCCTCGCCGCGACCCAGGCCCGGGGCACGACCACGATCCGGGGCGCCGGCGAGCTGCGGGCGAAGGAGTCGGACCGGATTGCCGGGATTGCCGCCGGCCTGGTGGCCCTCGGCGCCCGCGTCGCGATCGACGGCGACGACCTCGCGATCAGCGGCCCCACGCCGCTCGCCGGCGCGGCGACCGACAGCCGCTCCGACCACCGCCTGGCGATGACCTTCGCCATCGCCGGCCTCATCGCCACGGGCGCCACGACGATCAGCGATCCGGGCTGTGCGTCGATCTCCTATCCCGGGTTCTTCGCGGTACTCGAAGGGGTGCGAGCATGACGAAGCGCGTCGTCCTCATCGGACATCCGGTCAGCCATTCGCTGTCCGGCGCGATGCAGCAGGCGGCCTTCGACTCGCTCGGGATCGACGCCCGCTACGAGCTGTGGGACCGGCCCCCGATCGGCCTGGCCGACGCGATCGCCGAGCTGCGCTCCAACGAGTTCCTCGGGCGCGAACGTCACGATCCCCCACAAGGAACGGGTCGTGCCGCTCGTCGACCGGCTGACCGAGGATGCCCACGCCACCGGCGCGGTCAACACGATCACCCGCGAGGGCAAGCGCCTGGTCGGCCACAACACCGACGTGCCCGGCTTCAAGCAGGCCCTCGACAAGCTCGTCGGCCGCCAGAAGATGCCCCGCCAGGCGGTCGTCCTCGGCGCGGGCGGCGGCAGCCGGGCGGTGGTCCACGGCCTGATCACGAGCCGGCTTCCTGCGGATCATCGTGTTCAACCGGCACCTCCATCGGGCGGAGAACCTGGTCAAGTTCTTCGGCAAGAGCGCCGCCCACATGGAGCTCAAGGCGATGCCCTGGCACGAGTCGATCATCGAGGCCGAGCTGGCCAAGACCCGGATCCTGGTCAACGCCACCTCGATCGGGCTCCACGGCGACGAGTCGCCCGATCCCGGGCGAGATCATCCCGGCCGACCTGCTCGTCCTCGACCTGATCTACCGCCGGACCCGCCTGCTGCGCGATGCCGCGGCCAACGGCGCGACGGTGGCCGACGGCGAGACGATGCTCCTCCACCAGGGCGCCGCCGCGTTCACGCCTGTGGACCGGCCAGCCGGCTCCGCTCGAGGTGATGGAGGCCGCGCTCGCGAAGGCGCGGGCCGAGGGGATCGAGTCGGCCGAGGGCGAACCGACCGGCGCCGCAGCGGACGCCTAGATGGGGCGGCTCCGCTTCCTGACCGCCGGCGAATCGCACGGGCCGGCCCTGGGAGTGACGATCGAGGGCGTGCCCGCCGGGCTCGCCCTGACCGCGGACGCGATCGCGGTCGACCTCGCTCGACGCCAGCGCGGCTACGGCCGCGGCGCCCGCCAGGCGATCGAGCACGACCGGGCCGAGATCCTGGCCGGGGTCCGCCACGGCCGGACGCTCGGCTCGCCGATCCTGCTCCTCGTTCGCAACCGCGACTGGGAGAACTGGACCCGGGTGATGCAGGTCGAGCCGCTGAGCGAGGCCGAGGCCGACGAGCTGGCCGCGGCGGCCGAAGCGGGCAACAAGCGGGCGACGCCGGTGACCCGGGTCCGGCCCGGCCACGCCGACCTGGCCGGTGCCCTGAAGTACGGCTTCAACGACGTGCGCGACGTGCTCGAGCGGGCATCCGCCCGCGAGACGGCTGCCCGGGTCGCCGCCGGCGGCGTGGCCCGGGCCTTCCTTTCCGAGCTCGGGATCGAGCGTCTGGTCGTTCACCGCCGAGGTTGGCGGCGTCGCCCTCGACCCGGCCCGGGCGACCCGCTCGCGGGACGAGGCGGACGCCTCGCCGCTGCGCTGCCCGGACCCCGAGGCGGAGGCCCGGATGATCGCCCGGATCGACGAGGCCCGCTCGAACGGCGACACGGTCGGCGGCGTCTTCGAGGTGGTGGCCCACGGTCTGCCGATCGGACTGGGGAGCTACGTCCACTGGGACCGCCGGCTCGACGCGGCCCTGGCCGCCGCGGTGATGAGCATCAACATCGTCAAGGGCGTCGAGTTCGGGCTCGGCTTCGAGCAGACCCGCCGGTTCGGGTCGGCCGTCCACGACGTGATCGCCGGCCGGGGCGAGGGCGGCGGCTGGATCCACCGCTCGAACAACGCCGGCGGACTGACCGGCGGGGTGACGAACGGCGAGCCGCTCGTCGTCCGCGGCGCGGTCAAGCCGATCTCGACCCTTGCCCGGCCGCTGCCCTCGGCCGACCTGGTCACCGGCGAGGCGGTCGACAAGGCGCACTACGAGCGCAGCGACATCAGCGTCGTGCCCGCGGCCGGGGTCGTCGCCGAGGCGATGGTCATGCTCACCGCTGGCCGACTTCGTCCTCGACAAGTTCGGTGGCGACTCGATCGGCGAGACACGCGCGAACGTCGATGCCTACCGTGCCCGGATCGCGGTCCCGCCCGAGCCGCCGGTCGCCGGCGGCCGGCGTCCGGGCCGCCGGTCGAAGGCCGGGCCCGCCTCGGACGGCGAGGCCGGCTCCGGCGGCGACGACTAGGCCGGCCGGGTGGACATCGTCCTCGTCGGCCTGCCCGGCAGCGGCAAGACGGCCGTCGGCCGGCGCCTCGCCGCCCGCCATGCCGCCCAGTTCATCGACCTCGACGCCACGATCGAGGCGGCCGCCGGGATGACAATCCCGCAGGTCTTCGAGGAGGAGGGCGAAGCCGGCTTCCGGGTCCGCGAACGTGCCGCCGTGGCCGCGCTCGGCGGGCCGGATCCGGCGCCCGAGCTGCGCCGGGTGATCGCGACCGGGGGCGGCGCCGTGGTCGACCCGGCGAACCGCTGGGCCCTGTACCGCGACCGCCGGGTCGTCTGGCTCAACGGCCCGCCGGAGGTCCTTGCTCAGCGCCTGCGCAACTCGCCCAACCCCCGGCCGCTCCTCCAGGGCCGTGACCCGGTCGGGGCGATCCGGGACCTGGCCGCCAGGCGCGAGCGCTTCTACGCGCCGGGCCGCCGCTTCAGCGGCCTGTCGCAGGTCGGCACCGTCCTCGAGCGCCTCGAAGCTGTGCTGGCCGAACCGTCGGCCCCGGGCACCGTCCTGCTCGCGTCCGACAGCCGCCTCGGCCGGATCCGGATCGGGACCGGGTTCGTCCTGGAAGGCCTGCGCGAGGTCCTCGCCGACCTCCGTGCGCCGCGGGCGATCCTGCTTTCCGAGCCGGGCGCCTGGGCCGCGGCCGGCGAGCGGCTGGCGGACGGCCTCAGTCAGGCCGGATTGCCCGTCGAGCGGATCCTCCTGCCGGCCGGCGAGGCGGCCAAGCGCCTGGCGGTGATCGAGTCCGCGGCCGACGAGCTCGCCCGGCTGCGGGTCGAGCGGACCGAGCCGCTGATCGCCGTCGGCGGCGGCGCGCTCGGCGATGCCGCCGGGTTCCTGGCGGCGACCTGGCTCCGGGGCGTGCCCCTCGTCCACGTGCCGACCACCCTCGTCGCCCAGATCGACAGCTCGATCGGGGGCAAGACCGCGGTCAACCTGGTCGAGGGCAAGAACCTCGTCGGCGCGTTCCACCAGCCGGCGGCGATCCTGATCGACGTCGAGCTCATCGCCGGGCTGCCCGAGCGGCAGCGCCGGGCCGCCCTGGGCGAGGCGGTCAAGATGGCCGCCCTGGGCGACGAGGCCCTGTTCGAGCTCCTCGAGCGCGACGGCCGGGGGATCATCCGGGCTGATCCGGCGGTCGTGGCCCACGGTGCGCTGGCCGAGCTCGTCGAGCGCTGCGTGTGGGCCAAGGTCGAGGTGGTCCTTGCCGATGAGCGCGAGTCCGGCGGCCGGGCGGCAGCAGCCGGTACCGAGGCCAGTGGCCGGATCGAGGCCGGCCGTCTGGCGCTCAACCTGGGCCATTCGCTCGGCCATGGCTTCGAGGCGGCGGCCGGCTACGGTGAGGAGCTCCTCCACGGTGAGGCCGTCGCCTACGGCCTGCGGGCCGCCTGCCGGATCGGCCTCGCGCTCGGGGTCACCCCGAGGGAGCGGGCCGAGCGGATCGAGCGGCTCCTGACCAGCCTCGAGCTGGCTCCGGCCGGCGGCCTGGCCCGGCTCGGGCTCGATCGGGCTGTCGTCCTCGACGCCCTCGCCGCCGACAAGAAGCACGCCGGCGGACGGCTCCGCTGGGTCCTGCCGGTGGCCGACGACGTGACGATTCGCGACGATGTGCCGGCCGAGCTGGTCGGTCGAGTCGCCGACGAGCTCCTGGCAGCCTCCCCGACCTGCTCGGAGCCCGCCCGGCGGTGACCCGCATCCTCGTCCTCCAGGGGCCGAACCTGAACCTGCTCGGATCGCGCGAGCCGGCGATCTACGGCCGGGCGACACTCGACGAAATCCACGCCGGGATCGCGACCCGGGCCGCCGAGCTCGGCCTCGACGTCGACTTCTTCCAGTCGAACCACGAGGGCGCCCTGATCGACCGGCTGCACCGGCGTGACTTCGACGTGGCGATCGTCAACGCCGGCGGACTGACCCACACGAGCGTCAGCCTGCGCGACGCGCTGCTGGCCGTCGAGCGCCCGTTCATCGAGGTCCACCTGTCCGATCCGGCGAGCCGCGAGCCGTTCCGACAGGTGAACTTCCTGTCCGACATCGCCCTCGAGTCGATCGTCGGGCGGGGCGCCGAGGGCTATACCCTGGCCGTCGAGTCGATCGCCCGGCGCGCCGCGGGCGGGGAGCTGGCCCGGTGAGCGACCGCACCGACCGGGAGACGCCAGAGCTTCGCCGGCTGCGCCGCCGGATCGATGCCCTCGACCGCCGGATCGTGGCCCTGCTGAACGAGCGGGCCGAGGTCGGGCGGCGGGTCGGCCACGCCAAGCGAGCCGCTGGGCCGGCGCGCGGTGCGCGATGTCGAGCGCGAGCGCGAGGTCCTCCTGCGGGTCGCCCTGGCCAACCTCGGGCCGCTCGCCCAGGCCGACCTGCTGGCGATCTATCGCCGGCTGATCGCCGCGACCCGGGCCCTCGAGCGCCGCGACGGCGAGCCGGACTGACCGCTCAGCCTGGGGCCGGCTGGGTCCTGTCCTCGATCTCCCAGGCGTGGTCGAGGGTGTGCCAGGCAATCCGCCGGGCGGCATAGCGGGCGGGCCAGCGCCTGCCCCCGAGCGGCGCGCCGTCGGACGGCCGGCCGAGGAGATCGAGGATTGCCGCCCGGAGCGCTTCGACCGCCGGACGGTCCTCCGGCACGGGCTCGAGCATGCGGATCCCGACTTGGCCGGCATAGACCGATATCCGATCCGACGCAGTGGGCCACGATTCGATCCCGATCCCGACCGCCGCCCCGGGGGCCCTTGCGCAGCTCGGCCGGCGCTCCGGCCACGACCCGATCGAGGATCGTCCAGGCGGCCCGGACGAGGCGTACCTGGCGGGCGGCCTCGGCGGCGTCGACCGGCCGCCGGTCGGACGGCGCGACCGAGCCGGGAACGCCGAAGTCGGTCGCGGCCGACCCCTCGATCGTGTCGACCACGACGAGGTCGTCCGGGGTCAGCCCGGCCGGGTCGGCCGGCAGCTCGAGACCGGCCTCGGCCGCGACCGGCGCGTAGCGCGGCGCGGCGGCGCACAGGGCGGCCGGCAGGAGGAGCAGGTCGCGCGTCCCACGGCACCAGCCGGGCCAGTCGACGGCCCAGGCGAAGGCCCTCGCCTTGCCCAGCTCTCGCTCGATCGGGATCGGTCGGTCGGTCATGGCCCTCGATTATGGTCGAACGGTGGCCGCCCGAAGGCCGGCCACGAGCCGGGCCAGCGCCGCCGACGTCGCGGCCGTCGGGGCCGAGCGCGTCGACGAGCGCCGAGGCGACGATGACGCCGTCGGCGCCGGCCCGGCGATCGCCCGGACGTGGGCCGGCCGGCTCACGCCGAAGCCGACCGCGACCGGGACCGGCGAGACGGCCTTGACCTCGCGGACGAGCCTCGCCGACCGTCGGCGGCAGCGAGGTCCGGGCGCCGGTGACGCCGACGAGCGAGACGCAGTAGAGGAAGCCGCCGCTGCGGGCGGCGACGGCGCGCGCCGGCCGGGCGAGGTCGTCGGCGCGACGAGGTAGACGACCGCGATCCCGGCCTCGCGCGGCGACCGCCTCGAACGGGCGCGCCCTCGTCGGGCGTGAGGTCGGCGACGATGACGCCGGCCGCGCCGGCCTTCGCCAGCGCGCCGCGCGCGGTCCGCGGCCGTCGCCGCCGCCGATCAGCTGGTTCGCGTAGCCCATCGGGACGAGCGGGACGCCGGGGCGGGCCGCGGCGATCCGCCCGACGAGCGCGAGCGAGCCGGTCGAACGTCGCGCCGGCGGCGAGCGCCCCCTGCGAGGCGCGCTGGAGCGTGGCGCCGTCGGCGAGCGGGTCGGAGTACGGGCAGGCCGACCTCGAGCAGGTCGGCGCCGGCGTCGATCGCCGCGCAGGCGACCGCGAAGCGACGTCTCGGCGTCCGGGTAGCCGGCGACGACGTACGGGATCGAGCGCCGCGCGGCCGTCGGCGCGCGGCCCGTGCGAAGGCGGCGGCGATGCGGCGGGCGCCGGCGGTGTCGTTCGTGTGCGTCGGCGCGGCCGCCGCGGCCGTCGGCCCGGTCATCGGTCGCCTCCCACGGCTCCACGTCGGCGAACCGCTCGAGGGCCGCCAGGTCCTTGTCGCCGCGGCCGGAGAACCCGACGCAGGACGACCGCGTCGTCCGGGTACGGCGACGCCCGACCCCTCGAGCCCGGCCAGCAGCTTGGGCAGCGCCGCGACGGCGTGCGACGTCTCGAGCGCCGGCAGGATCCCCTCGGTCCGGGTCGACGGCCTTCATCGCCGCGATCGCCTCGCGGTCCGTCGCCGTGCCCACCTCCATGCGGCCGGCCTCGGCGAGCGCCGCCAGCTGCGGCCCGACGCCCGGGTAGTCGAGGCCGGCCGACGCGACTGTGCGCCTCGACCACCTGGCCGTCGCGGTCCTGGAGCATCAGCGAGCGGGAGCCGTGGAGGATGCCCGGCGTGCCGCCGGCGATCGCGGCCGCGTGGCGGCCGGTCGCGATGCCGTCGCCGGCGGCCTCGGCCACCGCCAGGCGGACCGACGGCTCGCCGATGAACCGGGCCAGCAGCCCGATCGCGTTCGAGCCGCCGCCGACGCAGGCGAGCGCGAGGTCCGGCAGCCGGCCCTCGACCGCCCGCAGCTGGGCGGCCGCCTCGTCGCCGATGCGCCGCTGGAGGTCGCGGACGATCGTCGGGTACGGGTGCGGGCCCATCGCGGAGCCCAGCACGTAGTGGGTGGTCTCGACGTTGGTGACCCAGTCGCGCATCGCCTCGTTGACGGCGTCCTTGAGCGTCGCCGTGCCGGAGGTGACCGACCGGACCTCGGCGCCCAGCGCGCGCATCCGGAGCACGTTCGGGCGCCTGGCGCCGGATGTCCTCCTCGCCCATGAACACGACGCACGGGCAGGCCGAGCAGCGCGCAGGCCGTGGCGGTGGCGACGCCGTGCTGGCCGGCGCCGGTCTCGGCGATGACCCGGGTCTTGCCCAGGCGCCGGGTGAGCAGCGCCTGGCCCAGCGCGTTGTTGATCTTGTGGGCGCCGGTGTGGGCGAGGTCCTCGCGCTTGAGGTAGAGCCGGAGGCGGCGGGATGCGCGACGGCTCGCCGGCGCCCGCGCCTGCGCGGACAGCCGGCGCGGCCTCGGCGAGCGCTGCCGTCGGCCAGCCGGTCCGCCCGGTAGAGCGGCGTCGGCCGGCCGGCGAAGCGCGGCGAGCAGGTCGTCCGAGCTCCGCCCAGAACCGGGGGTCGTGGCGGAGCGCGTCGTAGGCGGCCTCGAGCTGCTCGAGCGCGCCGATCAGCGTCTCGGGGACGTAGCGCCCGCCGAAGTCGCGCTCCTTGCCCCAGCGGCCGGCGGCGTCGACCTCGAGCAGGCCCGGCGGGGACGGGCGTCGGGCCGGAGGCGACGTTGGGCCGGTGGCGGCGGGCGTCGCGGGCGCGCTTGACGAACAGCGCGACGCGGAGCGGGTCCTTGCGCGGGCGCTCGCCCGGCCGCGCGCGGCGACCTCCGTCGCCGGAGGCCACGTCGACGCCGACCGCCGGGATCGGCGAGCACCGCCTCGCCGACGTTGGCCGGGTCGAGGCCGCCGGCCGAGGGTGATCGGGACCTCGCGGGCGACGGCGGCGGCCAGCGCCGTCGTCGACGCGCGATGCCGGTGCCGCCCGGGTGCGGGCCGCCGGCCGCGTCGAGCAGGATCCGCTCGGCGCCGGCGGCGAGGTACGCCCGGGCGCGGCGCGACCACGCTCGTCCGCGACCGCTCGCGCTCGGCCGCCGGCAGCCGGCCGGCAGGCGGACGCCTTCCAGGCCGGGCGACCGACGGCGGCGACGACGCCGGCGGCTCGTCGCCGCGGAGCTGGACCGCGTCGGGGTCGACGGCGGCGACGACGCGCGGCCAGCTCGTCGGCCGGCAGGTCGGCGGTGACGACCACGATCCGCGGCCGGCCGCGCGGCCGGCCCGCGGCGAGGCGGGCCAGCGTCGCACGCCCTCGCCGAGCGTCGAGGGCGCGCGGCGTGCCCGGGCACGAAGTTGAGCCCGATCGCGTCGGCGCCGGCGCGGACCGCGGCGAGGATGCCCGCCGCGTCGGTGACGCCGCAGATCTTGACGAGCGGCGCGCGCGCGTCCGCGGCCGCCGGGTCGTCGGGTAGCCGCCCGGCGGCGACGAACGCGCGGCGGCGGCCGCGGCCGGGTCGGCCGCGCGCATCAGCGCCTCGCCGACGAGCGCCGCGTCGAACCCGGTGGCGCGCCAGCGGGCGATCGTCGCGGTGTCGCGGACGCCGGACTCGGCGATCGACCAGGCGGTCGCCGGGCACCAGGTCGCGCAGCCGGACGGCCCGCTCCGGGTCCACGTCGAGCGTCCGCAGGTCGCGGTTGTTGATCCCGATCAGGCGGGCGCCGGTCGCGAGGGCGCGCGTCGAGCTCGCGCGCGTCGTGGGCCTCGACGAGCGGCTCCAGGCCGAGGTCCCGGGCGCCGCGCACGAGCCGGGCCAGGCGCCCGCCGGGTGCAGGCACGGCCAGCAGCAGGACGAGGTCGGCGCCGGCGGCCCGGAGGCAGGGCGAGCTGCCGCGGATCGACGACGAACTCCTTGGCCAGCACCGGCACGGAGACGGCAGCGCGCACGGCGCGCAGGTCGTCGACCGAGCCGCCGAACCAGTGCGGCTCGCACAGGACGGAGATGGCGGCGGCGCCGCCGGCCGCGTAGGCCCGGGCCCGGGCGACGGCGTCGTCGCCGGCCGGCGCGATCGGCCCGGCCGACGGCGAGGAGCGCTTGACCTCGGCGATCAGGTGCGAGGCCCGGCGCGGCGAGCGGCTCGGCGACGGGCCGGGGTGCGCGGCGCGGCAGCGGCACCGCGCCGAGCCCGGCGCGCGGCCGAGCGCGTCGAGCTCCGGCACCACGTCGGCCGCGCCGGCGCGCCGCGATCTCGGCGACGACGTTGCGGTCGCGGCGGTTGCCACCGGTCATCCCGGCGTCCGCGGCCGCGGCGGTCCGCCGTCGGCGGCGCGCCGCGCGGCGCGCAGGTCGCCGAGCAGCGCCGCGGCGACGCCCGCGTCGATCGTCTCGGCCGCCAGCCGTCGATCCCCTCCGCCAGGTCGGCCACCCGGCCCGCGGCGACGAGCGCGGCCCCGGCGTTGAGCAGGACGACGTCCCGCCGCGGCCCGGCTCGCCGGCCAGGACCGCCTTCGAGCGAGCGCGGCGTTCTCGCCGGCGTGCCGCCGGCCAGGGCCGCCGTCGGCGCGCCGTCGAGCCCCAGGCCGCGGAGCCGTCCGGGCCGACCGTCGTGCCGCGCGATGCCGGCCGGCGTCACGTCGTAGATGACGCCGATGCCGTCGAGCGGCAGCTCGTCGACGCCGTCGCCGTGGACGACGAAGGCGCGCTCCGTGCCGAGCAGGCGCAGGCACCTCGGCGATCCGGGGCGCGGCCGCCTCGTCGCCCACGCCGATCAGCGCCGCGGCGCGCCGGCCGGGTTGGTCAGCGGGCCGAGCAGGTTGAACGCGGTCCGGACGCCGATCTCGCGACGGGTCGGGCCGGCGTGGCGCATCGCCGGGTGGAAGCCGGTCGCGAACAGGAACGCGAAGCCGTCGTGCCGGAGGGCGGCGGCGGCCGAAACCGCGTCGTGGTCGATCCGGACGCCCAGCGCGTCGAGCACGTCGGCCGAGCCCGACTTCGACGTGATCGCCCGGTTGCCGTGCTTGGCCACCGGCACGCCCGGCAGCCGCGACGACGAGGGCCGCGGTGGTGGAGATGTTGAACGTGCCGCTCCGTCGCCGCCGGTCCCCACGACGTCGATCGCGCCCGCGGGCGCGTCGACCCGGAGGACGCGCTCGCGCATCGCGGTCGCGAAGCCGGCCAGCTCGTCCATCGTCTCGCCGCGCATCCGCAGGCCCATGAGCAGGGCCGCCAGCTGGGACGGCGTCGCCTCGCCGTCCATCACGGCGCCCATCGCCAGGCGGGCCTCGTCCATGGTGAGCGCCTGGCCCTCGACGATCGCGGGCAGGGCGGCGCGGACCTGCTCGCTCATCGGCCGGCACCCGCGCGACTCGGCCATGCCGCCGGTCGCGAACGAGCCAGTCGCCGCGTCGAGCCGCGCCGCCTCGCCCTCCCCGGCCAGGCGGAGGAAGTTGGCGAGCAGGTGCGGGCCCTCGGGCGTGAGCACGGACTCGGGGTGGAACTGGACGCCCTCGAGGGGCAGCGTGCGGTGGCGGAGGCCCATCACGACGCCGTCCTCCGGGCTGGTCGCGGTGACGTAGAAGCTCCGCCGGGAGCGTGGCCGGGTCGACGCACAGCGAGTGGTAGCGGGCGGCCAGGAAGCCGGCGGGCATGCCGGCGAGGAGGCCCTGCGCCGTCGTGGCTGACCGCGGACGCCTCGCCGTGGACGAGCGTCGGCGCGCGGACGATCGTGGCGCCCGAAGCGGCGCCCATCGACTGCATGCCCGAGGCACACGCCGAGCAGCGGGATCCGCGCTCGGCGGCGACCTGGATCGTCGTCGACGGACACGCCGGCCGTCGTCCGGGTCGCCCGGGCCGGGCGAGATGACGATGCCGCGCAGGTCGCTCGGCCGGGTCGGCGGCCAGCGCCTCGACGCTCGGCCGGTCGATCGCGTCGTTGCGGATGACGCGGACGTCCGCGCCGGCGGCCTGGAGCGCCTGGACCAGGTTGAACGTGAACGAGTCGTAGTTGTCGATCGACGAGGATCATCGGGCCGCTCCTCGCGCCGGCCGAGCCGCTCGGGTCAGCCGCGCCGGCCGGGCCGCTGGGTCGGCCGCGCCGGCCGGGCCGTCGCGCCGCCGGGCCGCCGGCCGCCAGCTCGATCGCCCGGCGCAGCGCCGCGGCCTTGTGCTCGGTCTCCTCGAACTCGCGCTCGGGCATCGCTCCGGCCACGATCCCGGCGCCCGTGTGGACGTGCGCCCGGCCGTCCTTGAGCACCGCGCTCCGGATCGTGATCGCCGTGTCGAGGTTGCCGTCGTAGCCGAGATAGCCCACGGCGCCACCGTACAGGCCGCGGCGCTCGCCCTCGGCGGCCGCGATCAGCTGCATCGCGCGGATCTTGGGCGCGCCGGACAGGGTGCCGGCCGGGAAGACGGAGCGCAGCGCGTCGAGCGCGTCGAGCTCGGGGCGGAGCCGCGCCTCGACGTGGCTCACCAGGTGGAGGACGTGGCTGTAGCGCTCGACCTCCATGTACTGGCTGGTGACTCACGGTGCCGGGCCGGGCGACGCGCCCGAGGTCGTTGCGGCCGAGGTCCACGAGCATCACGTGCTCGGCGCGCTCCTTGGGGTCGCGGCGGAGCTCGTCGGCCAGGCGGTCGTCGTCGGCGGGGGTCGCGCCGCGCGGCCGGGTGCCGGCGATCGGGTGCGTGGTCATCCGGTCGCCCACGACCTGGAGGAGGAGCTCCGGGCTGGCGCCCACGACCTCGAAGCCCGGGGTGCGGGTGAAGAACAGGTACGGGCTCGGGTTGACGCGGCGGAGGGCGCGGTACAGGCCGATGCCGTCGAGCGGGCGGCCGTCCGGCGCCGGCCGGCAGGTCGAACGACTGGCGGCGGGCGAGGACGACCTGGATCGCCTCGCCGGCGGCGATCGCGTCCTTGGCGACCTCGACGGCGCGGATGTACTGGTCGCGGCCGAGGCTGGTCGCGATCGGCCTGGCCGGGACCGGACCGGCGCCTCGCCGGTCGCGCGCCGGCCGGGACGCGGCCAGCCGCCGCCAGCTCGGCGGCCGACGGGCGGGCCGTCCGCTCGAGCGCCTCGAAGATCGCCCGCTCGGCGATCCGGTAGCGGCCCTCGAGGTCGGGCGCCTCGGTGTGGAGCGAGGCGATCGCGCGAGAGCGGGTGGGTGAGGTGGTCGAAGACGATGACGAGGTCGGTCTCGATGAACGCGGCCAGCGGGACGCCGACCGGGTCGCGGTCCGGGCGCGGGCACGGTCGGCTCGAAGCGCTCGAGATGGCGTCGTAGGCGAGCGCGCCGACCGCGCCGCCGGTGAAGCGCGGCATGCCCTCGACGGGCAGCACCCGGCGGCGGGGCACGAAGGCGCGCAGGGCGCTGCAGCGGGTCGAGCGGCGGCGAGCGTCTCGGTCGGCAGGTCCGGGTGCGTAGCGGTCGACGCCGACCGGGCGCGTCTGGATCGTGGCGCGCCGTCGCGGACCTCGAGCAGGCGGCGCGGGCCGACTGCCGAGGAAGCTGTAGCGGCCGAGGCGCTCGCCGCCCTCGACCGACTCGAGCAGGTAGGCCGGGACCGCCGTCGTCGAGGCGCAGGAAGGCGCCGATCGGCGTCTCGAGGTCGGCGTCGCGCGTCGCGCGCAGGAGGATCGTGTCGGCGGTGCCGGCGAGGCGCTTGGCCTCGGTCAGGCTGAGCGGATCGGTCATGCTCATGGTTGTGGCGGGGCCTCCTCGGGAATCAAAACGACCTCTCGTCCCGGGACGAAAGGTCGTGCCTTCCGCGGTGCCACCCGCATTCGGCGATGTGCCGCACTCTGACCGACGGAGCCGGGCCGGTCGTTCCGGTGCCCGCCTGATCGGCGCTGCCCTCTATCGCTGGCGCTCTGCGCCGGAGCCTACTGGCCGGCGACGCCGCGGGTCCCGTCCGTTCGGTCCGGAGGCTCCCGGGTCCATTCGCCGCCGTCGCCATCCCGGCTCGCACCAGCCGCCGGGTCTCTGTGCCGGCGCGCGACGGGTACTCGTCCCGATCATCGCCCGTATTCGTGATGTGCGGCGGAGTCTAGCCGGGTCGGTTCGGGGACGTCAACCGAGCCGTCGGCTGCCGCTGGAGCGGCGACCCGCCGCGTCCGTCGCTTCTTCGGGGCCTTGCTCACCGCCGGCCACCAGTCGCAGGCACACAGGCCACGCGGGCAGTCCGGATGAGGCAGGCGCGGGGTGCGCAGCTCATCGGCGATCCGGAAGGTCCGCCCATTGTCCGCCCGGCAGGCCGGGCAGCACGCGGCACCGACCAGCTCCGCCTCGCGAGCCACGGCCGACAGCCCTCGGAGCGTCGCGGCGACGCTCTCCCGGTGCAGCGCGACCACCTCGTCCGGGACCGGCAGGCTCCTGCCGGCCTCCTCGAACAGCGCAGCCGCCTGGCGCCGGCGGATCCGGGCCACGTCCTCCCAGCCCTTGTCACGCCGCGCCGCCCGGACGGCTCGTTCCGCCGCCGCGAGGTAGAGCGCCCGGGCAGCCTCGACCGACGCGGCACTGAGCGGCGCAGCGGCCACCCGCTGGCGACGATCGGGCGGCCCGCCGACGAGCCGGGCGAGCTGCAGCCAGGTTCGGCGCCGGCGCGCCCATGCCGCTTGCTCGACGTCCCGCCGGCGCTCCGCCTCGTAGACCTCGACCGCCGCCTCGGCCAGGTAGATTGCCCGGCCCTCGGAATGCCGGACGACGATCCTGTGGCGGCAGCGCGGACAGAGCCGGCTGCTCGACGGTGGCGGGTCGAGGATCGTCCCGCAGTTGGGACAGGCAACCGCGGGCGAGAGCGTGGCGACCAGCGGGGCAGGCGCAGGGGGCACGGCCGGCGCGGGCTCAGCGGGCGGCGGCTCGCCCGCCCCGGAGCTGGCCAGGCCAAGGAGCCGCCGGAGCAACAGGCCGCCGCGCGGGCGCATGTTCAACGCCTCAGAGGACGCCTCGGCCACGGACCATCCCATCCTGGAGCTCGGTCGCGGCGACGATGTGGCGGCGATTGACCACCGTGAATGCATACCTCGAGATCACCCGGCGGTCGGCCAGCGAACGGGTCCGGACGTCGGTCATCGGGATCCAGGCCGGGTCGCGCGATTCGATGAACGCGGACAGGACCGCTTCAGGATTCAGGTGGACGGCGCCCGTGAGGGTGTGCCCGGGCGTGACGACGATCAGGTAGAAGGCGCGCTTCTGCTGGAAGTCCCTTCCTGCCGCAGTTCTCTCATCGACGTCCGACAGCTCCCCCATCAGGGTGACCTCCTCAGGGTTCACCCAGATGCTCGGCGCGGTCACCTTGGTCGGGTCGCCGTTCCGTCGCAGGACCGTCACGTCGCGGAGCTCGATCAGGCCGTCGTGGTTGTTGACGAAGTCGGACAGCCGGCTGTGGTAGCCGATGTTGACCGTCCCGGACAGCCGGAGATGCTGGCCGACGAGCTCGAGCGACACACCCTCGGTTCCCGCCTCGGGCGGGGCCACCACGTTCGTCCCGAAGCCGAGGGCCTCGAGATGCGTTGCGGCATCGCCGTCGACGATGTCATCGACGTTGTCGATGAACGGTGGCAGGGTCACGGCAGGCTCCGTCGTCGTGTGGTACCGGGTTGAGCAGCGCCCGCTAGTATCTGCCGATCGGCTATCCCCGCACGAGAGAGGCAAACGGGCTACCCCGTCAAGCGCCCCGTCCGGGGTCGATGCTGCCATCGGCGCTGCCAAATGGTCGTGCTCGCCCAATGGGCTGGACGATCAAGGTCACGCGATCCCGGTCCAGCCATGATCGCGAGGATGAACGGAACATCTCGTTCTCCGGGCGCGTCCACACCAGGATGAAATCGCCACTGGCCCTGGTCGCTGCGCTGCTCCTGTTCTCAGCCTGTGCGACCCCAACGCCGACTCCGAGTCCCACGGCGACGCCGGCTCCGAGTCCCACGGCGACGCCGGCTCCAACGCCCCAGCCGAGCCCGGCAATCTCGTGTGGGGGCCTCGCGGCGGCCGACTGCTCCGCAGCGTCCGCGGCCGTCCTCACGCTGACAGCCAGCATGGGGACTGCGATCCGGGTCGAACTCGGGAGCGGTGAGTTCTGCCCGACGCCAGGGCTGCTCTTCGCCGACACCTCCTGCCCGGGCGGTGCGTTCCCACCTCCGGGATTCGGACAGTTGATCGGGCATGCCCTCGTGACGTTCGCAGGGTCGCCCTCCCAGGCCTACTTGAATGTCGCAAAGAACGGCCAAACGATTCGTGGTGCGTTCATCGCGCTTGCCACGCCGCCGCCCGCGCCACCCTCGCCCTCCTGAGCCGGTCTCGAACAATCTTGGCGGAGAGGCTGGGATTCGAACCCAGGGAAGGCTTGCACCCTCAACGGTTTTCAAGACCGCCGCATTCGACCGCTCTGCCACCTCTCCGGGCGGCGAGGATACCGCGATCGGGAACGGTCAGGCCGGCGGGGTGATCGTCGTTCGGCCGAGATAGGGCTGGAGCACGTCGGGCACGGTCAGCGAGCCGTCCGGGTTCTGGAAGGTCTCGAGGATCGCCGCGACGACGCGGGGCAGGGCGAGGCCCGAGCCGTTCAGGGTGTGGACGAGCTCGGGCTTCGCACCCGGCTCCGGTCGGTAGCGGACGGCCATCCGGCGGGCCTGGAAGTCGCGGAAGTTCGAGCACGAGCTGACCTCGAGCCAGCGTTCCACGCCGGGCGCCCAGACCTCGATGTCGTACTTGCGGCCCTGGGTGAAGCCCATCTCGCGGGTGGCCATCAGCAGGACCCGGTAGGCGAGGCCGAGGCGCTGGAGAAGATCCTCGGCTCGACCGGTCATCCACTCGAGCGCCTCGGTGCTCGACTCGGGCCGCTCGAACAGGACCATCTCGACCTTGTCGAACTGGTGGATCCGCAGGATCCCCCGGGTGTCCTTGCCGGCGGCGCCGGCCTCACGCCGGAAGCAGGGCGAGTAGGCCGCGTAGTGGACCGGCAGATCCGACGCCTCGAAGATCTCGTCCCGGTGGAGGTTCGTCACGGGCACCTCGGCCGTCGGGATCAGATAGAGGTCGTCGCGGGTGACGACGTACATCTGGTCTTCCTTGTCCGGGATCTGGCCGGTTCCCCGGGCCGAAGCCGCGTTGACGACGGCCGGTGGCCAGATCTCGGTGAAGCCGTTCTCCCGGGTGTGGACGTCGAGGAACCAGCTGATCAGGGCGCGCTGGAGGGCCGAGCCGAGGCCCCGGTAGACCGGGAAACCCGAGCCGGAGATCTTCGCCCCGCGCTCGAGCTCGAAGATGTTGAGGGCCGACCCGACCTCCCAGTGGGGGCGACGCTCCCAGCTCGGGCCCCCTGCCGGAGCGTCGGCACCGACCTCGCCGACGAGGGGCTGGACCCGGGGCAGCTGCTCGCCCCACGTCCGGATCGTGACGTTCGCCTCCTCGCCGCCGACCGGGATGTCCGGATCGGCCGGGTTGGGGATCCGCAGGAGCAGGTCATCGACCGTCGCCTCGACCTCGGCCAGCTCGGCGTCGATCGCGCTGATCCGCCGGCCGGCCTCGGTCGAGCGCGCCCGCAGCACGGCCGTCTCGGGACCGTCCGGCGCGGCTCCGCCGCGAATCGCCTCACCGATCGATTTCGAGGCGCTGTTTCGTTCGGCCTTGAGCTGGTCGCCCTCAGCCAGCAGCTCGCGCCGGCGGGCATCGGCCGCCAGCGCGGCATCGACGATCGCGGGGTCTTCGCCCTTGTCGAGCGCCCCTTGCCGGACCGCGGCACCATCCTCGCGCAGCCGCTGCAATCCGACGCTCATCTCGGCTCCCTTGCTGGTTCGGCTGCGGCCTCGCGCAGGCGCTCGGTCACGAAGGCCGGCTCGAGGCTGGCCAGCAGCCAGCCGGCCCGCGGACCGTTCGGCCGGCCGAGGAAGGCGAGGTAGAGCGCCCCGAAGGCACGCCCGGCACTGAGGCCGGCCTCCGATGCGGTCGAGAAGATCAGGGCCTGCCAGGCGTCGCCCGAGCCAGGCATTGCCGGGATTCCGGCCGGCGCTCGGGCCGGGTCGCCTGGCGCCGACACCGCCCCGGCGAGCGCCCCGAGCCAGGCCCGCTGATCGGGTTCGAGCCCGGCGGCCTCGTCGGGCAGCCGGTCGTGGCGCACGGCGATCCGGGCCTTGTCCGGCGCGAACGTCGCGAGCCACGCGGCGGCCGCTGCAATCCGCTCGTCGAGCGTGGCCGTCTCCGTGGTGCTGAGCGGGGCCCCCTTCTCGGCCTCGATCCGGGCGGCGATGTCGACACCCGGGATCTGGCTGAGCAGGGCGAGATGGCCGAAAGCGGGACGAAAGGCAGCCGCGACTGCGCCGACATCCGCGGAAGGGTCGAGAAGGGAGTAGCGGAAGACACTTTCGTAACCGGCCGGCAGCTCGCCCCGGACCTCGCGGCCGGCGGTCGCATCGGCCAGCCGGTCGAACTCGTCGAACAGGCGCGGGATCGCGTCGGTGCCCGTCGGGTCGAACTCGATCGCGGTCTGTGGCCGTGGTCGCAGGAAGAGGAGTCGGAGCTGCTCCGGCGGAACGACCTGGACGATCTCGTGGGCGGCCACCCCGAGACCCTTCGAGGTCGACATCTTGCGCCCGCCGATGTTGAGGAACTCGTAGGGGACGTTAAGCGGCGGTTCGCGCTCGTAGATCTCGCGCGCGATCGCATCGGCCCGGTCGCGCGAGCCGCCGGCGGTGGCGAGGTCCTTGCCGCACGGCTCGATCGTCACGCCGAAGATGCTCCACTGGGCGGCCCACTCGAGGTTCCAGCCGAGCTTGGCCCGCCCGCCGAACGGTGCGACCCAGCCACTGTGACCGCAACCGTGGGCCCAGGTCACCAGGTTCGGCCGGCATTCGTAATAGACCCGTTCGCCGTCCCAGCGGGTCACGATCGTCGTGCCGACCTTGCCGCATTGCTCGCAGATCACGGCCAGGGGATGCCAGTCGGCCGGGTGCTGGACCTTGGCCACCCGGCGGTAGATCTCGCGCACGGCGCCGGCCCGATCGAGCGCCGTCCGGATGAACGGGTCGACCGCACCGCTGGCGTAGATCTCGCTCATCCAGTACCACTGATCGGGGCGGATGCCCAGTCCGGCAAACGTGTCGACGAAGGTCTGGGCGTGGTGCCGGGCGTACGACGCGTGGCAGTCGCCAGCCTGGTCGGGGACGTGGGCGAGCGGCCGGCCCATCTCCTGCTCGACCGCATCCGGGGTGAGGAGCGCCTGGGCGTCCATCGGGTCGAGGTCGTCGACCCCGTACAGCAGCCGGGTCTCGGTGCCCCGGGCACGCAGCGCCCGGGTGATCACGTCGAGGATCACCGGGCCGCGCAGGCTGCCGACGTGGACGGTCCCCGACGGTGTCTTGCTATCGTTGACGACCTGCGGCCCCTCGACCGAGGCGGCCAGCTCGTCCGCCCAATCCATGGCCCGAACTCCCTGGGGCGGCCGGCTCAGCTGATCTTGGTGATCGTGTAGGCGAAGTCCCCTGCCGGCACCTTCACCACGACCCGGTCGCCCTTCCTCTTGCCGAGCAGGACCCGGCCGACGGGCGATTCGTTCGAGATCTTGCCGTCCCGCGGCGCCGCCTCGGCCGAGCCGACGATTGTGAACGTCTCGGTCCCATCGCCGCTCTCGAGGACAACGGTCGAGCCGATCTGGACGTGCTCGGTCGAATGATGCTCGTCGATGATCGTGGCGTTCTTGATCAGGGCCTCGAGCGTCTGGATCCTGCCCTCGACGAAGGCCTGCTCGTTCTTGGCGTCCTCGTATTCGGCGTTCTCGGACAGGTCGCCGTGTTCCTTGGCGTCGTGGATCCGGCCGGCCACTTCGGCGCGGCGGACCTGGACCATCTCGTCGAGCTCGATCCGGAGCTTCTCGAGTCCGCCCTGGGAGAGGTAGGTGGGCTTGCTGTTCACGGTGTAACGGGCCCCCATCGGGATCTTCGGCACGACGGCCTGCGGGGTCTGGCTAAACGAAGAACTTCAGGCCTCCGCGCGCTGGCGCGGACCTGAAGTTCAGCCGGCCCGAATGCTACTTCGCCCCTTCCCCAGTGTCAAAGCCGCCCCGAGCGGCCGGGCGCGCACGGGCAGCCTACTCGGTCAGGCGCAGCAGCCGGCGCTTCACCCGGCCGAGCGAGCCTCGATCGGTGAACGCGACGAACAGCGTGTCGTCCCCGGCGACCGAACCGGCCACCTCCGGCCAGCGCGCCCGGTCGAGGGCGGCCGCGATCGCGTGAGCCGAGCCAGGCAGGGTGCGCACGACGAGCAGCAGGCCGGCCTCGCGAATCTCGACCGGCAGGTCACGGAAGAGCCGGCGGAGGCGATCCTCGCCGCTGATCTCGGCCTCGATCAGGCGCGGCGGCAAGGCATAGGCCTGGGTCCCCTCCCGGGTCACCTTGATCAGGCCCAGCTCGGCCACGTCGCGGCTGATCGTGGCCTGGGTCGTCCGGAAGCCACGCTCGCGCAGGGCGGCCGCCAGCTCCTGCTGGGTCCGGATCAGGCGCTGATCGACGAGGTCCCGGATCGAGCGCTGGCGGAGCTGCTTCATCACCTCCACGATCGGGCTCCGATCACCGGGCGAGGAACGCGACGAGGACGACAGCCGCCAGCACGACTCGCTCGGCCACGAAGACGCCGTACGAGCGCGTCCGGACGTAGCGCAGCGTCAGGTGGATGGCGGCCATCCCCGCCAGCAGCGCCGCGATCATGCCCACCACGAGCGGCCCGCCCGCGACCGCCACGCCGGCCTGGCCCGTCACGAGGTTGCGCGCCTCGAAGGCGCCCGCCCCGGCGATCACCGGGGCGGCCATCAGGAAGCCGAACCGAGCCGCCGCCTCGCGGGTGAGCCCGGCGAACAGGCCGGCCGAGATGCTCATCCCGGACCGGCTGATCCCTGGCACGAGGGCGATCGATTGGGCGATCCCGATCGCGAGGGCGAGCGGGAACGAGATCCTCTCGATGCCGTCGACCTTGCGCCCGACCTGGTCCGCCAGCCACAGGATCGCGCCGCCAACAACCAGGGCGATCGCGACGTCCTCGGCGGTCCGGACCGCGGCCTCCAGCGTGTCGTTGAGGATCGGCCCGGCGATCACCGCCGGGACCGTGGACACGACGAGCAGCCAGGCCAGCTTGCGGTTCGGGTCGCCCCGGAACGAGCGGTCGCGGATCGTTGCGAGGCCGGCCGGCACGATCGCCAGCCAGTCGTGCCAGAAATAGACGAGGAGGGCGACGAGCGTGCCCAGGTGGAGCATCACGCTGAAGGCCAGCGAGGTGATGAACGGATTCGTCCAGCCCAGAAGGTGCGGGACGATCACCAGGTGGCCCGAGCTCGAGACGGGCAGGAACTCGGTCAGCCCCTGGACGAGGCCCATGATCAGCGCCTGGAACGTGGTGTCCACCGAGGCCTCCTGGCGACCGGCCGCAGGATCAGGCGATCAGGCCACGGCTTCGTACAGCCGGCCCCCATCGCCGGCCGGACCATTCCACGCGGCCCGACCGGATCCAGGCGTCGCCGGCTAGCGAATGAACAGCGGAGCCATGACCAGGGTGACTGTGGCCAGCAGCTTGACCAGGACGTGGAGCGACGGGCCGGCAGTGTCCTTGAACGGATCACCGACCGTGTCGCCCACGACCGCCGCGGCATGGGCGTCGGTCTTCTTGCCGAGGACCTTGCCGGCCTCGTCGAGGAGGTGGCCCGACTCGATGTACTTCTTGGCGTTGTCCCACGCCCCGCCGCTGTTGTTCAGGACGGTCGCCAGCATCACTCCCGAGATCGTGCCGACCATCAGCATGCCCGCGACGGCCTCGTAGCCGAGGAGGACGCCGACGATGATCGGCATGCTGACCGCCACAACGCCCGGCAGGACCATCTCCCGGAGGGCGGCGCGGGTTGTGATGTCGACGACCCGGGCGTAGTCCGGGCGCTGGGTGTAGTCCATGATCCCGGGCATCTCCCGGAACTGGCGACGAACCTCGACGATGATCGACTGGGCCGTCTTGCCGACTGCCCGGATCGCCAGCGAGCTGAAGAAGTAGACGAGCATCGCCGCGAGCAACGCCGCGATGAACACGTTGACGTTCGACAGGTCGACCGCGTCGAGCAGCTTGACCCCGGGCTGGCCGGCCGCGATCTGGCGTCCGAGGATCAGGTTGATCTTGTCGAGGTAGGCGCTGAACAGCAGGAACGCGGCAAGCGAGGCCGACGCGATCGCGTAGCCCTTGGTCAGGGCCTTGGTCGTGTTGCCGACAGCATCGAGACGGTCGGTGATCTCCCGGGCACCGGCCTCGGCCCGGCTGAACTCGGCGATGCCGCCGGCGTTGTCGGTGATCGGGCCGAAGGTGTCCATCGCCAGGACGTAGGCGGTGGTCATCAGCATGCCCATCGTGGCCACGGCCGTCCCGAAGATCCCGCCGACATTCACCCCGCTGGCGTTGACCAGGCCGGCCTGCGAGCCCAGCCAGTGGCTGGCGAACAGGGCGATCCCGATCGTGATCGCGGTGGCGAAGGTCGTCTCGAAGCCGACGGCGACGCCCGAGATGATGTTCGTGGCGGGACCGGTCCTGGAGGCGTCGGCGATCTCCCGGACGGGCCGGTACGAGCCGGCCGTGTAGAACTGGGTGATGTAGACGAAGGCGACGCTGGTCGCCAGGCCGACCACGCCGGCGCCGAAGAACCAGACCCAGGTCGGCAGGCCGCTGGGTGACGCCTGGCTGCCCGTCTGCATCATCACGTTGGTCGTGATCAACAGGCCGACGACCGACAGCAGGCTGGTCACCCAGTAGCCCCGGTTGAGCATGTTCATCGGGTTCTCGTCCTCGCGTCCCCGGACGAAGAAGATGGCCACGATGGTGGACAGCAGGCCGAAGGCCCGGACGACGAGCGGGAAGAAGATCCACGCCTCGGGGTGGGACCAGCCGGCAGCCTTGGCGATGGTGTACACGGCGACGCCCAGGATCATCGCCCCGATGTTCTCGGCGGCCGTCGACTCGAACAGGTCGGCACCGCGGCCGGCGCAGTCGCCGACGTTGTCGCCGACGAGATCGGCGATCACTCCGGCGTTGCGCGGATCGTCTTCCGGGATCCCCTTTTCGACCTTGCCCACGAGGTCCGAGCCGACGTCGGCGGCCTTCGTGTAGATCCCGCCGCCGAGCTGGGCGAAGAGGGCCACGAACGATGCCCCGAAGCCGTAGCCGACGATCAGGAAGGGCGCCTCTTCGGGGTGATCGAAGCCGCCGAACGCGACGAACATCAGATAGACGCCCAGGAGCGACAGGGCGACCACTAGGAAGCCCGATACGGCTCCCCCGCGCATCGCCACCTGGACCGCCTCGACCAGGCTCCGCCGGGCGGCGGCGGCCGTCCGGACATTCGCCTTGACGCTGATGAACATGCCGATGATCCCGGAGGCCATCGAGCAGGCCGCCCCGACCAGGAACGCGATCCCCGTTCGCCAGCCGAGGTCGAACCCGTTGTACTGGGTGTCGGCCACCTGCTTGGTCACCAGGGTGGTGATCACCCCGGTGATCACCACCGCGCCGACCAGGGCGAAGATGCCGATCGTCGAGTACTGCCGGCGGATGAACGCGACGGCTCCCTCGAAGATCGTGCCGGCGACGTCCTGCATCTCCTTCGTGCCGCTGTCACGGCGGAGGACGTCCCGGGCGAGGTAGAGCGCAAAGAGCACCGCGATCAGCGCCGACGGAAGGATGATCAGCTTGAGAGTTGAAGCGTCCATGCGCTTGAGCGACTCCTCTTGGGGCGTGACCCGGAGCGCGGACCAGCTCGCGCGGCGCTTCCGGGGAGGGCAACCGGCCGCCGGGCGACCCGCTTGCAGGCGGGAACGAAACCTTGCAGACCGCGGCCGAGTGTAGCAAGCGGCCCGATGCCGGGTCAAACCGCGGGCGGCTGCCAGGTTATGCATCGGAAGCACGCGATTTCCCGACGGCTCGGGGACGGGGCGGTCGGCAGGCGCAGCACCTATACTGCCGGACTTGTGAGCAAGCGCCGGTTCGGGTGTCTGTTCGAGGTCGTCGAGACACTCGTCCTGACCCTCGTCATCTTCCTCGTCATCCAGAACTTCGTCGCCCAGCCGTACCTCGTCCAGCAGATGTCAATGGAGCATTCGCTGGAGCCCGGCAACTACGTCCTCGTCGACAAGCTGACTCCCCGCTTCGCCGACTACGAGCGCGGTGACGTGATCGTGTTCTCGCCGCCGCCCGGCTTCGAGGACGGCGGCACCACGCCGTTCATCAAGCGGGTGATCGGCGTGCCCGGCGACACCGTCGCGATCCACGACGGCCAGGTCTGGGTGAACGGGGTGGCCCTCGTCGAGCCCTACGTCTACGAGAACCAGCCGACCGATCCGCCGCCGGCCCAGAGCACCTGGGTCGTGCCGGCCGGGGAGCTCTTCGTGCTCGGCGACCACCGGGCTGAGTCACAGGACTCGCGGGTCTTCGGGATGATCCAGAAGTCCTCGGTGATCGGCCGGGCGTGGCTGCGCTACTGGCCGTTTGACGCCTTCGGGATCCTCCAGACGCCGACCTATCCTGGGGTTCCCGCGGCGGCACCGTGAGATCGCTCCGGTGAGCCCGTTCCAGCTCGGGGCGGCGCTCGTCGCCCTGGCCGGCGCGGTCGGCGCCCTGTCCGCTCGCGAGACACGCTGGATGCTGGGCGGCCTGTGCGTGACCCTGACGGCGGCCCCGCTCGTGGCCGATCCCCTGCCCTCTCCCCTGGCCGTGGCGGCCCGGCTGGCGGCCGCCCTGCTGGGTGCCCAGCTCGTGCTCGTCGCCGTGCGCCACCGGCCGGCCCCGGCCCACCGTCCGGGGATCGGACCGCTCAGCCCCGCCCTGGCCGCCGCGGCGGCGTTCGTGATCGGCTACGCCACCGCCGGGGTCGGCTCGTCGGTGGCAGGGCCGGGCGAGGCGACCGCGGCCGGATTCGGCTTGGCAGCCTTGGCGCTCGGGCCCCTCGTCCTCGGCCGGGACGTCCTGCGGACCGGCCTCGGGATGGCCCTGCTGGTGACCTCGGTCGAACTGATCCGGACGGGGCTGGCGGGCACGCCTGGCGCACTCGAGCAGCTCGCCTCGGCCGGCCTGACGATCGCGGTGCTGGGGGTGACCGCGGCCCTCGCGGCCGCCGCGCTGGCTGCCGGCCACGACCTGTCGATCGAGACCGGCTCGTTCCGCGAGACGCTCTTCGAGGCCCACCCGCTGGCCGCGGGCCCGCAGCGGCAGACCGCCGCATCGACCCATCCCGGCCCCGCCGCCGGCGAGCCCCGGCGGGACGCCCGGCGGCCGGCGGCCGCACCCCGACAGCACGCGGCGGCGCACCAGCTCACGATCGACGAACGCCTCGCCCGGAGCAGCACGGACGAGGCGGGCGCACGGGTCCCGGTGGATCCGGTGCCCCCGGCCCCGGCTCCGCCCGGAGGTGATCCGGGGTGAGCCTGCTCGCGTTCGTCGTAGTCGCATCGGCGGCCGCGGTCGCTTCGCTGGTCACCCGTGGCCAGACCCGGCTGGCGATCCCGGTCGGCCTCGGCGGATTGCTGCTGGCCACCGTTGCCGCGCTGCTGATCGCGCCCGGCGAGACGATCCGGCTGGGCAGCTCGGACGTGCTGGAAGCGACCGCCTACGCCCGCCTGTTCGTCGTCCTGGCCAGCGCGACCGGACTGATCCTGTGCCTCGTCGGGCTGGCCACGACCCTGCCGCAGAGCCTGCCGGCGGCGCTCCTCGCCGGCCTGGCCGGGACCGGGCTGGCACTCTCACTAAGCGATCCGCTGGCGGCGCTCCTGGTCCTCCTGGCCACGGCCGTCGCCGTCTCGCTCGTCGCGCTCATGCCGCCGGTCACGAACCACGACGTGCGGGTCGTCGCCACGAGCCTGCGGGTCCTCGTCCTGGCCGGCGCGCTGGCGATCGTGGCCCTCGCCTGGACCAACCCGTCGTTCGCGTCGATCGGCGGCGATCCCCAGGCGTTCGGCCTGGCCGACCTGGCGATCGTGCTGGCCGTCGCGGTCCGGTTCGGCGCGATCCCGTTCCATCGCCCGGTGGGCGGCCTGACCGCGACCGCCCCGGGCACTTCGCTGCCGCTCCTCCTCGTCTGGGGGCCGGCCGCCCTGGCCGTCGTCGTGATCGGCGCGACCGACGGGTCGGCCAATCCCCTGTTCGTCCCGTCCGGGATCGGACCGGCCCTGATCGTCGCGCTCGCGCTGGCGAGCCTCGCGCTCGGTGCCGTCGGCGCCTGGCTCCAGGACGACCTCGAGCGGGTGGTCGGCTACTCGATCGTCCAGGATGCCGGCTTCGTCCTCCTCGGACTGGCGATCGCCGGTCCGGCCGCCCACGCGCCGGCCCGGACCTGGCTGCTGATCCTCGTCGCGGCCAAGGGCGCCTTCGCGGCCTGGGCGACCGTGGTCGAGGCACGCTTCCGCTCCGGCCGCCTGCCCGAGCTGGGCGGCTGGGCCCGACGGTCGCCGCTGCTGGCCGCGGCCCTGGTCGGCATCGCCGTGGCAACGATCGGCGTGCCCGGCCTGCTCGCCTGGCAGGTCCGCAGCTCGCTCGTCGAAGGGGCCACCGGCGGCCCGCTGGCGATCGTGCTGGTCCTTGCCGGTCTCGCCTCGATCGCCTACTACGCCCGGATCCTGGTGATCGGTACCGACCGCCCGAGCATGCTCGTGGCGGCCGCCCCGAGCGACCGGCCGGTCCGGTCCGATCGCGGCCCGACGATCGTCGAGTCCGTGGCCAACGGCTGGTCGGCCAACCGGGCACCGATCGCGGCCGGCCTGGTCCTCGTGCTGGTCCTCGTCAGCGTGGTCGTCGCCGGCGGCGGCTTCGGAGGTCCCGAGGCGGCAGGGGGTGCCGGCCCGCAGGGCAGTCCCGCCGCCCGGATCGGCTCCTGAGCCAACCCCGGCTGGAGCCGGCTAGTCCTCCGGTGCGACCACCCAGCGATCGATCTCCCGCCCGTAGGAGACAAGTTCGCCCGGCTCGAACCACAGCGCGAGCTCGGTTGCGGCCGTCTCCGGCCCGTCCGATGCGTGGACGATGTTCTGGGCCACCTCGAGGGCGAAGTCTCCCCGGATCGTGCCCGGGGCCGCCTCCCAGGGCCGGGTCGCCCCGTTCGTCGCCCGCAGCACCGCGATCGCATTCGGGCCTTCGAGCGCCAGAGCGACGAGAGGACCGGAGGTGATGAACTCGACCAGGCTGGCGAAGAACGGCTTGTCGCGGTGGACCGCGTAGTGGCGCTCGGCCAGCTGGCGATCCACCTGGACGAGCTTCAGGCCCACGAGCTTGAGCCCCCGCTCCTCGAAGCGGGCCAGGATCCGGCCCACGAGCAGGCGCTGCACGCCATCGGGCTTGATCAGGACGAGGGAACGTTCGGTCACGCTGGAATCACCTTGCTGCATGATCGTGGCTGCCGATCGACGGGATCGAGCCGCCGAACAATACCGCAGGCGGCCGGATGACCACGACCGATCAGCCGTCCGGCGATGCCCCGGGAGGGCCGGCCAGCTGGGCGGCGGCGGCGGCATAGGCTCGCCGGGCGTCGGACTCGCGCCCGATCATGCGGAGCGCGTCGCCCCGGACCAGCTCGAGCGACGGGCCGGTCGCCTCGGCCAGCACCTCGAGCACGGCCGGGGCGAGGCCAGGCGACAGCCGGAGCACGACCGCCAGCCGGACGGCTGCATCGGCCGGGCGGCCTTCGGCCAGGTCGGCACCCGCGGCGGCGAGCGCATCGGACGGTTCTGGCAGCCGGCCGGCCGAATCCGGGCCGTGGCCGGCAGGAAGCGTCTCGGCATCGGGCCACAGGGTCGGCATCGCCTGATCGGCTGCGATCCGCTGTCCGAGCTGGCCCGGCTCGCCGGGCGATCCAGCCGGCCGGGAGCCGGCAGCCGCCACCTCGGCCGGGCCGGCCGCCGGCGGCGGAACCGCTCGTGGGGCAGCCGGCGTCCCGGCGGCCAGTCGATCGAGGACCGCGGCGCCGCTCACGCCGGCGGTACCGACCGTCGAACCGGGCGGCGGCCCGCCGAACAGCGTCCCGGCAGGCACGCCGGCCATCGCGCTGGTCGACGGCCAGTACGAGCTCGGCCGGATCCCGCTGAAGATGGCATCGAGGTCCACGTCGCCCCGGGCCAGGGCGCGAGCGGCCAGGCGCCGAGCCTCGGTCGACCGGCCGATCGCTGCGGTCGCCTCGGTCGCGATCACGAGGGCCAGGGTGTCCTCGCGCCCGGTGGCGAAGAACGCGGCCGCGGCCTCGCCCGCGCCGGTCACATCGTCGGTTCGCCAGCGGACCTCGGCCAGGTCGAGCAGGGCCGCGTCGTCGAGCTCGCCCCGTCCGGCGCTCGTCTCGAGCTCGGCCCGGGCGAGCGCGAGGACGCCCGTTCGGAGGTGGATCGCGGCGAGGCGCAGCTCGATCGGCCGATCGGCGGCGGCCGGCAGCGGGGGCGGCTCGGCAACCGCGATGGCGACCACCCCGGCATCGACATCCAGCGGGGCAGCGCTGCCCGGGGCCGTCGGCTCGGGGAGTGGCCCCTCGCCGGTCTCGAGGTCGAGCTCGCCGGCCGGGGCGGCGGCGGCGGCCGCATCGGGCGCCCCTGGCCGCTCGTCCTCGCCGGTCACCGGCTCAGGCCCCCAGGCGCAGGGCGCGATCGAGCTTCAGGCCATGACGGGCCGGCGCGACCACGGCCATCCGCAGCAGCTCGTCGCGGAACAGCGCCCGGGCGACCCGCTGGACATCCTCGGGGCCGACCGCGGCGATCGACCCGAGCGCCTCCTCGAGGGTGAGCACCCGGTCGTGGAGCGCCTCCTGGCCGCCCAGCCACGAGGCGACGTGGCGCGAATCGTCCATCCGCAGCTCGAGGCCGCCCGAGAGGTAGGCCTTGGACCGGGCCAGCTCGTCGGCCGGGACGAGCTCGTCGCGCAGTCGCTCGAGTTCGGCCAGGATCGCCGCGAGGGCCGCCTCGAGCCCCTTCGGGTCAACCCCGGCGTAGATCGACAGCGAGCCGGAGTCGGCGTACTCGGTCACGCCCGAGCCGACATCGTAGGCGAGGCCACGCTCCTCGCGGACCGACAGGAACAGCCGGCTGCTCATCCCGTCGCCCAGGACGCCGTTCAGGACGGCGAGCGGCCAGGCGTCGGGGTGGTCGCGCCGCAGCGCCGGCACGGCCAGGGCGAGCTGCGCCTGCGAGGCGTCGCGATGGCCGAGCAGGTAGCGCTCACCGGCGGGCAGCTCGGGGGCCGGGCTGTAGCCCGCCCGGGCGCCGTTCCCGCGGCCGAAGGCCGAGCCGACCAGCCCGAGCGCGGCATCGTGATCGAGGTCGCCGGCCACCGCCACGACGATGTTCGTGGGCCGGTAGGTGGCCGCCCAGAAGTCGCGGATCGTCTGCTCGGGGCAGGCTCCGGATGTCGGCCTCCTCGCCGCAGATCTCGCGGCCGAGCGGGCCGGCTCCGAAGAGCGCCTGCTGGAGCAGGATCTGGGCGTACTCGGAGGGGTCGTCGAGGTAGGAGCGGATCTCCTCGACGATCACCGTTCGCTCGTGGTCGATCTCGCGCATCCTCGAGCCGCGGCCTCTCGATCAGCTCGCCGAGGACATCGACCCCGCGGGCGGCCTCGCGGGCCGGCACCCGGACCCAGTAGACCGTCGACTCGCGCTCGGTCGCCGCGTTGAACGAGCCGCCCACGCCCTCGATTGCCTCGGAGATCGCCCGGGTCGTCGCGTAGGCGGCCGTCCCCTTGAACGTGATGTGCTCCATGAAGTGGGCGACGCCGACCTGGCCCGGGCCCTCGTTGCGGGAGCCAGCCAGGACATAGGCGGCGATCGAGACGGAGCGCGACCCGGGGACCCGGGCGCTGATCACGCGCGGCCCGTCGGGCAGGGCGGTGCACTGGAACATCGCGGGGATCGTACTGGATCGAGGCTCGACCACCGTCGAGCGGCCGGCGTCGGTGATGGCTATGACTCGTCGCGCTCGAGGCCGAGCAGCTCCATCTGGACGAACCCGCTCGTGTCGAATTCGAGCTGGCGCGGCTCGAACGGCGAGTGCTCGCCGGCGTCGATCGGGGCGAACTCGATGACGACCCGTTCGTCGCCCTGGACCAGGCTGTAGACGATCAGCTGGTCGGGCCGGGTTTCGAACTCGAGGTGCTCGAACGAGTCGATGTTCAGGCAGATCGCCAGCGGCGTGAAGTAGGACGAGACGTCGGGCTGGTCCATCACGATCCGCTCGACCCAGCCGGTGCCGTGGGCCACGAGCTCGCGGCCCCGCAGGTAGCGGTACGTGACGGTCTGCTTGAGCAGGGGCCGAAGGAGATTCGCGAGGTCCGTCCGGGTCGAGACGATTCCGCGGTTGACGAAGAACTTCGCGGGCGGCACGGACGTCACGGCGAGCTCCTGCGGACCGGATTCGTCGAGATCGACGGGCCGAAATCGTACTCCTGCCCGGCGCGATCGGTGCGGCATCGGCGCCGCGTATCATCGGGCGATGCTGCTGGCCATCGACATCGGCAACACGAACATCACGACCGGGCTGTTCCAGAACGGCCGGCTCGTGGCGTCCCGGCGGGCCGCGACCGACCGGACGGCCACGCCCGACCAGCTCGAGCTCCTGATCGAGGGCCTGCTCGGCCTCGACACGCTCGACCTGCCGGGCATCTCGGCCGTCAGCTGTGCGTCGGTCGTGCCCGGCCTGACCGGGGCGATCGAGGCGATCGCCCGCCGGCGGGACCTGGCCCTCGTCCTGGCCACCGCCGGACACGTCCCGCTGCCGATCCGGGTCGAGCGCCCGGACGAGGTCGGCCCCGACCGCCTGGTGAATGCCCTGGCGGCAGTCCGCCTGTACGGCCCGCCGGCCGTCGTGGTCGACCTGGGCACCGCGACGACGTTCGACGCCGTCGCGGCCGACGGGGCGTTCCTGGGTGGCGCGATCGCGCCGGGCCTCGAGATCGGCCTCGACGCCCTTGCCGCCCGGACCGCCCGCCTGCCCAGGATCGAGCTGCGGACCCCCGACCGGGCGATCGCCCGGGACACGGTCGGCGCGATCCAGGCCGGCAGCATCCTCGGCTACCAGGCGCTCGTGGGCAGCCTCCTCGCCCGGATCCGCCGGGAGCTGGCCGACCTCGCCGGAGTGGAGCCCCGCTCGATCCAGGCCATCCTGACCGGCGGACTGTCGCGCGCGCCCTGGGCGGCCGGCATCGAGGGCATCGGTGCCATCGATCCCGACCTCACCCTGAAGGGCCTGGCGATCCTCCATGCCGAGGTGACCGGCGGCGAGCCGATCGAGGCGGGCCTCGGATGAGCACCGGGCGACTGGCCGGCCGGTTCGTGGCCCTCGGGATCACCGGCTCGATCGCGGCGTACAAGTCGGTCGAGCTGCTCCGCCGGCTGCAGGCGGAGGGAGCCGAGGTCCAGGCCTTGCTCGACCGCGTCGGCGGCACGCTTCGTCGCCCCGCTGACCCTCGAGGCATTCGAGCCACCGGCCGGTCGAGAGCGACCTGATGGCGCTCCTGCGCGACGGCCGGATCGGCCACATCGTGACCGCCGACAGTGCCGACGCGATCGTCGTGGCGCCGGCCACGGCGCACTGGCTCGGGCGCGATGGCGAACGGGCTGGCCGGCGACGTGGTCACCGCCGCCTGCCTGGCCACGAGCGCGCCGGTCGTCGTGGCACCGGCGATGGACGGCGAGATGTACGCCCATCCCGCGACCCGGGCGAACGTCGCCCGCCTGCGCGACGTCTTCGGCTACGTCATCGTCGAGCCGGAGACCGGCCCGCTTGCGTCCGGGCAGGCCGGGATCGGCCGGCTGGCCGAGCTCGACCGGATCGTCGACGCCGTGGTCGAGGCGGTCGGCGACCGATCGATCCGGGCGCCCGAACCGGCGGCCCGGCCGCCCCGCCTGGCGGGCTCGCCCCGGGAGGCGGATCTCGAGGGCCGCCACCTGGTGGTGACCGCCGGCGGCACCGCGCGAGGCGATCGATCCGGTCCGTTTCATCGGCAACCGCTCGAGCGGCCGGATGGGCGTCGGCGATCGCCGAGGCCGCCCTGGACCGCGGCGCCCGGGTGACCCTCGTCGCAGCGGCGGTCGAGGTGCCGATCTGCCGGCCGGAGCCGCGATCCAGCGGGTGGAGAGCACGGCCGAGCTCGAGCGGGCCCTGACCGACCTGATCCGGCCGGGACCCGGCGGCCGAGCCGGCTTCGACGCCCTGATCATGGCCGCTGCCGTCGCCGACTTCCGGCCGAGCCGGCCGGCCGCGACGAAGCTCGCCCGGGTCGTCCCGCCTGGCCCTCGATCTCGAGCCGACGCCGGACCTGCTCGCCGAGCTGCCGTGGACGCCGGCCGGCGGCTCCGAGCCGGTCCCGGTCGTCGTCGGCTTCGCGGCCGAGACCGGCTCGCTCGAACGCGCGGCCGACAAGCTCCGGCGCAAGGGCGTCGACCTGCTCGTGGCGAATGACGTTGCCGAGCCCGGATCGGGCTTCGGGACCGAGACGAACCGGGTGACGTTCCTCGCGCCGGACGCCCAGGCCGAGGCCTGGCCGCTGCTGACCAAGCGTGAGGTCGCCGACCGGCTGCTCGACCGGCGTGGCCGACCGCGCTGGACGCCCGCGACGCCGCCGGGCAGACTGGTCGGAGCGAGATCCGCCAGGAGTCCGATCGTGAGCGCCAGCAGCAGCAACCAGAACCCGACGCCGGCCGAGCCTGCCGGTCCGCCCGCCGCCGTCCGCCGCCTGACCGTCAGCGACATCGCGAAGCTCCATGCCGATGGCCGGCGGATCGCGATGGTCACCGCCTACGACTACCCGACGGCCCGCTTGCTCGACGAAGCGGGCATCCCGCTGCTCCTCGTCGGCGATTCCCTCGGCCGGGTGATCCTCGGCTACGAGAACGAGATCCCGGTCTCGATGGACGACATGCTCCACCACGCCAAGGCCGTCGTCCGCGGGGCGCGGTCGGCCCTGATCGTCGGCGACCTGCCGTTCCTGTCGTATGCCACACCCGAGCAGGCCGTCCAGAATGCCGGCCGCTTCCTGCGCCGAGGCCGGCGTCCAGGCCGTCAAGCTCGAGGGCGGCCGGCGCAGCGCCCGCACGATCGAGGCGATCATCCGGGCCGGCATCCCGGTGATGGGCCACATCGGCCTGACGCCCCAGTCGATCAACCAGATCGGCAGGCTGCGGGTCCAGGGCAAGACCCGGGAGGCCGGCCGCGACCTCCTCGCCGACGCCCTGGCCATCCAGGAGGCCGGCGCCTTCGCCATCGTCCTCGAGCTCGTCCCCGAGCAGCTCGCCGCGGCGATCACCGAGCGCCTCCAGATTCCGACGATCGGGATCGGCGCCGGGCCCGGCTGCAGCGGCCAGGTCCAGGTCCTCACCGACCTGCTCGGCTACGAGGCCTGGCACCCGCGCCATGCCCGGCCGTATGCCGACCTCCGCGACACGATCGTCGATGCCGCCCGGGCCTACCGGGCCGACGTCGAGGCAGGCACCTTCCCGGGTCCGGCCGAGACGGTCCGGATGGACGACGAGGTGATCGACGAGATCCTCGGCCAGTCCCTCCTCGACCGGCCGAGCCGCTCGATCCCGGTCGGCGGCATCCCGCTCGATCGCGACCTCTAGTCGCGAGCGGTGGCCGAGATCGACCTTCGCAGCCCGTCCGGAGGATGACCCGGGCCACGTCCGCACGCGTCCTGCGCTCCCGGGGCGAGCTGCGTGCCGCCCTCGCGTCGATGGCCCGGCCGGTCGGGCTGGTGCCCACGATGGGCTGGCTCCATGACGGGCATCGCTCGCTGATCCGGCGCGCCCGGGCGGACAACCCGACGGTCGTGGCCACGATCTTCGTGAATCCGCGCCAGTTCGACCAGGCGGCGGACTATCACGAAGTACCCGCGCAACGAGGCCCGCGACGTGGCCATCTGCGCCGAGGAGGGGGTCGACATCGTGTGGGCCCCGCCGGTCGAGGAGGTCTACGTCCCGGGCTTCGACACGACGGTGTCGGTCGGGGCGATCGCCGAGCCGCTCGAGGGCGCGGCCCGGCCCGGCCATTTCGACGGCGTGGCCACGGTCGTGGCGATCCTCTTCGGGCTGGTCGGTGCGGAGCGTGCCTACTTCGGGCAGAAGGATGCCCAGCAGGTGATGGTCATCGGGCGGATGGCCCGCGACCTGGCCCTCCCGACCGAGGTGATCACCTGTCCGACCGTCCGCGAGCCGGACGGGCTGGCGCTCTCCTCGCGCAACGTCCACCTGTCGCCGGCCGAACGAGCCGCCGCGCCGGTCCTCCACCGGGCCCTGCTGGCGGCCCGCGCGGCGTGGGACGGCGGGGAGCGCTCCGGCGACGTATTGCGAGCGGTGATGCGCTCGGTCCTGGCCGACGAGCCGGCGGCCCAGCCGGAGTACGTCTCGATCGCCGACGGGCTGACCCTCCGCGAGCTCGACACCGTCGAGCGGCCGGCGATCCTGTCGCTGGCGGTCCGCTTCGGGGTCACCCGCCTGATCGACAACGAGCCGCTGGAGGAGCCCGGCTGACGTCAGATCGGTGGCCGCGGCCGTGCTCGTGCGGCCGGTGGGGGTGCCGGGCCTCCTTCAGCCCGGTACGGGGCCCGCCGTGTCGAGCACCCGGTCAATCTTGAGGTGCTCCCAGACGAGGGCCTTGATCATCTCGATCTTGCCGGTGTCGGCCGAGTGGGTCTTGACCAGCAGGTCGTGGACCTCCGAGGCGACGACGTAGGTGTCCTCGGCCACGATCGTGGCGAACAGGTCGGCCCGTCGGATCGCGTCGAGGACCGCCTGGCGGGGCTGGTAGCCGCCGGTCAGGACGAGGCCGAGCGCTGCACCCTGGTCGGGTGACCCGCCCGGATCGAGCCGGCCCGCGATATGGGCCGTGGTCAGGGTCAGGATCACGTCCTCGCGGTCGCCGGGCACGATCACCAGCGTGTCCGGGTTCACCCGCTCGAGCATGTGCGCGGGCTCCATCGCGCCGATCGCGACCCCGCCGATCACCCGGTCGAGGTCGGGGCCGGGATGGACCGTCTCGCCGCGCACGCCCTCGAGGATCATCGCCAGGGTCGGGTTCGACAAAATCGGCCGGTAGGGCAGGACGGCCAGGAGCGGGATGCCGTGCAGGGCGAGGCCCCGCTCGAGCGTCCGGGCGATCCCCGGTTGGGCGTCGAGGTCGACCTTGTTGACGATCGCCCCGGCGACCCGGACGCCGTGGCTGGCGAAGTGCGACGCGTTCAGGACGATCTCGTCGATCGGCCGCCCGACGCCGCCCTCGGAGACGATGATCGCGGGCGCGCCGAGCATCGCGGCGACGGTCGCGTTCGACAGGCCGATCACGGCCCCCACCCCGGCATGACCGGTGCCCTCGATCAGGAGGATCTCGCCGCTCCCGCTGACCGCGGCATGGGCGACCCGAATCCGGGCCCCGAGATCCTCGACGATCTCGCCGTTGATGTACGCCTTGGTGAAGCCCCGCGGGATATGGACCGGGCTCATCACGGTCATCGGGTCGGTCAGCTGAAGACGTTCCGGACGAGCACCGCGTCCTCGTCGGCCGGCACGCCGTCCTCGATGATCGTGCGCTGCCCGACCGGCTTCATGAACCGGGCATCGAGGTCACGGCGCAGGAACCCGTCGAGGAGGCCGATGCTGGTGGTGGTCTTGCCCCGGTTCTGGCCGGTTGCGGCGAGGTAGACCTGGCGCACTGAGCCCCCGGCCCTAGCTGTGGGACGTGGTCCGGCGGTCCACCATCGCGACGGCATCCTTGAGCCGGGTGATCGTCTCGGCATCGACCGCGTCCGTCTCGAGGTAGGGTCCGAGGCGCTCCATGATGTCGGCCACCAGGCCGAGGAAGACGCTTGCGTCGGCGACGAAGAACTGTGGCTCGTTGTTGTAGCGGACCAGCGTCAGCCGGCCCTGGAGGACCCGGCGATCCTCGACGTGGGCGATCTGGGTGGCGAAGTTATGGCCCTGGATCCCGTCCGGGTTGTTGAGGAAGTTCAGGGCGTTGTCGATAGCCAGCCCGAAGCGGGCGCGCCAGGCGACGAGGCGCTCGTGGACCTCCGACGGGATGTGCACGTCGGCGACTTCCTCGAAGACCTCCGGAGCGACCGTCAGCAGGCCGACCAGGGTCGTGCCGGCCCGTGGTCCGAGCATGACCTGGAGGCTCCGCTCGAGGGTGAACACCTCCGAGTCGAAGCGCGGGCTGGTGATCACGTCGGTGAGCAGGTCCTCGACGTTGTCGAGGATGCCCGGCTCGGCCACGGAGTTGGCCAGGTGGAGGATCTCCTCCTTGAACAGGAACTTCTCTTCGTGGTCGAGCATGGAACCGATGGTAGCACCGGACGGCACCGGTTCCGGGCGACCCGGCGAGGGGCCGGCCAGGTTCCGGTGCCGGCGGGCGACGGCCGGGACCTGGCGCTCGGTTACGGGTAGAGGCCGCGCATCGCGGTGGCGTCGGCGACACGCTGGACGGCCAGCAAGTAGGCCGCCGTCCGCATGTTCACGTTCTCGGTCGAGGCTCATCATCAGGACGTCCTTGAACGCCTTGGTCATGATCCCCTTGAGCTTGTCGTTGACCTCGGTCTCGTCCCAGAAGTCGCGGTTCAGGTCCTGGACCCATTCGAAGTAGCTGACGGTCACGCCGCCGGCGTTGCACAGGATGTCGGGGATCATGGAAGACCCCGTTGTTGAACAGGATCACGTCGGCCTCGGGGGTGGTCGGGCCGTTGGCCGCCTCGGCGACGATCCGGGCCTTGATCCGGCCGGCGTTGCGCTCGGTGATCTGGTTCTCGAGGGCGGCCGGGATCAGGATGTCGCAGGCGACCTCGAGGACCTCGGCGTTGGAGATGTCCTTCGCGCCGGGGAAGCCCTGGACGGTGCCGTGCTCCGCCTTCCAGGCGACGACCCTGGCGATGTCGAGGCCGTCCGGGTTGTGGATCCCGCCGGTCGAGTCGCTCACGGCGACGACCGTCGAGCCTTCCTCGCCGATCAGGCGGGCCGCGATCGATCCGGCATTGCCGAAGCCCTGGACGGCGACCGTGGCCTTCTTCAGGTCGAGCTTGAGATGGTCGGCCGCCTCGACGATGCAGTAGACCGTCCCCCGCGCCGTGGCCTCGTTGCGACCCTCGGAGCCGCCGAGGGCGATCGGCTTGCCCGTCACGACGCCGGGCACCGTGTACCCGACGTGCATCGAGTAGGTGTCCATGATCCAGGCCATGGTCTGGCTGTTCGTGTTGACGTCCGGCGCCGGGATGTCCCGTTCCGGGCCCGATGATGATGCTGATCTCGGTGGCGTAGCGGCGGGTCAGGCCCTCCAGCTCGCGCTGGGAGAGCTGCTTCGGATCGACGATGACGCCGCCCTTGCCGCCGCCGTAGGGGATGCCGACGACCGCGCATTTCCAGGTCATCCACATCGCCAGGGCCTTGACCTCGTCGAGGGTGACGTCCTGGTGGTAGCGGATGCCGCCCTTGGCCGGGCCGCGGCCGAGGTTGTGCTGCACGCGATAGCCGGTGAAGACCTGGACGGTGCCGTCGTCCATCTTCACCGGGAAGTGGACGATCAGCTCGCGGCGGGGCTCACGCAGGACCCGGCGCAGGCCGGAATCGAGGTTGAGCCGCTCGGCGGCGAGGTCGAACTGCTGCTGGGCCACCTGCCACGGGTTGATCGCCGCGGGCGTGGCGTGTTCGGTCGCCATGGACTGCCAGTTCCTCCGTTTCGGCCGGGCGCGAACGGGCGCACCCCGGGCCGACGTTGCGGGCCGTCTCCCGGACGACCCCACGGTCGCGACAAACGCACCGATCAATCGGATCGGCTGGTCGCCGCAGCAAAGTTCAACTGGAGTATAGCCCGCTTCGACCCCCGGCCGGCACCGTCTCGCAACCCGACCGCAACCGGCGGTGGGTCCGGCCGACGCCCGTCAGGCCGGCCGGTAGAGCATTGCCGCGCCGAGCGCGCCGGGTCCCAGGTGGGGCCCGATCGACGGGCCGATCACCGCCGTCTCGACCTCGGGCACGGTGAGGCTGCCGGCCCGGGCGACCACGGCCGCGCGGAACTCAGCGAGGTCGGGGCTGATGCTGTGGAAGATCGCCAGCCGCTCGATCGGGCGGGACGCGATGAACTCGATCGCCCGCTCGCGCGCCTTGCCCCGCGTTCGCACCCGGTCGACCTGCTCGACCGTGCCGTTCCGGATGGCGATGATCGGCTTGACGTTGAGGAGCGTCCCGATCACGGCCTGCGCGCCGCTGATCCGGCCGCCCCGCCGGAGGTACTCGAGGGTGTCGAGGCAAACGATCGCCTCGACGTCCCCGGCCCGCTTGGTCAGCTCGGCGGCGATCTCGGCCGCGGAACGGCCGGTCGCCGCAAGGTCGCGGCCGAGCATCGCCAGCAGGGCTACCCCGAAGGCCGCCGTGTCGGAGTCGACGACGTGGATCTCGCGCTCGGGCAGCATCTCCCGCCCGAGTCGGGCCGACTTGACCGTCCCGGACAGGCTGGCGGCGACGTCGATGCACACGATCGACTCAGCGCCTGCGGCAAACGCCGCCTCGAAGGCGTCCCGGAAGGCGACCGGGCTGGCCGCCGCCGTCTTCGGGAACGGCGCGTCGGGAGCGGTCATCCGCTCCCAGAACGCCTCGGCGCTGAGGTCGACGCCCGGCCTTGAACTCCTCGTCGCCGAACGACACGAGGAGGGGCACCACCGTGATCCCCAGGTCGGCCGCCCGGGCGGGCGACAGATCGCTGGCGGAATCGGTGACGATGGCGACTCGGGTCATGGCGCTCCCTCAGATCCTTTGGGCGGCCGGCCGGCCGATCAGGTGCTCGACCTGCCGAAGTCGAGCGAGCGGGACGACAGCGACGATCAGGAGCAGCAAGGTTCCGACGAGGATCCCGTCGATCCCACCCAGCCGGGCCGCCTCGCCGCCCAGCAGGCTGCCTCCGATCTGGCCGATTGCCAGGAAGACCGAATAGAGGCCCATGATCGCGCCGCGGTCGGCGGGATACGCCTCCGACACGTCGGCCAGCAGGCCGAGGGCCGCCGGTGTCGCCCCGGCCAGCACGAACAGGCCGCCCACGACCACCGCCCCCGGCACGGCCCGGACGATCGCCGGGACGCCCTCGCTGTGGTTGATCGCAGCCACCGCGGCGATCACCGCCAGGCCGCCCAGGATGCCGAAGAAGATGATCGAGGTGCGCCGGTAGCGCTTGAAGCGATTGCCCCAGAAGACGAGCCCGCCGAAGAAGACGACCAGGCCGAGGCCCAGGCCGACGCTGATCTCGGTCGGCCGGAAATGGCCCATCAGGTACTGGTTCAGGAACTCCGCCGAGGGCCGCTGGGTCAGCTGGAAGAGCGACTGGTTCGTCCACATCCCGAGGGCGGCGTTGAGCGCGATCCAGGTCGGCGCGAGCAGCCAGACGTGGCTGCTCAGGAGGATCTCGCCGTAGCGCGCCAGGTTGGGGTGGCTGGCCGTCCGCATCGCGCGGAGATCCTCTCGGAACGTCACCCCGTAGCGGTAGATCAGGAACGAGACGAAGTAGATCACCGCGTTCAGGAAGAAGGCGGCCCGCCCGAACGCACCGATCAGGACTCCGGCCAGGACGATCCCGGAGCCGAGGCCGGCCAGGGTTGCGCCCTCGAACCGAGCGGACGCCCGGCCCCTGGCCTCCTCGTCGCCGGCCGTCGACATCGCGATGAAGCCGAGGATCGAGGGCACCGAGGCCGCGCTCGAGAGGCCCTCCAGGAGACGCGTCGCGGCCAGTACCGGCAGCAAGGTGGTGCTCCCGGTGATGATCGCGGCGATGATCCCGAACACGGGACCAAGCTCCATCATCCGGTGGTGCCCGAATCGGTCCGACAGGATCCCGAAGACCGGCGACATCACCAGCTCGGTGGCGAAGAACAGCGCGGCGAACCAGCCGATCGCCACCGGCCCGACACGCTCGCCGCCGACATCCTCGAAATGGGCCAGGTAGTAGACGAGGAGGGCACCGGTCAGGCCCGTGCTGAGGCGAAGGGTGAAGGTGCCGAGCATGACGGCCGCCAGGGATCGTCCGGCGTGAGCCGGCTCGATGGATGCGGAGTCAGCCCGGGCAGCGGCAGGATCCATGCCCGGCAAGCGTACAAGGCGGCGCCGGGCCCCTGCGCGTTCGCCGGGTAGACTCGGGAGACCGTGAACAGCCGCCCGCTCGTCCCCGCTCCCCTCGCGCGCGGCAGCCATGCCGCGGTCGTCGCCCCCCACCACCTCGCGACCGCGGCCGGGCTGGGGATCCTGCGGGCAGGAGGCAGCGCGGTCGATGCGGCGATCGCCACGAATGCGGTGCTGGCCGTGGTCGACAACCAGGCCTGCGGGCTCGGCGGTGACGCGTTCTGGCTGATCTGGGACGCGGCGGAGCGGCGGCAGGTCGGCCTGAACGGCAGCGGTCGCTCGGCCGCCACGGCGAGCGCCGGCGCGCTCCGGGCGCGCGGCCTCCGGAAGATCCCCCGCCGTGGCGGACTGTCGATCACCGTGCCCGGCGCGATCCGATCGTGGGGTGATGCCCATGACCGTTACGGTCGACTGCCGCGGGCGACGTTGCTCGCCCCGGCGATCGAGCTCGCCCGGGACGGCTTCGCGGCCGACGAAGCGTTCTGCCGGGCAGTCGAGGTGAGTGGCCCGATCTTCGAACGGGAGCTCGGACCGGGGTCGGCCGGCTGGACCTCGATCTACCGCCCGGACGGCCGGCCGTGGCATCTGGGCGAACGGGTCCGGCTGCCGGCGCTCGCCGGAACGCTCGAGCGGATCGCCAGTGCTGGCTGGGCCGAGCCATATGAGGGCGACCTCGCCGGGCAGCAGGCCGCCGCCCTGGCCGGGGCGGGCTCCGAGATCCGCCTGGCCGACCTGCGCGACCACCGGTCCAGCTGGACCGAGCCGATCTCGACCGAGTATCGGGGCGTCCGGGTGACCGGCCACCCGCCGAACAGCTCGGGCTTCGTCGCGCTCGAGTTGCTCAACATCCTCGAGTCGTTCGAGCCGCCGGGCACCGGCCTCGATGCTGCCGTTCGCTGGGCCCACCTGGGGATCGAGGCGGCCAAGCTGGCGATGGCCGATCGCGACGCCCACCTGACCGATCCGGAGCACTATCGGGCGCCGCTCGAGCGGCTCCTCGACAAGGGCTACGCGCGGAGGCTGGCCGGCCGGATCGACCCGCGCCGGGCGGCCGACCCGCCGCCCGCCCGAGTGCCGCGTGGAGGCGGCACGATCTGGCTGGGCGTGGTCGACCCCGACGGCAACGCGGTCAGCCTGATCCAGAGCAACTACGCCGGGTTCGGGTCGGGCGTCGTCGACCCGGTCACCGGGCATCGCCTACCAGAACCGGGGCTCGTACTTCGCCCTCGACCAGGGCCATCCGAACGTCCTCGCGCCGGCCAAGCGGACGCCTCCACACCCTGATGCCGGCGATGCTCTTCCGCGAAGGCCGGCCCTGGGTGGTCGTCGGTTCAATGGGCGGCGACGCCCAGCCCCAGGTCCATGCCCAGGTCGTATCCGCGCTGGTCGACGATGCCGACGACGTCGCCTCGGCGGTGGCCAGGCCCCGCTGGTTCGTCGAGCCGGCCGAGCATTTCGCCCCGCCGGACACGGTCCGGATCGAGCCCCGCTTCGAAGCCGGGTTGCTGGCCGGGCTGGCCGAGCTGGGCCATCGGGTGGCGCCGACCGAACCCTTCGACGGCGCGCTCGGGCACTGCCACGCGATCGAGATCGTCGACGGCGGCCCGGCCGAGGGTGGCAGCCTCGCCGCGGCAACGGACCCGCGCAGCCTGGGCCTGCCAGCCGTCTGGTGAGGCCCGACCGGGGACCGGCCCTCGCCTATACTCGGCCGATGACCTCGAACGTCGGCCAGAACTACCCGTACACGAGCGAGACCGAAGCCGAGCGCGCCGCAGTGATCGCCCGGCTGGTCGCCGCTCGCGACGGTCTCGGCCGACGAAGATCACGGCCGAGACGACACCGCTCGACCCGAACGACCGCTGGTGGGTCTACAAGTGCCCCACCACGGGCTGCGCCGGCCTGCTCCACGTCGCCGGCTACGCTCACGAGAAGCACGCCGTCTACGTCGTCTGCGACGGGACCTGCGGCAAGACCTTCCTGCGCTGACCCGCCCGAGCGGCCCGGCCGGCGCCCGCCCGGCGAGCATCTCCCCGATCGATTCCCTCGACCTGCGCGCCGCCCGCCGGCAACTGCTCGTCAACGCCACCGGCCTCGGTTGCCTCGAGCTTCGCCTTCGGCCTCGTCTTCGGCCTGGCCGCCCGCTCGTCCGGCTTCTCACCGGTCGAGGCGATCGCGATCAGCGTGATCGTGTTCGCCGGGGCGAGCCAGTTCGCGGCGGTCGGCTACGTCGCGGCCGGCTTCTCCTGGCCGGCGATCATGGTCCTGACCGTGCTCCCTCAACGCCCGTCACCTGCTCTACTCCGCGGCGCTGGCGCCGTGGCTGCGCAGCTCGCCGCTCGCTCAAACGGGCGGTCATGGCCCACCTCCTGACCGACGAGGCGTTCGCCCTGGCCAGCGTCCACTTCCAGCGGCTCGGGCGGGTCGACCCGGCCGGCTACTGGATCGCCGCGATCGGCTCGACCTTCATTCCGTGGAACCTGGCCACGATCGTCGGCGTGCTGCTCGGCGGCCAGTTCATTCCCGATCCACGCGGTCCTCGGCCTCGACGTCGTCTTTCCGGCGGCGATGGCCGGCCTGGCCGTCGGCCTGTCGACCGGGCGGCGCGAGGTCGTCGCGGCCGCGGCCGGCGTGGCCTGCGCGGTCCTGATCGGGCTCGCCTGGGACAGCCGGGTGCGGGATCGTCGTCGGCGGCATCGTCGGGCCGTTCGTCGGGCTGGCGATGCCCGGCCGGACCCGAGGGGACCGCCGGCGCGACTGACCGGTCGCGCGGAATCGACGCGGCTCGAGGACGGACTGCCGTCGTGACCACCAGCCTGGTCGGCCTGGCGGTCCTGATGGCGCTGGTGACCTATCCGACCGGGCGCTGCCGCTCCTCGCCCCGGGCATCGAGCGCCTGCCGCCGCGGGCGCTCGAGCTACCTCCGGCTGGTCGGTCCGGCGGTCCTCGCCTCGATCGCCGCGGCCCAGGTCCTGGTCGCGCCGAAGGCGGGCGGGCCTGGAGCGAGCCTGTCGATCGGGGTCGAGCTGCCCGGCGGTCGCGGCCTGCGTCGCGATCGTCGCCTGGCGGCGCAACCTGCTGCTCGGGCTGGTCGTCGCGGTGGTCATCGTGGCCGGCGCCAGGGTGCTCGGCCTCGCCGCCTGAGGGAAGCGGCGGTCCGGCGGAGTGGCGCCCGAGCCCGGCCGCTCCGGCTCAGAGGTTGCGAACGGCGTCGACCTCGATCTCGACGAGCAGCGACGGATGGATCAGGGCGCGGACCTCGACGATCGTGGCCGCCGGCCCGATCGTCCCGTAACTGCTCGCCGTGCACCGCGAGGATCTCCGGGCTGCGGCGCATCTTCGTCGTGAAGATCCGCGTCCGGACCACGTCCGAGCGAGCGAAGCCGGCCTCGTGGAGGGCGCCGTCGATGATCGCGAGAGCCGCCCGGGTCTGGCCGGCCGGGTCGTCCGGGTGGAGCGAGCGCGCCGTCCTGGCCGGCGTCGGTCGTGCCCGACACCCAGCAGGCGTCGCTCGACGACAAGCGCCCGGCTGTAGCCATGCGAGCCTCGCACGGGCCGCCCGAGGAGATCCGCCGACGCTCTGTGCGAGCCACGGGCCGCGACGCCGATCAGGCCCGGTGCGGTCGCCACGACCCGACCTCGGGGTCGCGGCCGACGGCCAGCGAGCAAGCGCGGCGAGGAGCGTCGTCCGGGGCACGATCGAGCCGACCTCGAGGTACTCGGCCGGCGAGTGGTCGATGCCGCCGATCGGACCGAGGCCGTCGAGCGTCGGCACGCCCATGCCGGCGGTCGTGTTCGCGTCCGACGCCCCGCCGGTCGCGGCGTCGGCAAGCTCGAAGCCGAGCCGTCCGGCGAGCGCGACGGCGTGGTCGACGAGCCGGCCGCTCCGCTCGAGCTTCTCCATCGGCCAGTGGCGGCCGTCTCCTCGATCGTCGACGGTGACGTCGGGGACGGCCGTGGTCGCGCAGGCAGCTCGAACGGCGGCCTCGACCGCCTCGAGCGCCTCGCGCGTCCGGTCGCCCGCACGTCCACCTCGAGCGAGCACCGCTCGGCGACGACGTTCGGCCGCGTCCCGCCGCTCGATCACGCCGACGTTGACGGTCACGCCCGGCCAGCGCCCGTTGAGCGCGTGCAGGTCGATCACGAGCCGGGCCGCCTCGAGGATCGCGCTGCGCCCCTTCTCGGGCTCGACGCCGGCGTGGGCGGCCCGGCCGTGTGACCGTGATGACGCAGGTCGATCGTGCCCTTGCGGGACGACACGATGTCGCCGTTCGCGCGCGCGCACTCGAGGACGAGGCAGGCGTCCGACGTCGCGCGGCGAGCCGCGCGGATGTGCGGCGTGGACGCGGGCGAGCCGATCTCCTCGTCCGGGTTGGCGACGAAGCACGCAGGCGCCGCGAGCGGCTCGGCGCAGCCTCGAGCGACGTCGCCTCGCCCGCGACGAGCGCGCGGATCGCGTACAGCCCGGCGAGCAGGCCGCTCTTCATGTCGGTGACGCCCGGGCCGCGTGGCGATGCCCGCCCTCGATCCGCGAACGGCCGCTCGGCCGCGGTCCCCTCGGTCGAACACCGTGTCCATGTGGCCGATGCAGCAGGACGCGCGGGCCGCCGGGTCCGCGCCGCTGAACGTCGCCGACGACCGTGTCGCCGAGGGCCGGTCGTTCGGCGTGGACCGTCGACCGTGCGCGCCGAGCTCGCGCGAGGCGCTCGGCGGTCCAGCGGCCGATCGCGTCGACGCCGGCCTTCGTGTAGCTGCCGCAGTCGATGTTGACGAGGCGCTCGAGGTCGGCGAGGATAGGCCGGGCAGGCGCGGCCTCGACGATCGCCCGCAGCGCCGCGAGCTCGTCCGGTCGGTGACGCGGGCGGCATGGCCGGGGTCGGCCATGCAGGGCGTCGCATCGGCGCGTCGCGGGCGGCAGGGGCTACCGCGGCCGTTCGCTAGCACTCGCCCGGACCGTGCGACTCGTCGAGATCCGGCTGCTCGAGGGACCCAACGTCTACCGGCTCGAGCCGGTGGTCAAGGTCGAGGTCGCCGTCGGCCGGACGCGGACCTGGTACGGCGATCGCGACGCCGGCCGACGGTACGCCCTGGTCCGCCTCGGCCGGCCGGTGCCTGCCCGCGAGTGGCCGGACGCCGTCGCCGACCTCGTGGCCTGGACTGCGGCGGCTGCGGGCCGACCACGGCGAGCGCGCGGGCCGGTGCGCGGTCCACCGGGCGTCGGATCGCCGGCCGCTGGATCGTCACCTAGCCGTGGCGCGGCGCCGAGCGGGCCCGGGTGATCGCCGAGGCCGCGCTCGACCTCGCCGAGCGCGATCGGTCTCGCCGGTCCGGCGCGTCCGCCTGACCGGGACCCAGGCGCGCCTGCTGGCCGGCTGGGCGAGCCGGATCGCCGACGCCGACGCCACGCCGCCGGCCTGGATCCGCGACGACGACCGGCGCATCCCGATCGTCTCGATCACCGGCACCAACGGCAAGTCCACGGTCGACCCGGCTGATCACCCACATCCTGCTCGCTGGCCGGGCGCCACGTCGGGCACGACCACGTCGGACGGGATCCTCGTGGACGAGCGGATGGTCGACGCCGGGCGACTGGACCGGGCCCGGGCGGCGCGGCGGCGATCCTGCGCCGCGCCGACGTCGACGTGGCGGTCCTCGAGACCGCGCGCGGCGGCCTCGTCCTGCGGGGCATGGGCTACGAGTCCAACGACGCCAGCGTGCTCACCAACGTCAGCTCGGACCACCTGGACCTGCAGGGCATCCACACCCTGCCCGGAGCTGGCCGAGGTCAAGGCGACGATCTGCCGCGATCACGCGGCCCGGAGGGCTGGGTGGTCCTCAACGCCGACGACCCGCTCGTGGCCGCGGTCGCGCGGCGCGTCCGCGCGCGGGTCGCCTACTTCTCGATCGACTCGGGCGACCGCCGGCCGTCGTCGCGCCGGCACGTCGCGAGCGGCGGCCGGGCCTACGTCCTCGACGCGACGGCGGCCTGGTCGAGGTCGGACGGCGCGGACGACGCACGCCGATCGCTCGAGCGTCGCCGACCTGCCCGTCGCGCTCGGCGGCCTCGCCCGCCACAACGTCGCCAACGCGCTGGCGGCGGCCGCCGGCGCGCGCGCGCTGGGCGCCACGCTCGAGCAGGTCGCCGACGGCCTGCGCGACTTCCGGCCGTCGCGCGGAGCTGTCGCCGGGCCGGCTCAACCTGTTCCGGCTGGGCGCGCGCGGTCGTGATCGTGGACTTCGCCCACAACGAGGCGGGCACCGAGGCGATCCTCGACGTCGCCGAGGCGATCGCCGGCGGGCGCGGCCGGGCGGGCGGCGCCCGATCACCGCGATCATCGGCACGGCCGGCGACCGGCCGGACGACACGCTGCGCGGGATCGGCCGGATCGCCGGCCGAGCGGGCCGAGCGGGTCGTGATCAAGGAGACCCTCAGCTACCTGCGCGGCCGGACCCGCGAGTCGATCGTCGGCGAGCTGCGGCGACGGCGTTCGTGCGGCCGGACGGCCGGACCCGCGCGGCGATCGCCGGTCTACGAGACGGAGACGGCGGCCCTGCGGGCCGAGCTGACGGGGCGGCCACGGCCGAAGCGGCCCGCACCGGCGCCCGGCCCGACGCGGCGCGGGTCGTCGTCCTGATCTGCCACGAGGAGCGCGAGGCGGTCTTCGACGCTGCTCGGCCTCGCTCGGAGCCCGGCCGGTCGACGTCGGCTCGGAGCTGACCGAGCTGATCCCGCGGTTCCAGGCGCGCCCCGAAGGCAGGCCTGAGGGCGGCGGTCGCGGGCGCTAGCCCTGCGGGGACCTCCAGCTCGCCCGGGTCGGCGAAGGCGGTGCCGCCCCGGCGCGCCCGGCGAGCGGCCATCGCCTCGCGGTAGACGTCGACCGCGTCGTCCGCGCAGACCACCACGAGGTCGCCCGGGACGCGCCGGCGCAGCGCCGCGGCGCACGGCGGCCGCCTCGTCGAGGATCTTCTCGACCCTGCACGGCCCGGCCCGTGCCGTCGCCATGCGCGGCGCGGATGCCCGTCGGCGACGTTGGCCGCCGTCTCGCCCGGGCGCGCGGCCGCGCAGGTTGCGGTCCTCGCGGATGATGATCTCGTCGAAGGCCGTCGCGGCCAGCGCGCCGTAGTCGCGCTGGTCCTGGTCGCGCCGGTCGCCGGGGATCCCGATGACGCCGATCGCCCGCCCGGTGCCGCGGCGCGCGTCGGCTGACCGCGCCCGAGCACGCCCGGCCCGCGTCTGCGGCTCCGGCCATCATCCGGTTCACGAAGTCGGCCAGCTGGCGCATGCCGTCCACGTTGTGGCAGTAGTCGATGACCACCCGCGTCGCCGCCGACCTCGACCAGGTTGAGCCGGCCGGGCGCCTGGAAGAACGACGTCGTGAACGTCCGCAGGCCCTGGCGGATGTCGTGCAGGTGGGCGCCGGCGGCCCACGCGGCGGCGGCGGCGGCGAGCGCGTTGGCCACGTTCATCCGCGCCCGCCCGCCGAACGTGGCCGGGATGAGGTGCGTGTACAGGACCGGCATCTTGCGCGGCCCGTGGCGTAGCACGATCAGCTCGCCCTGGGGCGTGTCCTCGAGGCAGAACGCCGCGTTGCCGCGGCCGGTGTGCCCGTCGACGCGGTCGTAGCCCTCCTCGCCCTTGCGCCTTGGCCATCGAGAACAGGACGACGCGGCCGTCGCAGTGGCGGCCCATCCGGTACGACGAGCGGGTCGTCGGCGTTGAGCACCGCGGTGCCCGAGCGCGGCACGGCCTCGACGACCACGCCCTTGACGTTGGCCAGCTGGCCGAGCGTGTCGATGCCGCCGAGGCCCAGGTGGTCGCCGGTGACGTTGGTGACCACCGCCACGTCGTTGCGGTCGTAGCCCAGGCCCTCGCGCAGGATGCCGCCGCGGGCCACCTCGAACACCGCGGTGTCCACGGTCGGGTTCTGGAGGACCATCTGCGCCGACTTCGGGCCCGATCATGTCGCCGCGCTTCATCAGCCGGCCGTCGATGACGATGCCGTCGGTGGAGGTCATGCCCACGCGCCGGCCCATCAGCTTGAGGATGTGGGCGATCATCCGGACCGTCGTCGTCTTGCCGTTGGTGCCGGTGACGGCGAGGATCGGGATGCGGGCCGGCGGCGCCGGGCGGGAACAGCAGGTCGATGACCGGCTTGGCCACGTACTGCGGCTCGCCCTCGGTCGGGTGGGTGTGCATCCGGAAGCCGGGCGCGGCGTTGACCTCCACGATGCCGCCGCCGGTCTCGCGGACGGGCTCGGCGATGTCGGGGCAGATGAAGTCGATGCCGGCGATGTCGAGGCCGACGACGCGGGCCGCCGTCTCGGCGATCTCGACGTTGTCGGGGTGGGCCTCGAACGTCCGGTCGATCGACGTGCCGCCGGTGCGACATGTTGCCGGTGAGGGCGAGCTTGACGAAGGCGCCCGCGGGCGGGACCGTCGTCGAGCGTGAAGCCCTGGCCCGCGAGCGACCTCCTCGGCGTCGGCGTCGAGCTTGATCCGGGTGAGGACCTTCTCGTGGCCGATGCCGCGGCGCGGGTCGGCGTTGGTGATCGTCCACGAGCTCGCGGACGGTCTGCTCGCCGTCGCCGGTGACGCTGGCCGGGACGCGCTCGGCGACCGCGGCGAGCTTGCCGCCGATCACCAGGCAGCGGTAGTCGTGGCCGGTGATGTACGATCTCCACGACGACGTCGCCGCGCGCGGCTCTGGCGCAGCGCCTCGGGGAAGGCGGCGCGGACGGCGGCCTCGTCCCGCAGGTCGAGGGCGACGCCGCGGCCGTGGTTGCCGTCGAGCGGCTTGACGACGCACGGGATAGCCGAGGCGCCGGGCGGCGGCGACCGCGTCGTCCTCGGTGTCGACCACCTCGGAGCGCGGCACGGGCAGGCCGGCCGAGTCGAGGAGCCGGTTGGTCAGCTTCTTGTCCGACGCGATGTCGACCGCGATGCCGCTCGTGCGGCTGGTCATCGTGGCCCGGATCCGCTGCTGGTGGACGCCCTGGCCGAGCTGGACGAGGCGAGTACCGGTCGAGGCGGATGTACGGGATGTCGCGGCTGGCCGCCTCGTCGATGAGCGCCTGCGTGGACGGCCCGAAGGCGAGCCGCTCGGCGATGCGGATGAGGCCCTCGAGCTCGGCCGTCGAAGTCGAAGGCGTGGTCGGGTCGTCGGGCGCCACGAGGTGGTTGACGAGGCGCGACGGCCTTGCGGCCCGCCTCGATGCCGACCTGCTCCTCGCGGTACTCGAAGATCACGTTGTAGCGGCCGTGCTCGCCCGTGCCGCGCGTCTTGCCGTGGCGGACGTCGCGTGCCGGCGAGGTTCTGGAGCTCGAGCGCGACGTGCTCGGCGACGTGGCCCGGCCCAGGTGCCCTCGCGGAGGCGCGTGACGAAGCCGCCGCGCCGGCCGAGCGAGCAGGCGTGGTCGTCGAGGCGTGGGCATGCAGCGCGACGAGCGCCTCGACGAAGCCCGGGATCGTGTTGGTCGGGAACTCCTCGAGCACGCCGAGGTCCACGACCATGCGGATGACGGGCTCGCGCGCCCAGTAGTTCGGGCCGCGCAGGACGCGGGTCTCGAGGATGCGCAGGGTGGGCTCGGGCGCAGGCCGCCGGGACGTCGGCCGCGCCGCGTCGGCTCGGCGCGCTTCGCCGCGGCGCTGCGACGGCTCGCGGCGCTGCGCGCGCCACGGGACTCCTCGCGGCGTGGCGAGTCGCGGCGTACGGCCGGACGGGCCGCCGCGCCAGGCTCAGCTCGAGGCGGCCTCGCCGCCGGCGATGCGCCTGCGAGCGTCGGGCGTCGCGACCCGCGTCGGCGCCGGCGAAGGTCGAAGCGGTAGCCGGCCGGCAGGCGGTGGAGCACGACGCCGCTGATCATCAGGGGCGGTGGCCGCGGATCTCCCAGGCGTCGGTCTCGGAGGCGGCGCCGTCGACGACGTGATCGACCCGCGGCCGATCACCTCCATCACCTGGTCCGGGCCCACGACGCCGGCCGTGTCCTCGTCCACGCCGAGGCCGAGCAGGCTCGGGTTCTGGGCGATGAGCGCGAGCAGCCGCCCGAGCCGGTTCCGCTGCTGGAAGTGCTGGTCGACGATCACGCCCGGGCAGCAGCCCGAGGCCGGCGGCGATCTGCGCCATGCGGTGCTTGGGCGTGGCGCCGGACGCGCCGAACGCGATCATGTGGCTGCGAGATCGCGCGAGGCCCCGGCGCGACGTGCCGGCGACCACCGCGCCGTGCCGGAAGCGCTCCATGATCGCGTCGGCGAGGCGCGTGCCGCCGATCGTCGACGAGAGCCGCAGCTGGTTGCCGCCGGTCATGAAGATGCCGGTCGGCGTCGCGCGATGGCGCGCGCCGCGTGCTCGTCGTTCGCCTGCGGCGCGGGTGACCGCGTGGATCGGCCGGACCTCGCGCGGCGCCCAGCTCGGTGAAGACCGCCCGGTAGCGCTCGCCCGCCTCCGGCCGCAGCGAGCGAGGCCGTGGTGATCACGGCGATCGCGCGCCTCGCGGCCCGCCGGCGAGCGCGACGAACCGGCCGAGGATGACCCGGTCGCGGACCTTGTCCTCGGCGCCGCCGATGACGATGACGTGTCCCGTGCGGCATCGCGGATCCCGCCTCCGGACGTTCCCGGAGGTCAGGTGCCCCGCCCGCTGCTCGAGCCGCGCGACCGTGCGACGAATGCCCGCGATGAGCGATCGCCCGACCGCGCCAGGCGCCGCGTCCAGCCGACGGCCGGCCCGCCGCGCCGGGGCGATCCGGCGTGCCCTGCGGCCGGAGGTCGACGCGGATCCGCGAGCCGCGGCGGATCGCCGCGATGGCGATCCTGATCGTCGTCGTTCGGCGGCTCGCATCGGCCGGCATGCTGGCCCGGGGCGAGGTGGCCGGCGCCGACGCCCGGGCCTACTGGGCCGCCGTCCGGATCTGGCTCGAACGGCGGCGACCCGTACCACCCCAGCGGCCCGTTCCTGCCCTACGTCTACGCGCCCTGGATGCTGCCGCTGTTCGTCCCGTGGGCGCTGCTGCCCTGGGAGGTCGCCTGGTTCGTCTGGCGCGGCGGCGATCCTGCTGCTGCCTGCTGGTCCGATCCGCTGGGCGTACGACCGCCGGCCGCTGCCGACGGCGATCCTGCCGTGCTCGTCCTGGCGTTCCCGATCGGCGCCAACCTCGACACCGGCAACATCAACCTGCTGCTGGCGCTCGCGCTGTTGGGCGCCCAGTTCACGAGGCCGCGCCTGGCCGGCCTGATCTGGGGCCTCGCGACGTGGATGAAGTGGGTCCCGGCGCCCGTTCTGGCTCGTCCTGCCGCCGCGCGCCCGGGCGTGGGGCCTGGTCTGGCTTGCGCTCGCCGGGCTGCTGTCGCGTGCTGATCCTGCCGCTCACGATCATCCAGCTCCAGGTGCTGTTCGGCTTCGGGCCGCGCCCCGTGCGGCTCGACTACCTGGTCCTCCTGTGGGCCGCGGTCCCGTGGTTGTGGCGCCACCCCGCCGCGCTCGCGGGGTTCGACCCACGGACGTGGCCGACCGCGATCGGCGGACTGCGGGTGAACCTGGCCGGCTGGCGTCGTCGCTGGTCGGGCGATCCCCGGGCGGCCAGGCGGAGCGTCAGGCTCGGGATCCGGGCCTTCCTCGGCCTCGAGAACCGGGGCGCCTGACCCGGGCGGCGGGTCAGGCCAGGGCGGCGGTCGCTCCGGGGCGGACCAGCCGGCGCGCCGTGGCATTCGGGAACACGTGCCGGAAGAGCGAGCGGTCGAGCGAGTAGATCCCGGTCGAGGCGAGCGCGATCCCATCCAGCCGGAAGGTGAAGACGGGGTTCGCGGCATTGCCCGCGTAGTGGAAGACGCGCCCGTCGGCCGCCAGCAGGGCGAGGTTCGCGTCGCCTCCGAACGTGGCATGCAGCCCGGCCAGCAGGTCGGCAACCGGCCGGTCCACCTGCCATGCGTCCTCCAGCCAGCGCTGGCCGACCTCGGTGTCCGCCCGGCCGTGGATCCGGCCGGCGGCCTGGAACGCCCGGCGATGGTCCCGGTAGTCACGCAGGTCTCCGTTGTGACTCAGGGCGAACCGGCCGGCCGGGTCATCGAACGGCTGGGTGTCGGCGATCGCCTGGGTCGACAGGCGCGACGGACGCCGGAGGTGGACGAGCAGGCTCCTCGTCTCGATCGATCCGACGGTGTCGCGGTTCGGGTCGTCCCCGAAGGCCCGGACGTCGCGATAGCTCGCCAGGCGGCCCGGCTCCGCCAGCCAGGCCGCGCCCCAGCCGAACCCGGCGAGCCCGAAGCGCTCGAGCTTCTCGATGAACGGGAAGAGGGTGCCGATCCGGAAAGGCCGCTCCGAACGAGCGACGAAGTGCTCACACATCAGACGCGATGATACGGGCCGCGCAGGACGAGGCCCCGGTAGCCGGGCACGAAGCCGGCCTCGATCAGGGCGGGCCGCCAGGCCGATTCGGCAATCGGCTGGCCGTCGACCTTGCTGATGACGAGCTCGCGCAGCCGCCGGTCACCGACCAGGCCGGCCAGCGAACGAAGCGCGATGGCCGCGACGGCCGGGTCATCCGCTGCGGCGAACGACTGGAGCGAGCGTCCGCCCCGCTCGAGGTAGACCGCCGCGAGTCCGTCGACCAGCGCCAGGTAGGCTCCGGCGGCGCGCTGGAAGGGGCGCCGATCGTCGTCCGAGCGGCGCGGCCACGGCAGGGCGGCGCCGTACGGGTTGGCCGGGTCGGCGGCGGCCAGCAGGACGACCCGGTGAGGCCCTGGCTCGTCGCCGAGGTCGCGCGCCGCCCGCAGCCGATCGAGCGCACCGGCCAGGGCGAACTGGGCGGCGCCGAGGCCGGCCACGAAGTAGCCGCGCCGGATCCGGCCCGCTTCCTCGAGCGCTCGCAGGACCGGGTAGATCGCGGCAAACCCGCCCGGGATTCCCTCGCTCATCGCCGCCTCGCGGGTGAGCACCCCGTGGCGGTCGAGGAGGGCCAGTGCGAGGGCGTGGAGACGCTCGGTCGCGCTGCTCGGGCCGGCGGTTCGGCCGGGGGAGGCCGCCTGCGTGGCCCACGACTCAGCGCCGGCCGGCTCGGCGGCGACCAGCGACCAGCGCCCGGCCGCCTCGGGCGGACCGAGGCTGGTCAACCGGCCCGGCCGGCCGCGGGACTCCCGGCCCGGCCGGCTCCAGCGCAGTGCCCGGAGCGGCGCGAACGTGTCGTTCGTGACCTCGCCGGCCCAGACGAGGTCCCACAGCGCATCGAGGATCTCGCGGTCGGGACCGCCCCCGGCCGCCGCCTGGATCGGCCGGTAGAACGACGCGCCGCGGCGAGCCAGGAGCTCGCGAATCGCGTCGTGGCGTGGTCCGCTCGGCGGGCCGTCGGCGGTCGACCCGCCCGGGCCGAACGGGCCGAACGGCTCGAGGATGATGTCGCGGAGCGCGTCCCGGCCGGGTCGAACGAGGGCGATCCGGCCGTCATCGCGGCCCAGGCTGCCCCGGCCCACCCACGCCACCTCGCCCAGGGCCCCCAGCTCGTCGAGGAGGCGGGGCTGATAGCCCGGGACGCGGGCCGGCAGGACGTCGCGCTCGAGGACGGAGGCCGGGATCGGCAGCCCGGCCAGCTGGTCGATCACTTCGGCCAGGCGCTCGAGGGCCGCCGTCCCCCGCAGGATCGCCGAAGGGGTCGCCGGCTCGTCACCCAGGCCGGCGACCGGCGCGACCCCCTGCCAGTCGGGCAGGAAGCGGGCCAGGGCCACCGGCTCGACCGGCTCGACCTCGCGCCGGAGCCGGGCGAGCGACCGCCGACGGAGCTGGCGGAGGACATCGGGATCGCACCACTCCCGTTCCGCGCCGCCCGGCCGGAACTCACCCCGGAGGAGCGATCCGGCGGCCATCAGCCGGTGGAGCGCCTCCTCCACGGACCCGACCGGCAGGCCCCAGCGGGCCGCCGGCTCGGCCGACAGAAACGGCCCATGGCTGCGCGCCCAGCGTCCGAGGAGCCCATCGAGGGCCGCGTTCGTCGGTTCCAGGAACGCCTGGGGCACGCCCGACGGAGGCTGGACGCCGAGAGCGTCCCGATACCGGCCGGCGTCCTCGATCGCGATCCAGCGCGGCCCCCCGGGTTCGCCGGAGATCCGGACCTCGACCGCCCGGCGACCGGCGGCGAGCTGGCCCAGCCAGGCTCGAGCCGCCTCGAGGCCACCTGCGACCCGGCCGCCGATCTCGAGCTCGGTCAGGTCGCCCAGCCGGCGCAGGAGGTCATGGAGCTGGTCGGCCGTCGTGGCCGCCCGATCGTCGCTCAGCGCCTGGAGCCGGAGCTCGAGGTCGGCCAGGGCGTCACTGTCGAGGAGCTCGCGCAGCTCTTCCTGGCCGAGGAGCTCGCGGAGCAGGTCGCGATCGAGGGTCAGGGCCTGGGCACGCCGCTCGGCCAGCGGCGTATCTCCCTCGTACATGTAGGCGGCCGACGTAGTCGAACAGGAGCGAGCTGGCGAACGGCGAGGCCCGGACGGTCTCCACCCGGTGGACGGTCAGCTCCCGCCGGGCGATCGCCGCCAGGACGCCCTTGAGTGCAGGCAGGTCGAAGACATCCGAGAGGCACTCGCGATACGTCTCGACCAGGATCGGGAAGCTGCCGTAGCGCGAGGCCACGGCGAGCAGGTCGGCCGAGCGCTGGCGCTGCTGCCAGAGCGGCGTCCGGGTGCCCGGCCGACGGCGCGGCAGGAGGAGCGCCCGGGCGGCATTCTCCCGGAACCGGGCGGCGAACAGGGCCGAGTTCGCTAGCTGGCCGACGACCAGGTCCTCGACCTCGTCGGGCGAGGGGAACAGGAGCTCCTCGAGTCCGGCCGCGAACGAGCCGTCGGCCCCGTCCGAGTCGGTGTCCGGCAGCCGAATCGCGATGCCGTCGTCCGACCAGATCGTCTGGACTGCCGAGCCGAGGCGCTCGCCGAGGCGGGCCTCGATCGCCTGCGACCAGGGGGCATGGACGCGTCCCCCGAACGGGGTCAGGAGGCACACTCGCCAGTCGCCCAGCTCGTCCCGGAAACGCTCCACGACGATCCGCCGGTCGGTCGGCAGGGCACCGCACAGCTCCAGCTCATCCTCGAGGTAGGCGACGAGGTTCTCGGCGGCGAGCGGATCGAGGTCGTTCCGGCCGGCGAGGCGTTCGAGGGCAGCCGTCCGGCCCGCGGCGCCGCGGCCGAGGTCGGCCTCGACCTCGCGGACGACGGAGCCGATCGCCCGGCCAAGCTCGATCGGCCGGCCGACCGCGTCGCCATGCCAGAACGGAAGCTTGCCGGGCACGCCCGGGGCGGGCTCCACGATCACCCGGTCGTGGCTGATCTCGAGCACCCGCCACGAGCTCGCCCCGAGGACGACGACATCGCCGTGCATGCCGGCCCGCAGCTCGTAGACCATCTCCTCGTCGAGCTCTCCGACCCGCCGTCCGGGCGTCCCCGGATCGCCCGCCACGAAGACCCCGAACAGGCCCCGGTCGGGGATCGTGCCGCCCGACGTGACGGCGACGACTCGGGCATCGCGGCGGCCCTCGACGATGCCGGTGACGCGGTCCCAGGTGATCCGAGCCTTCAGCTCGGCGAACTCGTCCGATGGGTAGGCGCCGGCCAGCATCGCCAGTACGCCCTCGAGGGCTTCCCGCGAGAGTGTCTCGTAGGGCATCGCCCGGCCGATCGTCCCGGCCAGCTCGTCGACCGTCCAGCGATCCATCACCGTCATCGCCACGATCTGCTGGGCGACCACGTCGAGCGGGTTGCGCGGGATCGTCGGTCGTCTCGATCGCCCCGGCGTGCATCCGCTCGGCCACGACCGCGGCCTCGAGGAGGTCGCCCCGGTACTTGGGGAAGATCACGCCGCGCGAGGGTGCGTCCACCTGGTGGCCGGCCCGGCCGATCCGCTGGAGACCGCGGGCGACCGATGTCGGCGACTCGACCTGGATCACGAGATCGACGGCGCCCATGTCGATCCCGAGCTCGAGGCTCGAGGTCGCCACGATCGCCGGCAGCCGACCCGACTTCAGGTCGTCCTCGATCGACAGGCGCTGCTCGCGGGCGATCGATCCGTGGTGGGCCCGGACGAGCTCCTCGCCGGCCAGCTCGTTCAGGCGCTGCGCCAGGCGTTCGGCCAGGCGCCGGCTGTTGCAGAAGACGATCGTGCTCTGGTGGCCCCGGATCAGCTCGAGGATCCTGCGGGTGGATCGACGGCCAGATGCTGACCCGGAGGTCGCTTCGGCCCCCGGGCCCGGCCGGACGCTCCTCGAGCGGGACGGCCTCGCCCAGCCGGCTCATGTCCTCGACCGGCACGACCACGGTCAGTTCGAGGAGCTTGCGCGAGCCGGCGTCGACGACGGTCACGTCCCGGCCCGGGCCGGCCCCGCCGAGGAAGCGGGCGATCGAGCTCGAGCGGGCGCTGGGTCGCCGACAGGCCGATCCGCTGGGGCGGCCGGGCGGTGAGCCCTCGAGCCGTTCGAGGCTGAGGGCGAGGTGGGCGCCCCGCTTCGTGCCGGCGATCGCGTGGACCTCGTCGACGATCACGTGTTCGACGCCGCGCAGGCTCTCCCGGGCGGCGCTGGTCAGGAGCAGGTAGAGCGACTCGGGGGTCGTGATCAGGATGTCGGGCGGGCGGCGGGCGATCGCCCGTCGCTCCTCGGCCGACGAATCGCCCGTGCGCAGCCCGACCGAGATCGACGGTGCCGGGTCGCCGCGCAGGGCGGCCGCCCGGGCGATCCCCGCCAGCGGGGCCCGCAGATTGCGCTCCACGTCATACGACAGGGCCTTGAGCGGCGACACGTACAGGATCCGGACCGTGCCGGGCTGCCCGTGCGTCGGCGCCGGGCTCGGCTCGCGCACGAGCCGGTCGAGGCACCACAGGAACGCGGCCAGGGTCTTGCCGCTGCCGGTCGGGGCATGGATGAGGGCATGGCGGCCCGACGAGATCGCCGCCCAGCCTCCGACCTGGGCGGGCGTCGGCGAGGCGAACGAGGCCGCAAACCAGTCCCGGATCGCCGGGCTGAATCGGGCGAGGGCCTCGTCCGCAGACGGGGCGGTCGGTTCTGGAGCAGGTCGGGCGGCCACCGGCGAGGAGTATAGGACGGCCGCACGATACAGAACAGATGAGCGAAAGTGATCAGGCGACGTTTGGCCCGGGCGGCTGTGACCTTCGGCCCTCGGAGCCGGCCCACTTGTGCCCGAAGGTAGATTGAGCAGTGGCGAGAATGACCGAGGTCGTTCCACGGTCACCCGTCACGCGTAGACCGAGAGGGATGCAGTCATGCTGGCTCGCTACCGGAGCCTGGCGGTGCCGCTCGCAGTTGTGGCGGCCGTCGTGCTGTTCTATATGGTCAATCCGTGGTTCTACCCGGCGGTCGGCTCGACCGAGCGAGGGGTCGCCACGGTCGTGTTCTGGGTGCTGATGGTCGTCGTGCTCGTCCTCCTGTTCGAGGACCGCAAGGCCCCCGAGGCGGAGTCGATCGAGGTCGAGGGCCCGGCCTTCACCCGCTACCTGTTCAGCAACACCCGGGCCGGGCTGATCTGGCTGCCGATCCGCCTGTTCCTCGGCTTCGAATGGGCGGTCGCCGGCTGGGACAAGCTGACCGGCACCGGCTGGACCGACGGCGGGGCCAGCCTGCTCGGCTACTGGAAGAGCGCGGTCGCCATTCCGACGACCGGTCACGCGGCGATCACCTTCGAGTGGTACCGCAGCTTCCTGCAGTTCCTCATCGACCACAACGCTCAGTCGTGGTTCGCCTGGCTCGTCACCATCGGTGAGCTGGCCGTCGGCATCGGCCTCCTCCTCGGCGTCCTGACCGGCATCGCCGCCTTCTTCGGGGCGACGATGAACATGTCCTACCTGCTGGCAGGCTCGACCTCGGTCAACCCCGTGATGTTCGCCTTCACGATCGGCGTGATCCTGGCCTGGAAGGTTGCCGGCTACTACGGCCTCGACCGCTACCTGCTGCCGATGCTCGGCGTCCCCTGGCACAACGCACCGAAGATCGGAACGGGCGGGGCGGCGGCCACTCCAGCGGCCGCCCGGACCTGAGCCCGGGCGCCGATGGCGCCCTGCCGCAAACGAACGATCCGGCCGCGATCAGCACGGCCGGATCGTTGCGTCTCGCGCCGGCGGGACAGGTGCGATCCCCTGGCGCAGCCCGGCCCGGACCCGGCACGGGGCGGGTCAGCCCGCGTGGAAGACTTCCCCGGAGGGCCGGCCGGCAGGCGCGGCGGCCGCGAAACCGGCCCGGCCGAGGATCCGTGTCGCGATCGACAGGCGCCGATCGAGCGGCAATGGTTCGACGACATCGCGCTCGCCGACGCTGACCCGGGCGACGCACGCCGTGCCGAACCCGTCGCGGCCGGTGAGCCCAGCAGGGCCGCAAGAAGCGCCGTGGCAATTCCCTGCCCTCGCAGGCCCGGGACGACCCCGAGCGCGACCAGCTCATCGCGGTCTCCGCCGTCGCCGTCGCCGGCGCCGGCCGGCAACAGGAGCGCGACACCGACGAGGCGATCCCCGAGCACGGCACCCGATGCCCGGCCGCCCGCCCGCAGGGCAGCCATCAGGATGTCGCGGCCCGCCCCGGGATCGAACGGCGGGATGGTCCGTGGCGCGACGGCAAGCAGCTCGACCTGGGCCGGCTCGAGCGACGCGACGATCGTCGGGGTGCCGGTCGCGTCGGGGCCGCCTCCGCCCCGGGCTCCACGCGCCGCAACCAGTGGATCCCACCAGCCGCGCTCCGCGGCGACCACCAGCAGCCTCGGCAGGACCGTCGCCCGGACGCGGGCCAGCGTCTCGAGCGAACGCACCTCGGCGAGCCGCTGGAGCTCGGAGCGGGGCAGGCCCGCGTTCGGCGGGTCATCAAAGGTCGATGGCGGCGGATCCTGGTCGTAGGCTCGTGCGTCGGCGGACCACCGATCGCGCCAGCCGGGATCGGTCGCCTGGGGCGCCTCACGATGCGCGCCCGCGAGCCAGGTGAGCGCCCAGGCCCTGGGCACGACGCGGTAGACGTCGTAGCCGCCACCGCCCGTCGCCAGCCAGCGCCCGCCGGCGTGCCGATGGGCGACGCCGTCGACGAGCCGGGCGGCCTCGCCCATCGCGGTCGTCGTCACGCGGAGGTGGGCGAGCGGGTCCCACGCGTGGCTGTCGGCGCCGTGCTGGCTGACGATGAGGTCCGGGCCGAAGGCCGCCGCCAGGGCCGGGACGAGGGCTCGGAGCCCGGTCAGCCACGGCCCGTCGCCGGTTCCCGCCTCGAGCGGCAGGTTGACCGACGTTCCGGCCGCGGCGCCGTCGCCCAGCTCCTCCACGACGCCGGTTCCCGGGAAGAGCGTCCGACCGCTCTCGTGGATCGAGAAGGTGAGCACACCGGGATCGGCGTAGTGGATCGCCTGGACGCCATCGCCGTGGTGGACGTCGAGGTCGACGTACAGGACGCGCAGGGCGGCACGTCGGGCCGCGGCGATGGCGAGTGCGGGATCGTTGTAGATGCAGAAGCCCGATGCCCGGCCGGGCATCGCATGGTGCAGCCCGCCGCCGGGGTGGAAGGCGTGCTCGACGTCGTCGCGCAGGATCGCCTCGACCGCCCGGAGCGAGCCCCCGGCCACGGCGGCGGCGGCCTCATGCATCCCCGCGAACGGCGGATCGTCGCCGAATGCGGCCAGCCCGGCCTCGGCCGCGCCGGACGGGTCGGCGGAGAGACGCTTCACCGCCGCGAGGTAGCGAGCGAGGTGGACCGCGAGCAGCTCCGGGTCGGCCGCCGGCTCGGGCGCGAGGCCGGGCGCAGCGCCGACGCTTCGAAGAAGGTCGATCCCCGGCCCGAACCGGCGCGGCGTCAGCGGGTGGCCCGGCCCGAAGTCATAGCTCATCGAGCGCGGGCCGAACACGAGGAGGGGCCCGTTCGAGGGTCGTGGAGGCAGCCGGATCACCGGAGGGCGACCGGGATCACGAGACGCAGCGAGGTTCGATCGGCCGAGAACGAGACGACCTTGTTGTCTACCAGGCCGAAGGCCCTGGCCGCCGCGATGACCTCGGTGTCGCGGACGGGCGAGCTTCGCCCTTTGCGGTAGACGACCCAGATCGCCCCGTTCGAAACGATCCGCTCGCGCAGGAACGGAAGCTGGCCGAGCCCGGCACCGTCGTCGATCCCGACGAAGACCAGGTCCGATCCGGGCAGCGGCACGCCGTCGCTGATGTCCCCGGTGCGCTCGGCCAATGCTCGCCGGAAGTCGGGGTCCTCGATGGCGATGATCGCGACCCGGGCTCCGGGCGCCACACCGAGCTTGTCGAGCAAGGATCGAGTCGAGACGGCGTCAGCCACGGGCCAAGGGTAGGTCGAATGCCGATCGGTCGACTGGTGATCCGGCCGCCGAGCCGCGGCCCGTTCAAGGGAAGGTCCCCCGAACCGGGATCCTGAATGCGCCTGGGCCGGTCGAGTACCATCGAACGATGCGAGACGTGCTGATCATCCTGATCATCATCCTGGTCGTCGCGATCGTGTGGCGTGGTCCGAAGACGCTGCCGCAGATCGGCAACATGCTCGGCCGGGGCGTCAAGGAAGCCCGCAAGGAAGCGGCCGAGATCAAGAGCGACCTGCGCAAGGACGAGCCAGCCCAGGCTCCGGCGGGCCTGCCAGCACAACCGGGCCCGCCGCCAGCGACCGTCGCACCCCCGGCCATCGCCGGCGCGCCACCGCCGCAGCCGCCGGGTTCCGACGCACCCGCCCCCGGCACACCCGGCCCGGGCCCGTCCGGGCCCGCCTGACCGGGCCTGCCGGCAGCTGCGCGCCTCTGGGCATGGCCGATCTCGACGAGCTCCTCGCCCGGCCGGGCCCGGGGCCACATCGCGGTCCGCTCGCCGTCGCTGATCGAACGATCGAGACGCTCGTCGACCTGCCGCCCGATCGCGGCGGGCTGTTGTTCGTCGGGCTGAACCCCTCGCCGGTGAGCGTCAGCGCCGGCCACTACCACCAGGGCCGGCTCGGCCGGACGTTCTGGCGCCGGTTGATGCTGGCCGGCGTGCTGCCTGCCGGGACCGCGGTCGAGACAGCCGACGACGCGCTCGTCGCGGCCGGCCATGGGATCACCGACCTGCTCAAGCTGCCGACCGAGCGCGATGTCGCGACCGACCGCGACCTGACAGCGGGCGTCGGCCCGCTCTGGCAGAAGGTCGCGATCTGGCGACCCAGCGCTCTGGTCTTCATCTACAAGCGGGCCGCGGAGACGGCGGCCGGCCGGCCGCTGACCGAGAAATGGGGCCAGCTCGCGGGCGTGGCCATGGCGGGACGGCCGTGCTTCCTGATGCCCGGTCCCTACGCCCCGGTCGAGGAGGTCGACGAGGGCCTCAACCTCCTGCGCAACCTGCACCGGACGATCGGGGGCTAACCCCGCCGGTCCTGGGGGCCCTCGGCCCTCTCGGATCCGTGGGATCCCTCGGACAGCGCGGCGAGCGCGGCCCGGATGGCGGCGGCCGGGTCTCCGAGGACGGGCCCGTGGCCAGGGATGATCCTTCGTGGCCGGAGGCCGGCCAGGCGCTCGAGAGAGGACCGGGCGGCGGACAGGTTGCCCTGCGGCGCCAGAACGAGCGTCGGCCGGTCGGTCAGGGCGTCACCGGACAGGACCGTCCCGTCGGGCAACCCGAAGGCCAGGTGATCAGGCCGGTGGCCCGCGGTCCCGATCACGCCGAGGAGCAGGTCGCCCTGCCCGATCGTCGCGCCATCGTCGATCTCGTCGACCGACCACGACAGCGAGGCGGCCCCGCCCGGGCCGACGATGATCGGCGCGCTGGTCCGTTCATGGAGCTCGAGGGAACCGGCCGCATGGCCCGGGTCGACGTGGGTCAGGGCGATCGCCACGATCCGGCCACCGAGCCCGACCGCTTCGGCCTCGATCCGATCGATGAAGACCTCGTCCGGATCGCCCGGGTCGACGACGACGATTCGCTTCCGCCCAACGAGCAGGGTGTTGGCCGGCCGTGCCGCCGTGCCGAACGCCTTTCCGCCGGTCATCGCGATCACCCCCCCACCGAGATCCCGCCGGCTGAAGGGCAGCCCGCCGATGAACTCGAGCCCGGCCCGGATCGCCGCGACGTCGGGCGCGCGCTCGAGCCGCTGGAGGGTGGTCGACGTGGGCGGCCAGAGCCGGATCTCACCGCCGGCCATCGCGGTCAGGGCCGCAGCCGGCGTGAGCCAGGCATGGCCGGCCACCTCGCGGGGGTCGAGGTCGAGCGCGGCACCGGCGGGCAGCTCGACCGCAAAGAAGTGGGTGTCGAAGCGGCGCGGATAGCCCCGGGGTGTCTGCCAGCGCGCGATCGGCACGAGCCGGTCGGTCGCGAGGGTGAGGTCAAGCCGCTCGAGAATCGCGGCGAGGTCGAGGTCGCCGGCGGCGAGCCCCGGCCTCAGGCTCAGCAGCTCCGCGGCCAGGCGCGGCTCGGCGCTCACCGGCGACCCGTCGGCGCGATCGGCCACGAGGACACCCGCCTCCTCGAACAGCTCGCGCAGGGCGGCCACCCGGTGGGGGTCTCCGGCCCGGGCCCGGTCGAGCATTCGTTGCTCACCGTCGCGCGGGTCGAGCCGGCCGCCCGGGAAGACGTGCAGCCCAGCCCCGAACGCCATCGAATCCGGGCGGAGGGTGAGGAGCACCTCGGGCGTCGGCCGCGACAGCTCCGGCCCGGGCCGGAGCACGACGACGGTGGCTGCCGGACGCGCCTCCGCCGTCATCCGGCGGGAGCGATGCCCGGCCGGGCGAGGAGCGCGCCGAGCGCCTCCGGCTCGGTCACCGGCAGCCGGCAGGCGAACCCATGGCAGACGAACACGGTCGGCCGGCCGTCGACCTGGAATTGTGGGCCGAGGAGCTCGATCGAGCTCGACCACGGCTCGGCGGCGACGGCGACGACCTGGTTCGGATGGAATCCGGCATGGGCTACCGCGAGCAGGTGGCGCGTCGCCGCGACCGACGGGTCGCCCACGATCGCGATCTCGTCGACGTCCGCCAGGGCGAAGTCGAGGGCGACGAGCCATTGGGCGAAGAACGTCGGGTGTCGCGGGGCAACCTCGGCAACGAGGCGAAGCGCCGCTTCGGCCGCATCGCGGTAGCGTGCCTCGCCGGTCAGCGCGGCGAACCGCAACAGGACGGTCGCAGCCATTGCGTTGCCCGACGGAACGGCGTTGTCCTGGAGGTCCTTTGGCCGGGTGATCAGGATCTCGTGATCGTCGGCCGTGTCGAAGAACCCGCCGGCCGGATCCGCAAAGCGGTCCAGGATCGCGTCCGCCAGCCCCCGCGCGGCGACGAACCAGTGCTCGTCGAAGGTCGCGCCGTAGAGGGCGAGCAGACCCTCGGCCAGGCAGGCGTAGTCCTCGAGGACGCCCGAGCCCGTCGAGCGGCCGTCCTTCCAGCTCCGTCCCAGCCGGCCGGCACGGTCGAGAAGGTGCTCGACGCACACCGTCGCGGCCGCGACCGCGGCGGCCCGGTAGCGCTGAGCGCCGGCCTCGTCGCCGGCGGCACCGATCGCCACGGCGGCCTCGGCCAGGGCGGCGATCGCCAGCCCGTTCCAGCCGGCCAGGACCTTGTCGTCGCGGTTGGGTTGCGGACGGCGATCGCGCGCGGCGAGGAGCGCCAGGCGGCTGCGCTCGAGGCGCCCCCGGACGTCGTCCTCGGCCAGCCCGAACGTGGCGGCAAGATCGGCGTCGGTCCGGACCCGACGCAGGATCGTCCGCCCGAGGCCTTCGGGCCAGTTGCCGCCGTCGGTGACGTCCCAGGCCGCCCGGGCGAGCGCCACATCGAGGTCGGCGTCGACGCCCGGGCCGGCCGGGGCCGAACCGAGGGCATCGGCCAGCTCGACCGGCGTCCAGGTGAACGTCGCACCCTCGACCCCGTTCGTGTCGGCGTCGCGGCTGGCCGCCAGCCCGCCGTCGGAGGTCGTGAAGTCCCGGATGATCGCCTCGAGGACCGCCCGGGCGACGACCAGGTCGCGCTCCTCGCCGAGCAGCTGCCAGGCGTGGAGGTACGCCCGGGCGAGCTGGGCATTGTCGTAGAGCATCTGCTCGAAGTGGGGGGCCAGCCAGTGGGCATCGGTCGAATAGCGGTGGAAGCCGCCGCCGAGCTGGTCGCGCAGGCCGCCGGCGGCCATCGCGTCGAGGGTGACCCGGGTCATGCGAAGGGCGGCGGGGTCCGCCTCGGGCCCGACCTCGGCCAGGCGCCGGAGGAGGAGCTCGATCGTCATCGGCTGGGGGAACTTCGGCGGCCGACCCCAGCCGCCCTCGCGGGCGTCGAAGGTCGTCTCGAGGGTCGCCACCGCCGCGACCGCCGCGCCGGCCGGGAGTGCCGGGCCAGGGTCACCGCCGTGGGGAGCGGGCTGCGCCACCCGGATCTGCTCGGCGAGCGCCGCGACGAATCGATCGCCCGAGGCCTCGACCGACTCCCGCGCGGTTCGCCAGGCATGGGTAACGGCAGCCAGGACCTGGCGGAAGGCAGGCAGCTCGCCGCGGGGTGCGGACGGGAAGTAGGTCCCGCCGTAGAACGGGCGGCCGTCGGGCGTCAGGAAGACGCTCATCGGCCAGCCACCGCTGGCCGGTCATCGCCTGGACCGCCGCCATGTAGACCTGGTCGAGGTCGGGCCGCTCCTCCCGATCGACCTTGATCGCGACGAAGTCGCGGTTCAGGTCGGCGGCCGTCGCCGGGTCCTCGAACGACTCGCGCTCCATCACGTGGCACCAGTGGCAGGCCGCGTAGCCGATCGAGAGGAAGATCGGCTTGTCCTCGGCGCGTGCCCGCGCCAAGCGCTTCGGGCCCCCACGGATACCAGTCGACCGGGTTGTGGGCGTGCTGGAGGAGGTACGGGCTCGTCTCGCCGGCGAGATGGTTGTGGGCGGCCATCCCGGCGATGGTACTGCCGCCCGTATCATCGGGACGATGGCCGCCGAGACCGCCGCGACTCCTGACCCAACCGGCCGCGGCCTCGCCGCGACGATCGGCCGGCGCGGGCTGGTCCTGGCCGGCCTGGCCGTGGTCGCCGGGGGGATCAGCCTCGCGCTCGAGCTCGGCCAGGGCGACCCAACGTTCACGTTCATTGCATCGGCGATCGCCCTGGCGGGCCTGGCCGGGCTGGTCGGGGAGGGTACCGAGCAGCTCGGCCACCTTTTCGGCCCGGGTCTGACCGGCGTTCTGCAGTCGGCTCTGGGCAACCTGCCCGAGCTGTTCATCGGGATCTTCAGCCTGCGAGCCGGCCTGGTGCTCGTCGTCCAGAGCGCCCTGATCGGTTCGATCCTGGCCAACAGTCTGCTGGTGCTGGGCCTGGCCTTCGTCTTCGGCGGCCTGAAGAACGGCGTTCAATCGTTCGGGGTCCACCAGGTCCGGATGATCGCCACCCTGCTCGTCCTGGCGGTCGCGGCCCTCGCGATCCCGACCCTGGCCACCGCGCCTGGCGCACCGGATGCCGGTCATGCCACGGACCTCAGCGTGATCACGGCGATCGTCCTGCTGGTCCTCTTCGCCGCCTCGATCCCGTTCTCGATCTCGGGCGGCGAGGGGGCAAGCTCGCTCGGTCCCGGGCTCGAGCTCTCGGAGGTCTGGCCGCTCCGCCTGGCCCTCGCCGTGCTCCTGCTGGCGGGCATCGGCTCGGCCTTCGTCTCGGACTGGTTCGTGTCCTCGCTTCGGCCAGCCCTGGCCAGCCTGGGGATCAGCGAAGCCTTTGCCGGGCTGGTGATCGTGGCGATCGCCGGCAATGCCGTCGAGAACGTGGCGGGCATCCAGGCAGCCCTGCGCAACAAGGCCGACCTGGCGATCAGCCTCGTCCTGAACTCGAGCCTGCAGGTCGCGCTCGCCCTGATCCCGGCCCTCGTCCTGATCTCGGTCGTGATCGGCGGCCCGGCCCTGACCCTGGTCACCTCGCCGCTCCTCGTTGGCGCACTGGGCCTGTCGGTCTTCCTCGGCGCCCTCGTCGTATTCGACGGCGAGTCGACCTGGCTGGAGGGCCTCGCCCTGATCGCGCTGTACGTGATCATCGCCGCCAGCGTCTGGTTCGGGCCGCCGATCACGGCCACGTGAGCCGTCCCGGACCTCCCGAAGCTCCGGAGGCCGCCGGCCCTCCTGCCGCTCCAGGCACGGCGACGGCGATCCGCGAGTGGCGGATCTTCCTCCGGCCGCGCTATCGGCATTTCCAGGGGATCGGCGGGGCGGGCGCGGTCGTGGCCGCCCTGGCCGGCGACGGGCTGACGATCCCCCTCCTGCTGGCTCTCGGCGCGAGCCCCGCCCTGGCGACGATGATCGGGGTGCTGCCGTATGCCTTCTCATCGGCCCAGCTCAGCGTTCCGTGGCTGCTGCGCCGGTTCGACGGCAACCTGCGCGGGGTCACCCTGGTGATCCTGGCGGTCGGCGAGACGCGCGGGTTCATCCTCGGCGCAGTCACCCTGGCTGCCTGGATCGGGCTGATCCCGACGGGCCTGGCGATCGTGGCGATCGGCGCCGTGATGAGCCTCGGCGGAGCCGCCACGACGATCGGTGGCACGAACCTGCTGGCCTGGTATGGGGCGATCATGCCCGACCCCGAGCGCCGCTTCGTCGCGCCCCGGGTGATGGGCCTCACCCTCGGCCTGGGCGCCATCCTGCTGCTGCCGGTGGCGCTCCTCGTCCAGCTCCTCCTGCCGAGCCTCGGCCTTCGGATCTACGCCGTCGTCTTCCTCGTCAGCGGGGTCGCCGGGGTGATCGAGATCGTCGTGCTGCGCCAGCTGACGAAGCCGGGCCGGGTCAGGGTGGCCGGTGCCGGCGCGGAGGTCGGCAGCCAGGCCTCCCGGCCGTCACCCCACCTGGCGCCGTTCCTGCGTTCGATCAGCATCGCCGCCTTCGGGGCCGGCTTCGGGCCGTACCTGTCGATCTACTCGATCAGCGTGCTCGGCCTGCCGCCGAGCTTCGCCGTCCTCCTGTCGGCGATCTCGTCGGCCGCTTCGCTCGTGTCGGCCACGGTCGTCGGCGGGCTGCTGGCTCGGGGCAGTGCCTCGCGGACGCTCCGGGCCTCGTACCTGATGCGCGGCTCGTCGATGCTCCTGGGCCTGACGGCGTTCCCCGCCAATCCGCTGGCCGGCCTGGTCATCTGTGCCGTGTCGGCGCTGGCCGCGGCCGGCGCGTCGGCCGGCACGCTCTCCTCGAACGAACGGCTGATGCGGTTGTCGCCCGGGCCCGACCTGATCGGTGCCCAGGGCCGGTTCGTCGCCGGCACGGCCCTGGGTCTCACCGCCGGCCAGCTCTCGAACGCCGGGATCCTCGCCATCATGCCGCTCGGCTACCCGGCCTTTGCGATCCTGTTCGCGGTCTCCGGCCTGACCCGCTATGCGACGGCGGCCCAGGCCCAGGTCTCCGAGAACTGGTCGGCGAGCACGATCGCCTATCGCGACGAGGACCTCCGGAAATGAACGAATCGCCCACTCCGGTGCCCGCTCCGGTGCACGCACCGTTCTCGGCGTCGGTCAACGGCTTCGCCTTCGCCAACAGCTGGCCGCACATCCCGCCGCTCCGGTTCCGGATCGGAGGCCCCGTTCCGGTCGAGCTGGCCGTGGGCGACGCTGCGAACGGGCTGTGTGGCGGGATGGCCCTGGCGGCCCTCGACCTCTACCTGGCCGGGATCGAGCCGGAGCGCGTTGAGCAACAGCCGCTGCAGGGGACGCCGCGCTTCCGGTACCTCGTCGAGCGCCAGCTCGCCTCCTTCGAACTCGGACTGGGGCCGGCCCGCTTCTACCTCCTGGCTGCGCCATGGCGCTCGGCGGAGTCCCGGGCGGCCGAGGTCCTCCGGCGGGAGCTCCCCCGGGTCCGGCGGGAGCTGGCGGCCGGGCGACCGGTCGTCCTCGGCCTGGTCCACTCGGTGTCGGCCAACCCGGCCGAGCTGATCCGGAACCACCAGGTGATCGCCTGCGGTATCGAGGCGGAGCCTTCGCCGGGCGCGACCAGGATCAGGATCTACGACCCGAACCGGCCCGGCGACGACACGGTCCGGCTGGTGGTCCGTGGCGGCGCCGGCCCGCTCGATATCGCGTACTCGCCCGGCCCGCCGGTCGTGGCCTTCTTCCGGCAGGGGTACCGCCCACACGATCCCCTCCCCTGGCGGTGATCCGGCCGGCTCGGAGGCCGGAATCGCGTCAGACGCTGGAGGTGTCGCGTGATCGGGCCGGTTCGGGGATCGGGGCCGAGGATGGCCGCTCGATCGCCGCCTCGAGCCGCGCGAGCAGGGGCATCGCCCTGAGCCGGACGAGGATCTCGCGAGCCGCGTCTGCGGCGGCACGGACATCAGGTTCGGCCGGGTCGAGCAGGGTCGCCATGTCGATCACGCACAACATTTCGTCGAAGACGAAGTGGAGGTCGCGCCAGCGGCGAAGCGCATCCCGATAGAGGCCGAGGGCCTCCGCCCGGCGGCCCTCGCCCGCGGCCAGCCCGGCCCGGACCGTGACCCGACGGGCCTCGACGGCGGGGGCACGGAAGCCGGACGCATCGAGGGCGGCGAGCTCGGATGCTGCGGCCGGAAAGTCGCCCCGCCACAGCGCGGCATGGGCGGCGTCGGATCGCGCGTCGGTGTCGGACGGATCGACCTGGGCGGCTCGATCGAACTCGACCTGGGCGTCGACGAGTTCGCCGGCCGTGAATGCCACAGCTCCGCGGGAGTTGTGGAGGTTGCTCATCAGCCCCATATCGGTGTTCGATCCGACCAGGCGCTCGATCTCGGCGAGGATGCTGGTGACCTCCTCGCCGCGGAATGCCGACACGAGCAGCGCGGTATTGAGCAGCCCGACACGGTCCTCGGCGGGTGGGTCATCAGCCAGGGCCGAACCGAGGACCGCCGTGGCACGGTCCCAATCGCCGAGACGGAAGTTGGAGAGCCCCACGCTCGCTGAGAAACCGAGGACCCAGTGGCGCATGCCCATCCTGCGGGCGAGGCCAAGGGCCTCGTCAACCGCCGCGAGGGTGGCCGCTGGGTCAATGTCGCCCTGATGGATCGACCGGTTGTTCAGGCCGCGCAGGAGAGTCGAGACCAGACCAGCCGAGCGGGCCAGACTCTCACCGGTCTCGATCACCCCGATCCCCTCCCTGACTCGCCCGAGGCCGTTCAGCGCACTGCCCTTCGTCACGAGCATGTCGGCCAGGAGGGCGACCATGTCCCCATGCTCGGCGACCTCGAGGGCCCGGTCGGCCATCTCGACGGCCCGCCTATGATCCCCGGCGAGCATGCAGGCGCGGGCGAGCTGGCTGTGGAGGGCGACGAGCGCCGGGTCATCGCCGAGGTCGGCGAACTCCTCGACGGCCGGCTCGAGCAGGGCATAGGCCTCGGTGCTCCGGTGGGCCGTCAAGCGGGCCTTCGCCAGCGCGGCGATCGACCGGGCCGTTGAGATCCGGTCGCCCCGCTGGCGGTCAAGCTCCACTGCCCGGAGGAGCAGTGCATCGGCCTCGTCGTGGCGGGCCGCCGACGAGGCGATCTCGCCGGCCCGCTCGAGGAGCTCGGCCTCCTCGGCCGGATCGGTCGTGACCGTCAGTGCCTGGCGCAGGAAGGTGACCGCCTGGTCGTTGGCACCGAGCGCGATCGCCCGCTCGGCGGCCGCCCGCAGGGCGATCCGGGCCTGGCCGGCGAGGGCGTCGGCCTCGGGACCCTCGGCCGCGTTCGCGTGGGCCGCGAGATAGTGGCCGGCGAGGCCGCCCGCGACCTCGTCGGTCTCGAGGCTCTCGAAGAACCGGGCCGCGGCGAGATGGCGGACCTTGCGATCCTTCTTCGCGAGCGTGTTGTAGGCGACCTCGCGGATCAGGGCCTGGACGAACGCGTACTGGCCCCGCTCGGGCGAGCGCGGGTCGGTCTCGAGGGTGAGGAGCTCGCGCCGGACGAGCGCGCGCAGCCGTGGCTCGAGCTCGGCCTCGCCGACACCCGACACGGCCGACAGGCCGGCGAGGGTGAAGCTCTGGCCGAGGACGGCGGCGTCCGAGACGAGCGCCCGATCGGCCGGATCGAGGCCGTCGAGCCGGGACGCGATCAGGGCAGTGAGCGTCTCGGGCACGGCCAGGTTCGTCAGGTCGCCGACCGGCCGGTACACCCCGTCTTCGAGGGTGAGCTTGCCCTCGGCGAGGAGCATCCGGACGGTCTCGACGGCGTAGAGCGGGATGCCGTCGGCACGCTCGACGATCGCCTTGCACGGCGGCCGCGCGGCAGGCCGGGCACGAGCCCGGCGAGGAGCTCGCGCATCGCCGCCGCAGAGAGCGGCTCAAGGTAGAGCGGGTGAAGTTGCGCTTGCCGGCACCCCAGTCGGGACGCTTCTCGAGGAGCTCCGGGCGAGCCAGCGTGACGACGTAGATCGGGACGTTCTGGCTCCACTCGAGGAGGTGATCGACGAAGTCGAGCAGGCCCGAGTCCGCGAAGTGGAAGTCCTCGAAGACGAGGACGACCGGAGCCGTCGCAGCAAGCCGCTCGAAGAACGTCCGCCACGCCCCGAAGAGCTGCTCCGATCCGCTGGTCGCGGTCTCGACCCCGAGCAGGGCGAGCAGCGCCGGTTCGATCCAGCGCCGCTCCGTCTCATCGGGGACGTGGGTCGCGAGGGTCTCGGCGATCTTCGCCCGGGTCGTCGGCGCGTCGTCCGTCTCGAGCAGACCACAGCGTTCGCGGACCATCTCGCCGAGGGCCCAGAAGCTGATCCCCTCGCCGTAGGCGGGCGAGCGGCCGTCGTGGAACCAGACGGTCTCGACAAGGCCGTCGATGTACTTCAGGAGCTCCCAGGCGAGCCGGGTCTTGCCGATCCCGGCCGGGCCGATCACGCTGACGAGCCGGGCCCGGCCGTCGCGGCTCGTCGAATGGAACAGGTCCTTCAACTGGCGCAGCTCGTCGTCGCGGCCGACGAACGGTGCCTCGAGCGTCTCGCTCCGGTTCCGGCCACCGACCTCGGCCACGACCCGGAGCGCCCGCCAGGCGGGCACCGGGCTCGTCTTGCCCTTGAGCGATCTGCTCGCCGGCCTCCTCGAACGCGATCGCCTTGCTGGCTGCCCGCTGGGTCGCCTCGCCGACGAGGACGGTGCCGGGCTGCGCGACCGACTGGAGCCTCGAGGCCGTGTTGACGAGGTCCCCGGCGACCAGCCCCTGGTTCGTCGCCCCGAGCGTGACCGCCGCCTCGCCGGTCAGGACGCCGGCCCGGGCCGCGATCGCCGGTCCGAGCGAGCGGACCGCGTCGACGAGCTCGAGCGCGGCTCGGACCGCCCGCTCGGCATCGTCCTCGTGGGCGACCGGCGCACCCCAGACGGCCATCACCGCGTCGCCGATGAACTTCTCGACGAGCCCGCCGTACCGGCCGATCACGTCCCGCGAGAGCTCGAAGTAGCGGGTCAGGCAGCTCGCGGGTGTCCTCGGCGTCGCGGCCCTCGGCCAGGGTCGTGAAGCCGACGAGGTCGGCGAACAGGATCGAGACGAGCCGGCGCTCGGCGATCGCGACGGCGGGCACGAGCGCGGAACGTCGGACCGGGCTGTCGGCGGTGACCGCGCCAGCCACCCTCGTACCGCATTCGCCGCAGAACTTGGCGTCCGCCGGGATCGGAGCCCCGCACTTCGGGCAGCCAATGACGAGGGGCTCGCCGCACTCGATGCAGAACTTGCGACCGGCCTCGTTGACCTTGCCGCAGCTTGTGCAGGACAAAGGCAGCTCCTCGTCTCGACTCCTGAGGCCATGAGCGTAGCGGAAGCACGAGTCCCAGGCCAGTGGGCCCGGCACCAGTCGGTGCTCGGCACAGGTTGCTGCAGCTCAGCCGAGCGGCGGCAGCTCCTGGTCCTGCTCGAGGGCCGGCGCGAACAGGTCCCCCAGCGCCTCGACCCGGGGCAGGATCGTCCGGATCGTCCAGCGGTCCGGCCGGAGATCAGGGTCGTCCAGCTCAGCCCAGCTGATCGGCGCGGAGACCGGGGCGCCGGGTGCCGGCCGAACCGCGTACGGGGCGACGAGGGTCTTGATCCGGCTGTTCTGGGTGTAGTCGAGGCGGGCCCGTCCGGTGCGGCCGGCGACCGACCACTCCCAGCTCACGAGCTCGGGCACGATCGCGCCGACCGCCCGGCTGAGCTGCTCGACCCAGTCGGTCGTCTCGCGGAACGTGTAGCGCCCGCGCCGGATCGGGATCCAGACCTGGATGCCGCGCTTGCCGGTCGTCTTCGGCGCGGCCCGCAGGCCGAGGTGCGAGAGGGCGGTCCGATACAGCCGGGCCAGGACGAGGGTCTCGTCCCAGGTCGTCTTCTCGCCCGGGTCGATGTCGATCAGGGCGTAGGTCGGATGATCGGGATCGTCGATCCGCGAGGTCCACGGGTGGATCTCGAACGCCGCCTGGTTGCCCAGCCAGGCCAGCGTTCCGACCCGGTCGGCGACGAGGTGGTCGTTGGCCTTGCGTGCCTCGACGCCCGTCTCGCGCCACAGCCGCAGCCAGTCCGGCGCACTCGGCGGGATCTGCTTCTGCCAGAAGGCGGGGCCGCCGGCCCCGTCGGGGAAGCGCTGGAGGTTGAGCGCCCGCTCGGCGAGGTGGGGCAGGAGCGTCGGGGCGATCCGGCTGAGGTAGCGGATCAGGTCCCGCTTGGTGAGCTCCTCCTCGACAGGGGTCTCGCCGCCCGTCGCGGAGCCGGATCGGCCCGGGCGCGCCGGAAACAGGACCTTGTCGAGGTTGGTCAGGCTCAGGTCGAAGCCGCCGACCCGCCAGACGCCCTTCGCCGGCAGCCGGTCGAGCGCCTCGAGCTCAGCCGGAGAGGGTGCGCCGGCCAGCCCGGACTCCGCGGCGGCAACCGGGCCGGGATGGATCGGCACCGCGGCCGGCCGATTGGCCACGGCTCGCTCGCGCCGGACCGATCGGGGATCGCGCTCGAGCTCGAAGCCCTTGAACGATGGCTGCCGGATCACCCCGTCACGCGTCCAGTTCGAGAAGGCGACCCGGATCACGACGACCGGCTCCGACCAGACCACGCCGCGCAGGTCGGGCCCGGGCGGTGGGGCCGGATCGAACGGGGGCGTGGGCCTGGCGGCGCCGTCGAGGAGGCCCCGAAGCCGGCTCCGGGTCGCCCCGTCGAAGCCGCTGCCGACCCGACCGGCATAGCGCAGGGCGCCCTCGTCGTAGGTGCCTACGATCACGCTGCCGAGATCGAGGGCATTGCCTTCGCCGGGCAGGTAGCCGCCGATCACGAACTCCTGCTCGGGTCGGTTCTTCAGCTTCAGCCAGGTCGCGACCCGGCGGCCCGGCTCGTACGGCGAGCGCCGCTGCTTGGCCATCACCCCTTCCAGATCGCGTGCCGCTGCGGCCGCCATGAAGGCGATCCCGGAGCTCTCGATGTGGGTCGCGTAGCGGACCCGCGGTCCGTCGCGCAGGACCGAGCGCAGCAGCCGCTTGCGCTCCTCGAGCGGAACGCCGAGCAGCGAGAGGCCGTCGAGGTAGAGCAGGTCGAATGCCTCGTAGACGAGCGCGGCGGGGATGGCTTCGTCGGCCGACCCGCCGATGCGTCGCACCGGGCCGGACCCGAACTTCACGCCGAGCTGCTCCTGGAGCAGGCCGAAGTCCGGCTTGCCCTCGGCGTCGAGCGCGACGACCTCGCCGTCGACGACCGCCTCGCGGGCGGCGATCCAGTCGGGCGGGCTGAGCAGCCCCGGAAAGTACGAGCCGGCATCCTTGCCGTTACGGGTGTGGAGCGAGACCCGGCCGTCGCGGACGACGGCCTCCACCCGATAGCCGTCCCACTTGATCTCGAACAGCCAGTCCGGGTCATCGAACGCCGACGTCGCCAAGGTCGCCAGCATCGGCTCGATGAAGCCCGGGAACGGGCCGGCGACGGCGCCTTCCGCCCCGAGCGTCGGCACGGCGACCGGTGGCGCGGCCTGGAAGCGCGGGGGCTCGCCAGCGGCGACCTCCTCGTTCGTCCGGCCGGTCCGGACGGACGAACGATGCGCCTCGGGATCCCAGCCAGGGACAGCGTCGGCGTCCCGCTTGTGGATCAGCAGCCACGGCTCGCCGTCGCCCTTCGAGCCGGCGCCGGCCGAGCGGGTTCGCACGAGCGTGTAGCGACCACGCAGCTTCTGGCCGAAGATCCGGAACTTCAGCTCGCCGTCGGCGATCGCCCGGCCGGGATCGAGGGTTGGCGCTTCCGGTTCATAGGTGCCCCAGTCCCACACGATCGCGTCGCCGGCGCCGTACTCGCCCCGAGGGATCGTGCCCTCGAAGTCGATGTACTCGATCGGGTGGTCCTCGACGTGGATCGCGATCCGCTTCACCTCCGGATCGAGGCTCGGGCCCTTCGGCACCGCCCAGCTGGCCAGCACACCGCCGATCTCGAGACGGAGGTCGTAGTGGAGCCGGGAGGCGCGATGACGTCCGACCACGAACCGGCCGGCCAGGACGCGGTCGGCGGGGCTCGGTGCTCGACCGGCCGGTTCGGCTGTCTTCGAGAAGTCGCGCTTCCGGTGGTAGGCGTCGAGGGGCATCTGGAGGCAGGCCTGCCGGGCCGCTCCCGGCTAGGCGGACTTGCGGCGCCTGGCCGCGGGCGCGGCAGCCTCTTCAGTCCTGGCTGCGCCCGCAGCCTTCCTTCCAACCACCTTCGACCCGGTGACGCCGCGCTTCGACTCGACCGAGGTCGGCGGGGGCGTGGCGCGGGCGTCGACCGCCGCCTTGACGCTCGCCTCGAGGGCGGCCATCAGGTCCACGATGCTGGTGGCCGGCTGGGCGGCGATCGGCTCGACGATCTCCTGGCCGGCGACCTTGTCCTCGATGAGCCTGAGGAGCGCCTCGCGATAGTCGTCGTGGTAGGCGGCCGGGTCGAACTCGGCGGTCATCGCCCCGATCAGCTGCTCGGCCATTGCCTTCTCGGCCGGCTTCGCCTCGGGCAGCTCGTCGGGCAGGTCCAGCTCGGCCACGCTGCGGATCTCGTCCGGCCAGTGGAGGGTGGTCAGGAGCATCGTCGTGCTGAACGGATCGATTGCCCCGAGGACCTCGCGGTCCTTGATCACGACCTTGCAGATCGCCGTGAGCGCCTTCTCGGCCAGGACCTCGCGGAGCAGGTAGAACGCCTTGCGCCCGATCGGCTCGGGCTCAAGGTAGTAGGCGCCCTTGACGAAGCGGACGGCGCCGTTGTCCGGGTTGGCCGCCGTGAACAGCTCGATCTCGATTGCCCGGACCGTCTTGAGCGGAACCGCGGCGAGGTCCTCGTCGGTCACGACGACGTACTGGCCGGGCGCGTACTCGAAGCCCTTGACCGTGTCGGCCCGCGAGATCACCTCGTCGTCGACCGGGCAGTAGGTCTTCATCTGGATCCGGGACAGGTCCTTGGCATGGAGCATGTTGAAGCTGATGCCCTTGGACTCGGTCGCCAGGTAGAGCCGGACGGGGATCGTCACGAGCCCGAACTGGATCGCTCCCCGCCACATCGCGCGTGCCACGGCTGACCTCGTTTGTCGGGGTCCGCATCTCCGGCAGCGGACCGGGCCGGGAGGATACGCGGCTCTGCGGTGGAGCGCAACCCGGCAGGAGTGCCAGGCACCGGGCCGTGTGCACCGGAGCCAACGGCTCCCGCCCGGACCGCCCGCCTCGTTGACCGCCAGCACCAACGTTTCGTCCGGGGGTGGTTAGGACTGTTGTAGCCGCCCTGCCCACGGACGATCATGGTCTACCCGGGCGACCTGTCGCTCGAATTGGAGCAGGAATGTCGACCGAGCCGCTCATCATCATCATCGGAATCGCGATCGTCGCGAATCTTGTCATCATGGGTGCACTCATCGTCACCCTCGTTCGCCGACGGCGGCCGGAGCCGGCCGGGGCGAGCGAAGGGATCGACGACGCCCGGCTGGCCAGGGCGACGACCCTCCTGGCCGGCGCCGGCCCGGAGATCCCGCAGCCATCCCAGGAGAACAACGAACCCGTGACCGCCGCCGATGACGCCCGCCGCTTCCGATCCGTTCTCGAAGATGAGCCCCACGCTGCCGACCAGGAGGCAATCGCCTTCTTCGTTTCGCCCCCGACCGCGCTGGGCCCGCGCGAGGAGCGGGCCGAGCCGATCTACGACACCCAGTTCGAGCCGGGCCCGCCGCCGCCGGCCGAGCCGACCGGGGCGCCCGAGGAGCAGACTGTCGTGTGGACCGAGGCGTCCCGCCCCCGCGAAGTGCCGGTGAGCCCGCTGCCGATGGTCGAGGAGCTCGTCGACTGGGAGCGGCGCGTCCGCGAGGAGAGCACCCGCCTGCTGCGCTACCGCCGGCCGGTCACGGTCGTGCTCGTCGAGCTCGACGGTTTCGAGCGCCTTGTCGGTCGTCTCGGATCGGATGCCGCCGACCGGTTGATTCCGGCGATCGCCGAGACGCTCGTCCGCAACGGGCGGGCCACCGACCACGTCGCCCACCTCGGCCCGAGCCGTTTCGGCGTGCTGATGCCCGAGACCGACGAGATCGAGGCGATCAACTACGCCGAGCGGATCCGTGTCCAGTGCGATCGCTGGCTGGCGGCCGGTTCGGTCTCGACCCGGCTGGCGCTCGGCTGGGCATGCCCGACCCCGGGTTCCGACCTGGCCGCCGCGATCCGGATCGCCGACGAACGGCTGCAGGCCGACCGGCGCCGGGCGAGCCGCTCCGAGGTCGCGAGCTAACGCTTCTTGCCGCGGACCGAGATGAGGTGGGCGGTCCAGGCGGACGCCTGACCGTCGACGGCGACGGAGCTTCCGTGCCAGCCGCACACGCACGTCACCGTCTGCTCGCGGTGCTTGTACTCGTCGATCACGTGCTTGAACTCGGGCGTGATGCCGGGCTTGGCGGGAGGCGTGAGGGCCAACGTGGGCTCCGTTCGGTAGCTGCGGGCTGTTGAGCACCCTGGCACCGCACTGGGGGCCGGGGAAGGACGATCAATGATACGCCTTCAGCGGCTTCCCCGACGCCGGACCGGGTCGAGCCGATCACGCAGGCCGTCCCCCAGCAGGTTCACCCCGAGGACCGTGATCACGAGGAACGTGGCCGGGGCGAGGGTCAGCCACCAGGCCGTCTGGAGGTAGTCGCGTCCCTCGAAGATCAGGCGGCCCCACTCGGGCGTCGGCGGGGGAACGCCCAGGCCCAGGAAGGTCAGCCCGGCGGTGAACAGGATCACCTGGGGGATCTCGAGGGTCACGATCACGATGATCGAACCGGCGATGTTGGGCAGGATGTGCCGGCCGAGGATCCGCCCGTCGCCGGCACCGACCGCCCGGGCGGCCTCGATGTACGGCCGCTTGCGGACGGCCAGGACCTCGCCGCGGACGACCCGGTGGTAGTACAGCCAGGATCCCGCACCGAGTACCAGGATGAGGTTCAGGATCGACGAGCCGACGACGGCGATCACGGCCAGGGCGAGGATCAGGAACGGGATCGCCTGCTGGATGTCGGCAAGCCGGCCGACCACCAGGTCGATCCAGCCACCACGATAGCCCGCCAGGAGGCCACTCGTCACGCCGATCGCCGCCCCCAGGGCGACGCTCAGGACGCCGATCTCGATCGAGGTCCGGCTGCCCCAGATGATCCGGGACAGGATATCCCGGCCGTTCGCGTCGGTGCCGAGGAGATAGGCCGGCGAGCCGCCCGGCAGCCAGGCCGGTGGCTTGAGCCGGTCGGTCAGGACCTGGGCCAGCGGATCGTGCGGACTGATCAACGGCGCGAGCAGCGCCATCAGGGCCACCGCGACCACGATCGAGGCGCCGACCAGGACCGGCCCGTCGGGGCGCCCCGACGGTCGCCACGATCGGACGTCGTCCCAGGCTTCGTCCGTGTCAGTCATGGCGCACCCGCGGATCGAGCAGCCCGTAGACGACGTCGAGCCCGAGGTTGACGGTCACGATCGTCAGGGCCGCCACGAACGTGAATGCCTGGATGACCGGCAGGTCGCGGTTGGTCACCGCCTGGACGACGAGCAGGCCCATGCCCGGATAGCTGAACACGACCTCGACGACGATGACCCCCGACATGATCGCGGCGAGGTCGAAGGCGAGGAAGGTGACGAACGGGATCGCCGCGTTGCGCAGGGCATGGCCGAGGACGACCCGGCCCGGGCCGAGGCCCTTGGCCCGGGCGGTGCGGATGTAGTCGTGGCCGAGGACGTCAAGCAGGCTCGAGCGCAGGATTCGGGTCAGCCCGGCGGCCGACCCGAAGCCGACCACGATCGCCGGCAGGACGAGGTGGGCGGGGTCTCCCGACCCCGACACCGGAAGGATCCGCCAGGTCACGGCGAAGATCAGGATCAGGACCTGGCCCAGGACGAAGCCGGGCACGGCCTGCCCGGCGACCGCGATCGAGCGGGCGGCGACGTCGATCCCGGACCCGGGCCGCAGGGCGGCCAGGATCCCGAGCGGAACTGAGATCAGCAGCGAGACCGCGACCCCGCTGAGGCTCAGCGCGAGCGTCGCCGGGATCCGCTCGACGACCATCCCGAGAGCTGGTTCGAGGGTCCGCGTGGAGGTCCCGAAATCGCCCCGGATCGCCCGGCCGAGGAAGCCCACGAACTGGACCGGGATCGGCTCGTTGAAGCCGAGCGTCTGGCGCAGCGAATCGACCGCCGCCTGGGGCGCGTCGAGGGGCAGCAGGGCCCGGACCGGATCGCTGGCCAGGAAGACGAGAGCGAAGACGATGAACGACACGCCGACCACGACGAGCACGCTGGCCAGGAGTCGGCGGATCAGGAACCAGGCCATGTCCGCGACAGCGTAGCCGGTGCGCCGAGTCACCTGGAAGGTACGATCGGGCGGCCCGACCCGGACCACCGTGGCTGGCAGGCTTTTCCGTCCTGGGTTAGGGTGAGGCGGTCAGCGTGCTCATCCGGAGCGTGCTCAAACGTACGGCGAGTCCTTCCGAGCAGCGACCAACGTGCCCGGTCGCCAGGGGCTCGCAAGCAACGAGGAGAACGAGCCAATGACCAACCACGCGATCCGTATCCCACTGCGCCTGGCGAGCCTCGCCGCGGCCGGGCTCCTGCTGGTGGCAGCACCGGCCGGGGTCCTGGCGACGACGAACGCGCCGATCGCGCAGACCGGCGGGATGACCGCCACCCTCCCGCTCCTGGGAACCCCACTCAGCGTTGCCGTGACCCTCGATACCGTCGGCAACATCTCGGGCGTCGTGCTCGGTCCGAGCCCGGCCCTGTCGAAGACGAAGTCGAGTGCCGAATTCGTCAAGTTCACCAGCACCGACGGCAACACCAGCGTCACCGTGAAGGCCAAGGGCGGACAGCTCGCGATCAAGGCCCGGGCGAAGCAGCTGAGCGACCTGCTCGGTGACGGGTCCTGGTCGGCCGACGTCTTCGGGACCGGGGCCAAGTCGACTGCCGGCTACACGATCGGCAAGGACACGAGCGGGAACCCGACGGTCGCCTTCGGGACCGTCTCCCCGGCGGCCGGCATCACCTGGGCCCCCAGCCCGGTCTCCCCACCAAAGATGAACCCCGGCCACGCCAAGCCGGGCGTGGCCGACAAGGACAAGGCCGCCGTCGCTACGGCCGGCGGCACGTTCGCCGCGAACGGCTACGTCAAGCGCCTGACCGTCTCGGTCAGGGTCGCCGCCGACGGCACGGCCAGCCTTTCGATCACCCTGAGCGGGCGTGACCGCCAGACGCTGACCGGCACCCTTGCCGCCCTGGCCGGATCGCGGACCTGGTCGGCCCACCTGTGCGACGGCACGGCCGTTGCGGTCACCTTCCACGTCGACCCGGCGACGGGCAAGGTCGTGTACGACAGCGCAACCGGCGCCAAGTCGACCGAGAAGGCCGTCGGCAACGGCTTCTTCGTGACGTTCGCCCGCGGCGTCGGACTCCAGGCCGGCCTCAAGCTGAACAAGGACGGCACGTACACGCTCGTCGTGCGCGGCCAGTCCGGCAACTGCGGCCACCGGCACTGGGGCGGCATCGGCGACAAGGGCAAGGGCTCCGGCGGCCGGGAGCAGGGCAATCCGCCCATGACCGGCCTGACGTCGTTCGACCGGTACCACTGAGTCGCAGCTCGACTCCGCCGCCTCCCCGGCCGCGGAGTCGAACCCCCAATTCAAGAGGGCGTCGTCGCGCAAGCGGCGCCGCCCTCTTCGGCATCGGCCTCCTCGTCAGCCTGGCCGCGGTGCTGGCCGGCTGCGGGCCATCGAGCAGCCCGGTCGGCGTGGCTCCGGCGAGCGGAACCCCGGCGTCGCCGGCATCCGCCGACGCCCGGACCCAGCTGGCGAGCGCCATCAGCCGCCTCGGAGCCGGCTACACCTTCAGCACGACCGTGAGCGTCGGCGGCCAGGTGGCGACCCAGGCGAGCGGGCGCTGGATCGGCGGGGCGAGCGAGTTCGTGGTGACCACCGAGGGCACCTCGATCACCTACCGCACCCTCCCGCCGCTGTCGTGGGTCCTCCAGCCCGGCCAGGGCTGGGTCGAGGTCAACGGCAGCGTGCCGAGCGGCAATCCCCTCGACGCGCTCAGGGCGCCGAGCCAGGTGAGCGTGGTCGGCCAGGCGGGCGGCACGCTCGAGCTGACGGCGAGCTACCCGCCCGCCAGCCTCGGACTGGGCGGCAGCAGCGCCGTCCCGGTCGACATCAAGCTCGGATCCGACGGCTCGCTCGTCGCTGCGTACAGCGACCCGGCCGGCAGCGCGAGCTCGGCCACGACGATCAACCCGGACCCGGGCCAGGACCCGATTCCTGCGCCCTCGCCGTCCTGAGGCTCAGGCCCGGTCGAGGGCGGCGGCCAGGTCGGCCAGCAGGTCGGCCTCGGCCTCGATCCCGCAGGACAGCCGGATAAGCGCCGGATCGACCTCGAGCGGCGATCCCGCGACCGAAGCGTGGGTCATCGTCGCCGGCAGCTCGATCAGCGATTCGACGCCGCCGAGCGATTCGGCCAGGGTGAACAGGCGGGTCGATTCGCAGACCGCCACGGCCCGATCTCGAGCCGAGCGACCGTGGACCCCCCCGGGTCCCGGGATGAACGAGACCATTCCTCCATCGCCCCGCATCTGGCGAGCCGCGATCGCCGCCTGCGGATGCGCATGGTGGCCCGTGCGCAGCCCGGGGTAGCGGACCGTCTCGACGTCGTCACGGGCCGCCAGCAGCTCGGCCACGGCCCGGGCGTTCGTGGCGTGGCGCTCCGCCCGCAGGGCGAGCGTCCGCAGGCCGCGCAGGACGAGGAAGCAGTCGAACGGGCCGGGCACGGCGCCGATCGCGTTCTGGAGGAAGCGCAGGCGCTCGGCCACCGCCGGCCGGCTGGTCAGCACGATCCCGTTGACCGTGTCGGAATGGCCGGCCAGGTACTTCGTGGCCGAGTGGAAGACGATGTCGGCGCCGTGGTCGAGCGGGCGCTGGACGGCCGGTGAGGCGAACGTGTTGTCGACGACCAGCCACGGTCGCTGGCCACCCGCGCCGCGGTGGCCGGCGATCGCCTCGGCCACGCCGGCGATGTCGACGAGCTTGAGCAGCGGGTTCGTCGGTGTCTCGAACCAGACGAGGCGCGTCCGAGGCGAGAGGGCGGCCTTGCACGTTCGCCGGATCGGCCGCGAGGTCGACATAGCGGGCGTTGACGCCCTTCGGGCGGAGGACCCGTTCGAACAGCCGGAACGTCCCGCCGTAGACGTCGTCGCCGATCACCACCTCGTCACCGGGCAGGGCCAGCTCGGCGAGCATCGCGGTCGCCGCGGCGCCCGACGCGAAGGCGATCCCGTCCTCGGCGCCCTCGAGCGCTGCGACCGCTCGCTCGAGGCGGCGCCGGGTCGGATTCTCGTCCGGGCGTACTCGTAGCCGTCGCCGCGGCCGGCCGATCCCGTCCTGGGCGTAGGTGCTCGTCTGGTAGATCGGCGGGGAGACGGCGCCGGTCAGCTCATCAGGCTCCTGGCCGGCATGGACCGACAGGGTCTCGAACGACCAGCCCTCGTCGGCGGCATAGCGCTCGGCGAACGGCCGCCCGATCGCCGGCGTACCCGACTCGCCGTCCGAATCCCGGGCCATCGGCTCAGGCCCGGACCGGGCGGTGGGCGACGTACTCGAGCAGGTCGAGCTTGGTCACGATCCCGGCCGGTCGCCCGGCCCGGACCGCGACGAGCGCCGTGGCGCCGCCCGGATAGCAGCCCGAACGCCTCGTCGAGCGAGGCGCCCACGTCGACGATCGGCAGCGGCGGGTCCATCACCTCGCCGACCGTCCGCTCGACCACGGTCGGATCGCGGTACGCGCGATCGAGCAGGCCCTTCTCGGAGATCGACCCGACGATTGCCTCGATCCGGTCGGCCGCGGCCGTCGGCCGGCGCCTCGGAGACGGGCATCTGGCTGATCCCGTATGTCTGGAGCTTGTCGATCGCGGCACCGACCCGTTCCGTCGTTCGGGCGAGGACCAGCGTCGGGGCGGGCGCCGTCAGCGTGGCGATCCGCCAGGAGGTCGTCGATGCGCGACCCCACCGCCGGTCGTCGCAAGCAGCCCGTTCACCCGCATCCACTCGTCGTTGTAGAGCTTCGAGAGGTAGTTCCGCCCGCCGTCGGGCAGCAGCACGACCATCACCGCCAGGTCGACCATCGATCGGTCGCGCATGAGCTCGCGGGCGACGGTCAGGGTCGCCACCAGCGCCGTGCCGCACGACCCGCCGGCCAGGATGCCCTCCTCGCGGGTCAGCCGGCGGGCGGCGGCGAAGGCGTCCCGGTCGGAGACGCGGACCCAGCGGTCGACGACGGCCGGATCGTACGTGCCGGGCAAGAAGTCCTCGCCGACGCCCTCGGTCAGGTACGGCCGGGCCGTGTCGCCCGACAGGACGCTGCCCTCCGGGTCGGCGCCGATCACCTGGATCGCCGGGTTGCTGCGCCTTGAGGAAGTGGCCCGCACCGCTGATCGTGCCGCCGGTCCCGACCCCGGCCACGAGATGGGTGAGCCGGCCGTCGGTCTGGCGCCACAGATCTCCGGGCCCGTCGTCCGTTCGTGGGCGAGCGGGTTCTCCGGGTTCCAGTACTGGTCCGGCTTGAACGCGCCCGGGATGTCGCGGGCCAGCCGGGCGGCGACCGAGTAGTAGCTCTCGGGCGATTCGGGATCGACGTTCGTCGGGCAGAGGACGACCTCCGCACCGTACGCCCGCAGGAGTGCCTGCTTCTCCGTCGACTGCTTGTCGGCCATCACGAAGATGCAGCGGTAGCCCTTCAACGCGGCGGCGATCGCGAGGCCGTGGCCGGTGTTGCCGCTCGTCGGCTCGATGATCGTGCCGCCGGGCCGGAGCAGGCCGGCCCGTTCGGCCGCCTCGATCATCGGCAGCCCGATCCGGTCCTTGACCGAGCCGCCCGGGTTCAGCATCTCGAGCTTGGCCAGGATGAGCGGCTGCCGCTCGGGCGGGCCGAGGTCGCGGGTGACCCGGGTGAGCCGGACGAGCGGCGTGTTGCCGACGAGGTCGAGGATCGAGTTCGGCGTAGTCCATTCGGGCGAGGATAGCCGGTCGGAACCTAGCCACGCGTCGGTTCGGCCCGAGCGAGGAAGAGCCAGGTCAGGCCACGCAGTCGGCGGGGACGGCCGGGCGGGTCGACCGTCCGGGGGTACAGCTCGGTCACGGCCGGGCCGAGCAGGTCGGCCAGCCGCTCGGTCAGCCGGTGCGCCAGGTCGAGCTCGGCTCGCGCGGCCCGGCTCGGGCAGGAGGCCGCCGGCCGGCCAGTCCCGGCCGAGCAGCTCGGCCGGCGATGGTCGGCGGCAGCAGCCGGGTCGCCATCCGCGCGCCCGAGGTACAGCTCGTCGGTGCCGGCGATCGCGATCGGCAGGATCGGGGCGGCCAGCCGCAGGGCGATCAGGGCCGATCCGAAGCGGAACGGCGCGAGCTGGTCGGGCGGGCCGGACACGCCGCCTTCGGGGATCAGGGCGAAGACGCCGCCGGCAGCCACGACCGCCCGGGCGGACGCGACGTGCTGGTCGACCCCCACGCCGCCGCGCCAGACCGGGAGCATGCCCCCGAGTCCGGTGGAGGAGCCACTCGCGCCAGCGGGCGGTCGAAGGCCGACGGGCCGCTGCCGAGGAACCAGACCCTGGGCTCGAGCGGGAGCGCGTTCATGATCAGGAACGGATCCATCCAGCCACGATGGACGGCGGCGACCACGAGGTAGCCGCCGGTTCGTCGGGATGTTGCTCGGGCCCAGGCGTTCGTGGCGGAGCCGGAGGATGCCGAAGAGCGATCGCGCGAAAGGCCAGGGCGAGGAGGCGGACGAGCGGGCCGGCGGTCGCCTCCGGGACGCGGCCGAGCCAGTCGAGGCCCTCGCGGACGCCCGCCCCGACCCCGGGCCAGCGCCTCGGGCGCGGTCCGCGCGGTCGGGCGACGCGGCGGAGGAACGGAGGGAGCGCCCGGCGCGGAATCCGCGGCCGGCTCGGCCACCTCGCTCAGGCGCCGGGCGCGCCGGCTTCGGCCGGCATCGACCCCTCCGCGTCGTCGAGCTCGGCGTCGGTGGGCGGCATCGTCAGGCCGGGCAGCACTCGGCCGCGGCGGACCGCGAGCACGATCGCGGAGGCAACGACGACGACGGTCGAGATGATCTGGGCGGTCGGGATGCCGAAGAACGTCCAGTTGTCGACCCGCAGGTACTCGAGCAGGAAGCGCACGATCGCGTACCAGATGAAGAAGACCAGGGCGATCTCGCCGGTCCGCAGCCGGGCCGCGTAGCGGTTCGCCAGCCACAGGAGGCTGAGCATGCCCACGAGGCCGGAGATCGACTCATACAGGAAGAGCGGCTGGAAGTGAGCGTCGATCGGGGTCGTGCCGGCGGGCGGGCAGGGTACGCCGCCACCCGGTGGGAGCAATCGATCGCGATGCCCCACGGCAGCCGACGTCGGCGGCCCGTACAGCTCCTGGTTGAAGAAGTTGCCCCAGCGGGCGACGAACTGCATCGCGAACAGGCCCGGGGCGATCACGTCGGCCCAGGCCCAGAACGACTCGCGATGCGACCCGGACGTACACGAGCACGGCGACCATGCCCGCGAAGATCCCGCCATACACGCCCAGACCCGAATAGGGCGGCAGGAAGATCCGGGTCAGGTCGTCCTTGTAGAGGGCCCACTGGTCGATCACGTGGTAGGCCCGCCCGCCGACCAGGGCGGCGACCGCGACGATGATCATCCCGTTGGCAAAGAGGTTCTCGTCGAGACCGCGGGCCCGGACACCGATCCGGATGACGAGGTACGCCAGGAGCAGCCCGAGGGCGTAGCAGATCCCGTAGAAGTAGACGGGAATCGGTCCGAGCTGGATGGCGATCGACGGGGGCGTGATATCGATCATCGACCGCAAGTGTAGCGGGGTGGAGCAGCGTGCCGTGTCCGGTGCCTCGTCCGGCGGTCGGGACATGGATTCGGCCCGGGGCCTGGCCGCTCGGAATTCCGCCTGGGGGTGTCCTCGCGCGACGGCCGGCTCATCCTGATCCTCATCGAGGCACCGACCGCCGCCGAGTTCGATCCGTTCGAGCCGCTGGCGGAGTCGGTTCTCGGCACGCTCCACTTCACCCGATAGACGGGAGCGGGCCAGACAACCAGAGCGGCGGGTGGATCGTCCCGCCGCTCTGGCCGGGCCGGCGCGGTCGACCGAGCGACAGGTGGAGTGGCAGGCGTGGAGTCATCAATGAATCGCCGACTCCTGGATTGGCGTCAGTCGACCCGCGGGTTATCCCGGCCGCGACCTGCGCCAGACCCAGCCCGTCCGCTCTTCCTATACTTGCCACCGATGAACGCCGAGTTTCAGTGGTGGTTGCTCCTCGTCGGCCTGGCGATCGGGGCGCTGCTCGTCTTCCTGGTCATGATCGACTTCATGCGCTCCGCCGAGGAGCAGGCCGACGCCGAGCTGAGCCGGGAGGTCGACTGGATCGCCGCGGCGCTGGCCGGCCCGGACGGCCCGGTCGATCCTGCCCTGGTCGAGGAGATCCTGCGGCTCGACCGCGAATGGCTGGCCGGTCCGGCCCTCCAGAATGACGAGCTCGGGCGACCGGCGGCAGCGACAGCGGAGCTCGTCTCGAAGAGCGACCCACCCGGCTGACCACCCGCCTGCACCGGGCGGCTTACAGCGCCTGCGCTCCCCGCGGCCTCGAGCCGTCATCAGCTGGCCCATCGGGCACCCGGCCGAGATGCAAGGCGACGGCGCCGAAGGCCAGGCGCCGAACGCTGACGTCGATCAGCCCGGCCTTGCCCATCGTGGCGGCCAGGGCGGCGGCATCAGGGAAGCCATCGAGTGAGCTGGGCAGGTAGCGATACGTCTGGCCATGACCGAAGATCCCGGCCGCGAGCGGGGCGACCCGGCCGAACGCCGATCGGAAGAGCCGACCCCAACCGCGCTGCGGCGGCAACGACAGCTCGAGGCAGACGACCCGGCCGCCCGGTCGCACGACCCGGGCCATCTCGCGGAAACCGGCCTCGAAGTCGGCCAGGTTGCGCATCCCGAAGGCGATGGTCGCGGCGTCGAACTCGGCGGCCGGAAACGGCAGGGCCAGGGCGTTGCCGACCTGGAAGGTCAGCTGCACGAGATCGCCGTAGGCCTCGGCGGCCGCCGCGACCATTGCCGGCGACAGGTCGATCCCGACGACCCGTCCGAATGGACCGACCTGGTCGGCCAGCGTGACGCTCAGCTTGCCGGTCCCGCACGCGACATCGACCGCCGCGCCGCCCGGCGCCACCGCTGCGGCGGCCGCCGCCGCCCGCCTCCAGCGGCCGTCGCCGCCGGCGGTCATCAACGTATTGACCCGGTCATAGACCGGCGCGATCTCGTCGAACATCGCCGCAACCGAGGCCTCGGGAACGGGATTGCCCTGACGCGATTCGCGCCGCTGGGGCATCATCGTCGCTCCTCCGGCCGGGACCCGCCGGGGGTCGCGGCTACGAGGATGGACACGTGATGGAAGCCGATCCGGGATCGCGCGCCCGGCCCGACCCGGCCGTTGACGAGTCGGCCCGCTCGGACGACGCCTGCCCGCGCTGTGGCGCCCATCGGCTCGCCCTGCTCAGCCTGCCCCAGATCGACACGACCGGCTACCGCCCGCTCGATGAGGCCTATGGGATGACCGGTGGCCCGCGTCTCGAGGCGCCGGCGATCGGATGCCTGGCCTGCGGAGCGGACTGGCCAAATCTCGCGGCGTTTCGAGCGGAGCGGGCAGGCGGCCGGGACGGCGGCTCGTAGCGGCGGGCGGCTCCGCGCCGGCATGATCAGCCGCCGACCGATCCACCCAGGACCGGGCTGCCGGGCGCGATCGGGCCGTTGATCTCGGCCAGCGAGACGCCGAACGGCGTTCCCGACGGCAGCTCGCCCAGGCCGGCGACCGGGCCGACCCAGTAGGCCAGGCCGCCACCCACGTCCATCTGGCCGACGTCCCATCGGGAGCCGTTGAGGAGCACCCAGCAGCGGTACTCCTGCCCGGCTGGAGCGGCCGGCAGGCCCTGGGCGACGACCACCAGGTCGGTCGTCGACGGCGAGTAGAGGAGCGTGCCCGAGGCGCTCGACCCGGCCGCCCCGACGAGCGAGACTCGATGAGCGTCGAGCGCGCCGCCGACCCGCAGGGTCCAGCTCGCGAGCCGGGCAAGCTCGGTGGTCGTCTCCCGGCCGGCGGCGATCGCCGCATCGTTCCGGCTCGCCACGATCGCGGCGGTGCCGGCGATGCTCAGGATGAGCGCGGCCGCGATCCCGAGGGGCAGGGCCACCGCCCGGAATCCCCGCCGAGGGGCCACCGGCCGGCCGGCCAGGGCGGCCGCAATTCGCGGTGCCGTTGCGGGGCGGACCGTCACGTCCGCCGGCGCGACGGCGCGCTGGCTCGCGCCGGCCGCAGCCGGGTGGCGGCCGACCGCCCGGACCAGGTCGAGCGTCCGCCCACGAAGCTCGGGTGGCGGGGCCTCGATCACGACGTCGCGGATCAACGCGGCCGAAGCCCGGAGCCGCTCGGCCTCGCCTGAGCAGCTCCGGCAGCCGGCCAGATGGCCGGCCAGCACGGCCGCATCGGTCGTGTCGCCGGCGGCCAGCCGGTCGAGCCCACCGGGCTCGACGGCGGCCAGCTCGAGCATCTCGCGCGCTGCGTCGTGGTCGATCATCCGTCCACCACGGCGATCGTCGCCCCGGATTCGTCGAGCGGCGCGAAGCCCGGACCCAGGGCCGACCGCATCCGGAGGAGCGCCCGCCGGGTGCGCGTCTTGACGGTGCCGATCGGCCAGCCGAGGCGGTCGGCGATCTCGCTCTGGCTCAGCTCGTCGCGATAGGCCATGACCAGCACGGTCCGTTCGACGTCGGGCAGGCCGGCCAGGGCCGACGCAAGCGACGAACGCAGCTCGACGTCCTCGAGGATCGCGGACGGACCCATGACCGGGCGGCCCGCACCGACGACCGCCCCGCCGGACACGAGCCGCTCGAGTGCGGCGGTGTCGCCTTCGTCGGGCAGGGCCACCTCGGAAACCGCCACGGTCGGCGGGCGGCGGCCGATTGCGCGAAGCCGGTCGATCGTCCGGTTGCGGGCGATCGTCAGCAGCCAGGCCGGCAGCGAGCCCATCGCCGGGTTGTACTGCTCGGCCCGGTTCCACAGGGCGAGGAAGGTTTCCTGGACCACGTCTTCGGCAAGTCCCCGATCGCTGGTGAGCCGGCGGGCGGTGGCGTAGACCGCTCCGGCGTACTGGTCATACAACGCGGCGAGGGCATCCTCGGATCCGGACGCCACCGCCCGGACGAGCTTGGAATCCTCGCCTGTCATCGGCTACGCCTCCAGGTCGGCGCCGGTTTCAGGCACGATCGCCAGGGGTCGCTGCTCGAATGCGCTCGAGTAGACCACGTCGGTCTCGGTGGTGTACACGCCGGGCAGCGCCTGGATCTGCTTCATCACCCGCTCGAGGTCGAGCGTATCCGCGGCGCGGACCTTGAGCAGGTAGTCCGCCTCTCCGGCGATGTGGTGGCACTCCTCGACCTCGGGCAGCGCCCGGAACGCGTCCTCCAGGTCACTGCTGGGCGGACCGGGCGATTGGCGGATCCAGCTGAAGGCGAGGATGCCACGGCCGACCGCCCGGGCGTCCAGGCGGGCGGCGTAGCCCAGGATCATGCCCCGCGCCTCGAGCTTCCTGACCCGCTCGTGGGCCGAGGGCGCGCTCATCCCCACCGCCGCCCCAATGTCCGCGAAGGACGCCCGGCCATCCCGTTGGAGGATGTCGAGGATCCGGAGGTCGCTTCGACTCAGACCGTCCTGTCGAGGCACTACAGTCCTTGTTTGTTAGGTGATATTGCGTTGACGCTATCGATTCGTTAGGTTACACTGCCACAACCAACCGGACGAACCGACCTCCGCAGGGTGCGGATGGCCCGCCCTTGGCGGACGGTGTCCGAACAGACCCGGAGGAACATGACATGCTGCTCGCCAGCTCCGTCGCCCTCCTCGCGCTCTTCTCGTTTGTGAGCATCCTGCTCTCGTCCGACGAAGGTCGAGAGGGCACCGATCCACGCGATCATCTCGCAGCCTGGACTCGCTACGGAATGCGCTGATCCGGCGCGACAGGCCGCAAGACTACCCTGATCAGGCCCCCGGACGCCGGGGGCCTTGTCCATTCCCGGCCGGCGCGCCCCGGCATGGATCTCGCCCAGGTTCTCGACAGAACCGCGCTGAGCGAAGGGCTCGAGCCCTCCGCCCCCAGGCGGGCCGCGACATCGCCGGACACGCCAGCCTCAGGCGGTCGCGACGCCGACCAGCCGGCCGACGAGGAACGTGACGCCGGCGGCCAGCGCGCCGATGAACACCTGTCGGGCGCCGCTGAAGAGGGCACTCCGGCCGGTCAGCAGGCTGATCCCGATTCCGACGACGAACATCGCGACGAGGCTCAGCCCGAGGCTGACCACCAGGGCCGGGCTGCCGGAGGCGACGAGATACGGCACGACCGGGACGGCAGCACCGCCGGCAAAGGCAATGAGCGATCCGAACGCTGCGCGCCAGGGCGAGCCGAGCTCATCGGGATCGAGGCCGAGCTCCTCTCGGATCAGGGTATCGAGGGCGGCCTCCGGGTCGCGGAAGAGCCGCGCTGCGACGCGGTGAGCCTCGTCCTCGGTGAAGCCCTTGGCCCGGTAGATGGCGGCCAGCTCGGCCTGCTCTTCATCTGGCATCGCCTGCATCTCGGCCCGTTCGAGGGCGATCTGGCGCTCGTACAGCTCGCGCTGCGATCTGCATCGAGACGTACTCCCCGGCGGCCATGCTGAACGAGCCGGCCAGCAGCCCGGCGATCCCGGCCAGCAGGATGAGGTGGGGATCGGACGACGCGCCCGTGATCCCCATCACCAGCGAGGTGTTGCTGACGAGGCCGTCGGACACCCCGAAGATCACCGCTCGCAGCGTGCCCGACTGACCGGTCCGGTGCCAGCGTTCGTTGCGGCCCATCTCGCCGGCCCGGCGCGGCACCTGGACCTCCCGAAGGGCGGCCTCATCGACCCCGGTCCGTCTCAGGCGGACCTGCCTTGCCTTCGAGTCGGCGCCAGATCTCGGCGTGCTCGCGCTCGTCGGCCGCGATTGCCGCGACCTCCGGCGAGGACTGCCCGGTGTAGGTGTCCTCCTCGTCGCCCTCGAGGGCCTGGACCAGGTCGCTGACGGCGCGGGTGCCGAAGATCCGGGCCAGGCCGATGATCAGGCGGACCCGAGGCCGGGCGCGATCGGGCGGGGGGACCGTGGCCCCCAGCTCGCGCAGCTTGCCCGCCCACACCTCGGCATGGCGGCGTTCGTTGCCAGCAATCGTCCGGAAGGCGGCCGCCCGGCGAGGCTCCTTCTCGATCCCGGCCAGGGCGTCGTACAGGATGATCGCGTCGCGCTCGAGCTTCAGGTTCTCGAGGCTCTGCTGGAGGTCGATCGTCGCCACCCATCGATGGTAGCCGGGCACGGCCGGCGACGGGGGCCGTCGGGCGCCCTAGACTCCGTCCGATGCCTCCCGACCGGATCCTGTACCTCGACGGCGCCGCCGTCCGGGCGGCCATGCCGCCCGTGGAGCGCCGGATCGAGCTCGCCGAGCGGGCGATGCTCGCCCTGGTCGAGGACGCCGAGCTTCCACCGAAGATCGGCGTTCACGCCAGGGCCGACGGGTCGTTCGGACACGCGATGCCGGCCTGGCTGCGCGGCCCGGCGACCGACGGCTCGGCCGACCTGCTCGGCCTGAAATGGGTGACCGGCTTCCCTGGCAACCGCGCCCTCGGCCTGGCCGCGATCCACGCAAGCGTGATCCTGAGCGACCCGCGTACCGGCCAGCCCGTCGCGATCCTGGACGGGGCGCCGATCACGGCCGATCGGACCGCGGCGGTGTCCGGCGTCGCGATCCGTCACTGGCTACGGCGACCCAGGTCCCGCCCGGCCCGGGTCGCGATCCTCGGCGCCGGCGTGCAGGCCCGCAGCCACCTGGCGGTGATCGGCCATCTCCTGCCCGGCGCGGCGGTCGCCATCTTCGACCGCCATCACGAGCGGGCCGAGGCGGTCGCGGCCGTTGCCCGCCAGACGCCCGGCATCGGCTCGGCCACGGCCGCCTCCAACCGGCTCGACGCGACGAGCCAGGCCGGTGTTGTCGTGACCGCGGTCTCCTTCGGGCCCGTCCGCCAGACCCTGACCGGTGCGGACCTGGCCGACGACGCGCTCGTGATCGCGGTCGACTACGCCACGAGCGTCCATCACCTGGTCGCCGCCGAGGCCGCGCTGTTCCTCGTCGACGAGGTCGGCCAGTTCGAGGCCAACCGGGCCGCCGGCCAGTTCGACGACTATCCCGACCCGAGCCTCACGATCGGCCGGGCGATCCGCGACCGGGTCCCCGTGCCGGCCCACGGCCGGGTGCTCGTCAGCCACCTCGGCGTCGGGCTCGCCGATCTCGTCTTCGCCGACGCGATCGTCCAGGCCGCGATCGCAGCCGGAACGGGAGCCTGGCTGGCGCGCTGAGGCTCGGGTTCGGAGGCAGAGGACCACGTCCGATGGGCGTCCCGATCGTCCGGCAGAGCTCGGCCTCGCGTCGCACACTGGCGAGCGATCGGCGATCGAGCCCGTCCGCCTGGAGGTACTCGTGCGCATCATCGGCCGCCTGCTGGGGATCCTGTTCGTGCTCGTGATCGTCCTGGTCGTGGCGACCGGCGGCCTGCTCGCCTGGGTCAGCCATCGGGCCCTGCCGACGACGAGCGGCTCACTCTCGGCCGCCGGCCTGACCGCCCCGGCGACCGTGACTCGGGATGCGTCGGGGATCATCAACATCACCGCCGGCACGCCCCACGACCTGTTCCTCGCCCAGGGCTACACCCACGCCCAGGAGCGCTTCTGGCAGATGGAGGTCTGGCGCCACATCGGTGCTGGCCGGCTGTCCGAGCTGTTCGGCCCGACGACGCTCAAGGAGGACGAGTTCATTCGCACCCTGGGCTGGCGGCAGGCCGCCCAGCGCGACCTCGATTCCGCCTCGCCCGAGCTCAGGGCCGACCTCCAGGCGTACGCCGACGGGGTGAACGACTGGCTCGCCGCGAACCAGGGCCAGCTCGGCCTGCCGTTCGTCGTCGAGGGCCTCAAGGCCGGCCTCGGCGGCGGCCTCGGCGGCTATGCGCCCGAGCCCTGGACGCCCCTCGAATTCGGCGACCTGGGCGCTCGTCCAGGCCTGGTCGCTCGGCGACAACTTCGACTCGGAGATCTTCCGGATGCTGGCCGACGCCAGGCTGGGCGACCCGGCCCGAACGAACGAGCTGACCCCGCCCTACCCGGCGGGCGGGCCGGTCATCGCCCCGAGCAACCTGTTCCAGCCCCCGACGGTGTCCAGCGCGCGCGTGTCACCGGCGACCGGCTGGACCGCCGGCGACGGATCGGACGCCGCGTCCACGGCGCTGACCCCCGACCAGGCGAGCGGGCTCCAGGAGCTGGCGGCCCTGGCCCAGTCGATTGCCGCATCGGCCGGGATCGACCCCGCCCAGGGCCTCGAAGGCGACCACGGCGTCGGCTCGAACAACTGGGTCGTGTCGGCCTCGAAGAGCGCGACCGGCCACGCCCTGCTGGCCAACGATCCCCATCTCGGGATCAGCATGCCCTCGGTCTGGATCATGAACGGCCTCCACTGCCGGGTCGTGAGCCCCGCCTGCCCGTTCGACGTGACCGGGGTCAGCTTCCCCGGCGACCCGCTGGTGATCCTCGGCCACAACGCCCGGATCGCCTGGGGCGCGACGAACCTCGGGCCGGATGTCGAGGACCTGTTCATCGAGAAGCCCGATCCGAACAACCCGGCCGACTACCTGTTCAAGGGCGCCTCGATCCCGTTCACGGTCCGGACCGAGACGATCAAGGTTGCCGGCGAGCAGCCGGTCACGATCACGGTTCGATCGACCGGCCACGGCCCGATCGTCAACGATGTCGACGACCGGCTCAAGACGCTGCCGGCGCTGTACGCCCTGCGCTGGACGGCCACCGCCCAACCGAACGGCGCCCTGGACGCCTTCCTCGGCCTCGACAAGGCGCAGAACTTCGATGACTTCCGGGCAGCCCTCAAGGTCTACGGCGCGCCCGCCCAGAACTTCGTCTACGCCGACGTCGACGGCAACATCGGCTACCAGGCACCCGGGATCGTCCCGATCCGCGCGGACAAGGCCGACCACGGTGACCGGCCCGTGCCCGGTTACGACGGCCTCCATGAATGGATCGGCGCCATCCCGTATGACTCGCTGCCCCACCTGTACAACCCGCCGTCGGGCATGATCGTGACCGCCAACAACGAGCTGGTCGACGGCTCCTACCCGTACTTCATCGCCAGCGACTGGGACCCGGGCTACCGCGCCGCCCGGATCCTGCAGCTGCTCCAGGCCGACGCCGCCAAGGGCGGTGTCACGATCGACGAGATGAGCGCGATCGAGTCCGATGCGAAGGTCCTCCGGGCGGCCCTCGTGATCCCGGCGCTCGCCTCGATCAGGCCGACGACGGCCGACGGCGCAAGCGTCCTGGCCGCGATCAACGGCTGGGGCGACGATACCTGCGGGGTCGACAGCCTCGGGTGCGCCGCGTACATGACCTTCGAGGAGCAGCTCGAGCGCAAGCTCTTCGACGATGACCTCGGGCCGCTCGCCCGCGAGTACGTCGGCAGCACCGCCAGCTGGCAGGCCGTGATCGACCTGCTGGGCAAGCCGAACGACCCGTACTGGGACGACGTCAGCACGCCGGGCAAGGTCGAGACGGAGGCCGACATCCTGGCGCAGGCCCTCGATGGGGCGGGCTCGGCCCTGCACGCCTCCCTCGGAGCGGATCCGGCGACGTGGACCTGGGGCCGGATCCACACGGCGACCTTCCGCGAGGTCACCCTGGGCGAGAGCGGAATTGGCCCGCTCGAGTGGTACTTCGACAAGGGCCCCTACCCCGTCGCCGGAGCCGCCGGGACAGTCGACGCCACCTACTACCAGTTCAGCGTCGCCTACGACGACCCGTACGACAGCACGGTCAAGGCGAAGACGGACCTTCGGTCGATCTTCGAGATGACGAACATGCCGAGCTACCGCTTCGACATCGACCTGGGCAACCTCGACGGCGCCCGGATCATCACGACGACCGGCCAGGCCGGCAACCCGACCGACGCCCACTACGGCGACCTGATCGACGACTGGCTGGCCGGCCGGCAGGTGCCGCTCGCCTTCAGCGGAGGAGCGATCCAGAAGGCCGCCGTGGCGACCCTGACCCTGGTCCCATGACGGGCAGCCGGCGACGCCCACCGGAACGCCGGCCCGGGCACCCGGCGAACGCTATTCGTTGACCTCGAGCGGGCCGTCGGTCTCGAGCTGGACCCGGCCGTTCTCCACGACCACTTCGTAGCGCGCGATCGGCAGCTCGGCCGGCGGGTCGAGCGCATCGCCGCTGTCCAGGTCGAAACGCGACAGGTGCAGGGCGCAGGTCAGGCTGCTGCCGGTCAGGAAGCCGCGGTCGAGCTCGAAGTACTCGTGGCTGCAGATTCCCTGGAAGGCGCGGTAGTCACCATCGACGTTGACCACCAGGACAGGATCGACCCCGCCGACCCAGGCCATCTTCATCTCGCCCGGCCCGACCTCGGAAGCCGCCAGCAGGTCGATCCGCATCAGGCGGCAGAGGCGTCCGCCACGCGTCCGGCCCATTTCGCTTCGAGGAGCTCGCGCAGGCGGTCCTGCGCATCCGCCATCGGGACGCGAGCGACGACCGGCTCGAGGAAGCCCAGGACGATGAACTTGCGCGCCTCGTCCGGCTCGATGCCGCGGCTCTCGAGGTAGAACAGCTGGGTCTCGTCGATCGGACCCACCGAGCTCGAGTGGGCGGCCCGGCGGCAATCGGGCTGATCGATCTCGAGGCTGGGGATCGCCACCGCTCGGGCGGCCTTCGACAGGTTCATCCCGAACTCGCCGAGGAAGCTGTCCGTACCGACCGCGCTCTTCTCGATCGTGATCAGGCCCTTCATGAACGTCCGGGCGGCGTCCTTGAGGGCGCCCTTGCTGAGCAGGATGCCGGTCGTGTTCCGTCCGATGTGGGTCGTGAAGCTGGTCAGGTCGAACAGCTGCGAGCCGTCGCCGAAGACGATCTCGACCTGCTCGACCGAGCTCCGGTCGCCGGCCAGGCGGTTGTCGACCCGGCTGCGGACGAGCCGGCCGCCGAGCTGGGCGAGGGCCCAGTGGAGCGAGGCGCCCTCACCGATGTCGGCGTGGCGATGCTGGAAGGCGACCGTGTTCGTGGGCAGGTCCTGGATCGAGGCGACGGCCAGCTCGGAGCCGGTCCCGAGATGGAGCTCGAGCGAGCCGGTGAACAGGGCCTGGGCGGCGCCATCGGCGAGCGGAGCTCCGCTCGACGCCTCGAGCTCCTCGAGGACCGAGGCCGAGGCACCCAAACCGAGATCGACGATCGTCCGGGTCAGCAGGGCGTGCCCGCCCCGGCCGACCCGCCAGCGCAGGATGACCGGCCTGGCCAGCCGGACGCCGGCCGGGACGTGGAGAACGACGCCCTGGTTCCAGCCGGCCCGGGTCAGCTGGGCCAGCTTGTCGTCGGCCGGAAGGGCCTGGCCATCGGTCAGCAGGCGGCGGGCAAGGTCCGCGTCACGCGCGATCAGGCCCTCGATGGTATCGAGGATGACGCCGGCCGCCCGGGCCTCGTCGTCGAGGTCGAGCGCCTCGACCCGGTCCTCGCTGAACGAAGCCAGCCCGGCGGCTCCCTCGGGCGGGCGAGCTCCACGCCCGGCCTCGGGCGCGGCAGCAGCCGACCGCCAGGGCACGACCTCGGCCAGGTCCGCCAGGCGGAGGTCCAGGTACGTCGTGTACAACCGGTTGCCCTCGACCGGCAGGCTCTGCCATCGGGCGAAGGCCGCCCGGCGATCGGCCGCCAGCCAGTCGAGTTCCTGATTCGCCCACGACTCGACCAGGGTGGAAGCCAGATCGAACGTCAGGTCGGCGGGTCCCCGCCTTGGGGGACGGCCAGGACGGGCCGGCGCGGCTGGCTGGGCGTTGCCCACCGGGGCGCCCTCGGCCGTCATCCGAGCGACCCCTCCATCTCGAGCTTGACCAGCCGATTGAACTCGATCGCGTACTCCATCGGGAGTTCCTTGGTGAAGACCTCGAGGAAGCCCTGCACGATCAGGTTCTGGGCCTCGTTCTCGGTCAGGCCCCGGCTCATCAGGTAGAAGATCTGATCGGCGCTGATCTTGCCGACGACGGCCTCGTGGGTCATCGTCGTGTCGTCTTCCTGGATGTCGATGTACGGATACGTATCGCTCCGGCTGATGTCGTCGAGCATCAGGGCGTCGCAGCGAACCGAGGCGACGACGTTCGTGGCTCCCGGGGCGACCTTGAGGGAGCCCCGGTAGGTGGCCCGGCCGCCATCCTTGCTGACCGACTTGCTGACGATCCGGCTGCGGGTGTTCTTGGCCAGGTGGATCGCCTTCGCGCCGGTATCCTGGTGCTGGCCCTTGCCGGCCACCGCGACCGAGATCACGTCGGCCGTGGCGCCCTCGCCGACGAGATAGATCGCCGGGTACTTCATCGTTAGCCGCGAGCCGGTGTTCGCGTCGATCCACTCCACGGTCGAGTTGGCATGGGCGTGCGCCCGCTTCGTGACGAGGTTGTAGACGTCGTTCGACCAGTTCTGGATCGTGGTGTAGCGGACCTTCGAGCCGGGCAGGGCGATCACCTCCACGACTGCGGCGTGGAGCGCGTCGGTCGCGTAGATCGGGGCGGTGCAGCCCTCGATGTAGTGGACCCGGGCGCCTTCGTCGACCACGATCAGGGTCCGCTCGAACTGGCCGGTGTTCTCGCCGTTGATCCGGAAGTAGGCCTGCAGCGGGAGTGGCACCTCGACGCCCTTGGGCACGTACACGAACGAGCCGCCCGACCAGACCGCGCTGTTGAGTGCCGCGAACTTGTTGTCCTCGGGCGGGACGACGGTCGCGAAGTACTTGCGGAAGATCTCGGGGTATTCGATGAGCGCCTGGTCGGTGCCCATGAACACGACGCCGATCTTGCTCAGCTCCTCGCGGACCGAGTGATAGACGACCTCGCTGTCGTACTGCGCGCCGACTCCAGCCAGGAACTTGCGCTCGGCCTCGGGAATGCCCAGCTTCTCGAAGGTCGCCTTGATCTTCTCGGGAACGTCGTCCCAGGACTTCTCCTCGCCCGCCGACGGCTTGCGGTAGTAGACGATCTTGTCGAAGTCGATGTCGAGCAGGTTGCCGCCCCAGTTGGGCATCGGCCGCTTGATGAAGTGGTCGTACGCGCGGAGCCGGAACTGGAGCATCCAGTCGGGCTCGTTCTTGAAGCGGCTGATCTCCTCGACCGTCTCGCGGGTCAGGCCCCGTTTCGTCTGGGCGAGATAGTCGATATCGTCGTGGAAGGCGTATTCATCGCGGCGGTCGCTGACGAGCTCGCGGGTCGTCGTCATCAGGTCTCCAGACGGCACAGCAGCCGGTTCGGCACGGATCGTGGTCAATCCCGACCCATATTATCGGAATTCCAACGCCAAGCGTCAACGAGCCCTTGGGAGAGGAGATAAGGGCCTCCCATCTGACGCAAACCCGGACAGTTCACGGGCCTGAGCCGACCCGCCCCGTCCGACTAATGAGCCGCGAGTGTTCGTTCTGATCGGCGCTACCCGCTCGCGAGGCCGTCTGCTCCTTCCCGGTTGGGTAGGAGGTACGATCGGCCGCGCCACACCGCCGATGACGGAGCGAACCTTGGCAAGTTTCGGCGTCTTCCTCTTCCCGCACGTCGCCCCCTACTCGAGGGTCAGGGATCTGGCCCAGCAGGCAGAGACCCTCGGGTTCGACGAAGCCTGGGTCGCCGACCAGACCCCGATGTCTGCCCCGGACGTGATCCGGCTCGAGGCCTGGACGCTGCTCGCCGCGCTCGCCCGCGACACGACGCGCATCCGTCTGGGCACGCTCGTGACGTCCGCGCCGTTCCGCCATCCACTGATCCTCGCGATGGCGGTATCGACAGTCGATCACGCATCGGACGGGCGGGTAACACTCGGGATCGGTGCGGGCGGCCTGCCTGAGGACCTCGCAGGCGTCGGCATGGCCGGCGCGTCACCTGCCGAGCTTGTGGCGCGGCTGGCGGACCAGCTCGATGTGCTCGATCGGCTGCTTCGCGGCGAGACCGTCTCGAAGTCCGACGGCTACTACCCGACTGCTGATGCCAGCATCGAGCGTCCCGTCCAACAGCCTCGGCCTCCGATCGTCGTGGCCGCCCAAGGGCCGCGAACGATCGCCCTTGCCGCTCGGTACGGAGAGGGATGGAGCTCGCTCGGCGGCCAGCCGCTGTTCGGCGACCGTCTGGACGACCGAGGGGCCCTCGACCAGGCACGCCGGCACCTGGACTTGCTGGCGGACGCCTGCATCGCGGTCGGTCGCGATCCGGGCGCGATTCGCCGCTCCGTGATGACGTGGCGGACGCACGCATACGCCTCGCTCGGAGCGATGGTCGACTGGGTGGGGTCCTATCGCGAGCTCGGGTTCGACGACTTCGTCCTCTACTGGGTCGGCGATCCGGATCGCGACGAGATCACCAATCAATTCGCGGCCGAAGAGATGCCCCGCCTGCAGTCGGGCCGAAACTGACGGGTCCCGGACACCTGCTCGGCGGACCAACTTCTCATCCGGAGGGTCGCCCGATGGTCACCTTGGGCTGGATGGCACCAACCCCTCTCCCATCTGTCGCGAACCCGGACACAGTTGGATGAAGTCCTGCTCGGGCGGGGGCGTATGCTCGCTCACGGTCGGATCGTGACCGTGGGGGAACGCTGTGAGCGAAGCTGACGCAGGCACCGAAGGACAAGCGCGTTACTGCTCACGATGCGCGCGCCCTCGAACGGATACTGCGGCTGGGTTCTGTGCCCAGTGCGGCGCGAGGTTCTCGGACGAGCCCGCCGCGCCCCCTTCTCTGCCACCAACAATCCCCGACCGAACGCCTCAAGCCAAGCACAGTTCGAGCCCGCTCGCGTCGGCGATCCTCGTCGTACGGCGGATTCTCCGAGCATCCGATCGGCTCGGGGATGGGGATCGTGCGCTCAGTAAGCGCAGCCTGAGCAGGTCTCGGAGGTGACCACGACCACGACCTTCGATGTCGTCCCGGTCGTGAACGTGACCACGATCGCGTAGAAGCTGTTCGAGCCGTCCGAGGCGATCGGCTCGCCGATCTCCTCCCAGGCGGGCCAGGTCCAGCCGGCCGACCGGCTCGCCGCCGGCACGCTGGTGACGAGGTGGACGATCGAGGCAGGCAGCTTCGTCGTCGCCGTCACGCACGGAATCCCGGTCGAGTTCTCCGGCGCCGGGCAGGCGGTGATCCCCTCGACCCGGACCTCGGTGCCGGTCGAATCCGGAGTCCGCCAGGTGAGGCTGAACTTGCGCGATGGCGCGGTCACGTCGGTCCAGCTGCCCTCGTCGACGAAGGTCAGCTTCAGGCCGGTCGCCGGATCCGTGTCACCGAGCTGGTACGGCCCGGGCGCGACCGTCGGGCCCGTCGAATCCTCAGGAAATGGCGATGGAGCCACGCTCGGTGCGACGGTCGGAGGGGCCGACGGAGGTGCCGAGGGAACCGCGCTGGTGGGTCCCGTCGACGGGATCGACAAGGGCGACGCCGGCGCGCTCGACGGATACGCGCTCGAGCCGGGACTGGACGCGGTTCCGACGCACGCGGCGAGCACCACGGCGAGGCCGATCGCCAGTGGACCTCGGAGCCCGCTTGGACTGGGTCCCATCGCATGTTCGCTCATCGCCTGCCTCCCTGGTCCCACCCTGCCCGGCGCCGGTGGTGAACCTGCCCGGGAAGTGGACGGCGGTCAGGATCGGATTGTGGTGGCGTCACCCCGCCGGGGAAACCAGGACCTCCGCTTCGATCTCGACGGGAATGCCGAAGGGCAGCTCGGCCAGGCCGACGGCCGAGCGAGCATGAGCGCCGGCATCACCGTAGAGCTCGATGATGAGGTCCGAGAATCCGTTGATCACCGACGGCTGGCGCCGGAACCCAACCGACGAGTTGACCATGCCGAACACCCGCAGCCAGGCGGTCACCCGGTCGAGGTCGCCCAGCTCCCGCTTGAGGCTGCCCAGGATCGACAGCGCGGTCGACCGGGCGGCCCGATAGGCATCCTCGACGGAGACCTCGGAGTCGACCTTGCCGAATGGCTCGGCGAAGGTACCGTCCTCGTTCTGGGGCCCGTGGCCGGAGATGAAGGCTCGATCGCCGACGACGCGGACCGGGCTGAACGGCAGCACGACGCCCGGCGGCGGCTTCATCGGCGGGGGCAAGTGGAGGCCGAGCGCCTCGAGCCGACCTTCGATCTGCATGACGACCTCCGAGTGGGATCCGGGATTCCGGCCGGGCCATCGTAGGCCGAGTTGCCCCGGTTCGGCCGGGTCCCGTGGGCACCTCGCCGACGTCCGGGTACACCGCGTCGGCGCCGCAGATTCATGACAGCTTTCGTCATGATCGACCGGTACTCTCCGAGGTACAGATCGAGCGGTCGGAAGGTCGGCCGGGTACGAGGAGAGCGCGAATGTTGAACCTGGAACTCGCCCGGATCGTGACCGCCGAGCGCCGCCGCGCGACGGCTGAAGCCGTCCGGCAGGGGCGCTTCAGGATCGAGCTTGCCGAGCGCGCGGCGGAATGCCGTGCCGCCGAGTCGTGCACCCCCGCGCAACCGGAAGCGGGTGCGGGCCAGGGCGGCCGGCCGGCGCTCGGCACCCGCTGAGACCGCTCAGGCGGATGCGTACCGGCGGACGACCCGGTCGGCCAACTCGAGGATCTCGACCCGCAGTTCGGGCGGTTCGAGAACCTCGATGTCGGGCCCCATCTCGAGCAGGTGGCCGGCGATCTCGTCCGGCCAGTCGAGGCGGAGACGGAAGCCGAGCCAGCCGTCCGGATCGGCCTCCGCGGATGGCTCGGCCTCGTCCATCACCCGAGGGCCGACCACGTCGCGGAGCCGTCCGACGCGCTCGGGCCTGACCCGAATGGTCACCTCGATCCGTGGCGTTGACTGCTCGTAGGCCGCCGTCGATTCGGCCCAGTAGGCGGCCAGGTCGAAGCCATCGGGGCGCTCGAAGCGCTCAGCGGCCAGCTCCGCGGCGACGATCCGGGAAACGCGATACGTCCGGATCTGGCCGTCGGCCGAGGCGACGACATACCAGACGCCCGCCTTGAGGACCAGGCCGAGTGGCTCGAGGAGCCGCGCGACGACCCGGTCGCGACGGTACTCAACGCGGACCGGGTGGCTCTCCCAGACGGCCTCCGACATCGTCGCGAGATGAGGCACCGGCTCGGAGCCCTGGTACCAGCCGACGGCATCGAGGTGGAAGCGCTCCACCAGGCGCGATGCCCGGGCCCGCAGCTCGGGCGGCAGCGCGGCCAGGACCTTCAGCCGCGCGGCGGCTACGACCGTGCCGAGGCCGAGCTCGGCAGCCGGTCCGGGGACGCCCGCCAGGAAGAGCGCCTCCGCCTCGTCCGCAGTCATCCCCGTCAACCGCGTCCGGTAGCCGTCGACCAGGCGGATTCCACCGTACGGACCGCGCTCGGCGTAGATCGGCACGCCGGCGGCGGCCAGCGCCTCGACGTCGCGATGGACGGTCCGTTCCGAGACTTCGAGCTCCGTGGCGAGCTCGGCGGCAGTCAGCCGGCCGCGACTCTGGAGGAGCAGGAGCAGCGAAACGAGGCGGGCGGCGCGCATGGGCGAAGGATAGCAAGGTTCATGCCATAACCTGTCATGAACCTTCGGCCGACCGGGTGACGGCGTGGCCGCTCACTCGAGGACGCGGTCCTCGACATCGGCGGCAATATCGGGGCGCTGATCCTGTAGACAGACCCCGACTACGACGGGCGCGAGATCATCAGGATCGCCTGGAGGTCCGCGCGCGCGGTCTGCGAGTCGCCTGGGCTGGCGGATCGCTCGTCCGGACTCGAGGCGGGTACGCCTGCCGGCCACCAGGCGCGCCTCGCGAGGCCGTCGGGAAGCGGCGGCGCCCGCGAGCCGGCCGCGAGCCGTTACGATCCGCCGATGACCGCCCCTCGCCGGGTGAGCGCAGCCGCTGCCCGCCGGTTCATGGTGCTCAGGCACGGTCTCGCGCCGCCGCGCGCCCTGGCGCCCGAACCCGCCAGCGTGATGGCCGTCGTCGGCCGGCTCGGCTCGCTCCAGTTCGACCCGCTCGAGGTCGCGGGACGCAACCACGACCTCGTCCTGCTTGCCCGGATCGAGGGCTACCGGCGTGACTGGACGGACCGCCTGCTATACGAATCGCGCACGCTCTACGAGACCTACAACAAGGGCCTCAGCCTCGTCCCGACGGCAGAGCTGCCGTACTACCGGATCGCCTGGGAGCGAAGCTCGCAACGCCACGACGCCGGTTCGTTCGACGAGCACGCCCCCCTCGTCGCCGAGCTGCTTGACCGGATCCGGGTGGAGGGCGAGCTGTCATCGACCGACGTCGAGCCGCGGGCGGCGATCGACTGGTACTGGCGGCCGACAAATCAGGTCCGGGCCCTGCTCGAGGCGCTTGGCGAAGCGGGCGTCCTCGGACTCTCACGGCGGGCCGGCAACCGGCGCTACTACGACCTGGTCGAGCGCCTCTTCCCGGCCGAGCTCCTGGCGCAGCGCCGGGATGAGCGCGATCAGCTCCGCCACAAGCTGCTGTCCCGGTTTCGCGCCCACGGCCTGCTTGGCCGGACGGGCCGGTCCGAGCTGTGGCTCGGCATCGGTCGGGCGATCCCGGCTCCCGGTGATCCGCCGTGGCGATCTCGCTCGGGCCTGCGGGCCGAGCTGATCGAGCGGGGCGACATCGCCCCGGTCGAGGTCGAGGGGATCAAGGGCGAGCGCTACGTCGTGGCCGAAGAGCGCGACCTGCTCTCCGTCGCCGAGACCGAGCTTGCCGAAGGTCGTCCACCGGGTGGCCGACCACCCGCGGTAGCATTCCTCGGCCCGCTCGACCCATTCGCGTGGGATCGCGAGCTCCTGCGCAGCCTGTACGACTTCGACTACGTGTGGGAGGTCTACGTCCCGGAGAAGGGACGGCGCTGGGGCTACTACGTCCTGCCGATCCTGTTCGGTGACCGGCTCGTGGGCCGGATCGAGCCGAGGATCGACCGGAAGGCGGGCGTCCTGCGGATCCTCGGCCTGTGGTGGGAGGCGGGCTTCGATCCCCTGGCGGCACCTGGCTTCGTGGATGCCTTTGCAGCCGCGCTTCACGCTCACCGGGAGTTCGGCAGCCTTCGCCGCGTCGTGATGCCCCGGACCCACGTCCATCGGCCCCTCGTCCGAGCGCTGCGCGAGCACATCGACTGAGGGGCTCCCGGCATGCTCGTTCGGGCTGTGGGACGATCGGCGGCGACAGCACAGGACTCGCGACTGCGACCCAGTCGCCTGCAGCAAGGAGAGACGCCCATGGCCGCAACTCGCCGAGCCGATGCCACCTGGGCAGGCGACTTGCCCACCGGCAAGGGCACCGTCACCGCGACCTCCAGCGGGGCGTTCAGTGCCCTGCCGACGTCGTGGGCCTCGCGGATCGAGTCAGCCGATGGCCGGACCAGCCCAGAGGAGCTGCTCGCCGCCGCCCACGCCTCGTGCTTCTCGATGGCGTTCGGCAACGAGCTCTCGAAGCGCGGCTTCCCGCCCGAACGGCTGGCCGTCTCGGCCAGCGTCACCCTCGACCTGACCGACGCCGGCCGGCGCGTGATCTCGAGCGCCCTGACCGTCAGCGGCCGGGCCTCCGGGATCGACGCCGCGACGTTCGCCGAGATCGCCGAAGTCGCCAAGGACGGCTGCCCGATCTCGAACGCGATCAAGGGCAACGTCGCCCTCAGCGTGGAGGCGACCCTGGAGAGCTAGGCCCATCGACGTCGGAGGCGCCCCGGTCGACGGAGGGTGCACCGGCAATCCCTGCCTGCTGATCGAACCCGGAGGATGAGCCGGCCCATCGCTGCGTACGGGTCTTGGGACGAATGTCGCCACGAGACGCACGTTGGCCGCTTTGGCGAGGCTTCGGCTGGTCATCGAGCCGTCGGGAGCCGGCGCTCCGTGCTTGGCAGCGGCCGGTTCGGCGGCTGCTTCAACCCGGATCAGGGCCAAACCCCGCCGTACCGCGTCTCCTGGCGACATTCGTCCGAACTCCGCGGCGAAGGCGGAACGCGGCGGCGAATCGGCGCAGGCGGAGCGACGCCCGGGCAGCCACGGCGCCGGCGGGATACTCCCCCGCCTACGTGGCCAGGATGCGGGCCGGGTTGAGCACCGTCACCTGGTGGATCGCCGCCTCCGTGACCCCGGCAGCTCGCAGCCGGGGCAGGAATGTCTCGAACAGGTAGACGTAGCCGTTTCCGCCGTACGCCTTGAGCTGGCTGTTGTGGCAGATGTCCTGGCTGAGCAGCAGCCGGTCGGCGTGGCCGCGCTCGATCAGCTCGCGGGCGAGGTCGATGATCCGCGGCTCGCCGTGACGTTCCATCGGTGTGAAGCTCATCCCGAGGAAGTCGAATTCGAGGTTGGCTCCTCGCCGGATGATCTCGAGGTAGTGGTCGAGCGACGGGTACGAATCGGCGTGGCCGATCACGACCCGAGCCGGGTCGACCCCCTCGTCCTCGAACACGCGCAACTGGGCCAGCCCGACCGGCGACATGACCGAGTGGGTGGTGATCGCCAGGCCGGTCCGCCGGGCGGCTCGGGCGGCGGCGCGGTGGACCCGCTCCTCGAGGGCCGACAGCCACGGCTTGTCGGTCCCGATCTCGCCGATGATCCCGGGCCGGATCCCGCTGCCCTCGACCCCTGCCTCGATCTCGGTGACCAGCTGGTCGGCCAGGTCGTCGACCGAGCGCCGGTCGATCCTGGCTTCGGCCGGGTAGTACGCCTCCCGATACCAGCCGGTGCCCATCACGACGTGCAGGCCGCTCGCCTCGCTGTAGCGGCGCAGCCGCGCCGGATCCCGGCCGACGCCGGGCAGGGTCAGGTCGACGAGCGTGCCGCCACCCGCGGCGCCGAACAGCGCCAGCTCGGCCGGGACGAGTCCGTCGTCCGCGGTCAGCTCCCAGTAATCCCAGCGGTTGGGGATCTGCCACAGGTGGATCCCGGTGTGCTCGTGCGGCAGCACGAAGCCAAGGTCGGCGGCCGGGACCCGGCCGCGAACGGTCTGGACCTGGCCGGCAAGCCGTTGACCGACTCCACCGGACGCGCGAGATGGCATGGCTGGAGTCTAAAGCCCGGCTCCGGCTAGAATCGCAGCTGCTTTCACGGCCCGCCCGGAGCGCAGGCCGTGCTCCCATCCGAAAGGTCGTTCGATGTTCTCCCGCTGGGGCGCCTTCGTCTATCGGTCGCGCCGTGTGTTCGTTGCCGGCGCCGTCGTCTTCGCCCTGGCGATGGGCTTCTTCGGACTCAACGCATCGAGTCACCTGAGCTCGGGCGGCTGGCTCGACACGACTTCTGAGTCGGCCCAGGTCGACCAGCGCCTCGCCGCGGAGTTCGGGGGCGGCAAGAGCAGCATCATCGCCCTCTTCCGCTCGACGATCGCGACCGACGCCACGGCGCCTGCCTTCCAGGCGGCGATCGCCCAGACAGTCGCGCCCCTGGCCGGGGACCCGGACGTGACCGGGATCGTCGGTTATGCCCAGACGAAGGACACCCGCTTCATCAGCACCGCTGGCAGCGCGACCTACGTCGTGATCCAGCTGGCCGTTACCGACGAGCAGTCGGTCGATCTCGTGCCGGGCATCCGGGCCAAGCTCGTCGCTCCGGCCGGGTTCAGCTACCAGCTGACCGGCTACGGGCCGATCACGAAGGACGCGTCGGTCCTGTCCGAAAAGGACCTCGCCCGGGCCGAGACGGTCTCGCTGCCGATCGTCGCCTTCATCCTGATCTTCGTCTTCGCCTCCCTGGTCGCCGCCGCCATGCCCCTCCTCGTGGCCGGCCTGGCCATCCCGACGACCCTCGGCCTGATCTACTTCGTCAGCCGCCAGATCGAGATGAGCGTCTACGTGATCAACATCGCCACGATGCTCGGGCTGGCCCTCTCGATCGACTACTCGCTGTTCCTGGTCAGCCGCTTCCGCGAGGAGCTGGCCCGCGGCCGGACGGTCGGCGAGGCGGTCGAAAAGGCCGTGGCAACCAGCGGCAAGGCGGTCGCCTTCTCCGGCTTCGCCGTGGCGATCGGCCTGTCGGGCCTGCTCCTCTTCAAGTCGAGCGCGATCAGCTCGATCGGCGTGGCCGGCTCACTGGTCGTGATCGGCACCCTGGTCTATGCCTTGACCTTCCTGCCGGCGACCCTCGGGATGCTCGGGCCGCGGGTCAACTCGCTCAGCCTGGGCGGACTGTTCGCCCGGCTCGGCCTGCGCCGGGGTGTCGGTGGCCCGGGCGGCGGCCGCCGCTGGGAGGGCGTCGCCCGCCTCGTCATGCGCCGGCCGCTGTTCGTCCTCGTGCCGGTGCTCGCCCTCCTGTTCGTCGTCGGCTCGCCCTTCTTCCGGCTCGTCCAGGGCGTGCCCGACGCCTCGATCTACCCGGCCGGCATGGAAAGCCGCGATGCCTACATCGCCCTCCAGACCGAGTTCGCGCCGGGCGAGACGACGCCGGTCGTCATCCTGGCCACGGTCCACGGGGATCCGACGTCGGCGACCAACGCGACGGCCCTGGCCGCCTACGCGACGCGGCTGGCCAAGCTCGACGGGATCAGCCGGGTCGAAAGCCCGTACTCGCTGAACGACCCGACGACCGGGACCGCCCTGACCCCCGAGCAGGTCGGCCAGGTCTACGGCCTGCCTGCAGCCAGCCGGCCGGCCCAGATCGAGGCCGCGATCACCGCCCTGGGGCAGGCCTACCTACGGGGCACGACCGTACGCTTCAACGCGATCAGCCGGCTCGACCCGGCTTCGCCCCAGGCGACCGGGATGATCCCGACGATCCGGGCGATCCCGGCCGGCGACGGGATCACGACGCAGGTCGGCGGCGTGGCGGCGATCGGTCACGACTTCCTCGTCGCCCAGGGCGATCGGATGCCGTTGGCGATCGGGCTCACCCTGATCGCCAGCGCAGTCGTCCTGTTCCTCCTGTTCGGATCCCTGGCGATCCCGCTCAAGGCCGTTGTCATGACCCTCCTGTCGATCAGCGCCTCGTTCGGCGCGCTCGTCTGGATCTTCCAGGACGGCAACCTCAGCAACGTCCTGCGGTTCACTCCTCTGCCCTACACGATCGCGGGCAACCCGATCATCATGTTCAGCGTGATCTTCGGTCTGTCGATGGACTACGAGGTCCTGCTCCTGTCGCGGATCCAGGAGGCGTACCGGCGGACCGGCGACAACACGGCCTCGGTGGCCGAGGGCCTGGCCCGGACCGCCGGGGTGATCACGGGGGCGGCCCTGATCATGGTCAGCGTCTTCGCGGCCTTCGCCCTGGCCGACACGATCACGATCAAGACGATCGGAGTCGGCATGGCGATCGCGGTCCTGCTCGACGCCACGATCGTCCGCGTCCTCCTGGTCCCGGCCACGATGCGCCTGCTCGGCCACTGGAACTGGTGGGCGCCAGGGCCGCTCAAGCGCTTCGCCGACCGGCTCGGCTTCGATCACGTCGAGGACGGCGAGCCGGTGCTCGGAGCAGGCCCGACCCTGGGCGACGCAGTCGGATGAGCGAGACCTTCCAGCCGGACGATCCCGGCCGCTTCCGGCCAGACGGGTCGGCCCGCGGCTCAACGGGCGATCCGGCCGGCCGTCCCGGCGGAGCCTTCAACCGGGGCTGGTCCTGGAGCACCCAGGAGCCCCGGCCGGGCCTGCCCTGGATCGGGCTCGTCCTGGTCCTGTTCGGCGCCCTGCTCCTGCTCGGTGAGCTCGAGCCGGGCTTCCACGTCGCCGGGTCCGCCCTGGGCGTGGCGGCCGGCCTCGCCTTCCTGATCGCGTGGGTCACGAATCGGGGCCGGTGGGGCCTCTATCCCGGCGTCCTCGTCCTCGCCCTGTCACTGCCCGGCTTCCTGATCGATCTCGGCCTGATTCGAAGCGCCCCGGGCTGGACGACGCTCTTCCTGGGTGGCGGCCTGCTGATCATCGCCCTGGCCCGTTGGTCGAGCCGCGGCGGAATCGGCTGGCAGGGAGTCGTCGGTGGCCTGCTCACCCTGATCGGCGGAGCCGACGTGGCGTCCGCCCTGGTGCCCGGCTCACCGAGTCTCGACGCCGTCCTCGGGCCGATCGTCCTGCTCGCCCTCGGGCTCCTGATCCTCGTCCGGTCGCTCCGCCCGCGCTACCCCTAGGACCCTGCGAGCGGGCGGGCGACGGCAACATCGATCGCCCGGCCGAGGCCTTCGCCGATCCGGACGAGCTCATCGTCGGTCACCACGAACGGCGGCCCGAGGAGGATCACATCCCCGTCGACCCCGTCGGCATTGCCCGTCCCCGAGTAGACCAGCAGTCCATCCCGCCGGGCGGCGGCCACGATCCCCTCGGCGATCCGCGCCGAGCGCGGGAACGGCGCCCGGGTCGCACGGTCTGCCACGAGCTCGATGCCGACCATCAGGCCCCGGCCCCGGATCTCGCCGACGTTGGGGTGCTCGTCGATCCGATCGCGCAGGAGCGCCTGGAGTCGATCACCCTTGGCCGCCGAGGCGGCCACGAGGTCCTCGGACTCGAGGATCCGCAGGACCTCCCGGGCAACCGCCGCGCCGACGACCGAGTGGCTGTAGGTAAAGCCATGGACGAACGGACCGGCGCCCAGGACCGTGTCGGCAACCTCGGCCGACGCGGAGACGAAGCCATACGGCCAGTAGCCCGACGTCGCGCCCTTGGCGGCGACGAGGATATCCGGCCGAATCCCCCAGTGGTCGACCGCGAACCAGCGACCGGTCCGGCCGAAGCCGGTCATCACCTCGTCCACGACGAGAAGCACGCCGTGGCGGCGGCAGACGGCCGCGATCGCCGGCCAGTAACCCTCCGGCGGGACGGCGGCGGCGAGGGTTGCCCCGACGATCGGCTCGGCCACGAACGCCGCGACGCTGCCGGGATCGGCGGCCTCGATCGCCCGCTCGAGCTCGGCTGCCAGTTCCTCGGCCGTGCCGAGGGCGTTCGAACCGGGCTCGCCGGCGCGGTACGGATAGGCCGCCGACAGGTGGCGGAAACGGCCCAGCCAGCCCTCGTAGGGCCGCCGGAGCGGCTTGCGCCCGGACAGGTCGAGCGCGCCCAGGGTATTGCCGTGGTAGCTCCCCCAGCGGGCGATGACCACCCAGCGATTCGCCTCGCCGCGGGCGAGGTGGTAGGCGCGGACGAGCTTCAGGGCGGTCTCGATCGCCTCCGAGCCGCCCGACACCGGGTAGATCGCCGGGTCGTCCTGGGGCAGGTGGCGGCCGATCTCGACGGCGTACGCCTCGAGCGGCTCGGTCGTGAAGGCGCTGCCATGCGCGTACGCCAGGCGGCTCGCCTGGTCGGCCATCACCGCGGCGATCGAGCGGCGCCCGTGCCCGACGCCGACGACAACGGCGCCGCCGGCCGCGTCGAGGTAGGGCCGCCCGGCGGCGTCCCAGATCGTCGAGCCCTCCGCGCGCACGGCCACCAGCGGCGCCGTCGCCGACCGGTGGAAGACGCGGCCGTTCGAGGTTGCGGGAGTCACCGCCCGATTGTAGGGCGAGTCCCCGCGGTCAGCGGGTGTAGCTCGCAGCGACCCAGCCGGTCCGTCCGCCCGGGGCGATCACTTCGAACCAGCGCCTTCCCCGGCCGTCGCGGGAGATCCGGACAACCGACAGCCGGGCACCGGCCCGCAGGACGGCCAACCGGCCCGTCGCCGTCGAGGCACCAACTCGTAGCGACAACCGGGCGATCGTCCGGACGGTCTCGATCACCCTCAAGTGGCTCGCCCGGCTCGCGCTCGTCGTGCCTCTTGCCGGAAGTCGCAGCTTCGAAAGGCCAAGGTGGATGTAGGTCGTGAACCTCGGGTAGACGGCGCTGATCCGGGTGATCGCCACGCCGGTGACCATCGCGTGGACGACGCGGCCGCTGCCGATGTAGATGCCGACGTGGCTGCCGCCCCCGAAGATCACCAGGTCGCCCGGCTGGGGATTGGTGGTCGAGGTCATGTGGCGAGCCCGGAAGTGGCTGTACAGCGCCGACGCACTGTGCAGCCCGGCGATCGTCCGGCCCAGGCCGGCATCCTCGAAGACGCGGTAGACGAGGCCCGAGCAGTCGAATGCCCCGGGGCCCGTGGCGCCGTACCGGTAGCGGGCGCCGAGGTGTGATTCGGCCAGGGCGATCACCACGCTCGACGCGGCGACCGTTGCCGGAGCCGCGGCCGCGGACGTCGCCCGGGCGGCGATGGTCAGCGTCGAGGCGAACGTCGCGGTGGTTGCGATTGCCGCCGCGGGGGCGGTCGTGGCCGGGGTGATCGCCGGGGCGGTGGCGGTCGTGGCCGGGGTGTGGGCTGTCGTGGCCGGGGTGATCGCCGGGGCGGTGGCGGTCGTCGCCCCGGCGGCAGTGGCGACCGGAACGAGGGCACCGAACAGCGTGATGGACAGGCCGAGCGAGGCCAGCGCCCTCAGGCGCGCGCGCTTCTGGCTCAATGGGCTCCTTCCTACCAGGACATCGCGGGCACGCGATGGCGATGGGCATGAGCCGCCTGCGGGCAGGAAAATGGTGGAGGTGCGGGCTGGAAGAACGACAGCAAGCTGCCGTAAGGCGGCGATCTTTGGTTGTCGTCTTCCGTGCTGGGGGTTGGCCCGACCTGCGGCAGGATAGCCGAAGACTCCGCATCGCGCCGACGACCACGCGCATTGTGGTGCATCGGGGCAGCGCTTCCGTCGTCGGCGACGATCGTCCCCGGATCGACGCCTGTTCGTGACAAATTCCGCCCCCAAGCGCGCTATGGTCGGTCGGAGCCTGTCGACGAGACCTCAGCGGGGCGGAGGCGAGTCGATTCGTGCTCGCGCGCGGGTCCCGTGACCCCCGATCGAGCCGGAGATCGGCCGCGGCCGACCATGGCGCCGTCCTGGGCGGAATTTGTCATCCTCGCCCTGATCGAGCAGGGCGGCTGAGCGGCCAGGCCGCGCCGCTCCCGCGGCTAGCGGGTGAAGGTGCCGCCCGGGTCGAGCTCGAGGCGCATCAGGTCGAGCTCCGACGAGCTCGGCGGTGGGGTGACCACCAGGCCGGGGCTGATCTTCGGAACCCAGCCGATCGTCTCGCGGACCTGGTCGAGCGTCGCACCCGGGTGGATCGAGTCGAGCCGCATCTCGCCGGTCTCATCGAAGTGGTAGATGCCCAGGTCGGTGACCACGACCGACGGACCCCGGCCGAGCCAGCCCTGCTCGCGCCGGATTCGCTCGGAGCTCTCGGCTCCGCCGAGGTTCCCGGGCGAGGTCCGGAAGTCGATCCGTTCGACGAACGAGCGGCGCGACTGGCGCATGATCACGAAGATCTGGCGGGCATTGATCGCGATCTCGCAGGCGCCGCCCGAACCGGGCAGGCGGGTCTTCGGCGTGGCGTAGTCGCCGATCACGGTCGTGTTGATGTTGCCGAAGCGGTCGATCTGGGCGGCGCCCAGGAAGCCCACGTCGACCCGTCCGCCCTGCAGGTAGAAGGCGAACAGCTCGAACATGCTCATCGCCGCGGTCGACCCCGATGACGATCGTCGGGTCGCCGATCGACAGCGGCAGGCGAGCCGGCCGGGCGCCGAACACGCCGGCCTCGTAGACCAGCTCGAGGTCAGGGGCGACGGTCCGCTGGGCCAGGTTGACGGCGATGTTGGGCAGGCCGACGCCGACGAAGCAGACTCGCTGGCCGGCCAGCTCCCGGGCGGCCGCCACGATCATCATCTCGGACTTCGAGAAGGCCGGCGGACTCATCGGTATTCGCCGTAGTCGACCGAGCCCGACGGGGCCGGCGCGCTCGGGCGCAGGCCGGCCAGCCGGTCGGCGCCGAGCTTCTCGATGTACTCGGCCCGTCCCGACAGCCCGTGCACCCATTCGTCCAGCCAGGCCTCGGTCGCCGCCGGATCCCGGCTGATCGGCTCCCAGTCGAGGTAGAAGCGGTTGTCCCGATCGTAGTCAGCCCTGGACGTACGACGGGTGCGCGCCCCACGGCTCGACGACGACCGCGTCGACGATCAGGCCGGGGATGATCGTCCGGTTCGGATCGGCCCGGATCACCGTCTCGTCGACGAGCTCCTCGACCACCACGATCACCCGTTCGGCCGCGAAGGCCGCCTCCTTCTGGCAGCCGAGCAGGCCCCACACCTGGGTGTCGCCGTTGGCGTCGGCGCGCTGAGCGTGGACGATCGTGACGTCCGGCTTGAGCGGCGGCACCGCGTAGACCGTGCCATCGCCGTACGGCGACTCGATCGGCCGGATCAGCGGGATTGGCGACCGGCAGGTCGGTCTCGAAGTAGCTGCGGAGCGGGAAGAACGGCAGGTTCGCCGCTCCGGCCGTGTAGCGGCCGACCATCCCGAAGTGGCTGTACTCCTCGATCTCGAGCGACGGCCGGTCGCCTTCGGTCGCCGGCGGATCGCGTGCAGGCCGCCCACCCCGGGGTTGCCCAGCCAGCTGAAGACCAGCTTGCGGGCGACGCCGGCCGCGATCATCTGGTCGTAGATCACGTCGGGCGTCAGCCGGGCAAGGGTCAGGTCGCGCCGGCCCTGGCGGATGATCTCGTGGCCGGCGGCGAAGCAGATGAGGTGGGTGAAGCCCTCGATCGCCACGGTGTCGCCATCGCGCACATTCGCGGCGATCGCGTCGTGCATCGTGGCGACCTTCGAGGTGCTCATCGGCTGGCTCGGTGGGCCTGGGCGGGTCCGGGTTCGGCCGGCTAGATGGCGGACTCGACGCCGGTGATCGCGCCGGCTTCCTCGGCCGATTCGAGGACCTCGCCGTGCTCGCCGGCCACGTCGGCGACCGCCTCGCCGAAGAGTCGCAGGGCGGTCTCCATCTCGGTCTCGCTGACGGTCAGGGCGGGCGACATCCGAACGCTCGACTTGCCGCATTCAAGGACGAGCAGGCCCCGCTCGAAGGCGGCCCACTGGACCTCCTCCGCATGGATCGGCGTGTCGAACTCAACGCCGAGCATCAGGCCCTTGCCCCGAACCTCGTGGATCAGCCCCGGGTAGCGGCCGGCGAGCGCAGTCAGGCCGGCGAGGGCCTGGCTGCCGCGCCGGGCGGCGTTGTCGATCAAGCCGCCCTCGAGCAGCTCGATCGTGGCCAGGGCGGCGGCGCAGGCGACCGGGTTGCCACCGAAGGTCGAGCCGTGCGCGCCGCGACCCCATGCCTCGAGGATCGGCGCCTTCGCGATCATCGCGGCCAGCGGCATGCCACTGGCGATCCCCTTGGCCGACAGGACGATGTCGGGCTTCACGTCCCAGTGCTCGACCGCCCACATCCGGCCGGTCCGCCCGGCGCCGGACTGGATCTCGTCGGCGATCAGCAGGATCCCGTGCCGGTCGCAGATCGCGCGCAACCCGGCCAGGAAGCCATCCTCGGGCACGAGGTAGCCACCTTCGCCCTGGATCGGCTCGACGATGATCGCGGCGACCTCGTCGGCAGGCACGAGCTTGTCGAACAGGACCTCCTCGAACCAGCGCAGGTCGGCGACCTTGCCGTAGGGGGCGTGGTAGACGCCCGGCAGGAGCGGTCCGAAGCCGGCGTGGTACTTCGCCTTGGACGCAGTCAGGCTGACCGCGCCGTACGTCCGGCCGTGGAACGCCCCGAGGAAGGCGACCACGTACGGCCGGCGGGTTGCATGGCGGGCGAGCTTGATCGAGGCCTCGACGACCTCGGTCCCGGAGTTGCCGAGGTAGACCCGGGCGGGCCCGTCAAATGGGGCCAGGCGGGCGAGCCGCTCACACAGCTCGGGATAGATCGGCAGGTAGAAGTCGGATGCCGAGAAGTGGATCAGGTCGGCGGCCTGCTCCCGGATCGCCGCGACAACCTGGGGATGGCTGTGGCCGGTCGAGTTGACGGCGATCCCGGCGGCGAAGTCGAGAAACAGGTTGCCGTCGATATCCTCGACCACCAGGCCCTCACCGCGGACCGGCACGATCGGATAGGCGCGCGGCAGGCTGGGCGACGTCCAGGTCTCGTCGTAGGCGATGTGCGCCTTCGCCTTCGGGCCGGGGACCGGTGTCCGGAGGTCCGGGACCGGGCGCGGACCGGCGAGGCGGTTCACTGGACGGGTCACAGCCTGGGTCAACTGGCACCTCCCGGACGGCCGATCCGGGCGGCCCGGCCCGGATCTGGGCCGGGCGTGCCGGCCTCCGATCACGAATACGTTTTATGCACTCTGGATACCGGGCCGAGTATAGCCGAGCCGGCGGGGGCTCCGATGCCCGGGCTCAGTCGACAATCGTGTGACTCTGTTCGCGCAGGAACTGGGCGACGTAGTACATCGACAGGCCGGCCTTGCCGGTCGAGCCCGAGCCTTTCCAGCCGCCGAACGCCTGGACGCCCGGCCATGCCCCGGTCGTCGCCCCTGCCCGCCGATTCACGTACAGGGTGCCGGTCTCGATCGTATCGAGGAAGCGCTGGACCTCGGCCGGATCCTCGCTGAAGATCCCCGCCGTCAGGCCATACACGCTCTCGTTCGAGAACCGGATCGCCTCGTCGAGCGAGTCGACCGGCGCGACGGCGGTGAACGGGGCGAACAGCTCGTCGACGAACAGGCGGTGGTCGGCCGGCAGGTTGCCCACGATCGTCGGCTCGACGAAGAAGCCACGCTCGAGGTCGCCGTGGGTCAGCCGCTCGCCACCGATGAACACGGTGCCGTCCCGGCGAGCCTCGGCCGACGCCTGCTGGTGGCGGTCGACGGCCCGCTGGTCGATGATCGGACCCATCCAGTTGGTCCGGACGAGCGGGTCGCCGACGGTCAGCGCCTCGGTCTTCTCGACCATCAGCTTGATCAGCTCGTCGTGGACCGGGCGCTCGACATAGACCCGGCTGTTGGCCGAGCACTTCTGGCCGGTGAAGCCGAAGGCCGAGCGGACGATGCCCTCGGCCGCCTCCTCCAGGTCGGCCCGGGCGGTCACGATCGCCGGGTTCTTGCCACCCATCTCGACGATGGCCGGCCGGGGGAAGCGCGTCGAGAAGGCCCGGAAGAGCTGGAATCCGACGTCGTACGAGCCGGTGAACACGATCCCGTTGATCCCGGGGTTCTCCTGGAGCTCCTGGCCGACCGTCTCACCCGGGCCCATCACCAGGTTGAGCAACCCGGCGGGCAGCCCGGCATCCCGGTAGGCCTGGACCAGGTTGACCCCCGACATCGGGGCGGTCGTGCTCGGCTTGAACACGACCGCGTTGCCGGCGATCAGGGCCGCCGCGGTCGGTCCGGCGCACAGGGCCATCGGGAAGTTGAACGGGCTGATCACGGCGAAGACGCCCAGCGGGCGGAGGATCGAGCGGGTGTGGACCGCGGCGTCACCGAGGTTGTCCATCGGATGGTCGTAGCCCTCGTTGCGCTCCATCACGTCCGAGTAGTAGCGCAGGAGGTCGGCGGCCTCCTCGACCTCGCCGAGGGCCTCGAGGCGGCTCTTGCCGACCTCGATCGCCATATGCGCCGCGTAGTCCATCTGGCGCTGGCTGATCAGCTCGGCCGCCCGGCGAATGATCGCCAGGCGCTCGCGCCAGGGCGTCGCCGCCCAGGCCGGCTGGGCTGCCCGGGCGGCCGCGATCGCGTCGCGGACGTCCTGCCGGGTGCCCTTGGCGAAGTAGCCGACCACGATGTCGCGATCGATCGGCGACCGGACGGTGGTCTCGCCATCGCCATCCCGGGCCGTGCCGCCGATCAGGTTTTGGTGGTGCGCGCCGAGCTCCGAGCGGGCCTGGACCAGGCCGGCCTCATACAGCGCGTGCAACTCCTCGTTGTCGTTGCGTAGCGTGGCGTAGGTGATCTTGAGGCGCGGTTTCGCGTCGGTCGTCATCGGTGTCTTCCCCTGTCTCGGGTCCCGGCGCGGGCCGGCGTCGGAGCCCGGCGGCGCTGTGCTCCGGATTGGTCTCCAGTGTAGCGCGAGGGGCCTCAGCGAACGGCAGCTGCGACCTCGGCCAGCGAGGCGGCGACGGCCGTGGGCACTCCTCCCCCTCGGCGACGGGCGGCCGCGGCGGCCAGCTCGGCGTCGCCGTGCTTGCCGGTCCGGACGAAGATCCCGCGCAGGCCGAGACGCTGGGCTGCGAGGACGTCGCTGAACAGGTCGTCACCGACCATCGCCAGGTCGTGCCGCGACGCCCCCGGCAAGCCTGCAACCAGCTCGGCGGCCGCCTCGCGGAAGAAGGCGGCGGAGGGCTTGCCGATCACCGTTGCCCGGCGGCCCGTCGCGAACTCCAGGCCGGCCACGAACGCGCCCGAGTCGAGCGTCGGCCCGGCCGGCGTCAGCCACCACGGGTTGCGATGCATGCCGACCAGCTCGGCGCCGCCCCGGACGAGGCGGAAGGCGTGGTTCAGGTTGTCGTAGGTCGCCGCCTCGGGCGAGTCGCCGATGACGACCGCCGCCGCGGTCGCCCCGGGCCGGCCGGCCTCCTCGTCGGACAGCAGGTGCTGTCCTGCGAACTCGGTCCGGGCGTCGTCCGTGGCGAGGACGAAGAGCGGCCGGCCGGGATGGCGGCGGCGGGTGTAGGCGGCGGACAGGGACAGGGCCGACATGATCCACTCGGGTGGCAGGTCCAGCCCGATCCGGGCGCCCCAGCGAGCCAGCATCTGGCGGCTCATCAACGAGGTGTTGGTCACGATCCTGAACGGGATCCCGCGTTCGCCGAGCGTGGCGATCGCTTCGGCCGCACCGGCGATCGGCTGGCCGGCGAGGACGACCACGCCATCGAGGTCGAGCAGGAAGCCGCGGACACCGGCGAGCGCGGCGGCGAGGGCTTCGTCGAGGGCGGCGGGCGGGACGATGGGCATGACGAGGATGGTAGCCTCGACGCACGCAACCGGGCCGGCAGCCAGGCCGGCCGAGGATCGGGGATGGAGGCAGCATGGGCCTGCTCGACGGCCGGCGGGCATTGATCTTCGGGGTCGCCAACGATCACTCGATCGCGTGGGGCATCGCACGGGCGCTCCACCAGGAAGGCGCTACTGTCGGCTTCAGCTCGGTCGAGAGCCTGATCGAGCGGCGGGTCCGGCCACTGGCAGAGTCGATCGGCTCGACCTTCGTCGAACCGTGCGACGTCCAGTCGGACGAGCAGATCCGGGCGGTCTTCGCAACGTGGAAGGCGGCCCATGGGCCGCAGGCGCACCTCGACATCCTCGTCCACGCCCTCGCCTTCGCCCGGCGCGAGGACCTCGAGGGCAGCTTCGTCGATACCAGTCGCGAAGGGTTCGCGATCGCCCTCGACGTCAGCGCCTACTCCCTCGTCGCGATCGTCCGGGAGGCCCGCGCGGCGGGGGTCCTGCAGGCCGGTTCGAGCGTCCTGACCCTGACCTACTACGGAGCCGAGAAGGTCGTCGCGAACTACAACGTGATGGGCGTCGCCAAGGCGGCACTGGAGGCCTCCGTCCGCTACCTTGCCGCCGACCTGGGCCCGGAGGGCGTCCGGGTCAACGCAATCTCGGCCGGGCCGGTCCGGACCCTGGCCGCGGCCGGCATCGCCGGCTTCAAGAAGATGTACGGCGCCTTCGCCGAGCTCGCCCCCCTCCGCTCGAACATCTCGATCGAGGATGTCGGTCGGACCGCGCTGTACCTCGCCTCGGACCTGTCGGGGGCGGTCACCGGCGAGACGATCTACGTCGACGGCGGCTTCAACATCATGGGCGTGCCCAGCGCCGAGGCCTGATCTGCCGGCGGTCCCGGCCAGGCCGCAGGATCCATTCAGGCGTTTCTCAGACTCACCTCGTAGAACGGTGGATGACAGGCCCACCAGCGCACCACTCCACGAGGCTCTCAAGATGACCTTCCCAAGCCAGCCGGATCGCACCGGCGGCCCGTTCGAACAGCCGGCGGCGACATCCGATCCGGGCCCCGTCCACGACACGACCCAGTACGCCTGGCCGAGCTGGTCCGCCTCCGACCCGGCGCCGGCCACGGCCGGCCAGCCGGCCGGCCCCCTTTCGCCATACCAGCCGCTCCCACCCGTCCAACCCGTCCCGTCGCGGCCGAGCCAGACCGGCGACCGACGGACCGGCCGGGGCACGATCATCCTGACCGCCATCCTCGCCGCGGCCCTGTCGGCGGGCGGAACGCTGGGGGTGGTCGAGCTGACCCTGCCTCAGGCCGCGGCCGCTCCGTCGACCCCCCCCGCCGAGCTGACCAGCACGGGCACGACCGTCCCGACCAGCAGCGGTAACGCCAGCCAGCCGATCGTCCAGATCGCCGCCGCCGCGAGCCCCGCGGTCGTCACGATCACCGACACCCTGACCGGCTTCGGCCGGAACGCGGGCACGGCGATCGGATCCGGCTTCATCGTCCGGAGCGACGGCTACATCCTGACCAACCGGCATGTGATCGCGGGCGGCGGATCGCTCAGCGTCCAGCTCGCCGACGGCCGCCAGTTCGACGCCACCGTGGTCGGGACGGACCCGAGCCACGACCTGGCGGTCGTGAAGATCACGGCAAGCGGCCTGCCGACCCTGACCCTGGGCGACTCCGACAAGCTCCAGATCGGCCAGCTCGCCGTCGCGATCGGCGACCCACTGGGTACGTTCGCCGGCAGCGTGACCTCGGGCGTGATCAGCGGCACCGGCCGTTCGATCGATGTCCAGGACGCCCAGACCCGGGCGGCGATCCACCTGACCGGGCTGCTCCAGACCGACGCGGCGATCAACGAGGGCAACAGCGGCGGACCGCTCCTCAACGCCGGCGGCCAGGTGATCGGGATCAACACGGCGACCGATTTCGAGCGCCCAGGGGATTGGCTTCGCGACGCCGATCAACACCGCGATCAGCCTGCTGACCCAGGCCGAAGCCGGGACCGCCACGAGCAACTGAACGCTAGTGCCGGGCAGCATCCCGGCAGGCGGCGCACTCGCCCGCGATCGTCACATGCGAGCGATCGACCCGGAACGAGCGGCGCCGGTCGAGGAGGTCGGCGATCTCACCGGCCTCGGCGGCCGAGATCTCCCATGAGCCCCCGCAGGCCTGGCAGTGGAGGTGGCCGTGATCCTGCTCGGGCAGGACGTGGAACTCCTCGCGGCCGTCGATCCCGTGGTGGTGCCGGACGTAGCCCAGGTCCTCGAGGACGTCGAGGGTCCGGTAGACGGTCGAAGGGATCGTCGACGGATCGACCGCCCGGCAGCGCTCGACGAGCTCGCTGCCGGTGACATGACCGTCGGTCCGGCTCAATACGTCGACCAGCGCCCGGCGCTGGGGTGTCCAGCGCAACCCGCGGGCGCGGAGGCGATCCCGGACCGTCTCCCACGCCCCGCGGCGGTCGATCGGCGCCGCTGCCGTCCGGTTGCTGGAGGTAGCCATCGGGTCGAGTATATCGGCCCCTTCGTGACGCCCCGGGTTGGTCCGGGAACCCTCCCCGAGCGGCAGCCCGGGTCTCGCTTCGGTCCGTCCGCCGAGCCGGCGCTGTATACTCCCAGGGAGTATGGAACAGAGCCCCTCCTCCAGCCATTCGAGCCATTCCGCGCGCGCCGTCGATCGGCCGGCTCCGATCGAGATCGTCCTGCCCGTCGCCGGCATGACCTGCGCCTCGTGCGTGAACCGGATCGAGCGCTTCCTGAGCAAAACGGACGGCGTGCTCGACGCGACGGTCAACCTGGCCACCGAGCGAGCGACGGTCCGGATCGATCCCAGCCAGACCGGGCGGCCCGAGCTGATCGCCGCCGTCGAGGCGGCCGGCTATGACGTCCGGCCGACCGTCGAGCGCCCGATCGGCGAGGACGGTGCCGGAAGCCTGGCCGCCGAGTTCACGGCCGAGGATGCCGAACGGGGCCGCGAACAGCACCGCCTGCTGATCGAGGCGGTGGTCTCGATCGCCGTCGCGGGCGGGATCATGCTCCTGATGTTCTGGCCGCAGGCGATCGTCCCGATGGACACGATCAACTGGCTGGCCCTGGTTCCGGCCACGCTCATCCAGGCCTGGGCAGGCCGGCGCTTCTACGCCTCGGCCTGGCGAGCCGCCCGCGTTCGGTCGACGACGATGGACACGCTCGTGGCGATCGGCACGAGCGCAGCCTGGGCCTACAGCGTCGTCGTGACCGTTGCCCCCCAGCTCGTCCGCCAGGCCGGCCTGGAGCCCGCCACCTACTTCGACAGCGCCACGATCATCATCGGCCTGGTCCTGCTCGGGCGCTGGCTCGAAGGGCGGGCCAAGGGCCAGACCACCGGGGCGATCCGCCGGCTGATCGGCCTGCAGGCCCCGGTCGCCCATCGGATGGCCGCCGGGCAGCCCGACGAGGACGTGGCGCTCGATGCCGTCCGGGTCGGCGATCTCCTCCGTGTCCGCTCGGGCGAACCGGTCCCGGTCGACGGGCTCGTGGTCGAGGGCACGTCGGCGATCGACGCCTCGATGCTGACCGGCGAGCCGATGCCGGTCGACGTCGTCGCCGGCTCCGAGGTGGTCGGCGCCACGCGCAACCTGAGCGGCTCGTTCGTCCTGCGGACGACCCGCGTCGGGCGCGACACGGCCCTCGCCCGGATCGTCGCCCTTGTCGAGCAGGCCCAGGGCACGAAGGCTCCGATCCAGCGACTCGCCGACCGGGTCGTCGAGGTCTTCGTGCCGGCGGTCCTGCTGGTCGCCCTGATGACCCTCTTCATCTGGCTCGTCGCCGGTCCCGTCCCGCGCCTGACCTTCGCCCTGACTGCCTTCATCAGCGTGCTGGTCATTGCCTGCCCGTGCGCGATGGGCCTGGCCACGCCGACCGCGATCATGGTCGGCACGGGACGGGGCGCCGAGGCCGGCCTCCTCTTCCGCAACGCCCAGGCCCTCGAGCGAGCCGGCCGGGTCGGGATCGTCGTCTTCGACAAGACCGGCACGTTGACCGCGGGACACCCGACGGTCACCAGCGTCGTCGGCGCGGACGGCCGCGATGCCGCTGAGCTGCTCGACCTGGCCGCATCCGCCGAGCGCGGCAGCGAGCACCCGATCGGCGTCGCGATCGTCGCCCGGGCGCACCTCGACGAGCTGGGGTTCCGGCCGGTCGAGGGCTTCGAGGCGATGCCCGGCCATGGCGTCCGGGCGACGGTGGACGGGCACCGGCTGCTCGTCGGGTCGCGCCGGCTGCTGGCCGACGAGGGGATCGACGAGGCTGTCGATCCGGACCTCGAGCAGGCCGATCCCGGGGGCGACGGCGCCGGCCGGACGCTCGTCTTCGTCGCGATCGACGGCTCGATCGGCGGGATCCTGGGGATCAGCGACCCGATCAGGCCGGAGGCCGGCGAGGCCGTCGCCCGGCTGGCCCAGTCCGGGATCGAGGTCTGGCTCGTCTCGGGCGACCAGCCGGCGACGGTTACCGCCGTCGCCGAGGCAGTCGGGATTCCCGCCGGGCGGACGCGCAGCGGGGTCCTGCCCGAGGGCAAGGCGGCCGTCGTGGATGAATTGAAGGCGGGCGGGAGGCTCGTGGCGATGGTCGGCGACGGGATCAACGACGCGCCCGCACTGGCCCATGCCGACCTCGGCATCGCGATCGGGACCGGTGCCGATATCGCCGTCGAGGCGTCCGACCTGACCCTGGTCGGGGGCGACCCGCGGGGTGTCGCCGCGGCACTCGCCCTGTCGCGCCGGACGATCGCCGTGATCCACCAGAACCTGGCCTGGGCGTTCGGCTACAACATCGTCCTGATCCCGATCGCGATGGGCGCCCTCTACCCGATCTTCGGCGTCCTGCTCAACCCGGCGATCGCCGCTGGCGCGATGGCGCTCTCGTCGGTCAGCGTCGTTTCCAACTCGCTCCGGCTGCGCGAATTCGACGCCCGGCCGGGTGACCTTCCGGCCGCCAGCCCGGCAGCCGGCAAAAATGACGGTTCACCATCGCAGCAATCAAGGAGGATCCCCATGCCTTCGACTCCCGATCAGCGACCCGAGGACACGCGCACGATCGACCCGGTCTGCGGGATGACCGTCGATCCGTCTGCCGCCGAGAGGGCGGGCCTCCACAGCCGCCGTGCCGAGCGCGACATCTATTTCTGCGGCCGCGGTTGCAAGCTCGAGTTCGACGACGATCCGGGTCGCTACCTCGATCCGGCCCACGTCCCCTCGATGTAGGCGATGGGCGCGCCCCGCCGGATCCTGGTCGATCCCGACCCGCGCCTGCGGGCCCCGACCCGGGCCGTCCGGCTGCCCGACCGCGGACTGCGCCGCCTGGTCGACGACATGGTCGTGACGATGCGCAAGGCGAACGGGGTCGGCCTGGCGGCACCCCAGATCGGCGAGGCGCTCCGACTGGCCGTAGTCGAGGTGAAGGGCGTGCTCACGATCATCGGCAACCCAGCGGTCGTCAGGACCGGCTTCCCGGCCGTCGACTGGGAGGGTTGCCTGTCGATCCCCGAGCGGGTCGCCCAGGTCCGCCGGGCAGCCGAGATCGTGATCGTTGCCGACGACATCGAGGGCCGCCGGGTCCGCCACCGGGGAACCGGCCTGCTCGCCCGGGCGTTCCAGCACGAGATGGATCACCTCGCCGGCCGGCTGTACATCGACCTCGTCGACCGGTCCGAGCTGGTCGACACCCGGGTCCATCCGACGGCACCGGGGTGACCCGCCGGCCGGGGCCCGGAGCCGGCATCCGGATCGTCCTGGGTCCGGGCGCCTCGGGCACGGCGGCGAGCATGGCGCCCTACCTCGACGGGTTGCGCGAGCGGGGCCTGGCAGCCACCGCGATCGAACTGCGCCGGGGCAAGGCCGAGGATGCCGTGGCCGGCTTCTCGACGGCGGCGGAGCTGACATCGCCCCGGGGCCGGACCGGTGCCACCCGGCTCGTCGTTGGCGGCCAGTCGTTCGGCGGTCGCGTCGCCAGCCTCGTCGCGGCCGAGCGGCCGGCCGAGGTCGCCGCCCTGGTCTGCTTCTCCTACCCGCTCCATCGGCCGGGTGCGCCCGAAACCTGGGACGCACGCACGGCCCATTGGCCGCGGGTCGCCTGTCCCGTCCTGCTCCTGTCCGGCGAGTCGGACCCGTTCGCCAGGCTCGACCTGCTCCGAGCGGCGATCGAACGCCTGCCGGACGCCGAACTGGTCACCTACCCCCGGCTCGGCCACAGCTTGAAGCCGGTCCTGCCCGACGCGCTCGACCGGGTGGCGGCCTTCATCCGGCGCATCGATTCTGCCTGATCGGCGATCATGGCCGAATGGACCCATCGACAAGCCCCTGGTCGGCCCCCTTCCGCGGCCGGCTCGAGGAGCACCGCTTCGAGAGCGCCGTCCTGCGGGGCAACCTTCCGGGCGATCCGACCGAGCGGCCACTGTGGGTCTACCTGCCGCCGGCCTACATTGCGGAGCCCGAGCGGCGCCTTCCGTCGATCTACCTGATCCAGGGGATGACCGGCCAGCTCGACATGTGGCGCAACCGGTCGGCCTTCCGGCGCAACGTCCCGGAGCTGATCGACGAGCTGTTCGGTGGTCCCGAGCCGGCCCCTCCGGCGATCGTCGTGTTCGTCGATTGCTGGACGTCGTACGGGGGCAGCCAGTTCATCGACTCGCCCGCCACCGGGCGCTACGGGACGTACCTCGCCGACGAGGTCGTCGACTGGGTCGACGCCCACTACGGGACCCTGGCCGAGCCGGCCCATCGCGGGATTGCCGGCAAGTCGAGCGGCGGCTACGGCGCGATGATCAATGCCCTCCTCCGGCCCGACCGGTTCGGCGGCCTGGCGACCCACGCCGGCGACTCGCTCTTCGAGGTCTGCTACCAGCCCGAGTTCGCCGATGTTGCCCGGGCGCTACGGGACGGCTACGGCGGCTCGTATGAACGCTGGTGGGCCGACTTCCGGAGCCGACCGGCGTTCTCGAAGGCGGCCGACGCCGCGCTGATCGACGCCTACGCCATGGCCGCCTGCTACTCGGCCGACCCCGACGGCACGGTCCAGCTCCCGTTCGACCCGGCGACCGGCGAGCTCAAGCCCGAGGTCTGGGCACGCTGGCTGGCCCGCGATCCCGTCCGGGTCGCCCGGACCGAGGCCGGGATCAGTGCGTTGCGCAGCCTCCGGGCGATCTACATCGACGCGGGCACGCGGGACGAGTACCACCTCGACCTCGGCGCCGAGGCGTTTCGCCGGGCGTGCGTAGAGGCGGGCGCCGTGACGCCGTTCTTCGAGCTGTTCGACGCCCGCCACGGCGGAATCGAGTACCGCTACCCGATCGCCCTGCGCTACCTCGCGGAGCGGCTCGGCTAGCGGCGGGGCTCCGGGCCGGCGATCCGGCGGTCCATGCAGGTTCGCATCGGTTCCACCGGCCCGGCGGGCACGCCCGACTACCCTTGAGCGGCGGAGCGTGCGGCCCCCGGCCTTCGGGCGCCTCCCGTCCTGCCCGATTCGGTGGATCGATGCCCTCCTCCTACGACGAACGCGGCCTGCTGATCGAGCTCGAGCCGGAGGCCGGCCGCCTCTACGACCGCCACGCCAGGGTCGCCCAGGAATGGTTCCCCCACGACTTCATCCCGTATCGCCTCGGTCGTGACTTCGACAAGGACCCCTGGACGCCCGACCAGCCACGCCTGACCGGCGTGGCCCAGACCGCCTTCGAGGTCAACCTGCTGACCGAGGACAACCTGCCCAGCTATCACCGCCTGATCCACGGCATGTTCGGGGCCGGCGACGGCGCCTGGATCAACTGGATCGGGCGCTGGACCGCCGAGGAGGGCCGCCATGCGATCGTCCTGCGCGACTACCTCGTGGTCACCCGCAACATCGACCCGATCGCGCTCGAGCGGGGCCGGATGACCCAACTCCAGAAGGGGTACGACCTGGCCGCCCCGGACACCCTCCACGGCCTCGCCTACGTCGCCTTCCAGGAGCTCGCCACCCGGATCTCGCACCGGAATACCGGTCGCTACTCGGACGACCCGGTGGCCGACCGGATCATGATCCGGATCGCCGCCGACGAGAACCTCCACATGGTCTTCTACCGGGACATCATGGCGGCGGCCCTGGCGATCGAGCCCTCGGCGGCGGTCTGTGCGATCGTCGACGAGGTCCTCGCCTTCCAGATGCCCGGGGCCGGCATCCCCGGATTCATCCGCAAGGCCGCCCAGATTGCCCGGGCGGGGATCTACGATATCCGGGTCCATCGTGACGAAGTGCTCATGCCGATCATTCGTCACTGGCGAATTTTCGAGTTGACCAACCTCAACGAGGTGGCGGAGGAGGCCCGCCACCGCCTGGCCGAGCACCTCGACAAGCTCGAGGCAGCCGCCCGGCGGCTCGAGGAGCGAGTGGCCGGCTCGTCCGTTCCGCGGCTGTCCGCCGCCGGCTGACCGACAGAAGGAGAGCGACCGCGATGACCGACCCGGCCGGGGATGAGCGCCAGACCAAGTACGTGCTCCCGGAGAACCGCATTCCGCGCTCCTGGTACAACATCGCGGCCGACCTGCCGGTCCCGCCCGCCCCGGTGCTGCACCCGGGCACCGGCCAGCCGATCGGGCCGGCCGACCTTGCCCCACTCTTCCCGATGGCCCTGATCGGCCAGGAGGTCAGCACCGAGCGAGAGATCGAGATCCCCGAACCGGTTCGCGAGGTGTACAAGCTCTACCGCCCCAGCCCGCTCTTCCGCGCTCATCGACTCGAGCGCGTCCTCGACACCCCCGCCCACATCTACTACAAGTACGAGGGCGGCAGCCCGGCCGGCAGCCACAAGCCGAACACCGCGATCGCCCAGGCCTTCTACAACCAGCAGGAAGGCATCGAAGCGGATCGCCACCGAGACCGGCGCCGGCCAGTGGGGCAGCGCCCTGGCGTTCGCCGGCGCCCTCTTCGACCTCGAGGTCAAGGTCTACATGGTCCGGGTGAGCTACGACCAGAAGCCGTACCGGCGGATCCTGATGGAGACCTATGGCGCGTCGGTGGTGCCGAGTCCCAGCGAGACCACGAACTACGGCCGGCGCCGTCCTGGCGGAGCACCCCGACAGCCCAGGTTCACTCGGGATCGCGATCAGCGAGGCGGTCGAGGATGCGGCCACCCGCGACGACACGATAAGTACGGCCTCGGCTCGGTCCTCAACCACGTCCTCCTCCACCAGACGGTCGTCGGCCAGGAAGCGAAGAAGCAGATGGAGATGGCCGGCGAGGACCCCGACCTCGTCATCGGCTGCGTCGGCGGCGGCTGCAACTTCGCCGGGCTCGCCTTCCCGTTCCTGGCCGAACGCTTCCGGGGCGCAGAAGTACCGGGTGATCGCGGTCGAGCCCGAGGCGACCCCGTCGCTCACCAGGGGCGTCTACGCCTACGACTTCGGCGACACCGGCAAGCTCACCCCGCTCGTCAAGATGTTCACCCTCGGCTCGACTTCATCCCCGAGCCGATCCACGCCGGCGGGCTCCGCTATCACGGGATGGCGCCGCTGGTCTGCCTGCTCAAGGATCACGGCGACATCGAAGCCCGGGCGGTCCACCAGGGACAGGCTTTCGCGGCGGCGGTCGCGTTCGCCCGGGCCGAGGGAATCGTCCCCGCGCCCGAGTCGTCCCACGCGATCCGGGTCGCGATCGACGAGGCGACCGCGGCCAAGGCGACGGGCGAGAAGAAGGTGATCCTGTTCAACCTGTCGGGCCACGGCCACTTCGACCTGTCCGCGTACGAACGCTACCTGTCGGGCAACCTCGAGGACTACGAGTACACCCCCGACGAGGCGGCCCTGGCGAGTCTGCCCAAGGTCGGCTGAGCCTCGAGGGTTCCGGCCGGCGCCGGAGCCTCGATTCGCGGCGCTTCGGAGTTCCCCGGGCGTCGCTCTCGCGCCGAAGCGTGCCCCGGGGCCGCGTGTCGGCCCGAGGTTGGGACGAATGTCGCTGGGAGACGCACAACGTCTTGGTCGGGCCGAACCTGGACCCCGACCAGGGACCAGTGGTGCCCGTCGACGCATGACCTCGACCAGACCTCGGCCACACGTGGCAATTCGGCCCTCAACTCCCAGTTAGTGCGTCCTATGGCGACATTCGTCCCGAGCTGGGAGCACCGGGCCGGGGATCAGCCCGGGGAACGACGACTTCGGGCAAGGGTCGGTGCGCGGCTCGATCAGCCTCAAGGTGGAGAAGGTGCTGCCGGAGGCACGGTCCCGCCGTCGAGGAGCGAACGGGAGCCGAGTGGCTGTGACAGGCGCAGGCTCGCCGGCGTCCCGCGCCCGAGCGGGCACGTCTGCGGCCCCGACAAGGGCCGGACGCCGAGCGTGATCGTCACGGATGAGGCGCCGTACTCGATGACGGGAGCGGACATCCGGCCCGTAGTCGGCGCAGCACTCGAGCAGGCATCCTCCCAAACGAGGATCTCGAGCGTCGTCGTGTCGGCGTTAGGGGCCGGAAAGGCCGGATTGAGGGCCCAGCTCGCGGGTCCGTAGCCGTCCAAGAGGACCACGCGGAGGTTGCACTGGCCGATGCTCCCAGGCTGCCAGCCATTGGGGCCGGCGCTGAGCTCAACGGCGACCCAGCCGTCCGGGTCGAAGGCATCGGTCTGGGCCAGGAAGACCGCGTCCGTCGCGTCCTTGAGGGCCAGCCGCCACGACCAGCCGGAGGCGCCCGGAAACTCGCTGGCTGTCGCGGCGAGGGTCGCGCGCAACGCGTCAAATTCCGGCCCGGAGAGCTTCTCCGCACCGGTCGTGGCGTTGAGCCCGGACGCCGGGAACGTCGGCCCGCCACACGTCAGGCCAGCGTGGGAGCTCGCTGAGGTTGCGTCCGGAAGCGGTTCCGGCACCACTGGCCAGCCTGATGGCGAGGTCGCCACGGACTCGCCTGGTGTCATCGAACAGGCCAGCAGGGTGAAGAGCGTCAGAGCCCCGAGCAGTCCCGGCAGCAGGCCGGCGATAGGCCGGCTTCTGCGTTGGTGGAGCAACGTTGTCACCCAGTCACGAGGCCGGCCCCTCGGTCCGAAATCGGCCCAGCCGCTACGTTCGGCTAGTCGGGCCGCGCCGTCAACTGCCCGCGTGTCCCCAGGAGCTAGCCTCGAGGTGCTGCCCCTGGCCGCCGTCATTGGCCGCTGCTGACTTCCTTGACAGATCCCGCCGGGAGCCGCCGTATGGCCGGTCGCACCCGGGTCGACCGCAGATTCGCGCCAGCGGCTCGAGCGGCTGCGCACGAAATCGCCTTGGCTCCGCCGCCCGGGCGTCGAAGCGCGCAGCGATCCAACCATGGCGCGGCTCCCGGCGGAATCTGTCAGGAAGTCTCGGCCCAGGTCCTGGTTCAGCCGAACGGAGGCGAGGTGCTGCCGCAGGGCACATTCGGGTCCCCGGGGTCTGGCTCGACGCGACATCGATTCAGAGCGTTTGTGGTCTCTGGATGGACGGTGAAACTGCGGTGCGATCGACGTGCCTGGCTACGCCCCGGGCGACGCGCCGGAGGACGGCCCGATACCGGGGCGCCGCTGAGCCGCTGCGCCGCTGAGCAGCTCGCCGCTGCGCCGCGACGGCCGGGGCGATCGCCGCGCTTTACGGCGACGCCGCGAAGACCTCGGCCGAGGCGTTGACGAAGACCGATCGAAAGCCCGCGGCCGTGATCTCCGCCCGGGTGCTCACTGGCAGGCCGGCCGGCTCGAGCACGACGTAGGCGAACTCGGCGCGCAGCTCGACCGCCAGGTCCGTCAGCGGCTGGATCCGGCCGCCGGCCGTGAAGATGTTCGTCGTGGCGTCGGCCGACACGATCGTCTCCTCGATCCCGGTGAAGGCGCCGATCGGCAGGCTGGCCGACTCCTGGTAGCTCGCGGCGACGTGGAGCAATTGCGACTCGGCCCCGAGCCGCCCCGCCCCGATCTCGCCGCGCAGGAACTCCAGGACCTGGCCGCCGGTCGCGTCGACGACCAGCCGGGCATCGGGGTAGCCCTGCCAGTAGCCCTGACCGGCTGTCTGCAGGTCGTGGGCGAGGACGTCGGCAACCGGGTGGGAGGCCTGGGCGCTGTCGGGCAGCGGCGGCCCGAACGGGATGAGCACGATCGCCAGGAAGACGCCGATCAACGGGACGCGGACGATGGACGCGCCGGTCACGCGGGCGCCGTTCCAGCGGGCGCCGTTCCAGCGGGCGCCGTTCCAGCGGGCGACGCCGGCGCAGAGCGCGCCCGCCGCGGGCACGCACGCCCACGGCAGCCAGTAGCCGACCGCCTTCGGGATCTCGTAGCGGAGCGACGCCGCAACGAGGGACGTATCCGGGATCAGGGCCATGGCCAGCAGCGCGGCGCCGCCAACGGCAAGCGACGCGAGGAGCAGCCGGCGGCCGCCCCGCGAGGTCGGGACGAGCCCGAAGGCAGCCAGGATCGCTGTGCCGAACAGGACCGGAAAGGCGAGGTTGAGCGATTGGGCGGCCTGTCCGAGCGCGCCCGGCACGAAGAGGAGGATCAGGGCGAGGCAGGCCGTCCCAACAGTGGCCAGCCCGATCGTCAATCCCGCCGCCGATCCGGCGGCGGGCGCCCGTGACGTGATCAATGCTCCGGCGACGGGATCGATGGCCCGGGCAGTCAAGACCGCGGCGAGCGCGGCCGCCGCGAACGCGACGAGCCCGGTCACGGGCCATGGCGCGAGGCCGATCATGACCGCGAGCTGCGGCAGGCAGGCGATCGCGGTCGCGACCAGTGCCGGGATCGCTCGACGTGCGTAGCGGCCTGGGTCGGCGATGGTCACCACCGCGATCGTGCCGGCGGCCAGCGCGCCGACGAGCGGATGGACCAGCGTTGCCGCCGTCAGTGCCACCGCGAGTAGCCAGTCCGGCCGGGCCGGCACGCGACGAGCGCGCCGTTCGAAGGCCGGCGTCGCCATCAGGGCCAGGGCGAGGGCCGCGAGCGGCAGCGCGACGACGCTGTCGCGGACGTCGGGCAGGCGCACGAAGGTGAACGACAACGGGAAGGCGAGGAGCGCCCAGAAGCCCGCCTCGCGACCGAAGGCCGCCGAAGCAAGGCGGCGCACGGAGACCGCGGACACGACGATGAGCGATCCGGTCGAGGCCGCGACCGCGAGGGCAGCCGGCAGGCCGGTCAGGGTCGACAGCGTGCCCATCAATGCCGAATAGCCCAGGAACAGCCGGGAGGCTCCGTAGATCGGCGACGGATACGCCGCCAGTGACGCGATTGCTCCGAAGACCCGGAGGTGCTCGGCGGGTGCCACGTGGTTGGGCAGCACGTCCGCCGCCGGGACCACCGGCGAGGCCAAGGCCACGATCACCGGCCCGCACCACACGAGCCCGACCAGCAACCAGCGGGCCAGGTCCGGCCTGCCAGGTTCGTCGACCCGGCCCCGGCCAAACGGCCGGAACGGCACCGCCACGAGTGGCCGAACGCCCACGCCGACCACGAACACGACGAGCAGGGCGGCCGCCAGCACGCCCTGCCGGAAGAGGCCGAGCCCGCCCAGCGCGAACATGAGCAGGCAGTCGAGCAGGACTGCGCCGGCGAAGCCACCCAGGACGAGGTCCGACCACGAGCCAAACGGCCGATGCCGCACGAGCCGCACCACAACGGCTCCGGCAGCCAGGTTGGCGACCCAGGCAGCCCCGGTGCCGACCGCGGCCGGCAGGGTCACGGGCAGCTCCCGACCGATCGCTCCGAGAACCTGGGCGAGGGAGAACCCTTCGCCCGAGTCGGCCGTGCGCACGCCCGCGGCGAAGGCCAGCGCCCCTGAGGCGAGGAGGAGCAAGGCCGCATCGCCATCCAGCCGGCCGCCCTCGCCTGATCGGCGGGAACGCCGTTCAGCGTCCGAGAGCGTCGAGGAGCTCGTTCCAGGCCGCCAGGTAGGCATCCACGTCCTCGTCCGCGGCCGGCACCGACGCGACCGGGCCCGCCCCGACGATCGCCTCCCACACACCCCGGTTCGCCAGCCAGATCCGGATCAGCCGGGTGAGCAGGTCGTCCTGGCAGGCCCGCGCCTCGTCGGCGTTGCGCACCGGCTCGGGCCGGAACGTGTAGCCCGAGCGCGGCCCGAGGTGGTGGATGTGCCACGGCAGGCCGACCCGACCGACGGCGGCGCGCATCCCGTCGGCCAGCCTCGCCCCGAGGCGCTGGGTCGAGGCATACGCCTCGGGGGTCAGGATCTCGAGCATCGTTGCCCGGGCCGCGGCCAGGGACAGGGCATTCCCGAAGAGGGTGCCGCCGGTCGCCACGAGGTCGGAGCGCTCGCCGTCGCCGCCCTTGACCTGGGTCAGGACGGCCGCAATCTCGTCGGTCATGCCCCACGCCCCGAACGGCACGCCGCCGGCGATCGACTTGCCGCAGGTGACGAGGTCCGGGTCGAGCCCCACAGGCTGCCGTCAGGCCGCCCGGCCCGACCACCTGGGTGTGGGTCTCGTCGATCGCGAGGAGAGTTCCGGCCTCGCGGGTGAGCCGGCGCAGGGCGGCGTGGAATCCGGGATCGGGCAGGATCAGCCCGAAGTTGTTGGTCAGGGCCGGCTCGGTCAGGACGATCGCGATGTCGCGCCGTTCGAGGGCCGCGGCCAGGGCCGCCGGGTCGTTGAGAGGCACGAGGACCGTGCCCGCCACGACATCGCGGGCGATCCCGCGCTCCTCCGGCACGAGCGAGCCGTCGGGGCCGGTCTCCACCAGCGCCTCGGACAGGTGGCCGAGGTACTTGCCGTCGAACAGGAGGACCTTGTCGCGGCCGGTGACGACCCGGGCCACCCGGATCGCCTCGGTGTTGGCTTGGCTGGCGGACAGGGTGTACTGCCACTTCGGCAGGCCGTACCGCCGGCCGAGCTCCTCCGAGACGACGATCGCGTCCTCGACCGGCAGGAGGAACTGGTGGCCCCGGGCCATCCGCTCGCTCACGGCACGGACGAGGGGCTCGGGAGCGTAGCCGCAGAACATCGACATGTCGGCGATGTTGAAGTCGCTGTAGGTGTGGCCGTCGGCATCGGTGAAGCGGGCGCCGTGCCCTTCGACCACCCAGGGCGGCGGGTGATGGTAGCTGCCGAACTGCCAGGCCATCGGCACGCCGTTGGGCATCACCCGCCTGCCGCGCTCGAGGAGAGCCAGCGAGCGGGGGTGCTCCGTCGCGAACCGGGCGTCCTCGCGGTCTTTCAGCTCGCGGACGAGCGCCCGGTCGACAATGAGCATGACCGCAGCGTACATGTGCGACGATCCGGCGATGTGGACGCTCGGCCTGCCGCCCCTCGAGCTCGTCGCCCGGACGGTGCTCGTCTACGCGATCTTCCTGGCCGCCCTGCGGATCTTCGGCAAGCGCGAGATCGGCCAATTCACCCTGTTCGACCTCGCCCTCGTCCTGCTCGCCGCGAACGCCCTCCAACCGGCGATCACCGGCCCGGACCAGTCGGTCATCGGCGCCCTGATCATCATCGTCACGATCTTCGTCCTGAACCGGCTGGTCGCGATCGCCCGTGCCCGGGTGCCGCTCGTCCGGCGGCTCCTGGAATTCCAGCCGACTGTGGTCGGCCGGGCCGGGGCCTGGCTGCCCGAGGCGCTCGAGGCCGAGGATCTCGACCAGGACGACCTCGGCGCGGCCCTTCGCGAGCACGGCCTCGACTCGGTCAAGCAGGTCAAGCTGGCGGTCCTCGAGCAGGACGGCTCCCTGAGCATCGTCCCGACCGACGGGCAGGACGTCCGGATCCGGGCCCGTCGCCGTCGCTACCGGCGGCGCAACGGCAACTGAGCCGATCTGGCCAGGCCTACCTGCCCGACCCGGTCATGGCCAGGGCTGCGCCGAGGAGCGGATCGAAACCGGCGGTCCAGCTCGGCCGGAGCTCGGAGTCGATCGCGTAGCCCGCGTAGCCGGGTCGCCCGGCGAGCCAGGCCAGGCCGGCCGGACCCATCGCGAAGGCAGTCGTGGCATAGGCGTCGGCGAAGCCCAGGCTCGGGCCGGTCACGGTCAGGCTGAGCCAGCCGTCCGGGGCTCGGCCGGTATGCGGATCGACGATGTGCCGGCCCCGCTCGTACTCGCCCGAGGTCGCCACGGCGCTCCGGTTTGAGCTCGGCGGGAACGCCAGCCGGGCGACGACCTGGTCGCGCTCGAGGGGGTGGCGGATCCCGACGACCCACGGCCGGCCCGGCTCGGGCTCGCCCCGCACGATCACGTCGCCACCGGCGTTGATCGCGTAGTTGCGGGCGCCGGCCGCCTCGAGGATGAAGGCGGCCTCCTCGACGGCCCAGCCCTTCACGTAGCCCGATGGATCGAGACCGCCGCGCAAGCCAGCCGCCCGGATGTCGAAAAAGCCCTGGCTGTCGAGTCGGAGCGCCTCGCAACGAGTGAGCACGAAGCGGACGTCCGGAGCGCATTCCTCGGGCGTGATCTCGCCGCGGGCCAGCCGGCTCACCTCGCTGCCGGACCGAAACGGGCTGAAGCGGGCGTCGACATCGATGAGCCATGTCTCGGCATCGTCGAGAGCGCTCGAGGCGACCTCCGGATCGCGCAGGTCGATCCCGATGACCGTGCCCATCGTGGCCACGATCCGGGGCCGCCGCTCGTGCCCGGAGCCATCCATCGGGGTCAACCGTGGGCCTGGTCGAGGGCCGATTGGAGCGACTGGGCGTACGCCTCGCTCGTGTAGGTCGCCCCGGACACGACGTCGATGTTGGCGCTCTGGACCGAGATCGCCTCGCCCTGCAGGATCGGGGCGGCGTCGGCGGAGATGAAGCCGGAGCGGCCGTGGGTCGGCATCTGGAGGACCGTCACGGCCGTGATCCTGCCCGCCGTCAGGCTGGCCTGGACCTGGATCACCCCGAACGGCTCCTGGACCGCCGCACCGGTGAAGGTGCCGCTGCCCTTCTTCGGAGCACTCGTCGGCGCGGCGGTCGGGCGCGGCGTCGGGCCGCCCCCGGTGATCGGCGCCGGCGAGTCGCCGGTCGGCCCGGTCGAGGCAGCCGGTGCGGTCGAGGCAGCCGGTGCTGTCGAGGAACCTGGCCCTGTCGAGCTGCCCGCCCCGAGCGCAACCTGGCCGGGAGCACCGAGCGCCGCGGCCTGGTCGGCGGGTGTCTTGAAGCTGACCAGCAGGACGAGGGCGATGGCGGTCGTCACGATCGCGGCGGCGGCTCGTTTCGGCATCAGGTCCGGCCTAGAACTCGAAGCGCTCGAAGTGGATGCGGCCGCGCGGGATGCCGCTGGCCCGGAGCCCGTCGCGGACGGCTTCCATCATCGGGGTGGGCCCACACAGGTACACCTCGCGCTGGCGAAGGTCCGGCACGAGCTGGCGCAGGGCGGTCGGCGTCAGGGGGTCGGAGGGCATCGCCCGCGAGCCGCGGGCGCCGATCAGGTAGTGGACGTCGGCTCCCCGGGCCTGGGCGAGATGGTCGAGCTCGTCCCGGAAGACCACGTCCCTCGGACGGCTGGCCCGGTACAGCAGGGTCAGGTCGCCGGGGGCGGCGGGGAGCTCCTCGAAGAGCGCCCGGAGCGGGGTGATCCCGATTCCGCCGGCGATCAGGAGGACCTTCCGCCGGATCCGCCGGGCGCCCGTCAGCCGCCCGTACGGACCTTCGAGGTAGACCCGGGTGCCGATCCGCAGGTTCGCCATCGACGTCGTGTCGTCGCCCAGGTCCTTGACCGTCAGGCGCAGCCAGCGGCCGTTGGGAGCCGCCGAGATCGAGAACGGGTGACCGCGCCACCAGCCGTCCCAGACGAGGAAGCGGACGATGACGAACTGGCCGGCCCGAATCGCGAAGCGCTCGAGATCGCGCCCGCCGAGGTAGATCGAGACGACGCCCGGCCCTTCGCGCTCGACGTTGACCACCCGGAAGCGGTGGCGGATCGACGTCGCGATCGGGGTCAGGAACCTGAATACCAGGATCAGCGCCGCGGCGATGGCATACAGGGCGACCCAGTACGTCCAGGCGATCGGGTCGTGGGCGAAGTCCATGCCGGTCACGAGCTGGTGGCCGAGACCCAGCGCGATCGCCAGGTAGGCGTAGAAGTGGATCCCGTGCCAGGTCTCGTACGACAGGTGCCGGCGAGCGACCTTGACCGAGCTGGCAGCGACGGCCACGAACAGCACCAGCGAGACGCCGGCCATCAGCATGAACTGGTACGTCGTCAGCAGGGTCCACGCCTCGACGACCAGATTGCTGCCGTCGCCCAGGGCGAAACCGACGGTCGTGAACAGGACGTGGGCCACGATCAGCCAGACGCAGCTGAAGCCGACCCAGCGGTGGACGACCGTCAGCTGGTCCATCCCGACGACCTGTTCGAGCCACGGGCTGCGGGACATCAGGACGAGCTGGATCAGGGCCAGGTAGCCGCCGTACAGGGCCGCCAGCTCGCCGGCCGCGATGAACCAGCCGCTGAGTGAGCTGAGCTCGCCCAGGCCGCCGTGGCGCAGCCACATCGCGGCAATGAGCACCCCGTTGCCGACCAGGACGGCCGCGATGTCCCACCACCGCAGCGACCAGCCACGGGGCACCGGAACGGCACGGCGGTCACGGGCCATCGAGCTCATGGCCTCCGACTGTGAAGCCGGCGTCTGAGAAGAGCCTGAAAGCCCGGGCGGCCGCGCCGGGACGCGGGGCGATCAGCCACGTCCGGCGCCGGCGGCACGACCGGCAGGGAGACCTCGAAGCGAGCCCCGCCGGCGGCGACGTTCGAGACGGCGATCCGGCCGCCGTGGCGCTCGACGATCCACTGGGCGATCGCGAGGCCGAGGCCGGTTCCGCCGGCGGGCGCGCCCGGGGCTCGCCAGAAGCGATCGAAGACGCGGGGCAGGTCCTCCGGCCGGATCCCCGGGCCCTGGTCGGCGACCACCAGGGTCGCCGTTCGTTCGGTGGCGCGGACCTTGACGCTCACGTCGCCGCCGGCCGGGCTGTGCCGGATCGCGTTGTCGACCAGGATCGTCACAAGCTGGCGGAGCCGGACCGGGTCGCCGGTCAGGGCGGCCGGCTCGGGGTCGACGGTGATCCGGACCTTTCGGTCGGCGGCCGGCTGGGCAAGGGCCGACGCTGCGTCGGCCGCCACGTCGCCGAGGTCGACCGGCCGGCGCTCGAGCTCGATCGCGCCCGAGTCCGAGCGGGCGAGCAGGAGCAGGTCATCGACCATCGTCGACAGGTGGTCGACCTCGGCGGTGATGTCGTCGAGCGCATCACCGACCGAGTCGACCGGGTCGGCTCGGTGCCGGGCGAGGTATTCGACCGAGCTCCGGATCACCGTCAGTGGCGTCCGGAGCTCGTGGCTGGCGTCCGCCGCGAACTCGCGCTGCCGGCCCAGGGCGAGGCGCTGGCGGGTGAGCGAGGTGCGGATCGGTGCCAGGGCACGGCGCGCATAGAGCGCTCCGAACGCGCTCGCGACGGCGACCGCCAGGAGGCCCCCGAAGATGAGGACGTCGACCATCACGTCGAGGATTCGCTGTTCCTCGGTCCGATCCTCGACGACCTGGATGACGACCGGTCCGACCCGGCTCGGCGCGGTGACGCTCAGGATCCGGACCGGGACGTCGCCGAGCACCGTGTCCCGAACGTCGCGGCCGGTGGTCCGGGCGATCGCCACGGCTGCCTCGTCGGGCAGGCCGCTGGGCACGACATCGTCGGCGTCGACGATCGGGCGACCGTCGGCCCCGACGATCACCGCGAAGGTGCCCGATGAGCCGCCCCCGAAGATGATCCCGGTCGGTGATCCGCTCGGATCGTCGCTCGTGTCGAGGTACACCCGCAGGCTGTCCGCCCGGGCGTCGAGCTGGGCGATCCCGGTCGCCTCGAGCGAGTTCGTGACCCGGATGTAGAGGAGGCTGCCGAGGACGAGAAGGATCAGCAGGGTCGTCCCGCCGCTGAACAGGATGAGGCGCCAGCCGACGCTGCGAAGCAGGCGCGAGTCGGCCTGGCGAGCCGGCTGGTCACCGCCCCCGCCGGCGCCGGGGCCGGCCGGCCGGTCAGCCACGAGACAGGCGGTAGCCGACACCGCGAACGGTCTCGAGCTGCTCGCTGGCCGGGCCGAGCTTGGCCCGCAGGTAGTGGACGTAGGCGTCGACCGCGTTCGGCGTGACCGCGACGCTGAAAGGCCAGGCCTGGTCGAGCAGCTGGTCCCGGCTGAGGGTCTGGCCGGCGTGGCGAAGGAGGCACTCGAGGAGCGAGAACTCGCGCGGGCTGAGGTCGACCGGCCGGCCGCCGACGGTCACCTCCCGGGCGGTCTCGTCCAGCTCGATCCGGCCGGCCTGCAGCTTCGGCCGGCTCCGTTTCGGGCCGGCAGCACCCCGCCGCGAAACCGCCCGGAGCCGGGCCGAAAGCTCCTCGAAGGCGAACGGCTTGACCAGGTAGTCGTCGGCCCCGGCGTCGAGGCCGACGACCCGGTCGCCGACGGTGTCGCGGGCAGTAAGCATCAGGATCGACAGGTCGACGCCCGCCGCGCGGATCCGGCGGGCCACCTCCAGTCCGCTGATGTCTGGCAGTCCCAGGTCGAGGATGACGACATCGATCCCGGGCGTGGCCGTCGCCAGCTCGACGCCCGACACGCCGTCGGCTGCGACCTCGACGACGTGCCGGTCCTCCTCGAGGAGACGCCGGAGGAGGCGCCGCAGGCGCTGGTCGTCTTCGATGATCAGGAGGTGCATCAGCCGTCCCTTGTACCTCGCGATCCTGAGAATCGCCTGAGAATACGCCCCGCCAGGCCGGGCCCGATGCCGCGGTCCGCTCGTCCCGCTCCCGACCGCGCGGCGCCGCGGTATCGTGTCATCGGTATTCACGGCGCCCGTGGGGCGTCGGAATCGAGCACACAGAGCGGAGGTCCACGATGGGTGACAAGACGCCGAAGCGACCACCGAAGCAGAAGAAGCCGAAGGCCCCCAAGGCCTGAGCGCGGCACAGCCGGCCACGAGGAGGATCGAACAAGCGCATGAGCGGGCTACCTGATCGGGCGAGGGTCGTCGTGATCGGCGCCGGAATCGTCGGCAACAGCATGGCCTATCACCTGGCCAGGCAGGGCTGGCGCGACATCGTGCTGATCGACAAGGGCGCACTCCCGAACCCGGGCGGCTCCACCGGTCATGCCTCGAACTTCATCTTCACGACCGACCACTCCAAGGAGATGACGGCGTTCACGCTCGACAGCGTGCGCCAGTACAAGGAGCTGGGTGTGTTCACCCAGAGCGGCGGGATCGAGGTCGCCCGGACACCCACCCGGGTCGAGGAGTTCAAGCGCCGGCTGGCGTCCGCCCACTCGTGGGGGATCGACTCCGAGCTGATCACTCCGGCCCGGATCAAGGAGCTCGTGCCGTACCTCGAGGAGTCGATCCTCCTCGGCGGCTTCCATACGCCCGGCGTCGGGGTGGTCGATTCCCTTCGGGCGGGCACCCTGATGCGCGAGGCGGCGGTCGATATGGGCGCCCTGACCGTATCGGCGCTGACCGAGACGACCGGGATCGACGTCGTCGACGGCCGGGTCGCAGCGGTCCACACCGATCGAGGGACGATCCAGGCCGAGGCGGTCGTGATCGCCTGCGGCATCTGGAGCCCGCGGATCGCCCGGATGGCCGGTGCCTCGATCCCGCTCACGCCGGCCGTCCACCAGATGATCAGCGTCGGCCCGGTGCCCGCCTTCGCCGACACCGTCGGCGAGATCACCTTCCCGATCGTGCGCGACATGGACACCAACATGTACGAGCGCCAGCATGGCGGCGACCTCGAGATCGGCTCGTACGCTCACCGGCCGATCCTGATGTCGCCCGACGACATTCCTTCGATCGCCGAATCGGCTCAGTCGCCGACCGAGCTGCCGTTCACCGACGACGACTTCGACCTCCAGATGGAGCAGGCCCTCGAGCTGGTGCCCGAGATCCTGCGCGACGAGCGAGTCGGCGTCCGCTATGCGATCAATGGCCTGCTGTCCCTTACTCCCGACGGAATGCCGATCCTGGGCGAGACGGCCGAGGTCAAGGGCCTCTGGTCGGTGGCCGCGGTCTGGATCAAGGAGGCGCCCGGGATCGCCCGGACCGTGGCCGAGTGGATGACCCACGGAACCCCCGAGATCGATCCCCACGCGTCGGATGTCGCCCGCTTCTACGACCACCACCGGACGGCCACCCATATCGAGGCGCGCAGCGCCGAGGGCTTCAACAAGACCTACGGGATCGTCCATCCGATGGAGCAGTGGGAGTCGAACCGGAACGTCCGCCTCAGCCCGGTGAACGTCCGCCAGCGCGAGCTGGGGGCCGTCTTCTTCGAGGCCGCCGGCTGGGAGCGCCCGTTCTGGTACGGCGCGAACGAGCGCCTCCTGGCCGAGTATGGCGACCGGGTGATGCCCCGGTCAGCCGAGTGGGAATCGCGCTGGTGGTCACCGATCATCAATGCCGAGCACCTCGCGATGCGCGACCGGGTGGCGATGGTCGACCTGGCCGCGTTCGCGATCTTCGACGTGACCGGCCCCGGTGCGATGGCCTACCTCCAGGGCCTGGTCGTGAACCAGGTTGACGTCAAGGTCGGCCGGGTGATCTACACCCCCCTGCTGAACGCGGCCGGCGGGATCGTCGCCGACCTGACGATCATCCGGCTGGGCCGCGACCAGTACCGGGTGGTGACCGGCGGCGGCGATGGGGATGCGCGACAAGAAGTGGTTCGTCGACCACCTGCCGGCCGATGGCACGGTCCAGGTCCACGACCTGACCTCGGGCCTGTACACCGTCGGCGTGTGGGGGCCGCGCGCCCGCGATCTCGTCCAGTCGGTGACCGCGGCCGACCTCTCGAATGGCGCGTTCCCGTTCGGGACCGCCCGGACCGTCGACATCGGCGGGGTGCGCACCCTGATGTCCAGGATCTCGTACGTCGGCGAGCTCGGCTGGGAGATCTATGCCCCGATGGAAGAGGGGCTCAAGCTGTGGGACAGCCTGTGGGCCGCGGGCCAGCCGTTCGGGGTGATCGCGGCCGGGATCGGCGTGTACGCGACCACCGGCCGGCTCGAGAAGGGCTATCGGGCACACGGCAACGAGCTCGAGCTCGACTTCAACCTGGTCGAGGCCGGCATGGCCCGGCCGACGGTCAAGGATGCCGACTTCGTCGGCAAGTCGGCCTACCTCGCCCAACGGGCGACGCCGCCCGACGACGGTCCTGTGCACCCTGACCGTCGACGATCCGACGTCTTCGAGCGGCATCCGGCGATACATGCTCGGCCGCGAGCCGATCACCGCGCCCGACGGCGGCTTCCTGGTCGACGCCCGTGGCCGCCGCTCGTACGTGACGAGCGCCGGGTCGGCGCCGTCGATCGGCAAGCACGTCCTGCTGGGGTACCTGCCGCCGGCCCAGGCGGTCGCGGGCACGAAGCTGGCCGTCGAGTACTTCGGCGAACGCTACCCGGTGACCGTTGCGGTCGTCGGCAGCACCCCGATCTTCGACCCGGAGAACGCCAGGATCCGGGCGTGAACGTCCTCGTCTGCGTCAAGCGCGTTCCGGAGACGGGCGGCCGGGTCGGCCTGACGCCCGACGGGCGGGAGATCGACACCCGCTACCTCGGCTTCACCGTCAGCCCGCACGAGGAGTGCGCCACCGAGGAGGCGGTCCGGCTGATCGAGGCGAATGGCGGCAGCTCGACCGTGCTGACCCTCGGGCCCGAGGCGGCCTCCGACCAGCTCCGGGCGGCGTTGGCAATCGGGATCGATCGGGCGATCCTGCTCGAGACGGACGGCCAGGACTGGGATCCGGTCGCGACGGCCGCGGCGATCGCGGAGGCCGTCCGGGCCGAGGCGGCCGCCGGCACTGCCTACGACCTGATCCTGTTCGGCAACGAGGCGGCCGATTCGGGCGACTTCCAGGTTGCCATCCGGGTGGCACTCGCGCTCGACCTGCCGTGCGTCAGCGGGGTGAAGTCGCTCGAGGTGCGCGACGGCATGGCAACGGCCCGGCGCGAGGCCGGCGGCGGCTGGGAGGTCTTCGAGGTGCCCCTGCCCGCGGTCGTCGCGGTCCGGGAGGGGATCAACCTGCCGCGCTATCCGTCGGTGCCGGGCCGGTTGCGGGCAAAGAAGAAGGAGATCGAGACGTCCGTGCCCACGGCGCGACCGGTCGGACCGACGAAGATCCGGCTCCGCCTGCCGGCCGAGACCGAGGGCCGGGTCGAGATCCTCGGCTCGGGCGCCGAGGCCGCACCAGCCGTGGTCGACCTGCTCGAGCGGATCGGGGTCCTGTCGGCATGATCCTCGTGGTCGTGGAGCAGGACGGCGGACGACCCGAGCGCTCGTCCCTCGAAGCCCTGACGTTCGCCCGGCGGCTGGCCGTGGCCCGGGGCGTGCCGCTGGCCGCCGTGCTGTTCGGTTCGGACGCGGCCGCGGCGGCCGCCGGCCTCGGGGCGTACGGGGTCGGCGAGGCGCATGTCGTCGCCGACGCCCGGATCGATGCCTACGCGCCGGCGGCCTGGGGCCGGAGCCTGGCCGAGCTCGTCGGTGCCTCGGCGCCTTCGATGGTCCTGGCCGCCGGGACGGACCGCGGCCAGGAGGTCCTCGCCTACGCCGCGGCGATGAGTGGCGCGGCGATGGCCGCCAACTGCATCGAGGTCCGGCCCGGCACGCCCGACGGTGCGTTCGAGGTGACCCGCCAGCGCTGGGGCGGCAGCCTGCTCGAGGAGGCCCGGCTCGACGGCGACGTCCGCTTCCTGACGGTCGCCGAGCACATCACTGCACCGGAGGAGGCGGCACAAGCTGCGACCGCGTCCGTCCGCTCGTTCACGCCGACCCTGTCCGCGTCCGACCTGCAGGTCCGGGTCGTCGCCCGGCTGGCGCCCGAGGCCGGCAAGGTGTCGCTCGCGGACGCCCGCGTCGTCGTCGGCGGCGGCCGGGGCGTCGGCGGAGCGGAGGCCTTCGGCGAACTCGAGGAGCTGGCCGGCCTGCTCCACGGGGCGGTCGGCGTGTCGCGGGTCGTGACCAGCGCCGGCTGGCGGCCGCACAGCCAGCAGGTCGGCCAGACAGGGACCCGGATCGCGCCCGACCTTTACATCGCCTGCGGCATCAGCGGCGCGATCCAGCACATCGTCGGCTGCAAGGCGGCCAAGTCGATCCTGGTGATCAACACCGACCGCGAGGCGCCGATCATGTCGCGCGCCGCCTACGCGGTGATCGGCGACCTCCACGCGGTCGTCCCCGCGATCAGCGCCGAGATCCGCCGCCGGGCGTCGTAGGCCGCTCCTCTGGGGGCCGTGACGCGGGGCGCGGACCGGGTGGGGTGTGGGCCGGGCGTAGGCCGGGCGTAGGCCGGGATGTGGGCCGGGCGTAGGCGTGGCCGGCCACTTGTTCCTTTCTCACGCACCAAATCGCGGTCTCGGGGCCCGTCACGAGCCGCCGGCCGGGGAGCCCTCAGGAATCCATCCCGAGCCACGCTTGTGCCGGGACAGACTCCAACTCCTGACTCCCACCCTTGCGGCCTGGGTGGCCCGCGGAACTGGGGATCGGCCCGACACTGATCGAATCGCGGCTGTTTGGTGCGTCAGGAAGACCAGCGGCTCGGTCGAGGCGCCCGGACCAACGGCCCGATCGAGGCTTGCCCCGGATCAACGGCTCGGTCGAGGCGCCCGGACCAGGGGCCCGGGCGAGGCTTGCCCCGAACCAACCGGTGAGCCGCCGCCAGAGCGGCACACGCGGTCCGCAGCCGATAAGCGGCGGACAAGAGACGTGTGGTCTGCTGCCTTCGTCGCCGGTCCGCCTAGCCGCCGGCGACCGGAGGACACATGCCGGTCAATCGAAAGGCGCTTGGCGATGCCGAGCGCGCACTCCGCAGTCAATCGGTCAGGGCAGCGGAGGAGCTGCGCACGCTGCGGATTCGGTCGGGCCTCAGCCAGGCGGCGGTTGCTCGCGAGATCGGGATTGCGCGCTCAGTCGTCAGTCGCCTCGAGGCCGGCGACGCCGGCATCACCCTTCGAACGAGGTTTCGAGTCGCGAGCGTGCTCGGTGCCGATCTTCGCTTGACCGCGTTCGTCGCATCCGCGCCCGTGATCCGCGACGCGGCCCAGGCCAGGATCGTCGAGCACCTCCTGGCCCAGGCCGATCCACGCTGGCGGCGCACGGTCGAGGCGGCCGTGCCTGGCCCTGGACGCCGCTCGATCGACCTGCGTCTCGACGCACCCGGGGCAGTGATCCTAGTCGAGGTCGAGACCCGTCTCGGCAGCGTCGAGGAGATCATCCGCGAGCTGCATGCGAAGCGGCTGGCCGTCGCCGAAGCCGCGCCTGTCGACAGCCGTCCCCATCGGACGATCTACACCGTCCTGTGCCTGCCGCCGACCCGACACCATCGGTCGATCGTCGGAGCACATCCGAAGACGATCTCGGCTGCATTCCCCGCGCCATCCCTCGAGCTCGCCCGGGCGCTTCGCGACGCCTCGACGCCCTGGCCCGGCGACGGCCTGCTCTGGGTCAAACGAAGGACCGCCTGACCGCTCACGGTTCCATGAACCGACAAACCGATCCGCGGTGCGTCCGGCAGCTCGCGAGTTCGACGCCAGGACGGCACGCCCGATGTCGCGCCACCACGACGCGTGCCACGTCCATCCTCACCGTCGGCCGGACGGTCGCCCGGCCGGCAAATCACAATGGACCGATGAGCGAGCGGGGCGAACGCGCCGGGGCGGCTCGGAGCCGGTCGGCTGTCGTCGTCTGGATGATCGGCGGCGCCTCGGGCAGCGGCAAGTCACGGGTGGCCTACCGCCTCGCCACCTCGCTCGGTGTGCCGATCGTGGAGGTCGACGACATCTTCGAGGCTCTCGTGGCGATGAGTCTCCCCGAGCAGCAGCCGGTTCTCCACTTCTGGCGTACCCACCCCGAGGCGGAACGGATGGCGCCGGCTGCGATCGTCGAGCTCCAGGTCGCGGTCGCCGATGCTGTCCTCCCGGCCCTCGAGGCGGTCGTCGCCAACCACCTCGAGACCGACATGCCGGTCGTGATCGAAGGCGACTACCTCGTGCCGGCATTCGCCGCCCGGCCTCGGTTCGCCAACCAGCCGGCAGACGGCCGGGTGCGAGCGGTCTTCCTGGTTGAACCGGACGAGCGACGCCTCGTCGCGAACTTCGGTAATCGTGAGGCCGGCATCGCCGCCCAGGACGGCCGGGCCGTGGTCAGCCGGCTGTTCGGCGAGTGGCTGTCGAACGAAGCGAGCCGCCGGAACATCCCGGTCGTGGCCGCTCGGCCGTGGGCAACGGTGCTCGAACGGGTTCGGACGGCGCTGGGCGAGTCGTGAGCACCGGTGTTCCCGTGGTATCGCCGTGCACGGTCATCCTGCCCGGCCACGCTCCAGGTCCGCCTCGCAGGCCTCGCCGATGAACGACGGGGCTGACTCGATCCGCCGGTTCTTCGACGGCTGGCAGACCCACAACGCACGCCTGGTCGGCGCCGTGCGCGACCTGGCTCCTGCCCAGCTCGCCCTTCGCCCGGCGCCGGGTCATGCGCCGATCTGGGCGCTCGCGGCGCACATCGCCGGGGCCCCGGTCCACTGGTTGTGCAAAGGCTGGGCGGGTCCGCGCTCCGGGCTGCGGTCCGCGCTGCGGCTGCGAGCCGCGGGCTGCTCGGCGCGCCGCAGGCTGCGCCGCGCGCCGGACGTCAGAAGGATCGTGGAGCGGGAGACGGGTCTCGAACCCGCGACATTCAGCTTGGAAGGCTGACGCTCTGCCAACTGAGCTACTCCCGCCAGGTTTCGTGCTCAACTACAGCGGATAACCGTCGATTCTACCCTTCGCGAGTTGACCACACTGCTCGAACAGCGGATAATCACGCCAGATTCGTTCAGTTCTGAGCGTGGGACAGCGTCAAAGTATGCGCTGTCCGCTGCCCTGCTGAGTTCAGGCAGAGAGGCTAACTTTTCGATGGCTAGAACGTCTCGCACGCCCCCTATCGTAGCCGAAGGAGGCCTTCCGGCAACGGGCCTCACGATCGACTCAGCGATCGATTTGTACCGGCTCAGCCTCCGAGCCGGCAACAAGAGCCCAGCGACGATCAAGACCTACCTCGCGGCGCTGGCCCGGTTCAGCCGGTTCCTGACCGAACAGGACATGCCCCCGACGCTCCGGGCGATCCGGCGCGAGCATATCGAGGCGTTCATCGTCGCCCTCCAAGATGCGGGCCAACGCCCCGCGACCGTGTCGATCGCCTACCGGAGCCTCCACGGCCACGAAACGCTACCACGCGCCGTTCGACACGGCCGAACCCGATGCTCTCAGCGGCCGAACAGGTCCTTCAGCCAGCCCAGCTGGGCAATCTCATGGAAGCCCTCGCCGCCCTCGTGGTCGTTGAACGCGTACTCCGGATCTCCTTCGGACCCCCATACCAGTTGTAGGCGGCGAAGACCGTTGATGGCGGGCAGGTGAGGTCCATCAGGCCGACCGAGAAGAGCGCGGGCGCCGTGGCCCGCCGTCCCAGGATCGCCCCGTCGAAATAGCTCAGCGTGGCCATCGCCTGGCCGACGTGGTCGCGGTGGACCCTGAGGTAGCGCACGATCTCGCCGTACGGATCGCTGTCGGTGATCGTGAGCGCCCGCGGGAAGTCGCTCAGGAAGGGAACCTCGGGCATCGCTCCGGCGATGTCCGGAACGAGCCCGGCGACGGCGACGCTCAGGTGGCCTGCCCGAGGCATGGTGTTCGAGAATCGCGCGGTCTCGGGCACAGGCTCGCTTGGCCTTCATCTGTTCTCGCGACGCTTCCGAGCCGACAGGTATGCGAGGCGCGTGAAGTAGGCGCGGCGGGCAGCTCCGGCACGACGGTGGCGCTCGGCTTCGGGTAGGCGGCCCTCAGGGTCGACTTGGTCGAGGAAGCGCTGGTTGAACGCCCGCCGGGCGGCCTTCGTGGTCTCGCGCGCGTCGTAGCGGGCGTGGAGCATGTAGGCAGCCATCCGAGCGCGCATGACGCGTTCCGACGGCGTCAGGGACTCCCGTCTCACCGCAGCGCCTCGGTGAAGTCCTCGTTGCCACCGAGGCCGAGGACCTGGAGCCAGGCAGCGGTGCCGACCGGGGTCGGGCAGCGCCGCGGCGTCGCGTCGACGAGGAGGGCACCGAGCGTCGCCCGCGGGACGTTTGGGTTGAGGGCGACGACGCGCACGTCGAGGCCGAGGGTCCGCAACTCAGGCAGGACGAGCGCCCAGGCCCGTCCGGCCAATCCGGGGTAACCGCCCTTGTGGCTCGCGTGCCACGCGAGGGAGCCCGCCCGCTCGGCCGACGGGACGACGAACACGAGGTGCCACCCCGTCTTGGAGCGGAGCGCGGTCTCGTACCGGCCGAGCTTGTCCCGGATGACCGGACAGCGCTCGGTGTTCTGGTCGATCTCCAGACACAGGACACCCGAGCCCGTCGCCGCCTGCAGGACGACAACCGCGTCGGGATAGATCTTGTGCAGGAGATCGTGGGCCATCATCTCGGTCAGCCAGGCCTGCACGAGCGGCTCGCCCGCCCCGCCGCCGGAGGCCGCCACGAGTGCGCAGACGGTCTCGACCCCGTTGAGGCTGTGGCGGAGCTGGGTGCCGGCGCGCGATCGGGTGAGGGGGTCGTAGCCGAGACGACGACGTCCACGAGGCGAGACGCGAAAGGCGAAGGGAGCACCACCGCGGGAAGATGGCGGCAGGATCGCTCGTTCGAGATAGCCCGCGCGATAGATCCGACTGAGCCGTTCCTGGGCGGTTTGACGTCGAGCATAGGCGAGGACGGTGAGTTGCGCGGTCGTGGCGACGTCGGCGCGGTACAGGATCCGCAGCGCAGCGCGATCGCGGTACGGTAGGAAGCTTGGATCGACGATGACCCGACGGGCTGGCGCGGGAGCCGAGCTGAACGCGCCGATCATGGGCCTGTAGGGTCTCGGCGCGGATCGTCCATTCGCCCGCACGGGACCGGGGGTCGGGAAGCGGGTCCCGAAACCCCGATCGCGGGCCCCATTCCTGCCGACGGGCGCTGGCGGGGTGAGGGCGTGTTGATCTGATGCTGGTTGCGATGCCGCTGAACCATCTGGAGGGCGACCTCAAGCTAGGACTTCTGCGTACCGGTCTTTCGAACGACCGGCCACGTTCAGCCCGATGGGGCGCTCGGTCTCGGGAGCCGTCACGCCTGGGACGACCGGCCTGAGCTCGAACGCTCCAGCGGAGCAGTCGCGACGCGGACGCTTCGGAGCTCGACCCGAGGGTCGTCAGCGACCGCAGGAGCGTGACTCCTGGCGCGGTCGGCGCGGCAGACCGCAGCGCACACTGCTCAGCCCACCGAAACGGCCCCTGGGCGACCGACCGAGGCGTCAGCCGCCGAGGCTCGATGCTAGAACGGAGGAGTGGCGAGCGGCAAGGCCATCCGTGTACGAGATTGTGTACGCCCGAATCCTATCGGGCGCCTGCCTTCGTTTGCAGCAGCATCACCGGCTACTGGGCAGCGAGGATGCCTGTCGCTTGACAGCAGGATGTCGAGGGACAGCGGGAGAGGGGTCGCTTCGTTCTTGGGAATCGTCGCTCCCTCCTCGCCTTAACCGGCTACCCACCGTGCCGAATGAGATCGTGCTGCTGCTCGGCGACTCCCCGAGGTCGATTCGCTCAATATCCAGGTCGATGGCCGTTAGCCCGAGATCGAGCCCTGGGCCATAGAACCGTGCCCCCGCGACAAACACGTCCTTGGCGCCCACTCGGTTGACCTCGTGTTGGCTAGTCCAACCGCAGAACGCGCTGCGCCCGGCTGATCAAACGGTCGTCGTGGCTGGCGACGAGCAGGCCGCGACCCTTGCGATTGAGCTCGACCATCACCTCGATGATCGCATCGGCACTGGCCCGGTCAAGGTTCGCCGTGGGCTCATCGACGATCAAGGCAGCCGGATCGGCGTAGAGGGCTCGGGCCAGGCCAACCCGTTGCTGCTCACCACCGGACAGTCTGCGATGGGAAGTGGTCGGCACGGTCAAGCAAGCCGACCTCGGCCAGCATGTCCCTGGCCCGGACCGTCGCGCTGCCCCGTCGCGTGCGGCCGGCCGGAGTACCCGGCAGCGCGACGTTTTCGGCCGCGGTGAGCGAGCCAATCAGGCCACCCGCCTGGAAGACGAAGCCGAAGAGCTCGAGCCGCAGCTTCGCCCGCTGAGCCTCGGACAGGTGCAGGACCGACTCACCCCGCCAGCGGATATCGCCGGCGGATGGCACAAGGAGGCCGGCCGCGACATGGAGCAGGGTCGTCTTGCCCGAGCCCGAGCGACCCGCGACGCAGGTGAACCCGCCGGCAGCGAGCGCCAGGCTCGTGCTGGGCAGAGCGGTCAGCGGGCCGGTGCCGTCGTGGCCCGGATAGCGAACGACGACCTCGTCGAGCTCGAGCAGGGCGTCCTCGGGCTCGGTCACGTCAGGCTCGACCCGCGCTGACACCAGTGGCCCGCCGGTAGGGCCGGACCGCCAGGGCACCCCAGATCACGACGCTCACGGCCAGGAGCGCAGCGATCGCGGCGGCCGAACCCGGTGCAACGAGTCCGACCGGCGTCGCGGCCTCAGCGGCTGTGACGGCCGCAACCGTGGCCGCGCTCAGTCCGAGGATCAGCCGTTGAGCGCCCAGGCTCACGGAGAGCCGTCGGGGTGACCAGCCCGAGGCTGCCAGGATCCGGAACTCCGCACGTCGATCGGCGGCATCGAGGCGGAGCAGGAGCCAGGTGGTGAGGATGCCGCCGACCAGGAGCAGGACGAGGAGTGCGATCTGGCCGGGCCGGAGCTCCTGGCTCAGGGCACCGGCCAGGCGGGTTGGCCCAACCCGCTCGGTCACATCGCTCACGATCAGGGCGCTCACCGCGGCCGCGGCACTGCCGAGGGCCAGCGCAACGGCAGCGACCACGAGGCGGACCGGGCGGGCGACGCTCGAGCGAACGCCGTGGGAGATCGGACCACGAACGCGCAGGAAGCCCCGGTGGGGAACGCCAGTCCAGACGTCGCCGCGCTGACTGGCGCCCGAGGCACTGCCCCGGACCGCGAGCAGGGCCCCCAGGAAACCGGCCAGTGGCAGCAGGCAAGCCAGCACGAGCCCGGCCACGAGCCCAGCCTGACTGTGGCCGGGCACCAGCAGCCAGCTGCCGACCGCGACGAGCGCGACGAGGATACCGGCCACGAGCGACTCTGCCGCCAACCAGCGCACGATGCGCCCCGGGCTCCAGCCAATCGCCCGGAGGACCACCGCCTCGCCGCGTCTCGTCGCCAAGCGCGAGAGCTGGAGGGCGGCGGCGAAAAGGAACGCGATCGCCAAGCCCGCAGCGAGCAGGATCTCGTTCGTCGTGCCGAGACCGGTCTCGACCCGCTGCGCAGCGCCGAGCGTCGTCCAGGATTGCGAGACGTAGCCGAGGTCGGCCGCCGGGCTTTGGTTGACGAAGTAGTCAGGCACGTAGATCTCGACCGGCTGGGGCGAGGAGCCCGCCACGATGTCGACATCGAGGCCGAGGGCCCGGATCTGGTTGGCGACGCGCTCGACCTTCGCCCGGGCATCGGCATCGAAGTTCGTCAGGCCGGCGACCCGGACCCGGATCGCGTCGATTGGGGCCGACCCGCGCAGGATCTCGGCACCCTGGAGGTCGGTGATCGCGAGCGGTGGGACGTCGATGAAGCCGGCGGGGTTGAGGGTCGGATGGATCGGCTCCGGCGATGCCAGTGCGGTTCCGTTGGGGCTGGCCACGACCCGGCTGTCGGGTGGGTCATAGATCCCGAGGGGCACGTAGTCGAGCGGATTCGAGGGCAAGGTGAGCTTCGAAAGGTCGGTCGAGCCGATCGGGGCGAAGTAGAAGGGCTGGTCGTTCGGGGTCGTGGCGAGGAAGTCCTTGCCCACCGCGAGCGTCTCCGATGAGAGCGTCCGGTAGGCGGGCTCGAGGCCGGTGACCACGTCGCCCGACCCCGGCTTAGGCGTCGGCGGGTTCGTGTTGCCCGAGGGATCGACCGTGCCTTGCGACGCGATCGTGAACGTCGGAACGCTCGAGCCGGCCCGTGGCGCACGGGGCATGTAGGTTGGGCGGGCGACGAGATCCGCCGTGTAGTCGAGGGGGATCTCGTAGGTGTAAGCCTGACCCTCCTGGGGCCCGGAGCCCGGGAAGAGAACGGTGTAGTCGGCCGGTTCGAAGGCCCGCAGGACCGAGCTCAGATCGAGCTGGGTCGAACCGACCACGGTGGGCGTGCTGCCGGTCTGCTTCTCAGCCGCTTGGATCGCCTTGCCCGGGTCGTCAATCGCCGGAAATGCGCTGATCGAATGGCCGATCTGGGTCACGTCGAGGGTCAACGTGAGCGGCGCCGACAGTCCGGTCGTGGTGATCACCGGGACCGCCGGTCGGGTCGGCACGTCGTAGTTCTGGCTCTTGTAGAAGTAGTGGCTGTAGTTGAAGTCGGTCGGGATCAGGTTTGGATCGATCGAGCCGACCGTCAGGTTGTCGGGATCGGTGATCAGCGAGAACCGATCGAGGAACGAGGCCGAGGGCCCAAGGAGCGCCTTCTCGGCGACCGGATCGACCCCGATCAGAGGGCTCCGGATCGCGGGCAGGTAGCTGACAAAGGCGCCATCCAGCTCCGTGTGCCCGTCGGGATAGACCGAGCCTCCGAAGTTGACTCCAACCGACTTGAACTTGGAGATGTCCGCATACGATCCGATCAGGGCGTCGCCTTCCTGCTGCTGGAGGACGATCTTCTGGAGGCCGTCGGTCGTGGACAGGGTGAAGGTCAGCGAGTAGAGGGTCGGCTTGTCCGGGACCTTGTCGGTATAGAAGGTGGGGTTCGAGAGGTTGTACGTGAGGTAGCCCGCGACCGACACCGGCGCTGCAATGTCGACTCCGTTCAACGCTCGGATCGCGGCGAGCTGAGCGACGGTGATCCCGCCCTTGCCGGTATAGCCGAGGAAGTTGGGCTCGATCAGGCCGCCGGTCTGCTCGATCGTGGTCTGGGTACCCGCTGGGCGGACCAAGATGTCGTACGCGCCACGCCAATTGGCATTGACCGCCCCGGTCAGAGTCAGGTTGGCGGATTCAACGGTCAGCGACGAGGAGAGGGCCAGGCCGGCGACCAGGACGACGCCGACGACGGCGAGGCGGTCGCGCAGGAGCCGACGCGTCGGGGCCGGAAGACCACCTCTTCGCGTCGGCTCCATTGTTTCACCTCAAACCTGTCGCGTAGCTGGCTCAGGTTCGTGCGATAAGACGACTACGTCAACAGGGGTTGCCGCCCGTCTCCGTGGCTGTCGTCGGGTCAGCCCGCTGTCGACCGGGCTGAACGTCGCGGCGAGGTCGTGGGAGCGAGCCTCGAGCAGGGTCGACGCCCAGAACCCATCGAGGTCGGTCGGGACGCTGAGGGCCGGGCGGTACGCGCGAAGCTCGTCGATCGGCAGGTCGAACTGGGCCATCGCCGGCTATCTTCGGGGCCCCACCGCGCGCCTGCAACAGTGCCCGCTCGGGGCCTCACGGCGAGGCCGCTTCCGGCCGGTGCTCGATGGCTGCCGGGCGGGAAGTTGTAGAGTTGATGGCGATCGTCCGGATGCCTTCTCCGGCCGGCGATACCGACCCCGAGGAGGCCTCCGGGGTGTCCCGGACGTTTGCCCAACGGCCGCTTCGATCGCGGTCGCGGCAGCACAGACGTGAACCGGCAACCGGCGCTTTCGGATACGACCGGCGCCGGGAACGCACCGGCACCACGCTCGACGAGCGGCACGCGCAGGTCCGCCTGCTCGCCAGCGCGAGCCGAGGTCCTGATCTCGGACTCGTTCCGGCCTGACTGACAACCGGGACTTCGCACAAGGAGGACGCGTGATGCGCGACGAGCGACGACCAGTGACGACGACCGACGCCGGGATCCCTGCACCGAGCGATGAGCATTCGCTCTCGGTCGGGCCGGACGGCCCGATTCTTCTCCAGGACCACTACCTCATCCAGAAGATGGCCCAGTTCAACCGCGAACGGGTCCCGGAGCGCGTCGTCCATGCCAAGGGCGGCGGCGCCCATGGCTTCTTCGAGGTGACCGAGGACGTCACCGCCTGGACCAAGGCCGCCTTCCTCGGCAAGAAGGGCCGGCGCACCCCGATGTTCGTGCGCTTCTCGACGGTCGCCGGCGAGCTCGGTTCGGCGGATACCGTCCGCGACCCGCGCGGCTTCGCCATGAAGTTCTACACCGAAGAAGGCAACTACGACCTGGTCGGCAACAACACGCCGGTCTTCTTCATCCGGGACGCCTCGAAGTTCTCCGACTTCATCCACTCGCAGAAGCGGATGCCCGAGACGAACCTGCGCTCGAACGAGGCGCAATGGGATTTCTGGACCCTCTCGCCCGAGTCGGCCCACCAGGTGGCGATCCTGTTCACCGACCGGGGCACGCCGCGCACCTGGCGGAACATGAACGGCTACGGCAGCCACACGTTCCTGTGGGTCAATGCAGGCGGTGAGAAGTCCTGGGTGAAATACCACTTCAAGACCGATCAGGGCATCGCCAACTTCAGTGGCGCCGAGGCGATGGCGATGGCCGCCGAGGACCCCGACTTCCACCTTCGCGACCTGCACGAGGCGATCGAGCGCGGCGACCATCCGTCGTGGACGCTCGAGGTCCAGGTGATGCCGTTCGAGGCTGCGGCGGACTATCGCTTCAACCCGTTCGATCTCACGAAGATCTGGCCGCACGGGGACTACCCGCCGATGACCATCGGGCGGTTCGTCCTCGACCGCAACCCCGAGAACTACTTCGCCGAGGTCGAGCAGGCCTCGTTCGAGCCCTCGAACATGGTCCCGGGCATCGGGCCAAGCCCCGACAAGATGCTCCTCGGGCGACTGTTCAGCTACCCGGACACGCACCGCTATCGGATCGGCCCGAACTACCTCCAGCTGCCGATCAACCAGCCGCGCGTTCCCGTCCACAGCTACAACAAGGACGGGGCGATGCGCTACCGCCACAACGGGTCGCAGCCCGTCTACGCGCCCAACAGCTTCGGCGGCCCGGCCGCCGATCCGGACCGCTTCGGCGACCCCGGTTGGCAGGTGGCCGGCGAGATCGTTCGCTCGGCCTACAGCCTGCGCCGGGACGACGACGACTTCGGCCAGCCCGGCGCGCTCTACCGGAACGTGCTGAGTCCGACCGACCGGGACCACCTCGTGGGGAACGTCGTCGGGCACCTCCGGGGCGGGGTCAGTGACGTCATCGTGGGGCGCGCGCTCGCCTACTGGCGGAGCGTCGACGCGGGCCTTGCTGATCGGATTTCGGCGGGGCTCGGCCTGCCGACCAGCCAGCCGGAGCCGGTGACCGTCGCCTGAACCAGGGCACCGCGGCCCACTGAGACCCGTCCCGTGACCCGGGGCGGGTCTCGTCATGGTGGCCACGACGCATGGCAGACTAGGCTCGAGATGGCAAGCTGATGCGGATGCGCGGCACCTGGTACATCGTGCCGACGCCGTTCGACGCGGACGGCGGGCTCGATCTCGAGAGCCTGGGCCGGCTGGTCGATGCGGCGCTCGCGTGGGGCGTCGACGGCCTGACCGTGATGGGCGTCATGGCCGAGCCCGGCGCCATCACCTGGGACGAGCGGTCGGCGGCCCTCGCCAGGATCTTCGGCACGGCCGCGGGTCGCCTGCCGATCGTCGTCGGCTGTTCGGCCGCCGCCATCTCGACCGCCCTCGAGCTGATCGGCCAGGCTCGCGACCTCGGGGCGTCCGGCGCGATGCTCGCCGCGCCCCAACTCCTGCGCAACATCGACCAGCTGCCGGGTTTCTTCCGACAGGCGGCGACGGGCGGCCTGCCGCTCGTGATCCAGGATGAGCCGAACGCGACGGGCGTGCTGATGCCGGTCAGCGCTCTGCTGGCGATCGCCGAGGCGAGCGGCAGCCGGACGATGAAGATCGAGGATCCGCCCACGCCACCCAAGATCAGCCGGCTCCTCACCGCGCGGCCGGACCTGGACATCTTCGGCGGGCTCGGCGGCGTGTCGGCCCTGGGCGAGCTGCGCCGCGGCGCCTGCGGCACGATGACCGGCTTCGCCTACCCCGAGATCCTGCGCGCCATCCGGGAGCTCGTCGAGGCAGGCGCGCCACGCGAGGCGGGCCTCCTCTTCGACCGCTACCTGCCGCTCATCCAGTTCGAAGCCCAGCCGATCGCGGGCCTGGCGATTCGCAAGGAGGTCCTCCGCCGGCGCGGGGTCCTGGCCACCCACCGCACCCGCGGCCTTGCACCGTCGCTCGATGCCGTCACGCTCGAGGAGCTCGACGAGCTGCTCGAGCGTCTTGCGATCGTGCCCGCCGCCGGTCGCTTCGTGCCTGGCTGACGCTCGAGCGGTGCGCCTTCGTCGCACGTGACGATCGCGGGCACGGCAGAATGGGCCGGCCCAGTCTCCTCATCCTCCGGAGGGATCCAGCTTGAGCGCACTCGCGTCGATCTTCCTGTTCCTGCACGTGATGGGAGCGATCGCGGCCTTCGGGCCGTCGTTCGTCCTGCCAGTGATCGCCAGCCAATCACGCCGGATGCCGTCCGGCGCGCTGTTCGGCCTGAAGCTGACCGATACGGTCGAGCGTCGGCTGATCATTCCGCTCGGCCTCTTCCAGGCAGTCACCGGCATCGGCCTGATCCTGAGCGTGCCGATCGACCTCAGCGCAGCTCACTGGCTGGTCCTCGGGATCGTCCTCTACGTGATCGCGATCACCTTCGCCATCTTCGGCCAGGCGCGCACGATCGAGTCGATGATCCACCTGGTCGAAAGCGCGCCGCCGCCGGCCCCCGGCACCCCGCCCGGCCCACCGCCACCCGCCTTCATGGCCCTCGCGAAGCGCGCCCAGCAGGGGGGCATCCTCCTGTCGGTGCTGCTCGTCCTGATCGTCTTCTGCATGGCGGTCAAGCCGCAGTTCTAGGCGCCGTCCCGCTCCGCGGGGCTCGAGGCGGTCGCCCAGATGTCGGTCAGGGTGTAGCCCTGCGGGAAGGGGTCGTCAGCCGCGAGCACGTACTGGGCAAGGCCGGTGATCCAGGCCCGGCCAGTGATCGTCGGGACGACCGCCGGCCGGCCGCCGACCGTGGTCTCCTCGACCAGCCGTCCGGTGAACGTCGTGCCGAGGATCCCTTCGTGCACGAATGGCTCGCCCAGGGCCAGCCGGCCGCGGGCATGCTCGCAGGCCATCTTGGCGCTCGTCCCGGTGCCGCACGGCGAGCGATCGATCGCCCCCGTCCAGCTTTCCGGCCGGTCCCAGGAGGCCTGTCCGGTCGATACGATCACCGCATTGCGCCGGGCGGAGCCGGGGAGCCGGGCCGGGCCCGAGATCTGCGCGATCGTCACGCCGGTTGTCAGGTCGGGGTTCTCGGGGTGGCGGACGGGCAGCTGCTCCTGCGTCGCCAGCTTCACCATCTCGCCGATCCGGACGATGTCGCGGGCCTCGTCCGGGGTGATCCGCAGCCCGAACCGGGCCGCGTCCGCGATCACGTAGAACATCCCGCCCCAGGCCACGTCGACCGTCACCGAGCCGAGCTGGGGCACCTCGACCACGGCGTCGAGATGGACCGCGAAGGCCGGCACGTTCCGGAAGGTGACCGCCAGCACCCGCCCGTCGCGGACCTCGGCCTGGACCTCGATCAGTCCGGCCGGCGACTCGAGCCGCAGGGTCGTGATCGGCTCGACGGCCGGGACCATGCCGGTCTCGATCAGGACCGTCGCCACGCAGATCGTGTTCGTGCCCGACATCGCCGGATACTCGACCTGCTCCATGATCACGTAGCCGGCATCCGCACCGGCGATGGTCGGCGGCAGGATCAGGTTGCAGTTCGCGGCCGGGTAGCCGCGCGGCTCGCGCAGCATCAGCTTGCGCAGGTCGTCGCCGTGGTCGCGCAGGTGGATCATCTTGTCGAGCATCGAGTTGCCCGGGACGTCCAGGACCCCGCCGGTGATCACCCGGCCGGGCTCGCCGGCGGCATGGGCATCGACTGCGGTGATCATCCGATCGAAGCGCATCGCGTTGCCCTCGGGCGTGGGGCGGGCGGCTAGGGCTTGCGCTCGAGGATCGGCCGGGCCTTGTCCGGGTCGTCCACGACGAACGTGAACATCGCCCGGTCGCCCCACCGACCCAGGAACAGGTGGCCCAGGATGTTCACCCCGGCGTCCGACAGGGCGCGGGTGACTCCGGCCATCCCGCCCGGCCGGTCCCCGACCTCGGCCAGGATGGACTCGCCCTCGACGAAGCGGTAGTTGCCGGCCTCGAGGACCGCCCGGGCACCGTCGTCATCGGCGGTGGTCATGATCACGTGGCCGACCGCGCCCATGCTCCCGCCGCCGATCGCCCGGAGGTCGACCCCGCGCTCGGCCAGCGCCTCGGCGAGGGAGGCCAGCGCTCCGGGCTGGTTGGGGAGCTCGACGACGAACTGGCGGGCCATGGACACCTCCGGCGATCTGGGTCGGCCGATTCTAGATGGAACGACGGGGCGTCGCGCTTCCGGGCGCTCCTGCCGGGCGGCGTGCCGGGCGACGCCGGCTCGCCCCAGGGGCCGTCGCCACGGCCACCGCCCGGCGAGCCGCGTCGAGATAGGCTGCAGTTGGACCGGAGGCCCAGTCGTTGTCGACCGCCATCCCGCGATCGAGGAGGCGGGCCCAACCGGCGGCGTCGGCCCGGGCGGCGATCGCCTGCTCGCAGGCCCACACGAGGCCGGCTGCAGTCGGATGCTCGAAGGCGAACCCGGTCCCCGTACCGGGGTTCAGGTACTCGTCGATCACCGTGTCGGCCAGACCGCCGGTCCGATGGACGACCGGCGGGGTGCCATAGCGCAGCGCGATCATCTGGCCCTGGCCGCACGGCTCGAACCGGCTCGGCATGAGGAACAGGTCGCAGCCGGCGTAGATCCGGCGGGCCATCGCCCGGTCGAAGCGCTCGTACAGGACGACCCGGTCCGGGCGCCGCCGGGCGAGCGCCCGGAACGGCTCGGCCAGGACCGGGTCACCGCTGCCCTGGACCACCAGCCGGGTGCCCGCTGCGAGAAGCCGGCCGGCGGCCTCGGCAAGCAGGTCGAAGCCCTTCTGGGGATCGAGCCGGCCGATCATCCCGAGCACCGGCCCGTCATCGCCCGGGTCGAACCCGACTCGGGTCAGCAGGTCGGTTCGACAGGCGGCCTTGCCCGCCCGATCGAGCCGGTCGTAGTTGGCGGCCAAATCGCCATCGGTCGCCGGGTCCCACACCGCGGGGTCGATCCCGTTCAGGATCCCGAAGAAGCGCGGCTGTCCGGACAGGTCGAGCTGGCTTCCCTTCCAGCGCAGGGTCGGATCGAGCCCGAAGCCGACCTCGGGGGTGACCGCCTCGGCGGCGAACGTCGGGCTGACCGTGTTGACCAGGTCGGCCCGCTCGATCCCGGCCCACAGCAGGTCGAGCCCGACCGCATCAGGGGCCACGACCGGGTCGCCGGGCGCCAGGCCGAGGGTGGCCAGGTCGGCTCGGTCGACCCAGCCATGGTAGGCCAGGTTGTGGATCGTGAGGAGCGAGGCGAGCCGGCCCCTCCCGACGACCGGATCGGCGGCGTAGAAGCGGTCGCGCAGGACGAGGGCGGTCGAGGCGTGCCAGTCGTGCACGTGGAGCAGGTCGACCCGGCGACCCTCGACCCGGAGGGTCTCGAGGACGGCCCGGCCCAGCAGGCCGAACCGCCAGGCGTCGTCGGGATGGCCGTAGATCCCGTCCCGCTCGAAGGCCGGCGGGTAGTCGACGAGGCGCAGGCGGTAGCCGTGGGCGACGACCGTGCGGATCGTCACCAGGCCGAGCCCCTCGGGGTGTCCGGTGCTCGGCGGTCCGTACGGGCCGGGCACGGCCAGGCCGAGCTCGTCGACCTCGAGATCGGCGGGCAGGACGATCGACCGGTAGGCCGGCAGGAAGACGTCGACCGGGCCATCGAGCAAACCGGTCCGGCCGAGGCTCCGGGCAAGGGCGTCGACGACATCGCCGAGGCCACCCGCCTTCGCCCACGGCTCGCATTCGGCGGCGATCGAGACGACCTGCATCGCGCCATTGTCGGTGACAGCGGCGGGTGGCGCGAAGCGCCCAGGACCCGCCCCGACCTCGCCCTTCGCCCCGGACCCGCCGGCTGCCCGCGCGCTCGCCTATCATTCGGCCCGGATGGATCCCCTCGTTCGCGTTCCGACGTTGCCCGGCGCGCCGTTTCGACTGCCGCCCCAGCTCGACGGGCTCCGCCGGCTGGCCTACAACCTGTGGTGGAGCTGGCACCCCCGGGCGAAGGTCCTGTTCAACCGGATCGACGCGGCGGCCTGGACCCGCTACCGCAACCCGGTGGCCGTCCTGGAGGGGGCGGTCGACTGGCGGACCCTGCTCGAAGACCAGGACTTCCTGGTCGAGTACCAGGCGGTGATCGCCGACTTCGACGCCTACCTCGCCAACGGCAGCAACCACTGGTTCCATCGCCAGTACGCCCGCTCGCTCGAGGGCCCGATCGCCTACTTCTGCGCCGAGTACGGCTTCTACGAGAGCCTCGGGATCTACTCCGGCGGGCTCGGCGTGCTGGCCGGCGACCACCTCAAGACCGCCTCGGACATGGCCCTCCCGTTCATCGGCGTCGGCCTGATGTATCGCAAGGGCTACTTCCGCCAGACGATCGACGCCGACGGTCACCAGGAGCATGCCTATCCCGACTACGACCTCGCCCGACTGCCGGTCCTCCGGGCGGCCGACCGGTTTGGGGATCCGCTCACGATCACGATCGACCTGCCCGGCCGGACCCTGCACGTGGCTGTCTGGGTCGCCCAGGTGGGCCGGGTCCCGACCCTGCTCCTCGATACGGACATCAACGAGAACGCGGAGTCGGATCGCCCGATCAGCCACATCCTGTACGTCCGGGGCCGCGAGATGCGGCTCCACCAGGAGCTTGTCCTGGGGGTCGCCGGTACGCGCGCGATCCGGGCCCTCGGAATCAGACCGGCGGCCTGGCACCTGAACGAGGGTCACAGCGCCTTCCTGCTGGCCGAGCGGGCCCGCGAGATCGTGGCCGAGGGTGGCTCGTTCGACGACGCCTTCGAGAAGGTCCGTTCGACGAGCGTGTTCACGATCCACACCCCCGTCTCGGCCGGCAACGAGCGCTTCGATGCCGATCTCGTCCGGCGGATCGCCGGACCGGTCCTCGGCGTGGATCGACCAGAAGCGGCCGGGCTGGTCGACATCGAGCGGCTGCTCTTCCTTGGGCGGGGCGTCGACGACGACCCCCACCAGTTCGACATGACCGCCCTGTCGCTCCGGCTGTCGTGTGCCGCCAACGCCGTCAGCCAGCTGCACGCCATCACCGCCAACGCGACGTGGGCAGGGCTGCTCGGCGAGCGGCGAATCCTGGGCATCACGAACGGAGTCCACGCCCCCACCTGGGTCGGGACCGAGATGAACGGCCTGTATACGAACATCCTCGGGGCGGACCTCGACGACCTCGATCCCCAGACGAAGGCGGGTCGCTTCTGGGAGCGCCTCGCGAAGATCCCCGATCGCGACCTGTGGGCCGCTCATCAGCGCCAGAAGACCGAGCTGGCGATATTCGCCCGGAAGCGCCTGCGCAGCCAGTTCGCCCGCCACGGCGAGGCACCGGTCGTGCTCGAGCAGCTGGAGGAGGCCCTCGACCCGGAGATCCTGACGATTGGTTTCGCCCGGCGCTTCGCCACCTACAAGCGGGCGGGCCTGCTGTTCACCGATGTCGAGCGCCTGGCCCGCCTGCTGTGGCATCCCGAACGCCCCGTCCAGATCGTCTTCGCCGGCAAGGCCCACCCGGCCGACCGTCCCGGCCAGGGCGTGATCCAGCAGATCTTCGAGCGGTCGCGCTCGGCCAGCTTGCGCGGGCGGGTGTTCATCCTCGAGGACTACGACATGCGGATCGCCCGGTTCCTGGTCCAGGGCGTCGATGTCTGGTTGAACAACCCCCGCCGGCCGCTGGAGGCCTCGGGCACGAGCGGGATGAAGGCGGCCCAGAACGGGGTGATCAATGCCTCGGTCCTCGACGGCTGGTGGGACGAGGGCTGGACCGGGGACAACGGCTGGGCGATCGGCAGCCGCGACCAGAACCCGGACGAGGGCGCCCAGGACTGGGCCGACGCCCTTGACCTCTACCGGATCCTCGAGGACGAGGTCGTGCCCCGCTACTACGAACGCGGCCCGAGCGGCATCCCGGCCGGCTGGACGGAACGGATGCGCGACTCGATGGCCTCGACGATCTGGCGCTTCTCGACGACCCGGATGCTCCACGAGTACACCGAGCACCTGTACCTGCGGGCGGCAGGCGTGGAGATTCGCCAGCCGCCGGCCGATGCCACCAAAGAAGGCAGCCCGGGCGACCCGCTGAGCCTGCGGGCCGGCTGACCGAGGTGCCAGCCCGGATCGCCCTCGCCCTAGCGATCCACAACCACCAGCCGGTCGGCAATTTCGGCTGGGTGATCCGGCAGGTATACGAGCAGGCCTACCGGCCGATGCTCGATGCGATCGAGCGTCACCCGGGGATCAGCGTCTCGCTCCACTACTCCGGCCCGCTCCTCGATTGGCTCGGGCGCGAGCAGCCCGACTTCCTGGCCCGGATCCGGATCCTCGTCGGATCGGGCCGGGTCGAGCTGATGGGCGGCGGGTACTACGAACCGGCCCTGGCCTCGTTGCCAGAGCGCGACCGGGTCGGCCAGCTCAACCGGATGGCCGATGAGCTCGAGCGGATCGCCGGCGTTCGGCCCCGGGGGGCGTGGCTCGCGGAGCGGATCTGGGAGCCCGACCTGCCGAGTGCCCTGGGCCGGGGGGGCTACGGCTGGACGATCCTCGACGACGCGCATTTCCGGGCCGCCGCGATCCCTGAGGCGAACCTGTGGGGCGCCTACACGACCGACGACCAGGGGCACCTGCTGGCCGTCTTCGGTACGGAGCAGGGTCTCCGCTACCGGATCCCGTTCGGCGAGGTCGACGACGTGATCGGCTACCTTCGGGACCACGCCAGCGAGGACGTCCTCCGCCTCGGGGTGATGGGCGACGACGGCGAGAAGTTCGGGGCCTGGCCGACCACCTGGGACCACTGCTGGGGCTCGCGCCGCTGGGTCGACCGCTTCTTCGAGGCGATCGAGGCGAACGCCGACTGGCTGACGACGGTCACGCCCTCGGCCTGGCTCGACCGGCAGGCGCCGATCGGCCGGATCTACGTGCCGACCTCGTCCTACGCCGAGATGGGCGAATGGGCCTTGCCCCCCGACGAAGGCCGGGAGTTCGGCCGGATCCTGCGCGCCGCGGTCAAGATCGGTGCCCCCGAGGCTCGCTACCTGCGGGGCGGCTTCTGGCGCAACTTCCAGGTCCGCTACCGCGAGATCAATGATCTCCACAAGCAGATGCTGCGGGTGAGCGCCAAGGTCGAGGCGATGGCCGCCCAGGTGGGTCACGGCCTGGATCCGGCGGTGCACCAGCGGGCGATCGACCACCTCTACCAGGGCCAGTCGAACGACTGCTACTGGCACGGCCTCTTCGGCGGGATCTATATCGCCCACATGCGCCTGGCCACCGCCGAGCACCTGATCGCGGCCGAGGACCTGGCCGACCAGGCCGCCCGCGCCGCAGGTGGTCGGGGCAAGGTGGACGGTGGTGCGCTCGTCGATCTCGATCTCGATGGCATCGACGAGGCCCGACTGGCCGGCCCGGGCCACGTCCTGGGGATCAAGCTCGACGCCGGGGCCGGGATCGGGACGTGGGACGTCCGGGCGGTCCGCCACGCCCTGGCCAGCGTCGTCCGCCGCCGGCCGGAGGCGTACCACCGCGCCCTGATCGAGGCACCCGACGGCGGGCCGTTCGCCCCGGCTCACGGCGCGGCCGCCTCGATCCACGAACTGGTCCGCTCGAAGGAGACCGGCCTGGCCGAGCGGATCCACTACGACAGCCATGAGCGCCGGTCGGGCCTCGTCCGGTTCCTTGCCCCAGAGACGTCGCCGGCCGCCTATGCCGCCGCTGACGAGAGCGAGCTGGGCGACTTTGTCGAGGGCCCGTTCGAGCTGCTCGAGCTCGAACGGCGCGAGCTCGCCGTTCGGCGGCTGGGCTCGGTCCGCGGCGCCCTCGGCGGCCGTCAATCGGTCCAGGTCGACAAGCGCCTCGCGATCAGGGGGACACGGCGAAGCCCGACCCTGCTCCTGGAGGTGACCGTCGAGCACCTCGGCCGCGACCCGATCGACGCGCGCCTGGGGATCGAGTGGTCGATGACGATGCTCGGCGGCGGAGCGAACCCGGCCGCCTACCACGAGGTCGACGGGCAACGCCTGGCCCACGACGGGAGTGGCACGGCAGGCGGCCAGGCCGGGGTCGCGGCGGGCAACGACACGATCGGGATCAGGCTCGAAACCGCGGTCGAGCCGCCGGCCGATGTCTGGTGGTCGCCGATCGAGACCATTTCGAACTCGGAGGACGGCTTCGAACGGATCTACCAGGGCAGCGGCCAACTCTTCTCGTGGCCGATCCGGCTGGACCCCGGCGAGCGACGCGCGTTCCGGATCGAGCAGCGGATCCGGACGACCCGCGATCGGGCCGCCGAAGAGGCCGCGATCGAGGCCGGGTCCGGCCGGCCCTAGACGCCCACCGGCTCGCGGACGAGGACGACCGTCGTCCGGCCGGCAATCCACTCACCGTAGATCACCAGGATCTTGCCCAGGATCGTGTGGACCCCCATCCGGGCCACGACCTGGGCGTCTTCGTACGGGAACACGACCTCCTCGACCCGGCGGAGCGCCGAGTCAATGTCGGGGACGATCTTCTGGCTGCCGACGACCAGGATCAGGCGGCCCGCCCCGGCGGCATAGGCGGCGAGCTGGCTGCCGGTCGCCGAGGCCGCCACGAGCGCTCCGTCCTCGGTCAGCGCGGAAACGCTGCCGACCATGAAGTCGGGGACGTTTGACAGCTTGCGGATGGCCCGACCCTCGGTCGCCCGATCCATCGAGAAGATGCGCTTGCGCAGCGCGTCGTAGCGGCCCGAGTTCACCAGCTCCTCGAACAGGCCGATGTCGTCGAGCGTCTTCGACTTGCCCGAATGGACCTCGGCGCCGTCCGGGATCTGGCCGAGGACCACCGCTCGGGCATCGGCCGCCGTCTCGACGACGAGTACCTCGATGTTGTGCGCCCGGATGGCCGCCGCCACGCGTTCGACCCGGTCGGTCTCGTCCGGCTGTCGGGCGGTCGCCCTGGTTCGGGTCGTCACAGCAAGCCGCGGTTCACAGCGGCAGGAGCACGGCGACGACGCCCACGGCGAGGCCGATCGCCAGGCTGCCCAGCAGGATCTGGTTCGAACGGCGTCGATCCCGGGCGAGGGCGGCCGGATCCACGACCTGCTCGGTCGCTCCGAGGGGCCCGAAATTGAAGATGCCCCGCGAGCCGAAGCCCGCACAGAACTTCAGGGCGGCCTGGAGATAGCCCGAGGCAGCCCCGGCCGCGGGCAGCGCGGCGATCAGGCGGACGAGCGGGGGGACGTTGAGCAGGATGGCGATCGCCAGGACGCCGATCGTGATGAGCAGGCCAATATGGCCCGCCCGACGTCGTCGGGTGATCTCGGCCGGTCCGATGTTGCAGACCCCCGCCTGGTAGCCGCGACCGCCGGCGACCGGCGCAACGGGCGAGCTGGTCGGAACAGTCGTTGAGAGCGCCATTGCCCAGACCTCGAATACCAGGGTTCCCGTGGCTGTCCCCCGCTCCACCGAGCGCCGGAGCCGTCGGCCACCGCGCGATTATTGCACGCGCAACCAAATCGGGCGCGAGCACGCCGCCCGGAGTCGCTCAAGGCTGGCCGAAGCCCGCGATCCGTGCCCCGAGCTCGGTCAGAGCACCAGCCAGGAGGGCGAGGCGCGGGCCCACGAATCCGTCAGCCCGCAGGCCTGCGCGCCAACGGGCTGACGTGGATGGAGGTGCCCGACGGTGTTGGTCCGCGGGCCCAAGTTCGGAAGCCTTCGGCCGGCCCCGCAGGTCAGCGGGTCCGGATCAGCGATCGCCGATCGCCCGCTGGTGCGAGTCGCCTGCGCCGTCTCGCGAGTCGACGCCCCACCGCTGCGCCGCACCACCTAATAGTGCGAGGATGGCGACGATGGTGAACAGTGCGATGAGCGGTGTCATGGTGGCTCTCGATAGCAGTTCGTGCGCGGTGGTCGCGCGCGACGTTGATATAGTGTCCTAGGCCAAATCCTACTTGGACCATCTGACTATGTCAATGACCCATCGGGAGCTGGACGTCGAGCGCGATTCGGACGTCCCGATCAGCACCCAGATCTTCTGGCAGCTCGCCTACCAGATCGATTCCGGCCGGCTCCTGCCGGGCGCCCGACTGGCTCCCGTCCGTGAGCTCGGGGCGGCGCTGCGGGTGAATCCGAACACGATCCGGGCGGTCTACAAGCGCCTCGCCGACGCCGGCTACGTCACCAGCCGCCACGGCGCCGGCACCCATGTGGCCGATCGACCGCCCCAGCGTCGTGGCCAGGAGGCGCTGGCCGGGATCGTCGCGGAGATGCTCAGGCGAGCCAGTGCGGCCGGCTTCACCGCGGACGAGGTGGCCGCGGCCATGTTCGCCGCGGCCGCCGGACGGAAGCGGCCGGGCGAGCGGGTCCGGGTCCTGTTCGCTGAGTGCACGAACGCCGATGCCGTCTACGATGCCGCCCGGATCGTCGAGGCGTTCCCGGAGACGATCGAGGCCGATGCCACGCTCCTCGACGAGATCCCCGAGCGGCTCGACCGATTCCACTACGACCTGATCGCGACGACCACGTTCCATGCCGACGAGGCCCAGGCGTATTCGGTCGGGCTGGGCATCCCGGTGATCGCGATGATCGTGGGACCCGGCTACATGGAGCTCGTCCACGAGATCGCCGCCCTGCCGCCCGGCGCCCGGGTCGGGCTCGTGTGCGCCTCCGAGACCGGCACCGACAACATCGCCGAGACGCTCCGCCTGGCGGGCGCCACCGGGGTCGAGATCATCTCCGCGGTGATCGAGTCGGAGCCGGCCCTCGAGCGGATCGACGAGCACGCCGACCTGATCCTGCTGTCACGCGAGGCGATCGCCCTGGGGATCGACAACCGGTTCAGCCACCCGGACCGGGTCCGGGCATGGAAGTACGAGTTCGATCCGTCCGGCCTCGAGCTCCTGCGCCGGGCGATCGAGCACGTCCAGGCCGAGCGTGACCCGAGGGCTCCTGCCGGTAGCAACCCGGACAGCGCGCCGGCGCCCGTCAGCGCCGCCCGCTGAGATGGCCGGCCGGCGGCCAACCGACCGGGACTTCCGGCTCGCCCGGCTCGCCCGCGAGCGCTACGGCCTGGCCGACCTGACCCTCGGGCCCGACCTCGCCACGGCCCGCACGATCGCGGCCAGGCTCGCCGCCCGCCGGGCGGGCACGCCGGCTGAGGGCACGCCCGAGGGATTGCCTTCCGAGGGCGCGCCTCCCGAAGGTGCGCCGGCCGCGTCGACCGGCGTCCCGCAGCCCGGTGCCACCAAGCGGACCGTCACCCCGGGCGAGCTCCAGGCCGCCGGGATCCTCGTCGCGATCCTCGGCCGGCTGATCGATCGCTACCGGGCGGGCGCCGAGCCCGACGCCCTTCACCTGGCCGGCGACGAGGTGACCGCGGAGCTCGGCCCGGCCGGCCTGGACGCAACCCTTGCCGCCTTTCCGCTCGAGTTTCCTCGTCATCTCGAGCAGCCCGAACCGATCGAGCCCGAGAATGCCCTGGCCCAGCTTGTCCTCCTCGGCGTCCTCTCCGACAACCCGGCGATCGCGCCGTTCGGCGAGCTGGTCGACCTCCGACCGCTGCGCGACCGGGCGGCCGCCGCCCCCGACGTCGAGGCTGCCCTCGCCTCGACCCTCGACGAGCGGCCGGCCTTCCCGGGCGACGCTCGCTCGCTGATCGAGCTCCTGCGCGAGCCGGCCGCGGCGGCGCCCGACTCGCTGGCCGACCAGCTCCGCTACATCCGCTCGGCCTGGGGCAAGCGCTTCGGCGATCTGCTCGACGACCTGTTCGAGCAGCTCCTGGTGGCCCTCGACGTGCTGGCCGAGGAGCGCCACGCCGCGGAGCTCGCCTGGCTCGGTGCCCAGCCCGACGCGGGTGCGGGCGGCCCGTCCGAGGTCTACACGTTCGAGGGGGAGGCCGCCGAGTCGGAGCGGTTCAGCGCCGACCTCGACTGGATGCCGCGGATCGTCCTGGTCGCCAAGAGCACGTACGTCTGGCTCGACCAGCTGTCGCGGCGCTACGGCCGCGCGATCCGGACCCTCGACGCGATCCCCGACGAGGAGCTCGACGACCCTCGCCGGGCGGGGCATCACCGGCCTGTGGCTGATCGGCCTGTGGGAGCGCAGCCGGGCGTCGGCCAGGATCAAGCAGCTTCGCGGCCAGACCGAGGCGGTCGCCTCGGCCTACTCGCTCGACGACTACGCGATCGCCGCCGACCTCGGCGGGCGGGCGCCCTGGACAACCTGCGAGCACGCGCCGCCGGGCACGGCATCCGCCTCGCCAGCGACATGGTGCCCAACCACATGGGCATCGACTCGCGCTGGGTGATCGAGCATCCGGATCGCTTCCTGTCGCTCGCCGAGCCGCCCTTCCCGGCCTACTCCTTCAGCGGGCCGGACCTGTCGGCCGACGAGCGGGTCGCGATCCGGATCGAGGATCACTACTACGACGCGACCGATGCCGCGGTCGTCTTCAAGCGGGTCGACCGGGCGACCGGCGACGTCCGCTACGTCTACCACGGCAACGACGGCACGAGCTTCCCCTGGAACGACACGGCCCAGCTCGATTACTCGAAGGCCGAGGTGCGCGAGGCCGTGATCCGCACGATCCTGGCAGTCGCCCGGCACTTCCCGATCATCCGCTTCGACGCGGCGATGGTCCTGGTCAAGCGCCACATCCAGCGGCTGTGGTTTCCGGAGCCGGGCGCCGGCGGGGCGATCCCGTCGCGGGCCGGGCAGGGCATGAGCCGGCGCGCCTTCGAGGCGCTCATGCCCGACGAGTTCTGGCGCGAGGTCGTCGACCGGGTCGCCCTCGAGGCACCCGAGACGCTCCTGCTGGCCGAGGCGTTCTGGCTGCTCGAGGGCTACTTCGTGCGCACGCTGGGAATGCACCGGGTCTACAACAGCGCGTTCATGAACATGCTCCGCGACGAGAACAACGCCGGATACCGGATGGTCATGAAGAACACCCTCGAGTTCGACCCGGCGATCCTCGGCCGGTTCGTCAACTTCATGAGCAACCCCGACGAGAAGACGGCGCTCGAACAGTTCGGCACGGGCGACAAGTACTTCGGCGTGGCCGCCCTGCTGGCAACCCTGCCCGGCCTCCCGCTCCTCGGCCACGGCCAGGTCGAGGGGTTCCGGGAGCAGTACGGGATGGAGTTCCGGCGGGCCCGCCTCGACGAGGCGGTCGACACTGGCCTGCTCGCCCACCACGAGCGGACGATCTTCCCGCTCCTCCGCCGGCGGGCCGAGTTCGCCGGGCCGGACGGCTTCCGCCTGTATGACTTCGAGACCGGGCCGGGGCAGGTCAACGAGGACGTCTTCGCCTACTCCAACCGTGGCCCGGCCGGCGAGCGCTCGCTCGTTCTCTTCCACAATCGCTACGCCGAGACGACCGGTCGGGCGCGGATGTCATCGACCTATGCCCGGCGCGACGCGGAGGGCAACAAGGAGCCGGCCCGGGCGACGATCGCCGCGGGCCTGGGCATCGAAGTCGGGCCGCACCGCTGGCTCGTCCTGCGAGACGCGATGACCGGGCTCGAGGAGCTCCGCTCCACGACGGAGGTCGCCGCGGACGGCTTCCAGGCGAGCCTGGAAGCGTACGGCTGCCGGGTCTACGTCGACCTGCGCGAGGTCGTCGATGCGCCGGGCGCTCCCTGGTCGCGGCTGGCCGCGAAGCTGGCCGGGCGACCGGTGCCGAACGTCGCCGACAGCCTGGCTGAGCTCATCCTCGAACCGGAGCACGAGGCACGGCGGGCCGAGATCTCGACGATCCTGGCCGGGCTGGGACCGGCGGCCACGGATGCGCGGCGGCTCGCTGCCGTGGGTCGAGCGCTGGCCGGAGTCGACCTGGCCGGCCTCCGACTCGAGAGCGTGATCCGGGCGGTCCTCGCCCAGTCAGGCCTGCCCGAGGCCGATCTCGACCGATCGGTCGGGATCGTGCGGGCCCTGAGCGCCGCCCGGCCCGACCTGGTCGGACTCGATCCGGCGGCGGTCCGCGCCTGGTTCGCCGATCCGGCGATCCGGGCCGCTCTCCGGGTGAACGCCTGGCAGGGCGTCGAGTACGTCGAGCGCGAGGCCTGGGCATCCTGGCTCGCGGTGATCGCCGAGGCCGCCGATGCGCCCCGCTCGAGGCGGCGATCGGCGCTGGCCCGGGCCGCGGCCCGGGCCGGCTACCGCGTCGACGGCATCCTCGGCCAAGGGTCATCCTATCGGCACCCAAGCCCCACGGGGAGGTAGGCCGCACAACTCCACAAGAGGGCCGAATGGCCCCCACGAACGGGCACCTCGGCACGTCGACCCCGGCGCGTCGAACGTCACCCTGAACCGCAATGTAAGCGGGAGGCGGTCATGGGCTATCGGATCGACATCGATCACAGGAACTGCATCAACTGCGGGATCTGCATGGACGTCTGCCCGGTCGAGGCACTCGACATGTCCCGGCCGCAGTCGCCCGGGATCGAGGCCGGCCCCGGCCAGGGCCCGATCCCGTGGTTGATGGAGCACCCCATCCAGGTCGGTGAGTGTGTCGGGTGCTCGATCTGCATCCGGGAGTGCCCGGTCGCGGTGATGACCCTCTCGACGGTGGCCGGAGCGACCGACCTGGCGCCGCGCCAGGGGCCGGTCAGCCGGCCGGTCGAGCCGATCCAGGCGAATGCCTGGATCCCGCTCTCATCCGTCACCCGCGAGTCGCTCAAGCGGACCAAGGTGTCGCCCTTCGGCGACGTCCTGAGCTGGCGCACCGGCGGTCATCGGACCGGGCCCGGCGATCACGGGCCGCTCGGCCACGGGTCGGAGGAGGCCCCCTGCCAGGTCGCCTGCCCCGCCGGCACCGACGCCGGCCGGTACGTCGGCCTGGTCGCCGCCGGGCGCTATGACGATGCCTACGCGGTCGCGGCCGAGGTGAACCCGTTCCCCTCGGTCTGCGGCTGGATCTGCACCGCGCCGTGCGAGGCGGCCTGCCGCCGGGGTACGCTCGATGAGCCGATCGCGATCCGCGGGCTGAAGCGCTTCGCGGCCGAGCACGGGACGCTGCCGCCGGTCAGCCCGCCGGCTCGCCAACGGGCCGAGCGGGTGGCGATCGTCGGCGGCGGTCCGGCCGGGATGTCGGCGGCCTACTACCTCGCCCGGCTCGGCTATCGGGTGACCGTCCTCGAGGCGATGCCCGTCCCGGGCGGCATGATGGCGATCGGGATCCCCAACTACCGCCTGCCGCGCGAGACGCTCCAGGCCGAGATCGCCCGGATCCTCGCCCTCGGCGTCGAGCTCCGGCTCGACGCGGTCATGGGTCGGGACTACAGCCTGGCCGACCTCGAGCGTGACTACCAGGCGATCTTCCTGGCGACCGGCGCACCGAAGAGCCGGCCGCTCGGCGTTCCCGGCGACACCCTCAAGGGAGTGGTCCCGGCGACGCGGTTCCTCAAGGAGGTCAATCTCGGGCCCGCCCCGCACCTCGCCGGCAAGGTCATCGTGGTCGGCGGCGGGAGCACGGCGATGGACGCGGCCCGGTCCGCCTGGCGGAGCGGCGCAGCGTCGGTCACGGTCCTCTACCGGCGGGGGCCGGCCGAGATGCCGGCCCAGCCCGAGGAGGTCGAGGCGGCCCGCAACGAAGGAATCGAGATCCGGACCGGGACCGCGGTGTCCGAGGTGCTCGGCCGGGACGGCTCCGTCGTCGGCATCCGGGTGATCGGCCAGGCGCCGAGCGGGGAGCTCGACGGCCATCGGGCGGTCTGGGCACCGGTCCCGGGCAGCGGCGCCGATCTCGAGGCCGACACGATCCTCGTGGCGATCGGTGAGGAGCCGGACCCGTCGATCCTCCCGGAGGGTGCCGGCATCGAGGTCGGCGCGGCAGCCGGCATCGTGACCGACCCGCGAACCCTCGCGACCGGCCACAGGGGCGTCTTCGCCGGAGGCGATGTCGTGTCCGGTCCGAAGACGATCATCGACGCGGTCGCGGCCGGCCGGCGGGCCGCCGGCGCGATCCACGAGTACCTCGGCGGGAGCCGCAACGGCGAGGCCGAGATCATGGCGACTGTCCGCTACCGGACGGCGCCGGAGCCGGTCCTCCGGCTCGATCTCGCCTACCACGAGCGCGCCCGGCAGGTCCATCCCGTCGACAGCAGCCGGTCGTTCGGGGCGACCCAGGAAGGCTTCCCCGATGCCGTCGCCGTCGCCGAGGCAAGCCGCTGCTTCCGCTGCGATGCCCTCGCCGGCTGCCCTACGGTCGAGGTTCGGGCCGGGCGCGGCCCGGCCGATCGACCGGCCCTCATCGCCAACGCCGTCGCCAATGCTCAAGCAGGAGGAGATCAATGACCCCGGATCAGGTATCGGGCCTGTTCGACGCAGGCGAGTCGTTCATCGAAGGGACGATCGGCGCCGCGCTCGTCGCCCTGTGGCTGCTCGCGGTGGCGCTCTATCTGGCCCGGCCGTACATGGCCGCCAACGTCGGCAAGTTCTCGCTGCGCCTCGGGGCAGACCTGTGGTGGATCATCTATGTCGCGCTCCGCGACATCCTCCTCGTGCAGGTCTTCCTGGGCAGCTTCATCTTCTTCTACCCGGACGTCGTCGGCGGGCGCGACCTGCCGATCACGGGCGGCCTGGCCGCGGTGTGCGCCTTTGCCGTCCTGCTGATCAAGTTGGTGACCAAGGGCGACGCAGACCTTCGCTGGTACCGGATCCAGGTCCTGCTGGTCGGGCTGGGAGCGACGCTCTACATCGTGCCCTACCTCCTGGGCGTCCAGGTGACCCAGATCGGCAGCGACACGACGAACCAGCTGGCCGCCTTCTTCGTCAGCTCGCAGAACCACGCCCTGGCCCTGCCCCTGTGCTACCTGTCCGGAGCGATCGTCGGGGTCCTCGCCCTGGCGGCCGTCATCTACAACCTGCGCCAGTCCGGCGCCCGCCGGAGCGGGGAGGAGTCCCGATGAACCCCACGCCATCGCCCTTGAGCGCCGACGACCTGGCGACCGCCCTGACCAACGGCGGCGCGGGCTGGCTCGTCCTGTCCCTGGCCGCGATCCTGCCGATCCTGTGGGCCTTCGCGATGATCATGCACTTCGCCCGGCCGTACATCCTGCGCTTCCTGGGCAGCCTCACCCTCCGCTTTGGCGGCGACGTCTGGTGGCTGTCGTATGTGCTGATGCGCGATGCGCTGTTGACGATCACCCTCGCCCTCAGCGTGATCTTCCTCATGCCCAACCTGTATATCGGACTGGGCCTGCCACTGACCGCACCGCTGGCGACAGTCGTCCTGCTGTGGGCGATGGTCGTCAAGGTGGTCCGCGACGCCGACGACGACCGGCAGACGTTCCAGATCGTGAGCGTCCTCCTCGTGATCGCCTCGGCCCTCTACATCATTCCCCAGATCTACGGGCTCGAGTCAGCCGACCAAGTCGACGCGCTCAAGGGCATCGGGCTCGACTGGGTGCCGGGCGCCCTGAGCGCAGTCGGCAACGACGGGGTCACCGTGAACGCCCTCGCCTGGCCGATCCTCGATCTCAGCCTGGTCCTGTTCGGACTGACCGGTGCCTTCCTGTTCGTCCGCTTCGTCATGCGCCTCGGTCGCGCTCCCGAGGCAGGTGCCGAGGCCGGCAGCTAGCTCAGCCGCGATGGGACGACCCCGTGCCGGGCAGACCGGGCGGGGTCGTCTTCATGTCTGCGGCGGTGCCGGCAGCTCGTCCAGGACGAGCCCGCGCAGGAGCGACTGGGCGAGCGTCCCGTGGCCGAGGGTCGCTTCGAGATGGCGGCGCTGGTTGAAGCCCGGGGTCGGCCCGAATCCACCTGGGATGTCGCGCTCGACGATGGCGCCGGCTCCGGCCGGGTCGCCCGACGCGTCGGCCAGGCGGCGACGGACGTCGCGCTCGAGCTCCCACAGCGTCATCGAGCCGACGAAGTAGGTCGATAGCTGGGTCGACGACAGGCGCGCCCGGTTGTACTTGTTGCGCGCCTCGGCCTCCTCCTGGAAGCCAGCGTCGACCATCAGCCGGACCGCCTCGCCCTCGGCCATCGGTCCGCCGAACGACTCGCCGGCGTGGATCCGGACGTCGATGATCGCGTTCAGGACGGCCCGCAGGTAGAACTTCCAGTGAGTGAGCAGGAGGGCCGGGTCGTCCGCCCCGTAGCCGGCGTCGATCATCACCTGGGTGACGTAGACCGCCCAGCCCTCGGCGAACAACCCGCTCCAGAAGACGGCCCGGACGAGCGACTTGCAGCGATTCGCGTAGGCGCCCTGCAGGTAGTGGCCCGGGACCGCCTCGTGGATCGTGAGAACCCGGAGCATCCGGTCGTTGTCCTCGCGCAGGTAGCTCTCAGCCTGCTCCGGCGTCCAGCCGTCGGGGATCGGGGTGATCGCGAAGAAGCTCTTCTGGCCCCGGTCGAGGGGACCCGGGGAGTCGAGCATCGCGCCGCCGAAGGCCCGCAGGAAGGCCGGGGTCCAGCGGATCTCGAGCGGCTCGTCGGGCAGGCCGACGAGATCCTCGGCCCGGCAGAACGCCTCGATCCTGGCGAGCTCGGCCCGGCAGGCGTCGAGCAGGTCGGCCGGGGCCTGGTGCTCGACGGCGATCGCGTCCAGGACGCCCCGGACGATATCGCCCTCGCCGGCCGGCATCGCCTGGCCGGAGCACCAGGTCGACCACTGCTCGCGGGCGATCCGGATCATCTCCGCCCGGACGGCATCGGCCTCCCGGCCGGCCCGCTCGAGGATCCGGGCCGGCGTCAGCTCGTCGTCGCGCAGGGTCCGGCGAAGCTTGGCCGCGAACAGCTCCGGGCCGAGACGGCCCTCGCCGGCGGACCGGGGCAGGACCTCGTCGCGCAGGATCGCCTCGAGCCGGGCGAGTGCCTCGGTCGCCAACGCCGCCGACGCACGAAGCCGCTCGAGCAAGGCGGCGACGGCCGGGTCGCCGGGCGCGGCGCGCTCCGCCTCGCCCAGGGCGTCACGGATCAGCTCGCCGATCCCGGGCAGCTGGCTGACGGCGGTCTCGGTGTGCAGCCGGGACACGGGCCGCCCGTCGGGTGTGCCGACGAGGGTGGCCCGGGCAGCCTCGACCAGGGCGGGCACGCCGTCGAGCCGGCCGGCCACCGAAGCCAGCCGGTCGGCCAGCGGGCTGAACTCCCGGGCGATCAGGGGGAAGATGCCGCCGCCCAGGATGTACACCCACTCGAGCGGATCCCAGGCCAGCTGGAGGAGATCGGTCTCGCCGAAGCGGATCTCGTCGAGGACGAGCAGGAGCAGCCGGCGATCGACCGCCTCGTCGCGTTCGAGGCCGTCGGCCGGGATCGCCTCGAAGGCGGCCGTCCAGCGGCTCACGAACGCCAGGCGGTCGAGCCGGCCGGCCTCGGTCAGGTCCGGCCAGCGGTCGTCGTGGCGGTGCATCCCGGCGGCCGTGGCCGACAGCGGATCGAGCCGGAAGTACTCATCGAGGAACGCGTCAAGCTGGGCCGTGAACGAGGACACAGGCGAGCTCCCTGGGCGGCATTCGGACAGGACGGGTGATCGCGGGACACCGAGTCTAGCGCTCCCGTACACTCGAATGGTGACCAGCGCTGTTGCGATCGGGCCCGTCGTGCTCGAAGGCCGCCATGTCCGGCTGGAACCGCTCTCGATCGACCACCTGGCCGGCCTGACGGCGGCCGGACGCGATCCCCGGATCTGGCGCTGGATGCCGCTCGACGGCTCGACTCCGGCCGGGATGGCCGAGATCGTGGCAGGCGCCCTGGCCGCCGCCGGAGCCGGCAGCGAGGTGCCCTTCGTCACGATCGAGCAGGCGACCGGCCGGGTCGTGGGCAGCACCCGCTACCTGGCGATCGTGCCGGCCCACCTCCGGCTCGAGATCGGCTGGACCTGGATCGACCCGGCGATGCAGCGCACGGCGGTCAACACCGAGGCCAAGCTGCTCGGCCTCGGGCATGCCTTCGACACGCTCGGCCTGCGGCGGGTCGAGCTGAAGACCGACGCCCTGAACGAGCAGTCGCGGACGGCGATCCTGGGAATCGGCGCCCAGTTCGAGGGGATCTTTCGCAAGCACATGGTCATGCCCGGCGGCCGCGCCCGGGACTCCGCCTACTACAGCGTGATCGACACCGAATGGCCGGCGGTCCGGGCGCGCCTCCAGGCGCGCCTCGCCCGGCATGCCTCGGAGGAGGGTTCCCGATGATTGGATTCGCGGCGGAAACGATCGGCACGGCGATCGCCCTGTGGGTCACCACCCTGGTCTACTCGGACATCAGCTTCGGGCCGAACCCCGAGGTCTGGGCCGTGCTCGTGGTTGCGATCGTGGTCGGCCTGGCGAACGCCCTGGTCAAGCCGGTTCTCAAGATCCTGTCGTTCCCGCTCTCGGTCATGACCCTCGGCCTGTCCGGCCTGGTCGTCAACGGCGTCGTCCTGCTGGGCGTCGCCTACGTGGCCGAGCACCTGAAGATCACGTTCATCATCGGGCACTTCCCCCACACGATCGACACGACCACGATCGCCGCGGCGGTGATCGGGGCGGTCGTCCTGAGCGTCGTATCGCTGGTGATCGGCCTGCTGCCGTTCGTGAAGACCAGCCGCTGACCCGGGTCCTGGGCCGGACCTGCCGGGACCGCCGGGACCGCCCGGCGCAGCCATGACGAATTGGGAGACCGACCGCCTGCCGGCGGTCGCCGCTGCCCTGCGGCTCGCCGCCCGGCGGTTCGGGACGCCGCTGATGGTCACCGACGTGGCCGGCCTCGAGGCGGCTGCCGATGCCCTGGCCGGCGCCTTCCCCGACCCCTGGCTGCGGCAGTACTCGGTCAAGGCCAACGACGTTCCGGCGATCGTCGAGCGCCTCGGGAGGCTGGGCCTCGGTGCCAACGTCGTGTCGCGCGGTGAATGGTCGATCGCCCGCCGGGCCGGGATCCCGAACGAGCGGATCACGCTCGAGGGAATCGGCAAGACCGACGCCGACCTGGCCGCCGTCGTACGGGCCGGGGCGGCCGGCACTCCGCTCCGCTGGACGGCGATCGAATCGGTCGACGAGGCGCGGGTGCTCGGCCGGCTCGCCGGGCGGACGGCCGGGCACGGCGCGCTTCGGCTCGACGTCCTCCTCCGATACAACCCTGCCGTCGAGCCCGAGACCCTCGCCGGGCTCGCGGTCGGGGCAGGCTCGAGCAAGTTTGGGCTGGCAGACGACGAGCTGGCCGAGGCGATCGAGGCCGGCGGCGGGCCGCACGGCCCGCTCCGCTGGCGCGGCCTCCACCTCCATGTCGGCTCCCAGCTCGGAGCGGTCGACGCCTGGCGCGACGGCGTCCGCCGGGCCCTGGCGCTCGTCGGCCTGCTCGGGGGCTCCCTGCCCGACTTCGACACGCTCGACGTGGGCGGCGGGTTCCCGGTCTTCGAGATCGGTGCCCCCGCGCCCTCGCCCGAGCGCTTCGCCGGCGAGCTGCGCCGGCTGCTCGGGGCCCTGCCGGCCGATCGCCGGCCGGCCCGCCTGGCGGTCGAGCCCGGTCGCTTCCTCGTCGCCCGGGCGGGATTCCTCATCGCCCGGGTCCTCCATGTCCGCCGACGGGACGGCCCGCTCGTCGTCCTCGACGCAGGGATGACCGAGCTGATCCGGCCCGCCCTGTACGGCGCCCGTCACGGCGTGGTGGCGCTGACCTCGAACGGGTCGGTGCCCGGCGATCCGGGCGCCGACCTCCAGCCGACCGCAGTCGAGGGTCCGATCTGCAAATCGACCGACTCGTTCGGCCGGCACGCCTTGCCGGCCCTCGTCCGGGGCGACCTCGTGGCGATCCGCGATGCGGGCGCCTACGGCACCTCCCTCGGATCGGCCTACAACGGCCGGCGGCGACCGGCCGAGGTCCTGCTCGAAGGCGATGGCGCGCTGACGCTCGTCCGGCGGCGCGGCCCGGCGCCTACCATCGTCTGATGCGTCGCCTCGCGCCCGACATCGTGCCTCGCCCATCGCTGCGGGCCGTCGGCCTGGCGGTTCTCGCGGCTGCCCTCCTCGGACCGCTCGTTGCCACGATCGCCTTCGCCGCCGGGCCGCCCTACCCCGATCCGGTGCCGAACCAGCGGGTCTACGACACGGCCGGCGTCTTCGACGCGGCCACGATCGCGGCGGCCGAGGCCACGATCAAGGGCATCGAGGGACGAACCGGCGCCGAGGTCGTCGTCTACAGCCAGGTCGTCGACTACGGCGTGTCGAGCGACGAGGCCGAGTCGGATGCCAGGGCCCTGATGGACCAGTGGGGCGTCGGCCGGGCGGGCTTCGATGACGGCCTGGTGATCCTGTTCGATCTCGACCCGAGCAAGTGCCACGGCGAGATCCAGCTGTACGCCGGTCCGGGCTATCGCGTCGCCTACCTGTCGAACGAGGAGCGCCAGTGCAATCTTCCAGAACGACATGCTGCCGCGCCTGGAGGCGTGCGACATGAACGGCGCCCTCGGGGCCGGCCTGGCCCGGGTCGATGCGAGCGGCCACGCCCGAGAACGCCGCCATCCCTGTCCCGCGGCCGGATCGTCAACGCGCTCGTCGGACTGATCGTCGGCCCGGCCCTCTTCCTGCTGGCGATCGCGTCGGCCGCCCTGGCCTGGTGGCGGCGCGGTCGCGACGCGATCTACACCGACGACCCATCGGTCTTCATGCCCGCCCCTCCGCCCGACCTCACGCCGGCCGCGGCCGCCCTCGTCTACGACGGGCGACCGACCCGGCGGGCGCTGACGACGGCGATGCTCGACCTGGCCAGCGCGCGGCGAGATCGCCTTCGACGTCCCCGATCCTCGTCGGCCGTCCGTGCTGGCGGTCGTGACCGATCCCCCGGCAGCGACCGATCCCGGGGTCGAGGCGACCCGCCGCGACGCCGCCCGCCAGCCGCTGACCGACGCCGAGACGTACGCCCTGGTGATGCTCCAGGGCATCGCCGGCGAGGCGGGCCGGATCGAGCCGACCGAGCTGACCAGGTTCGGCCAGTACACCGCCAGCTTCGACTCGAGCGCTCGAGGACCACGCGGTCGACCAGGGCTGGTTCGTCGAGGCACCGACGAAGGCGATCGGCCGGTACCTGGGCCGCGGCATCCTCGAGGTGATCGGCGGGGTCATCGCCTGGATCGCCGGCAGCTCGATCCCGTTCTCGGGCCTGATCTTCGTCGCGGTCGGCCTGATCGCCGGCGGGGTGGTCACCGTGCTGATCAGCGAGGCGATGCCCGCCCGGACGAAGAATGGAGCGATGGTCGACGCGCCAGCTCAGGGCCTACCGGCGAACGCTCGAGGCGACGATGGCCCAGGCCCGCTCGATGGACGAGGTGGTCGCCACGGCCCGGCTCGACTGGCTGGACAGCCCCGACCTCGCGGTCGTATGGGGCGTCGCCCTCGGCCTGAACCATGACGTCCAGGCGGTCCTCGGCCGGACGGTCGAGGACGTCCAGCGGGGCGCTGCCGCGCCCGGCGCCTATTTCCCGATGTGGTACGGGACGGCGGGCGGCTTCGGCCTGGCGGCCGGTCCGGGCGGGGCGCCCGGCGTGTCCGTGTTCTCCGGCGGAGCGATCCCGGACGTCGGCGGGATGATGTCGGCCCTGGGCACGATCGGCAACTCGCCATCGTCGTCGGGCGGCGGTGGGGGCTTCGGCGGCGGGGGCTCGGGCGGTGGCGGGGGCGGGGCCGGCGGCGGCTTCTAGGTGCCGGCCCGGGCGGGTCCGCTCGGGTGCGGTCGCTTACACTGCCGGCATGGGCGCAGTGGAAACGATGGAAGTCTTCTTCGAGCTCCTGAACGCGGGCAATCGCGAGGGCGCGGTCGCCCTGATGGATGAGCGGACCGAGATGCGGATCCACGTCGGCGACAGCGTCCAGACGCTGCGCGGCGTCGAGCGCGTCGGTGGCTGGTTCCTGCGCAGCGACAAGGGCCTGAAGATGATCCCCGGCGAGGTTCGCGACACGGGCAACACCTACGAGGCGGACCTGCTCGTGGTCCGGCCCGGGGCCACCTCGCAGCACCTCGACGCCACGTTCCGGGTCGAGGCCGGCAGGATCACCTCGATCAACCTCGCCCCGCGCTAGCTCACCGGCGCTCGCCGCGCCGGCTGACCTCGCCGCGCCGCCTGACCTCGCCGGCCGGCCGGTCCGGGCCGGGCTCAGGACGGGCTGGGCGACGACCCGCTGATCACGTCGCTCGGGGCGGCGCTCGGGATCGTGATCTTGTCCCCGATCTTGATGTTGTTCGCGTTCTTGATCTGCGGGTTGGCGGCCAGCAGGGCCGCCGTGGTCAGTCCGAACCGCTTGGCGATCTTCGAGATCGTGTCACCCGAGACGACGGTGTAGACCTGGGGCGAGGAGACAGCCGGCCCTCCGGACCCGGACGGCCCGACCGACGGCAGGGCGCTGCCTGATGGCCCGGCCGAGGTGGGCGGGGTGGTCGGACCCGACGCGCCACCGAAGTTGAGAAGGAACGGCAGCGAGAAGATCACAACCGCGGCGATGACCAGGGCGCCGAGCGCGAGAACGACCCGGGGAACGGCCGGCATCCCGATCCGGGTCTTGAGCGTCGGGTAGGCCTCGTTGCGGCGCGACCGTTCCCAGGCCGGGCGGGCCGGCTCGCGACCCGACGACGACGGGCGGCGCGAGACCTGGTTGGCCCGACGTCCAGTCGAGGCGACGGCCGAGGCCACCGGGCGGTAGTCCTCCTCATCCTCCTCCTGATCGCCGACCCGACCGGGCGCCGCGGGCTGGCGAACGTGGCGGGCCGCCCGGTCGGCCTCGAGCGAGCGATCGAGATCCTCGAGATCGGCGTCACCCGCCGGCGGCGCCCCGGCTTCGTTCAGCCAGCGCGAGCCGGCCAGCCCGGCCGCCGCCCCGGCGGCGCCAGCGCCGGCCGCCCCGGCGGCGCCAGCACCGGCGGCGCCGCTCAGGAACGGGGGTGCCTCGGCGTCGTCCTCCTCGGAGCCGGCGGCCCAGGCCGGTGGCGCCGCCCAGTCGCGTCCTCGCGATCGGCCGGGCCCTTCGGCCGGCCCGTCGGCGGTGGCGCGGGGTCGGTCTGCATCGCCTCGCCGCGGGTCGTCGACCGGTTCGGGCGACCCGGTAGCCGTGTCGCCTCGGCCCGGCCGGGCGAGACCGGCCAATTCGTTCCGGTCGCTTCCGCCGCTCGGCCTGGCCCGGGCGGCCTCCCGGCGGGCCCAATCCTGGAATGTCGGGCAGGCCGCGAAGCCGGGCGACAGACAGAACGCCTCCTGGTGGGCAAGCGCCCGGGGTGCCGGCCGCGCCTCGGCATAGCACCGGTGGCGGTGGTCCGGGACGTCGGCGCGGGCGTCGCGGTCGTCCTCGAACGCCACGAACGGACAGGCGAGCGCACCGGTCGGGGTTGGCTCCGTCATTGCCGCGATGATACCGCCCCGAAACGTGACGCGAGCAGCCGAAAGCCCGTTTGACAGGCTCAGCCGTCGCTCTGAGACTGGACATCAGCCCACCAGCGATCGAAGGAGACACCCGATGCCCCAAATGAGCCGACTCGCCCAGGCGCTCGCTCCGAAGACCGTCGCCCGTGCCCACTGCGACGTCCCCTGCGGGATCTACGACCCCCACGCCGCCGTGCTCGCCGCCCAGACGGTCGCCCGGATGGTCGAGCTGCTCGGCGGCCTCGATGGCAACAGCCCGGCCGATCGCAACAAGTTCGTCCGCTGCGTGACGGTCAAGGAGCAGCACGCCGAGATCGTCAAGCACGAAGTCCAGGTGATCTGGTCGGACTACTTCAAGCCCGAGCATCTGGCCGCCAACCCCGACCTCCACACGAAGGTCTGGAACGTGCTCAAGCTGGCCGGCAAGAACAAGCAGAACATCGATCCGGAGGCCGCCGCCCAGCTGCAGGCCTCAGTCAAGGAGTTCGCCGACATCTTCTGGTCAACGAAGAAGTAGGCGCCGGGACCCTGGCTCAGCTCGAACCGGGCCGCGCCGGGCAGGTGGCCGACGGCCGGCCGTGGCGGGTCATCGTCGCCGAAGGCTCGATGCGGCCCGCGCTCGAGGCCGGCGACTGGCTGCTCGTCGATCCGACTGTCCGGATCTGGCCGCGGCGCGGGGCGATCGTGGTGGTGCGCGAGCCGCTCGGTGACATGCTCGTGGTCAAGCGAGTCGCGGCCCGGCCCGGCGACAGCGTCCGCCAGGCCGGCCGCACGTTCCAGCTCGGCGTGACCGAAGCCTGGCTGCTCGGCGACGCGCTCGACGGATCGGTCAATTCACGCAGGTACGGGCCGGTCGGCCTCGACCGGCTCCTCGGCCGGGCCTGGCTGCGCTACGGCCCGCCGGGCCGCCCACTCGGCCGGATCGGCCGAGTGGGCGCCAACGCGCGCACGCCCGGCTGAAGAGCGCCCCGGGCCCCGCTGGTTGGCGGGGAGGCGGCGTGTTCGCGGGGGCGGCGCGTTCGCGGGGGCGGCGCGTTCGCGGGGGGCGGCGTGTTCGCGGGGGGCGGCGTGTTCGCGGGGCGGAGTTTCGGTCAAAAGAGCGCTGGAACGATCGTTATCGCGACTCCGGGACCGATCTGCCGTCCTCGGCGAGGATCCGGCCCCGACGCCGTGCACAAATCGGCTGCTCGAACGCTTCGGCGGAGCCGTTCCTCGGCAACGAGCGACGATACGAGTTGCTGCAGCGACCATTCGACGCGAACTGGCTGGTCAGGTCACCGAGCCTGGGGAGCTCACGAGTCCGGGAGCTCACGAGTCCGGGAGCTCGCCAAGGTCTGGGGAGCTGACCGAGGTTGAGGCGCTCGCCAAACCTGGGGAGTTCGCCGGGGTTCGGCGAAATGTCGCCAGCGGCGACCGTACGGCGTGGTTCGGCCGGCCGTGCGATCCGCGCAGTGCGGTCCGTGCTCGAATCGGGCCGTTCCACGACCGGGATTCGGGGCAGTGACAGCCGGGGCCTGCCGTTGTGCGTCGCGCGGCGACATTCGGACGAAGTCGGCGCGGGCGACTCCCCCGTTCCGACTCCCCGTCTCGACTCTCCGTCCCGGTGCCACGTGCCACGTCGCCCGACCAACGTGGCCACGTGTCACGCGCAACGTGGCCACGTGTCACGCGCAACGTCGGCCCGCGCAACGTCGCCACGTCGCCGCGACCCACGGGGCCCGGCCGCTGTCAGCCCCCGGCGACCACCTCGCGGCCGAGCAGCTCGATCATCGCCAGGTCGCGCGGCACGAAGTCCTGGAGCATCAGCCGCTCGACGCCGAGGCCGGCCAGCTCGGCGACCTTCGCCCGGGCCTGCTCGGGCGTGCCGATGATCCACTTCTTCTCGCGCCGGGCGAACCAGGCCTGCCCATCATCCTCGAGCGCGAAGCTGGACACGATCGCGGCCTTCCGCCCGGCCAGCTCGGCCTCAGTTGCCCCGATCAGCGTCCCGATCATCAGCGAGCGGCGAATCGAGCGGGGGTCGCGCCCGATCGCCAGGCAGGCCGCGTCGAGTGCCGCATACCAGTGGGCGATCTGGGCCGGGTCCGTATCGGTCATGTTGAACTCGTCCGCGTAGCGGGCCGCGATCCTCATGCCCCGCGGCGTCCCGCTGCCGCCGACGATGATCGGGGGGTGCGGCCGCTGGACGGGCTTCGGCCGGAAGCGGGCGTCGACGACCTGCCAATGGCGGCCGGCATATGACCAGCCGTCCGGCTCGTCCCACAGGCCGTGCAGGATCTCGAGCGTCTCCTCGAGCAGATCCGCGCGCTCGGCGATCGGCGGGAACGGGAATCCCGAGGCGAGTGTGCTCGTGCTCGTGCCAGCCGGCGCCGACAGCCAACCTCGACCCGGCCGCCGCTCATCTCGTCGACGGTCGTCACGACCTTGGCGAGGTTGCCAGGCAGGCGGAAGGTCGCCGGCGAAACGAGCGCGCCCGAGGCGGATCGAGGTCGTCTCGCGGGCGATCCCGGCCAGCACCGTCCAGGCGTCGGTCGTGGGCAGGTCGTCCGGTCCAGGGAAGCTCTGGTAGTGGTCGGACCGGAAGAAGCCCTCGAACCCTGCCGCCTCCGCTCGCTGGGCGACGGCCAGCTGCTCGAGGTAGGTGAGGCCCTGCTGCGGCTCGAGCATGATCGCGAAGCGCATCCGGAGCTCCTCCTGCCGTCAACCGTCGCGGAGATCGTCCCGCGATTCGTTCATCGCAACCTAGACCATCAGCCTTGACACAACTGTTTGGTCGCGTATGATAGTTCACTCGATGCAAACTTCCGTACAGAACCGCGACGACCTGATCGGGTCGATCCTGGCCGATGTCGGCTGGTCGCTCCGGGAACTTCGCTGCGCCTCGACCGAGAAGTTCGTGAAGCTGGGCATCAGCATGACCCAGATTCCACGTCCTGAGGCTGCTCGAGCAGCACGGCACGATGTCGATGAGCCGGATCGCCGAGCTCCTCGACGTCTCCCTGTCGAACGCGACCGGGATCATCGACCGGATGGACGAGCACGGCCTGGTCGAACGCAATCGGCCGGCGGACGACCGGAGGGTCGTCCTCATTCAGCCGTCGGAGCTCGGCCGCCGGGCGCTCGACGAGACCGAGGGCATCAAGCTGGATCGAATCAGGTCGATCTGCGATCGACTTGACGACACCCAGTTGCGGGGGATCCACCAGGCGCTGGCCGACCTTCGGACAGCCATCGCCGCCGAGTTCGGGTTGGGCACCGACCCAGCCCACGACAGCGCAACGCACGGGTAGGAAGGGATCCATGGAAGCATTCCCCATCAACGACGAGGCGGACGCCCCGTCAATCGAGAACGATCCGGCCCTGGGCCTCGACCGCCGCGCGAAGATCGAGATCCTCGTCGCGATCCTGCTCGGCCTGTTCCTCGGCGCGCTCGACCAGACGATCGTCGGGCCGGTCCTGCCCCGGATCGTGACCGACCTGAAGCGGCGCCGACCTGTACACCTGGGTCGTCACGATCTACCTGCTCACCAGCACGATCACCGTGCCGATCTACGGCAAGCTGTCCGACCTGTACGGCCGGCGGCCGCTGCTGATGTTCGGCATCGTCGCTGTTCCTCGTCGGCTCGGCGCTGTCCGGGCCTGAGCCAGGACGATGTGGCAGCTGATCCTCTTCCGGGGCATCCAGGGCCTCGGCGCCGGCGCCCTGTTCCCGATCGCGCTCGCCGTCATCGGCGACCTGTTCACCCCGGCCGAGCGCGGCAAGTACCAGGGCCTGTTCGGGGCCGTGTTCGGCGATCGCCTTCCTGGTCGGGCCGGGCCTCGGCGGCTTCCTGACCGACAACTTCAGCTGGCACTGGATCTTCTTCGTCAACCTCCCGATCGGCATCGTCGCCCTGGTCGTCATCGCGCGCCTGCTGCCGAACATCAAGAGCCGCCGCCGCGATACCAAGCATCGACTACCTGCGGCGCGTGATCACCCTCGACCGTCGGGCTCATGCCGATCCTCGTCGGCCTGACCACTGGCCGAGACCGCCCACTGGAGCGACCCGAGCGTGTGGGGCTCGATCGCCGTCGGGCTCGTGCTTCCTCGCGATCGTTCGTCGTGCGTCGAGGCGCGCGCGGCCGGAGCCGATCATCCCGCTCCACCTGTTCCGGAACCGGACGTTCAGCGCATCGATGGTCGCGATCTTCCTGGCCACATTCGGCTTCGGCGCCGCGATCATCTTCCTGCCGCTGTACTTCCAGATCGTCCAGGGCGCCGACGTGCCACGGCGTCGGGCTACCAGCTCCTGCCGTTCCTGATCGGCCTGATCATCTGCCTCGATCGGCTCGGGCATCATCGTCAGTCCGGACCGGCCGCTACAAGGCGGTCGTGGTGGGCGGGCTGGTGATCCTGACGATCGGCCTGTTCCTGATGTCGTACCTGCGGGCCGACACCCCGAACCTGGTCCTGTGGGCGCTGGATGTTCGTCACCGGCCTCGGCGTCGGTCCCACCTTCGCGGTGTTCACGATCATCGTCCAGAACGCGGTGCCGTTCAGCGAGCTCGGCGCGGCCACCTCGCGACCTGACCCTCTTCCGCCAGATCGGGACGACGATGGGCCTCACCCTCGCCTTCACCTTCTTCCGGGAGAACCTGACCTGGACCCTCCTCCACGACCAGATCGTGGCGGCCGGAGCGCCTGCCGCGGTCGTTCCCACGACTCCGCCGCCCGGCTTCGACCTGAGCACGCTCACCTCGGTCACGAGCACGGGCAACCCGCTGGCGTTCGTCAGTCAGCTGCCTACCCAGCTCCAGGCGATCTTCGTCGAGGGCTTCCACCAGGCGTTCACGATCGCCATCGCAAACTCGATGCTCCTCGGGGTGGGCGCTGCCGTCGCATCCGTCGCTGTGTCGTTCCTGATCAGTGAGATCCCGCTCCGGACGATGACCGGTGCCCAGCACGCCGCGGCCGCCGCCCCGAACCCGGACGCCGTCATCCGGCCAACGAGCGCGGCGCTCGACTGACCGGCCCGCCGGCCCGGCGCCATCGTGGCCGGCCAGCCCGTCTCGACCGGCCTCTTCGCGGACGACGCGAAGGGGCCGGTTTCGCGTCTTCGGGGCCGGCCCGCTAGGCTGGCGCCATGGACCCACGTCCCGCCACAGTTCCCCGGTCTCTCCACGTGATCGGGACAGCGACGGCGGTCTTCGAGGCGCTCCTGCCGGCCGTTGAGCTGCCCGCTGGTGCGATGCGCCGGGTGAGCCGGGGCGACCTGGACATCCTCCTCGCCCACACGAGCGAGGGGATCGTCGCCGTGGACGACCGCTGTCCGCACATGTCGGCTCCGCTGTCGATCGGTGCGCTCAACGGCTGCATCGTCGACTGCCCGCTCCACAGCGGCCGGTTCGACCTGCTGACCGGCGAGACCGTCCAGATGCCGACCACGGGCGGCCTGCGACGCGGACGGCCGGTACCATCCGACCTGGTCGCGGCGGGGCTGCCGCCCAAGGAGGATCCGCCGGGCAAGAAGGCGGAGGCACGCCGGCTCACCAGGGTCCGTCGCCTCCGCTACTACCCCGTCCGGGTCGCCGACGGCTGGATCGAGGTCGCGATCCCGGCCTGATGCCGAGCTACCCGGGCTGGTAACCGGGAATCAGTCGGCCAGCCCGGGCGGCGTTCGGAGCTCGAGCTCCTCGGACGGATCATCGTGGCCGTCCCGGGCGTAGGCCCGGATCAGTCGCAGGACCTGGTCCGGATCGTCGGTCAGGTGGAAGAGGTGGAGATCGTCGGCGTTGATCGTGCCGGCCGGCAGCTGCACCCGGCGCATCCAGTCGATCAGCCCGTCCCAGTAGTCGTGGCCGACGAGGACGACCGGGAAGTGCTCGGATCTTGCCGGTCTGGATCAGGGTCAGCGCCTCGAACAGCTCGTCGAGCGTGCCGAACCCGCCGGGCAGGATCACGAACGCGTCCGCGTACTTCACGAACATCGTCTTGCGGGCGAAGAAGTAGCGGAACTCGACGCCCAGGTCGACGTAGGCGTTGAGCGACTGCTCGTGCGGCAGCTCGATGTTGCAGCCGATCGAGAGTCCGCCGCGCCTCCTGGCAGCCCCGGTTGGCGGCCTCCATCACGCCCGGCCCGCCGCCGGTGATCACGGCGAAGCCCGCCTCGGCCAGCCGCCGGCCGATCGCCCGGGCCAGCTCGTAGGTATGGCTGCCTTCCTTGATCCGGGCCGAGCCGAAGACGGTGACCGCGGGCCCGAGGCGTCGGCCAGCGCGTCGAACCCCTCGACGAACTCGGACTGGATGCGGAGAACCCGCCAGGGATCCTCGCTGAGGAAGGCCGGCCGGTTCGAGCGAGTGAGGAGCTTCTCGTCCTCGGTCCGCTTCACCCCACCGTCCATCCGGGCCGTGGTCCTGGGATCGACCGTCACCCGGCCCCGGCGGCGCCTGGCGGGCGATCCGGACAGCTCGGGCGATTCCTCATCTGGCATGCGCCAAGGATGCACGAGAAGGGGCGTCCGCGTCAGCCCGGCTTCGGGGCCGCCAGCCAGGCCTTCCAGGCCGCTTCGTCGCGACCGGCACTCAGCCCGGTCCCGAAGCGGACCAGCGGCAGGCGGAGCAGGCGCTCGTCGTGCAGGAGCCGTTCGACCAGATCCGCGTCGGTCAGCGACAGGTAGCGCAACCCGGCATCGCGGGCAGCCCGACCGTCGGCGTCGAGGACGGCACGCGGGCCGAGCCGGTCGATGAACCGGCGCAGCTCGCCGGGAGAGATCGGCTTGCGCCGGAGGTCGACGAAGTGGATCTCGAAGCGGCGCTCCTTGAAGAAGCGCAGGGCGGCCCGGGTCGGCTGGTCGTCGACCAGCCCGAAGACCTGGACGGCCGGCGGGCCGGACTTCACGGCGGGCGTTCCTGCGCCATTGGCGATCGTCCTGACCATGACCGAATCCTAGCGGGTCCATGAGCGCTACCATCGCGTCAGGAGGTATCGCGGTGACGGTCTGGTTCACGGTCCAGCTCGACGATCGGCCCGGCGCCCTGGCCCGCGTCGCGGGTGCCCTTGCCGAACGCGCGGTCAACATCACCGGGATCGTCGGCGTGGCCGAGGACACCGACGGGGCGCTGATGCTCACGACGAGCGACCCGGCCGCCACCCGCGCGGCGTTCGCCGCCCTGGCCCTGCCGTTCGAGGAGCACGACCCGACCGGCGGCCTCGAGCCGGACCGGATGTCGGTCGCGGATCTTCGCCCGCCTCGCGGCGGGTGAGGTCCGCGGCCTGATGCGGATCGCGACCTGGAACGTCAACTCGCTGAAGGCGCGCCTCGAGCGGGTCGAGGGGTGGCTGACGGCCGCGGCGCCCGACGTGCTGCTGATGCAGGAGACCAAGCTGTTCGACGAGACGGCCCCGGTCATGCCATTCGCGATGGCCGGCTACGAGCTGGTCCATCACGGCCAGGGGCGCTGGAACGGCGTCGCGATCGCCAGCCGGGTCGGGATCGCCGACGTCGTGACGAACTTCGGCGATGGGCCCGTGGTCGGCCCGGTGGTCGGGCCGGAAGGCTCGCTCTCGGCTGAGGAACCGGCGGATGATGGGCTCGGACCCGAGGCCCGGATGATCTCGGCGCGCTGTGCGGGGATCCGGGTCGTGAGCATCTACGCCCCGAACGGGCGGGCTCTCGACACCCCGTTCTACACGGGCAAGCTGGCCTGGTTCGAGCGGCTCAGCCGCTGGCTCAGGGAGACCCAGGACCCGGGCGACGACCTGCTCATCGGGGGCGACTTCAACGTCGCCCCGGACGATCTCGACGTTTACGATCCGCAGGCGTATATCGGGGCAACCCACGTCTCCCCGCCCGAACGGGCGGCCCTCGCCCGGCTCCGTGACTGGGGCCTGGTCGACGTCGTCCGGCCGTTCCACCCCGAGGCCGGCTTCTACACCTGGTGGGACTACCGGGCCGGAAACTTCCACAAGAACCTCGGGATGCGGATCGATCACCTGTATGCGACCCAGTCCGTGGCCGCGCGGGTCACAGCGGCCGAGCGCGACCGGGACGCGCGCAAGGGCAAGCTGCCGTCAGACCACGCGCCCCTCTATGTCGACCTCGCTGGCTGACCTGGCGTCGAGCGGCTAGGATTTCGGCCATGACCGACCAGCAGGCGGAATCGAGACCGGATCTCGAGCAGGCGCTCGCCGCCTACCTCGCCGCCCAGCGGATGACCCGCCGCCAGCTCCTCGAGCGAATCGCCGCGGTTGGAGCGGCCGCCGCGCTCGCCCCGGTGATCGCCGCCTGCGCGGCCGGCCCGGCGGCCGCCGACGCGGCGGGTGGTCCGGGCCGGGCCGCCGCGATGTCAGTTGCGCCCGCCGCGCCGCCGGCCGCACCGGCGGTTGCGGCCCAGGCGGCCTCGGTCACTGCCGCTGGGGCCGCTCCCGCCCAGGCTGCCGCCGCCGGCTCCCACGTGATCGCCCGGATCCTCGCCAGGATCGTCGCGCGGGGCTAGGTTCGTCCGATCGGTACGTCTCGCCGGGCATGGCCGCGGGTTCGCAGGAGTGTCGCCGGCAGGCGCACAGTCGGGATCCTCGGACGGGCCGGCATGAAGAGTGCCCGGGTTCGTCCTGAGTTCGTACGTGGCCCCGTCCGCCAGGTTGGCCGCCAAGGTCGGATTCGCCTTGAAGCCAGCCGAACCCGGCAATACCGCGCCTCGTGGCGGCAATCATCCGACGTTTCTCAGCCGCGGCCGGCACGTGGAGCCGCGGCGGGCATCGCGGGGGCACCACGCAGCTGGGATCCGACGTCGGCGGCCTGGGCCGCAGTGGAGCTACTTCGCGGCGGCGGCCCGGGCCTTGAGGCGGGCCCCGGTCTTTTCCGCGCTCGCGATCCCGCCGGTCAGCTCCGTCTTCGGCGGCGGCGTGTCATAGCGCTCGCGAACCGTGCGGCGGACCTGGATCCCGTCGTTGGCGTAGCGGTCGGCGCACATCAGGTCGAAGGCGTGGACGCTGGCCTCCTGGTTCGAGAAGCGCCCGGCGACCCAGCTGCGCGACTTCGTGCCGCGCTGCTGGAGCTCGCACACGTGCCAGTCCTGACGGTTGGTCATGTCCCAGAAGTCAAAGGCGTCGCTGGCGTCGAAATCCGGCGCGGCGATCGTCGCGGGATCGAACAGCCAGTCACACACGACCGTCGTCCGGTCGACTGCCCGGGGCACGAGCCGGTGGACGAGCAGGTAGTCGGGGTGGATCGACATGAACGTGTTCGGCCAGAGCACGTAGTAGTAGACCCGGCGCTCGTCGATCGGCGTCATCCCGCTCATCGCCGGCCGGCCGTTGCGGTGACCGCCCTCGAGGGCCATCGTCTCGGCCCCCGGGGCCAGCTCCATCCAGCCGCCTTCCCAGGGGCCCTCACTCTCGTAGTCGCCGCCCAGGTCGTACGGGGTCAGCTTGTTCAGCTGGGGGTGGAGGCCCGGGCAGTGGTAGCACTCGGAGTAGTTCTCGGCCACGAACTTCCAGTTCGAACCGACGTCGTAGCGGACCTGCTTGGCCGAACGCAGCGCGCCGAAGTCGAACCGGTTCCAGTGCGGCACGAGATCGGCCAGAAAGTCGGTCAGCCCGGGCCCGTCGGGATCGAGCGAGACGAATACGAAGCCCTGCCAGGTGGCGAGCCGGACCGGGCGCAAGCCGAACGACTCGAAGCTGAAGTCGTCGAGGTCCTCGGTGTGCTTGGCCCGGATCAGCCTGCCGTCGAGGTCGTAGATCCAGGCGTGGTAGGGACACTGGAACCGGACGGCCTTGCCGCACGGCTCCTCGACGACCGCGGTGCCCCGATGCTGGCAGACGTTGTAGAAGGCGCGCAGGACCCCGTCCCGGGCGCGGACGATGACGAGCGGCTCGCCGTCCTGCTCGGCCAGGAAGTACTCGCCGGGCCGGGCCGCATCGGACTCCCGGCCGACGATCGACCAGTCCTTGCGGAACCATTCGCGCCGTTCGAACTCGTGGATCTCTGGATCGTGATAGGCGCGCCGGGGCAGCAGCGACGCGGCACGATACGGGCGACGAATGCCCGCCAGCTCGTCCGGGGTGAGGACCGCCATCATCGCCTCCTGTCGCTGCCGGCCGCGGCCGGGACTCGGGCTGCCCGGGCCGCCGCTCGGCTCGGGCTCACAACATCCGTCCGGATGCCTCGCTCGGAGCGGATCCCGTCGTTCGCGTAGCGGTCGGCGACCATCAGGTCGAAGGCATGGACGCTCGCTTCCTGGTTCGAATACCGGCCGGTGACCCAGCTGCCCGAGCGCGTACCGGCCTGCTGGAGCTCGACGACGTGATAGTCCTGCCTGTTGGTCAGGTCCCAGAAGTCACGAGCGCCGGAGATGTCCAGGTCGGGCCGGCCGACCGAATCGACGTCGAGGTACAGGTCGCAGTTGACGATCGTCCGGTTCGGGCCGGCCGGCCAGGCGTGGTGGGTCAGGACGTAGTCGGGGTGGACGCTGATGATCAGGTTCGGCCACAGGATGTAGTAGTAGATCCGGCGCTCGTCGACGTCGTCGGTCGCATAGAGGAGCGGCCGGCCGTGGCGCAGGCCGTCCATCGACATCGTCTCGCAGCCTTCGGAGAAGGCCATCCAGCCGCCCTTCCAGGGGCCCTCGGGCAAGAAGTCGCCGCCCAGGTCGTACGGGGTCAGCTTGTTCAGGAGCGGGTGGACGCCCGGGCAGTGGTAGCACTCGGAGTAGTTCTCGGCCACGATCTTCCAGTTCGCCGCGACGTCGTAGGTCAGGCGGGCGGCCCGGCGCAGGCGCGAGTAGTCGCGCCCGAAGCTCGCGTGGTGGTCGTGCCAGTCGACCATGTAGGCCTCAAGCCCGGGCCCGTCGGGATCGAGCGAGACGAATACGAAGCCCTGCCAGGTGGCGAGCCGGACCGGGCGCAAGCCGAACGACTCGAAGCTGAAGTCGTCGAGGTCCTCGGTGTGCTTGGCCCGGATCAGCCTGCCGTCGAGGTCGTAGATCCAGGCGTGGTAGGGACACTGGAACCGGACGGCCTTGCCGCACGGCTCCTCGACGACCGCGGTGCCCCGATGCTGGCAGACGTTGTAGAAGGCGCGCAGGACCCCGTCCCGGGCGCGGACGATGACGAGCGGCTCGCCCAGCTCCTCCGAAAGGAAGTAGGAGCCCGGCACGGGTGCGTCCTCGTCGCGCCCGACGCAGACCCAGTCGCGCAGGAACCAGTTGTCGCGCTCGTACGCCCAGACTGACTCGTCATGGTAGGCGCGCCCTGGCAGCAGGGTCGCACCCCGGAACGGGCGGCGGATCGCCTCGATCTCTTGCCGCGTGAACGGACCCCTGGCGGTCATCGACGAGCAAACCTCCTGGTCGAGTCTAGCTCTCCGGTGCGAGCGTCACGCCCGCACGAAGGTAACCGCGCGACCCCGGACCTCAGGCGATCCTTCGCCGGCGCCGATCCCTGAGGATCTCCCGCGCGGCGTTGCGGCCGGGCAGGCCGGTCACGCCGCCGCCCGGGTGGGTCGACGAGCCACACTGGTAGAGGCCCCGGATCGGGCTGCGGTAGTTGGCGTAGCCGGCCGCCGGGCGCATGTGGAAGAGCTGGTTCAGGGTCAGCTCGCCGTGGAAGATGTTGCCCCCGATCAGGCCGTACTCGTGCTCCATGTCGTACGGGCTGATCACCTGGCGGTGGACGATCGAGCTGCGCAGGTTCGGCGCCAGCTCGGTGTAGCCATCGATCAGCCGCTCGGCGAACGCCTCGACCTCCTCGCGGTGGGGCTCGGCGTGCCATTCCTGGGGGACCCACTGGGCGAACATCGAGAAGATGTGCATCCCTTCCGGAGCAAGCGTCGGGTCGAGGGTCGTGGCGATCACCCCATCGCAGTACGGCCGGGCCGAGCCGCGCCCCTGGCGGGCGTCGTCGAACGCCTGCTGGATGTACGCCATCGAATGGGCCAGCTCGATCGCCCCAGTGTGGTGAGGCTGGCGGTTCGTGCCCGGGTGCGAGACGAAGTCGGGCAGCTCGCTGATCGCGAGGTTGACCTTGACCGTGCCCGAGCGGCTGTCGTAGTTGCGGATATCGACGACGAACTCGCCGGGCAGCTGGCGCTCCTCGATCAGGCGCAGGAAGGTGATCTGGGGATGGGCGTTGGAGATCACCAGGTCGGCCCGGATCTCCTCGCCCGACTCGAGCACCACGCCGGTGACTCGGTCGCGGTCGGCCAGGATCCGGGCAACGGGAGCGTTCAGGCGGACCTCGCCGCCGTATTCCTGGACGGCCGCGGCCAGGTTCGTGCTGACCGCGCCCATCCCACCCTCGACGAAGCCCCAGCCGCCGATCGGGCCGTCCGCCTCGTCCTCGTCGACCGTGCCGATCTCGTGGTGGAGCAGGACGTAGGCCGTGCCCGGCTCGTACGGCCCGGCCCACGTGCCGATGATCCCGTCGATCGACAGGCCGGCCTTGATCCGGTCCGACTCGAACCAGTCGTCGAGCAGGTCGGCCGCGCTCATCGTCATGATCCTGGTCAGGTCGGCCACGCCCCGGCCGCCAAGTCCGCGCAGCTTCCAGGCGAAGCGAAGCTGGTCGAGCAGGTCGGGCAGCGACCGCGAGCCCAGCTTCGGCGGGGTCATCCAGAGCAGGTGGCGGACGACCTGGGCGAGGCCGTCCTTCCAGGCCACGAAGTCGTCGTAGACGGCGGCGTCGTGCTTGCTGAAGCGGGCCATCTCGGCGTAGCGCCGGTCGTGATCCTCGTACATCACGACACCGGAGCCGTCCGGGAAGCCCATGAAGTAGGGGCCCATCGGGTAGACCTTGTAGCCGCGCCTGGCCAGCTCGAGCTCCTTGATGATCCGGGGCGGCATCAGGCTCTGGACGTACGACAGCGAGCTGACCTTGAAGCCGGGCCACGGCTCCTCGGTCACGGCCGCTCCGCCGATCACCCCGCGCTTCTCGAGGACGAGCGGCTTGAGTCCGGCCTTGGCCAGGTAGGCGGCGCAGGCGAGCCCGTTGTGGCCACCACCAACCACGATCGCGTCAGACGGCTGGGTCATGGCCGGCATTCTGTCCGGGCGTGGCGCCGGGGCGGCTTCGCGTCCCGTCTGGCGCGCCTCTCGTTCCGTGCTGCGAAACCGCGTTGCGCTTGATGGGACATCCGGCCGGCCCTGGAATCCACGGCCGGCATGACCTCAGGTGGATCAGGAGCGCACAAGCGAGGGAGTTCGGGGCCAGCCGTTCGAATCGGTGCACCGCGCGAACGGGTCGCGCCCATTCGCGGCCGTCATACTGCGGCCCATGACGAACCCCAGCATGGTGCCGATGGTGCCCGACCTCAACGGTCGCCTGGGACCGAACGATTTCCTCGTCGGGACCTGGCTGACCCTGCTCGATCCGAGCGTCCCCGAGCTACTGGCCGGCAGCGGCTTCGACCTGCTGGTAGCCGATGGCGAGCACGGGCCGGTCGCCACGTCGGATCTTGTCCAGATGGTGATCGCGACCCGGGCCGCGGGCGTCCCGGTCCTGTACCGGGTCGCGGCCAACGAGCCGGTCCGGATCATGCACGCCCTCGACTCGGGCGCGACCGGCGTGGTGATCCCCCAGGTCCGGACTGTCGCTGATGTCGAGCGGGCCGTCGCCTGGTGCCGCTATCCGCCGGCCGGCCTGCGGGGCATCGCTCCGCGCCGGCCATCGGACTTCGGGCGGAACACCGCTGCGTACATGGCCGGGGCGAACGACGCGGTCACCTGTTGCGTCCAGATCGAGACCCGCGAAGCGTTCGAGGCCCTCGACGAGATCCTCGACGTGCCCGGGATCAACACGATTCTCGTCGGTCCGAACGACCTCGCTGCCTCGCTCGGCCACACCGGCCGGATCGCCGACCCCGAGGTCGAGGAGGCGATCGCCCACATCATCGACCGGGCGAAGGCCCATGGGATTCCCGCCGGTGCCTGGACGCAGTCGACGGCAATCGCCCACCGGCGCCGCGAGCAGGGCTTCGGCTGGGTCACGATCAGCGCCGACTACGGCTTTATCGTGACCGCGGCCGAGGCAGCGCTGCGGGAGATCCGCCAGGGCTGAGTTCCGTCGCCGGCGCCGGCCTGCCGCCTGCCGTATTCCTCCGGGGTCTGCCAGGCGGTCTTCCGACGATCCAGCCGCCTGGACGCCCATCGCAAGCAGCGTCCGCGGCCGGTCCTCGTGCGTAGACGCCTGGTTCTCAGTTGCTCGAAACGTCGTCCGTGACTCATCCGAACCCGCGCAGCGGCCCGGATAGACTTCGGGGGAATACCGACGGTCTGATCGGCGCCTCCAGGGCCGAGGCGCGAAGCGCGAACGTCCTCGAGCATCTCCGCGCCGGGTCAGGTCAGCTCGACAATCTCGTGCCAGATCGGGATGTGGGTGTTGAGGCCCGAGCGCCCGGATCTTCGGCTCGAGGGCGGCCTGGGCATCGGGGTCGCCGTGGACGATGAAGACGGTCTTCGGCCAGCCAGGGGCGCCGGACGGCTTGCCCGTGGCGAAGTTGCCGATCCAATCGAGCAGCTCGGACTCGTCGGCATGGGCGCTGAAGCCGCTGATCGAGCGGACCTGGCAGCGAACCCGGCGAACCTGGCCGTCGAGCTTGACCGTTGTCGCGCCGGCCTGGAGGTGGGCACCGAGGGTGCCCACGCCCTGGTAGCCGACGAACAGGATCACCGCGCTCGGATCGTCGATCAGGTTGCGCAGGTGGCCGACGACCCGGCCGCCGGTCAGCATCCCGTTCGAGGCGACGATCATGTACGGCCGGGGTGCCCGAGCGATCGCCTCGGACTGCTTCACGTCGTTCGTGATCGTCTGCTTGGGGTAGTCGAGCGGCGCGTCGCGGGCGGCCAGCAGGGCGGTCGTCTCGGCGTCGTAGTAGTCAGGGTGATGGCGGTAGATGTCGCTCGCCTTCGAGGCCATCGGCGAGTCGAGGTAAAGCGGGAGCAGCGGGATCCGCCCGGCGTCGATCAGGCGATGGAGCTCCCAGACGACATCCTGGGTCCGCCCGATCGCGAAGGACGGCACGAGCAGAACACCGTCGTGCTGGGCGACCAGATTGACGGCATCGGCGAGCAGCTGGTTCGCCTCGGCCTCCGGTTCGTGCTCGCGACCGCCATACGTCGACTCGATCAGGACGTAGTCGGCATCGGTCACGATCGTCGGGTCGCGCAGGATCGGCGTGCCGGACTGGCCGAGGTCGCCGGAGAAGATGAGCCGGAGCTCCGGGCCACCCTCCCGATCTGCGACGCGCAGTCGGATGATCGCCGAACCGAGGATGTGGCCGGCATCGACATAGGTCGCGTGAATGCCTGGCGCAACCTCGATCTCCGTGTCGTAGTCGATCCCCCGGAAGGAAGCGAGCGAGGCCTGGGCGTCGCGGGCGTCGTAGAGCGGTTCGTCCAGGTCGATGTCGAGGGCGGCCGGCTGGGTGACAAGCGCCTGCTCGGGGTCGCGGGCGACGGTCAAGGATCGACCCGCGGCACCGACGGCCGGTACCGGCTGAGGCATGGCGACGCGGCCGGAGGCTCCGCCGGCCTCCCCGGGCGGCTCGGACCCGGGCGGCTCGGGAATGATCAGCGCCGCATCGTAGCGGCGGCTGCCGAAATGCGCGGCATCCACCCGGGGATCGTCATACCGGCGACGCTCACCGACCGGAACCGCGACCGCCGGCTGGCCACCGTCGTCGTTCGACTCGCCCGTGGCCGCCGCCCGGGCGAGGGCGGCGGTCGCCGCGTCAAGGGTGCCGCCGACGCCCGCTGCGGCCAGCCGCTCGGCCGCGGCGAGCGCATCGCTGTCACGTCGCTCGAACGGCCGCCGCCCTGGCGGGATCTCGCTTCTCGCGCCGGATCAGGCGCTTGGCGAACTCCTCCTGGAGCTTGCCCGAATCGAGCAGGACGAGGGTCGCCAGCTCGACCGTCCCCTTCGTCGCCCAGATCGGGCCCCCGGAAGCCGGCCTTGACCACGTGCGGAATCAGCCCGCAATGGTCGAGATGGGCGTGGGTCAGCAGGATCGCGTCGAGTTCCGGCCGGGTCGTAGGCGAGCGGGATCCGGTTGCGGATCGACTCGTTCGGGCTGCCCTGGAACATCCCGCAGTCGATCAGGATCCGGGCTCGCTCCGTGGTCAGCAGGTACTGCGAGCCGGTCACGGTCGTCGCGGCCCCGAGGAACTGGAGGTGCATCAGCGGAGTCTGCCACCGCAACTGCTCGAGCGGGGCGGCGATGACGCAGAATGCTGTCCATGACCTCTTATTCGTTTGTCACGATCTGGCGGATCGACGCGCCCATCGAGACCGTCTACGGTGCGATCGAGGACTCGCTCGCCTGGCCGAGCTGGTGGCCACAGGTGACCCATGTCGAGCAGCTCGCGGCCGGCGACGCGGGCGGCGTCGGGGCACTCCGGCGGTATGTCTTCAAAGGCAAGCTGCCCTACAGCCTCACGTTCGACCTGCGGGTCGATACGGTCGAGCCACCGACCAGGTTGGGTGGCACCGCCAACGGCGAGGTGGCCGGGACCGGCCTGTGGACATTGACGGCCGACAGCCCGACCCTCACCACGGTCCGCTACGACTGGAATATCCGGACGACCCGCTGGTGGATGAACCTGCTCGCCCCGATCGCCGGCGGCCAGTTCCGTTCGAACCACGATTTCGTGATGTCGGGCGGCCTCGAGGGTCTGACCCGTCTGCTCGGGGTCAAGGCGATCTCGGTCCGCGCCACCTGACGCGCCGCGCCATCTGACGCGCCGCGCCATCTAACGCGCGCAGCTGGTCCGTCCGAACCGCACCACGCGGGTCCCGCCCGCGACCGCTTCCCCGCTACCATCCCCGGATGCGCGAACGCTTCCTGGCCCGGTCGATCCTGCCGCGTCTGCCAGGCCTGCTCCTCGGCCTCGTCACGTTCGGCGTCGGGATCGCCCTGATGGTCCAGGCCGGGCTCGGCCTCGGGCCGTGGGAGGCGTTCCACCAGGGTCTGGGTGGGCTGGTCGGGCTCGAGCTGGGCACGGTCAGCGTGATCCTCGGCCTGCCGATCCTGGCCCTATGGTGGCCGCTGGGCGAACGGCCCGGGATCGGCACGCTCCTCAACGTGCTCCTGATCGGCACCTCGACCAACCTCGGGATCGCGATCCTGCCCCGGGCCGCCGGCGTCCCCTCTCAGCTGGCAATGATGCTGGCCGGGGTTGTCGTGATCGCGATCGGCTCCGGCCTGTATCTCGGCGCCGACCTCGGGCCGGGGCCGCGCGACGGGCTGATGACCGGCATTCACCATCGGTTCGGCTGGTCGATCCGGCGCTCCCGGACGGCAATCGAGCTGACCGTGCTCGCTGCCGGCTACCTCCTCGGGGGCACGATCGGGATCGGGACGGTCGTCTTCGCGCTGGCGATCGGGCCGCTTGTCCAGGTCTTCCTGGCCCTCTTCGATCGGGACGGCCGGGTGGCCCGCCGCCGGGCCGAGACGCTCGAGGGGGACATCACCGGCGCTGAATAGGGCCCTCGGCCGGGCCCGGCTCCTGGCCTCGGCCGCCTGGCCCCCGGGCGTCTGGCCCCCGGCCGCCTGGCCCCCGCGTCTGGCCGCCGCCCCCCGCTCCGCCCCAGGCGGGTATGGCCGGTCGGCGACCCGTTCTGCCGTCGACATCGCCGGCCTCGCAAGGCCGCGTGGAATCAGCGGAGCCCCGGGTTGCCCCACTGAGCCGTAGCGATCGGCGCCGATCCATCGTGGCTCCGACTTCGTCGGGATGTCGCCGAGAGGCGCATTAGCTTCGAGTTTCGGCCGAATCCGGCCGGTCCGGTCTCCGTGCGCGGCGGATCTCGTGCTGAGCCGGGCTGACAGTCGGGCCCAGGGACCGGTCACATGGACCCGGGTTGCAGATACCGCGTCTGGCAGCGACATCCGGACGAAGCCGAGCCCCCTCCCCGGCCGTGCCGGATTGGCTGAGCCCGCTCCCAACCTGTCGGCCGTGCCCGGCTCCCCGGCCGTGCCGGGCTCCGCCGGCCGAGCGCCGGAGCCGCCCGCCGAGCGCCGGAGCCGCCGGCCGAGCAGGCGCCCGCGGCCAGAGAGAGACAGCGGCCCGGCGGGAACCTCGGCCGAGCGAACCTAGCCGACCGGGATCACGACCAGGGCGTCGATCGCGACTGCCAGCATCAGCACGCTGAGGTACGTGATCGAATACTTGTAGAGCCTGATCGCCTGGGCCGTCGAGCGCTCGGGCGACGTGCCCTGGCGCCACAGGACATAGGCCTGGCGCAGGAAGATGGCGCCGAGGGCGACGGCCGCAACCAGGTAGATCGCGCCCATCCGGGCGACTGCCCACAGGATGAGCGAGATCGCCACGAGCAGGATCGTGTACAGGGCGATCTGGCGCGTCGTCTCGGGAACCCCCCGGACGACCGGCAGCATCGGCACGCCGGCCGTCGCGTAGTCCTTCCGGATCCGCAGTGACAGGGCCCAGAAGTGGGGCGGCGTCCAGTAGAAGACGAGGGCGAACAGCAGGATCGCCGGCAGCTGCACGCCGCCGGTCACCGCGGCCCAGCCGATCACCGGCGGCAGGGCCCCGGCGGCACCGCCGATCACGATGTTCTGGGGGGTCGTCCGCTTCAGGACCATCGTGTAGACGACGACGTAGAAGGCGATTGCCATGAGGGTCAGGAAGGCGGCCAGCAGGTTGACGAACCAGGCCATCAGGGCGAACGAGATGACGCCCAGGACGATCCCGAACACGACGCGCCCGATCGGGCTCGACCTCGTGGGCCGGCAACGGGCGGCGCCGGGTCCGGGTCATCAGCAGGTCGATGTCGCGGTCGAGGTAACAGTTGATCGCGTTTGCCGAGCCCGCCGCCAGCGTCCCGCCGATCATCGTCCAGACGACCAGCCAGGTCCAGTTGCCAAGCTGGATGCCGGGGACCTGGCGGGTGGCCAGGACCATCGCCGGCACCGTCGTCACGAGCAGGAGCTCGATGATCCGGGGCTTCGTGAGGGCGACGTAGGCCCGGATCGTGTCGGCCCGGGTGTGCGCGGCGGGAGTCGAGGCAGACGTCGAGATCGTCGTCCCGAACGGCCGTGGCTCGGCCTGATCGACGCCGCGGCCGCCGCCGCTGATGCCGCCGGCTGCCACGAACGACGTCCGGGCGGTGAAGTACGAGACGATCGTCAGGCCGATGAGTGCCGCCCAGATGCCGGCGCCCAGGGCAACGTGGAGGGTCTGGCTCCAGCCCGAAAGCCGGGTGAGCACCTGGAGCCCGCCGACGACCACCTCGATCGGCAGGAGGACCGCGGCGATGACCGCCAGCCGGACGATCGCCGGGTGACCGCGCTGGGTTCGCCAGGCGATCACCCCGATGCCCACGATGATCAGCCCGACGATCACCGCCACGTAGCGGTGGAGGACCTGGGCCGACGTCGCGTCCGTGATCGCCGGGAAGAGCGTGCCGCCCATGAGCGGCCAGTCGGGAAAGACGAGGGCCGCGTTCGGCGTGGCCGTGACGTGGGAACCGAACAGCAGGAGGGCGTACGAGGCGGTTGCGCCGAAGGCGGCGAGCAGGGTGAACTTCTGGCTGGCCCCACGGCCTCCGATCCGGGCCGGGTAGAAGCTCCGGACGAGGATGTAGACGAGGACGCCCAGGAGGGCCATCGCACTGGCGAGGTGGGCGGTGACCGACTCGCCGCTGTTGCCGAGGCGGACGGTCTCCTCGCCCAGCCAGGCCTGGAAGCCGACCAGGACCACCGCTCCGACGCCCCACCAGAACAGCGATCGCCGCTCGTGGTGATCGCGCCAGGCGAGAATCGGCAGGCCCAGGATCAGCAGCCCGAGGATCGCCGCGACATCACGGTGGATCCACTCGAGCCAGGCGTTCAGGTTGCCGACCGCCGGCACGAGCTGGCCGTTGCACAGCGGCCAGTCAGGGCAGCCAAGGCCCGAATCGGTCGCCCGCACGACCACCCCGATCGTGACGAGCAGGAGGGTCGTCGCGACGGTCACCGCCGCGAGCTTCTGAAACCGGGTCACCAAGCCTCCGCCACGATATCCATCGAGCCAATCGAACGGCGCACGGATCAGCAGTCGCGATGCGCGCCGGGCGTGCCCATTCTAGCCATGCCCTGCCTGAATCGGCGCTGCCGGGTACGATCCGGCCGATGCGCCCCCTCCTCCTCCTGGTCGCCGCGATCCTCGTCGCAGCCTGCGGCGGCTCCACTGGCTCGCCGCCCCCGTCGACCCTCGTCGTGGGCGGATCCGGCGGGCCGTCGATCGTGCCCGTGATCGCCTCTTCTGAAGCGGTCGTCGGCACCGACCGCCTGCTGATCGGCCTGCTCGACGCGACCGGAACGACGCCGGTCGGATCGCCCGACTACCAGGTCGAGGTCGGCTACATCAACGTCGACAAGGATCCCAAGACATTCGTCAGCCCGCCCGCCCCGGCCACCTTCGTCTGGGCGATCCCGAACCAGCGCGCCGTCTGGATCCAGGACACGACCTTCAATGCGGCCGGCAACTGGGCGGCAGTGGTGACCGTGACCCCGCCGGGCAAGCCGGCCGAATCGACCGAGCTGAGCGTGACGGTCACCGCGACGGGCAAGGCGGTCCGGGTCGGTGCGAAGGCGCCCTCGACCCCGACCCCGACCGCGGCCTCGGCGGGCGGCGTGCTGGGCAGCATCACGACCGACACGAGCCCCGACCCGAGCTTCTACCAGGTCTCGGAGGACCAGGCCCTCCTCCAGCACAAGCCGTTCGTGCTCGTCTTCGCCACCCCGGCGTTCTGCACGAGCCGGGTGTGCGGGCCGACCCTCGATGCGGTCAAGGCCGTCGCCGCGACCGAGCCCGGGATGACCTTCATCCAGGTCGAGCCGTACATCATGAACTACGCCAACGGCACACTCCAGCCGGTCCTCGGCCCGGGCAACTCGCTCGAGCCGAACGCAGCGACGACGGCCTGGGGGATCCAGACCGAGCCGTGGGTCTACGTCGTCGACGCGAACGGGATCGTGACGGCCTCGTACGAGGCGGTGATCGTGCCGGCCGAGCTGACCGCCGCGATCGACAAGGTCAAGTCCGGAGGGTAGCCCGCCAGCGAGCTGCGCCCGGCGACATGACTACCTGGCGGCCTGCTCCGGCCAGCAGAACTCGGCGTCGACCAGCGGCGCGCCCGGACCGGAAGCCTCGGGCTCGAACGGCGTCCGGAAGGTGAATGCGGCCGGGGTCGGGCCGTCGCGACGCAGGCGGTCGAGGCGATCGATCGCCTCCTCGACGCCGGGGATGTGGCCCGGCTCGACCCACCACAGGACCATGTGGGCCGTTGCCAGCCGCTCGAACCAGGCCCGCCGCTGGCGCAGGACGTCGAGGTGGGCCGAGTCGTAGACGAAGGCCCGCAGCGACTCGAGCGACTCCCAGACCGCAAGGTTGACCAGGATCAGGTCGTCGTCGAACGGCCGCAGGGCCGTCGCATCGCCGTCGGCCGTCTGGAGCCGCCAGACAAAGCCCGGGCTGCCATCGGCCAGCCGGTTGATCGGCTCGAGCTGGGCCACGAATTCGGCGAGCCGGGGCGAATCGAGGGGCGCCAGGAGCCGACCGATGTTCAGCGAGGCGAGCTGCATCAGGCGCTCGTGCCGGTGCTGCCCGGCGCGTGGAGCGCCTGCCCCGCGGCGCACAGCGGGCAGGTCGCGGGGCCGGCCTGGTAGGTCGGCAGGTCGAGCACCCACAGGGCGGCCAAGGGATAGACCCGGCCGGTCCGGGGCGAGGTCAGGCTGGCCATCCCACCCGACCGGTCGACCAGGACGTGGCAGGCGACGATCTCCCCGCCGAGCGCCTCGACCGCCGGGATCATCGCCAGGAGCGAGCCGCCGGTGGTCAGGATGTCGTCGACGAGGACGACTCGCTCACCGGCCGCGATCGTGAAGCCACGCCGGAACTCCCGCCGGGTCGCGCCTTCGGCGTCCCGGACCTCCTCGGCAAAGATCGCCCGGAGGCCCAGCTGGCGACCGGTCTCGAAGGCCAGGATCACCCCGCCGGTCGTCGGGCCGGCGACCAGGTCGGCGAGGGGCCGACCGTCGCGGCCACGCTCGGCAGCGGCCCACAGGCCGCACAGCTCGCTCGTGGCGGCAGTGTCCTGGAGGACCTGGAACTTCTCGAGATAGTGCTCGGCGTGGCGGCCGCTCTTCAGCAGGAAGTGCCCGTCGCGCAGCGCGCCGGAGCTCCGGAAGAGGACCTCGGTCCGAGCGGCGATCGCGGCCCGGGCGGCGGCATCGACGGCGCGGCGGATGGTGGTCATCCGCCCAGTCTACGGTCCGCGAACGGCCGCCGGGCCGCCGGCCTTGCCACGGCTCACGGCCGGTACTCGACGCCCTTGGACGAGGGCGCCGATGGCCGGCTGGGCAGGGCCGTGCCGATCAGCGGCCCATAGGACGTGAGGCCGAGCCGCCGGCATTCCCCGGCCAACTCGTCGACCAGCCGGATCGGCAGGGTCGGGTCCGCGAACAGGACCGTGCCGACCTGCACCGCCACCGCTCCTACGGCCAGGTAGTCGAGGACGTCGCCGAGCGAGGCGATGCCCCCGATCGCGATGATCGGGATGTCGACGACCTGGGCCACCTCGTACACGATCCGCAGGGCAACCGGCTTGATCGCGGGGCCGGACAGGCCGCCGTAGATGTTGCCCAGGAGCGGCCGCCGGCGGCCCGGCCCGACCGCGATCCCCGACAGGGTGTTGATCGCGCTGATCGCGTCCGCCCCCGCAGCCTCGATCGCCCGGGCGATCGGCCGGACGTCGGCCACGTTCGGGCTCAGCTTGACCAGGAGGGGCAGCTCGGTGACTCGCCGGACGGCGGCCGTCACCGCCCCGGCGGCCTCGGCGTCGATCGCGAACTGGAGGCCGCCCTTGCCCACGTTCGGGCACGAGATGTTCAGCTCGATCCCGGCCACACCGGGAGCACCGTCGAGCCGCCGGGCGACCTCGACGTAGTCGTCGATCGACTCGCCGGCCACGTTGACGATCACCGGCACGTGCCAGCCCCGCCAGATCGGCCCGTACTTGCGGATCACCGCGTCGACGCCCGGGTTCTGCAGCCCGATCGAGTTGAGCATCCCGGCCGGCGTCTCGGTCACCCGCGGGGTGATGTTGCCGACTCGCGGCCGCAGGGTCGTGCCCTTGCAGCAGATCGCCCCGAGGCGCTGCACATCGACAACCTCGCCGTACTCGGTGCCGTAGCCGAAGGTTCCCGAGGCGACCATGATCGGGTTGTCGAGCCGGAGTCCCCTGGGCAGCTCGAGGGACAGGTCGACCCGGGCCGGGGCACCCGCCGAAACGGTGATCGGGCCGCCCTTCGGGCGGTTCCCGGGGCCGCTCACCAACCGGACTCCCAGTCGAGCTCGTCCGAGGCGAAGACCGGGCCTTCGCGGCAGACGCGCTGGGGCACGCCCCGGGCGTCCATCACGACGCAGCCCAGGCAGGCACCCATCGCGCAGCCCATGTTCTGCTCCATCGAGACCTGCAGGAACGCCTTTCGGCGGGCCGCCGGCGTACCCGGCTCGGGGACCCGGGCCGGCTTCCCGGCCCGGCCGCCGGATCGCCCCCGCTTGCGGCCGAGGGTGGCCACCCCGAGGCGAGCACTGCGTCCCGCCGCCAATCGGGCGAGGACCGCCAGCATCGGTGCCGGGCCGCAGGCGAAGGCCTGGTCGGCCCAGCCCTCGTAGTCCGGCACAAGGTCGGTGACGTAGCCCGGGTGGCCGAGCGAGCCGTCATCGGTCGCCACGATGTACTCGACCTCGTCCGGCAGGAGGATCGAGGGATAGACCTCCGTGGCGCTTGCGGCCCCGAAGAGGAGGGTCACTTCGCGACCGGCCTGCAGGGCCTCGTCGGCAAGCATCCTGACCCCCGCGATCCCCAGGCCACCGGCGATCAGGAGGAGGTGCCGGCTGCGCGGATCGACCTCGAACGGCCGGCCCAGCGGCCCGAGCATGTCGACCCGGTCACCGGTTCGCAGGTGGGTGAACCAGTCGGTTCCCCGGCCGACCGCCCGGAAGTGGATCGTGATCAGGCCGGTCGCCCGGTCGACCGTGTTGAACGAGAAGGGCCGGCGCAGGATCAGTCCCGACAGATCGCCCGGCCGGATGTGCACGAACTGGCCCGCCCGGGCGCCGACCGCCAGGCTCGGAGCATGGAACGACTGGAGCCACTGGCCCGGCAGAATCTCGCGGCTCTCGACGAGCTCAGCCGCGACGAGCTGGGTGCTCACCCGCGGTCGGCATCCCCACCGGTGGCGTCGCTACCGTGCTCATCGACGGAGCCGTCGGCGGTCACCTCCGGCGCAATCGACGGGAACGCCTCTGCCAGGGCGTCGGCCAGGTCGCCGAAAACATCGGTCGGATCGTAGAAGCCGACGAGCTCCTCCGGCGTCGCCAGGACGAGCCACTCACCGGCCGCCGGGGCCTCGCCCTCGTGCTCGTCCTCGGCTTCAACCTCGGCCCGGAACGTGCCGCTGGCCTGGATCACGAGGCGCTCCTCGTCGCTCTCGACGACGAGCAGCTCGCCCAGCTCGGCCGTGAACCGGCCGGCGGCGACCTGGAAGCGCTCGACCAGGTCGGCCTCTGAGCGCTGGCTCCGTTCCTGGTACGAGAGGGCCAGGTCGTACAGGCGGTGGGCCGCGTCGAGCTCGCCGGTCACGGGCCCCTCGTCCTGGCTGGCGGCCCACGAGTCGGCCGCCGCGGCGTACGGGTCGGCCGCCGCGTCGGCGCCGGCACCTGGCTGGGCTTCGCCGGTCTCATCGACCTCGCCTTCCTCGGGGCTGGCGGACAGGCCGGCCGCGGTCCGGGCGGCCTCGGTGAACGCGGTGTAGAGCTCGGCCGGGCTGTACAGCTCGACCAGCTCGGCGGCCGACTCGACGACCTCGGTCTCGCTGTGCCACTCCCCGGTCGACTCGTCGAGGTAGCGGCTCCGGCTGCGGAAGCTCAGGTCGGGGGCGATCGAGAGGTAGTCGGGATCCTCGTCGATCAGGGTCAGGCCGCCGATCTCCTTGATCGCCGACGCGTTTGCGTCGAGGAACCCCTGGAACTGCTCGGCCGCCCGGACAAGGTAGTCCGAGCGCTCGAGCGACGCGTCCCGGGCGAGCGCGCTGAGCAGATCGATGCGGGTGCGGTCCATCGCTTCGCCTCCGTTTACGGGTGGTACTCGAGATCGCTGCCCATCCGCTCCCGGAGGAACATCGAATGATGTCGTTCGAAGATCCATTCACCGGCGCGGTGACCGAGCGCGCGGGTCGCCTCGTCGGCCTCCAGCTTGTCGAGGGTGGCGTAGTCGGGCAGGTCGAGCAGGATCACGTTGTCGAAGTCCCAGCCGTGAGCCACGTTGTACCAGCCCAGGAAGTGGATCCCGTATTTCTGCTCATATTCCCGGACCTGGCGGGGGAAGATCGTGCGCATGAAGAACTTGAAGAATGGGTCGCGGCCGCGGCGGACGGAGAAGTAGGTCGCGAGCACGGGCACGGGTAGACATCCTCCAGCGTGGTCCCGTCGCCGGGCGCGGAGCCTATTGTCGCACGCCGTCTCCGCCGGCCGGGTCGTCCGGCGTCGAGGCGGCCGGCGCGGCCGGCGCGGCCGCCGAATCCACCGTCGCGGAGGCGTCCTCGATCTCGCCGACGGTCCTCGAGCTGCTGCTCAGCGGGCGCCGGCGGGTTCGACGGTCGGCCGCAACGAGGCGCATCAGGAAGATCATCGTCTGGCCGCTGATCAGGAGCAGGGCGATCACCACGAACAGGAGGCCGGCGCTGACCGCCTCGGGCCAGCCGGCCACGACGCTGATCGGAGTGAGGATCACGAGGGCTACCAGGACGACCAGCTGGAAGCGGAAGCAGCCGAGACCCGGCCCACGCTCCGGCTCGAGGTCGGCGCCCTTGTACTGGACCGGTGGTCGGTTGATCGCACCGGGGGTCGGCTCAACCGGCTGCCCGGCGGCGGCGGAGGTGTCGTCGGTCACTCGCGAACGATACGGGAGCCGACCCCAACGCGTTGAGGCCAGGTCCGCGTTGCATCCGGTCGGCCGGCGGCCAGGTCCGGGGCGCTGAATCTGTTCCGGCCCCGCCGGAAGGATCACCCGGCCGGACGAGTGAACGGGCACGAGCCGCTACCATCGGCTGATGCCCGACCGACTGCCCGAAGGACTGCCCGACCGACCCGATCCGCGACCCGACCCCGCGGCGCGTTTCGGCTGGCACCCCGAACCCGAGCTGATCGGGGTCGACGACGAGGCGCGCTCGCGGCCGGCCCTCGAGGCGCTCGGCGCTGCGACCTGGTCAGCCGGGCTCGACTACCTCTACGGCGAGGCGCTCCGGCGGGCGATGGGCGATCCGGCAGGCTACACCGCCCTGCGCCGGGTCTTCTACGGCAGCGGCCCGGACGGTTCGGCCGGTGGGCCCGCTTCGGCGCCGGCCGGCCCGACCACTTCAGCGGCCCTGATCGAGGAGTTCCGGACCCGGCTCGCACCGCACAGCCTGAACGCCTGGCATCCGCGCACGCTGAGCTACTTCACGCCGCCGCCGCTCCTCCTGTCGATCGTCGGCGAGGTGTTCGCCCAGTTCCTCAACCAGGGTGTCGACGTCTGGCACGCCGGTCCGTCGGGCGCGTTCGTCGAGGAGGAGGTCGGCCGCTGGCTGGCCGACCTGGTCGGCTACGGCCCGGACAGCTTCGCCGTTCTCACCTCGGGCGGGGTGATGGCCAACTTCATGGCGATGACCGTCGCCCGCGACGTCCACCTGGCCACGATCCTCGGCCTCGGCCATCCGCCCCGTGGCCGCGAGCTCGAGGGCAACCGGGTGTATGCCTCCGACCAGGCCCACTTCTCGATCGGGCGGGCACTCGACGAGCTCGGTTTTCCCCCCGACACGCTCCGGATCGTCCCGGCCGACGAGCACTTCCGGATGCGCGGCGACGCGGTCGCCGCGGCGGTTGCCGAGGATCGCAGGCGCGGCCTGACACCGTTCGCGATCTGCGCCGTGGCCGGCTCGACGAACACGGGCGCCGTCGACCGGACCGGCGAGCTCGCCGACCTTGCCGGCCGGGAGGGCCTGTGGCTGCATGTCGACGCCGCGTACGGCGGGGCGGTTCGCCTGTCGCTGCGCGACGCGGGCCGGGTCACCGATCTCGAGCGGGCCGATTCGGTCACGATCGATCCCCACAAGTGGTTCTTCCAGGCCTATGACATCGGGGCCCTCGTAGTCCGCCACGGCAGCCACCTGCTCGAGACCTTCCATCGCAGCCCGGAGTACTACCGCGGCGGTGAGGCCGAGGCCGATGCCCATCCGGACGGCGACGGCCTGGGGATGGGCGAGCCGCTCAACTTCTACCAGCGCTCGATGGAGGGGACCCGTCGGTTCCGCGCCCTCAAGCTGTGGCTGAGCTGGAAGCACCTCGGGACCGACGGCCTCGGCCGCCTCGTCGAGGCCAATCTCGACCTGGCCGCCTACCTCGCCCGGCTGATCGCAGACTCGGACGACTTCGAGGCGCTGCCGCCCGAACCCGAGCTGAGTGTCGTCTGCTTCCGCCACCTGCCCGGCGGCCGGCGCGTCGCCGAGAAGCTCGATCCAGCCGGGCTCGATGCCCACCAGGACGCCCTGCAGTTCGCCCTCGAGGCGTCCGGTGACGGCTGGCTGTCGACGACGAGGCTGCGCGGCACCACCTGGCTGCGGGCCGGGATCGTCAACTTCCTGAGCGCCGAATCCGACGTCGACCGGCTGATCGACGACCTCCGCCGGCTGGCCGCCGACGCCTGATGGCCGGGTCCAGCGGAGACGGCTGATGCATGACGACGAACCGCTCGAGGAGCCCCGGGCCGAGATCATCGAGGTCGGCAGCGACCCCGCGGGCTGGCCGGCCGAGCGTCCGATCGCCGGACCCGAAATGCAGCCGCGCGTTGGCCAGCCGATCGGCCCGATCGGTCGACGATCATCCCGGGCGGTGATCGCCGCGACCGGGCTCGTCGCCCTCCTCGGCCTCATGGCCGGCGTCGCGATCAACGCTTTCGGCGATACTCGCCCGGCGATCGGGCCGGGCCCGTCCTCGGCCCGCACGCCGGCCGCCTTCCCGCCAACGGCCGGCGGATTGCCCATCGTCAGCGTCGGCACGGCGAAGTCGGTGGCCGCGGACCCCGCCCGGGCCGAGGCGGAGCTCGCCGTCGCCGGCTGGTACACGGCGGTTCGCCTGGTCGAATCCTGCCGGCCCAGCCTCCAGCCGGTCGGCACCTGCGTATCGGATTGGAGCTCGCGCCTCGAGTCGGAGCCCGACCCGGTCTGGAGCAGCGACGGTGCCGGGCACCCGCTCCGGGCCGGAACCGCCTCGGTCACGCCGGTGTTCATCGACCCGATCGCCCGGCCCGACGTCGCGAGCCAGAACCCGGGCGGACCCCTCGAGGTCCTTCCGCCCAGCCCGGTGGTGTTCATCGGCCACTTCCACGACGACCGCGGCCAGGACGCCTCGGCCTTCGTCGTCGACGGGGTCGCCGGCCCGGGCGGCGCGCTGACGAGCGGCACCGGCAACAGTGAGGTGTCGAGCACGGAGCTGACCACCAGCGCCGTCGTCGAGCTGATCCGGAGCCACCTCCAGGCCACCGGCTTCGTCCTCGGCTTCGGGGCGATCCCATGGTCGGCCGACGCCTCGCTGCCATCGGCCGCCGAGCCGGCCGCCGGCGGCCCGCCGCCCGATGGCCGGACCGTCTGGCTGGTGCGCGGCTACCTCGCCTCCGCCGCCACGGACTCAGCCTCGACCGGCTCAGCCTCGACCGGCGGGCCGGATGCCGGCGATGCGACCGCCGCCTGGCTCGGGATCGACGATGCGACGGGCCAGGTCTGGGGCCCCCTGTCGGTGCCGACGGCGAGCGGGCCGCCGGGGGCCGGCTTCCCGGAGACGGCCGACGGCCTGCCGGTGAAGGCGATCGGCGCGGCCCTGCTTGCGACGCAGGCGCGGCCGGGGCTGCTCGCCGTCGGCGGCTACCTTTCGAATGACCGCGCCGCCGAGGGTTGCCCGCCCGCACCCACGACCGGCAAGCCGGATCCGTGCAGCGGCACGCAGCTCGTCCTGGTCAACCGGCCCGATCCGGCTCTCGAGGCGAATGACGCGACGTTCCTGTACGCGATCGCGGTCCCGCCCGGGGCGCTCTCGATCCGGCCGGAGATCCTGCCCGGCACGTCCGTGGTCGATCCGTGGGCCGGCGCTCACGGTCTCGCCGAGCGGCTGTCATCTCGACCGGTCGTCCTCATCGGCCAGTTCGACGATCCGCGCTCGCCCGAATGCGCGCCGCGGCCCGGCGGCGGCAACGCCGGCTGCGATCGTTCGTTCGTGGTCGACCAGATCGCCTGGATCGATGGCTCCTTCGAGGGGCCGAGCATGTTCACCGAGGCCGGGATCCGTCCGGCCCATTCGAGCGCGGACGTGGTCGCCGCGGTGGCGGACTGGTTCCTGCCCGGCTCCCAGCCGGCGATCGTCTCGATCGCCGGCGTGCGTCCCGCCGACTCGGTCGCGCTGAGCGGTGTCGCGCTCGATGGCCGGGGCGCTGAGCCGTTCTGGATCGTACGGGTCGTGAGCAGCCTGGCCGACGGGCCGGCCAGCACGTTCCTTGTCTTCGACGACCGCAGCCTGTCGCTCGTGGCCGTCAGTCCGTGAGGCGCCGGCCCGTCCGTCGGGCGGTTCGCTAGGCCGGCGGGGCGGGTTCGAGGGCGAGGTCCTCGACGATCTCCACGCCGGCCAGGGCGCGCAGGATCGCCGGCGGCGCCTTCACCTTCCAGGAGCGGCTGCCACCCCCGAGGATGATCTCCGGGCGGTCCATCACCCGCCGGTCGACCCAGATCGGCAGGCCGGCCGGCAGGCCGAAGACGGTCACGCCACCAAGCTCCATCCCGGTCAGGGCGCGGGTCTCCTCGAACGAGGCGAAGGAGGTTCGCCGGACACCCAGCCGGGCCCGGACCACGCGGTTCACGTCGAGCCGAGTCGTCGCCAGCACGACGCAGGCCGCGTAGCGCGGCGGGTCGGACTTGCCGACGACCACGATCGTATTGGCCGAGTCGCCGGGCGAGTAGCCGTAGGCGGCACAGAACGCCGCTGTGTCAGCAAGGGCGGGATCGCACGCGATCAGCTCATACGCAGCGTCGAGTCGGTCGAGCTCGGCCTCGAGGACCGCCCGGGCCGGATCCGGTCCGGTCATCGTCTAGGGCTCGCCGGCGTCCCGGTAGGCAACCCGGCCGGCGGCCACGGTGAGCAGGACCCGGCCGGGCAGGTCGCGCCCGATCAGCGGGCTGTTCTTTCCTTTCGACAGGAGCGATCCCGGTTCGACCCGCCAGCCTGCCGAGCGGTCGATCAGGACGAGGTCGGCGAGCGCGCCTTCGGTCAGGCCCCGCTCGCTGCCCCGCCCGCCGGCCCGCAGGATCGCAGCGGGACCGCTCGTCAGGCTGGCGATCGCCCGGCGGAGCGGCAGGCGGCCGGCGTCGACCGCCGCCAGCAGGATCCCGATCGCCGTCTCGATCCCGCTGATCCCGTTGGCCGCCTGGCCGAACTCAACGGCCTTGTCGACCCGGCGGTGCGGGGCGTGATCGGTCGCGACCGCGTCCGCGGTGCCGTCAATGAGGGCCGCCAGGCAGGCCGCGGCGTCGAGCCGGTCGCGCAGCGGCGGGTTCACCCGGAGCGCGGTGTCGTACGGGCCCGCCGCGCACGGGACGCCGAGCCACGGCTCGGGGCCATCCTGCCAGGCCCATCCCCGGACGCCGGCAATCCATTCGTCGGTCAGGGCCAGATGGTGCGGCGTCACGTCACAACTCACCGGCAGGCCCGCGGCCTTCGCCCGGCGGACCAGGTCGAGGGATCCGGCCGTGGACAGGTGGGTGAAGTGGAGGCGTGCCCGGGGCTCATCCCGGAGGACGTCGGCGAGGATCGCCAGGCCGCGCCCGACCGGTCCGGACTCGGCCGCGGCGGGCCAGCCCTTCAGGCCGAGGACGGTCGCCACGAGGCCCTCGTTCGCCTCGGCGCCGTCGGTGAGGCCGGGATCCTCGGCGTGCTCGACGATCGGCCGGCCGAGCATCCCGGCGTAGAGCAGGGCGTTGCGCAGGATCGTCGCCGAACCGACCGGCGCACCGTCGTCGCTGAAGCCGATCGCGCCGGCGTCGCTCAGCTCGCCCAGGGCGGCCAGCGATTCGCCCAGCCGGCCGGCGCTGGTCGCCCCATAGGCGAGCAGCTCGACCGGCGAGCCGGACGCGCCGGCCGCGGCGAGGACCCGGGCGAGCACCCCCGCGTCGTCGATCGCGGGCTCCGTGTTGGCCATCGCGCACACGGTCGTGAAGCCGCCGTGGGCCGCCGCCGCCAGTCCGCTGGCAACCGTCTCGGCATCCTCGAAGCCCGGCTCGCGCAGGTGGGCGTGGAGATCGATGAAGCCGGGCACGACGATCACGCCATCCGGCTCGATCCCGGCCCCCTCAGGCCCCTCGAGCCAGGTCACCGCCTCGACCATGCCGTCCCGGACGACGATCTCGCCGGGACCCTCGCGGTCGGCCGCCGGGTCGACCAGCCAGGCTCGGCTGATCTCGAGGTCGGCGACGGTCCGGCCGATCTCATCGGCCGCCTCGACCGTGGCGCTCCGATCAGCCACCGATCGCCCCGGCCAGGAGGTAGAGGAGGGCCATCCGGACCGCCACGCCGTTCGTGACCTGGTCGGTGATCACCGAGCGCGGATGGTCGGCGACCTCGGGCGCGATCTCGATCCCCTCGTTCATCGGCCCGGGGTGCATGACCAGGGCATCCGGCCGGGCGAGGGCGAGGCGCTCGATCGTCAGCCCGTAGCGGGCCGCGTATTCGCGGAGCGAGGGCAGCAGTCCGGACGCCATCCGCTCGCGCTGGAGGCGGAGGGCCATGATCACGTCGGCATCGTGGAGGGCCGCTCCGAGGTCGCTGGTGACCTGGAACCGGCCGTGACCGGGCACGATGTCCGAGGCCGCGGCCCAGGCCTCGAAGCCGCGCATCAGCGTGGCCGGGCCACACAGCCAGAGGTCGGCACCGGCCGCGGTCAGGCTCCAGATGTTCGAGCGGGCGACGCGCGAGTGGAGGACGTCGCCGAGGATCACGATCTTGCGCCCGCGTACCTCGCCGCCGGGCAGCCTCTCGCGCAGCGTGAACAGGTCGAGCAGGGCCTGGCTCGGGTGGCCGTGCCAGCCGTCGCCGCCGTTGAGGATCGAGCCCGAGAAGTGGCCCGCAGCCAGGTCGGCGGCGCCCGACGTCGGATGGCGGATCACGATCATCCGGGCGCCGAGGGCTTCAACCGTGCGGATCGTGTCGATCAGCGATTCGCCCTTCGAGACGCTGCTCGTCGCCGCGGCGATGTTGACGACGTCGGCCGACAGGTTCTTGGCCGCGACCTCGAAGCTGACCCGGGTCCGGGTCGATGCCTCGTAGAACAGGATCGTCACCCCGGTCCCGCGCAGCGCCGGCACCCGGGCGATCGGCCGAGCGAGAACCTCCTTCATCGCCTGGGCGGTGTGGAGGACGAGCTCGATCTCGGGCCAGCTGACCGACTCGAGGTCGAGCAGGTGGCGATGGGGCCAGCGGGTCGGCTGGCTGGCCGGCAACGCGTCGACCGAAGGGACCTCGAGCGGGCTCGTCGCTGCAGCCGGGGCGGCCCGGTCAGGCGTCGCGGCGGTCATCCCAGGCTGCCGGCGACGGCGGGCATCCGCTCGAGCCGATCGATCACCACGCCGTCCTCGCCATCGGTCTCCTCGAGGTGGACCCGGACCAGCTCCTCGCGCGAGGTCGGCACGTTCTTGCCAACGTGATCGGCCCGGATCGGCAGCTCGCGGTGGCCGCGATCGACGAGCACGGCCAGCCGGATCGCCTGGGGCCGGCCGAAATCGACGAGGGCGTCCATCGCCGCCCGGATCGTCCGGCCGGTGTACAGGACGTCGTCCACGAGGACGATCGTCGCCCCGTTCAGGTCGAACGGCAGGTCGGTCCCCTTGACGATCGGCTGCTGGGCGATGAGCGACAGGTCGTCGCGGTAGAACGTGATGTCGAGGGCGCCGACCGGCAGCCGGACCCCTTCGTTCTCGAGGATCGCGGCGGCGATCCGGTGGGCGAGCGGCACCCCCCGGCGCTGGATCCCGATCAGGACGAGCCCCGAGGTACCGGCCTGCTTCTCGACGATCTCGTGGCTGATCCGGATCGTCGCCCGGCGGATCTCGTCCGCGGTCATGATCTGGCGACCCGTCATGCTCTCCTTCCCGGCCTCACAGAGCCGGTCGTTAAAGGTCGAGCCCAGTCTAGCGCAGGGTCGACCGGACGAGGGGGCGTTGCGGGTTGCCCGGCTGCTCGGGCCGGCTGCGCCGCTCCTCGACGGCGGTCGCCCAGCGCGCCCGACCTCGTGGCACGGACCCCCTCGATCAGTAGACCGAGACCGTCACCTTGGCAAGACCCGACCATGACGGACAGCCGCACACCTTGAAGAAGTCGGGCTCGTACATGTCGATGATCCGGGCCGGCTTGATCGACGCCGACGGGCCATAGTCGTTCACCACCCGGTCGAGGCAGCCGCCGGCCCCGCACACCCTGATCACGGTCCCGGCCGGCAGGCGCATCGCGGTCGTCCCGTTCGTGTAGAAGCTGGCGATCCCGGTCAGGGTGTACCTGGGCGGCTTGATCGTCGCCGCGAAACCGGGCACCGGCTGGCTCCGGCCGGCGACCTGGAGGGGCTGCACGGTCGTACTGGCGAACGCAGGTTCGGCGAATCGTCCGCTCGGATCGATCGCGTTGGCCGAGCGCAGGGCAGGATCTTCCGGCGCGATCACCGAGGTGGTCACGCCAGTCGCTTCGATCTCCAATGGCTGGAACGCCGCTGCCTCGATGGCACGGACGGGGCTGGGGGTTCGCGAGCCCACGATGCCGGGTGCGGCGACCAGTGCGAGCGCGGCGCTGAGCACGGCGCACGCGACAAACTTCAGTCGCACTCCGGGCAGGATAGCCCGAATAGCGGATCTGGACAAGCCATTGGGGCTATGACCGGGTCAAGGAACGACGATCAGCGCCCCGCTGTCGATCGACTGGATCGTCGTCTTGCCAGCGTTCTGACCGGTCCAGGCGAGGATCGACAGGCGGCTGCCGGTGCCGTCCTGGCCCGGCGGCGACGCCCACACGAGCTGTCCGTCCTTGAGCGCAAAGCCGCGCATCGCCGGGGTGTCGGTGAGGAGGGCCGGCGAGGGGGCGCTCGCCAGGCCCGAGCTCGGATCGATCGTCAGCAGGCTGAGCCGGCCGAGGCCCGGGTTGTCCGAGTCGGCGAGCCACACGCCGAGGTGCTGGCCGGCCTCGTCCCAGCGAACCTCCCAGTCGCTCACGTCGCCGAGCGATAGCGGATGGGCGTTGGCCGCTCCGGCCGGACCGTCAACCGCCGCCTGGATCGCGGCCCAGCGGCCGATCTCGAGCTGGCCCTGGAACGGCTGCCACGCTCCGGTGGCGGGATCGAACGACAGCGTGCCCGACCAGAACGCCACCCAGCGATCGGACGAATCGACGACCGGACGCCAGCCGTCCAGCCCGGCAATCCGGGTCGCCTGGCCGGTGGCCGGATCGACCAGGTAGGCGGCCGGGGTGGCGAGCAGCGCCGGGACGGCCGGCGAGGCGGCGCCGGACGCTGGCTCTGAGCTCGCGTCGGCGCTGCTCGGCGACGGCGCGCCGCTGGCTGCTGCGGCCGGCGTGGCCGGCACGCTCGGCGCGGCGCCGGGTCCACTGCCGTCGGTCACGCTCGGCACGGGACTGGGCATGGACGCGACCGGGATCGCCCGGCTGGCGAGGATCTGCCCGTCGACCCAGCCCGAGAAGACCGTGTTGTGATCGTCGGTGAGTGGCCGAGCCTCCGGCCAGCCGGCTCGCCAGACGTAGATGTCGGGTCCCGTCGTGCTGCCGGCCGGCCGGGCCGAGAAGGCGAACCACTGCCCATCTCCGCTGTAGGCGGCGGCGTCGCCGACGAGGGCGACGTTGGTCAGGATCGCGAGGCTGGCGGCCGCCGACGGAGCCGGCGTGCCCAGCGATGGCGGCGCGATGGAGGCCGGCGCGGTCGGCTGGCTCGTGGCGGTGGGCGACGGGCTCGGGCTGGACACCGGGGTCACCGATGGCGTCGCGACGGGCGTAGCAGCCACGGTCGCCAGCGGCGTCGCCGACGGGAGCGGCGTCGAGCTGCTCACCGGCCGGCTGGTCGGGGCAATCGCCGGTGATCCGCTCGGCGCGGGGCTGGTCGCCGGCTCCGGCGGGACGTCCAGCACATACAGGGTGGTCCCGGCCGAATTCAACCGCCGGTGCCACGGCAATCGCCTGGCTGCTGTTCGTCGGCGACAGGACGAGGGAGCTCGGGACGGTCGGCAGGCTGGTCAGGCTGCGCGCCACGCCGGCCAGCGGCGGGCAGTCCGGCTCTGCGCCGGTGGGACAGACGCTGGTCACGTTGGCCGTGACGAGCGACAGTCCCTGCGGACCTTTGGCCACCAGCCAGGTCACCTGGGTGGTGGGCACGGTCAGCGGCGTGACCCCGGGCAACGAGGCACGCGGCGGGGCCGCGCCGACAGTCGAGGCGAGCGCCTGCGGCCCCGGGCCCGAAGGGCTGTTGCCGATCAGGGTGGGACCGACGATGGCAATCACGAGGACCAGGGCGAAACCGCTGCCGAGGACCGCCACCGGGCCCCAGCGGCGGGGCGCTCCACGGGGGGGCCGCGGACGGCGGGCGTGTTCGCGTTCGAGGGCCGCGCTCGTTCGGGCCCACAGGTCCCGCGGCGGCTCAACCGGTGGCAGCGCCTGAAGGCCCAGCCGGTCGGCGGCATATCCGGCTGCGGTCTCGCGACAGGTCGGGCAGCCGGCGAGGTGGGCCTCGAGCGCGGCCTCATCCATGGCCGGCAATGGTTCATCGAGGCGGGCCGCGGCGAGCCAGCGGGCCTGCTCGTGGCGAATTGCGCTGCTCATCGGGGGGCCGTCCGATCGCCGGGTCGATCCGTGGCCTCGGCCGCTGCCTCGGCGGCCCGTTCGCTGGCGAGCTCTCGGCGGAGGCTGTCGCGGGCGCGGGTCAGCAGCGCCCGGGCGGCAACGTGGCTCACGCCCAGGGCGGCAGCGAGCTCGAGCCCGGTGAGATCGTGCAGCTCGGCCAGGAGGAGGGCCGCCCGCTGCCGCTCGGGGATCCGGGCGAGCGCCCGCTGGAGGTCGCTCGAGAGCCGGCCGGCCATCGCGAGGTGCTCGGCCGACGGTGCCGTCCCGTACGACTCGCCGGTCCACGGCAGGAAGCGCACGATCTTGCGCCGGCGGATCTCGTCGAGGGCGACACGATGGGCGATCTGGTACAGCCAGGCCCGGGCGTGGGCCGGATCCTCGAGCGTGTCGTGGGCGCGATAGGCCTTGATGAACGCGTCCTGGGTGAGGTCGGCAGCCAGCTCCGGGTCCCGCAGCATCCGCACCAGGTAGGCGTAGATCTCGCCGTGGTGCTCCTGGAAGAGCTCCTCGACGAATGCGTCGGCAGCGGTCCGGGCGGGCGACCCCGTCAACAGGCGTTCCGTGGGCAGGCTGAGTTGGGCGATCTGTCCGATCGGGTGCACGGGCTCAAGACGGACCCGCCGCGGAGCGTGTGACGCGGGCGGGTCATTCGGCCGGCCGCCCGCGGGCCGAACGGAGCAGCTCCTCGACCGCCTCCTCGGGTGAGACCGGGTTGACCGGCAGGCCCGTGCCCAGCTCCAGCCCGGCGATCTCACGCAGGCGCGGATGGATCTCCCAGTGCCAGTGGTACGTGCCGTCGATCCGCTCGCGCAGCGGCGCCGTGTGGAGGACGAGGTTGTGGGGCGGCCCATCGAGCGCGGCGAGCAATCCGAGCACCCGACGGAGCGCCTCGGCGGTCGCCATCACGTCGGCGTCGCTGGCCCGGCCGAAGTCCGCGGCATGGGCTCGGGGGACGATCCAGGCCTCGAACGCCGAGCGCGACGCGTACGGCGCGAAGGCGACGCTCGAGGCGTCCTGCCAGAGCAGTCGCTCCCCGCGCTTCACCTCGTCGCGGACGAGCCGGCAGAACGGGCACTCGCCCTCGCGGATGACGAATCGGGCTGCCCCGCCGATCTCCTCGGCGACCCGGTGCGGGACCTGGGGCAGGTCGTAAAGATCGAGGCACAGGTGATCGGTCCGGGCGCCGGCCTGGGCCCCCCAGTTCTGGACGACCTGGAGGTAGGCCGTCTGGCCGGCGGCGCCGGCGGCGGCGATCGAGTCGCGACACTGGCGGAGCATCGCCCCGATCATCTCGTCGCCGACCGCCTGGAGCGGGCGGTGCTCGCCCGGCGGAGCCACGACGGTCCGCCAGCTGCCCGAGGCCCTGGCCTGCTCGAGCGCCACCTGGACGAGGTTCCGCTCGAGCTGGCGGGCCTCGTCCTCCGTGCCCACGACGTGGAAGGCGAAGTCCTTGAGGATCCGCAGCCGGACGCCGTCGCCGGCGGGCTCGCGGCAGTTCTGGCAGCCGTCCTCCGGATCTACCGGGGCCGCGGCCCGGGCGAACCGATCGCGATGGAAGGCGCGGTCGACGATCGTCGCGACCCACCACCCGGTGATCGCGTCGCGCCGAAGCTCGAACAGTCCGGCAGGCATCGGATGATCAGGCCGGCAGATCGCCGGCCAGCTCCGCGCCGAGGTGACCGGCGAGCGCCCGGGCAAGGATCCCACCGGCCCGGGCAACCGTGGCCGTCGACGGCGGCTCGGCCGGACGGCCGAGCTCGGCGGCGATCGAGGTCGAGATCACGCCCGGCATGCCGCATGCGTCGAGCAGCTCGAAATCGGCCAGGTCGGGGTTCACGTTCAGGGCGACGCCGTGGAACGAGATGCCCCGCTCGATCCGCAGGCCGAGGGCGCCGATCTTGCGCGGCTCCGCACCTTCGGGCAGGACCCAGCAGCCTGGGTGCCCATCGCGCCGGTCGGCTTCGACGCCAAACGCCCGGCAGGTGTCGGCCAGGGTCGCCTCCAGGGCGCGCACGAGCGGGCGGACGAGGAGGCCGCGCCGCGACAGGGCGAGGATCGGATAGGCGACCAGCTGGCCGGGACCGTGGTAGGTGACCTCGCCGCCTCGTTCGACCCGGATCAGCTCGATCCCGCGCGCGCGGAGGTCGTCCTCGGAGGCGCGCACGAAGCGCTCGTCGGCGTGGCGTCCGAGGGTCAGCACGGCGGAATGCTCGAGCACGAGGAGCTGATCCGGGATCGAGCCGGCGAAGCGCGCCTCGACCAGCTCGCGCTGGAGTGCCCACGCCCGGCGATAGTCGATCCGCCCGAGCCAGCGGACGACGATCGGGGCCGTCGCCCCGTGCGCGTCCGGGCAATCTCCGATCGCGTCGCCCGGGGAGAGCGCGGATCGCACGGCGGTGTCCATCCCGCCACGATAGCAGGCGTCGGTCGCCCCGCCGCCTGCGGTCCGGCGGCGGTTTCGTCGTCGAACGGCGTTGACTCGCTCGTATACTGCCGTGCAGTCCTCGCCGTGCGGCGGGACGGGCGCAGCACGAAGGTTGGCAGGCACCAGCGATGAGGATCTTCTTTGCGACCGACGTCCACGGCTCGGACATCTGCTGGCGCAAGTTCCTCAACGCGGGCACGTTCCACAAGGCCGACGTCCTGGTGATGGGCGGCGACATGACCGGCAAGGCGATGGTCCCGATCGTGGCCAACGGAAGCGGCTGGGAGCTGACGCTCCAGGACCAGAAGCTGACCCTCACGACCGAGGCCGAGGTCGTGGCGATGGAGAAGCGCATCTCCGACCGCGGCTACTACCCGGTCCGCCTCAGCCGCGAGGAAGTGAACGCCTGGACCGACGAGCCGAGCCTCGTCGACGCGCGGTTCAAGGCCGAGATCGTCCGCGGTGTCGAGCGCTGGATGGCGATCGCCGACGAGAAGCTGCGCGGCTCGCAGATCCGCTGCATCGTCTCGCCGGCGAATGACGACATGTTCGAGATCGACGAGATCATCGAGCGGGCGAACTCCGCGATCCTCGGCGAAGCGGTCGCCATCGACCTCGAAGGCTTGACCATGATCTCGACGGGCTGGACCAACCCGACGCCCTGGAACACCTTCCGGGAACTGCCCGAGGACCAGCTCCGGGCCAAGATCGACGAGCTCGTCAAGGCGGCGCCCGACCCGCATCGCGCGATCTTCAACTTCCACGTCCCGCCGTACGGGTCGAACCTGGACAACGCACCGAAGCTCGACGCCGCGATGAACTACGTCGCCGGCGGCCAGGCGCTGATCCCGGTCGGATCGCACGCGGTCCGCGACGCAATCCTCCACTACGGACCCGTGCTCTCGTTGCACGGCCACATCCACGAAGGTCGCGGCGCGGTGAAGCTCGGCCGAACGCTCGCGGTGAACCCCGGCAGTGTCTACGAGGACGGCGTGCTCCAGGCGGCGATCGTCGACCTGGACACGAAGAAGGGAACGGTGAAGCGCTATCTGCTGATCAACGGCTGACCTTTTTCGACCGGTGGTTCCGGTTGGGCGGTGGAGACGAAAGAGAGGGAAGCATGGCTTCAGTTAGTCGCGACACACCGACGCTCTTCCTGCGCAACGCGACCGGCCTGGTCAAGGGCTGGTCCGGCTTCGACGCGTTCGGCTACTCGTTCATGTCGGTCAACCTTGTGACGCTCGGCATGTTCTACAGCCTTGCCGTCTTCGCCTTCGTCCCGGACGGGTCGGTGCTTTCGGCCCTGCTCCTGTCCGGGGTGGTGATGACCTTCCTGTGCGTCACGTATGCCGGACTGATCGCGGTCATGCCGCGGGCCGGCGGCGACTACGTCTGGCAGACACGGATCCTCGACGGGATCCCGGGCACGGTGCTCGGCGCGGTCGTTGGCGGCATCACGGTGTACCTCGCAGCACAGGCGTTTGGAACCGGCGATACCGGCGCCCTCCTCGGTGGCGCGCTTGGTGTCGTCGGCGGTGGGGCGCTCGGCTGGAAGCGCGGCGGGATCGGATTCGTCCTGTCCGCCACCGGCTGGTGGTTCATCCTCGCGCTGTGGGCGCCGATCTACGGCTTCATCCTCAAGATCGAGGTCGTCCAACCGCTCATCGCCCTGATGGGCTGGACCGACGGCTCGACGTTCTTCGCCTCCAACAACGGGACGTTCGCCGTATCGCTGTTCACGATCGTCATCGCCTCGGGTGCGGTCGCGCTCGGCATGGCCGGCTATGCCCGCGTCCAGCGCTGGTGCATCTGGATCGGCCTGATCATCTTGGCGCTGATGTTCGTGCTCATGCTCGTGTCGTCGCAGGACGCCTTTCATGCGGCATTCGACCGCGAGGGCCAGAGCCTCTTCGGCGTCTCGGGTGCCTATAACGCGACAATCGCCAACGCCGTTGCCAACGACGGCTTCGTGGCGGGCGGCTCGCCGCTCGACTTCGGGCTGAGCAGTGGCACGTTCCTGCTGCTTCCGCTGATGATGTTCTGGATCCTCTATCCGAACTGGGGTGCCACGCTGTACGGCGAGGTCCGCGGGGCGGGTGACTTCCGGAAGGTCCTCCGGGGCATGCTCGGTGGTCTGTGGGTCACCCTCGGCCTGGCGGTCGTGTTCGTGCTCCTTGCGGCCAAGACGTTCGGCTGGGACTTCTTCAACGCCACGAACGACAACTTCATCAACAACGCCTACGGCTACGTGAGCGCTGCTCCGACGATCCCGATCTGGGGCTATCCGCCGCTGCTGGCCTCGTTCCTCATCGACAGCCACGTGGTCCAGATGATCATCGTGGTCATCTTCGGAGCATGGTTCGTGGGCTGGGCGGGCACCCTCTGGCTGTCGTCCACGCGGATGATCTTCGCCGCGGCCTTCGATCGGGTCCTGCCCGAGGCCGCGGCGCGCGTGTCGGACCGCGGCGTCCCCTGGATTGCGCTCCTGCTCATCATGATCCCGGGCGTGATCCTGTCCTGGCTGTATGCCTACCAGGCCGGCTTCTCGGCGCTCACCCTCGATGCGTCGCTGGTCATCGCCGTGACGTTCTTCGGGACCTCGTTCGCCGCGACGATCCTGCCGTGGTGGAAGCCCGACCTCTACAACAAGTCACCGATCGCCCGCTACAAGGTCGCCGGCCTGCCGATGATCAGCATCGCCGGGGCGATCACCACGATCTTCCTCGGCTGGGTCGTCTACGAGTGGCTGTCCAACTCCCTCTACGGGATCGGTGTCGGCAACGCCCAGTCGATCCAGTTCCTGGGAGTCGTGTACGGCCTCGGGGCGCTCGTCTGGGTCGTCGCCCGTATCTACCGGCGGACCCAGGGGATCGACCTCGACGCGATCCACGCGGAGATCCCGGCGGAGTAGTCGCCGCAGCTCGATCCGGTGGGTGGGCGTCACGCCTGTCCACCGGATTTCTTTTCGTGCCCGGGTTCGGCGGCGGGCCGCCCGGGCGGGGTCTGGTTCGTGGCCCCTCGGGGATCGGGTTCGGTATGCCGCGGTCGGACTTGCATGTGGTGCACGTAACCGACGTGATCCCTGGTGATCCTGGTCGATTTCGTGCGCCAGGTGCACCGAATCAACGGGGTGGGCGCAACCAGGGCGGCGCGGGGCCTGGCCCTGCGGCCAGGATCAGCCGCCGAACCAGCGCGAGGGACCGGGCGAGGTGTTCTGGTAGATGTGCTTGGCCTCGCGGTACTCGTCGAGGCCGGTCGGGCCGAGCTCGCGGCCGATGCCCGACTGCTTGTAGCCACCCCACTCCGCCTGGGGCAGGTAGGGGTGGTAGTCGTTGATCCAGATCGTGCCGTGGCGCAGCCGCGCGGCGACCCGCTGGCCGCGCCCCGGATCGCCCGTCCAGACCGCGCCGGCCAGGCCGTAGATCGTGTCGTTGCCGATCGCGACGGCTTCGTCCTCGGTCGTGAACCGCTCGATCGTGAGGACCGGCCCGAAGATCTCCTCCTGGACGATCCGCATGTCGCGACGGCAGTCGGCGAAGACGGTCGGCCTGAGGAAGAAGCCGCGGGCGAGCTCCGGATCGGTCGGGCGCGATCCACCGGCGACCAACCGGGCACCCTCCTCGAGCCCGATCCGGACGTAGCCCTCGACCTTGGCCAGGTGCTCAGCCGAGACGAGCGGGCCGGTCTCGGTCCCCTCGGCCAGCCCGTTGCCGAGACGGATCAGCTCCGTCCGGCGGGCGACCTCGGCCACGAACCGGTCGTAGATCGAGTCCTCGACGATCGCCCGGCAGCCGGCCGAGCAGACCTGGCCCGAGTGCAGGAAGGCGGCGGTCAGGGCGTAGTCCACGACCGTCTCGAAGTCGGCGTCGGCGAACACGACGTTGGGGCTCTTGCCGCCCAGCTCGAGGGCGATGTTCTTCACGTTGCCGGCCGCCGCGCGCATGATCGAGCGCCCGGCCACGCCCCCGCCGGTGAACGACACCAGGTCGATGTCGTGGCTCTCGGCCAGGGCGGCCCCGACCCGTTCGCCCGGGCCGAGGAGCAGGTTGCCGACGCCGGCCGGCAGGCCCGCCTCCACCAGCAGGCGCATCAGGTGGATCGCGGTGAGGGGCGTGATCTGGGCCGGCTTGAGCACGAAGGTATTGCCCGCCGCCAGGGCCGGGGCGACCTTCCACGAGGCCTGGAGCATCGGGTAGTTCCACGGTGAGATCAGGCCGCACACGCCGATCGGCTCGTACACGATCCGGCTGACCGCTCCGGGCGAGCCCGTGGCCACGACCCGGCCGGCCTCCTTGTCGGCCAACCCGGCGTAGTAGCGGAAGACGCTGGTGACATCGTCGACGTCGTAGCGGCCCTCCCGGATCGCCTTGCCGGTATTCAGGGTCTCGGTCCGGGCGATCTCCTCGCGATCGCGCTGGAGGAGTTCGGCGACCCGGTAGAGGAGCGCGCCTCGCTCGGTGGCGCTCGTGGCCGGCCAGTCGCCGGCGTCGAAGGAGCGCCGGGCAGCGGCGATCGCCCGGACGACGTCGACGTCGTCAGCGACATCGACCTCCGCGATCAGCGACTGGTCGAACGGGTTGATCACCCGGCTCTTGATCCCGCCGGCGCCCGCGGTCCACGCGCCATCGATGAACAGACTGGCCACGATTACTCCCTGATCCCATCCGGTCGGACCGTTATAGCCCACCGGGTCGGGGCTCGTCAGCCGCGTTCCGGCGGGTGGTCGGGCCTGCACCGGCCCGGATCCGGGCCGAGATCCGCGCCGCGCTGGCGACCACCTCGGCGCCGATCCGCTCCTCGGTCCCGGCTTCCGGGAAGCGATACGACGGCCCGTGGAGATGCACCGCCGCGACCACTTCACCGTCCGCGCTGGCCACCCCGGCTGCGACCGAGTTGATCCCGACCGAGAACTCGCCGAAGACCCACGCGTAGCCGTCGTGCTGGACCCGGCGCAGCCGCTCGCGCAGGCTCGCCGGATCGGTGACGGTTGCCGGGGTGAACGCCTCCATCCGGCGGGCGAGGAAGCGCTCGAGGTTGGCCGGCGGCAGGTTGGCCAGGATCACCAGCCCCGAGGGCACGGCATGCATCGGCACCCGGGTCCCCGTCCAATCGCGAACCGAGACGGGATTCGGCGTAGCGACCTGGTCGACGTAATGGACCTGGAAGCCCTCCGGGACGGACAGGCCGGCAGCCTCCCCCACCCTCGCGGCGAGCGCCTCGAGCTCCGTCCGGGCGAGGACGACCATGCTCCGGGTGGGCAGGACGGTCGCGGCCAGGGTCACGATCCGCGACCCGATCCGGTAGCGGGTGCCACCCGGCTCCTGCTCGACCGCTCCCTCGCGCTGGAGCGACGACAGCAGCCGGGCGACGGTGCTCTTGGGCAGCTCGACCTGCTGGGCGATCTCGGTCACTCCGAGTGGGCCGTCGCCCAGGGCGGCCAGGACGGCAAACGCCCGCTCGATCGACTGGACCCGGCTCTCGCGCCGGTCGGGGGAACGGGCTATGGACATCTCGGCGTTCCATCCGCTACGCTGCTGACCTGCGTTCCATCATACGGCATCGTTCCGCATGGTGGAACTCAACGCGGTGCCAGGAGGGCTCGGGTCCGGATGGTCCAGGACGAATACGCCGAGGTCGATCTCGCCGCCCTGTCCGACGATGAGCTGGCCGAGCAGATGCACAACGACCTGTACGACGGCATGGCCGCCGAGATCGTCCAGGGCACGAACATCCTGCTCGGGCGTGGCTGGAGCGCCACGCGCGTGCTCGACGATGCCCTCGTGGCCGGCATGAAGATCGTCGGGATCGACTTCCGGGACGGGATCCTGTTCGTGCCCGAGGTCCTTCTGGCAGCCAACGCGATGAAGGCCGGCATGGCGATTCTCCGGCCGCTCCTGGCCGAGACCGGCGCCGAGCCGATCGGCAAGGTCGTGATCGGCACCGTCAAGGGAGACATCCACGACATCGGCAAGAACCTCGTCGGGATGATGCTCGAGGGCGCCGGCTTCGAGGTGTTCGACCTCGGGATCAACACCGATGCCGACAAGTTCCTGGCCGCCCTCGACCTCCACCATCCGGACATCCTGGGGATGTCGGCCCTGCTCACCACGACGATGCCCTACATGAAGGTCGTGATCGAGACGATGAAGGCGCGCGGCATTCGCGACGACTACATCGTCCTGGTCGGCGGCGCGCCGCTGAACGAGGAGTTCGGCGCCGCCGTCGGGGCCGATGCCTACTGCCGTGACGCTGGCGTTGCGGCCGACATGGCCCGGGCCCTGATCGACAAGCGTCGTGCCAGCGTCGCCTGACCGGCTCGGCCCCTTGAGCGAGGACGCTCCGCGCGTCCTCGTGATCGGCTGTGGCGCCCTCGCCCGCGAGCTGGTCAGCCTCATCCGCCGGCCGGGCTTCGAGCACATCGACCTGACCTGCCTGCCGGCCAGCCTCCACAACCGTCCGGGCGGCATCCCCGCCGCGGTCCGGCGCAGGATCCGGACCGCCCGGCCGCGCTACGAGACGATCTTCATTGCCTATGCCGACTGCGGCACGGGCGGCCTGCTCGACCGGGTCCTCGAGGAAGAGGGCGTCGAGCGGCTGGCCGGCGCCCACTGCTACGAGTTCTACGCCGGCCGGGCGGCCTTCGCCCAGATCACCGACGAAGATCCGGCCACGTTCTTCCTGACCGACTTCCTGACCCGGCACTTCGAACGGCTGGTGATCAGGGGACTGGGGCTCGACCGGCACCCTGAGCTCCGGTCGACCTACTTCGGCAACTATCGCCGGCTGCTCTACCTCGCCCAGACCGACGATCCGGGCCTGCTGGCCACGGCCCGCGGAGCCGCCGCGCGGCTGGGCCTTGCCTTCGAGCAGCGCACGACCGGCCTGGGCGAGCTGGCCGGCTCGCTCGAGGCCCTGGCCGTGGCCGGCGCCCCGGCGGCGGCCGGCCCGCGCGGCGCTGCCCGGAGCGCCGCCTGATGGCGACATTGACGGTGATCTGGTGGCGCGACATCCCGGCCCAGGTCGTGGCGAAGGACGGCCGCCGGTCCTCGAAGATCGTCCTCCACCCGCGCTTCCAGGTGGCGATCGACAAGGCGGCCGTGAAGGCCGGTCGGCGCGAGTACGACGCCTACATCGGCGAATGGCGAAAGACCCAGCGGGCCTGCTCCGACGATCTCGACGCGGAGGTGAACGCCGAGGTGGCCCGGCTCGAGCATGAGCACACGAAGGAAGTCCTCGCCCGCCTGGTCGCGGCCGGCGGCGTACGGGTCGAGGTGCAGCCGTCATGACCCGGACGATCGTCGGCTCGGCCAGCCGGACGTCGTGATCGGCGCGGACGAGCCGTTCGTGATCATCGGCGAGCGGATCAACCCGACCGGCCGCAAGCTGCTCGCCGAGGAGATGCGGGACGGGGACTTCGGCCGGGTCGAGCGCGACGTCCTCGCCCAGGTCGAAGCCGGCGCCCACATGCTCGACGTCAACGCGGGCATCCCGCTGGCCGACGAGCCGGCGATCCTCGCCCGCACGATCCAGCTGGTCCAGTCGCTGACCGACCTGCCGCTCTCGATCGACTCGTCGATCGTCGAGGCGCTCGAGGCCGGCCTCGCCGTCTACCAGGGCAAGGCGCTGGTCAACTCGGTGACCGGCGAGGACGAGCGGCTCGAACGGGTCCTGCCGCTGGTCACGAAGTACGGCGCGGCGGTCGTCGCGATCTCGAACGACGAGACCGGCATCTCCGAGGATCCCGACGTCCGGTTCGAGGTGGCCCAGCAGGATCGTCGAGCGCGCGGCCGACCACGGCATCCCGCGCGAGGACATCGTGGTCGATCCCGCTGCGTCATGCCGATCGGCGCGATGGCCACGGCCGGCCGGCAGGTCTTCCGACTTGCTGCGACCGGCTGCGCGACGAGCTCAAGGTCAACACGCACCTGCGGCGCCTCGAACGTCAGCTTCGGGCTGCCCAACCGCGAGGGCGATCAACGGCGCGTTCCTGGCGATGGCGATCGGCCCGGGCTGACCTCCGCGATCACGAACCCGCTGCACGGCGGAGGTCCGCCAGGCGGTCATGGCCGGCCGACGTGCTGATGGGCAACGACCCGGACTGCGGCCGCTGGATCCGGGCCTATCCGCGGTCGCCCCGGCCGAGGCGAGCCAGGCCGCCGGGTGAACCGCCGGCGCGACGCGGTCCCGGCCCCAGCCGCGGGCTGAGCGCGGCGATGGCCGACCCGACTGCCGTCGACCGGCCCGTCCCGGCCGTGACCGAAGCGCTCGTCGTCTTCACGCCGTCCGGCCGGCGCGGCCGGTTCGCCCCGGGCACGACCGTGCTCGACGCCGCGCGCTCGCTCGGCGTCGACATCGATTCGGTCTGCGGCGGGCGCGGCATCTGCGGACGCTGCCAGGTGAGCCCGGGCGATCGGCGAGTTCCCGAAGCACGGCATCACCTCGACCGCCGGGCACCTGTCGCCGCTCGAGTCGCTCGAGGCGGCGCTACCAGTCCGAGCGCGGCCTGGCGCCGGACCGGCGGCTCTGCGCTGCACCGCGACGCTCCGGGGCGACGTCGTGATCGACGTGCCGCCCGAGAGCCAGGTCCACCGCCAGGTCGTGCGCAAGAGCCGCCGACGTGCGCGCGATTCGAGCTCGACCCGGTCGTCCGGCTCCACTACGTCGAGGTCGCCGAGCCCGACCTCGCCGCCCCGACCGGCGACCTCGCCCGGCTCTTCGAGGCGCTCGAGCGCGAGTGGGGCCTGACCGACCTGGCGGCCGACCTCGGCGTGCTCCGGGCCCTGCAGCCGGCGCTGCGCGGCGGGCAACTGGCGGGTCACCGTCGCCGTCCACGACGGCCGCGCAGCTGATCGCGGTCTGGCCGGGCCTCCACGACCGCGGCCTACGGCGTCGCGATCGACGTCGGCTCGACCACGATCGCCGGCCACCTCTGCGACCTGGCCGACGGCGAGGTCCTCGCCTCGGCCGGCGCTGATGAACCCGCAGATCCGCTTCGGCGAGGACCTGATGAGCCGCGTCTCGTACGTGATGATGAATCCCGAGGCGGCGCCGCGGAGATGACCGCGGCCGTGCGCGAGGCGCTCGACGAGCTGATCGCCGGGCTCGCGCCGCAGGCCGGCGTCGAGCGCGCCGACATCCTCGAGCTGGCGCTCGTCGGCAACCCGATCATGCATCACCTGCTGCTCGGGCATCGACCCGACCGAGCTCGGCGGCGCGCCCTTCGCGCTCGCGACCGACCGCGCCGTCCGACCTGCCGGCGGCCGAGCTCGGCCTGCGCGTCCACCCGGGCGCCCGCGTCTACGTCCTGCCCTGCATCGCCGGCCACGTCGGCGCCGACACCGCCGGCGTGATCCTGGCCGAGGCGCCGCACCTGGCGGAGGAGATCGACGCTGATCGTCGACGTCGGCACGAACGCCGAGATCGTGCTGGGCAACCGCGACCGGCTGCTCGCCGCCTCGAGCCCGACCGGCCCGGCCTTCGAGGGCGCGCAGATCTGCTGCGGCCAGCGCGCGGCGCCGGGCGCGATCGAGCGGGTGCGCATCGACCGCGGCGACGCTCGAGCCGCGCTTCAAGGTGATCGGCTGCGAGCTCTGGTCGGACGAGCCGGGCTTCGCCGAGGCGACAGCCGAGCCGGGCGTCACCGGCATCTGCGGCTCGGGCATCATCGAGGTGATCGCCGAGATGTTCCTGGCCGGCGTCATCACCGACCGACGGCGATGATCGACGGCGGCGCTCGCCGCGCGAACGCCGCGGATCGTCGCCGACGGCCGCACCTTCTCCTACGTCGCTCCACGACGGCGCAGCCGCGGATCGTCGATCACCCAGAACGACGTGCGCGCGATCCAGCTCGCGAAGGCCGCGCTCTACGCCGGCGCCCGGCTGCTGATGGACCACGCTCGGGGTCGAGACGCGTCGACCGAGATCCGCCTCGCCGGGCGCCTTCGGCAGCCACATCGACCCGATGCACGCGATGGTCCTCGGGCTGATCCCCGACTGCGACCTCGACGCACGTCACGTCGGCCGGCAACGCCGCCGGCACCGGCGCGCGGATCGCGCTGCTGATCGCGGCGCCGCGCGGACCGAGATCGAGGCGGTCGTGCGCGCGGTCGAGAAGATCGAGACCGCGATCGAGCCGCGCTTCCAGGAGCATTTCGTCGAGGCGATGGCGATCCCGCACGAGCGCGCCGATGCCCAACCTCGCCGCGCGTCGTCGACCTGCCGGTCCGCCCGCGGCGCCGCGCGCCGGCGCCGACCCGCGGGCCGCGCCGACGCCGCCGTCGCGCGCTCGTCGCCGCCGGCAAGGAGGAGTCGCTGATGGACGACGAGCCCACGCCACCGGAGCGGCGGCGGCGGCGCCGGCCGGCAGGCCGCTCCGCGGCGCACGCCAGGTCGAGCGCCTGCCGTTCCTCACCCGGACGCTGGCGCCGTTCGAGGTCCTCGGCGAGGAGGGCCTCGCGCTGATCGAGCACAACGCCGACACGATCCTCGAGGAGGTCGGGCATCGAGTTCCGCGACGACCCGGAGGCGCTCGCGCCTGTTCGCGCGACGCCGGCGCCGACGTCCAGGGCGAGCGGGTCCGGTTCCCGCGCGGGATGTGCCGCCAGATCGTCCAGGCGAGCGCGCCGCGCGAGTTCACCCAGCACGCCCGCAACCCGACGAACAACGTCGTGATCGGCGGCATGAACACGGTCTTCGCCCCGAACTACGGCTCGCCGTTCGTGCGCGACCTCGACAACGGCCGCCGCTACGGCACGATCGAGGACTTCCGCAACTTCGTGAAGCTCGCCTACGCGAGCCCGCACCTGCACCACTCCGGCGGCACGGTCTGCGAGCCGGTCGACGTGCCGGTCAACAAGCGCCACCTCGACATGGTCTACGCGCACATCCGCTACTCGGACAAGCCGTTCATGGGCTCGGTCACCGCGCCCGAGCGCGCGCCGGGACACGGTCGAGCTGGCGCAGGATCGTGTTCGGCGCGGACTTCGTCGAGGACCACGCCGTCGTGCTCAGCCTGATCAACGCCAACTCGCCGCTCGTCTGGGACGCGACGATGCTCGGCGCGGCCCGGGCCTACGCCGAGGCCAACCAGGCGACGCTGATCACGCCGTTCATCCTCGCCGGGCGCGATGGCCCCGGTGACGGCCGCCGGCGTCGTGCGCCCAGACGCTCGCCGAGGCGCTCGGCGGGCATGGCCTTCGTGCCAGCTCGTCCGGCCGGGCGCGCCGGTCGTCCTCGGCTCGTTCGCCTCGCTCGATGTCGATGCAGTCGGGCGCGCCGACGTTCGGCACCCCCGAGCCGGCGCTCGTCCTCTACGCGATGGCCGCGCTCGCCCGCCGGCTCGGCGTCCCGTTCCGCTCCGGCGGCAGCCTGTGCGCCTCGAAGATCGCCGACGCCCAGGCGGCCTACGAGTCGGCGCGACACGCTCCAGCCGACGGTCCTCGGCCGGGCGTCAACTTCGTGCTCCACGCCGCAGGCTGGCTGGAGGGCGGCCTCGCGATCGGCTACGAGAAGTTCATCCTCGACGCCGACCAGTGCGGGATGATGCACGTCTTCGCGCAGGGCGTCGACCTGTCCGAGAACGGCCAGGCGCTCGACGCGATCCTGCGCGAACGAGCCGGGCACGCACTTCCTCGGCAGCGCCGCACACGCTGGCCAACTTCGAGACCGCGTTCTACCGCTCCGACGATCGCCGACAACAACAGCTTCGAGCAGTGGCAGGAGGACGGCTCGCTCGACGCCGCCGCAGCGGGCGAACGCGATCTGGAAGCGGATGCTCGCCGAGTACGAGGCGCCGCCGATCGACCCGGCCGTCGACGAGGCGCTGCTCGACTTCATCGCCCGCAAGAAGGCGTCGATGCCCGACGCGTTCGTCTAGGCCGGCCGGCCGTGTTCCGCCGGCGGGAGCAGCTGTCCAAGCCCGCCCATGACGCCCTCGTCCGGGTCGTCTCGGATCCGAAGTTCGAGCTGATCCCGCTCAGGAACGTCGAGGCCCAGTCGCTCTTCCTGCCGCCCGGGGCGACCGTAACCGTGACGGCCTCGCCGGCCAAGGGGATCGAAGCGACGGTCGAGCTGAGCGTGCGGCTGGCCGAGCGCGGCTTTCGGACGATCCCCCACCTGTCGGCCCGGATGATCCGCGACCGGGCCCACCTCCGATCGTTGCTCGCCACGATCGAGGCCGCCGGGATCAGCCGGGTCTTCGTCGTCGGCGGAGACGCCGACCAAGCGGGCGACTTCCGCGACGGGCTGGCGCTCCTGCGGGCAATGGCCGAGATCGGCCACCGGCTGGCCGGGATCGGCATCCCGGCCTACCCGCAGGGCCATCCCACGATCCCCGACGAGCGGCTGCTGAGTGCCCTGGCCGAGAAGCAGCCGTTCGCGACCTCGATGACCACCCAGCTGTGCTTCGATCCTGGGGCGATCCACACCTGGTTGACCGCCCGGAGGGCCGCCGGGATCAGCCTGCCGGTCACCCTCGGGATCGCCGGCGTGGCCGAGCTCCACAAGCTGATCGAGATCAGTGCCCGGATCGGGGTGCGCGATTCGCGACGGTTCCTGGCCAAGAACACGGCCCTCGTCGGGCGCCTCCTGCGTCCCGGTGGCTACCGTCCCGACGGGCTCCTGGCCGGTCTCGCTCCGCTCCTGGTCGATCCGGTCGCCGACGTCGAGGGCCTCCACCTGTACACGTTCAACCAGGTCGAGACGACCGAGGAATGGCGGCAGGCCTACCTGGCCGGCCTGGCCGAGCTCGGCGGGTCTCGCTGACGATGTCGCTCGACCGCCGGGTCGTCCTGGTGACCGGTGCCACGGGCCTGCTCGGCCGGGTCGTCGTCGAGCGGTTCGCCGCGGCCGGGGCCCAGCTCGGCCTGGCCGGCACGGACCTCGCTCGGCTGACCGGAGTCGCCCGCGAGCTCGGCCTGGCCGACGATCGCTGGCAGGCCGCCCTCGGTGACCTGCGCAGCGCGGGCGACACCCGGGCGGCGGTCGCCGCCGTGCGCGATCGATTCGGGCGGGTCGATGTCCTGGTCCACCTCGTCGGTGGCTGGGCCGGCGGGACGGCCGTCGTCGATCTCGATCCGGGCGAGCTGTCCGCCATGCTCGACCAGCACCTGTGGACGACCCTGAACGTCGTCCAGGCCGTCGTGCCCGGGATGGTCGGCGCAGGCTGGGGCCGGCTGGTCGCGATCACCTCGCGCTCGAGTCTCGAGGCGTCGGCCCGGATGGCCGGGTACGGCATCGCCAAGGCGGCCGAGGACACGCTCCTGCGCACCCTCGCCCACGAGGTCGCCGGGACGGGTGTGACCGCCAACCTGCTGACGGTCGGCACGATCGACGAGCAGCATCAGCGCGACTCGGCGCCGACACCGAAGAACGCGACCTGGACGACGCCCGAGGAGATCGCCGCCGCGCTCATCTACCTGTGCTCGGACGAGTCCGGCGCGATCAACGGCGCGAGGCTGCCGCTCGATCGTCGCGCCTGACGGCCGAGGGCGGCCCGGACCTAGGCTCTGACCTCCTGGCGCATGAACGAGACGTAGGCCAGCCCGAAGCAGCCCACGCTCAGGGCGACGAGCGCCACGATCTGCGGCCAGGCCAGCAGCAGGCTCTGATCGAGGGCCAGGACCGACGGAATCGCCCGCTGGTCGGAGGCCTGGTCGGCCGGCACGATCCCGACGGTCTGGACCGTCGGGTCGAGCAGGTACTCGGAGGCCTCGACGTAGAGCGTGCCGGGCGAGATCCGGGCGAGGTCGATCTGGACCTGGGCATTCGCGATCTGCTGGTCGCTCGTCGCGTTCGCCGGCAGCGGGGCGACGTAGCCGGCCACGATCCCGACCAGGAGCTGGGCGAAGATCGTCAGCACGATCCACAGGGCGATCGCGGCGAACAGCGAGGTCGCGGCCCGGCGCACGACGACCGAGCAGAGAAGGGCGAAGGCGAGCCAGAAGCCGAGGTAGGCGAGGGCGACCAGGAACCAGGCCACCAGCCGGCCGATCTCGTCGGGGCCGACGCTGATCCCGAGAACGAGGAAGGCGACGCCCGACACGAGCATCGTGATCGCCAGCAGGACCACGCCGATGACGGCCAGGCCGGCCGCGAACTTGCCGATGATCACGGCGTCGCGGTGGATCGGCTGGGCGACCAGCCGGGGCAGCGTTCGCTCCGAGCGCTCCCCGTTGATCGCGTCGAACCCGAAGGCGATCCCGAGGAGGGGGCCGAGCAGGGCCAGGATCGAGGCGAAGGAGGGGACCTGCGAGTTCGGGTCCTGGTGGGCGAAGATCAGCACGAACAGCCCCGAGGCTCCGGCGAGCGATCCCGCGTTGCTGCCCACGAACGAAGCCGTCGAGTAGATCGCTCCGATCGCCGGCAGGCCGAGGAGCCCGACCAGGATGACGAACCGGATGCTGAGGATGCCGTCGCTGAATTCCTTGGCTGCGACGACCCGCCAGCCGGCCCGTGGCGGCGGCGATGGCTCGAGCCGGGTCCGCGCGATTGCTTCAGGCTGCGTGGTCACGGTCGCCCTCGTCCCGGCTGAAGTAGCGCAGGTAGACCTCGTCGAGCTCGTCGCCCACCCGGCGAAGGTGGTGGATGCTGAAGCCCCGGGCGGCCACGTCGCTGGCAAGGTGGGCCCGGATCGATTGCGCTCCGCTCACCCGCCACAGCGTCGGATCGCGCCGGTCGCGTTCGACGCCGGAGACCCCCCGCACGCTGCGCAGGGCGGCCTCGACCTGGTCGGCCGGCCCGTCGACTCCGACCTCCAGCTCGAGGCGGTCGCCGGCGAGCGCCTCGGTCAGCTCCGACATCTTGCCCTGGGCGAGGATCCGCCCGGCATTGAAGATCGCGACTCGATCGCAGACCTGGTGGACCTGGTGGAGGAGATGGCTCGACAGGAGCACCGTCACCCCGTTGTCGCGGGCAAGCCGCTCGATCAGGGCGAGGACGTCGGCCACGCCGGCCGGGTCGATCGATGCGGTCGGCTCGTCGAGGATCAGGATCGAGGGATCCTTCACCAGGGCATCGGCCAGGCCGAGCCGCTGGCGCATTCCGCGGGAATACTGGTCGACCTGGCGCTCGCCGGTGTCGGCCAGGCCGACCTGCTCGAGCAGGAGCCCGATCCGCTCCTCGGCTTGGCGGTGATCGAGCCCGTTCAGGGCGGCCGTGTAGCGCATGTTCTGGCGACCGGACAGCTCACCGTAGAAGCCGACGTCGTCGGGCAGATAGCCGACCCGGCGCTTCACCTCGAGCGGGTCGCGGGTCGGGTCGAACCCGACGACCTCGGCTCGCCCGCTGGTCGGCTCGGACAGTCCGAGGAGCATCAGGATCGTGGTCGTCTTGCCCGCCCCGTTCGGGCCGAGGAGGCCGAAGATCTCGCCGGTCCGGATCGCCAGGTTGAGGTTGTCGACGGCGATCAGCTCGCCGTACTTCTTCGTCAGCCGGTGGGTCTGGATGGCCAGCTCGCCGGCCGCGACGCCGGATTCGGGTCGGGCGCGGTGGGCCCGCTTTCGGACCATCAGCGCCGGCCGTAGCGGCGGAAGACCCAGCCCAGCCCGATGATCACGAGCGCGATCAGGGCCAGCCCGATGAACCCCCACAGGGGCGACGTCTGGACCGTCGTCCGGATGTCGACGTTCGCCGTGGCCGACCCGCTCGTCGCCGTGAAGGTCACGTCGTAGTCGCCAGCCAGGGCGTCGCTCGAGGGCTTGACCGTGGCCGTGACCGTGGCCGAGGCATTCGGCTGGATGCTGGCGATCGAAGCGGGGCTGAAGGTTGCCGTCCAGCCGGTCGGTGAGGAGGCCGTAACCGAGACATTCTTGAGGACGGTCGAGCCGGTGTTCGATACGACCAGCGAGACGGTCCCGGTCGAGCCCGCCGTGACCTGGGCGTTGAGGACCTGGTTCGGAGTGGACAGGCTGAGCGAGGGCGTCCCGGTCACGTCGGCCTCGAGGGCCGTGTTGGCCGACTGGCCGCCCGAGGTCACGATCACCTGGATCGGGTAAGCGCCGGCCGGAACCGTCGAGGGCGGCTGGGCGGTCACGCTCAGGGTGTCATTGCCACCCCCATCGACCGTATCGGTCAGCGCCTGCGAGTTGCTCGACGGGTGGACCGAGACGGTCCATCCGTCGGGGCCCTGGCCGCTGAGCGTGTAGGTCTCCTTCTGCGTGCCGGTGTTGGTCAGGGTCACGCTGTACGTGAAGGTGCTCGACGCGGCGCCCGACAGCTGCGGGAAGTCGCTCGTCAGGGTGATCGCCCCGCCGGTCCCACCGAGGACCGTCACCACGACCGGCAGCCGGCGCGTCCCCTGGGCCGAGCTGGCCGTGACCGTGATCGTCGACGCCCCGGCGGTGGCCGACTGGGGGACCGACACCGACAGCTGGATCGAGGCAGCCGTCGACCCACCGGCATAGACCGCGTCGACGATGTTGCCTCCGCCCCGGACATTGGCGGTCCAGCCCGACGGCGTCCCCGACACAGCCAGGTCGACCCGCTCGGGGGTCGGGACCGAGACGTCCAGGTCGAACGTCACGGTGTTACCCGGCTGGACCGTGACCGCCGGATAGGGCGTGGTCAGGTTGAACGCGGTCGCGGCCGCGACCGGTGAGGTGCCGGTGATCAGCAATAGGCCGATCGACAGCATGAAAGCGGCCAGGCGCGTCCTTGTCATCGTCTCCTCATCGACTCCATGCTCGGGCCGCGCCGGCCATGGGCTGACCGCGCGGGCGACGTCTCCGTGTCCCTATCGTCGGTGGGCACGCGTTCAACCGGGATGGTCGGTCGATCAAGATTCCTTCACCAAGTGGGCTGGCCACCGGATCCGGCCGATCGCCGGGCAACATCCAGGCGGAGTATGGCTGCTCCGGGCGATCGCCATCGTCCCGTGAACGACCCATCGCCGTCCGGACCGATGAGCGTACGCTGGCGGGCATGCTGCCCACGCTGGCCGGAGTTCAGGTCGTCCTTCGCCCCCTGATCGCGGCCGATCGGCGCCGGATCCGGGAGATCCTGGCCGAGCCCGAGGTGGCCCGCTGGTGGGGTCTCGGGGACGCCGACCACGCGGCCGAGGGCTGGTTCGACGATCTCCGGACGACCTTCGCGATCGAGCTCGCGGGCGAGGTCGTGGGTAGCATCCAGTTCAGCGAGGAGCTTGAGCCCGACGATCGCCACGCCGGGATCGACCTGTTCCTGACGACCGTCGTCCACGGCCGAGGCCTCGGCCGGGACGCGGTCCGGACGCTGGCCCGGTTTCTCTTCGCCGAACGGGGCCATCGCCGGATCACGATCGATCCGGCGGCCGCGAACGAGCGGGCGATCCGGGCCTATCGGAGGGTCGGGTTCCAGGTCGTCGGGTTGATGCGAGAGTACGAGCGCGGACCCGATGGCAGCTGGCACGACGGGCTGCTCCTGGACCTCCTGCCGGGCGACCTGTCCCGGGCCTGACGGCCGGCATACATCGCCGCGCCACTGGTCGTCCGGACGGGACCGGCGGCGGCTATCGGGCGAGCTCGCGCGCCGCGATCTCACCGACCAGGATCGCCGCCAGGTTCGTGTTGGCATGGGGCACGGTCGGCAGGACGGAGGCGTCGGCGACCCGCAGGTTGGTGAAGCCGTGGACGCGCAGACCGGCGTCGACGACCGCCTCGGGGTCGTCCGCCGGCCCGATCCGGCAGGTGCCGACCCCGTGGTAGTAGGTGATGTACGAGCTCAGAACGTGCTCCCGCCACAGATCGGGCGACTCGGGCGTCAGGAGCGCGCCGTAGAACAGGTCAAGGGGCGCCTGGCGGGTGAGCCGTTCGGCGAAGGCGACTCCACCGAGCATGGCCGAGATGTCGTCCGGGTGGTCGAGCAGGGCGGGCTCGACGATCGGCAGGTCGGCCGGATCGGCTGACGCCAGGGAGACCCGGCCGGCTGAGCGATGATCGAGCAGGTGGAGCGAGACGGGCAGCATCGGGGGCAGGCCGGGCACCCGGATCGACGGGCGCATGAAGACGTGCAGGTCGGGATGGTCCAGCTCGTCGCTGCTCCGCGCGATCAGGCGGACCTTCGGAATCACGTAGTCCTCACGCAGGTCGGTCGTGCCCTGGAAGGTCAGGTAGACCACCGCGTGGTCGTGGTAGTTCCGGCCGACCCCATCGAGCCGTCGCCGGACCGCGATCCCATGCTCGGCCAGGGCCGCCTCCGGTCCGATGCCCGACAGCATCAGGAGCTGGGGCGAATGGAAGACGCCCGCGGCGAGGATCACCTCGCCGGCCTCGATCGTCTCGACCTGCCCGTCGTGGACGACCTCGACGCCCCGGATCCGCCGGCCGTCCACGACCAGCCGCGTCGCGGCCGTATCCGGCTCGATCGCCAGGTTCGGCCGTCTTCGGGCCGGGGTCGAGATACGCGACCGTCGTGGACTGGCGCCGGCCGGCCACCTGGTTGTAGGGCGAGGAGCAGATTCCGTATGGCGCCGGGACATTCAGGTCGGGGCAATCGGGCAGTCCCAGGGCATGGGCGGCCTCGATCAGGGCCGCCACGGGCGGGTCGGCCGGGTCGTCCAGCCTGAACTTGCGTTCGAGGACGAGCGGGCCGTGGTCGCCGTGGATCGGCGAGTCGCCGAACTCCCGGTCGGTTTCGATCGTGCGCATCAGCGGCAGCAGGGCCGGGTACGACCAGCCGGGGCCGCCGAATTGCTGCCATGCCTCGAAATCGATCGCCATCGGGCGCACGACGGCGAGGTTGTTGACCGACGAGCCGCCGCCCATGATCCGCCCTGAGAGGAGGGGGAAGCTCGAGCCATCGCTCCGCTCGACGTCGTACATCCGGACGTAGGGCGATTCGAGGATCAGCTCGCTCTGGCGCTTGGGATCGCTGACCACGTCGGGAATCGGCTGCGGGTCCGGGCCATCCTCGAGCAGGAGGACGCGACGCGCGGGATCCTCGCTGGCCCGGGCGGCAACCACGCAGCCGGCGGTCCCGCCCCCAACGACGACCAGGTCGTACCGGCGGGCGCGTCACCGGCCGATCACCGGGCCGCCGTCTGCGGGTCGACCACGGCCGTCGATTTCGAGCTGCGAGCGGAGGCACTTCGTGACCTGGCCGATCATCAGGCTGGCCGTGGCCCGGAGCATCATCTCGCCCAGGATCGCGAGGCGGCCCCGGACCCGGATGACGGCGCCGTACTCCAGCCGGGTCGGACCCTCGGCGGGTCCGCCGAGGGTCACCGTGATGTCGGCCTCCAGGCGGCTCTTCGTGACCGAGTCGAGCCCGCCGACGGAGACGACCAGATCATCGGGGAAGACGGCCCGCTCGATGATCGAAGTGAACGCGAAGCTGCCTTCGACCGGCCCGACCGCGGCGCTGACCGAGCCCTCGAACGTCCGCTCGTCGACCTGCCGGACATCGCTTACGCCGGGCACGCAGGCGGCCAGGCCGACCGGGTTGACGATCAGGTCCCAGGTGGCGCGAACGGGAGCCGCGATCTCAATCGTGCCGGCAAGCTTCATCGCTTGGATTCGGACGAGCCGCCGGACCTCGCCGCGTCACGCTCGCGCAGGGCTCGCCAGACGCGCTCGGGGGTGAACGGCGCCTCGCGCAGGCGGATCCCGACGGCCCGTTCCACGGCATTGGCGATCGCGGCCGCGACCGGGTTCAGGGCTCCCTCGCCGCCGCCCTTGGCGCCATACACGCCGACCCCGTCGCCACGCTCGACGAGGACGGTCCGGAGCTCGGGCAGGTTCGTCGTGCGGGGCACCCGGTAGTCGAAGAGGTTGCCGTTCATCAGGTTGCCGTTGTCATAGATCAGCTCTTCGCGGGTCGCCATCCCGAGGCCCATCATCGCCGCGCCGACATCCTGGGCCTCGGCCGTCTGGGGATTGATCGCGCAGCCGATATCGCCGACCGTGACCAGCCGTTCGACCCGGATCTCGCCGGTCGCCTCGTTGACACTGACCTCGACCGCGATGCAGCCGATCTCCCAGAAGGGCGGCATCTCCTCGGTCGCGCCCGACCGCCGGAGGTAGCCCCGGCCGACGCATTCTCCGGCAGCGCCGCCGAACCAGGCCCGGACGATCGCACCCCAGTCGTGGTCTTTCGAGCCGACCCGGATGCCGCCGGGCCGCTCGTCGACCGGGGGCCCGTCACCGGCCAGCGCGCTGGTTGCCCAGTCGACGAGCTGCGCCCGAGCGTCGGCGGCGGCGGCCTGGATCGCCAGGCCCATCAGGGTCGTGGTCCGGCTGGCGCCGGTCGAGCGGTCGTAGCTGACCATCGCCGTGTCGCTCTGGACCAGGCGGACCCGGGCCAGGTCGACGCCCATCTCGGCGGCCGCGATCTGGGCGAGGACCGTCGACGAGCCCTGGCCGATCTCGGTGCTGCCGCACATCACCGTGATCGAGCCGTCCGAGAGGACTCTCAGGATCGAGGTCGACATCGGCTCCGAGCCCGCGTCCGAAGCCGACACGGCGATCGCCTTGCCCCGGCCCGGTCCGGCCGGCACGCTCCATTCGATCTCCTCGGCGGCCAGCTCGAGGTCAGCCCGCAGGTCGGCATCGATGCCGCGCGCCCGGGGCCAGGGCCGCTCGCGCGGCTCGAGGACGTTCCGGCGGCGGAGCTCGAGCGGGTCGAGCCCAAGCGCGGCCGCCGCCTCGTCGATCTGGAATTCACCGGCCAGGGTGACCTGGGGGGCGCCGAAGCCCCGGAACGAGCTGGCCGGCGCGGTGTTCGTGTAGACCACGTCGCAGGTCACCTCGAGGGCCGGGATCCGATACGGCCCGCCGAGGCGGTTGGCCGCCTTGCGCCCGACGAGCGGCGAGTTCTCGGCGTAGCCGCCCGTGTCCAGCAGGATCCGGCCCTGGCGCCCGCGGATCCGGCCGTCGCGGTCGAAGGCGGTCCGGAGGTGGACCGTCGCGGCATCCCCGCGGGTCGTGAGGATCGCCTCCTCGACACTCAGGGCGAGCCGGACCGGCCGGCGCGCAGGGCGAGGGCCGCCGTCAGTGGCTCGATCTTCGTGTACGACTTGCTGCCGTAGCCGCCGCCGACGTAGGGCACGATCACCCGGACGTTGGCCAGGGCCAGCCCGAAGCAGTGGGCGAGGTCGTCGCGGACCATGTACGGATGCTGGGCCGAGGTCCAGACCGTCAACTCACCCTGGTCCCAGCGGGCGACGGCGGTGTACGGCTCCATGGCGAACGCGTAGCACATCGGGTAGCGGTACTCGCCCTCGAGCACCAGGTGGGCGCCGGCGAACGCGGCGTCGATGTCGCCCCAGGCCTGACGCGACGAGGAGCATACGTTCGGGTGGCTGCGCTCGATATCCTCGTCGAAGCCCCGGTGCGGCCGCTGCTCGCCGGGCTTCTCGTGGATCACCGGGGCATCGGTGGCCAGGGCCTCGCTGCACGAGCGGACGAACGGCAGGGGCTCATAGTCGACCTCGATAAGGCGGAGCGCCTCCTCGGCGGTCACCGGATCCTCGGCCACCACGCCGACCACCGGCTCGCCGGCAAAGCGGACCCGTTCGAACGCGATCAGGGGGTGATCGGCGACGGCGTGGCCGTAGACGAGGTGGACGTCGTCCAGGTCGGCGGCCGACACGACCGCGATGACACCCGGGTGGGCACGGGTGGTGGCCACGTCGCCATCGACCGGACCTCGGGCGTGGGGATATGGGCTCCGCAGGAGCCTCGCGTGGGCCATCCCCGGCACATCGATGTCGACGGTGAACCGCGCGGCGCCGGTGACCTTGCCGATCGCGTCGCGGCGGGGCACGGCCTCGCCGATCGGCGACGGGGCCGGCGGCCGGGTCACCACCCGCCTCATCGGCCTGCCTCGGCGGTCGGCCAGCACGGCCGCCACGATCGGCTTGTAGCCGGTGCAACGGCACAGGTCGCCCTCGAGGCCGTGGATCACCTCGGCCCGGGTCGGGTGGGGCGTCTCCTCGAGGAGGGCCGTGGCGGCCATCAGCATGCCCGGCGTGCAGAACCCGCACTGGAAGGCGGCCTGATCGATGAACGCCTGCTGGAGGGGGCTCAGGCGCCCGCCCTCGGCCAGGCCCTCGACCGTCCGGATCCGGCGACCATCCGCGTCGGCCGCCAGGAACGTGCAGGCGCTGACCGGCAGGCCGTCGACCAGGACCGTGCACGCGCCGCAGACCTGGGCGTCGCACGAGATCTTCAGCCCGGTCAGGGCCAGCCGGTCACGGAGGACCTCGGCCAGCGTCTCGCGCGGCTCGATCGTCAGCTCGTGGGCCTGCCCGTTCACGACCAGGCCGACCTGGATCAGCTCAGGCATGGGCCACCGCCTCTGCCAGTGCCGCTGGGGCCGTCGAGGCCAGCAGGACACCGGCCAGGTGACGCTTGTAGTCGGCCGAGCCATTCAGGTCGGCGCCGATATCGAGCCGATCGAAGGCGGCCTCGGCCTGGGCCAGGGCAGCCGCCAGCGCTTCCGGCTCGGCGGGCTGTCCCCGACCAGCGCTCGACCCGCCCCCGCAACGACCATCGGCAGGTCGGTGATCGAGCCGACCGCAACCGTGGCCGTGCTGATCGCGCCGTCCTCCACCGCCAGGCGGACCGCGACCGAGGCGGCCGGCCGCTCGAAGAAGGCAAGCTTCGCGTACGCCCGACCCTCGCCCGGCCGGCCGGCCGGTATATCCCGATCGCGACGAGGATCTCGTCCGGCTCGCGCGATGTGGCCAGGGGCCCGACGACGAACTCGGCGATCGAAAGGCGGCGCCGGCCGGCCGGCCCGGCGAGCTCGACCCAGGGACTCCTTTACTGGCCAGGAGCAGCGTGGCCGGATCGGAGTGCGGCTCGGCGAAGGCCAGGTTGCTGCTGATCGTCCCGGTCGAGCGGACCCGGACGTTGGCGACGCCTCGCTCGAGCTCGATCAGGGCGGGAAACGCCTGCCCGGCGATGGCCGATCGTTCGATCTCGCGGTGGGTCGTGGCCGCCCCGATCCGCAGCTCACCGTCCGTCGAGGCGATCCCGTGCAGCTCCTCGAGCTGCTTCAGGTCGATAAGGCGGCCGAAATGGGCGAAGCCCATCTTCATCACCTGGGAGCAGCTCGGTCTCCGCCGGCCAGGTAGGCCGCATCGCCGTCGCCCGCGCCGAACGCCTCGAGCGCCTCGGGCAGGCTCCGCGGACGGGTCAGGGCAAATCGCGGGATCATCGGATCCGATGGTCCGCGACCGGCTCGCCCGGGGGCCCCGGCCGAGGCCTTTCGAATGGCACCAATACGTTTGACTTTGTATCCGGTCACGGCCAAACTGTCCACGATATGAGTGTACGCGATGTGTCAGCCAAGAGGAGTCGCAATGGCAGATGACAAGCTCGCACCGGCAGCGACGCAGCCGCTGAGCGGTACGGCGATCACCGAGATGACCCAGCGGGAGCAGTGGAACAAGAAGAACCCGCCGACGGAAGCGACGATCATCAAGGACCTCAGGACGACCGAGCTGGTCGCCCGGGGAGTATCGGGGCACGAAGGCCCGCTTCTATCGCCTGTCCGGCGCGGTCCTCCGCCTCCAGCCCCACCTGTCCGAAGCCGCCGCCCAACCACGCCTCAGTCAAGCATCGCCATACGACCGAGGCCGTCCTGTACATCGTCTACGGCAAGGGCCACACGGTGATGCACTACGACGGTGAGGAGGAGCAGCGGATCGACTGGGCCGAAGGCGATCTGATCGGCATCCCTCTGTGGGCCTGGCACCAGCATTTCAACGACTCCGACACCACCGCCCGCTACCTAGCGATCCAGGACACGTTCACGATCAAGCAGATGGGCCTGCACCAGATCGAGCGCCACCCGGACACGCCAGAAGGCGACTAGGGCGAGCGGGCCGCACCGGAGGATCCGACCGATGGTCGAGCAGGTCAGCGAAGCCGGGCCGTCCGCCGGCAGGCTCTACTACGACCAGGCCCGCGAGTTCCTGATCGTCGAAGGGGTGATCGCCCGGGGCATCCCAACCTTCCCCCTGGCGCCCCGCCCG
>CAWEAL010000013.1:0-230554 GCA_963807035.1 uncultured Chloroflexia bacterium | reverse complement strand
CAGCTGAAAGAAACCGTCAAAGAATTTTCCTCCATTGACGGGGCATTCATTTTCCGCGAGGACGGGGTCATCTTAGCAGCAGGCCGTCATCTGGACGCCTCGGGGGAAAATATCGAAATTCCGCTGGGTCTTGGAAGCCGCCATCGAGCCGCCGCCGGGATTACCAGCCTGACCGATGCCCTCGCCATCGTCATCTCGAGGAGACGGGAGGGGTGCGCATTTTTCACCATGGCAAGATCTTCATGGAGATTGAAAAAGGAGAATGAGCTAACCACCATGAAATTATTAACCTTTCATCTTTCTTGGTCAACGGTTTGGTCAACATTTGCAGACTCACTTCGCAAAAAGCCCTCAGGCCGAAGTGCGTGGCTTTCCGCCGATCGTCGCTATCAACCTCATTGTAACGATGAAACATTGGCCTCTGTGGAGTGACCAGTTAACTCCATGATGACCGATCTATCAACCCCGGCCTTCCTCATGTAAGTTACGAAGCCATGCCGGAGATCGTGAGGGACAAACCCATCGCTGACGGTCCGGCCATAGGGGATATTAGCATTCTTCCCGCAGGCTCGCTTTACCCATACCCTGAATTGCTCTCCCCTGATCTTTCTTCCATTCCATAGAAAGACGTGTGGATCGTGTAAAGCCCTCGGCGCCGCGCGCTCCTCCCAGGCGAAGACGCAGCTCGTCAGGATCCCGTCGAAGCCGATCCGCTTCAACGCCCCGAACAGGGCTCCGAAGTCGACCTCGCCCTGGCCGATGTCGAGGTGCTGGTGGACCCGGGCCGGCGAACCGGGTGGATTGACGATGTAGCGGTTGCCCGACGACGCCCGGTGGTTGAGGACGTCGGCGACGTGGACGTGGGCGAGCACCGGGGCGGCGTATTCGATCATCGCCGCGATGTCGTCGCCAAGGTAGTAGGTGTGCGGTGCGCAGAAGACGTAGCGGACGAGGTCCGAGTCGATCCCCCGCACGAGGTCGACCGCCTCGCGGTTGCGCTCGATGAAGTCGTCGGGATGGGCCTCCAGGTTCAGCCGGATCCCTTCGGCCTCGAAGATCGGCAAGAGCTCGTCCATCGAGCGCCAGAACTGGGCCTCGCTCGCCGCCGCCTGTTCCGGGCGCCCGTTGAACTCGGAGTTCATCGTCGTGCAGCCGACGTCGACGGCCAGCTGGATCGCCCGCTTCCAGTAGCCCACCGCGGCCCGCCGCTCGTCCTCATCGGGGCTCGACCAACGGTAGAGCGGCAGGATCGAGGCGAGCTCGATTCCCGTCTCCCGGAGCGCCGTCCGGAACTCGGCCACCTTCGCCCGGTCCGCCCGCGGGTGGACGAAGAACGGGATGAAGTCGGGCCGCGGCGAGAGCTCGATCGAGTCGTAGCCGATGTCGGCCGCGATCCGGCAGACCTCGCCGAACGGGCGGTCGCGGAGCATGTACGGGTCGAGCGCGATCTTCATCTCACGAAGTCTCCCCTGGCCGATGGCCGAGCCGGCCGCGGAGGGTGGCTCCGCTCGCCGCGATTCGTGCTGCCATGCCCGCCCGCACGGCCGGATCCTCGATCGCGGCCATCGTGGCGAGCCATCGTACGGTTCCGTCGATCAGCTCGAGGATCGCCTTGGCGTCGTCGGGCGCGAACAGGGGCCGGTCGACGACCTCGACGTAGACCGGCGAGGTGTGGGCGGCCATGCTCGTCGTGAATGCCGAGTGGATCTCGTGGTCGCTGAGCGAGCGTGCGGCGATCCAGGAGCCGGCGCTGACCTCGAGGGTCGTGGCCAGGCGGAGGTCGTCCGTCGCTCGCGCTGCGCTCTCCCGGGCCGCGACCCGGCCGTTCACGACCACCTCGACCGCGCCGATCACCGGCTGGGCCGCCCGGGCTCGAACCTCGACCTCCAGGTGTCCGCCGGAGACGGGCAGGGCGATCACGCTGCCGGGCTCGCGGCCGTCGACCGACAGCTCGAGGACCGGCCCCGAGGTAGCGAACGTCCGGCCGGCCCGCACGGCCGCCGACCACGCCTCGAACGTCGGCGGCACGTCCGGGTCGAGTCGAGCGTAGGTCCGGACCGCGCCGACCGGCACCTCGGCCGACATCTTGTCGGTCCCGCCCACGACCGGCAGCCGCTCCCCGCAGTTGAGGAAGCGGTACCACTCGAGGATCGAGGGATTATCGAGGCCGGGCGCGAAGCACTGCATCTCGAGCGCGTCGATCCGGCCGGCGACGATGTCGGCGGCGATCTCGGCGTAGGGCAGCGGGAAGTGCGCCCCGACGACGAGCCCGCCGGCCGCGTGGCAGCGGTCGGCCCAGTCGGCGAGCAGCTCGCCGACCGCCTGGCCGATCCTGCCTTCCGGGGCTCCGCCCGAAGCGAGCGGCACGACCGGCCGGCGGGCCCCGAGGAGAGCGAGGTGGCCGAGCACGTTCTGACGGTTCTCGGTCCCGACGATCACGGCATGGCGGCCAGCCGGATCCTGCTGCGAACCGAAGGGCAGATCGGGGACGTTGATGTAGTAGTCCCCGAGCTGGGTCGCGAGGAGGTGGACGAAGCTGACGTCCTCGGCCGCGGCCTGGAGCAGGGCGGTCGACGGCGCGAGGAAGTGGACGTGGGAGTCCGACGTCCGCCAGCCGGCGGCGCGCAAGTCGATCGGGCGGTCGAGCTCGATCGACAGCTCCCGGGTCTCCGGGCCGACGACGAGCCCCATCCGCACCGGTCGGTGATCGAAGCCCTTGACCACCTCGACCTCGACCGGGCCGGCCGGCAGGTCGACCTGGAACTCGCCGGGGACATACGCGAACGTGTCGGAACCGAGGATCAGGCCGGCGCCGCTGTCCTCGAAGATCCCCGGGTTGATCTCGTCGCGGTGGCCGACCGGCGGCAGGTAGCGCCCGTCGCCGGCGACGAACCGGACCCGGGCCGGAGTCACCTCGCCGCCGGCGGACACACGGACGTCGACCCGGATGCCGGCCCCGGGCAGCTGCCGGATCGAGATGCCGCGACCGGCCCGGCCGGCCGGATCCGCTGCGAGGTCGGCTGCGGTGACCGCCCAGCCGTCGAACGTGACGACGGCGTCGGGCGCGAGGGCGAGGTCCATGATGGCGTCCGCGACAGGATCGGCCGGGGGCTCGACGCGAGCCCGCCCCCAGCCGATCGGATCGGCCGAGGCCGCGTCAGCCCGTGGCGCACCGGGCGGTTGCGACCGGATCGCGACCCCGAGGTCCACCTCCGGCAGGCCGGCACCGGCCCCCCGGACGACGAACTGGCGCCGGGGCGCGAGGACGAGCGGGTCGGCCGTCCCGTCGAAGAGCGTCAGCCCGGCGATCACGACATCGGTCCCCGGGCGCCCCTCGCCGAGCGGCGCAAGCCGCAGCTCGCGCGGCTCCCGGCCGGCATTGAGCGGGATCGCGTGAAGCCACAGGGTCACGTCGTCGTACGGCGTGGGCACGAAATCGACGGCGCCGACCTGGGCGGCCGCCCAGGAGCCCGGCAGCATCGTGAGCGCTCCGGCGTGGCCGGCCGGGGCATAGCGACCGGGCTCCTGGCGCGGGTACGGGCCGCGCCAGTCGAGCGCCTCGTCGGCGCGGTGGCCGATCGCGGCGAACGGCAGGAAGCCCCAGCCGATGATCCCGTCGGCGATCTCGACCCGCCGGTGGATGTCGACCGCCTGGCTCGAGCCGTCGTCGTAGACGACCTCGTAGCGGGCGAGCGGCTCACCGGCCGGCAGGACCCAGCCGACCGGCATTCCCGGCGGCCGCCCGCCGGCCGGGTCGCGCCAGCTGTCCGCGAAGTGGGCGACGACGAGGTGGCTCGCCAAGCCCCGGTCGTTGGACCCACCGCCCAGGTCGAGGGTCGATCCGCTTCCGACCACGATCCATCGGCGATCCGACGCCCGGGTCCCCAGGCTGAACGGCAAGCCCCGGAACACCGCGTCGCCCTCGGGCAGCCGCTCGAGTGCCTGCCCGTAGCGCGGGTGGAATCGGGCGGCCACGTCGGCGTCGGCAGCGTTCCAGGCGGTCGAGAGGTCGACGGGCCGGGCCCGTCGTGTCATCGACCCGGGACGTCCGATCGTCATGGCCCCGACCCCTCCGACGAGATTGACGTGGAGTGAGCCGCGATGATACCGTCGTTGCAATCGGTTGCGCAAGGAGACGACGTTGAACACTGTCCGGCTGACCGTGGGACAGGCCGTCGTTCGCTTCTGTGCCGCCCAGCACGTCGAACGAGACGGGGCCGAGCACCGCTTCATCGCCGGGTTCTGGGGGATCTTCGGGCATGGCAACGTGGCCGGCCTCGGCCAGGCGCTCGAGGAGCTCGGCGATGCCGAGGCGATGCCCTACTACCGGCCCCAGAACGAGCAGGCCCAGGTCCACATCGCCGCCGCGTTCGCCCGCCAGCACAACCGGCTCCAGGCGTTCGCCTGCATCTCGTCCATCGGGCCGGGCGCCCTGAACATGATCACGGCGGCCGCCAGCGCGACGGTCAACCGGATTCCCGTCCTGCTGTTTCCGAGCGACTACTTCGCCAACCGGGCGCCCGATCCGGTCCTCCAGCAGATCGAGCACCCGATCGAGCGCGACACGAGCGTGAACGACGCCTTTCGCCCCGTGTCGCGCTTCTTCGACCGCATCTCGCGCCCGGAACAGCTCCTGGCCTCGCTGCCGGAAGCGTTCCGGGTGCTGACCGACCCGGCCGAGACGGGGGCGGTCACGATCTCCCTGCCCGAGGACGTCCAGGCCGAGGCGTTCGACTGGCCTGCCTCGTTCTTCGAGCGCCGGACCTGGCGGGTGCGCCGGCCGCTGCCCGACGCGGCCGGCCTGGCCGATGCGGTCCGCCTGATCAAGGCGGCCCGGGCGCCGCTGATCGTGGCCGGCGGCGGCACGATCTACTCGGAGGCGACCGATGCGCTGGCCGCCTTCGCCGGCCGCTTCGGCATCCCGGTCGTCGAGACCCAGGCCGGCAAGGGCGCCCTGCCCTGGGACCATCCCCTGAACGCCGGCCCGGCCGGGACGAACGGCGGCCTGGCCGCCAACCGGCTGGCCCGCGACGCCGACCTCGTCCTGGCCGTGGGTACCCGGCTGGGCGACTTCGTCACGGCCTCCCAGACGACCTTCCAGGGCCCCGGCGTCGCCTTCATCGGGATCAACATCGGTCCGTTCGATGCCCACAAGCTGCGGGCCGTGCCCCTCGTGGCCGACGCCCGGGAGGCCCTCCGGGCCCTCGACACGGAGCTGTCCGCCGCCGGCTATACCGGGACGTCGACCGCCTACCGCGAGCGGGTCACGGCGCTCAAGCACGAATGGGACGAGGTCGTAACCGGCCTGCGCACAGTGAACGGCGAGCCAGGTGACCTCGGCCAGGCCGAGATCATCGGGATCGTCAACGACGTCGTCGGCGGCCAGGCGACGGTGATCTGCGCGGCCGGCAGCCTGCCCGGCGACCTGCTCCGGCTGTGGCGGGTGGATGGCCCGAAGGCCTACCACGTCGAATACGGCTTCTCGTGCATGGGCTACGAGATCGCGGCCGGGCTGGGCGTCCGCCTGGCCGACCCGGACCGCGAGGTCGTCGTGATGGTCGGCGACGGGTCGTACCTGATGCTGAACTCCGAGATCGTCACGGCGGTCGCCGAGGGCCTGAAGCTGACGATCGTCGTGGTCGACAACCACGGCTTCCAGTGCATCCTCGCCCTCCAGCGCTCGGTCGGCGTGCCCGACTTCGGCAACGAGCTGCGCTTCCGCGACCCGGCCCGCAACCGGCTGACCGGCCCGTACGTGCCGATCGACTTCCGGGCTCACGCCGAGGCGATGGGGGCCCTGGCCGTGCTGGCCCGTACCCCCGACGAGCTGCGCCAGGCGCTCGCCACCGCGCGAAGCGCCGACCGGGTCAGCGTGATCGTCGTCCCGGCCGAGCCCGAGAAGCGGGTCAGCGCCTTTGAGACCTGGTGGGACGTGCCGGTCCCGGCAGCGAGTGGGCAGGAGCCCGTCCGCCGCGCCCGGGCGGCCTACGAAGTTGCGCGCGGCCGGCAGCGGATCGATCTGCGTTGACCGCCGGGATCCGACCAGCCCATCGGAGGCGGCCGGCCCAATCGGCCGCCCAGTAGAGAGGAGAGATCCATGCCCGGACCAGGAGTCGAGCTGATCGGCGCCGAGGAGACTGCCGAAGTCCTGGAGGTCCTGAACAGCCGCTTCCTGAGCCGCTATGGCCCGTCGGACAATCCCGCCTTCGGGGCGAAGGTCCATCGGGTGGAGACGGAGATCGCCCGGCTGGCCGGCGTCCGTTACGGGCTCGGCCTGAGCGGCGGCGGCTCGGCCGGCCTGTGGATCGCCCTCCTGGGCCTGGGCGTCGGCGCGGGCGACGAGGTGATCGTGCCCGGCTTCACCTTCGTTGCCTCGATCTCGGCGATCGTCTACACCGGGGCGACCCCGGTCCTGGCCGAGGTCGACCAGACGTTCGACCTCGACCCGGCCGACGTCGAGAGCCGGATCACCCCGCGAACGAAGGCGATCCTCGTCGTCCACATGCTCGGCGGCCCGGCCCGCCTGACGGAGCTGAAGGAAGTCGCCGACCGGCACGGCATCCCGCTCCTCGAGGACTGCGCCCAGGCGTTCGGGGCGACCTACAAGGGCGTCGGCGTGGGCGGCATCGGGGCGGTCGGCGTGTACAGCTTCAACGAGTACAAGACGATCACCTGCGGCGACGGCGGGATGATCGTGACCGACGACGAGGCGCTGTACGAGCGCTGCTTCGCGATGCACGACCAGGGCCATGCGCCGGACCGGCTCGAGTCGAAGTACGCGCCGCGCCCCTTCCTGGGCATGAACTTCCGGATGACCGAGCTGTCCGGTGCGGTCCTCCTGGCCCAGGTTCGCAAGCTCGACCTGATCACGTCCCACCTGCGGGCGAACAAGGAGATCGTGAAGTCGTTCCTCGAGGAGCTGCCCGAGATCGGCTTCCGGACCCTGACCGATCCCGCCGGCGACCTCGCCACTCACCTCGTTGTCGTGCTCCCCTCGGCCGACCTCGCCCGGCAGGTCGCGAAGGACGTCGGCTCGATCACCCTGGCCGAATCGGGCTGGCATGTCTACAGCAAGATGAACCACCTCCTCGAGCGCCGGACCGTGACCGGCAAGGGCTGCCCGTTCGACTGCGATTCGCCCGACCATCCCCACGCCGAGTACCGGCCGGGCATGCTGCCCCGCACGGACGCCCTGCTCGAGCGGTCGATCAGCATCGGGATCGGCGTGCGCGACGCGAATCTCGCGCCGTTCGGCCTGCGGATGCGCGATGGGGCAGACGAGGCTCGGGCCTGCGCGCTCACCTTCCGGGACGCGGTCCAGAAACACCTGGCGTGACCGGCCAGGACGAGCGGTGATCGAGGCCGCGGTCGTCGGCCGGGTCGGCGTCGACCTGACGCCGGCGACTCCGCGCACGTCGCTGGCCGAGGCGGCGATGTTCGTGCGGGCCGTCGGGGGCTTCGCCGGCAACATCGGGATCGGCCTGGCCCGGCTCGGGATTGCGACGGCGGTCGTCTCGAGTGTCGGCGCCGACGGCCACGGCGAGCACGTCCGGACCGCGCTCGGCGCGGAAGGGATCGACGTCGGCGCGCTGGTGACCCGCGCCGGGTCGCGGACCCAGGTGGCGTTCTTCGAAGCCTGGCCGCCGGACGATTTTCCGGTCACGTTCTACCGGCCCGCACCGCCGCCCGACAGCCAGCTGACGCTTGCCGACCTGCCGATCCCGATCCTCGAGCGGGTGCCGGTCGTGATCGTCTCCGGGGCGCTGCTCGCCGCGGAGCCGGCCCGGTCGGCGACGCTCGAGCTGCTCGCCGCCCGGTCGACGGCGCGCACGCTCCGGGAGGCTTCCTGGACGATCCTCGACCTCGATTGGCGGCCGCCGCTGTGGGCCGATCCCGGCGAATACCCGGCGCTGATCGAGCGGGCGGCTCGCCTGAGCGACGTCCTGGTCGGCAGCGATGCGGAGTTCGACGCGGCCGGCCTGCAGCCCGGGGCAGCCCTCGACCCGAGCCCTTCGATCACGGTCCTCAAGCACGGCCGGGGCGGCGTCTCTCTCCTCGCCGGCGGCACCCGGCGATCGCTGCCGGGGATTCCGGTCGACGTCGTGTGCGGCCTGGGGGCCGGGGACGCGCTCACCGCAGCCTTCGCCGCCGGCCTGCTCCGCGGGCTCGATCCGGCCGCGGCTGCCGAGCGCGGCAATGCGGCCGGCGCGATCGTGGCGTCCCGGCTGATGTGCAGCACGGCGATGCCCACCCCGGACGAGATCGACGCGCTGCTCCACCGGCAGAGCGGCGCACGCGAGCGTGCCGGGGCACGGCCGTGACCGACCCTCGGGTCGACGACGGGATCGTGATCCATCCCGCCAAGCTGCCCGCGCGACTGCCGGCGGAGCTCCTCCACCTCCGGCCGGGCGCCGACGGCGCGGTGGCCACGAACCCCGCCCTGGCCGGCTGGCGCTACCTGTCGTTCCGGGCGTTCGGGCTCGGCGAGGGCGAGGTCGCACGGCTCGATTCGCCCGACCAGGAGGCGGCGATCGTCACGATCTCGGGCGGCGGCGTCGAGGTCGACCTCGATCGCGGCGCCAGCCTGGAGCTCGCCGGCCGGCCGTCCGTCTTCGAGGGAATGCCCTGGAGCGCCTACCTGCCGGCCGGGACGGCGGCCCGGATCATCGGCCGCCCGCTGCCCGGACAGCGGGCCATCGTCGCGATCGCCCAGGCGCCGCTGACCGGTCGAGCCGGCGTGGCGACCGAGCCGATCGTCGTGCGGCCGGGCGATGTCGAGATCGAGATCCGGGGCGCGGGCAACGCGACCCGGCAGGTGAACAACATGATGATGCCGGGCTTCCCCGCCGACCGGCTCCTCGTCTGCGAGGTGTTCACCCCGTCGGGTGGCTGGTCCGGCTGGCCTCCCCACAGGCACGACGTCGACGATCCGCCCCGCGAGGCGGTCCTCGAGGAGACGTACTTCTACCAGTTCCGCCGGCCCGGGGGCTGGGCGATCCAGCGGACGTACGAACGGGACGGCTCGATCGACCGGCTGATGCCGGTCCGCCATGGCGATCTCGTGATCATGGACCGGGGCTACCACCCGTTCGTCGCCACGCCCGGCTACGACGCGTACTTCCTCAACGCCCTGGCCGGCGACCGGCGGACGATGGCCGCTTCGGACGATCCCGACCTCGCCTGGGTCCGCACCCTGTGGCCCGGGCTGGCAGCGGACCCTCGCCTGCCGCTCGTCAAGCCGTGACCGCGGACCCGGCGAAGGCGGAGGCGGCCGATATCGGGCGCCGGCGGCGGCTGCTCCGCCTCGCCGGACCGGGCGGGGTGATCGCCGGGATCGCGATCGACCACCGCGACAGCCTGCGAGTCGTCCTCGAGCGGCGCGGCCTGACCGGCGCGACGACCGGCGAACTCCAGCGGCTGAAGGTGATCCTGGCGGCCGCGCTCGCCCCGGCGGCCACCGCGATCATGCTCGACGCGGAGCTCGGCGGACTCGCCCTCGAACGGGGCGCGGTGCCGGCCTCGGTCGGGCTGATCATGCCTCTCGAGGCCCAGGGCTACGAGGCGGTCGGGAACGGGCGAACGACGACCCTCCTCGACGACTTCTCGCCGGCCATGGCGCTCGAATACGGGGCCGACGCGTGCAAGCTGCTGCTGCCCTACCGGGTCGACGACGAGCCCTCGTCCGACCGCCAGGACGCCCTCGTCGCCGGTACCGCAACGGCATGTCATGCCCTCGGGTTGCCGCTCGTGATCGAGCCGGTCGTGTACCGGTGGTCGACGGAGTCCGCGGCGGACTACGCGGCGGCCTACCGGTCGCTCGTGCTGGGTGCCGTGGCCCGGCTGCAACCCCTCGGGGCGGACCTCCTCAAGGTGCCCTTCCCCGTCGCGGAGCCGGCCGCGACCGGCGAGCGGGCCGCGCGGGACGCCTGCCGTGCCCTGGCCGAGGCGTGCGGCGGCACCCCGTGGGTCCTGCTCGGCGCCGGGATCGACACGGCCACCTTCCTCGAGCAGATCAGGCTCGCCGGGCTCGCCGGCGCCTCGGGCTTCCTGGCCGGCCGGGGGATCTGGGGCGAGGCCGTGACCCTGGACGCGGCCGAGGCGGGGCGGATCGCGGCCAGGGTCAGCCGGCCGGCGTTCGAGCGCTGCCGCGAGGTCGCCGAGCAGGTGGCCCGGCCGCTCGAGCCGATCGCCGGCGGCTGAGCCGACCGCCGGCCGTCAACCTCCAGCCGTCGATGTCGCCGATCCTCGCCGGAATGCTGACTGCCTTCGCCTACGCGATCTCGACCCTGTCGTCCGCCCGGTCCAGCCGGCTGGCCGGGGCGGTTCCGGCGGTCGCAGGGGTGATGCTCGTCGGCTCGGTCCTGCTCCTGCCGATCGCCCTGTTCGTCACGCCGATCCCGGCAGCTCCGCCAGTTCCGGCCGGCACCCTGGTCGGCTCGGCGGTCGCCGGCGCGGCGAACGTCGTCGGACTGCTCCTCGCCTACGCCGCCTACCGGATCGGCGCCGTCGGCGTCGTCTCGACGATCGGCTCGACCGAGGGGGCGATCGCCGCGATCATCTCGGTCCTGGCCGGCGAGTCGCTCGCCCCAGGGTCCGGGCCGGCCCTCGCCGTCGTCGCGGTCGGCGTGGTCCTGGCAGCGACCGGCGGGGGCCATGAGCTGGAGGAGGGCGTCGCGATCAGCCGTGCCCGGTCCCTCCGGGCGGCCGGCCTGGCGATGGGCGCCGCGCTGATGCTGGGCAGCGGCCTGTTCATCAGCGGCCGGGTGAGTGCCACGTTGCCGCCCGCCTGGGTCGTCCTGCCGGGGCGGCTGGTCGGCGTGGCGGTCGTCACGATCCCGATCGTCCTGATGGGACGGGCCCGGATCCCGCTCCGGGCGATCCCGTTCATCCTGCTGACCGGGTTCGTCGAGGTCGTCGGCCTGGTGTCGTTCTCGATCGGGGCCCGCCAGGATATCGCGGTCACCTCGGTCCTCGCTTCGATGTTCGCACCGATGGCGGCAATCGCGGCCTTCGTCCTGTTCAGGGAGCGCCTGGCTCCCCGGCAGATCGTGGGAATCGCCCTGGTCGTCGTCGGGATCGCCCTGCTGGGAACGCTCGCCCGATAGCTCCGATCCATGCGCCTGAGGCCGAGGAGGCATCCGATGCGACTCGTCTACAACTCGAACTCGACGATGCACCTGCCGGTCCTCCAGCAGATCCGGCTGGCGAAGGAGACCGGCTGGGACGGCATCTTCGTCCGGGAGGAGCACCTCCGGCGCTACCTCGGGCTGGGCTACAGCGGGGCCAGCCTGCGCGAGGCGCTGGCCGGCCTCGGCGCCGGTGAACCTCGGCGCGCTGCCGGACGTCGAGCGCTGGCAAGCGGACGGTCGCGCGGCGATGCTCCGCGAGGCCGAGGCGCTCACCGCGCTGGCCGTCACCGTCGGTGCCTCGTACGTCCAGCTGCTGAGCGGGCCGGTCCAGCCGGGCGGCGCCTATCGCGGGCCGGGCCAGCTGTCGAAGGCGGAGCGGCGTCGGGTCACCGCCGGTGCGCTGCGATCGGTCGCCGATCTCGGAGCGGCCCACGGGATCCGCTACTACCTCGAACCGCTCGCCTGGACGGCGCTCGCCCCGCTCGAGGAGGCCGTCGAGGCCGTCGAGGCGGCGGAGCGCGACAACGTCGGCCTCGTCCTCGACTTCTGGCACCTGTGGCAATCGGGCGTGACGCCGGACCAGATCGCCCGGCTCGACCGCCGGTTCGATCTTCGGGGTCGATTTCGCGGACTCGCTCGGCCCGCTGGGCTCGCCGTCTCCCGACCAGCGCTCGCGCTGCGTCTGGCCGGGCGATGGCGCGATCCCCCTGGCCGAGTGGGTCGCCGCGGTCCGGACGACCGGCTTCGATGGCTGGTGGGACAATGAGCTGTACAGCCCGGTCCACTGGGAATTGGCCGATCCGTTCGGGGTCGCGGCAGGCCTGCTCGAGGTGCTCCGGAGAACTGCTCGGGGACTGGACAGCCTCGCCGGCCGGTTGACGCCGGACCGGCCCGATGCTACGGTCGATGCGCAATCGGTTGCGGTAGTGGAGGAGTCGAGTCCCGGTGCGAGCCACGACTGTCGATCGCTCGGCGCTCCGCGTCGTCCTCCAGCCTGGTCGTCGCGCCGTTGCGCCGGGAGCGCTCTCCGGGCCTGAGCGCTGGCGATTGGTAGCCAACGGCAACGGGACCGGCCCGCGTCGCCGCGTCCTCCTCCGCGACGTCGCCGGGCGGCCAGCGTCTCCGGATTCGACCGCGTCGCGGGCCCTGGCCGACGACCCCCGGATCAGCGTCGCCACCCGCCTGACCGTCAAGGCCGCCGCCGCCGAGCTGAACTACGTCCCGAACGCCGCCGCGCGCAGCCTCCGGATGCGCCACACCCTCACCCTCGGCCTGCTCATCCCCGACCTCCGCGACCCGGTCCACGGGCAGATCGCGTCCGGCTTCGAAGAGGAGGCGGGCCGGAGCGGCTACTGCGTGATCATGATCGACGGCGACAACTCGCCGGTCCGCGAGCGGCTCGCCCTGAAGGTCTTCACCGAGCACGGCGCCGACGGCGTGGCGATCGTGTCGAGCGCGATCTCGCCGCGGGAGGGACGGGAGCGGGTGGATCCGGAGCGGCTCATCCTCGTCCAGCCGGACCATCGCTCGCTGCCGCCGGGGTGAGGGAGCGGTCTTCCCCGGGGGTGATCCTCACCGACGACGTGACCGGCGTGCGCGCCGCCGTCAACCACCTCGTCGACTGTGGCTACCGCGGATCGCCTTCGTCGACGGCGGGTGCCAGGGCGTCGAGCACGATCCGGGCCGACGCGGTCGCGGCGACCCTCGCAGAGCCGCGGGATCCGGACCGCCCTGCGCACCTTCCCGGCCTCGGACGATGCCTGGCGGGACCCGGCCACGTGGCCGCGGCGATCGTCGCCGACCTGCCCGAGGCGCTCGTCTGCTACGACGACAAGCTCGCCCTGGCCCTGATGGACGCCCTGCGCAGGCTCCGGATCCGGGTCCCGGAGGACATCGGGATGGTCGGCTTCGACGGGATCCCGTTCGCGGCCATCTCCAATCCCCGGCTGACCACGGTGGCCACGCCCTCGGGTGAGATCGGGCGGCTGGCCGCCACATCGCTGATCAGGGCGATCCAGGGCGGCTCCATTCCCCAGGGGATGCTCCTCCAGCCCGAACTGATCGTCCGCGAGAGCACCCGCACCCGCGCCTGACCGGAGGCTGCGGTCAGTGCGTCGTCGTCAGCCGGCGGCGAAGCGCCTCAAGGCTCGCGTCGAGGAAGCGCGACCATCCGGGCCCGTTCGGCCGGCTCAGCGACGGCGGCCAGCCCGGCCAGCCACGTCCGCGCCCCGAGGATGACCTGCTCGACGGCCCGGACGTCGTCGACCTGCGGGACGAGCGGCCGGCCGTCGACCTCGATGTAGACCGGTGACGTGTGGGCCGCCATCGAGGTCGCGAAGGCCGATCGGATCTCACTCCCGCTGCGCGACCGGGCCGCGATCCAGCTGCCCGCCTCGATGGCGACCGTCTCGCGGAGGGTGAGCTCGGTCGAGCCGGCTCCTGGCTCGGCCGCCGTGGCGCCCACGACCCGGCCGTTGGCGACGAGCTCGAGCGCGCTGATCACCGGCTGGGCGGCCCGCGCCCGGGCGACGACCTCCAGCCGGCCCGGCGAACCGAGCCGGACCACGTCGCCGGGCTCGTGGCCGTCGACGGCCAGCTCGATGATCGGTCCCGAGCTGACGAATGTCCGCCCCGCCCGGACCGCGGCCGCCCAGCCCCCGAACGACAGCGGCTCGTCGTCAAGCAGGTGGGTGTATGTCCGGACCGCTCCGATCGGGACCTCGGCCGACATCTTGTCGGTGCCGGCCACGATCGGCAGCCGCTCGCCCAGGTTGAGGAAGCGGTACCACTCGAGCACGGCCGGATCGTCGAGGCCGGGCGCCAGGGCCTGGGTCTCGATCGCGTCGATCCTGCCGGCGATGATGTCGGCCCCGATCTCGGCGTAGGGCAGCGGGAAGTGGGCGGCGACCACGAGTCCGCCGGCGGCCCGGCAGCGGTCGGCCCAGTCGGCGAGGAGGACGGTCAACGCCCCAGCCAGCCGCCCCTCCGGCGGGCCGCCGCTGGCCAGTGGGTGGACCGGCCGGTGGGCGCCGAGGAGGGCGAGGTGACCGAGCATGTTCTGACGGTTCTCGGTGCCGACGACCACGATCCGCCGGCCGGATGGATCGGCCATCGAGCCCCAGGGCAGGTCGCTCACGTTCGTGAACAGGTCGGCCCACTGGGCCGCCAGCAGGTTCACGAGGTCGACATCCTCGGCCGCGGCCTGGAGCAGGGCGGTCGAGGGGGCAAGGAAGTGGACGTGGCTGTCGGCGGTGACCCACCGGCCGCCGTGCAGGCCGACGGTCCGCTCGAGGGGCAGCTCGAGGCGGCGGGTCCCCGACTCGACCTCCAGCCACGTGCGCTGCGCCCGGCGCTCGAAGCCGGCTACCGCCTCGACCTCGACCCGGCCGATCGGCAGCTCGATCGGGAACGAGCCCGGCACGTAGGCGTAGGTCGAGGCCCCGAGGATGAGGTCCGCGCCGGTGTCCTCGAAGAAGCCCGGGTTGACCTCGTCGCGATGGCCGGCCGGCGCAAGGTAGCGGCCGTCGGCGGCGGTGAAGCGCACCCGGCCGGGCAGACGCTCGCCGGTCAGCGGATCGACGAGATCGACCTGGACCGGCACCTCGGCCGCCGGCAGGATCTCGATCGTCCGCCGCCCCGACGGTTCTCGGCAGACGTCGCCGGCCAGCAGGTCGTGCCCGGGGATCGTCCAGCCGCCGACGCCGATCAGCGCGTCCGGCGCGACCGACAGGTCGACGATGGCGGCGTCCGGGGCCGGGGCATCCGGCGGTGTGCCACCGGGACCGCCCCGCACGGTTCCCCAGCCGGCAATCGTTTCCGCCGGCCCGCCCCGAGGACCGGGGCCCGCTGCCGGCCGGCTCCGGATCACCGTCCCGAGATCGACCTCGAGCGCGCCCCCGGCGAGGCCGCCGACCCGGACCTGGAAGCGCGGCCGGCGGGCGAGTGGATTGCCCGAGCCGCCGAACAGGGTCACCCCGGCGACGACCACCTCGCTGCCCGGCCGGCCATTGGCGAGCGGCTCGAGGCGCAGTGCAACGGGCTCGGCATCGGCATCGAGCTCGATCGCGTGGAGCCACAGGAGGGCGTCGTCGGTCGCGCTCGGGACGAAGTCCGTGACGCCGGTCTGGCTCGTGCCGTACGTGCCCGGCATGATCGTGAGCGAGCCCGACTGGCCGGCGGGCGCGTAGCGCCCCGGGGTCTGGACAGGATGCGGGCCACGCCAGTCGAGGACGTCGTTGGCGATGTGGCCGATCGCCGCAAACGCCATCGAGCCCCAGCCCAGGATCCCGTCGTTGATCTCGAACCGGCGCCGGATCAGCCGGCTCCAGCTCCGGCCCGTTCGATCCACGACCGTGTAGCGCGCGAGCGGCTCGCCGACCGGCACGACGTGGCCGACCGCCAGCCCGGCCGGTCGCCCGCCGGCATCGTCGCGCCACGTATCGCACAGGTGGGCGACCACGACGTGGCTGGCCGGGCCATGGCCGATCAGGTCGATCGTGGCCGTCGCGTCGAGGAGGACCCAGCGGGCCGCACCGCCGTCCGGACCGAGGTCGAACGGCAGGCCGTGGAAGACCTGCCGGCCCGCCGGCAGCCGGGGCAGGGCCACCGCATATACGGGGTGGAACCGGGCGGCGACCTCACCGTCCGTCGCGTTCCTGGCCGGATCGATCCCGACCGGCCGGCCGAGCGGGCTCGAACGGGCCATCAAACGGCCGCCGCACCCATGCGCGGATCCTTGTATTGACGGGTCATGGACCGGACGCTAGCATCGTACAAACGGTTGCACAAGAGGAGCTTCATGTCCGTCCCGGGTCCCGAATTTCCTGGCCGCGACGAACTTGGCTGACTCGACACCCGCCATCGAGCTCCGTCACGCGACGAAGCGCTACGGCGATGCGGTCGCCCTCGACGACGTCTCCCTCGCGATCACGCGTGGCGAGTTCTTCTGCCTCCTCGGACCGTCCGGCTGCGGCAAGACCACGACCCTGAACCTGATCGGCGGCTTCATCCCGCTCACCTCGGGCGAGCTGCTGATCGAGGGTCGCACGCGTCAACGACCTGCCGCCCCACAAGCGCAACGTCAACACGGTCTTCCAGAACTACGCCCTCTTCCCGCACATGACGGTCGCCCAGAACGTGGCCTTCGGGCTGCGGATGGAGAAGCTCGTCGAAGGCGGACGTCGCCAGCGCGCACCGATGAGTACCTGGAGCTCGTCGGGCTCGAGCGGGCTCGCCGGGCGCCTGCCCGCCGCAGATGTCCGGCGGACAGCAGCAACGGGTCGCCCTGGCGCGGGCCCTCGCCAAGCGGCCGGCGGTGCTCCTGCTCGACGAGCCGCTCGGTGCCCTCGACCTCAAGCTGCGCAAGCAGATGCAGACGGAGCTCGCCCGGATCCACCGCCAGGTCGGGACGACGTTCGTCTTCGTGACCCACGACCAGGAAGAGGCCCTCTCGATGGCGACGACGCATCGCCATCATGTCGGACGGGAACGTCCTCCAGCAGGGCTCGCCGCGCGAGGTCTACGACCGCCCGCCGACCGGTTCGTGGCGGACTTCGTCGGCGATACGAACTTCCTGGAGGGGACGGTCCGTCGAGACGGTGGCCCGGCCGTGTTCGACGTCGGCGGCGCGATCGTCGACGTGCAGGCGCGATGCCGAGCCGGGACCCGCGACGCTGATGATCCGGCCCGAGTTCCTGGCCGTGCGACCCGCGACGCGAGCGACGGCACCCCGGGGCTGGCGGGCCGCATCGTCAACGTCGCGTTCCTCGGCGATCACACGCGGCTCACGGTCGCTACGGCATCGGGCGACGATGGTCGTGCGTCAGGCCGCATGGGACCCGCGATGCCGACGACGGACACGCAGCGCGAATTGGGTGAGGAGGTTTGCGTATGGTGGCGAGCCGAAAACGCCGCACTGATCCGGGAGTAGCCACACCAACTGGAGGAGCATGGAATGGCTGACTTGAACCAGAGGCTAGATCGGCGACAGTTCCTGAAAGTCGCCGGAGCGGTCGGAGCGACCGCCGGACTGGGCGCGTTCCTGGCGGCCTGCGGGGCGACCGGCGCGACCGCGACACCGCCCGCGGCGAGTGCCGCCCGCGGTGGCATCGGGCGCCGCGCCGTCGGCCGCCCCCACGCCCGGGCCGACGGGCACGTTCAACTGGCTGACCTGGGGCGACCACTGGTACCAGGCCGAGATGGACAAGATCGCGGCCGACATCGGGATCAAGGCGAACATCACCGAGCTTCAGCGACAACATCGACGCCTACACCAAGGTCCAGCAGGTCGGCGGCCAGATCGACCTGGTCTCGGGCGACGCCCTGTGGGTGCCCTAGTACTACGAGCACCAGTTGATCGATGCGTTCGACATCAACTCGCTCAAGGTCGCCAGCCAGCTGTACTCGATCGCCCGCGAGTTCTCGATCTGGACGCAGCCCGGCCGGCTACCTCGGCTATCCGAACGGCTGGTCGCCGATCCAGATCACCTACGACCCGGCGCACGTGACCTCGGGCGCCGACTCGTGGCAGCTCCTGCTGGACCCGAAGTACAAGCAAGCGGGTCGTCGTCGAGGACCAGCCGGTCGAGATCATGGCCTACATGGGCAAGGCCGCCGGAGTCAAGGACCCCTACAACATGACCGACGACGAGATCGCCCAGGCGAAGGCGCTCGCTCGTCCAGCTCAAGCCGAACATCCTGCGCCTCGCACCGCAGAACACCGACACGATCGCCGCGCTCAAGAACGGCGAGGCCTGGATCGCGACCGATCAACCTCGGCGCCGACACGGCCGGTCATGGACCAGGGCGGCCCGAAGCTGACGACGTTCACTCCCAAGGAGGGCACCATCGGCTGGATGGACGCCGAGATGATCGTCCACGGCGGCGCCAACAACAACCTGCTGCTGCCGTTCCTCGAGGTCGCACGAGCAGGCCGAGTACGTTGCCGCGAACTTCATGATCAACCGGCGGCCGCTGTTCAACGAGAAGGCCTACAAGCTGCTGATCAACCAGGGCCAGCAGGAGCTGGCCGACCACCTGCTCTACAACAAGCCCGAGACGGTCAAGACTGACCCTCAAGGGCCCGGTACGTCGACCCAGGACGCCATCGCCGCGTTCAACGACGTGTTCGGCTCGTAGGCCGACGCTGCCTGGTCAGCGCTCCAGCCATGACCGCGGAAATCCGCGGCCGGGGCCCGGTCGGCCCCGGCCGCCGGGTCCTCATCCGGGCTCGCCAGGCGCTTCGGCACGGGCTGCTGCCGGCCCTGCCGGGCCTGGCCGTGCTCGTCTTCCTGTTCCTCGTCCCGCTGGCGATCATGTTCGTGTTCAGCTTCTGGCGGACGAACAACGACTTCCTGGTCGTGCCCGACTGGAACCTCGACAACTACGCCCGGTTCTTCATCGAGGAACCTACCTGCGGACGTTCGTCAAGACGCTGATCATGGCGCCGCTCGTCACCGTGACGGCCCTCGCGATCGGCCTTCCCGTTCGCCTACTTCCTCGTCCGCTACCTGGGCGGCGATCGCAGCGGGTGATCCTGCTGGCGATGATCGTGCCGTTCTGGACGAGCTACCTGGTCCGGATCTACGCCTGGCAGGCGATCCTCGGCGAGCACGGCGCGCTCAACCAGTTCCTCAAGGCAATCGGCCTGCATCACGGCAGCCCTCGACGTCTTCGTCTACAACGACCCGGGCGTGTTCGTCGTGCTCGTCTACCTCTACTTCCCGTTCGCGCTGCTCGCCCTGTACGCGTCGCTCGAGAAGTTCGACTTCACCCAGCTCACGGCGGCCCAGGACCTCGGCGCGCGGCCGGACCAGGCGCTTCCGGCACATCCTGCTTCCGCAGATCCGGCCCGGCATCATCACCGCCTGCATCTTCGTGTTCATCCCGATCCTGGGCGAGTTCCTCACGCCGACCCTGGTCGGCGGCGCCCAGAGCAGCCTCATCGCGAACCTGGTCTTCAACTTCTTCCGCGGCGCCCAGTTCGCGGAGGGCGCCGCCCTGGCCATCATCATCGCGGCGTTCGTGACCGTCGCTCATGGTCGTGTTCCGGAAGTCGCTCCGGGTCGAGGACGTGGTCACCAGTGGCTAGGGGGACCAGCCCGCTCGAGACGATGCCGGTCAGCCGCTTCGCCCGGCAGACGCGCTGGTCGCTGATCGTCCTGGCCGGCGCGATCCTGGCCTTCCTCTACCTGCCGATCGCGTTCCTGATCCTGTTCTCGTTCGAGGACTGCGGCGACGCCGGGCCTGCCGATCACCGGGCTGACCCTGCACTGGTACGAGGTGCTGGCGTCGGACACGGCGATCCAGAAGGCCCTGCTCACCTCGGTCGAGGTCGCGGCCGTCGTGACGATCCTGGCCACGATCATCGGGCACGATGGTCGCCTTCCCGCTGGTCCGCGGTGGCGTCCGCGCCCCGGGCGCCCTGCGCCTCGGCTGTTCACGATGCCGATCATGATCCCCGGCTTCCTGATCGGGATCGGGCTCCTGATCTTCTTCCGCCAGGGCTCCATCCGCTCGTCATATCCAGCTCGGCCTATACACCGTGGTCGCCGGCCACCTGGTCTTCACGATCCCGTTCGTCGTCCTGATCGTGGCGTCCCGGCTGCAGGGCTTCGACCGGCGCCTCGAGTGGGCCGCCGCCGACCTCGGCGCCGGCCCCTGGAGGACCCTGCGCCACATCGTCCTGCCGCTGATCGCGCCGGCGATCCTGGCCGGTGCCCTCCTGTGCGTCACGCTCTCGATCGACGAGTTCGTGATCACGTTCTTCACTGATCGGCCCGCAGCAGACCCTGCCGCTGTACATCTACACGCAGATCAAGTTCGGGGTGACGCCCGAGGTCAACGCGATCGCGACGGTCATCCTCGTCGTGTCGCTGTCGGCGGTCGCGATCGGCTCCCTGCTCCTGACCGGCAGCCGCCGGCTGCGCCGACGCGGGCCGAGGTGATCGCGGCGCAGCAGACCGGCGACGCTTGAGCAGCCTGCTCGGCCAGCGCGCCGAACCCGAGGCGCCGATCCGAATCGGGTTCCAGGTCTGGGGCCAGTCCGCCGGCTGGGATGAGCTGATGGCAGCCGGCGAACGGATCGAGGCCCTCCGCTTTGCCAGCCTCTTCGCCAACGACCACCTGATGCCGATCCTGGGCGATGCCGATGGGCCGGTCCTCGGCGCCCAGGGTCCGGTCTTCGAGGGCTGGATGACGCTCGGCGCCTGGGCGGCCAGGACGAGCCGCATTCCCCTCGGGGTGCTCGTGTGCGGGGTCGGCTATCGCAACGTGGGCCTGACCGTGAAGATGGCGACGGCCCTCGACCATGCCAGCGCGGGCCGGGCGATCCTCGGCCTGGGTGCGGGCTGGCATGAGCCCGAGCATCGCGCCTTCGGCTACGAGGTCCTCTCGCTCGGCGACCGGATCAGCCGGCTCGACGAGGCCGCCCGGCTGGCGAGGGCGATGCTCGACGGCGACCCGGTCAACCAGGACGGCCGCTGGGTGAGCGGCCACGGACTGCGCAACGATCCGCCTCCGGTCCAGGCCCGCATGCCGCTCCTGATCGGGGGCAGCGGCGAGCAGCGAACGCTGCGGATCGTCGCCCGCGATGCGGACATCTGGAACGGCGAGGGGGACCCCCAGGCGTACGCTCACAAGAGCGCCGTGCTCGACGAGCACTGTGCCGCGATTGGTCGCGATCCACGCTCGATCCGGCGGACCGTGGGCATCCAGCCGATCTGCATCCGCGGATCCCGGGCTGAAGCGGTCGACGCCCTGGCGGCAATCCTCGCCAGGCAGGGCGGCGGCGCCGAGGCCCGGGCGTGGGCGGCCAGCTCGCCTCTCGCCGACACCGAGGAGACCGTGATCCGCTTCCTGCGGGGCTGGCACGAGGCCGGCGCCGAGGAGGCGGTCGTCGACCTGCCCATGCCGATCGACGACGAGACGATCGAACGCCTTGCCGGTTCAGTCCGGGCCCACCTGGCGTGATCTGCTGCCACGTCGCCGAAGCCGAGGAGGTCATCTGATGCGTGCTGCTGTCTATGAAGGCGAAGGCCGGCTGGTCGTCCGTGACGTCCCGGATCCGGTGCCGGCCGCCGACGAGGTCCTGATCGAGGTCGAGGCGTGCGGGGTCTGCGGGTCGGACGTCCAGATCATCAACGTCCCGCCCGGCCACCCGTCGACCCCGCCGGTGATCATCGGTCACGAGTTCGTCGGTCGGATCCGCGCGGCCGGGGCCGCCGTGCGCGATCCGGCGATCGGGGCGCGGGTCGTGGTCGACCCCGACCCGAAGTGCGGGGTGTGCGTCCCGTGCCGGGCCGGTCGTCCGGCGAACTGCGTGAACATCGTCGCCCTCGGCGTCTACCGCGACGGCGCCCTCGCCCGCTACGTCACCGCCCCGGCCGGCAGCGTCTACCCGATCTCGGAGGACGTCCCGGCCGAGCTGGCCGCCCTGGTCGAGCCGCTCGCCTGCGTCGTGAACGGCACGAACCGGGCCGCTCTCCGGCCGGGCGAGACGGTCGTTGTCTTCGGCGCCGGGGCGATCGGTTGCCTGTTCATCGCCGTGCTGCGGGCCTCGGGTGCCGGCCGGATCGTCGCCGTCGAACCGAGCGTCCTGCGGGCGCCCGTCGCCCGGGCCCTCGGAGCCGACGTCGTCGTGACGCCCGACGAGTGGGCGGGCCAGCGCTCGGAGCTCATGCCCGGTGGCGCCGACGTCGTCGTCGACGCGGTCGGCAGCGTGCTGCCGCAGGCGATCGACGCCGCCGCCGTCGGCGCCCGGGTCGTGGTCTTCGGGATGAACGGCAATGCCCGGCCCGCGGTCCACCAGGTCGAGATCGTCGAGAAGGGCCTGTCGATCCTCGGCTCGTACATCTCGAACTTCACGTTCCCCGCAGCGATCCGCCTCGTCGAACGCGGCCAGCTCCACCTCGCCCCGATGATCACGGCCACGATCCCGCTCGAGGAGACCGCCGCCGGGATCGCCCGGATCCGCTCGGGCGAGGCGGTGAAGATCGTGATCAGGCCCTGAGCCCTGCCAAGCCACCTGCCCAGCCATCTGCCGAACCACCTGCCCAGCCACGGAGGGACCCTGATGCCCACTGTCCCGATGCGCGTCGCCAGCGCCCCCGTCTCCTTCGGCGTCGACGAGATCCTGGTCGACGACGCGTGGATGCCCGCCCCTGACGATATGCTCGACTGGATGGTCGACATCGGCTATGAGGGGACGGAGCTCGGGTCGCCCGGCTTCCTCGGCGATGCCGGGCAGGTGCGCCGGCGCCTGTCGAGCCGCGGCCTCGAGCTCGTCGGCGCGTTCCTGCCCCAGCATTTCAGCCGGGCCGAGAAGGTCGCCGAGGATCGTGACTTCCTGCGCCGCAGCCTCGAGCTGCTGGCCGAGGGCTCGCCCGAGGGTTCCCGCCCGTTCGCCGTCCTGTCCGACCATTTCGACGAGCCCGACCGCCGGGCGTTCTCCGGCCGGATCCAGGAGCACCCCGAAACGTGGCTGTCGGCCGAACGCTTCGCCACCCTGATCGACAACCTCCACCGGGTCGCCGAGACCTGCCGGGCGGCGGGGTTCGAGCCCGTCCTCCATCCGCACGCCGGGACGTACATCGAGACCGCCGACGAGATCGCCCGGGTGATGGACCGGATCGATTCGTCGCTCCTCGGGCTGTGCCTCGACACCGGCCATTTCCGGTTCGGCGGGGCGGATCCGATCCGGGCCGTCCACGATTACCACGCGCTGATCCGGCACGTCCACATCAAGGACTGCCGGCTGGCCGTGATGGACGGGGTCAAGGCCGAGGGCAAGGGCCTCGAGGAGGCGCTCGGCCGGGGGGTCTTCTGCCAGCTCGGCTTGGGCGACTCGGAGATCGACGGCGTGATCGCCGCGCTCCGGGCGCACGGCTACGCGGGCTGGCTCGTGATCGAGCAGGACCAGTTCCTGCGCTCGTCGGATACGCCCGAGTCGGTCGTCGCCGTCCAGCGGGCCAACCGCGACTACCTCCGCGGGCTGGGGATCTGAATGGCCCGGGGAGGCCGATGAGCACGCTCCTGCGACGGGCCGATCCGGCCGGGCCGGGCGGCCTGACGATCCTCGTCGAGGCCGCCGCCGAAGCGCCCGACCTCGGCGGGTCGGGCTGGCGCTGGATCTCGTTCGCGGTCCACTCGCTCCAGCCGGGTGCCGTCGTCCTGCGCCCCGGCGACGATCGGGAGGTCGCCGTGGTCGTCCTCGAGGGCTCGGCCGACATCCGGGTGGGCGACCACTCATTCAGCGACGTGGGCAGCCGGACGTCCGTCTTCGACCCCGTCCCGGCGCCGGTCATCCTGGCCGAACCCGAGGCAGCGATCCAGGTTGAGGCACGGACCGACGCCCGGATCGCGGTCGCCGCTGCGCCCGGCGGGGATCTCCGAACGACCCGCCTGGTCGAGCCCGGGACGATCCGGATCGAGGAGCGCGGATCCGGCCAGACGGCTCGAACCGTCCGGCACCTCCTGCCGCCCGAGGCCGCCGCCGGGCGGCTGATCCTCGTCGAGGTCCTGACTCCCGGCGGCAACTGGTCGAGCTATCCGCCGCACAAGCACGACACCGAGGACCAGCCCCGCGAGAGCCAGCTCGAGGAGCTCTACTACTACCGGTTTGCCAGGCCGCACGGGTACGGCCTCCAGCGGGTCTACACGGCGGACCGTTCGCTCGACGAGGTGCTCGCGCCCGAGGATGGCGACGTCGTCCTCGTGCCGCGCGGCTACCACCCGTTCGGGGCGCCAGCCGGCTACGACGCCTGGTACCTGAACGTGATGGCCGGACCGACCCGGCTCTGGCATTTCACGCTCGACCCGGATCACGCCTGGTTGATGGACTGGACGCCGAACGCGCCGCGGCGCTGAGCGCGCAGGTAGGCTGAACGCACCGCCGCGCTGAACAGGCCGCCGTGATGACCGCGGCGGGAGGAGAACTGATGGACACGGCCGCCGAGACACCGCTGGGCCGGATGGCCCGGACGACGCCAACCGAATACTGGAACGACTCCTGCTCGACGGCCGAGCTCGAGTATGCGATTGCCAACGGCGCGGTCGGGGCGACCTCGAACCCGACGATCGTGGGCGAGGTCCTGCGCAAGGAGCTCGACGTCTGGGCGCCCCGGATCCGCCAGATCCGAGCCGCACGACCGACCGCCACCGATGTCGAGATCACCTGGCAGCTGATCGAGGAGATGGCCGTCCGGGGCGCCGCGATCCTCGGGCCGACCTTCGAGCAGGCGGCCGGCCGGCGAGGCCGGCTCTCGATCCAGACGAACCCGACGTTCTACCGGGACATGACCCGGATGCTCGACCAGGGCCGCCGCTTCGCCGGCCTCGCCCCGAACATGCAGGTGAAGTTCCCGGCCACGTCCGCCGGGCTGGCCGCGATCGAGGAAGCGACGGCGATCGGGATCTCGATCAACGCCACGGTCTCGTTCACCCTGGGCCAGGCGCTGGCTGTCGGCGCGGCCGTCGAGCGCTCACTCGAGCGGCGCGAGCTGGCAGGTCTCGATGTCACCTCGATGAGCCCGGTGTGCACCCTGATGGTCGGCCGGCTCGACGACTGGATGAAGGCGATCTGCGAGCGGGACGACATCGCGGTCGATCCGGCCACGCCGAACTGGGCCGGCATCGCGGTCTTCAAGCGGGCGGCCGCCCTGTACGAAGAGCGAGGCTACCGGACGCGCCTGCTGGCCGCTGCGTACCGCCACCACCTCCACTGGTCGGAGCTGATCGGGGGCGACGTGACGCTCACGATTCCGTACGCCTGGCAGCGCCGGTTCAACGCGTCCGCGGTCGAGGTCCGGCCCCGCTTCGACGACCCAGTGCCGGCCGCCTACGTCGACGAGCTCGCCGCCCGGATCCCCGACTTCGTCCGGGCGTACGAACCGGACGGCCTGACCATCGAGGAGTTCGACACCTACGGGGCGACGGTGCGCACGCTGCGCGGCTTCATCGGCTCCTACTGGGACCTCGTCCGCACGGTCGACGACATCATCCTGCCGAACCCGGACATCGCCCGCTAGGGCGCGGAGCCGCGTCAGGCGCGGGGCGCCGCGCAGGCACGGGGCGGCGCGAAGGCACTGGGCGGCGCGCACCTCGCACAGGGCGGCGCGCACGCGCGGGTCGGCGCGCACTTCGCCGGTCGTGCCAGTGTCCGCCCTCATCCGGCCGTGTCCTTCGTCCGCCTCGGTCGACCCCTGCGTCGGCGTCGGCCGCGTCGTCTGGCCGCGGACGCATCGGCCGCGTCAAATGGTCGTCGGAGCAACCGCTATGACGGCTCGGCGTCGACGCGGCGCGCCGCCAGCGTCTTCTTGCCGTCTCCTTGAGCTCGAGGGCCGCTGCCGCAGCCACCGATTCGGGCCCCGCGAACCGCGGATCGGGTCGCGAGCGCGCATACGGGTCGCTGCGACAACCGTCTGACGCGCACTTGGCCCGCGCCCTACCGGGGCCGGTCCGTCCAACGCCCGCGCCGGGCCGCGCGACCGGGCAAGGCATCGAGCCAAACTGCCGGGGCCCTCGCACCCGGGCTGCTGCCGGGGCCGAACGCCAACGAGCCCGGCTACCGGCCCGGGCTCGTCGCGTGGAATTTGCTGCGGAGTACGTTCAGGCGGGCTTGCCCTTCGGGGCGGGTCCGACGGCGGTCTTCGGGGCGGTCCCGACGGCGGCTTTCGGGGCGGTCTTGACGGCGCTCTCGACGCGCGTGCTGCCTGCGGCCGGCCGGAACGTGCTCTCGTGGCCGTCCTCCCAGCGGACGCTGTAGCGCACGCCGAGCGACGACTCACTCACCTCCAGGATCTCGCCGACCCTGGGCTTCGTCCCTACCTTCTCCGACTCGACGATGAGTCGATCTCCAACCTTCGCGGTCATTCCGGCCACCTCGCTCCTACGTTTCTGCTTCCAATGCCCGACGTTCGGGCCATCACGCGCCGCTGACAGGAACGGCCGCCGTTGGGAACTGCCGCCGTCAGGAACTCCATCTCGCGAGTACTCCGTCCCGGAGGAACCCGACCCAGGGTCGGGCCCCTTCCGGAACGGGGGTTGCGATCAACCGGCGATCACCTTGACGTGCTGCGGCTTGGCTGCCTCGCTCTTCGGCAGGGTCAGGGTCAACAGGCCGTCCTTGAACGTGGCCTCGGCTCCCTCGGACTTGATCGTCGTCGGGGCCGAGAAGCTGCGCTCGAACGTGCCGTGGCTCAGCTCCTTGTGGACATACCCGCCCTCGGCCGTCTCCTTCTCCTCCTTGAACGAGCCCGTGATCGTCACGAAGTCATCGACGATGGAGATATCGACGTCCGCCGGATTCACGCCCGGCAGGGCGACCTTGGCCACGACCGCCTCCGGGGTCGTGAACAGGTCCAGGGCAGGCATGATCGCCCGATCAGCGGTGGTCGGCCAGATCGTGCGCATGAATCGGTCGTCGAAGAACCGATCCATTGCCTCGCGAAGCGAGACCACATCGGTGAGCGGCGTCCGACGAATCAGTGTCATCGCTGCACCTCCTCGTGGTGGGGAATCGCGTTGCCCGCCGGTCGGGCGCTGGTGCGACCCTCCTGCCTAAGCATCCGCAGCCCGGAGGGCGCGCACCAGAGCCGTTCGGCCCGATTTCGGGCCGCATGTCGTTGCGGCCGCTGGGGCGTACGATCCGTCGATGAACAAGCTACGCGTAACCGCCGGGATCGTGCCGCCCCCGACCGAGCATCCCGTGCCCGGTCCGGGCCAGGAGTCGGTCTGGGATTACCCGCGGCCGCCCAGGGTCGAGGCCGTGCCCGAGCGGATTCGGGTCGTGGTCGACGGCTACGCGATCGCCGACTCGACCGAGGCGCTGCGCGTCCTCGAGACGGCCGGCGCGCCCGTCTATTACATCCCACCGGACGATGTCCGGAGAGACCTGCTGGAGCCGACCGCGCATACGACCTTCTGCGAGTGGAAGGGCGAGGCGAGCTACTGGTCGATCATGCTGCCCGACCGGACGATCCCGAACGCGGCCTGGTCGTACCGGACCCCGATGGCCGGCTACGAGGCGATCAGGGATTACGTTGCGTTCTACGCGGGACTGGTCGACGAGGCCTGGGTCGGCGATGAGCGCGCCACCCCGCAACCGGGCCGCTTCTATGGCGGCTGGATCACCTCGAAGGTGGTCGGGCCGTTCAAGGGCGAGCCAGGCACCCAGGCCTGGTAGGACCGCCCGTACAATCCGGCGGATGACGAGCTCGCTACCGGACGGTCGCCTCGGGATCGGCGCCTATGTCCCGACCTGGCCGGCGCCCGGCAAGACCGCGCCGCGCTGGTCGGACATGCGCGCGATCGGCGTCGGGCTCGAGCAGATCGGTGTCGACGCCGTCTGGCTCGCCGATGAGCCGGGCTTCTGGGAGCCCTGGTCGATCCTGCCGGCGCTCGCCGAGGCCACTGCCCGGGTCGAGCTCGGGCCGTGCATCCTGTGCACGGGCTATCGATCGCCGGCGATGGTCGCCTCGATGGCCGCGTCGTTCGACGAGGTGAGCGGCGGGCGGCTGATCCTGGGCCTCGGCGCCGGCGGCGGGCCGACCGACAAGCGCTGGGCACAGCTCGGCTACGACAGCGAGAAGCACATCAGCCGCTTCGTCGAATCCGTCGAGATCACCGCCCGGCTCCTGCGCGAAGACGAGCCGCTCACGTTCGGCGGCCAGTTCTTCCACCTGGCCGGGGCCAAGCCGAAGCCGCGGGGCCCGCGACCGGGTGGCCCGCCACTGTGGATCGCCGCCGGGCGGCCGCGGACGCTCGGGGTCGCGGCACACTGGGGCGACGCCGTGAGCTGGACCGACGCCCTGACCGGTCCCGAATTGGTCCGAGCCGCACTCGCCGCGGTGGCCGACGCCTGCAGCGATACGGGACGCGACCCGGCGACCCTGCCCCTGACCGGCTGGGTCCGGCTCGAGCTCGAGGCGAGCGGGGCGCCCAGCCGCGAGGGAACGCTTACCGGGGACGACGTCCAGGTGATCGCGACCCTGCAGGAGATGCACGCCGCCGGCCTGCGCCACGTCACGATCTTCAACGGCGATCCGGACGACACCGGTCCATTCCCCGCCCTGACGCTACGCGCCCTCGAGGCGCTCGCCCCGATCGTCGAGGCGCTCCAGAGCCGGTAGGCCGAGGCGAGGAGGCTCGCCGTCCTGATCCTGCCCCGTCAACGGGGCTCGCCGGCCCGCTGCACTAATCTGGACGGCCACCGGCGGTCCGCCGGACACGTCGCGAAAGGAACTGCGTGAACCAGGTCTTCGGCCGGATCGGCCGCTTCAGCGTCCGCTTCCGCTACCTGATCGTGATTGCCTGGGTCGTGATCACGATCGGAGCGATCAGGATCCTGCCGTCACTCGCCAGTGTCGCCAAGGACACGACGAGCGGCTTCCTGCCGGCCAACGTGCCGAGCATGCAGGCGGCCGCGATGGCCGCCCCGTTCCAGGACGCCAGCCTGGCCACCGCGACGCTGATCGTGGCCCGCAGCTCGGGCCTGACCGCGACCGACAACGCCGCCCTCGATTCGATCGAGACGAAGGTCCGCGGGCTCGACACGGTCAAGGCGGTGATCGACCTGGGGATCTCCGGTGACGGCGTCGCCCGGCAGGTGCTGATCGAGGCGGCCGTGCCCCAGTTCGCCGGCGCCGGCGGCGGCGCCGAGACGCTCGTGAAGGCGATCCGCGAGGCAGCCACGGCCGGAGCACCGGCCGGGCTCGAGGTCCACCTGACCGGCGAGATCGCGGCCCAGGTCGACGCCGCCCAGGCGTCGGGCAGCTCCCAGGATCGGACCCAGAACCTGTCGGTCCTGTTCATCATCGTCCTGCTCCTGCTCGCCTTCCGGGCGATCCTCGCCCCGATCATCACCCTCGTTCCGGCGATCTTCGTGCTCCTCCTGTCCGGGCCGGTGATCGCCCAGATCGCGGGGATCGGCCTGCAGGTCTCGAGCATCACCCAGTTCATGCTGATCGTCCTCGTCCTGGGGGCGGGCACCGACTACGGCGTCTTCCTCGTCTTCCGGGTGCGCGAGGAGCTCCGCCGCGGCCTGTCCGGCCCCGACGCGGTCGTCCGGGCCGTGACCCGAGTGGGCGAGTCGATCACGTTCTCGGCCCTGACCGTGATCGCGGCCCTGATCAGCGTCGGCCTCGCCGAGTTCGGCCTGTACCAGAGCATGGGTCCGGCGCTGGCGGTCGGGATCGCGCTCATGCTCCTGGCCGGCCTGACCCTCCTCCCGGCGATGCTCTCGATCCTCGGCCGGGCGGTCTTCTGGCCGAGCAGCATCGCCGCCCGGTCAATCGAACGGCCCGGCGTCTGGGACCGGGTCGGCCGGTTCGCCGCCACCCGCCCGGTTCCGACCCTGGCCCTCGGCCTGGTCCTCTTCGGCGGTCTCGGCCTGACCCTGCTGACGACCGGGACGGCCGGCTTCGGGGATGTCGCTGCGACCGCCGCCGGAACCGATTCAGCCGCGGGGACGGCGCTCGTCGATGCCCACTTCCCCTCGACCGCGGCGAGCCGGACGGCGATCCTGCTCGGATTCGACCAGCCGATCTGGTCGAAGCCCGATTCCCTGGCCGCGGCCCAGGCCCAGCTCGCGGCGCTGCCCGAGCTGACGAACCTCGTCGGCCCGCTCAATCCGAATGGCATCCCGTTGACGATCAAGCAGCTGACCGACCTCCACGCCTCGCTCGGTCCGGCGAGGGCCCTGCCGCCGGTGCCGGCCTCGAACGCCGTTCCGGCTGCCCTCTACAACGCTTACCGGGCGACCGGCCAGCTGATCAGCCCCGACGGCCGGACGATCCAGTTCTCGGCCGAGACCGGCAACGGCGACTCTTCGAGCCCCGCCGCGCTGGCGGCGGTGCCCGGGTTGCGGGCCGCAATCGCGACCGTGGCGGCCGGCGTCGGCGCGTCGTCGAGCGGCATCCTCGGCAACGTCGCCTTCTCATACGACATCAGCCACATCTCCGACTCGGACCTCGGCCGGATCATCCCGCTCGTGGCCCTGCTGATCGCGGTCCTGCTGGCCCTCGTGATGCGCAGCCTCGTGGCCCCGATCTACCTCGTCGCGAGCATGGTCGTGTCGTTCCTCGCCGCCCTCGGCCTGACCGGGATCGTGTTCGTCCACCTCGGCGGCCAGGCCGGCCTGAACTTCGTCCTGCCGTTCCTGATGTTCGTCTTCCTGATGGCCCTCGGCTCCGACTACAACATCCTGGTGATGAGCCGGATCCGCGAGGAGGCCCACGCCCTGCCGTTGCCCGACGCGGTCGCCCGGGCGATCGGCCGGACCGGCGCCACGGTGACGACGGCCGGGATGATCCTGGGCGGCACGTTCGCAATCCTGGCGATCGCGGCCGGCGGCACGGCCGGGGGCCAGCAGATCCAGCAGATCGGCTACGGCATCGCGGCCGGCGTCCTGATGGACACGTTCTTCGTCCGCTCGATGCTCGTGCCCTCGCTCGTCGTCCTGCTCGGCCGCTGGAACTGGTGGCCCTCGAAGCTGAGCCGTGACCTGCCGGCCGAGGAGGGTGCCGGGGGCCGGCCGGAGCTCGACGCGCCGGCGTCGTAGGCGGTCGCAGCTTCGGCGGCGGTCCGTGGCCGGCGGCGGTCCGTGGCCGGCGGCGGTTCGCGTCGGCGGCGGTTCGCGTCGGCGGCGGTTCGCGTCGGCGCCCGGCCTACCCGCGCGTCTGCGGCCCAGGCCCGTCACCCCGCTCGCGTCTGCGGCCCAGGCCCGTCACCCCGCTCGCGTCTGCGGCCCAGGCCTCTTCCTCCGCTCGCGTCAAAAGGTCGCCACGGCAACCATTACGGACGTTCGTCGACGACGTCGCGGCCGGTGGACGCTCCGCGGGCGGCAGCCCGAGCACGAATCGAGGAGCTCGGCGGCTCGACGGCGCCTCACCGGCTGCTCTGGGAAGGCGCAATGGGCCGCGAACCCGCGTAAGGATCGTCCGGGCAATCGTTTGACGCGTTCGGGGGCCTGGGCGGCCGGGGCCCGGCCGACCTGCCGGCTGCCACACGATCGTCAGGGCCGAGCCGTCGACGCGGCGGGGCCGGCGGGTCCGCGTCAAACAGTCGCCCGGCAACCGTAGTGGCAGTTCGGGGACGACGGCGTCCGATCAGGAAGCCGAGGCGGCCACCTCGGTGTGGCCCGCGGGCCGGGCCGCCTTCGACGGCGACGATGCCATCGCCGCGTCGAGCTTCGCGAGCCACGGACGTGCTCCGACCCGCTCGAAGATCGCCCGTGAACGCGCGGCAGCCTCGCGAGTCGCGGGATGGTCGGCACCAACGACGGACACGAACTCGAAGCCGACGAGGGCCACGACCCAGTCCAAGTGGATGGCCGACAAGCGGGCGAGGGCCTCGCGATAGCCCTCGATCGCCTCGTCCGGGCGACCCTCGAGCGCGGCGATGCCCGCCCGGGCCGCAATCCCGAACGCCACGTCGATCTGGTGGCCGGGGGCCTCCTCACGATGGCGTTCGGTTGCCGCCCGGGCACCTTCGAGGTCGCCGGCCAGGATCAAGTCTCGAATCGCGTATGACAGGTAGATTTGGGTGATCTGCGATCCGAGGTCGGCGGCGGCAAGCTCGAGCTGGGCCGCCTGGGCGTAGTCGCCCGCCAGCAGCGCCAGCGAGGCACGGTCCGACAGGACGTCCGCCCCGGCGCTCGGGTCCGAGACTTCCCCGGCGATTGTCTCGGAGCGGGCGATCAGGTCGTCGACCGGCTCACCCCGATTCACCCGCATGCTGATCGTCCCTTCGATCCAGCGAGCCTCGTCGCTTAACGATCCTCCGCCACCGAGCGAAGCGTCGACATCTGCCCATGCCTCGGACGACGCCTCGTCCCAGCCCTCCGCGAGCAGGAATGACGAGAACCGAATCGACTCCCGGCTCCAACGGGCAAGGTTGACGTTGCCCACGCGCAGGGCCAGCTCGAACGCCTGGCGGTTGACCTCGCGCGCCTCGAGCGGGTCATTGATGTTCGCGGCGACATTCGCGAGGGCTCGGACCTCGGCCGCGACGTGGCCCCCCGTCCGGGCCACCTCGACGGCGGCCCTGAGCAGCGCCATCCCCTCACGATGACGACCCAGCTGGGTGAGCGACGAACCCTTGTTGTTCAAGGTCTCGGCGGCGATCCGCTCGAGGTTGAGCCGTTCCGCAAGCGGGAGGGCAATATCAGCAGCCTCGATCGCCGGGCCGGATTCGCTCAGGCGCATCAGGACCCGCGAGAGGTTGCCGTAGACCTCGGCCCGGGTCTCGTCCATGCCCGTCGCGGGCAGCGTCGCCACGGCGGCCTCGAGGACCGCCCGCGACTCACGGATCTGGCCGGCATCGATCAGGATCTCGCCCAGCATCGCCTGGGCGAGGGCCGCGCCCGATGGATCGCCGGCCTGCTCGGAGATCGTTCGCGCCTCGTCGGCCAGGTCCCGGGCTTCGTCATGCAACCCGCGGGCATTCGCCGACCAGGCAGCCCGCCGGAGCAGGGCGGCCCGCTCAACGGGTGCGTCCGTGATCTTCGCCGCCGATCGCAAGTAGGCCACGGCCTGCTCGTGCCCGCCGAGAGCCACGGCTCGATCGGCCGCGCCGGACAACGCGATCCGGGCCTGGATCGCGACGGCGTCCGCCTCGGCGCCTTCGGCAGAGGCCTCATGCGCGGCGAGGTAGTGCGAAGCGAGGGCGCCGGCCAGCTCGTCGTCGCCGAGCGCCTCGAAGTAGCGGGCCGCGGCCAGGTGCCGGGCCCGCCGTTCGCGCTTGGCCAGCGTGCCGTAGGCGACCTCGCGGATGAGCGACTGGACGAAGCCGTACTGGCCCCGCTCGGGCGAGCGTGGATCGGCCTCGACCTCGAAGATCTCACGCCGGACCAGGGCGCGCAGACGCGGCTCGAGCTCGGCCGGATCGTGCCCGCTGATCGCCCCGAGGCCGTCCGGCGTGAACGACTGCCCGAGAACCGCGGCGTCGGCCACGAGGCTTCGATCGGCCGACTCGAGAGCATCCAGGCGGGAGGCGATGAGACTGCGCAGCGTCTCGGGAATCGCCAGCTCGCCGAGCGCACCGGCCGGCCGGTAGATCGCGCCTTCGCGGACGAGTCGCCCGTCGGCGACCAGCGCCCGGACGGTCTCGACGGCGTAGAGGGGCATCCCGTCGGCCCGCGCCAGGATCGCGCTGATCGCGTGCCTGGGCAGGCCGGGCACGAAGCCGTCGAGCAGCTCGCGCATCGCCTCGTCGGTCAGTGGTTCGAGGGCGAGCCTGGTCAGGTTGCGAACGTCGGCGCCCCAATCCGGACGGCGCTCGAAGAGCTCCGGCCGGGCGAGCGCGACGACCAGGATCGGCGAGGTCCGCGACCACTCGAGGAGGTACTCGATGAAGTCGAGCAGGCCACTGTCCGCCCATTGCAGGTCCTCGAACAGGAGGACCGTCGTGCCATGCTCGGCCACGCGCTCGAAGAAGATCCGCCAGGCCGCGAAGAGAACGTCCCGGCCGCCGGCGGGAGCGGGGGCAAAGCCAAGCAGGGTCAGCAGGGCCGGCTTCACCCAGCGCCGATCCTCTTCGTCGGCGATGAACTCGGCGATCGTCGCGTCGATTCGCTCGCGACTGGTGGCCTCGTCGTCGTCCTCGGCCAGGTGCAACCGGCGTCGAACCATCTCGCCCAGGGCCCAGAACGTGACGCCCTCGCCGTACGACGGCGAGCGGCCGCGGTGCCAGTAGATCGTGGCGCTGATCCCGTCGATGTACTTCTCGAGCTCCCACGCAAGCCGGCTCTTGCCGATCCCGGCGGGGCCGGTGATCGACACGAGACGGGAGCGACGATCCCGGCCGGTGGTCGCGATCAGGTCCTTGAGCAGCCGGAGCTCCTCCTCGCGGCCGACGAAGGGCGGCTCGGGCAGGTTCGACCGACCCTGGCCGCCGCGCTGGGCGACCACCCGCAGGGCGCGATAGGCGGCGACCGGGGCCTGCTTGCCCTTGAGCGCCTGGTCGCCGACTTCCTCGAACGCGATCGCCGCGTTCGCGGCCCGCATCGTCGGCTCGCCGACGAGGACCGTTCCCGGCTGGGCCACCGATTGGAGGCGAGCCGCGGTGTTGACGAGGTCCCCGGCGACGAGGCCCTGGTTCGTGGCGCCGACGGTGACGGCCGCTTCGCCGGTGAGGACGCCGGCCCGGGCCTGGATCGTCGGACCGAGGGTCCGGACCGCGTCGACCAGGTCGAGGGCCGCCCGGACGCTCCGCTCGGCGTCGTCCTCGCGCGCGGTCGGGGCGCCCCACACCGCCATCACCGCGTCGCCGATGAACTTCTCGACCGTGCCGCCGTAGCGCCCGATCACCTCCGAGGCGAGCTCGAAGTAGCGGGTCAGGGTGTCCCGGACCTCCTCGGCGTCGCGCTCCTCGGCGAACGGGGTGAAGCCGACGAGATCGGCGAACAGGATGCTGACGAGCCGCCGTTCGGCAAGCGGGGCTGGTCCGACCGGCGCCGCGATCGTGGTGGCCTGGCGGGCGACCGGCGGCTTGGCGGACAGCGGCGTTCCGCATTCGCCGCAGAACGCATCACCGGGATCGTACGGGGCGCCGCACGAGGGACAGGCGGCGGCCAGCGGCGTGGCGCAGGCGACGCAGAATTTCCGTCCCGGCTTGTTCTCGGTCGCGCAGTTGGGGCAGATCACCCGGTACCGCTCCCACCATCCTCGGAATCCGCCTGAGGCGGCCGACGGCACGTAGCGTAGATTACTCGACACCGCTCCGGCGCGAAACGGCTCGAGCCCCCGCTGGGACCGATGGTTGGGTCCGGCAGGACCTTTGGCGGTGCCCGGGCGCGACGATCGCTCAATGGCGGACGGCGGGTCGCGCTCCGTACGCTCGCAGGCGATGGCGATCGCTGTACCTGCCCGACACCAACACCCCACAGAACGACAGTTCCCGGACGGTGCGATGCCGCCTCCGGAGTCCGACGGACGCAAGCTCCTGGTCCGTGGCTGGGCCCTCGCCTCGATCGCGGTGACGGCCGCGTACCTGACCTGGCGGCTCACCAGCACGATCGATCTCGCCTGGTGGTGGGTCGCCCTGCCGCTGTTCGTGGTCGAGGTGCACAACGCCCTGGGCCTCGTGCTGTACACCGTCGCCCTGTGGAATCTCGATCCCCAGGCGCCGCCGGTCGAACGCGACCTCGGCCGCTGGAAGGTCGCGGTCCTGATCCCGACCTACAACGAGCCGGACGAGATCCTGCTGCCGACGATCGCGGCGGCCGTCGCCCTCGAACCTGCCCACCAGACGTGGGTCCTCGACGACGGCCGGCGGGACGAGGTCCGCCGCCTGGCCGAGCGGCTGGGCGCCCGGTACATGACCCGCCCGGACAACCGGCACGCGAAGGCCGGCAACCTGAACCACGCGCTGGAGCGGGTCCAGGCCGACATCGTGGCCGTCCTCGACGCCGACCACATCCCGACGGCCCGCTTCCTGACCGCCACCCTGCCCTATTTCGTCGACGAGAAGCTGGCCTTCGTCCAGACGCCCCAGGACTTCTACAACCTCGACTCGTTCGAGCACGAGCGCCAGGGCAACGGCCAGACATTCAACGAGGAAGCTGTCTTCTACCGGGTGATCGCGCCGGCCAAGACCCGCTGGTCGGCGCCATTCTGGTGCGGGACCTGCGCCCTCGTCCGGGTGAGCGCGCTCAAGTCGGTCGGCGGCGTCAGCACGGACAGCGTGACCGAGGACATCCACACGACGATCCGGATGTACCGGGCCGGCTGGACCGGCGTCTACCACAACGAGGTCCTGGCCCGTGGCCTGGCGCCCGACGACGCGAGCGCCTACCTGCTCCAGCGCAACCGCTGGGCGAGGGGCGCGATGCAGGTCCTGCGCAAGGAGAATCCGCTCCTCGGGCGGGGCCTGAACGCGGGCCAGCGCCTGTCGTTCCTGACGACCCTGTTCGGCTGGTTCGACTCGTGGCGGACGCTCGCCTACATGCTCATCCCGGTGACGGTCGTCCTGACCGGCGCCGTCCCCGATCAACGCTCCCGGCCAGGTCTTCGGGCCGTTCTTCGTGGCAACGCTCGGGCTCCAGTTCGTCGCCCTCCGGCTGCTCGCCCGGGGCCACTACCCGCCGATCCTGTCGCTCCTCTTCGAGGTCCTCCGGATGCCGGCCGTCCTGCCGGCGACCCTGGCGATCTTCGCGCCGAACCGGGACAACCGCTTCCAGGTCACCCCGAAGGGCCGCCACGCGGGCGAGGCCGGGGGCGGCCGGCGGCGGACCGAAGTCCCCCGCCTCCTGTCCTGGCTGACGGTCATCTGCGCGTTCGCGCTGGCCTGGTTCACGGCCTCGGTCTTCGGGCTGAGCCCGGTCCACTACTCGGTGCCCTGGGCGGCGATCGGGGCGGCCTTCTTCATCGCCGGCAACCTCGGCCTCCTGCTGGCCGCGATCGGGCGGGTCCGGTCCAGCCGCTTCTCGGCCAACCGGCGGGCGAGCACCCGGCTGCCGGTCGAAGTCGTCGGTCGCCTGCGGGGCATCCCATGCGAGATCAAGGACCTCTCGGTCACCGGCGCCCGGGTCCTGAGCCCGAAGCCGCTGCCCAATGGTCCGGGCCGGGTCCGCCTGTCACTCGACCTCGATGGGACCCAGGTCAACTTCGCCTGCCTGCCCCGCCGGCGGACGGCGGCCGGGGAAGACGGCTGGGACATCGGGCTCGAGTTCGAACCCGGTCAGGAGCGCGAGGTCGCCCGCCTCGCGGTCGCCCTGTTCCACCCGCCGGTTCCGCCCCACGGCACGACCGACCGGATCGCCGCAGCCGAACCTCGCTGGCGGACCGCCGCCGCCTGACTGCCGGGTGGAGCATCCGGGCGGGCCGCCGCCGACGTTACGGGACCGGGCCGCCGCCAACGTTACGGGACCGGGCCGCCGCCAACGTTTGCGCGTCCGGGCTCGGTCGGTGGTGCGTCCTGGGTCCGGACTCGGCCGGCGCTGCGTTCTGGTCCGGGCTCGGCCGGCGCTGCGGGCCGTTTCGCCTCAAATGTTCGCTGTAACGACTCTTACGGCAATTCGCACTGGCCCGCGCGCCCGAGCCGGCTCGGCCGGGACCACCGCTGAGCACGAGGCGAGCCGCGGAATGGGCCGCCCGGGGCGGTCAACTTCCCGACTCGAGTTGCGACCGACCATAACGATCGCTGCGGCGAGCATTTGACGCACGAGTGACGCGACGGGCAGCCCCCGGAACGACCGACCGGGTCGCCGCGGCCGAACCGCGCTGGCGCATTGTGGCCGCCTGACCGCCGGGCCGACTCGGCCGAGCCCTCGCCTAACACCCGGCGCCGACCCAGACCGGCGCCGCGCTCGACCCGTCGCTCCCGCCCATCTGCATCAAGCGGCAGGGCAGCGGTCGCCAGGCCCGCCCGACCCGGAGCAAGCGTCAGGGCAGCGGCCGCCAGGCCCGCCCGAGCAGGAGCGAGACCCCGGCCAGGCGCGCCCAACGGCCGACGAAGACGACGCTGACCTCGATCGACCTCGTGCTTCATGATCAGGTTGGTCGGCAGGCTCGCGAAGACGCTCTGGAGCTGGCCGGCGCTCTCGGCCGGGTAGTACTTGCCGCCGGTCATGGTCGGCGACCTGCATCGAGCGTCTGGCTCGTCGATGCCGCGCCGGAAGCCGCCGCCGCCACCGCCGAAGCCACCGCCGCCGCCGAAGCCGCCGCCGCCACCGAAGCCGCCGCCCGGCGTGGCTCGCGCCCGAGGAACTGGCGTCGCGCAGGTCGGGTCGAACGGCGCCGCCCTCCGCCGTCCCGAAGCCGATCGTGTAGACCCGGACGCCGCGGTCGGCGGCCTGCTGGGCGGCGTCGAGCGGATCGGGCCCGGTGTTGCTGGCGCCGTCGGTGAGCAGGACGATGATGTCCGGCGCGTAGTCGCCCTGCGGCACCGGCGGCGGCGCGGTCGCCGGGACTGCCGTACCCGGTGCTCGCCGGGACCGACGGGTCGATCTCCGAGATCGCGTCGATCGAGGCCAGGATGCCGCTGCCGATCGCCGTCCGCCGGCCGGTCGTCAGGCTTGGCAGCGCGGCGAGCAGGCGTGGCCTGGTCGGTCGTCGGCGCCTGGACCACCTCGGCGAAGCTGCTGAAGGCGACGATCCCGATCTGGGTCGACGAGCTCTGGCTGCTCGATGAACGCGGCCGCGGCGCCTCGGCGGCCTGGAGGCGGGTGGGCGTCGATGTCGGTCGAGCACATGCTGCCCGACACGTCGATGGTCAGGATGATCGTGGTCTGGTTGGTCGGCACGCTGGCGATCGCGACCGGCCGGCCGAGGGCGACGCACGAGCGCGGCGAGCGCCAGCGGCGAACAGCGCGAACGGCAGGTGGCGGCGGAGCCGGCCGCGACCCGGGCGGGCCGCCCGGACGAGGGCCAGGCTCGAGTAGCGCACGCCGACGGGCCGCCGGCGCGGAGGCTCCAGGCGTAGCCGCGACGAGGAGCGGGCACGAGCACGAGCGCGGCGAGCAGGCCGGGCCACAGGAACTGCATCTAGCGGCCCTCCGGCGCGCGATCGGCCGGTCTCACGGCAGGCGCCCGAGCCAGGCGAGCGAGAGCGCCGCCGCCGAGCATCAGCAGCAGCGATGCCCGGCGCCGGCGAACAGGGCGGTCAGCTCGATCTGCTCGGGCTTGACCACGAGGGTGCGTGTCGAGGTTGTCGTAGATCGACGTGCAGGCTCGCCGCGTCGTCGGCGCTGTAGTACGTGCCGTCGGTGACCTGCGGCGATCTGCTGGAGCGTCGCCGCGTCGAGCTGGGTGTGGACCTGGAAGCCGTTGAGGTCGAGGGTCGTGCCGGCCGCGCTGCCGATCCCGACGGTGTAGATCCGGACGCCGCGGTCGGCCGCCGCCTGGGCGGCGGCGATCGGATCGGGCGACTCGTTGTTCTCGCCGTCGGTCAGCAGGACGATGACGGCCGGCGCGTGGGTGCCCGCCGGGACCGGGCGTGGGCGTGGGCGTCGGGGCGGGCGAGCGGTTGCTGTAGTAGTTGGCCGTCGGCGCCGGCCGCCTCGATCGCGATCGCGTTGAGCGAGGCGAGGATCCCCTGCCCGAGCGAGGTGCCCTTCTGGGGCGTCAGCCGGTCGATCGCGGCGAGCACGGCCGCCTGGTCGTTGGTCGGCGGCTGGACGGCGATGCCCGAGTCGCTGAAGGCGACGACCCCGATCACGACGCTCGACGGCTGGCGCTGCACGAAGGCCTTCGCGGCCGCCTTGGCCGCCTCCATCCGGGTCGGCTGGAGGTCGGTCGCGGCCATGCTGCCCGAGACGTCGAAGGCGAGGATGACCGTCCCCTCCTCGCGCGGCAGGTCGACCGCGCCCTGCGGCCGGGCGAGGGCGACGACCAGGACCGTCAGCCCGACCAGGAGCAGGGCGGCCGGCAGCCGGCCGCCGGAGCCGTCCGGCCACGGCCGCCGGGCGATCGCCGCTGGAGGCCCGCCGAGCCGCCCGAACGCGGCGACCGTCGCGCCGCTGGCGGCGTCGATCGACGCGCGCAGGCCAGGACGCCGAGCGGGACGAGGACGAGGAGCGAGCAGCGCCGGCGGCCAGATGAACGTCACGCGCGCTACCTCCGGCGCTGCCGGCGCAGGGTCGCCATCCGGACGATCGCCCGGACGAGGTCGTCGTCGGTCGACAGCGACAGGGCGTCCACCCCGGCGCGCGTGAACGCGTCGGCGATGGCGGCCTCGCGCGTCCGGCGCCGCCGCCTCGAAGCGCCGCCGGAAGCCGCGGTCGTGGGTGTCGACGTAGAGCTGCTCGCCGGTCTCGGCGTCCTCCATGATCAGCGGGCCGACGTCGGGCAGCTCGATCTCGCGCGGGTCGGACAGGCGGACGGCGATCACCTCGTGGCGCCGGTTGAGCAGGTCGAGCGGCCGCTCCCAGCCGGGCACGCTGATGAAGTCCGAGATGACGAAGACGAGCGAGCGCCGCTTGATCGCCCGGTGGCCCGGCGTCGAGCAGCGGGCCGAGGTCGGTGAACGGGGCGCTCGCCAGGCGGGGCTGGTCGAGCAGGTCGTCGATGAGGCGGAGCACCTGGAGCGCGGCCGCCGCGGGCCGGGATCGTCGCGCTCGACGCCGGCTGCCGTAGAGGATCGCGCCGACCCGGTTGCCGCGCCGGGTCAGCAGGCGGGCCAGCGTCGTCACGAAGTCGATCAGCACGGTCCGCTTCTGGCGGTCGTCGTCGACCGTCCCGAAGTCGACCGACGGGCTGAGGTCGAGCAGGAACCAGGCCGTGATCTCGCGGTCCTCGGTGTACTGGCGGACGTAGGGCGTGTCCATCCGCGCGGTGACGTTCCAGTCGATGTAGCGGACGTCGTCGCCGGGCTGGTACTCGCGCAGGTCGGCGAGGTCGACGCCGTTGCCGTAGAACAGGCTGCGGTAGTCGCCCTGGAGCAGGCCGTCGAGCCGGCGGATGACCTGCCAGTCGAGCCGCTGGAGGATGCGCTCAGGCGCTGACGCGGACGTTGGGATGCTCCCGCGTGGGGACCGCCGGGGCCGGGACGCGGCTCGAGGACCGTCGTCAGGATGTCGTCGGCGCGTGACGTTGTCGGAGAGCGCCTCGAACGACAGCACGAGCCGGTGGCGCATCACGTCGCGGGCCATGTCCAGGACGTCCTGGGGGAGCGCGTAGGTCGCGGCCGCGGATGAAGGCGAGGGCCCGGGCCGTGAGGATCAGGTTGATCGAGGCGCGCGGGCTCGCGCCGAACGTGATGTAGCGCTCGAGCTCGGGCAGCCCGAAGGTCCTGCGGCGTCCGGGTGGCCGTCGCGAGGCGCACGGCGTAGTCGATGAGCGCCGGGTCGACGTAGACCTGGTCGGCCTGCGCGCTGGAGCGCCAGCAGGTCGTCGGTCGAGAGGACCTGCTGGACCGCGCTCGAGCTGGCCGGTCATCCGCTCGACGATGACGAACTCCTCGGTCGCGCTCGGGTAGCCGACCAGGACCTTGAGCATGAACCGGTCGACCTGGGCCTCGGGCAGCGCGTAGGTGCCCTCGGTCTCGATCGGGTTCTGGGTGGCCAGGACGAGGAACGGGTCGGGCACCTTGAACGTCTCGCGCCCGATCGTGACCTGGTGCTCCTGCATCACCTCGAGCAGCGCGCTCTGGACCTTGGCCGGCGCGCGGTTGATCTCGTCGGCGAGCAGCAGGTTGGTGAAGACCGGGCCGAGCGAGGTGCTGAACTCGCCGGTCTTCTGGTTGTAGATGCGCGTGCCGACGAGGTCGGCCGGCACGAGGTCCGGCGTGAACTGGATCCGCTTGAACTCGCCGCCGATCGACTGCGGCGAGCGTCTTGATGGCCATCGTCTTGGCCAGGCCGGGCACGCCCTCGACGAGGAGGTGGCCGCGCGCCAGCAGGGCGACGACCATCCGCTCGAGCAGGTGGTCCTGGCCGACGATGACCTTCTTGACCTCGTACAGGACGCGCTCCATCGGCCGGTCGGACGGGCTCGGGCAGCGGCCGGGTGGCGCCATCGCCTGGTCGCTCCTGGTTCGACTCACCGTCCACGGGCACCTCCTTGACCACTGGCTCCTCGCTTCCTGGCTCTCGATCGTCGCGCCCATCCGCGCCGGATCCTGGGCGCCTAGTACTGCGGCAGGTCCGCCGCCTCCGCCGGCCACGTCGATCGGGACGGCCAGGCCGATCCCGATGAAGACGTCCTGCTTGGTCGGGTTGACGCAGGGCGGTGACGATGCCGATCGACCTGGCCGTCGCGGTTGACCAGCGGCCCGCCCGAGTTGCCGGGGTTGACCGCCGCGTCGACCTGGATCAGGCCGTGGAGCAGCGGGCCGCCGTTCGGCACCTGGAAGGTCCGGTCGAGGCCCGAGACGACGCCGGCGCTGATCGAGCCGGCCAGGCCGAACGGGTTGCCGACGACGTAGGCCTCGCTGCCGACCTGGACGTCGCGCGGGTTGCCGAGCGTGGCCGGCACGACCTGCGGCCGGCAGGCTGGTCGGCGGTCGAGGACCGCGATGTCCTCGCTCGGCGTCGAGCTCGCGATCGAGGCCGGCGATTGGGTCCCGTCGGCGAACGTGACGAGGATCGACGTCGCGCCGGCGACGACGTGGAGGCTGGTCAGGATGTCGCCGTTGGCGTTGACGATCACGCCGCTGCCCAGGCTGCCCGGCGTGGCGGCGGGGCTTTGGTTCGCTGGCCCGTCAGAGGCGGCCGGGCTCGCTGCGCCGATCGAGGCGCCCGGGCTGGCCGTCGTGGACCGGGCACCCGGCGAGGTGTCGGTCTCGATCACGACGAGCGATGGCTCGATCGCGGCGTAGGCCTGCTCAGAGAAGGCCGGCGGCGGTGTGAGCGAGGCGAGTGCCGAGGCAATGCTCGTGTTGATATCGGCTGGGCTCAGCGGCCGGGGACCCGGAAACAGGGTCCCGTACAGGAGGACGGCGATCAGGGCCGCCACGATCCCGCCACCGAACAGGCCCGCCCGGCGGGCCCGCGCCCGGGCGCTATCGAGCCTGCGCGGCGCTCGCGCTCCGTCTCCGGGGGGCGATTCGCCGGGGGGCGATTCGCCGGGGGTCACGTCGATCGTTGACAGGGTGAGCTCCAGTCAGCTCCGGGCAACGGCGGGAACGGGCGCGCTCGTCGGATCGTCCCCGTCGTGGAAGTATCGTCCACGAACCTGAAGAAACCCTGACGCCTCGAGACGGGCCCCTGGTCGTGGGTGATGGCGTTGGGCGTGGATCAAGCCCCCTTGGCGTGGATTAAGCCCCTTGGCGTGGATCCTGGCGTCGGGCGTGCGCCGATCGCAGCGCCCTGGCCGAGCGATCCTGTGCGGGCACCCGGTCGAGTCATACGGTCGCTCCATCAACTCTTACGCCGGGCCAGGGTCGGTGGATCCGCCCTGGCCGAAGCCGGGGTGATGGGTTCGAGCGTGGCCGGAGCGTGGCCCGAGCGTGGCCCGAGCGCTGATCGGCCGACCGGACGGGCCGATCGGAGGTACCGGCTGCATCGCGGCGCCGCGAAGGCGCATAGCGGTTGCTGTGACGACCGTTTGACGCGGTCACCGCCCGACCTGGGGCCTGGGCTCGGCTCACCGGGCGGTCCGTTCGTGGTGACCGCCGACACTTCACCTCGAACACATCGGACGATCCCGGGGGTCGTCTTCGCGCCGCGCCCGGAGCACGATCGGCATGCCCCCACAAGAAGGCGATGCGCGTTGGTCCGACGCCCCGCTCCCTCCGACGCACCATGGCCCCTTGGCCCCGGATCAAGGGCGGTGATCGGCCGCTGATCGGATCGGTTCCGGCCGAGTTCGCGCTGCCGGGGGTCCCCGCCCAATCGAGTCAAACGATCGCTCGATCAACCCTTACGCCGGGTCACGGTTGGCGGATTCTCCCGGATCCTGCCTTGGTGACTGGGGCTCGAGTGTCATTCGAGCGTCATTCGGCGGGCGGGACGAGTCGGTCGGAGGTGGCGGGCGGGTTGCGGCCCCCGCGAGCGCTCGTAACGGTTGGTCGAACGAACGTTTGACGCGACCCTGGTCTGACCTGCGGCCGGGCTCGGGTCGCCGGGCGGATCCGCTCTCGACGGCCGCCGGAACGTCCGCCGCGGGCACGCTCAGGATGCTCGATGAAGATCAGCCCGGCCATCGAGCCGGCTGGGGCGCGGCACCACGCCCGAACCTGGCGCGTTCGCCTGGGGTAGGCCGGGTCGAGAACCGATGCGTGGGCCGCGACCCTGCGGTGCTGGGTGGATTCGTTCGGCAGGACCAGGAGCCGGGCAACGGAAGCAGGCCGCCATCCGATCCGGCGAGCCATCCCAGGGGCGAGCCGGACCTTCTCATCCAGTTTGCGAAGCGTCGCCTCGACCGATGCGAGCTCGGTCTTGATCTCGATCACGAGGAGACTGGAGGTCGGCGAATGCCAGGCCAACAGGTCGACGGATCCCCGTTCGCCGTACACCGAGTAGGAGACCTCGGCCCGGGTCTGCCAGCCGATCGCCGTCAGCCAGGCTGCGCAGGCGCCGAGCAGTGCGGAGTGTCGCTCGTCGAGGACGCGGTCTGCGTCGGCGCCGAGGCCACGGACATTCCAGTCAACGCTCATGCCGAACGCCACGGCCACTGACCGAATGGTCGCGAGCTGCATTCGGCCGAGCCGGCCCGCCTCGATGGTCGTGATCGTGTTCAACCCGACCTCGGCCCGTGCCGCCAGGTCGACCCTGCGCCAACCACGCCGGTGGCGCAGAGCGCGGATCAGGCGGCCGAACGCTGCGTCGTCCATCGCCGAAATCATGAGCCGGTCGACTTACCAGCCCGTTACCTGGCGCTTCGCGTGCGGAACGCGGCTCGGCCGAGGCTGGTTGCGTGCGAAACGCGGCTCGGGGGCCGAGGCTGGTTGCCTGCGGAACGCGGCTCGGGGGCCGAGGCTGGTTGCCTGCGGAACGCGGCTCGGGGGCCGAGGCTGCTTGCGTGCGGAACGCGGCTCGGGCCGAGGCTGGTCGCGTCAAACGGTTGCTGTGGCAACCCTTATCGAAGTTCGCGGCCGCCGAACGGTAGGCGTAGGCCCCGGCGAGCTCGGCGAGGACACGGACCAAGCACGAGCTGGTCGGTCGATTCATCGATCGGAGCCCGGCCAGGGTGCAACAGGCGGTGGCGAACCTCAGTAACGGTTGCCGTGGCGACTCTTTGATCCGACGCCGCGCGCCGGACGGAGACGCGGCCGCACGGGACCCAGACGACGGGCGACGCGCCACGCCGGACGGAGGCGACGCCGGACGAGCGCGGCCGGCGCCCCGGCACCGGTCAGTGCGTCGGCGGCTTGCCGTCGCCCGCCATCAGCGAGCCGACCGCACCGTGGCCGACGAAGTTGAAGGCGTGGGTGACCATCGTGTACATCCCGCTCTCGGGCACCGTCAGCTCGATGATCGCGCCCTGGGCCGGGCTCAGGTCGACGGCCTGGCTGCCCCAGCCCTGCGCGTTGCCCTTCTGGAGCACGATCCCCTCCTTGATCACGGTGTCGAAGATCGTGCCGACGATGTGGAACGAGCTGTCTTCGTTCGGGCCGGCGTCCAGGACGAAGATCCGGAGGCGCTGGCCGGGCTGGACCTGGATCGGGTTGTCCTTGTACTGGTTGGCGACCCCGTTGAAGACGACGAAGTCGGGCTGCGGCGCGGTCGAGTTCGCCTTGGCGTACGAGGCGATCTGGTCCTGGCCGCCGAAGTACCACTCGCTCTGGACGAAGGCCAGCTCCTGGTCGACCTTGTCGAAGCCGCCCTTCGGCTCGACGATCACCATCCCGAACATCCCATCGGCGATGTGCTGGAGGGTGGGTGCCGTGCCGCAGTGGTACATCCACACGCCGGCGTAGTCGGCCTTGAACGTGTACGTCCATGACGCGCCGGGGGCGATCTCGACCATCTGGTCGTTCATCGCGGTCTGGCTGGCGTGGAAGTCGATCGAGTGGCTCATCGTGGTCGTGTTCGTCAGGTGGACCCGGACCGTGTCACCGAGGTGGACCCGGATCACCGGGCCCGGGACGCTTCCACCGAACGTCCAGACCTGGACGACGTAGCCCGTCGCGATCGTCATATTGTGCTCGGCGATCGGCAGGTTGATGTCGTGGACCGTGCCCGACATGACCGCCGGCGCGGTCGGGTTGTACTCGGTATACGCGGGGGCGCTGGGATCAGGTGCCGGCAGGGAGGCTGCCGTGTCCGCAGTCCCGCTGCTCGGGGCCGGCGAGGCGGCTGCGGTGCTGGCACCGACCGAGATCGAGCCGGTCATGCCCGCCTGGGCATGGCCGGGGACGCTGCACAGGAAGGTGATCCCGGCCGCGGGCACCGCGACCGAACCGGTCGTGGTGGCGCCGGCCGCGGCCACGATGACGGTCCCGTCGGCGAAGGTGATGTTGTGCTGGACAGCGCCGTCGTTGACGAACTTCACCGGATAGGTGCCCGCCGCCGCGACCGAGACGGCCGACGGCCGGTAGCCGAGGTCGAAGGCATGGATCTCGATCGTGGCCCCGGCAGCAACGACGTTCTGTCCGGCTGCGGCGGACGACGCGGGTGCCGAGCTCGAACCGCTCATCCCGGGCATGTCGCTCATCCCGGGCATGTCGCTCATCACGGGCGAAGCGCTCGACCCGCCCGACGCGGCACCCGAGGCCGGCGGGAAGGTCCACGAGGGAGCCGCTCCCGAAACGCAGGCCATCGCAACCAGGCTGACGACCATGAGCAGCACCGTGAACCGGATCAGGCCCTTCATCTCGACGTCTCCCTGCGTTCCATCGTGCCCGGCCGACTCGCTTCCGGTGGCCATTCCACCGGTGACGGCTCGTGCTGCGTATCCCGACCCGCTCAGGATATCATTAGCAAGTAACTTATGATTTATTCTGGTCCGGGCGATGGGCCCAATGGCCCGAAATCGCGGGCCGAACGGCAAGGACTCTCACAGGACGACGAGCGGTGCTCCGATCGGGCGGGAAGCAGCGGCGAGAAGCCGATGAGCGGCGGCAAGGGGCGAGATGAAGCTGGAGCTCAGCAAACGCGGTGATTACGGGGTTCGGGCGGTGCTCGCCCTCGCGCGGGCCGACGGCCAGTTGCTCAGCGGGCGGCTGATCTCGGCGGAAACCCACGTGCCGGTCCGCTTCCTGCCCCAGATCATGGGCGACCTCGCCCGGGCCGGCCTGGTCTCGTCCCTGCCGGGCCGGAACGGCGGCTACCGGCTCGCCCGGGCGCCCGAAACGATCAGCCTGCTGGCCGTGATCGAGTCGATCGAGGGCGACGGGCGACGGACCACCTGCGTCCTGCGCGGCGGCCCGTGCCGGTTCAACGGACGATGCGACGTGCATGACGTGTTCAGGGCAGCCCAGGACGCGCTCATCGACCAGCTCGAACGGACCAGCCTGGCGACGATCGCCGCCGGGCCGGGGGTGGTCGGCGGGCCGCCGGAGCCTGCCTCGTGAGCGAGTTGAGGTCGGGCGCGAGGCGTATCGCGACCCGGAACCGCTGACGTCAGAAGGTCGCTCGGGCAACCCTTACGCGCGCTCGTGCCGATCCGGTCGCCGGCGATCGAAGCCTGCGGCTGGGCGGAAGGCAACTCCACGCACGAGCGACCGCTTCGACCATCCGAATTACGCCGCGCCGAACACCACGACGGCCTGCGAACCTCGATAACGGTTGCCCTGACGACCGTTTGATCGAAACCGGGATCGCCGCCGGAGCTCAGCCTCCGAGGCGCGCAGCCCGGTCTTCGGCGATCGCGACGACATCGGCGAGTGCCCGCCGGATCTCTGCCTCGCGATCCGCGTGAAGGGCCGTCGCCATCATCGGCAGCAGCTCGGCCCGCGACCGTCCGTTGACGAACACGCAGTAGCGGAACCCGAAGCGGGCCTCGTAGGCCGCGTTCAGCCGCTCGAGCTCGGCAGCGACGCCGGCAGGCACGCCCGCAGCCACGCCCGCCGCCACGCCCGCCGCCCCGGTCAAAACGCTCGCCGCCGCCCCACCCGAAACGCCGGCCCCGGTCGAAACGCCGGCCCCGGCCGAAACGCCGGCAGTGCCCGACACGCCCGAAACGCCAGCCCCGGTCGAAACGTCGGCCCCGGCCGAAGCGCCGGCTGTGCCCGAAACGCCGGCCCCGGCCGAAACGCCGGCAGTGCCCGACACGCCGGCCTCCCCCGGCGAAGCCACCCCCGCACCGCTACCGGCGCGGTCGTAGCCCTGTTCGCGGAACGACATCGTCGAGATACTCGCCGGTGGCGCCCCGAGGCGCGGATGGGCGTCGATCAGCTCGACCTGCTCGCCCTCGGGCATCGCCCGGGCGATCTCGAGCGCGCGCCGCCACAGGTCCGCGGTGCGCCCGAAGGGTCGAGCCGCGGCCAGCCGGGCCAGGAAGCGCGGCGCGCCCTCGAACAGCGGGGCGAGGGCCGCGACGAACTCCGAAGGAGGCAGCTCGTTCAGCGCCTCGATCGACGGCAGACGGGCTGGCAGCCGAGGCGACCCCGAACGGGACTCCGGCATCAGCTCCCCAGGTACGTCGACAAGCCGAACGGGCTGATCAGGAGCGGCACGTGGTAACTCCGCCCGGTATCCTCGACCCGCACGTCGACTGCCAGGGCCGCGAAGAACGGGCTGCGTTCCCCGACGATGAACCGAAGGCGGTACGTGCCGGCCTCGAGCGGCCGGCCGAGCAGGTCGGCGATCCTCCCGTCGTCGTCGGTCATCACCGTCGCGATCGACGTCTCGGTGCCGTCCCGACCGACGAACGAGACGGCGATCGACAGCCGGGCCGCGGGCTTGCCCTGGCCGGTATCGAGGACATGGCTGGAGATCGTCGGAGCCCGATTGGCCACGCTATCCTCCGCGTATGGCTCGACTCCAGATCGTCGTCGGCGACCTCCACTTTAGCGCCCGCTGGGAGGCATCCGCGCCGCACACGATCGAGGCAATCCGGCGGATGCTGCCGATCGACGCGTCGCTCATCCACTGCCGCTGGAGCGGCGAGTCGACCTGGATCCCGTACGGCGACCTCCGGCCCGGGATCGACTACGAGAACCACACCTCGCACCCGGCGCCCGGCCAGCTGGCGATGTACCCGGGCGGGATCAGCGAGTGCGAGATCTTCTTGCCGTACGGCGCCTGCACGACGAGCTCAAAGGTCGGCCAGCTGGCGGCCAACCACTTCGCCACGATCGAGCCCGAAGGCCCGACTGACCTGGGCTGGGCCGACCGCCTGCGCGAGGTCGGCCGGCGCTGCCTGTGGCAGGGTGCCCAGTCGATCTCGATCCGCGAGCTCGACTGACCGGGTGACCCGGTCGTGCCGGTGACCCGGTCGTGCCCGTGAGCCCGGTCGAGCTCGTCGTCAGGGGCGGGACGATCGTGACTCCGGCCGGATCGCGGATCGCCGATCTGGCGGTCGAGGGCGGCCGGATCAGCGCGATCGAGCCTGACCTGTCCGGACCGGCGGCCGGCGCCCGCGAGCTGGTCGATGCCGGCGGGCTCCTCGTCCTGCCCGGGATCGTCGACGTCCACACCCATGCCCGGGTCGCCAGTGACGCCGAGCCGGACCGCTTCTTCCAGGATTCGGTCGCCGCCGCGTTCGGCGGCACGACGACGTTCCTGGCCTTCAACAACCCGGGGACGGGCGCCTCGCCGGCGGCCGAGCGTTCGCTCGTCGCCGGGCTGGCCGAGTGGCGCGCGGCGACCCAGGCCGACGCCGCCGTCGACTACGCGGTCAGCCTGGCGATCAGCGGCCGGATGGACGACCCGGTCGGCGAGCTGGCGGCGATCGTCGACGCGGGCGTGCCGACGGCCAAGGCGTTCATGGTCTTCGATTTCCGGCTCGACGACGGCCGCCTGTTCGAGGCGATCCGCACGATGGGCCGACGGGGCGGCCGGCTCGAGGTCCACTGCGAAGATCCGGTGATGATCGACGCCGCGGTCGCGGACGCGCTGGCTCGGGGCGACACGGCCCCGCGCTTCCACGCGACGAGCCGGCCGGCCCTGGCGGAGGCGGTCGCCACGGCCCGGGCGATGGCCTTCGCCGAAGCAGCCGACGCACCCGTCCACGCCGTCCACCTCTCGTCGATCGGCGCCCTCGAGGCCGTCCGGGCCGCCCGGGCCAGGGGGGTGCGGGCCTCGGCCGAGACCTGCCCCCACTACCTCGCCCTGACCGACGCCCGTTACGACGATCCAGACGATGCCGAGGTCGCCAAGTTCGTGATCTCGCCGCCGCTTCGAACGGCCGCCGACCGCGATGCGCTGTGGGCCGGGCTGGCGGATGGCACGCTCGACCTCGTCGCCACCGACCACGTCCCGGACCGATCCGCCGTCGAGAAGCGGCTGGCCGGAGGCGCCGTACCGTTCGACAAGCTCAGCAACGGCGCGCCCGGGATCGAGACGCTCCTTGCGATCGCCTGGTCGGAGGGCGTCGCCGCCGGACGGATCAGCGCCGAGCGGATGGTCGAGCTGCTGTCCGCCGCGCCCGCCCGGCTGTTCGGGCTCGGCTCGAAGGGTGTCCTCGCGCCGGGTCGCGACGCGGACCTCGTGCTGTTCGACCCCGCGGCGCGGCGGGTGATCCGCGCCGCCGACCTGCACCACACCTCGGACTACACCCCGTTCGAGGGCCTGCCCGTGCGCGGCGCCGTCCGCTCCGTCTACGTCCGGGGCCGGGCGGTCATCCGGGACGGGATCTTCGTCGGCCAGCGCGGCTACGGGACGTTCGTCGAGCGCCGCCTGGCCGGCTGATTGCGACCGCCAGCCGGCAGCGACGGGCCACCCGACGGCTACTGGGGCGTCGCGTCGATCGACCCGCGCACCGCTCCGTTGTCGCCGGCGGTCAGCGTCATCTGGAGCTGCCAGACGGAGCCACTCGAGGCACCCTGGCAGGCCGCGACGAGCGCGTTGCCCTGGGCTCCCTGGATCGGCCCGGTACACGTGTCGCCGTTCGGCGCGAGGAGCGAGACGGTCGCTCCTTCGATCGTCGGTTGGCCACCCGGCGCGGACGGGAAGCGGAGTGTCAGCCGGTCGCCGCTCGAGCGCAAGATCGCCGTCAATGCGACCGAGCCATCGACCGACTGGACGAGCTGGCCCGAGATCGTATCGGCGAATGGCTGCCGGACGAACGGGGTGGCGCTCGGCTGGGGCGACTCGGCACCACCGCTGGCCGGTGTCGCTCCGGCCGGATTGACGATCGCGCCGCCGGAGCCCTGCGCGTTGTTGGCGATCGAATTCCAGCCAGGCTGGAGCGGGCCGGTCCAGGCCCACAGCCCCACGGCCAGGATCGCGACCACCGCGGCTGCGGCGGGGAGCGGGTGGGCGGGCTCGGTCGTCGGCGGAAATGCCCGAACGAGGATGAGGGCCCCGATGAGGACGACACTCGTCACGTACAGCCCGATCGCCCAGGGCGTCCGGACGTCGCTGCCGGTGCCGATCCCGTGGATCAGGGCGAGCGCGAAGACGATGAACGAGAGGTAGTGGAACCGGCGCCACCACGCGTAGCCGACGAACGGCCGGATCCGCTCGCTGAAGTAGACCGCGATCGCAAGGTAGGTGGCAATGATTCCGAGGGCGATCCACAGGGGCCGGTAGTGGCTGACGAACGGGACCAGGACTTCGAGCGGGCTGAACTTGATGAACGGGTCGATCGCCACCATCAGGGTGTGGAGCGCGGTGAACACGAGCGAGAGCAGCGTGACGAACCGGTGGAGCTCGGTCGTGATGAACCGGGTCCAGCGCGGTGATCGCCACTTCAGGCTGACGATCAGCCCGATCGCAACGGAGGCGGTCAGCAGGCCATAGGCCATGAAACCGCCGGCCCGGGCGATCTCCCAGGTGAGGCCGGAGGTGTTCATCGGGCGCCCCAGCTTCCGGCCAGCTGCGCGGTCCCGTCGGCCGAGATGAAGAAGCCGGCCAGGCCGCGGTCGGCGAGGAACTCCGCGCCGTCGGTCGGGCCGAGCAGGAACGCCGCCTTCGCGGCGACCTCCGCCTGGGCACAGGTCCGCGAGGCAACCGACACCGACCAGAGCGGAGCGGTGGACGGCAGCCCGGTACGGGGATCGACCAGGTGGTGGCGGACCGTGCCACCTTGCACCCAGCGCCTCCGGGCCGAGCTCGATGTCGCGAGTGCCCCGGATCGCAGGGAGATCGTCCGGGCATGCCCTGGCGCCTCGATCGCGATCGGCCAGGCATCCGCGCCGCCCGGCAGGCCGAGCACGGCGAGGTCGCCGCCGGCATCGACCGCCGCCACCTCAACGCCGCGCCCCGCCAGCTCCGCGATCGCCGCGTCGACGGCCATCCCCTTGGCCAGCCCGCCGAGGTCGAAGCCGGCGCCGGCCGGCAGCCGCACCGTCCGCCGCTCGGGATCCAGCCGAACCCGACGCCAGCCGCCCGTCGGCGGGGGCGGTCCGGTGCCGGCGGAACCCGGCGGGCTGGCCTCGATCGCCGCGAAGTCCCGGTCGTAGCCGATCGACTCGAGCGAGCGCAGCAGGGTGGGATCGAACAGGCCGTCGGTCGCCTCGGCCGCGCGCACGGCCGTCGAGACGACCCGAAACAGGAGCTCGCTCACCGGCCAGGGCCGGCCGGCAGCGACGTTGAGCCGGCTGAGCTCGCTGGCTGGATCGAACCGGGTGCAGATTGCCGCCCAGTCCGCGAACAGGGCCTCGACACGTGTCGCCTCGGCCTGGCGATCCAGCGGGAGGAGGACCGACACGCTCGTGCCCATCGATTCGAAGTCATACCGTGACAGGCAATCTGGCGTCAGGAGCCGGTCGGCCGCCGCGCTCCACCCGGCCGGCAGCACCGCCGGGCGATCAGGATCCACCGCTCGAGAGCATCGGCTGGCCGCCCCCCAGGATGATCGGCTGCTGGTAGGCCTGGCCGACCCCGGCCTGGCTGCCGGGCAGTCCGAAGAAGTCACCCGGCGGCAGGACGAGCGCCGGCGTCCCGGCGCCGGTGCCGGCGGCCGTGCTCCCGAGCGCGCCGGCGTGCGCAGTTACCCCGACGACGTCCACGGCGGACAGGCCGAAGAACGCGCCAAAGAAGACGACGGACAGGGCCGCGATCCGGCGCCGGGCTCCGGCGAGAAAGACCCGTGGATCAGCAACCGGCCTGGCGACCGACTCGATCCGCGACGGCAGGGGCCGCCTGGCAATCGCGCGCGGTCTCGGTCGGGCGATCGGGCTACGTTTCGTGGACGACATCACGCCCGAGGCTAGTCGGCGCGGATGAGAAGACTCTGACAATTCCGCCTCGCCTGCCGGCCAATTCAGGGGGTCGAGACGGTGATGATCGAGGCGATCGGGCCCGTGGTCTCGCCGCCGATCAGGTACCCGACCCGGCCCGACACGACCGCGGCTGAATCCGCGACCGGATACGGCAGCCGCCCGAACAGGGTCGTCGTGGCACCTCCGCCGTCGAGGCGCCAGAGCTCGTCCTGGACGCGCCCGCCGAACCGGCCGCCCGCGATCAGCATGTCGCCACCGACGACGAGGGCGGCCGCGTCGGACAGGGCGGATGGAAGGTGGCCGGCGATCCGGACGGCCCCGGTCGCGGGATCGAGGACCTGGATCGCGCTCGTCTCGCCCGAAGTCGTGCTGCCGCCGACGACATAGACGAGCCCGCCGAAGACGGCGACGGCGGAGTACCGGACGGCGACGGACAGGCGGCCGAGGACGCGGAAGTGGCTGCCGTCGGTCGTCGCCAGGATCCGGCCGTCGGGCTGCCCCGGCACCCCTCCTCCGACGATCAGCAGCTCGCCATCGACCGAGATGGCGGACAGGTCTGCCCGTGCCGCCGGGAGCCGGCCGGCCAGGCTGGCTGCGCCCGCCGAGTCGATCCGCTGGACCGCCGTGCCGGCAACCGCGCTGCCGCCGCCGACGACGTAGCCCGAGCCGGCGAAGACGGCCGCCCCCGCGTCATGGACGGCCACGGCCAGCGATCCGGCCGTCGAGATACGGCCCGACGCGACGTCGATCCGAAGGATCGATCCGGTCGTCGCCCCGCCCGCGGTCAGCCCGCCGCACAGCAGCAGGTCCGAGCCGAGGACGAGCCCGACGGCCCGGCTGCGCGCAGCCGGCAGCCGGATCGGCGAACGAGCCACCACGATCCGAGTCGGTCCTGACGAGACGCCGCCGGGTGTCGTCGAAGCCGGGACGACGGGCGCCGAGCCGGGCGGCCCACTGGACGCCGGGCCACCGGAAGGAGCCATCGCTGGAGCCCGGGTCGGCAGGCTGGCCGGCGGAACGGCGGGCGCGCAGCCCACGAGGGCCAGGGCCAACCCGACGAGGGCCGTCGGCAGGCGGATCGATCGGCGGATCGGCGAGGGGTCCGGACTCAAAGGCCGTGGATCGCCCCGGGCGGGATCAGGTTCACCCCGTCCGGGATATCGAGGCGATTGGGACCGCGGCCGGCGACGTCCGTCCGGCCGTACTGCCACAGGATCCGGCCGGTGGCCGGATTGAGGAAGATCACACGTTGGCGAAAGTCATCGTTCAGGACGAGCGTGCCGTCGGCGAGCGGAACAGCCAGGCTCGGGTGGTCGAGCCGACCCGCCCCGGTCCTTGGTCCGTAGCGCCACAGGAGATGGCCACTCGGCGAGACGGCCATGACCGCGCCCGGATTCGAGTAGTCGGCCACGACGACATCGCCGTGTGGATCGAGCTGGGCGTCGGACGGATAGAGGGTCGGAACGTGGATGTCGAAGACAACCCGGCCGGTCGCGTCGAGCCGGATGACGTGCGAGCCGCGGATCTCGGTGATCAGGATCCCGCCGTCGGGCAGCGGGGTGTCGCCGTTGGGCTCGTCGTAGCTGTAGGGCGGGTTGTGCCGGCAGATGCCCGTGTGGCCCCATGTCCGGACGATCTGCTTGTCCGGCGCGATCTCGAGGATCCGGCAGTTCTTGATGTCGGCGACGGTCACGTTGCCGTTGGCGAGGGGGTAGGCGTCGTCGGGCGTGTCCAGGTAGCCCAGGGCAGACCGTGCCTGGCCGTAGTGGCCGTACTCCCACGTGATCCGTTTCGTCGCGATGTCGATCCGGACGAGGACCTGGTGCATCTCCTCGCTGGCCATGATCGTCCGGCCGTCGGGCGCCAGGAAGGCGTCATCGGCGCTGAACGACTGGCCCGGGGCGAGGCTGCCCGCCACCGGGAACCGCCACAGGACCTGGGCCCGGCTGTTGACGATCAGGAGCCGGCCGTTGCCCCGGTCGGCGATCAGCAGGTCACCGGCAAACGCGCCCCGGCTGATCGGAGCGCTCGAGACCGGCGCGAGTGATGCCGGCGCCGTCGAGGGCAGGCTCGGCGGGTCGATGCTGGCCGGCGGCGCAGCGGACGGCGAGGCCGCAGCAGACGGCGACGAAGGGCCGGCGACGGCCAGGGGTCCCGTCGAGCTGGACGGCGCCCTGCCCAGGCCGTTCCCGGAGAGGACGAGCAGGAAGAGCACGGCGACGATGGCCGGCACGGCAAGCAGCCGGCCCGGCACCCGGCTGGTCCGCCTCGACCGATGGGCCATGTGGCGGCGACCGGCGCGGGGGTCGAAGCTCATCGCAGCCGACCCTGGGCCGGGACCGGACCCCGCATCAACGTCCCGGGCGCCCGGTTGAGAAGCCTTGACCAGAGCCTGCTCCCGGATCCGATGGAATGGGCCTCATCCCAGCAGCCTGATCGTGCCGGTCGTGCTGTCCACGCTGATCGGCAAGGGAGCCAGCGGCTGGTCGGTCGGGCCGCCGACGACCGCCGCGGCATGGCTCGGATCGAAGGTCGCGCCATGGCATGGGCAGATCAGGTAGCGCGAGGTGGGGTCGTACTCAACCGTGCACCCCGCGTGCGTGCAGACCGCATCGAACGCCACGACCTTGCCGCTGGCCAGTTTCACCAGCACGCCGGGGTCACCGGTCAACGGGTCCTGGAATGCCAGCGAGCCGCCATCATTGCCGAGCACCGCGATCGTGCCGATCGTGGACCCGGTCGGCGCGGCGGTCGGGGCGAGGCTCGCGTCGGCCGCGCCCGGCGAGGGCGCGACGCCGAGGCCGGCACTCGACGGCCGGCCGAACAGCCAGGCGCCGAATGTCCCGCCGAACGTCGCCAGCGCAAGTGTCCCGAGGCCCAGGATGCCGCCCTGGATGAGCCGCCGTCGCTCGACCGAGGTGGGGTCGTCGTCTGAATCGAAATCGGTGAGCCGGGAGATCCAGCGGTCGAGGAGAAAGCGCCCGCCGGAGCCCGCCACGGCCAGGGTGATCCAGCCGGCGGCATAGGGCAGGTCTGGTCCGTAGTAGTAGGGCTTGATCGCCCAGGACGCGGTGAGCCAGAACGTGATCGACAGCAACGCTCCACCAACCGTGGCGAGGCGGAAGAGCAGTCCGGTGAGTGCGCCCAGCCCGATTGCGACCTCGATCAGGGAGATGGCCAACCCGGTGAGGATCGGGAACGGCCGGGCGAAGATCTCGACGAGGAGCGCGAGCGGCGAACCGTGCACGAACGAGGCCAGCTGCGCTCCGATCGAACCCGTCCCGGTGCTGCGCAGGAAGGCGGGATCGATCAACTTGTCAAGTCCGGCGTAGATGAACGTCGCGCCCAGGAACAGCCGGAGCAGGGCGAGGGCGAGCGTGACCCCCTCGAGGGGCGGCGCCGCCTCGAGGGCCCTCGCCCGCCGGTGGCTCCGTCGTGACCCATCGGCTGGCTGAGGGCGCACGAGCCCGGGCGGTTGGCCCGCCTGCCGGCCCTCGCGGCCGGACGGATCGAGGCGTGGTCGAGGGCGCTGGCGTCTGGACATCGAACGCAGCGGCCGCTACCGGGCCGGGGGTGTCGGCTCGGGCGCTCCTGGCAGGCCCCGGCCGAGTCCGGCGGGCTCGAGGGCCGTGCGCCGACCACGGTTGCGCAAGGCCCGCCGCAAGGCGTCGGCATGGCTGTGCTGCTCGAGCGCGTCGTCGAGCTCGGTCAGCTCGATCCGGCCACCGACCCGACGTTCGAGGGCGGTCCTGAGCAGGTAGTCGGTCAGCCAGGGGTTGCGGGGCAGGATCGGCCCGTGCAGGTAGGTCGCGTAGATCGTTCCAGAGAGGGCGCCCTCGGTACCGTCGAGCCCGTTGTTGCCCGCCCCCGCGATCACCTTCCCGAACGGGCGGACGCCCGGTCCGAGCTCGGTCAACCCGGAGTGATTCTCGAAGCCCACGATCGTCTCGGGTGCCTCGCCGAAGCTCACCTCGCAGGCGACGTGCTGCATGAAGCGCCGACTTCCGGCGCGCGTCTCGAGGTCGAGCAGTCCGAGCCCGTCCATTGCCGGGCCGCTCGCGGGGATGTAGCGGTGGCCAAGGAGCTGGAGGCCCGCGCACACGGCGAAGATCACGACCCCCGCGTCGGCGGCCCGCCGAAAGGAACCTGCCTTCCGGCGCAGGTCATCGGCGGCGATCGCCATCTCGACGTCCTGGCCGCCCTGGATGAACACGAGGTCGAACGTCGACAGCTCCGGGTCCTCGCCCAGCTCGACCGGCACGATCTCGGTCCGGATCCCCCGCCAGCTCGCCCGCCGCTCGATTGCGACGACGTTGCCGCCGTCGCCGGCGACGTTGAGCAGCGATGCGTACAGGTGGGCGATCCGGATCACCGGGTAGTCGGGCCCCGGACGGCTGGCGGTCATCCGCTCAGGCCTCCCGCAACGATCCGACCCAGCCGCGCTCCTGCATCAGCGCGCGGAGCTCGAGCATCGGGGTATAGCCGGCCAGGATCGTCAGCTGCCCGCCCGGCGGGGTGCCGGCCAGGGCGGCCTCGAATGCCCGGCGTCGGTCGGCCACGACCGTCATCGATCGTGGGTCGACCCCGGCGTACTTCAGGCGGTTGGCCAGCTCGTCCGCCCGCGTGCCGCTGATCGTGACCCGCTCGACGAGGCCAGCCGCCGGGCCGAAGTCGACATCCCACAGCCAGGCGAAGTCCTCGCCGTCGACCGGCGTATTGCTGGCGGCGATGAGGAGCTGGCGCGGCTCGGCCGCGCCGGCGAGCGCGTGGAGGGTCGTGTTGTAGGAGGTTGGGTTCTTGACGAAGCCGAGGGCGATCCGGCGATCGCCGGCCTGGGCCTGCTCGAGTCGCCCGAACGCCGGCTTGACCGCCGCCAGGGCCGTCGCGGCGTGGACCGGCAGGATCCCGAGCCCGACCATGGCCGCCAGCGCGGCCGCCACGTCGTAGGCGACGTGAACGCCGGGTTGGGGGATCCGGAGGACCAGCTCGGTCGTTGGCAGGCGGACGGTGAGGTTGGTCTCGGCGAGCCCGCTGACTTCGAGGGCGGTGACCGCGACATCGAGCTCCGGGCGGGCGAAGCCGCAGCCTGGACATCGATACGCGCCGAGGTGGCTCAGGTAGACGCGGTCGTAGACGAGGTCGGCGCGGCAGCGCGGACAGCGGATCGAATCGGCGGCCCGGGTGATCTCGTCGGTCGAGCGCTCGAGGTCCAGGCCGAAGGTGACCCGGCGACCCGGGCGATCCGCCGCCAGGGAGGCGACGAGCGGGTCGTCGGCGTTGACGATCCAGGCCGCCTCAGGCTCGAGCGCGCGGGCGATCGACTCGATCGCGCCGGAGACAGCGTAGAGCTCGCCGAATCGATCGAGCTGGTCGCGGAAGAGGTCGAGCACGACGATCGCCCGTGGCGCCAGCTCGGGCACGACCTGGCGCAGTGCCCCTTCATCGACTTCGGCGACGAGGATCCCGTCCGGCAGGCGGCCGAACAGGTCGGAGCTGATCACCGCCAGGGCCGTCACCCCCTGGGCGAGATTGGCGCCTGCCGCGTTGCTCCGGGCCGCCACCCCCTCGGCTCGGAGGAGCGCGGTGACGAACCGCCCGGTCGTCGTCTTGCCGTTGCTGCCGGTGACGGCGACGACCGGCATCCCGGTCCGCCGAACGAGCTTGTCGAGCACGGCCGGGTCGATCCTCCGGGCAACGACGCCGGGCAGCGATGTCCCGTCGCCCCGGCCGAACCAGCGGGTGAGCATGCCGGCCGACTTGCCCGCGAGGAGGGCCACGAGCAGACGGGGGTCGAGACGCGGCGGGCGAGCCGGCCGGCGCCGCTCGACTCGTACGAGCGATTCGGGGAGCAGCGCTCTGCTCGTGGGCGGTCGGATCGACCAGCGCGAAGAGTCCGGCGAGGTCGGCGGCGGCATCGCCCCGCACGCTAGGCGCCCGCCATGAGAGGAGTCTGAGAAGCGGCCCTCAGTCGAGGAGGCGGTAGGCTTCGATCGTGAGGAACTCGGCGAAGCCGTCCGAGAAGACCAGCTGGTCGAGGACCGTCACCGCATCCGCCAGGCGGCCGGTCGCGGTCCCCCCGATCCGGGTCAGCTCCTCGGTCCGGATCTTCTTGTACAGGTCGCCCTCGAAGATCCGGCCGTCGGAAAGGCGGGTCCGGGTCGCCCGCCACTGCCACAGCTGCGAGCGGCAGATCTCGGCGGTGGCGGCATCCTCCATCAGGTTGTTGATCGCGGCGGCACCATCGCCGCGCAGCCATGAGTCGAGGTACTGGAGGGCGACCGACACGTTCATCCGGACGCCTGCCTCGGTGACCGAGCCGTCGGCCACGGCCAGGTCGAGGAGCTGGGCGGCGGTCACCGCGACCTCCGGGCGGAGGCGGTCCCTCTGGTCGGACCTCGAACCGAGGACGGCATCGAAGACCTCGGTCGCCAGCGGAACCAGGTCCGGATGGGCCACCCAGGTGCCGTCGAAACCGTCGGCCAATCTCGCGCTCCTTGTCCTCGCCCACGCGGGCCATCGCCGCCGCGTTCACCTCGGCATCGCGCCGCGACGGGATAAACGCGGCCATCCCGCCGATCGCGTGGGCGCCGCGGCGGTGGCAGGTCTGGACGAGCAGCTCGGTGTAGGCCCGCATGAACGGCACGGTCATCGTCAGCTGTGCCCGGTCGGGCAGGACGAGGTCGGGCGTTCGAACGGAACTTCTTGATGCAGCTGAACAGGTAGTCCCAGCGTCCGGCGTTCAGTCCGGCCGCGTGGTCGCGCAGCTCGTACAGGATCTCGTCCATCTCGAACGCGGCGAGGATCGTCTCGATCAGGACGGTCGCCCGGATCGTCCCGACGGGGATCGCGAGCGCGTCCTGGGCGTAGCGGAAGACCTCGTCCCACAGGCGCGCCTCGAGGTGCGATTCGAGCTTCGGCAGGTAGAGGTAGGGCGCCGTCCCGCGGTCGACCTGCTCGCGGGCGTTGTGGAAGGCGAACAGCCCGAAGTCGAACAGGGCAGCCGAGATCGGTGCGTCGTCGATCAGCAGGTGGCGCTCGTCGAGGTGCCAGCCCCGCGGCCGGACGACGAGAGTCGCGATCTGCGGGTTGAGCCGGTAGGACTTGCCCTCGGGGCTCTCGAAGGTGAGCCGGCGGCGGACCGCGTCGGCGATCGCCACCTGGCCGCCGATCACGTTGGACCAGGTCGGCGAGAGGCGAATCCTCGAGGTCGGCCATGAACACCCGAGCGCCCGAGTTGAGGGCGTTGATCATCATCTTCGGCTCTGCCGGGCCGGTGATCTCGACCCGCCGGTCGGCCAGGTCGGCCGGCGTGGCGGCGACCTTCCACGAGCCGCTCCGGATCCTTGCGGTCCCGGGCAGGAAGTCGGGCATGATCCCCCGATCGAGCTCTGACTGGCGGCGCTTGCGGGCGGCGAGCAGCTCGAGCCGGCGCGCGCCGAACGTGCGCTGGAGGTCGGCGATGAAGGCGAGCGCCTCGGGCGTGAGAACCGCTTCGAGTCCCGCGACCGCCGAACCGCGAAGCTCGACCCCCGGCGGCAGGGCGACCGCCACGGCCGGGGCCGCGGCGGGCTCCGGCGGAGCGGCGGCGGCCACGGGAGGGGGCTCCGGAACGGGCGGAGGCGCGACGGCCGGCTCGGGCTCGGGCTCCGGCTCGGGCTCGGGCTCCGGCTCGGGCTCGCGGCTGCGGGCTCCGGCTCGGGCTCCGGCTCCGGCTCCGGCTCGGCTCCGGCTCGGGCTCGGGCTCGGGCTCCGGCTCGGGCTCGGGCTCGGGCTCCGGCTCGGGCTCCGGCTCGGGCTCCGGCTCGGGCTCGGGCTCCGGCTGGGCCGGCACCTCGCCACGGCGGACCGTCGCCTCGATCAGCCCGTACGGCTCGCTCGTGGCGACGAAGATCTCGCGGTCGTTGTCCTGCCCGAACGGCCGCAGGTCGACCAGCCAGTGATGGAGGTTGGGCATCGTCAGTCGGATCTGGTCGAGCTCCGGCCGGGCCTCGAGGGCCGTCCGGCCGAGGATCCAGATCGTCGCCTGGACCGACGGGCTGTGATGGCCGGCGAAGACGTCGAGGAGCGTCTGGCAGACGTCGACGAACGTCGCGTCGTAGTCGGCCGGTTCCGATCCGTAGCGCCAGCTCGCACTCAGCCGGCTGGCCAGGAGCCGGTCCTCGGTCTCGGGCAGGGTCGTGTACTCGTCGCGCGGGAAGCCGCTGAAGGCCGACCCGGCCGTCTTCATCAGGGTCAGGTCCTCGAGGCCGGCTTCGATCGTGGCCTCGGATCCGGCCACCCGCACGACGGCCGTGCGAGTCAGCTCGCCCGCCCGCAGGAACGCGTCGGCAGCTGGCCCGGTCGCCGTCGGGATCGGCTCCCAGCCGTGCTCGCGGATCGCCACCGTGGCCGTGCTGACCTGCGGGTGGGCGCCGAAGTGGCGAGCCAGGACGAGACCGAACCGCTCGATCGCGCCGTTCAGGTGCTCGTGGGCGAGGGCATAGGTCGTGTTCTTCATCGTGTCGGTCGCGATCACGCCGGCGTTGTCGCCGGCCAGGTGGGCCGCCGCGAAGTCACCCTCGAGGGCGATGTCGAGGGTGAGATCCCGAACACGCGTGCCGCCGGCGCCGCGGCTGACCTTGACCAGCCGGATCGCGGACTTGCCGTAGCGGTTCGGACCGAGCTCGATCAATCCCCACTCCCGTTCGCGGTCGGACCCGCCCATCACCAGCCGCCGGCGTCGCGGACCAGGCGATGGACGACCCGGGCGCTGACCGCCCGGCGGTAGTCCGCCGTCGAGCGGACATCGTCGATCGGCTCGATCTCCCCGGCAAGGGTGACGAATGCCCTATCCGCTGTCTCGGCGGTCGGCGACCGGCCCTCGAGGACCGCCTCGGTCGCGGTCGCCCGGATCGGCGTTCGGCAACCGAGCCGAGCCCGAGTCGGACCGACCGCCAGGGCAGCGCGGCATCGGCTGCGACCCAGCTCAGGGCGACGACCACCTTGCTGATCGCCTGGGCCCGGCGGGTGCCGACCTTGCGGAAGCGTACCTGGCGATCAGCCACGAGGGGGATCCGGACCCGGACGACGAGCTCGTCGCCGGCAAGGGCCGTTCGGCGGTAGCCGGTGCAGAAGTCGACTCGCCGGGATCTCCCGCTCCCCGCGCACGGAGCCGGCCACGATCGACGCGTCGGTCGCGAGCAGGACCGGCAGCATGTCCCCGGCGGGCGAGGCGTTGGCGATGTTGCCGCCGATCGTCCCGCGGTTCTGGATCTGGGCGGCACCGACCGTCGCGGCGGCCTCGACGAGCGCGGGCAGCAGGTCGCGGCAGACGGCCGAGCGCCGGATCGCGCTGTAGGTCGTGAGGGCACCGAGGGTCAGCGCGGCCCCGTCGAGGCCGATGCCGCGCAGGTCGTCGAGGCGCCACAGGTCGAGCAGGCGGTCCGGGGGCGGGCCGAGGCCGCCGGCGAGCTGGACGAGCACGTCGGTTCCCCCGGCGATCGGCCGGTGGGGCGCTTCGGCGAGCAGGGCGTAGGCCTCGGCCAGGCTGGCCGGCGAGACGAACGTGGACTCGATCACGAGCCCGCCTGCCGCGCCGCCGGCGGGTCCGCCCGGCCGCGGGCCGCGGCCAGGGCGATCGCCTCGATGATCTTCGTGTAGCCCGTGCAGCGGCACAGGTTGCCGGCGATCGCCTCGCGGATCGCCTCGTCGGTCGGGGCCGCCGCCGAGCGCGAGGAACGCCTGCGCCGGCCATCAGCATCCCCGGGGTGCACATCCCGCACTGGGCGCCGCCCGCCTCGAGGAAGGCGACCTGGAGCGGGCCGAGGTCGTCCAGCACGGCGGAACGTTCGGGCCCGGCCGGCCGAGCCCGAGGCCCTCGACGGTCCGGACGTCGTGGCCGTCGACCTGGCCGATCGGGACGAGGCAGCTGTCGACGAGCTCGCCGTCGAGCAGGACGGTGCAGGCGCCGCACTCGCCCTCGCCGCAGCCCTCCTTCGTGCCGGTCAGGCCGAGGTCCTCGCGCAGCACGTCGAGCAGCCGCCGGGCGCCCGGCGCGTCGAGCGCGACCGGGTCGTCGTTCACCGCGAAGCGGATCGTCGACGGGCCGGCACGAACGCCGGTCCGCGCGGCCCGGCTCGCGTTGCCATCGCCGCGAGGATCCGCTCCGGGGTCGCCGGCAGGTCGTGGATCCAGACCCCGGTCGCGTCGTGGATCGCGGCGACGACGGCGGGCGCGCCGACGTCCATCGGCAGCTCGCCCGACGCCCTTGGCGCCGTGCGGGGCGCCGCTGAACGGTGCCTCGACCAGGATCGTCGCTGATCCGCGGCGCGTCGAGGGCGGTCGGGATCAGGTACGTCGCGAGCCGGTCGTTGAGGTAGCGGCCGTCGCGCAGCTTGATCTCCTCGATCGTCGCGTAGCCGACGGCCTGGAGCGTGCCGCCCTCGACCTGGCCCTCGGCGAGGACCGGGTGGATCGACCCGGCCGATGTCGTCGGCGGCGACGACGTCGCGGACGCGCGACCTCGCCGGTGTCGAGGTCGACGTCGACCTCGGCCACCGCAGGCCGCCCAGCCGAAGGCCGGGTAGGCGTCGCCGCGGTAGGTCGTCGTCGTCGAACGTCGATCGCCCGGGTAGGGCTCGAACTGCTGGTCGATCCGGAGGGCGCCGTGGGTCCGCGCGTCCGCCCGGTAGGTCGCCGCGAACGGGCCGCCGGTCGCGGCCTCGACGCTCGGCGCGGAGCCGCCGGCGGCCTCGATCAGCAGCCCGCCGACGACCATCGCCGTGCGCGACGCGACCGTCGGGCCGCTGTCGGGCACGAGCGCGGTGTCCTGCGGGGCGATGCTCGACCTCGTCGATCGGGACGCCGAGCGCCTCGGCGACGATCTGCGGGAAGATCGTCTTCGTGCCCTGGCCCATCTCGGTCGAGGCGATCAGGACGCGGATCGCGGCCGTCGCGGTGCGAGCTCGACGCGAGGCGACCGTGGCGAGGTGGACCTCGCCCGAGCCGGTGAAGCCGGCCCCGTGCCAGGCGAGCGCGAGGCCGATCCCGTGAGCGGCACGGACCCGGCGCCGTCCGGGCGCCGGGCTCGCGGACGGCCCGGTCGCGCGCGCGTTCGGGCCCGGACCCGCTCGAACTCGGCCGCCTCGGCGGCCCGCTCGAGGACCTCCGCGGCCGGCGACGCTCTCGCGCAGGACCTGGCCGGTCGGCGTCGTGTCGCCCGTCCGGTACACGCCAGCGCCGGCGCAGCTCGAGCGGCGACATGCCGAGCGCCTCGGCGATCCGGTTCACCTGCATCTCCGCGGCGAACTCGGTCTGCGGCGCGCCGAAGCCGCGGAACGCGCCGTTCGGGCGGCGTGTTCGTGGCCACGGCCCGGGCCCGGATCCGGACGTTCGGGCAGGCGTACGGCCCGCCGGCGTGGAGCGTGCCGCGCGACAGGACGACCGGGCGTCAGCGTGCAGTACGCGCCGCCGTCCATCACGACCTCGATGTCCTGGGCCACGAGTCGGCCGTCGGCGGCGACACCCGGTCCGGTGGCGGACGATCGCCGGGTGGCGCTTGGTCGTCGCGGCGATGTCCTCGTGGCGGTCGTAGATCATCCGGACCGGCCGCCCGCAGCCGCGGGCCAGCAGCGCCGCGTGGATGGCGAGGATCGAGGGGTACTCCTCCTTGCCGCCGAAGCCGCCGCCGGTCTCGGCCTGGACGACTGACGCCTGGGCGTCGGTCAGCAGCGAGCGCGCGCTTCAGCGCCTTGTGGACGTAGTACGGGCACTGCAGCGAGCCGTGGACGGCGACGCCGCCGTCGTCGCGCGGGACGGCGATCATCGCGTTGTTCTCGATGTACAGCTGCTCCTGGTGGCCGACCCGGTACTCGCCCTCGATCACCAGGTCGGCCCGGCGAAGCCGGCCGTCGACGTCGCCCGACTCGATCTCGAACTGGGCGAAGACCTGCTCGCTGGCGAGCGGGTCGAGGACCGGCGGCGAGCGGCTCGGTCCGGACGCCGGACGTGGCCGGCCGCCTCGCCCAGGAAGTGCCCGGTCGGGCGCCGCGACGAGCGCGACCGGCTCCGCGTGGTGGCGGATCTCGTCCGACCGACCAGGATCGGCTGGTCGTCCTGGATCGAGCGCTGACGATGTTCGTCGCCGGGGATGTCGGCGGCCGTCACGACGACGACCGTCGACCAGTCGAACGCGGGGTCGAGGTCGATCCCGAGCAGCCGGGCGTGCGCCTCGGTCGAGCGGACGGTGGCGCCGTACCACGCGCCCGGGAAGACGAGGTCGTCGGTGTACAGGGCGGTGCCGGTCAGCTTGGCCGGGCCCTCGCGCCGGAGCGGGCCGCGGCCGGCGGCGAAGCCCGGGACCGGGCGGTCGGGGCGGGCGATCAGCGGTGCCGCCACGCGGCCGAGCGGTGTCCGGATGGTCATGACGGCACGTTCATCCTGACGCTCCACGATGGGACCGACGGCTCGGCCCTGTCAAGCGTGATCCGGCCCGCTTCCCCGAGGCGTAGCATCGCGGCGATGGCGCCCAAGCTGCCCGACCGGCCTCCGTTCACCCTGCGCGCCCGGCTCCTCACCCCGCTTGCCGCGGGTGGCAGCCGCTACGAGCCGGATGGCTTCGTCCGGATCGAGGACGACGGCCGGATCGGCGCGATCGGCCCGTGGCCCGAGCCGGCCCGAGCGCCGGCCGCCGCGCCCGCCGACGCGTCCACGGACACGGCCCGGGCGAGCCGGGTCGTCGACCTCCGGCCGTGGCTCGTCCTGCCCGGCCTGATCGACCTCCACGTCCACCTGCCCCAGGTGCCGAACGCCGGGCTCGGCTTCGGGACGCCCCTGCTCGAGTGGCTGCGGACCTATGTCTTCCCGCTCGAGCGCGACTTCAGCGAGGCCGTGGCCGAGGTCGTCGCACCGGCGGTCTGCCGGGCGTTCGCCGCCGCCGGCACGACGACCGCCCTGATGTACGGGGCGGTCTACGAGCCGTCGCTCGACGCCGCGTTCCGGGCGGCCGAGGCGCACGGGATCCGGGCGATCATCGGCAAGGTGATGATGGACCGGCTCACCTACGACGAGACCCGCCGGCCCTCGGAGATCCTCGAGCTGTCGCTCCGCCAGTCGGCCGACCTGTGCAGCCGCTGGCACATGCGCGACAACGGCCGGCTGCGCTATGCCTTCACCCCCCGGTTCGCGGTCGCCTGCACCGAGGCGATGCTGCGCGAGTCGGCCGCCCTGGCCCGGGCGGCGGGCGCCTACTGGCAGACCCACCTGGCCGAGGACCTCGACGAGATCGCCGAGGTCAGCCGGCTCTTTCCGGACGCCCGCGACTACCTCGATGTCTACGACCGGGCCGGCGGGCTGGGCCCCGGGTCGATCCTCGCCCATGCCGTCCACCTCTCGGATCGCGAGGTCGCCCGGCTGGCCGAGTCGGGCACCCGGCTCGCCCACTGCCCCACGTCGAACCTGTTCCTGGCGTCGGGGATCATGCCCCTGGCCCGCTACCTCGAGGCGGGCATCGTGGTCGGGCTGGGCTCCGACGTGGCCGGTGGCCCGGAGCTGTCCCTGTTCGGGGCGATGCGCTTCGGCGGCTACGTCCAGAACGCCCTGCGGCTGGCGGGCGGCGAGCACCGGCCGATCCTCGACTCGCTCGGCTGGCTGCGCCAGGCCACCTACGAGGCGGCCCGCTGCCTGGGCCTCGAAGAGGCGATCGGGTCGCTCGAGGCCGGCAAGGAGGCCGACCTGATCGTCGTCGACCCGGCCCTCGCCGCCCCGCCACTCGCGCCCGCTCCGGATGGGCCGGCCGACGAGCTGAGCCGGCTGATCTTCCGGTCCCATCCGGACATGGTCCGGGGCGCCTGGGTCCGGGGCCGCCGGCTCGAAGGGCCCGCGGCCGGCCTCGACCGCCCGGCCGGCCGGTCGTGAGCACGGCCGACATCCTGATCACCGGCGGCACCCTGGTCGACGGCAGCGGCGCGGCCGGCCGGCCGGCCGCCCTCGCGATCGACGGGGACCGGCTCCGGCTGATCGAGGCCGGGCACGCCCTGCCGGAGCGGGCCGGCCGGCGGATCGACGCGACCGGGCAGGTCGTCGCCCCGGGCTTCATCGACCTCCACAGCCACGCCGGCCTGATGATCCTGGCCGATCCCCGCCACGAGCCGAAGGTCCGCCAGGGCGTCACGACCGAGGTGATCGGGGTCGACGGCAACGCCTACGCGCCGTTCGACGACCCGGCCGACCTGGCCGCCTTCGTCGAGCTGAATGCCGGCCTCGACGGACACCCCGACATCGCCTACGACTGGGACACGGTGGCGGCCTACCTGACCCGGTTCGACCGGCGGGTGAGCGTGAACATCGCCTACCTGGTCGGCAACTCGGTCCTGCGCATCGGCGCGCTCGGCTGGGACGACCGGCCGGCTGATCTCCGGGCGCTCGCGCGGATGCGCTCGCTGCTTTCCGAGGCGATGGTCGAGGGCGCGTTCGGCCTGAGCTCGGGCCTCGACTACCCGCCCGGCTCGTTCGCGACGACGGCGGAGCTCGCGTCGCTCACCGCGGAGGCCGGCCGGCACGGCGGCTTCTACCACACCCACGTCCGCTATCCGCTCGGTGACGGCTACCTCGACCCGTTCCGCGAGGCGATCGAGATCGGCCGGCTGGGCGGCGCACCGGCCCACATCACCCATTTCTACCACCGGGCCTCGTTTCCCGGCGGCCCGGGGCCGATGCTGGAGCTCGTCGACACGGCGCGGGCGACCGGCCAGGACGTCACCTTCGACTCCTACCCATCCGAGTGGGCCAGCACCCGGTTGCTGATCCTCGTCCCGCCGTGGGTCCAGGAAGGCGGCCCCGCCCGGACGAAGGAGCGCCTGGCCGACCGATCTGTCCGCGACCGGGTCCGGCGCGAGCTCGGCGAGCGGGGCGTGCTGTTCGCCGGCAGCGGCGGGCTGGCCGGCGTCCGGGTCGGCTACTTCGGCCGGCCCGAGCATGCCCGCTGGGAGGGCTGGACGCTCGGTGCGATCCAGGCCGAGACCGGCGGCGACGCCGTCGACCTCGTCTGCGACCTGCTCCTTGCCGAGGACCTCCGCCTGAACGAGGTCACGCCAGGCCCGGACCGGGCCACGATGCCGCCGTTCTTCCAGCACCCGGTCGGGATGGTCGGCACCGACTCGGTCTTCGTCGGCGACAGGCCGAGTCCCCGGACGTACGGCTCATTCCCGCGGATCCTCGGCGAGTTCGTCCGGGAGGAGGGTCTGCTCAGCCTCGAGGAGGCCGTCCGGAAGATGACCTCAGCGCCGGCCGCCCGGCTCGGGATCTCCGATCGCGGCCGGCTCGCCGACGGGCTTCTGGCCGACCTGGTCGTGTTCGACCCGGCCCGGATCCGGAGCCTGGCCACGATCGACGAGCCACGCCGCTTCCCGGAGGGGATCGCGACGGTGATCGTCAACGGCGAGCTGGTCGTCGACGGCGGCCGCCACACGGGTGCGACGCCCGGCCGGGCGCTCCGCCACGGCCGGGCGTAGCTTCCACGGGTCAGGGTCAGGCTCAGGGCGCGAAGTAGCCGGTCACGTCGAAGATCAGGCTGGCGCCGTCCCCGCTTGGTGCCCGACGTAGGTCGCCCACAGCTTGCCATCGCCGGCCAGCGGCACGGTCACCCCGTTCGCCCGGATGTCACCGAGCGGGAAGTTGATCGTCGAGGTCGCCGGGACGCTCTGGGCGGTCGTCGTCAGGCTGACGTAGCCGGCCCGCGGTCTGGACGGTGACCGTGAGGTTGCCGGTGACCGCGATCGCGTTCGGCGGGTACGCCCCCGTGCCCGATCACCGCGAACTCGCGGGGTGACCTTGCTGGGGAACGGCCCGATCAGTCCGATGTCGTTGCGGGTGTCGAGGATCCGGGCCGAGGTGAGCGGGTGATACGTCACGCCGGTCGCGTCGGCGTTGAAGTAGCCGGTCACGTCGAAGATCAGGTTGGCCGTGGCCGTGGTCGAGGCACCGGCCCCGACATAGGTCGCCCACAGCCCGCCGTCGGCGGCGAGGGCGATGGTCACCCCGTTCGCCCGGTTGTCACCGAGCGGGAAGTTGAGCGTGGAGGTGGCCGGGATCCCGCTCGGAGCCGTCGTCGTCGTCGTCAGGCCGACGTAGCCGGCCCGGGTCTGGCCGGTGACGGTCAGGTTGCCGGTCACCGCGATCGCGTGCAGGTCGACGCCGCCCATCCCCGGCGACCGCGAACTCGCGGGGCGAGCGGCTCGTGAACGGCCCGCTCAGGCCGTTGCCATAGCGGGTGTCGAGGATCCGGGCGGGGGTCACGGTGTGGTAGGTCGCCCCGCTCGCGTCGGGGCTGAAGTAGCCGGTCACGTCGAAGATCAGGTTGGCCGTGGCCGAGCTGCTCGCGGCGACGTACGTCGCCCACAGCCCGCCGTCGGAGGCGAGGGCGCACGGTCACCCCGTTCGCCCGGTTGTCAGCGAGCGGGAAGTTGAGCGTGGAGGTGGCCGGGATGCCGCTCGGATCCGTCGTCGTCAGGCTGACGTAGCCGGCCTGGGTCTGGCCGGTGACGGTCAGGTTGCCGGTCACCGCGATCGCACCCAGGTCGACGCCGCCGAGCCCGGCGACCGCGAACTCGCGGCCAACCTTGCTCACGAACGGCAGGCCCGAGCGGGAGTCGAGGATCCGGGTCGGGGTGAGGGGGTGGTACGTGGCGCACACCGGCTTGGCGATCGTGCCGCTGTACCACGGGCCGAGCATCCTCAGTGTCGCCGTCGGCCCAGATCGTGTCCGGGCGCCAGGTTCGCCTCGATCTGGACCGTCGTCGCGCTGCCGCCCGTCGAACGTGCCCCCGAAGCCGGTCAGGTAGTTCCCCAGGGTGAACGCGCCGTCCGGCAGGGGGGTGTAAGCGCCACCATCGAGCGAGTAGGAGACCTGGACATCGGGCGCCAGCGCCTGGTTGTCCGGTGTTGTCGGTCGTCCAGTCGGCGATGTGGTAGGTCACGGTACCGTCGCAGGCGATGGTCGCGCAGACGGCATGGTGCTGTGACCGAGGACGGTGCCGGTGAACACCGTCAGCAGCACGAACGCGGCTGCCACGGCGACCGCCACCTGCGGACGGGCACTCGGACCGAATCGGCGGTGGCGCAACATCAACTGACCTCCACGGCGGGCCCGGGGATCGCCGCATCCACGGAGGTCCCCCGGATCAGGCAAGCAAGCGGCATACGTCGACCGGCGGTCGGTTACCCCTCGGTCGGAGTCTGGCCGCTGGTCCTGTCCACGTCCAGCCGCTCGCCGCCCCGGTATCCTACCCGCTCTGCACGGGACGTCACCGCTCCGACCAGGACGCTCGCGATTGTGGTGTCCGGCGGCACCGCAGGTCAGCCCCAGGGCGGGACTTTCGTTCCGCGATCAGACCGGGGTCAGCTCGCCGGCAGGAAGTAGCCGGTCACGTCGAACAGGACGTTGGTCGTCGCGCCGGCCCTGGCCACGTAGGTGACCCCGAGCTTGCCGCCGGTCCCGAGCGGGATCGTGACCGCGTTGGCCCGGATGTCGCCGAGCGGGAAGTTGAGCGTCGAGGTCGCCGGCTTGCTCGTCGCCGACGCTGGTCAGCGCGAGGTAGCCCGCGGCGGTCTGGCCGACGACGGTCAGGTTGCCGGTCACCGCGATCGCCTCGGCCGGGATGTCGAGGGCCGGGTTGGGGTCCTGGTCGACCTGGAACGTCGCGGCGCGTGCCGGCCTTGAGGGCACCGCCCAGGCCCAGCTTCGAGCGGCTGTCGACGATCCGGCTCGGGACGACCGCGAAGTAGGTGGCACCCGAGGCGCCCGGCAGGAAGTAGCCGGTCACGTCGAACAGGACGTTGGTCGTCGCGCCGGCCCGGGCCGACGTAGGTGACCCCGAGCTTGCCGCCGGTCCCGAGCGGGATCGTGACCGCGTTCGCCCGGATGTCGCCGAGCGGGAAGTTGAGCGTCGAGGTCGCCGGCTTGCTCGTCGCCACGCTGGTCAGCGCGAGGTAGCCGCGGCGGTCTGGCCGACGACGGTCAGGTTGCCGGTCACCGCGATCGCCTCGGCCGGGACACCGGCGTGGCCGGTGACCTGGAACGTCGCGGCGCGTGCCGGCCTTGAGGGCACCGGCCAGGCCCAGCTTCGAGCGGCTGTCGACGATCCGGCTCGGGACGACCGCGAAGTAGCTGGCACCCGAGGCGCCCGGCAGGAAGTAGCCGGTCACGTCGAACAGGACGTTGGTCGTCGCGCCGGCCCGGGCCACGTAGGTGACTCCGAGCTTGCCGCCGGTCCCGAGCGGGATCGTGACCGCGTTCGCCCGGATGTCGCCGAGCGGGAAGTTGAGCGTCGAGGTCGCCGGCTTGCTCGTCGCCACGCTGGTCAGCGCGAGGTAGCCCGCGGCGGTCTGGCCGACGACGGTCAGGTTGCCGGTCACCGCGATCGCCTCGGCCGGGACACCGGCGTGGCCGGTGACCTGGAACGTCGCGGCGGTGCCGGCCTTGAGGGCACCGGCCAGGCCCAGCTTCGAGCGGCTGTCGACGATCCGGCTCGGGACGACCGCGAAGTACGTCGCGCCGGGGATCGATGGAACCGGCGTCACCGCCGCGCTGGCGACCGACGCTGCCCCAGCTCCCGACGAGTTCGTGGCGGTCACGCTGAAGGAGTAGGCCGTGCCGTTCGCCAGGCCGGTGACGATGCACGACAGCGCGCCGGTCGCGGTGCACGCCTTGCCGCCCGGCGCTGCGGTCACGGTGTAGCTCGTGATCGCACCGCCGCCGTCATTGGCCGGCGGCGTCCAGCTCACGAACGCGGAGGCGTCGAGGGCGGTGGCGGCGGGTCCGGTCGGCGGATCCGGCAGGGCAGGCAGGACCGTCAGGTTGGCGACGGTGGTCATCGTCAGGCCGCCACCGACACCGGTGATCGTCGGCGTGACGACTCCGGGCGGCGTGACGGTGGGCACGTTCGAGGTTGTGATCGTGAGGGTCGAGGCGCTGCCGACCACCGGGTTCGGGCTGAACGAGTAGGTCGTCCCGCTCGGCATCGGGCTCGTCACGCTGAGGGTGACCGGCGGCACGAACTCGTTCCGGTTCACGCTGATCGCGTAGGTCGTCGTCGCCCCGCGCATGATCGACTGGCCGGTCGGTGCCGCGGCGACGCTGAAGGTCGGGTTGTAGGTGACCGGAGTGAGATCCGTCCCGTTGTAGCGGTCGAGGTCGACGCAGCCGGTCGTGATCCCGGCGACATGCCCGCAGTCGGTGTACTGCCAGAACGTGTAGCCGTAGCCGCTCCAGTTGTTGGCCGGCACGGTCGGGCTGGTCACCCCCCAGTTGGCGATCCAGAGCGTCTTGTAGCCGGCCAGGGCGATGCTCGTATTGTTGGCCATCTTCGTCGACCAGAAGTTCGGGCTGACGTAGATCATCGGCCGGATCCCGAGCTTGGCCGTCACCTCGTCGAGCCAGGACCGGACCCAGACCTGGAGGGCGGCCGGGGCCAGTCCGCCGGTCTGCTCCAGGTCGAGCGCGGGCAGCAGGTTGCCCGTGCTCAGGTGGGCGACCGCCACGTAATGGTCGGCCTCGAGGACCGCCTCGTTGGGCGTCGAGTCCGGGTCGGCGAAGTGGTAGGCGGCCATCGGGATGCCAACCGCCATCGCCCCGGCCCGGTTCGTCGCGTACATCGGGTCGACGTAGGTGGTCCCCTGGGTGGCCTTCATCACGACGAACTGCTTGCCGGCCGCCTTGACCTGGGTCCAGTCGATCGTGGCCTGCCAGCGGCTCACGTCGAGCCCCTCGAGCGGAGCGACGACCGATGGAGCCAGCCGCGGTGTCGGTCCGATCGGGGTGGCACTGCCGCCGGGGACCGGCGCGGGCGAGGCGAGCAACCCGGGGGCAGGCGAAGGCGAGGCGGCCGAGGCGGTGCCCGGGCCGATCGCGGCCGCGAGGAGGAGCAGGATCCCGGACAGGATCCCGGCGAACCGAGCCGGCTGGGGCCGGACCCGAGAACGCTCGACGGCAGGTGTCACAGGCATCATCGGTGCGGAAGCCCATGGTGGACTTACGTGTGGACCGACACCATAACCCCATCGGACCAGTCCCGACCGCCATGGGTCATGGCCGGAGCGGGGACGGCGGTCAGCTGCGCTGCCCGGCGGCCTCTGGTTCCGGGCGCTCCGTCGGGAGGTCGAAGAAGTCGAGCTTGCCGGCGGATTCGATGATCCGCGGCGCCTCGCCCTGGACGAGCCTGCGCTCCTGCTCGGCCATCGCCGAAAGGAGCTTGACCCGCAGCGACGCCACCTGTGAGGCGGCGTCGGGCGGGAGGCCCTTGCCGTTCTGGCTGCGCAGGACCTGAGCGGTGAACAGGTAGGTACCGACGACACCCGCGTCACCGACCAGCGACAGGTCGCAGTCGCTGACATCGCCGAGCGCGGCTCGCTCGGCCGTCGCCCGCCAGCTGTCCCCGCGCGCCAGGGTCTCGAGGATGTTGAGCCAGCCGAGCAGGATCGTCCGGGTCCGGCGAAGCCTGGCCAGCTGGGTCTCGCGAGCCAGCACATCGTGGACCGCGGCATCGGCGTCACGCCTGGCAGCCTGGGCGGCGAGGTAGCCGCCGGCGATCGCGGCGACGCCGATCGCGGCACAGCCGACCGCGATCAGCAGCGTCACGATCGTCTGGTTCATGGTGGCGAGTCTACGACCTGCTCCGGTTCGGCGGGGCCGGCCGGCGATGTCAGAGCGGTGCGATCAGTGAACGGCGACCGTGGCCGCGTTTGCCGCGGCCGAATCCCGGGCCGGCGCGGCCGGCTGGGCCGTCGCCGGCTCGGCCATCACCGGGGTCATCTCCCGGGCCTCGGACTCCTCGTGATGAAGCCCGCGGGCGTATTCGAGCAGGGCCCGGCGGAGGAGCTCCTCCGTCTGGCCGCTGGCCAGGCTCATCAGCCGCTGGACATCGTCGCGGACCGTCTCGAGGGGCACGTCGGCCGCCGCCCGGAGGACCTTGGGGTTCTCGGTCGGCTGGACGTGCTCCGAGGCATAGAACAGCTCCTCGTGGAGCTTCTCGCCGGGCCGCAACCCGACGATCTCGTACGGCTGGCTGTCGGGATCCCGGCCGGCCAGCCGGACCAGGTCGTGGGCGAGGTCCATGATCCGGACCGGTTCGCCCATGTCGAGCACGAACAGGTCGCCCGCCCTGGCCGAGGGCGGCGGCATCGAGGATCAGCCAGGCGGCCTCGGGGATCGTCATGAAGAAGCGGGTCATGGCCGGGTCGGTGATCGTCAGCGGCATCGCCGTTCTCGAGCTGCTCCTGGAAGATCGGAACCACGCTGCCGTTCGAGCCCAGGACGTTGCCGAAGCGGACCGAGACGTACGGCCGCCCGGTCCGGCGGGCAGTCTCGGTGACGAGCATCTCGGCGACCCGCTTGCTGGCGCCCATCACGCTCGAGGGGCGGACCGCCTTGTCGGTCGAGACGAGGACGAAGCGCTCCACGCCGGCAGCGGCGGCCGCATCGAGGACCGCCTGCGTCCCGCCGACGTTGACGTACATCGCGTCGGACGGATGGGCCTCCATCATCGGCACATGCTTGTAGGCGGCCGCGTGGAAGATCACCGACGGAGCCTCGGTCGAGATGATCTTGTCCATCGTCGCCCGGTTCGTGATGTTGGCCAGATGGGTGTGGACCTCGATCCCTGCGTGGCCGTGACCCTGCCTGGTCTCGAGCTCGCGCTGGAGCAGGTAGAGCGGGCTCTCCGCCCGGTCGACCAGGATCAGCCGGCGTGGGCCGAGGGCAAAGACCTGGCGGGCGAGCTCGGACCCGATCGAGCCGGCCGCGCCGGTGATCAGGACGGTGTGATCGCTCACGATCTCGCTCACACCGGCGACGTGCTCGGTCACGATCGGCCGGCGGAGAAGGTCCTCGACCCGCACCCGGCGCATCCGGGCCGCGTCGACGCTGCCGTCGAGAAGGTGGGTCAGCGGCGGGACCGTCCGGACCTCGAGGCCGAGGGCGAGGGCGGCGTCGACAACGGGCCGAACCACCGTTCCGGGAGCGGTCGGCATCGTGATCAGGAGGGTCCGCGCCCCGGTCAGCTCGGCGACTCGGGCGAGCCGGTCGCCGCCGCCGAAGACCCGGAGACCGGCCACGATCTTGCCCTTGAGTGAGGGGTCGTCGTCGAGGAACCCGACCGGCACGACACCGGCCACCGGGTTGCGCTCGGCCGAGCGGGCCATCAGCACCCCGGTCCGACCGGCGCCGTAGAGCAGGGTCAGGTGCTGGGCGGTGGTCGCACCGGCACCGGAGCGCGGCGCCCAGTCATAGGCGGCCCGGATCGAGAACCGGACACCGCCCAGGATCGCGACGCTCAGGAGCATCTCCATCGGCCAGAACGAGCGAGGGAAGCCCGGCGGCATGTCGGCGGCCATGAGCACGACGAGGACGATGTACAGGGCCAGGGTCGCCAGCGTGCCGGCCACCACCGCGCTCACGATCCGGACGACGTCCGGGATGCTGGCGAAGCGCCAGCCGCGGCTGTACAGCCCAAACCGGCTGTTGATGGCAGTCCGCGTCGCGATCAGCAGGCCGAGAATCGGCAGGAACGGCCCGAGCAGGGCCGGTCCGGGCACGGTTTCGAAGCGCAGGGCGAGGGCGACGTACGCCGCGATCGCCATCCCGACCAGGTCGAGCACGAGGAGGTGCCGCGCTCGCATCCGGCGGGCGAACCGCCCGATCGCCGAGCCGGCCACCAGCAGCGCAGGCGAGGCCGGCTGGGGCGGGGAGGAGCGGCGGCGAGCGGTGGCGGGAGTCGTGGGTAGCTCCACGGAACGGCGAGTAGTCAATCGAGCCCCCAGGCGCGGTGATTGCGACGACATACGACGCAGCAACCCTTGGCGCGTGGACGATCATCCCGGACGACGCACGGCTGCACCATGGTCTCCGGGGACGCGCCACACCCGGAACCCTGGGACCGCGACTGCCGGAAGGGCCTGGATGACTCGGATGAAGATTGGCCCCTCAGGAATACAAACGATAGGCCATTCGCCGCGTTACGACCAGTACTTCCGGGGGTCGCCGGGCGCGATCCGTTGCCCCGGAGCACCACCCGATACATGGTCCGGAGATCGCTCCAAGGGCCGTCGGTGCCGCTCCCACGAGGCGGCGGACCGCTCAGAGGTGCTGGCCGAGGACCCGCCCGAGGAGCTCGATGTTGTGCTCGCGGACCACGTATTCACGGCCGCTCGCCCCCATCGCCGCGCGCTCGGCGGGCGTCCGGCCGGCCAGCTCGACGAACGCTTCGGCCAGCCCTTCCGGGTCGTCCGGCGCGACGGAGATCCCCGCCCCGACGGCGGCGACCGGGTCGTAGGCGCTGGCGCAGGCGAAGACGACCGGGATCGCGGCGGCCATGTACTCGAACAGCTTGTTGAAGCTGATCCCGTAGCGATAGACCGGCGTCGCGGTCGCGTGGACCACCGCCCCGTCCATCGCCCGCAGGAGCTGGGGCACGAACCGGCGCTGGACGGTCGGCCCGAACGCGATCGGATCGCCCGGCTTGACCATCTCCTGCAGGCTCGCCCGCTCGGGGCCGTCACCGACGATGACCAGGCCGATCCGGCCCGGTGCGCGGCCCTCGGCGAGGAGCGCGGCGCGTGACGATCACCTCGACCTGGTTGACCCGGCCGAAGGCGCCCACGTAGCCGAGCACCAGCCGCCCTTCGGACCGCATCCGCCCGATCGGCTCGGCGATCTGGCGGATCCGGCCCGCCTGCTCCGGCGGCGCGACCGGCATCGAATCGAACGCGACGAGGTCAACGCCGTTGGGCACGTACACGACGTGATCGGTCGGCAGGCCGCGGCTCTCGAGGTAGTCGCGGATCCCCGGAAGGAGGGTGACCACGGCCGACGCCCGCCGAACCAGGAAGGCCTCGATCGAGCGCAGCACGCGCTCGCCGGGCGAGCCGACCCGCATCGCACCCAGGTCGACGAGGGTCTGCGGCCACAGGTCGCGGATCTCGAAGACGAATCGGGCGCCCCTCAGGCTCGCCACCAGCCACGCGCCGAGCGCCGCGAACGGATGGACGGTCGATCCCATGATCGCGTCCGGTTTGCGGAAGCGGGTCTGGACGACGAGGAACATGATCACGAACGAGAGCATGTTCACCTGGCGGCGCCAGGTGTTGCCCGTGTATGGGAAGGTCCACAGCCAGACGAAGCGGACGCCCTCGAACCGCCCGGTCCGGTACAGGTGCCAGGGCAGAACCCGCTCCTCGCGCCCCTTGAGATGGCTGAAGCCGGCGGCGAAGATCGTCACGGCGCGACCCTGAGCGACCAGCTGGCGGGCGAGGTCGAAGTGGCGCGGACCCGCCGGTCGATCGGGGGCGTCCGCGTAATGGTTGACGATCCAGACCTCGCGACCGCCCGGCGGCCGCCCATCAGCCACCGGTTGATCCCGGCCGGTCGACCGCCGCGATCAACGACTCGGCCACGTACTTCACGTCCTCCTCGCTGAGGCGGCTCGAGAACGGCAGGGCGAGCGTGCTGGCGGCCACCCGCTCGGTGACCGGGAAGTCGCCCGGCTTGAAGCCGAACGTCGAGCGATAGAACGGCTGGAGGTGGATCGGCGCGAAGTACGGGCGCGAGGGCACGCCCGAGCTGGCCGAGTACGGCCGATCAGCCCGTCGCGGTCGATCTCGGGATGAAGGCGGATGACATAGACGAACCAGTCGACCACTTCGCCGATCCCCGCCGGGGCAGGGTCAGCCAGTCCCGGCCGCCCAGCTCTCGCTCGTACGCGGCCGCGACCCGGGCCCGCCCCGCTCGAGCTCGGCCCGCCGTTCGACCTGGGCGACGCCGAGTGCCGCAGAGAGCTCGTCGAGCCGGTAGTTGTAGCCGAGTCGGACATGGCGCAGCCACGTTCCGTCGGCATCGCGGCCCTGGTTCCGGAGGCTGCGCATCACGTGCGGCCAGCTCCGGATCGTCGATGACCACCATTCCGCCTTCGCCGGTGGTGATCTGCTTGTTGGGGTAGAAGGCAAAGACGGCGACGTCGCCGAAGCTGCCGGCCGGGCGTCCGTCGATCGATCGAACCAAGCGCTTCGCAGGAATCCTCGATCATCGCTCCAGCCGCGGTCCCTGGCGATTGAATCGATCGCCCCGATCCGGCACGGGCGCCCGAAGACGTGGACCGGCAGGACCGCCCGGGTCCTCGGGCCCGCCGCCCCAGCGAGCCGGTCGGGATCCATGCCCAGGCTGTCGGCCTCGATGTCGACGAACCGGGGAATGGCTCGCTCATAGAGCAGGCAGTTCGAGGAGGCGACGAAGCTGAACGGGGTGGTCAGGACCTCGTCGCCTTCGCCGATCCCGAGGGCCCGCACGCCGAGGTGCAGCCCGGCCGTTCCACTTGAGCAGGCCACACCTTCGCGCCGGCCGGCCAGGCTCGCGATGCCGGCCTCGAAGCGCTCTGTGAAGCCGCCCATCGCGAGCACGTCACTGTGGAGGACCTCGTTGACCAGCTCGATCTCGCGCTCGCCGATGTCCGGCCGGGCGAGCGGGATCGAGCGCCGGGTGGACGGGGTGGTTGCAGCCATGATCTCTCCGTGTGGGGTCATCGACGAGACTCTGGAGCCCGAGCCTGCCGGTCGGGAATCCTACGCTCGTACTAGCGCCCCGGGACGCGTTGGGCGGGACGCCCCGGTGCCACGGTCACCTTAGCGTGTAGGCTACCGCCACGGACGACGCGTCCGGACTGGGGGATCGATGCAGGCTCGAGGCGCTTCCGCTGGCCCAAGGTGGACCTGACCCCGATGAATGATCCTGGAGAACGAACCGCCTCCCGGCGCGCCCACCGGCGCGAGTTCGGGGCCCTGGTGCCAGGCGCCCGGGTTGCTGCTGCCCGATCCCGCCGGATCGGGGACCCTCGATGACGCGACCGCGGTTCCCGGGAGGTGCCCGGTTCGCCTTCACGATCTTCGACGACGCCGACAACTCCACCGAGGCGAACACGGCTCCCGTCTATCGGGTCCTCGCCGAGCATGGGATCTTCACCACCAAGTCGGTGTGGGTGTATCCCCCGCGGGGGACCTTCATCGGCGAGTGCCTCCTCGATCCCGGATACCGCGACTGGATCCTGGAGCTGAGGGACCTGGGCTTCGAGATCGGCCTCCACAACGTCGGCGACGGCGATTTCGCCCGTGACGAGATCCTGGCGGGCCTGGACACCTTCCGGGACATCGTCGGCGCCTATCCGCGCACGCATACGAACCACTTCTCGAATCCCGACTGCATCTACTGGGAGGACCGGCGCTTCGACGTGGCCGCTCAACATGCTCTACCGGGTGGCCTACCGGATGCGTCATGGGCCCCTGCCGCTCGGGCCGGGACACGATCCTTCGTCGCCCCACTTCTGGGGCGATGCCTTCAAGGAGCATATCGACTACGTCAGGAACCTGACCTTCAACGGCATCAATACCCTGCGAGACGACCCGCGCATGCCGTACCGGGTCGACTCGAAGGCGAGGTTCTCGAACCTGTGGTTCAGTTCGTCCGACGGGCAGACCGTCCAGGAGCTGAACGATCTCCTGTCCAAGGCCAACGTGGACGCGCTCGAGGCCGAGGGCGGGGCGTGCATCGTGTACACGCACTTTGCCAGCGGGTTCGTCGACGAGGAGGGCAAGGTGGATCCGGAGTTCGAACGGCAGATCGCCTACCTCGGCTCGAGGCCCGGATGGTTCGTGCCCGTCGCGACCCTCCTCGACCACCTGGCCGCCCAGGGATCCACGGACGACCCGGGCTATCGATACCGGCTCGGCCGAAACATCCGCTGGGGAATCGACCGGCTGGCAAAGAGGCGACGCTACAGCCGCTAGGTGCGCGGCGCCCCGGGGCGCCGGTCGCCGGATCTCGAGGAGCAGGGTCGTGGTGCTAGTCGTTCGAGGATGGGGCCGGGGCTTGCCCGGTGCCTCAAGGCTTGGCGGTTCCCGGTGAGCACCTCACGACCGATGCGGATCGGGATGGTCGTCTACGGCGACATCAGCCACGACAGCCGGGTCCAGCGTGAGGCAAACTCGCTGACCGAGGCCGGCCACGACGTGACGATCTTCGCCCTGGCAGGCTCCCGAGAGCAGATCCCGACCCTCGACAGCCGGGTCCGGATCGTGGTCAAGTCGTCCGACGAAGGGCACGATCATTCCGGGGTCGCCCAGCCCGTTTCGATACGCCCGTCGAGGCTCCCGGCTGCGCCGGATCCTCGACCGCGTGGGCTGGCTGTCCGGCTACACCCGGAACCTGCGAGCGTGGGGCCGAACGATCACCTCGAGCGCAGCCGGCATCGATACCTGGCACGCGCACGACTTCGCCGGGCTCGTGGCGGTCGGCGGCTCGATCGGTCCCGGACCGGCACTCGTCTACGACGTTCACGACGTCTTCGTCGAAACCGGGACCGCCGGCCGGCTGCCGGCGGTCCTGCGCTGGGTGATCCGCCAGTACGAGCGCCGCCTGGTCCGCCGGGTCGACCTGGTCGTGGCGGTGAACCGGCCGCTGGCCGAGCTTGTGCGTGCTCGCTACCACCCGAGGTCGATGATCGTCGTCCACAACTGCCCACCCCGCTGGACGCCACCGGTTCCCCGACCCGACCTGCTCCGCGAGGCGGCGGGCATCCCGTCCGAAGCCCCGGTGGTCCTCTACCACGGGCTCCTCAGCGCCAGCCGGGGCATCGACCGCCTGACCGAGGCGATCCTCGAGCCGGGGCTCGAGCAGGCCCACCTTGCCCTGATGGGCTACGGCGAGCTGGCGCGATCCCTGGCCGAGCTCGCCGGCGACCCCCGCTACGGCGGGCGCCTGCACGTCCTCGACGCCGTCCCGCCGGCGGTCCTCGTGTCGTGGGTCGCGTCCGCGGACGTCGGATCGCTGGCGATGCCGCACGATTCGCTCAACCTGTTCATCTCCACGCCGAACAAGCTCTTTGAATGCCTGTCGGCCGGGACCCCCGTGGTAGTCAGCGACTTTCCGGCAGTGCGTGACATCGTCCTGGGCGACCCCCTCGGGCCGCTCGGGGCGATCTGTGACCCGTCGAGCGCCCAGGACGTGGCCCGGGCGATAAGGAGCATCCTGGGCCTCGATCCCGTCGCCGCGGCCGACCTCCGGCGACGGTGCGCCGAGGCGGCCCGTGAACGCTGGAATTGGGAGACGGAGGCGGCGGGATTGATTGCCGCCTACGGGGGGCTCGGTCGCCCGGCTTGGGTCAGTCAGGATAAGACACGGTAGAGGCCTGAGCCGACCGATCGGTCGCCGAAGGTCATTGGATCGTCCCGGGCCGATCGGCCTTCAGCGCGCACGGCTCGACCGCGATCGCTTGGCGTTCATGCCCCGGACGACCAGCACGGGAAGGAGCCACGAGCTGGTGATCAGAAATGCCGAGAAGATGGGCCCGCCAGGCGGCGGCCTGACCGAGCTGCTCGGTCAGCGCGACGACCAGGATGAGGCTCAGGACGCTGCGCAGGAGAAGACCGCGGCGACGCTGCCCGCCCGACCCAGCCCGAACAGCAGCGTCTGGGTCACGTTCTCGAACGAGCTGATAATGATCAGGGCGGCCGCGCCGACCAGGATCTCGGCCGGGATCGATGATCCGGCCGCCCGTCCAGATCGAGCACGGCCTTCTGCGCCGAGGACCACGAGCCCAAGCCCTGCGGCCAGGGCGTAGGCCATCACGAGCGCAGCCGCGCGACCGCCCGATCGGGCGATCCAGTGCACATCGCCGTCGCGCGGCGGCCTCGGCGATCGCGGGCCACATGGGCACCATGATCATCCCGACAATGCTCAGGGCCAGCGGGAGGAGCTGGACGACGAGGGCCACCTCGGCAACCTCGGTCGTCCCCAGCCGGGCGGCCACGACGATCAGGCCGGCGTTCAGCGACAGGAACGTCGCGAACGAGATTCCGGCGAAGACGAGGCTCCGGCCGGCGATCCGCGGGGCGGCCCGCCAGTTGATGTCCCCAATCCGACCCCACAGGCCGGGCTCGTCCCGATGGAGCACGTAACCCGAGATCGCCTTGGCCACGACGACCGGTCCCGAGGGTCGCCAGCACCATCGCTGCGACAGTCGGGACGATGACGGCGGCGACCACCGTGGCGACGACCGCGACGACCGATGACGCGAAGCTCAGGACGTTCGTGACCTGGAGCCGCTGCATTCCGAGAAGAGCGGAGTCGAACACGCCGCCGCCCACGCTCAGGCCGGTGGCGAGTCCGGCGATCACCAGGGCGGTGTGGTCCGGCTGCGTCGGCCGGCCGGAACAGGAGCAGGACCGCTCCGGCGCCGAAGAACACCGCGAGGAGCAGGCCGGAAACCGACAGGGCGGTCATGAACGTCCCGCGGGTCTCGGGCCGAGATCGGACGGGTGACGTCCGAGGCGATCTGCTCGGTGACGGCCGAGCCCAGGCCCACGAACAAGGGTCCCAGCCAGCCGAAGGCGGCGATCACCACGACGAACTGGCTGTAGCCGTCCGACCCGACCGAGGCGATGATCAGCGGCACGGCGACGAACAGGTAGGCGACCGAGCCGACCTTCGACAGGACCGACGATGCGACCGCCAGCCGCAGGCGCTGGGCTCGGGCACGAGACCGTGCGTCGGACTCAGCGGACAACCGCGTGCCACGATCCTTTCCCGTTGGCGTCAGCAATCCGGGGCGAGTGCCGCATTGTACGTGCCGCTGCGGCGGAAGGCAAGTGACCGGTTCCCGGCGGGCGTTTGTCGGTATACTCCCTCGGGTCCTGGCGCCGAACACTCAGAGGAGCAGCCCGGTTTGATCAACGACGCACCGATCCGCTGGCGGTGGCTGGGCAGGGTCGCCGGGCTGGCGATCGCGGCCGGCGCGATCGCCGCGGTTGTCGCCGGGGCGTGGCCGTTCGCGATCTCCCAGACGCTGCCCAAGCGAGTACGACTCCCAGGCCGGGGTCATCGTCGGCTCGCTGACGGCGACCAGCACCGATGAGCTGGCGCGCCTACCAGACCCTGGCGGTGACCTACGCCCAGCTGGCCACCAGCACACCGCTGCTGACCCGGGTGATCGACAAACTCGGGCTGACCGACGACCCGGTCGATCTCGAGACGCAGGATCATCGTTCGGGCATCCGGCCAGGGGATCGTCATGATCGACGCGACCGCGGCGACGCCTGCCGAGGCGGCCCAGATCGCAAACGAGGTCGCGGACGAGATCGTGAGCATGGCTCAGCCGTCGGTCACGGTCGAGCCCCATGCCCTCCGCCAGTCCGACACGCCGGCCGCATCCAGCCCGTCGGCGCATCCGGCCGTCCCCAGCCGTTCGGCCGCGGCCAGCCTCGCCCGCGTCAAGCAGCCCGAGTCCGCCGTCGGGCTACGAGCCTGGCCACGATCTTCCAGCCAGCCCTGCCCCCAGCGGACCCGTCGTCTCCGCGAGTCCTCCTGAACATGGCTGATCGCGGGCCTGCTCGGCTTCGTTCTCGGTGCCGGATTCGCCGTCTTCGTGGCGACCCGCCGGCTGCCCGTCGACAACCCGGCCGGCTGAATCGAGGTCGCCGGGTCGCCTCCGGCCCGCCGGGTCGACGGGCACCGGGCGGTGCGGTCTGGGCGGTTGCACGCGGTTAGGTGAGGTTAGGTACACTACGCCCCGTCGCTGCGTCATCGACCCGGGAGTCGAGGCTGCGGTGGCGTCTGTTCTCAGATGACGGCTGAGGACTGACAAACCCAGATGCCGGCCCACCCCGATCGTGCCCCGGGAACGCGCCCGACGCCTTGGCTCCCTTGATCCTCCCGTCTCCGGAATCGGCCCACCACGGCCGTCCGATCGCAATTCCGGCCGGGGTTGGCGGCTCGATCTGTTCCGGGGTCCGTGCCCCCCGCGAAAAGAGGAGCGAACATTGCGCGACCACACCCCCCACGGCGCTGAGCGCCGCGATCCCGCTCGTCGTCGCCGCGGTCCCCGCCCATTCGTCGGGCTCGTGGCATTCGCCGCCCTGGCTCTCGGCGCCACCGGCCTCGGTGGCTGGCTGACCGGACCCAATGGCCTGCTTGCCGCCTCGGCGAGCAGCCCGACCTGGCTCCAGGACACGAGCCCGGCGTTCCACTGGAGCGCGGGCTGGACCGTCGTCCATACCGGTACCGCCTCGGGTGGCATCGAGCACGCCAGCTCGAGGGCTGGCGCCTCGGTGACGGTCACCTACACCGGCCCGTACCTGCGCCTCGTCGCACCGACCGGCCCGGGCCGAGGCCGGCTGATCGTCAAGGTCGATGGCGTGAGCACCTCGGTGTCGACCCACGCCACGACGTTCCACGCGCGCCAGGTCGTCTTCGGCTCGCCTGGTGCGAGCAGCAACACCCATACCGTCACGATGACCGTGGCGGGCACGCTCGGGCATCCACTCGTCGCGATCGACGCCCTCGTGATCTCGAAGCCCGTTCTCACTCCGGGCATCGCGCCGACGCCGACGGCGACGCCCCATGCCACGCCGACGCCCATTCCGACGGCGACGCCCCACGCCACGCCCACGCCCGCGCCGACTTCGGCGCCGACGCCCGCGCCGACGCCCGGGCCGACGCTGAATCCAGGCGCACTGACGGGCGCCGGCTACGGGATGGGCATCGGCTCCGACTCGCTCGCGAACACCCAGGTGGGCGGTCCGGCTCTGTCAATGCGCGAACAGCTCCTCGAGCTACCGCTTCCGGGCGACGCACGTCGTCTCGACGCTCAAGAGCGTCCGGTTCTACCTCATCGCCAACGGACACCGGCTACTCGGGCGGCACCGGCGGGCACCCTCTCGATCAGCGTCCAGACCGACGATGGCAGCGCCGCTCCACGCCCCGTCCGGGACGGTCGCTCGCATCGATCTCGTACAAGCCGGGCAACCCGACCGCGGCACTTCCCGACGATCACGTTCTCGTCACCGGCCGAGCCTGGTCGCCGGGCCAGCTCTACCACATCGTCTTCCGGAATACGGACGCCGAGCCCGACCGTGAACTACGTCTCGATCGACGGCCTGTTCAGCTATGGGTCGGCGCTCACGCCCCGACAGCCGGCGTTCGCCGATGTCGACTGGGGCCAGCTCTTCAACGAACGGGGGCTGGACCCCGGCGCACGAACTACACCCCGATCCTTGACCTGGCCTACGCGAACGGCGTCCATGCCGGGATGGGCTACATGGAGGTCTGGGTCAACTCGCCCAAGACGATCTCCGGCGCGAGCTGCCGTCCGCGAGAACTTCACGCCAACGACCGGCCATTCCGTCTCGTCGGTCTCGGTCCGGGTCGAGCCAGACGAGTGGCTCGAGCCCGCTCGGGGTCACCCTCGAGACCGCGGGCGGCACGGTCCTGGCCACCGGGTCGATCTCGGCTGCCTCGATCGGGAGCAGCCCGACCTGGGTGACCGCCGGCCTCACCTCAACGGTTGCGCTCAAGGCCGGGCAGGGCTACCTGCTCGTCCTCTCGACACCGTCGGACAGTGCCTACTCGGCCTTCTCGATCGAGCGTGGCAACAACTACCAACTTCCCAGCCTCCGAGTACTTCACCGACGGCTACGGCCGAGTACACGACCGGCTCGGGCTGGGCCGGCTTCACGAACGAGTCCGGCCGGGTCGCGACGAACAGCGACCTGCAGTTCTACTTCCGCTGATCCGACCTCGCTGAGCGTCCGGGGCCCGGCGTCCCGGGCCTCGGCAGATCAGGCACCGATGGGCTCGTGGCTTCGGCCGCGGGCCCATCGCTCGTCCGGGCCGCGCCGAGCCGGCGAGCCGGCCGGACTCCGTGACCTGGGCAATCACCGACGGAACCGTCATCAGGAAGAGGATCAGCAGGAGACCCCACGTCGCGCGGTCCGCGAAGATGTCGCCGCTGAGCATCCCCTCGAGCAGGAAGTAGACGAACAGGACCTTGACCGGCCATCCGATCGCCGGCAGGCGCCGGAGCAGTCCGACGAGGATGAGGCTGACGAACAGGGCGGCCCCGGCGAGGCCGTATTCCGCCGCGAACTGGAGCACGGCATCGTGGGGATACGCCTCGTCGTAGCCGAGGAACCGGATGCTCATCGCCTCGAAGCCCGACGTGCCGAAGCCGAGGACGGGTCGCTCCTCGAACATCGTCGTCGGCGGCCCCGTACAGCGAGACCCGCGCGGTCGACGAGGTGTCGGCGGCGGCAGAGCCGGTCACATCGCCCGACAGCGCTCCCTGGATGAAGTCGGTGAACAGGACGAAGCGGCTGCTGGCGTACGCCGGCAGGAGAGGCGACGCGAGCGAGATCAACAGGATGCCGGCACACACGGCGGCAGTGATCGCCCCGGTCCGCGGCCAGTCGACGGATCGGGGGTGGGCGAAGTAGCTGATCAAGCCGAGCAGGGCCACGAGGATCAGGACGAGGAGCGGTCCGCGAGACCCGGTCGCCAGCGCGACGAAGAGGGCCGGGATGCTCAGGGCGACCAGGGCGATCCGCACCGCTGCGCTCCGATTCGGAGCAAGGAACGTCAGCCCAAGGAGCGGAACGAGGAGTGCCGCGAGGGCGACATTGATCGTGTTCGCACCCAGGACGACGAGGCGATCGATGCTCGAGATGCCGGGGATGCCGACAAGCGTCGTCAGGACGCCCATTCCGAAGAAGGTCCACAGCATCTGGCGGACGTAGCGCGGATCTGAGGCGACCCGCAGGGCGCCGATCGTGACCGGAACGAACACGAGCAGCCAGAACGTCACCGCATGCTCGAAGGCAAGGATCTGATCCGGTGCGTAGAGGACCCCGCCCATGATCAAGAGGGCCAGCATCGCCCACAGCGCCAGCCCCATCCGGGAGACGCGAAGCGCCCGTCGCCGGAGGACGATCGGAACAAGCTGGAGCGAGATGAGGACCGCCATGGCGAGGGTGATGTCGATCGGGCTGTACGCGCCGGCGGCGCCCTTGTAGAACGGGATCGTGAGGTACAGGCCGAACAGGACTCCAGGGGCGAAGACGGTGATCCCGAGGGCGATCAGGCCGAGGATGAGCAGGGCGGGCACCGTCGGTCCCACGATCGGGATGATCAGACCGCACACGACGCCGAATCCGACCAGGGTGGCAACCCGGGCGCGATCTGCAGGAGACTGGAACCACGCGGCCGTTCCGTTCATGTGGATGCGACAATAGCCTACTGGTCGACCCGTTGATCCCGGCCGGAACGTCGCAGCCAGCACCGGCGGTAGCGACCCGTTCTTCAGTCTGAGGAGCTTGCGACGCTTGACCCGCGGATCCCTCATTCGATGGCGCGTCCTCGGCCTGATCGTGTTCGTCGTCATCGTCGTGGTCGCGATCACCGTCGGCTCCCGGCCGCCAACCCCGAGGTCGATCAATACCGGACCGTACGGATCCGCCGTTGGCGCGGATTCGCTGGCCAACACCCAGGTCGGGGGCACGGACTGTGACTGCCCGAACGATCTCGTGAGCTATCGGTTCCGGGCCGGAACGTCCGCCCAGCTCGAGAGCATCCGGATCTACGTCATCGCCAACGGCGACACCGGCTATTCCGGCGGAACCGGCGGTGTCATGGCGATCTCCGTCGAGACCGACGACGGCGCCGCCGCCCACGCGCCGTCGGGGACCGCCCTCGCCTCGACCACGTTCACGCCGGGCAATCCTGGCAATTCGTTCCCGCTCGTGCGGTTCCCATCACCGGCAACCCTCGTTGCGGGCCGGCTCTATCACATCGTGTTTCGCAACACCGATCCCAGCCCCCAGGCGAACTACGTGTCGCTCGACAGCATGTTCACGTTCGGGGCAACGCTCGTGCCCCAGCAGCCCCGCTCGGCCGACACGGACTGGGGGCAGCTGATCGATCCCGGGCTCGGCTTGGCAGGTCCGACCGAACTACACACCGATCCTCCAGCTCAACTATGCGAATGGTGTCAGCGACGGCATGGGCTACATCGAGAGCTGGATCGATGCGCCCAGGACGATCTCAGGCGCAGCCGCGGCGCGGGAGGCCTTCACCGTGAGCGAATCGGCGACGAGCATCTCGAGCGCCTGGGTTCGACTCATGCGGGTGAGTGGGACGAGCCCGCTCGATGTTCGGCTCGAGACGGCGAGCGGGGGCCCGGTCGACTCGGCCGCGATCCCGGCCGAGTCGATCCCGCTCGGGGTTCCGAGCGCCGGCCAGGGGTCCGGCTGGGCGCAGGCGCGGTTTGGATCGAGCCATACCCTCGAGCCTGGGGCGAGCTACAACCTCGTCCTGACCGCGCCGTCCGACACGCTCTATTCGATCTTCTCGCTCGAGCGCGGCAACACGTACGGGTTCGCTTCGACGACGTATTTCGGGGATGGCTACAGCCAGTACACGACTGATGGCGTGCATTGGTCGGGCTTCGACCAGCCGGGCGGCCGGACGGGCAACACGAACAGCGACCTGCAGTTCTACTTCGGCCAATGACCGTTCTCGTGCGCGCGCCTGAAACCTACGTCCCCGAGCGGCGCTATGTCGTGGCGCTCGTCCTCGGCGAATGGCTCGGCCTCGACCACGAGCTGTCGTTCGAGGCTCGCTCGGATGTGGCCGTCCAGGTCGCCGGCGACAAGCTGGAGCAAACGGTGCTGATCGCCGATCGGCTCTTCGCGACACCCACGGCGGACTGGCTCACGGAGCGCTCACTGCCGGCGCGCCCGGTGCAGCAATTCGGGGACCAAGCCGAGGCGCTCGCCCCGGGCGCGGCGAGCCCGGCGTCCGCCGGCCCCCTGCCTGTCCTGTTCGGAAGCCCGGACGATACGGGTCGGTGGTGGCGGCGCGGGGAACGTGAGATCGAGCTGGGGATCGACATCTTCGGGAGCGTCTTCTTCATGCTGACGCGCTACGAAGAGCTCGTCCTTGCCCAGCGGGACGGCCACGGACGCTTCCCGGCCCGGGCATCGCTCGCAGGCGCCGAAGGGATTCCTGGATCGTCCGATCGTGGACGACTACGTCGACCTGCTGTGGCGGGCGCTCCAGGAGCTCTGGCCTGCGCTTCGTCCGCCGGTCGACGACCTTCCGATTGCGCCTGACCCACGACGTGGACCGGCCGTGGGCCGCCGTTCGCCAGGGTCCCGGACTCGTGGCCCATGCGATCGGCGGCGACCTGCTTCGGCGGCGCGACCCCGCCCTGGCCGCCCGGCGCGCGCGGGCGCTCCTCGACAGCCGGTCCGGACGAGTCGATCGTGATCCGTTCAACACCTTCGATCTGCTCATGGACACGAGTGAGCGCCATGGGCTTCGAAGCACGTTCTACTTCATGGCCGGTGACGACGGACCCGCGATACGACGGTTCCTACCGGATCTCCGACCCGCCCGTCCAGCGCCTCCTGGTCGAGCGGGTCCACGAGCGTGGCCACGAGATCGGCCTGCACGCCAGCTACCACACGTTCCAGTCGCCCGAACAGATGCGGGTCGAGTTCGACCGGCTGACGAGCCAGCTGCCGGTCGGTCGGCATCGAGCAGGCCTCCTGGGGCGTGCGCCAGCACTTCCTGCGGTTCGAGGCTCCGGCCACGTGGCGCCACCAGGCCGCCGCCGGGACTCGGCCATGATTCGACCCTCGGCTTCGCCGACGCCAACGGCTTCCGCGGCGGAACGTGCCGCGAATACCCGTCTTCGACCTGGTCGAGCGTGTCCCAGCTCGCGCTTCGCGAGCGGCCGCTGATCGTCATGGATGCCGCGTCGCCGGAGACTGCAGGCGAGGGATTTCGGTGGGGCCGCGGACCGCGCCCGAACGCTTGTCGCGGCTTGCCGGCGCCATGACGGCGATGCTGTCCTGCTCTACCACAACAGCTCGCTGCCCGCCGGAGCCGCCGAGCGGGCCCACTACCGGGAACTGATCGAGGACCCTCGTCCGGCCGACCTGAACGTCGCCGGGCGCCTCAGGCGGCCCTGCGTCGCGAGCTGCCGACCCGGGCTGCAACCCGGCGGGCGACCCCGCCGGGAATCCGGCGGACGCAGCCGAGGAAGTAGGCAAACCAGTCACCGCCGTACGGCACGTAGGCCCGCACCTGGTAGCCCTCCCTGACGAGCTGGGCCTGGAGGTCCGCCCGCACGCCGTACAGCATCTGGAACTCGAATGAGCCCTTGTCGAGGCCGCGCTCGGTCACGATCGTCCTGACCTCGGCGATCACCACCGGATCATGGGTGGCAATGGCCGGCGCCGCGCCGCGCTCCAGGAGCAGACGGACATCGCGGGCGAAGGCGGCGTCGATCTCCGGCTTCGTGCGATAGACGACGTCGGCCGCCTCCCAGTAGCCGCCCTTGACGATCCGGATCCGGGACCCTCCCGCGACCACCCTGTCGAGATCATCGGGCCGATTCCGCAGGTACGACTGGATGACGATCCCGACCCGGTCCCGGCCGTAGCGCTCGCGCATCTCCTCGAAGATCGCGATCGTCCGCTCGACGTAGGCCGATTCCTCCATGTCGATCCAGACGAACACCTGGTCGGCAACCGCGGCATCGAGGATCCGGGCGAGCTCGGTCCGACAGAGTCCGTCGTCCACATCGAGACCGATCTGGGTCGGCTTGATCGAGACCGACGCCGCGAGCCCTTCGGCCCGGATCTGGCGAATCGCGGCGATGACCTCATCGGTCGCGGCGACGGCTTCGTCCGCCTCGTGGACGTGCGTCCCGACGTGGTTGAGGGTGACCTGGATCCCACGCCGAGCCAGCTTGCGCACGACGACCAGCCCGGCCGCCAGGTCCTCGCCGGCCACGAAGCGCCAGGCGAGGTCGCGAACACCGGGCGTGCTGACCGCCAGCTTGCGGACCCACGACTGCCTCGCCACGAGAACGGAGGCCCGCCTCAGCACGTCGATCCAGCCCTCCAGTCCGTATCGTCGGGAATGGCCGGAGCCCAGCGGCGCGCACAGCCCGGCGCGCTTGATGCACCATTCCCATGACAACAAGTCTAGCGATCCCGAGGAGAATGCCCATGCCTGGGGCGGCCATCCGGGTCGACATCGTCCGCGCTGCCGATCCCGCCTGGGAGGATTGGCTCGAGCGCGTGCCGCGCGACATCTTCCACACGGCCGGCTACCACGCCTACTCCGAAGCGTCGGGCGAGGGCGAGGCGAACCTGCTCGTGGTCGGCGACTCCGACCGAGGGCTGGCCTGGCCATACCTCCTCCGGCCGATCACCGGCGCGACCGGGCGGTCGGGCCAGCCCCTCACCGACATCACGTCGGTCTACGGCTACCCGGGCCCGCTTGCGTGGGGCTGCAGACCGGGTGATGCCTTCGTGGCCGACGCGTGGCGCGAGATCCAGGAGGCGTGGCGGGCGCAGGGGGCGATCACCGCATTCACCCGGTTCCACCCGCTCCTCGGCAACGCATCGATCGCCTCGGGCCTGCGGGCAGCCCAGGCCGACGGCCCACCGGCCAGGAATCCAATTGTGGCCGGCGGCCAGACCGTCTCGATCGATCTCAGCCTTGGCTACGACGGAGTGCGGGCCCTGTACGGCCGGGACCTGCGGCGTGAGATCGACGCTTCCCGACGAGCCGGTCTGGTGACCGTGGCCGATGTCGAGTGGTCGGAGCTCGGGACGTTCGCCCGCCTGTACAACCAGACGATGACCCGGCTCCACGCGTCCGACTACTACCTCTTCAAGGAATCCGACTTCCTCCGCCTTCGCGAGGCCCTCGGCGGGAGGCTCCACCTCCTGCTGACCCGGATCAACGGCGATGTGGCTGCGGCAGGCCTGTTCACCGACTGGTACGGCCTCGCCGAGTGGTACCTCGTCGGCACGGATTCGACGTACGCCTGCGCTCTCGCCGTCGAAGGCGCTCGTCGATTTCGCGGTCGAGTGGGCGATCGCGCGTGGCGCGACAGTCCTCCACCTGGGTGGTGGCCGCGGCGGCAGTCGCGACAGCCTGCTGTGGTTCAAGGGCCGATTCTCCCCTCGCCGCCACACATTCCACACGGGTCGCTGGATCCTCGACGCCGCCGCTGCTGCCGACCTCGCGGAGGCGCACCGGACCGCGCTGGAGCCTGGCCTGACCCTCGATACGGGCTACTTTCCCGAGTACCGGGCGCCCGCCATCTCGGCCGTCGAGGTGGCGCCGATCGATCGATCCGGTGGGTCGCCAGCTCCGGCCGGAAAGCGTTCCCGGCGCGGCCGCCGAAGACGCGCCACCGATCCGGATCCAGCGGGTCACGCAGGACGATGCGGCCGTCCTGGCCGACCTCCTCGCGAACATCGACGGAACGTATTTCCAGCCGCATCCGATGACGTACACGGAAGCCAGCCGGATCTGCGCCCTGCGCGGCAAGGATGTCTATCTCATCGGCACGGTCGGCGACGTGGGCGTGGCCTACGGCATGCTCCGGGGATTGGACGAGGGCTTCCTGGTGCCCAGCCTGGGGATCGGGATTCGGCACGATCGCGAGGGCCGCGGGTACGGCCGGGCGATGATGGCGGCACTCCATGACGCCGCCCGGGCGACCGGCGCGGATCGGGTCCGGCTGCGCGTCCACCCCGACAACACCCGCGCCGCCGCGCTGTACCGGTCGGTCGGCTATCGCGAGACCGGCATGGATCGCAACGAGATCGTGATGATCCTCGACCTGTAGGGTCTCGACATCAGGTCGAGGCAGCGCCGCCCGGGGCTGCCGGCGGCTCGCCGGCCGGAGCTTCGACTGGGGCATCCCCGGCGGCTCGTTCAGGCCCTGGCTCGAGACCCGGCAACCGGAAGCCCAGGGACAGATCCTCGGTGACGGACACGCCCTTGCGCCGGAGGACCTGCTCGACGGTCATCAGCAGGATCCGGGCATCGAGGACCAGGCTCCAGTGGTCGACGTACCAGACGTCGAACCTGAGGCGGTCCGCGAACTGCAGGGTGTTCCGGCCGTTGACGACCGCCCAACCCGTGATCCCGGGACGCATGAGGTGGCGACGTTGCTCGACCGGTGAGTACTGGTCGAGGTACTCCATCAGTAGCGGCCGCGGGCCGACCAGGCTCATCTCGCCACGGAGCACGTTCCACAGCTCCGGAAGCTCGTCCAGGCTGGTCGACCGCAGGAAGCGGCCGAGGCGGGTGATCCGATCGTCGTCGGTCAGGTAGTAGACCTCGTCGGGCCGCGGCGCCCGCATCGTCCGGAACTTCAGCATCGTGAACGGACGGCCGCCGAGACCGGGCCGCTCCTGCCGGAAGAGGACCGGCCGGCCCTGGCTGACGAGCACGGCGAGGGCCGTCCAGGCGAGGACCGGTGAGAGGACGAGGAGTGCCAGCGTCGCGCCCGCGACATCCATGCCACGCTTGATCATCCGGCCGGCACGCGAACCGACTGTGGTCGGACTGGTCATCGGGACCCTCGGCGACGCGATTGGGCGATCGGGCGGATGGCTGCCTCGAGCCGATCCCGGCGCTGCGCCCGGATTATCGCGCATCGGCCGGGCGGGCCGCCGCCGTCCTCCGGGGCGAGCCCAGCCGGATCACCCGGGCTGCGATCACGGCCCCTGGGGATCGGTGGACGGGGTCCCGAATAGCGCGGCGGTGAGCAATCGGGCCAGCGTTCCCAGGACCAGCCCGATCACCAGCCCGGTCAGGTTGTCGAAGACGTCCGCGCTCTGGCAGCCACGCTCGAGGGCCGGGATGACGAGCTGGGTCGTCTCGATCGCGACCGGCAGAGCGATCGCCACGAGAAGCACGACCACCTTGCGACTGGACCCGCCGACCAGCCCGATGGCAGCACCGAGCGGGCATGAACAGGAAGACGTTGAGGCTCGTGTCGTCCGGCCGCAGCAGGTCATGGAGCGAGGCGATCCCGATCCTCGACAGGTCGCAGGTGCCGCCGACCGCGCTGAAGTTCAGGTCGCCGTGGAGCGGTGTCAGCGTCGCCGAGACGATCATCCCGAAGGCCGCGAAGACGGCCCAGGCAACCGCGGCGTTCGTCCGCAGGAGGCCTGCCAGCCGGCGTGCGACCAGCAGGCCAAGGACGCACGAAAGGGCGAGGCCCGGCAGGAACCAGGGGAGTACGTGGCGAAGCCCGGCTTCGATGGCGGCCTACCTGTCTCTCGTCACTCTGCCGGCAACCAGCAGTGGGCCAGCATAGAGGCACCTCGCGTTCGACGCCGCGGAGCGTTCGAACGCCGCTCCCCGGCCGCCGTCGACCGATCCGTCGGCAGGCTAGTGGACGCGGCTCTCGAGACCTGCCCAGAACGGTTCGCGCAGCTCGGCCTTCAGGATCTTGCCCGTACCGCCCTTGGGCAGGGCGTCTCGGAAGTGGATCTCCCGGGGAACCTTGAACCCGGCCAGGTGGGCGCGGCAGAAGGCCTTGAGCTCCATGACGGTGACCCGTCCGTCCGGCTTGAGCACGACGAGCGCGACCGGCACCTCGCCCCGCTTGTCGTCCGGGGCTGCGATCACGGCGCATTCGAGGACCGCCGGGTGGGCGGCGATCGCCGTCTCGATCTCGACCGACGAGATGTTCTCGCCGGCACAGATGATGATGTCCTTCGAGCGATCCTTGATCAGGAGGTAGCCCGCGGCATCGATCGTGGCCATGTCGCCGGTGTGGAGCCAGCCGTCGCGCAGCGCGACAGCCGTTGCTTCGGGGTCCCGATAGTAGCCGTCCATCACGCTGTTGCCCCGGACGACGATCTCGCCGATCTGGTCGCCGTCGGAACGGACGTCCCGGCCCTCGGCGTCGACGACCCGGATCCGGACGCCGGGGATTGCCCAACCGGTCATCGACTGGCGCACCTGGCGGCGCTCGGCCGGCTCGGCCTCGCTGAGGACCCGGCGGGGTTGGGCGAGGGTGATGATCGGCGACGTCTCGGTCAGTCCGTAGCCGACGATCGCCTGGACGCCGAGCTCGGCTTCGAGCGAGCGGACGAGGGCCGGCGAGGCGGGCGAGCCGCCGATGATCACCTGGCGCAGGCTGGACAGGTCGAACCTCGAGCGGTCCCGGTGGTTGAGGACGGCCGTGAAGATCGACGGGACCGCCAGCAGGCGGGTCACCGAGTGGCGCTGCACGAGCTCCATCAGGGCGCCGGGATCGAACCGGCGGAGCATCACGTGGCGGCCGCCGATCATCGTCAGGAAATGGGGGGTGCCCCAGCCGTTCACGTGGAACAGGGGTACGACGTGGAGGACGACGTCGTCCTCGGTGAAGCCGAGCCCAAGCTCCGCCGCGAGGCTGTGGAGGTACAGCTCGCGATGGGTCATCGCGACGCCCTTGGGCAGGCCGGTGGTGCCGCTCGTGTAGAACAGCTCGGCCATCGCGTTCTCGTCGATATCGGGCTGGAGCGGCTCGGTCGAGCCGGTCGCCAGGAGACCCTCGTAGTCGTGCCCGGCGATCCCGCCGGCCTCGCCGTCGAGGACGACGAAGATCGGGCGGTCGGCCAGGCCGGGGCCGATCTGCTCGACGAGCGGCAGGAAGTCCCGATGGAACGCGACGACCTTCGATGCGGCGTGATCGAGGATCCAGGCGATCTCGTGAGGGGCCAGGCGAATGTTGATCGGATTGAGCACCGCGCCGGCCTCGAGCACGCCGTAGTAGGCCTCGAGCAGGTGGTGGGTGTTGTAGGTGATGAACGAGACCCGGTCTCCCGCCACGACACCGAGCCCCTGCAGGGCGTTGGCCAGGCGGTGGGTGCGCTCGGCGAACTCGTGGTAGGTGAACTGGCGATCGCCGTCGATCACCCCGACCTTGTCGCCGAAAAAGGTTGCCGCCCGATCGCGGAACTCGAGCACCGACAGGGGAACGAACATCAGCGCCTCCCGTCGACGATCATCGTACCGAGTGCCCGGTGGAGCCACTCGGAGCGCAGACGCCGGGATCCGTCCGGTGGTGCCAGGATGCACCGGAGTTTTGACGATTTCTCCGAAGCCCGAGGGTTCGCGCGTGCGACACTGCACATGGTCATGAGCTGAGCGGCCGGAGGGCCGCTTTCAGTGCGAGCGTTGCGCGTGATGGCCGGTCCCGGGCCCGGCGGGGGAATGACGCATGGCACGAGCGATCCGTCGCCCGACCGTTCGTCCGTTCCGTCGGTTGCTCGGGCAGCAGCCTCGGTCGGGCCGGTCCGTTCCAGTTGCGAGGCTACGACGCCACGGGCGCGTGCGCGCCTGGACCGCGGCTGTAATCGCCGTCCTGATCCTTTCCGAGGTCCAGCTGGTCAGGCGGCGCACCGGCCCTGGCGACCGCGCCGAACCCGATCGTCGCAGAGAACCAGAAACCCGGCCAGCCCCTCGCGAGCCCGCCGGCTTCCAGGCCCTCAGGCAGACGATCAGCGCCGCCGAGGATCCACTCGATGGCGCGCCCGCCGGCGCGGCCGGCCTCGCCCCCGCCGCCGCGCCCGCTGCCGGGTGGACCAATCACGCCGATCGCCGGCTACGCCAGCGCGGACAGCATCAACGAGGGGCAGTCGATCGACCTGTACGTGTCGACGACCGCGCCGTCCTTCGCCATGGAGGTCTATCGGGTCGGCTACTACGGTGGCGCCGGCTCACGCCTGATCACCACGATCGGCGGACTGGCCGGAGTCGACCAGGGCGTCCCGACACCGGACCCGACCACGGGCTTGATCGAGGCGCACTGGCAGAAGTCGTACACGTTGCAGACGGACTCGACCTGGACGACCGGGGTCTACCTCGTCAAGCTGATCGCGAGCACCGGCGCCAACGCAGTGGATCATCTTCGTCGTTCGCGACGACGGGGCCCCGGCCGACATCGTGTTCGAGCTGCCGACGACCACCTGGCAGGCCTACAACTACTGGGGCGGCAAGAGCCTGTACCACGGCTACCTGTCGGATGGCGACGTTCGCGCCTACAAGGTCTCCTACGATCGTCCGTACGAGTCCGACTCCGGCGCCGGCCAGTTCTTCGACGGCAACGACTCGGCGATCCGCTACCTCGAGTCGGCCGGCTACAACGTGACGTACGTCACGAGCCGACGACATCGACAGCCGGCCGCAGGTCCTCCAGAACCGGAAGATGTTCATGGAGACCTACCACGACGAGTACTGGTCGAACGCGATGCGGACCAACCTCACCGCGGCGCGCGACGCCGGGATGGGGGTCGCGTTCTTCAGCGGCAACAACATCTACTGGCAGATCCGCTTCGAAAGCGACTCCAGCGGGGGCGGCCGATCGGACGATCACGTGCTACAAGGACGCCTCGCTCGATCCGACCACCAACCCGGCCCTGACGACGGTCAACTGGCGGAACTACCCGGTCTACCAAGCCCGAGAACGCGTTCCTCGGCAGCATGTACGGCTAGCGGGATCTCCAACCAGGTCTGCCTGGGTCGTCGACGAACGCCGGGCAACTGGATCTACCAAGGCACCGGATTGGCGGCCGGCGATCAGATCGCCGGCCTCGTCGGGATCGAGTACGACTTCGATCCAGAACAACGGCCTGACTCCGGCCGGCACGATCCAGCTCTCCAACTCGCCGACCGGACAGCCGGACAACCAGAGCGCCTCCGTGTACACGGCAGCGAGCGGCGCGGTGGTCTTCAATGCCGGGACCGAGGTGTGGCCGCGACTCCTGGACAACAACGAGTTCTACGCGGAGGCGGATCCCCGGGTCCAGCGCATGACCAGCAACCTGATCGCGCGGATGACCGGCGGATCTCCCACGCCCACGCCGACTCCCACCCCGACATCGACGCCCACGCCCACGCCCACCCCGACGCCGACCCCGGGTTCGACCGGGCTGGTCGGCTGGTGGACGTTCGATGAGGCCTCACCGTGGGTCAACAACTGCTCCACCCGGAGCGTCCTCGACTCGTCCGGTTCGGCCGACAACGGGGCGAGCTGCGCGGCCGGCCGTCGGCCCGACGAGCGCGGTCAGCGGCAAGTTCGGCTCGGCCCGGGTCTTCTCCGGGACGAGATCGTACGTGAGCGTCGCGAACGCGGCCTCGCTCAACTTCGGGCCGAGCCAGGACTTCAGCTACTCGGTCTGGGTGAAGCGCTCCGGCAGCAGCGGCGAGCTCGTTCGTCCTCTCGAAGGGCGCCGGAACCGACGGCAACACGGGCTACTCGCTGGTCATGAGCTCGGGCACGACGCCGACGGCCGAGCTGTCCAAGCCGGGTGAGGCGTCACGGCTGCTGATCAGCGGCAAGCCCCTGACCGACACGAACTGGCACCTGCTCACCGCGACGTTCCAGCGCTCCGGCCTGGGCACCCTGTACGTCGACGGCCTCCCCCAGGCGAGCGTCAGCATCAGCGCCTACAACGTCGACCTGACGAACAGCCAGGCCCTCGCGATCGGCGCCTACTCGAGCGGCGCCGCAGGGTTCGCCGGGACGATCGACGACGTCCGGATCTACCGCGGGGCGCTCTCCGCCGCGGCAGCGTGTCCGAGCTGTTGACCGGAGGTGGCCATCGCCGACGCCAACGGCAACGCCCGCCGCGACGCCCACGCCCACGCCCAAACCCACCGCCACGCCACCCCACGCCCACCCCCACGCCCGACGCCGACCGCGACGCCGACGCCCACGCCTACGCCGACGCCCGGCTCCGACCGGGCTGGTCGGCTGGTGGACGTTCGATGAAGCCGCGCCGTGGGTCAACAACTGCTCCACCCGGAGCGTCCTCGACTCGTCCGGCTCGGCCGACAACGGGGCGAGCTGCGCGGCCGGCCGTCGGCCCGACGAGCGCGGTCACGCGGCAAGTTCGGCTCGGCCCGGGTCTTCACCGGGACGAGATCGTACGTGAGCGTCGCGAACGCGGCCTCGCTCAACTTCGGGGCTCAGCCAGGACTTCAGCTACTCGGTCTGGGTCAAGCGCTCCGGCAGCACGCGCGAGCTCGTTCGTCCTCTCGAAGGGCGCCGGAGCCGACGGCAATACGGGCTACTCGCTGGTCATGAGCTCGGCAGCACACGCCGACGGCCGAGCTGTCCAAGCCCGGCGAGGCGTCGCGGCTGCTGATCAGCGGACCCTCGACCGGACTCGAACTGGCACTGATCGTGGCACGGTCAGCCGGGCAGGCTCGATGACGTTATACGTCGACGGACGGTCCGTGAAGTCCGCTCGGACTCCGCCTACAACGTCAACCTCACAATACGAAGTCCCTCGCGATCGGCGCCTCCCCAGGCGAGCTATCGCCGGGACGATCACGACGTCCTGACAACGTCGAGCCTGACGAACCAGCAGGTCGGCGCGATCTACGCCGATCTGGCGGCAGGCTGCCCGCGACCCGTCTCCCGGCAGCCCGGGCAAGGCGGCCCGCCCGCGGCCGATCGCCACGACGTCCGGATCGCTCGACCCGGGGCGCTCACGATGACGCCGATACGGCGCCACCGATCCCGGCGTCTGCTCGTGCACAGCCCGTAGCGCTTCCGCGACCCCAGGGCCCTGCCTGCGCCGTGGCCGGTCGCGTCGAACAAGGTTGCCGCCCGATCGCGGAACTCGAGCACCGACAGAGGAACGAACATCAGGGATCTCCTGCCCGATGAGTGCGCGACTACACGCCGATCATGCCACGGACGTTTCCTTCAGCAGGAGCTCCAGCACGTCGCCGGCGACGGCGATCGACTCGAGCGTGGGCAGCATCGTGTTGCCGAAGGTGAATCCGGTGAAGCCGGCCTCGACGTAGGTCGACAGGATCTCGGCTGCCCGCTCGGGCGTGGCGACGGCCAGGCTGGCCCGCCGCTCCGGCGCGATCCGCTCGAGAGCCGCTCCTGACCTCAGCTTCATCGGCAACCGGCAGGACCGGCGAGCCGATCGTCCTGACGATCGTGGCCGGATCGCGACCGACCGCGGCGCAGTGCTCCTCGAGGACCTCGGTGAGGTGCCGCAGGATGTCGATCGGGGCGGCAAACCAATGGGTCAGGTCGGCGAACTCGGCCGCCAGGCGGAGTGTTCGGCGCTCGCCCATGCCGCCGATCATGATCGGCGGACCGCCGGGCTGGATCGGGCGGGGCCGGTTGAACGCCCGCTCGATCCGATAGTGCTCGCCCGCGAAGCTCGGCCGCTCCTCGCTGAACATCAGCCGGCAGATCGCGAGGGCCTCGCCGAGCCGGTCCATCCGCTCGCCGATCGGCGGGAAGTCGAAGCCGTAGCCGGCGTGCTCGGACTCGTTCCAGGCCGCCCGATGCCGAGGATCGCCCGGCCGCCGCTGATCACGTCGAGGGTGGTGACGGTCTTGGCCAGGAGGGCCGGATTGCGGTAGGTGACGCCGCCGACCAGGGTGCCGAGCCGGACTCCTCCGGGTGCTTGCGGCGATGCCGGCCAGGGTCGAGTAGGCCTCGAGCATCGGCTGGTCTTCCGTCCCGACGCCCCGGATCTGATAGAAGTGGTCCATCACGGTCACGAGGTCGAAGCCGGCCGCCTCGGCCGCCCGGGCGAACTCGACGATCGCTGGCGAAGAGCTGATCGTCGGGACGCCGGGATACGTGTAGTTGGGCATGTGGTAGCCGAAGAACGGCCGGCGGGGCTCCGTGGTCATTGAGACACCTCGGGGTCGGTGGGATCGTGCCAGTGGTCGCCGGGCGCCAGGATCCCGGCCGCCGCGGCCGGTCCCCAGCTGCCCCGGACGTACTCGTGGATCGGCGGCTGGGCATGCAGGACCGGGTCGATCACCCGCCAGGCCGCCTCGACCGAGTCCTCCCGGGCGAAGAGCGCCTGGTCGCCCCGCCGGGCGTCTCCGATCAGGCGCTGGTAGGGCGGCCGCTCCTCGCCGCTCTGGTGGCGCGCGAACAGCTCGACCGCCTCGCCCAGCATCGCCTCACCGGGCCGCTTGGCCCGGGCGGCGAGCGAGATCGACATGTCCGGCGAGAGCCTGAAGCGGAGGTAGTTGCCGTCTGGCGGCTCGACCTCGGGGAAGACCATCTGGGGTGGCTGGCGCAACTCGACCAGGACCTCGGTCGCGGTGACCGGCAGAGCCTTGCCCGCCCGGACGTAGATCGGCACCCCGCCCCAGCGCCAGGTGTCGAGGTGGAAGCGCAGCGCGGCGAACGTCTCGACGGTCGAATCCGGGGCGACGCCCGCCACCGAGCGATAGCCGCGGTACTGGCCGCGGACGACGTCGTCCGGCGCGAAGGGGGCGAAGCGAATCGAGGACCTTGAACTGCTCGTCCCGGACCGCCTCGGTCGTCGCGGCCCGACGGGGCCTCCATCGCCAGCAGGCTGACCACCTGGAGGAGATGGTTCTGGACCACGTCCCGGATCGTGCCGGCCTGGTCGTAGAAGGCGCCGCGATCGGCCACGTCGAACTGCCTCGGCCATCGTGATCTGGATGCTGGCCACGTGACTCGTCGCGTTCCAGATCGGCTCGAGGAACGAGTTGGCGAACCGGAAGTAGAGCAGGTTCTGGACCGGCTCCTTGCCCAGGTAGTGGTCGATCCGGAAGATCGACGCCTCGCCGAAGGCGCGATGGACGGTCGCGTTCAGGGCTCGGGCGCTGGCCAGGTCACGTCCGAACGGCTTCTCGACGATGATCCGGCGCCCCGCGGCGCAGTCCGAGCGCTTCAGGTTGTCGATCACCGTCGAGAACAGGGCCGGCGGGATCGCCAGGTAGTGGAGCGGATGGGCGGCGTCGCCCGAGCTCCCGCCGCAGGGCATGGAACGTCTCGAGGTCGTCGTCGTCGCCCTTGACGTAGCGCAGCTGCGCCTGGAGCTTCGCCAGGATCGCCTTCTCGAGGTGGCCGCCGGCCTCGAGGCTCGCCCGCGCCCGGGCCTTGAGCGAATCGAGGTCGCCCGAGCGGGCCACCCCGATGATCGGGACGTCGAAGCCCTCGTCCCGGATCAGGTTGGCCAGGGCCGGGAAGATCTGCTTGAAGGCGAGGTCGCCGGTTGCCCCGAAGAAGACGAACGCGTCCGACCTGACGACGCTCACCGCCCTGGGCTCCGGCGGGCGCGGCTGTCTCGAGGTGGCCGCCGAAGCCGAGGCGCATCGCCGACAGGACCTGGTCGGCGAAGTCGGCCTCGCCGCGGGACGAGAAACGGGCGTACAGCGCCGTGGTCAGGACGGGCGCCGGCGCGCTCACGTCGATCGCGGCGATGCTCGTCCAGCGGCCCTCGCCGGAGTCCGACACGCGCCCCGCGAAGCTCGGCCAGGTCGGGGCTCTGGAGGAACGCCTGGGCGGTGAGATCGAGCAGCCAGGAGGCGATCACGCTGCCCCGCCGCCACACCTCGGTCGACGGCCGGCAGGTCGAGCTCGTACTGGTAGAGCTCGGGCTCGCGCAGCGGCGTGGTCTCGGCGTCGACCGTCGCGCGTGGCCAGGCCCGCGTCCGGCGTGGCGCAGGATGTTCAGGCCCTCGGCGTAGGCGGCCATCAGTCCGTACTCGATGCCGTTGTGGACCATCTTCACGAAGTGGCCGGCGCCGCTCGGGCCGCAGTGCAGGTAGCCCTGCTCGGCCGGGCTCGGCTCGCCCGGTCCGGCCGGGCGTCCGGCCGGCCGCGTCGACCCCCGGGCGCGAGCGACCGGAAGAGCGGGTCGAGCCGGGCGACGGCCGTCGTCGGGCCCGCCGATCATCAGGCAGTAGCCGCGCTCCAGGCCCCACACGCCGCCGCTCGTGCCGCAGTCGAGGTAGTCGATCCCCTTGGCCGCCAGGTCGTGCGAGCGGCGGATGTCGTCGACGGTAGTACGAGTTGCCGCCGTCGACGATGACGTCGCCCGGCGCCAGGAGCGGGCACGAGCTCGGCCAGGGTCGCGTCGACGGAGGCGGCCGGGACCATCAGCCAGACGACCCGCGGCGCGGCAGCTGGCCGACGAGGTCCTGCGAGCGAGGTCGCGCCGGCCGAGATCGCACCGTCGGCGACCAGGCCGTCGACGGTCTCGGCGTGGCGGGCATAGCCGACCACCGGTGGCCGTCGTGCAGCCAGCGCCGCGACATGTTGGCGCCCATCCGACCCAGCCCGATCATGCCGACGTCCATCTGGTCCTCACTCTCCGCGGCCACGTTTCGCCCAGTTTAGGGGCGCGCCGCCGGGAGGCCCTTGGGCGGAAGAACGGCGACGCGGGTGGGCCGCGGCTGCGCGGTTGGTCGATGCTCTGCGGTCGGACCGCGGCTGTGCGGTTCGGCGATGCTAGGACGAGGCCGTTCCGCCGGCGACCTCTCCGGCGAACCTGAGGGGCATGCCCGCGCCGTGGCGATAGAAGGCGATCGGCTCGGGCGCCAGCGGCGTGTTGCCCAGGATCAGGTCGGCCGACTTCTCGGCCAGCATCATCACCGGGGCGTAGATGTTGCCGTTCGTGACGTACGGCATCGCCGAGGCATCGACGACGCGAAGGCCGTCGAGGCCGTGGACGCTCATCGTCAGCGGGTCGACGACCGACTGGTCGTCGGTACCCATCCGGGCGGTGCACGACGGGTGGAGCGCGGTCTCGGCATCCCGGCCGACCCAGTCGAGGATCTGGGCGTCGGTCTGGACCGCTGCCCCCGGTGAGGTCTCTCCCCCGTTGTACGGCTCGAAGGCCGGCTGGTTGAGGATCGAGCGGGCGACCCGGATCGCCTCGACCCACTCGCGACGGTCCTGGGCGGTCGACAGGTAGTTGAAGCGCAGGGCGGGATGGGCCGCCGGGTCCTTCGAGGTGACCTTGACCGAGCCGCGCGAGTCGGAGTACATCGGGCCGATGTGGACCTGGTAACCATGGCCGCCCTTCGGTCCCGAGCCGTCATAGCGGATCGAGAGCGGCAGGAAGTGGAACATCAGGTTGGGGTAGGCGACGTCGTCGTTGCCGCGGACGAAGCCACCGCCCTCGAAATGGTTCGTTGCCCCGGGGCCGCGCCGGAAGACGAGCCAGTTCAGGCCGATCCATGGCCGGCGCCACTTCTGGAGCGCCGGCTGCATCGAGACCGGCCGCTTGCTGACGTACTGGATGTAGACCTCGAGGTGGTCCTGGAGGTGCTCGCCGACGCCGGCCAGGTCGTGGACCACGTCGATCCCGAGGGCCGACAGCTCGGCGGCATTGCCCACGCCCGAGAGCTGCAGGAGCTGGGGGGAGTTGATCGCCCCACCACTCAGGATCACCTCGCCGCCCAGGATCCGCCGGCCGCCTGCCAGCTCGACGCCCACTGCGCGCCGGCCCTCGAACAGGATCCGGGTGACGAGGGTCCGCGTCCGGACCGCCAGGTTCGGCCGCTTCATCACCGGGTGGAGATAGGCCCGCGCGGCGCTCACCCGGCGACCCCGGTGGATGTTCCGATCGAACGCGGCAAAGCCCTCCTGGCGGTAGCCATTGACGTCGTCGGTCAACGGATAGCCGGCTTCCTGGACCGCGCGGAAGAACGCCTCGAACAGGGGGCTCGTGGCCGGGCCACGCTCCAGGACGAGCGGCCCGGCGTGACCCCGGAACGGGTCGCCGGCGGCGGCCGCGAGGCAGTCCTCCATCCGCTTGAAGTAGGGCAGGCAGTGGGCGTAATCCCATGAGCCCATCCCCGGGTCGGCCGCCCAGCGCTCGTAGTCGAGGGGATTGCCGCGCTGGAAGATCATCCCGTTGATGCTGCTCGAGCCGCCCAGGACCTTGCCCCGGGCGTGGTAGATCCGGCGGCCGCCCATGAACGGCTCGGGCTCCGATTCGTACTTCCAGTCGTAATACCGGCTGCCGATCGGAAAGGTCAGGGCGGCCGGCATCTGGATGAAGACGTCGAACCGATAGTCGGGCCGCCCGGCCTCGAGGACGAGCACCCGGTTGGCCGGCGAGGCACTCAGCCGGTTGGCCAGGGCGGAGCCCGCCGAACCACCGCCGACGATGATGAAGTCGTACTGCCTGGGGGCCATCGCCGCGATCCTAGCAGCGTTGATCGGGGCATTCCGAGGGGCGTTTCGAATCGGAGTCCGGATCCGGCGACGCGGCAGGGGACCGGCAGGTCGTGGCGCGTGGCCCGTGGCTAGCCGGCGCGTTCAATCTCGCGCTTGCGGCGCGCCACGAAGGCATCCAGCTCGTGCTCGACGGCCGTGTCCAGGGCGGGCGCCACGAAGCCGGCCAGGAGCGCCTTCCAGATTGTGTTCGCCCGCTCCGTAGCCGTCCGGGCGCCGTGCTCGTGCCACGATCTCGAAGTTGCGCCAATCCGACACGAGCGGCCGATAGAAGGCGGTCTCGTATCGCTCGAGGGTGTGGGCCGTGCCGAAGAAGTGGCCGCCCGGCCCGACGTCGACCATCGCCTCGAAGCCGAGCTCGGCCTCGTCGACCGCGAACGGCACGAGGACCTCGGCCATCATCTGGAGGATCTCGGCGTCGATGATCAGCTTCTCGAACGAGGCGGTCAGCCCGCCCTCGAGCCAGCCTGCCCCCTGGTACAGCAGGTTGACCCCGCCCATGACCGCGCCCCACACCGCCATCTCCGACTCGTAGGCGGCCTGGGCGTCGACGACGTTCGAGGCGGTCACGTTCGAAGAGCGCCACGGCAGGTGGTAGCGGCGGGCCATCTGGCCGCTGGCCAGGGCGCCCTTGACGTACTCGGGCGTTCCGAAGGCGGGCGCTCCCGAGCGCATGTCGACGTTCGAGGTGAACGCGCCGTAGACCATCGGTGTGCCCGGCCGGACGATCTGGGCGAGGGCCACCAGGAAGAGCGCCTCGGCGTTCTGCTGGGCGATCGCCGCGGACAGCGAGACGGGGGTCATCGCGCCGGCCAGGGTGAACGGAGTGGCCACCACCGGCTGGCCGTGGAGGGCCATCTCGACCAACCCGTCCGACATCGGGCCATCGAGCCGGAGCGGCGAGTTCGTGTTGATGATCGTGATCAGGCTCGGCCGCCGGGCCAGCTCGTCGCGGTCGATCCCGCGGACCAGGCAGGTCATCTCGATCGCATCGTCGACGACGAGGCGGCCGGCACCGAGGCAGTGCCACGTCTTGTCGAGCAGGCCGATCAGCGAGCGGTACATGTCGAGGTGGCGGGTGGCCACCGGCAGGTCGGTCGGTTCGAGCGGACCGCCGGCCTCCTGATGGACGATGTTGAGGCTCGAGATCACCTTGACGTAGTCGACGAAGTCGGCGAAATTGCCGGCCCGGCGGCCCCGGTCGAGGTCGGTCACGAAGGCCGGCCCGCCGACCGAGCTGAAGACGAGGTGGTCGCCGCCGAGGATCACGTCCCGGTCGGGGTTGCGGGCGTGGAGCCGGAACTCCGACGGCGCCCTCGCGACGAGCTCGTCGACGAGCGCATCGTCGAGGCGGACCGAGCGGCGACTCCGATCGACCCGGGCCCCGGCCGCCGCGAAGAGCTCGAGGGCCCGGTCGCCGAGGACCTCGAAGCCGATCTCGCGCAGGATCCGGAGCGACGCCCGATGGATCGCCTCGACCTGGTCGGCGCTGAGGATCTCGACCGGCCGGAACGGATTCCTGATCGATCGCCAGGGCAGCTGGGCGACCTCGACGGGGACGCGCCGGGGACGTCGGCGCGGGCTGTCGGTCATCTCGCCACCTCGCTCGGCTGCACCATCGTCCGCCTATCATCGCCGCCCGGCCGGGGCTCTGGCGCGCGTTCCCGGTGGCGGCCCATCACGTGGCGGAGGCTGACCGGTACGATCGGGTGATGGCCCCGGAGCCAGTCCCCGAAGGACACTCGCTGCCCTGCCACTGAGCATTCGGAGGGACCGTGGAACCGACCCAGCTGGGCGCCCAGGGACCAGTCACCGGGACGGTCCTCGAAGGGCCCGCGACGGATGCGCGCTCGCCGCGAAGCCGCCTGCGCCGCGTCCTTGACGCCGGCCGCTGGCGCAGCCAGGGGCGGGTCGCGACCCATCCCGCCGCCCGGGTCGGGGCATCGGTTGCCGAATTCGACTTCCAGCGCTGGATGCTCCTGATCCGGCTGCTCGGGGTGGCCGGCGTGGCCGGGCTCGGGCCGCTCTACGGCCATGCCGAGCCGATCGCCCTGGCCTCGGCCTTCCTGCTGCTCGGCTCGCTCGTCCTCGTCCAGGTCTTCTGGATGCGCGGCGCCCGCAGCCCTGCCGCCTGGCAGCGCTTCGCGGTGGCCGCGTTCGCGGTCGACTCCGCGGTCGGCTACCTCGTCGGGCAGTCGCTCCTCGGCAGCCCCGACTGGATCGGCTTCTTCGTCTATCCGATCCTCGCCCTTGAGGGCGCGATCTTCTTCGGCATGAGCGGTGCGCTCGCCTCTGCCGCGAGCAGCGGCTTCGTGTTCGTCGGCCAGGTCGAGCTGCGCGCCTCGCTCGGTTTCCCGACCAGTCCGCAGGTCCAGGTGACCGTCTTTGGCCTGCTCTTCGCGTACGCGCTGTTCGTGGGCAGCTTCGCCCGGGCGGGCCGGCGGGTCCGGGTCGACCTGGCCACGTTGATCGAGTTCACCGGGATCCTCTCACGCCAGGAATCGCCGACCCGGATCGTCCAGGCCCTCGACGCCCGTCTGCGCGAGCTGCTCGGCGCCCGCGTCCGGTCGGTTGCCCTGCGCCGGCCCGATGGCGGCTACGACATCCTGCGCTGGCGCAGCTCCGAGACACGGACGATCGAGCCGGGCGCGGTGTCCGGGGTCAGCCGCTTCACGGGCCGGGACATCGAAGCCGACTTCCAGGACCGTCGGGCGGTGACCTTCAAGATCACGCCCGGGCGCGACGACGGGATCATCGTCGGCCTCGGACTGCCGGCCTGGGTGCGCTCGATCACGATGGTCCCGATTCACACCGACGGCGGGCTGGCCGGCTTCCTGCCGGTGCTCTGGGAGTCGCCGCGGGTGCCGAGCGTCGATGAGCTCGAGCTCCTGCACGGGCTGGCCGACCAGACCGGCCTTGCCTTTGCCCAGGCGCAGCTCCAGCGGGCCCGCGAGCTGGCCGCCACCGACCCGCTGACCGGGCTGGTCAACCACCGCTCGTTCCAGGACCTGCTCCGTCGCCAGATCCGCGATGCCGTGAACCACTCGGGGCGGTTTGCGATCCTGTTCTGCGACCTGGACCGGTTCCAGGACCTGAACGACCGGCGCGGCCACGCAGTGGGCGACCTCGTCCTCCACCGGGTGGCCGGCGTGCTCAAGGCGGGCGCCCGGGGCCGGGACGTCGTCGCCCGCTACGGCGGCGACGAGATCGCCCTGATCCTGCCCGACCTCGACCGCGCCCAGGCCCGGGAGGTGGCCGAGCGACTGCAGGCCGCGGTCCGCTCGGCCGAAGGCGGGATGGGCGTCGACCTGACGATCGGGATCGCCGCCTACCCGGACGATGCGACCGACCAGGCCGAGCTCCTCGCCCGGGTCCACGCCGCGACATACGCCGGCAAGCGCCGCGGGCGCGGCGTCATCGTCCAGGCGGTCGAGGTCGCGGCCGAGCCGTAGGCATCGCCGGCGGCCCAGCCGCCCGGGGCCCGTGGTTCAGTGGTCGGCGATCCGCTCCGCGAGCGAGCGTCCCGTCGGCGGCCGGCCCGTCCGGGCGCTTCGCGCGTCGAGCCTGAGCAACGATTCCTGGGTGAAGCGCACACCGAGCCAGCGGAATGGCTCGGGCTCCCAGTCCGGCGAGCGGTGGTTGACCAGGGGCAGCGCGGTCAGCTCGGACCGCTCGCCCAGGATCAGGCCGGCCAGGACCCGCCCGGCGAGGTTGGCCGTCGACACGCCGTGACCGGTATAGCCGCGGCCGGAGGCGATCCCGGTGCGTGGATCGAACGAGAATGTCGGGATCCAGTCGCGAGGCATCCCGAGCGGGCCGCCCCAGGCGTGGCCGAAGCCGATCCCCTGCAGGCTCGGGAACCAGGCCCCGACCATCTGCCGGAGCAGGGCGTGGGTTCGGGCATCGCGGTCGAAGGCGGGCTCGATCGCCGATCCGTAGCGGTACGGTGCCCCGCGGCCGCCGAACAGGATCCGGCCGTCGGCCGTCCGGGACAGGTAGTCGACCGACAGCCGATACGACGCCACGACCTCCCGCGCCTGCCAGCCGATCGTCGCCCAGTCGGCCTCCGACACGGGTTCGGTCAGGACGATCAGGGAGTAGAGCGGCAGCAGCGCCCGGTGGAGCGGACGGAGCTGGGTCAGGTAGGCCTCGCCGGCCAGGACGACGGTCGAGGCCCGGACCAGGCCGCTGGCCGTTCGGAGCGCAGGGCGCAGGCCGGGCAGCGCACCCGGCTCGATGTCGGTGACCGCCGTCTGCTCGTAGATCGTGGCCCCCCGGCGCTCGACGGCCCTGGCCAGGCCTCGCACGAGCTTGCCCGGATGGACAACCGCGTACTGGCTGCCGTAGACCGAGCCGAGCGCGCCGTCGATCCGGATCCGCTCAGTGGTCTCGGCCGCGTCCAGCCGGCGGTAATGGGCCGCCCGGCCGGAACGCTCCAGGCTCCGCCAGTGCGCCTCGAGGGCCGGCAGCTGCTCGGCGCCGCGGGCCACCGTGAGCGAGCCGCCCTTGGCGTAGTCCGCGTCGATCCCCTCGGCCCGCAGCGCGGCGCCGACTTCGTCGACCGCCCCGGCGACGGCATCCTCGATCGCGAGCATCCCGTCCCGGCCGAACCGCTGCTCGAGCCGCTCGGAGCTGGCGTTCAGCCCGGAGGCGACCCAGCCGCCATTGCGACCCGACGCGCCGAATCCGGCAATCTCGCGCTCGAGCAGGACGACCCGGAGTGACGGCTCCCGGACGAGGAGCTGGTGGGCCGTCCACAGGCCGGTATAGCCCGCGCCGAGGATCGCCACGTCGGCGTCGATCGCGGCGCGCAGCGACGGGCGCGGGGTCAGGTCGTCGCCGGCCGATTCGAGCCAGTAGCTCGTGGCCGCATAGCCGAACGGGTCGGCGGGCGGACGGGTCACGTCAGCCATGGGGGGAACTCGGCTCGGGCTCGCCGGGCATCGTCGCTCAGAGCGTGTCGGCGGTCGGCGGGTGCGGCCGGCCCTGGCCGCCCGCGATCGCGCCGCCGATCGAGAAGGGATCGAACGCCTCGGTCCGCTCGACCACCGCATCCGCACCCAGCCGGCCGATGCCGGGACGATCGAGCGGCGAGCCCAGGACGGACCCCCAGCCGTCGGATGCCAGGGCCTCCAGGGTCGCGATCGCGGCGGCGACGGTCGCCCGGGCGTGATCGAGGGCAACCCCGCGCGGGTCGACCGGCCCGTATGTCCCGGCGACGTCGGCGGCGACCTCGCCCAACGCCCGGGTCTCGGCCACGGCCCGGCCGGCGCCGGTCGCCGTTGCCCGCCGGACGATCAGCCCGTCCGGTCCGGCGACCGGCAGCGCCGCGCCGAGGATCGCCCGCCAGCGGACCGCGGCGGCCTCCGATTCGGGCTCCTCGAAGACGAGCGGGTGCCCGGGCATGGCCGCCCGCCGGAGGAGGACCTGGGCAACCGCCAGTGCGCCCGGGCTGCGCTCCTCGATCAGCCAGGCGGGCAGCGCACCGACCATGATCCGGGCGGGCGGGATCCCGTCGCGCCGGGCGAGGGCGGCCCCGAGCAGCTGCAGGGCGAGCGCCCGGCCGGCCAGGGTCGCCGGGCCGGACGGCGCGCCCCGGGCGAGGTCCGGGGCGACGACCAGGGGCCCGGCCCCGAGGGCGACGATCGAGCCGGAGCGGGCGATCAGCCGCCGCGCGAAGGCATGGTCGGCCAGCGCCCGGTCGGGATCGACGTTGCCGTCGACGACCTCGGCCACCGGATCGCCGTCGACGACATCGACCCGTTCGAAGGCCGCGACCACCGCCTGTTCCGGCCCGGCCAGGGGCAGGGCGACGGTCGCCAGCCGGGCGTATCCGCGCCGCTCGGCGGCCGCCTCGTCGATCGCCAGCCGGACCTCGGCCAGTCCGCGTTGGCTGCCGGTCGGGGCCGGCTCGATGTCCGTGCCGGCGCCCCCGCCCGAGCGCGCGTGCCAGGCCGGGATCTCGAAGCCGGCGTCGTGGAGGCGGTCGGCCAGCTCGCGGCTGGCCGGCACGTCGACCCGGACCACGTCGACCCCGGCCGCGACCAGCAGAGCGGCCTCGCGCGCCCCGTCGACGGCCTCCGGCTCGGCAGTCGTCACCCCGACCCACGGCCGCTCCGCGTCGCCGATCAGGGCGAGCAGCTCGAGGCGGGCGGTCCGGTTCGCGTCGATCCGATCAAGGGCCGCCCCGGCGAGGCTGGTGGCCAGGCGCTCGACCTCGGCGCGGCGGGTCGCATCGTGGAGGATCTCGGACTCCAGGCCCAGGTCGACCGCGCCCGAGGCAACGTCCAGGGCGAGGGCCTGCGGGCTCAGGTCGTACTCGGCCATGGCGGCCACGAACGGCAGGATGGTCCCGGCTGCGAGCCGGTCGACCCGGCCATCGACGAACCGGTCGACTGCCGCACCGGCCAGCGGCCGGCCGGCCCGATCGAGACCCGAGACGCCGAGCAGGCGCAGGTTGGCCCGCTCCTGGCCGACGGTCGTGCAGATCGAGGCGCGGGCACCCCAGGCGGCGGCGAGGGTGTCGGCCAGCTCGACCAGCCGGTCGACCCGAGCGAGCGGGCGGTCGCTCATCGGGCGATCCGGCCGCCCGCGGCGAGCAGCTCGATCGCTCGGCCGACGGGCAGGCCGGGCACCCGGTGGCCATCCCGGCCGGTGACCGTGTCGGCCACGAAGAGGGAGTCGATCACGGCCTCCTCGGTCGCCTCGACCGCCGCTGCGAAGAGCGGATCGAGGACGTCATCGGCCAGGTGGGTCGTCGTCACCAGGGGCGCCCCGGCGCGGCGGATGCGAACCGCGGTCGAGATCGCCACGAAGATCTCGCCCGAGCCGTGGCCACCGGTCGATCCGGCCCGGGCCAGCCCGAGGCCGGCGCGCCGGGCGATCCGGCTGAGCTGGTGAGGCAGGAGCGGGGCGTCGGTGGCGATCACGACGATGCAACTGCCCTGTTCGCGATCGCGGGCCGGCGGCCAGCCTTCGGCAACCAGGGCGGCGCCGACGGCCACCCCGTCGATCGTCAACCGCTCGATCCGGCCGAAGTTCGTCAGGGTCAGCACGCCGAGATGGAAGGCTGCCGGGTCGCCGGCCCCGGCGGCCCTGGCTCGGCTGAAGCGCGGCCGGCTGACCGGGCTGACCGTCCGCGAAGCATTGCCGATGCCCGCCTTCAGCTCGAAGCCGACCATCCCCACGCCGGCTCCGACGACCCCGCCGACGGGCGCTCGCGCACCGCCCGGCCGGGCGTCGTCGAGGGCGGCCCGGACGTCCGCCGGATCGACCTGGACCGTCCGCGAGGCGTTCAGGTAGCCGTCGTCGCACTCGGCCACGACCGGCATCAGGGCGTCATCGATGCCGGCCTCCGGGATCCGTTCGACGAGCGCTTCGACCGCCGCGTCGTAGACCCGCCCGATCGCCATCGACGAGGTCAGGAAGATCGGTGTCTCGATCAGGCCCCACTCGTTGATCGCGGTGATCCCGATCATCTCGCCGGCCCCGTTCAGGACCGCGGCGCCGGCTGCCACCCGGCTCGCGAACAGCTCCCCCGGATCGAACGGCACGATTGCGGTCACCCCGGTTCGGGCGACGCCACGGCCGGCGGGCGGGGCCGGCTCGTCCCGCCAGATCGACCGATGGCCGACCGAGATCCCGGCAACATCGAGGATCGAGTTGGTCGGGCCGGGCGGCAGGAGGCCGATCCGGACGCCGAGCTCCCGCGGGCGCGCCCGGGCCGGCGGACAGCCGAGCGCTGGGTGGGCAGAGTCCGGCGTCGTCACCCGTCCAGTATGCCCCGCCGATTCAGTCGGCGAGCCCGGCCATCCGGAGGCCGACCAGGAATCCGCGAAAGGCGATCAGCGGGTCGTCCGCCGCGAACCGGACGCCGGTGTCGCCGGTCCGCTCGGCTCCCGGCACGAGGGCCGCCATCTCGGCCTGGGCGGCATTGTGGTACACGACCTCGACCACGCAGGGCGGGTCCAGGACGAGCGGCCGCATCTCCCCGGCGATCGCCCGCCGGACGGCCCGTTCCGCCCCGGCCCGGACCGCCTCGCGAGCTGCCGTCGGGTGGACCGATGCGGCCGAGTTCCGGCCGAGGGCCTCCTTGACCACGACCCGCTCGGCCCACGGGAACCAGGCCTCGGTCTCGGCGGCGACCCGATCGTCGCCACAGACGAGGCCGACCGGTACGCCCCATGCCCCGAGGGCGATCGCGTTGATCCCGCTCTCGCCCACCGACCGACCGTTCAGGGAGGTCGAGACCGGCCGGCCCGAATACGTGTGGGCGATGGTGCCGACCGAATCGCCGGCCCGGGCGTGGTAGCCGACGAACAGGGCGACCCCGAAGCCGCGCCCGGGTCCGGCCCCGGCCACCATCGACCAGGCCTTCTGGCCCTGGACGAGCCGGGCGCGCGGATCGATGTCGAGCGGCGTCAGGTTGTACATCGAGCCGTGGCTGTCGTTGACCGTCACCTCGGTGGCGCCGCCGCGGAAGGCGCCATCGATCGCGGCGTTCGCCTCGCCGACCATCAGGCCGACCGCGGCCGGATAGCCCAGGTCGCCGCGGTTGGTCGGCCCGGGATGGCTGATCCCGGCGATCCCCTCCATGTCGACGCTGACATAGACCTTCATCGATCCTCCTCCGCGCGAGCGGGCCCCGTTCGTGCCGGGCTGCCGATCCAGACGTGACCGTCGGCGAACTGCTCGGCCTTCCAGATCGGGGCGCGCGCCTTCAGCTCGTCGATCGCATAGCGGGCGGCTTCGAAGGCGGCGTCCCGATGGGCGGCCGCGGCCACGACGGCCACGCTCACGTCGCCCAGCGGGACGGACCCCAGCCGGTGGACGATCGCCAGCCGCCGGACGTCGAAGCGCTCCTCGATCTCCACGGCGATCGCCTCGAGGACCTGGCGGGCCATCGTCTCGTGGGCCTCGTAGTCGAGGGCCTCGACCCGCCGGCCCGCGTGGCGGGCCGCCTCGCGCTCCTGGCCCGGCGCCGGCGTTCCGGCGCTCGCGCGGGTGCGCCCGACGAAGCCGCAGATCGCGCCGTCGCCGTCGGTGGCCAGCCGTGCACCCAGCTCGGCCAGGATCTCCAGGCCGAACGCCGGCTCGCGCAGCTCGATGATCCGGCGGGCGGTCGAATCGTCGCCGGCTCCGCCGCTTACCGGTGGGATGCAGGCCAGCTCATCGCCGTCGGCCAGGAGCTCGGCCGGGTCGGCGTACACCCCGTTGCGGGCGAAACGCACCGCAGTGCGCCCACTGGCCAGGCCCGGGTGGCGCTCGACGAGGGCGAGCCAGGCACGCTCGATCGAGGCCTCATCGGGCAGCTCCAGGTCGACCTGGCGAGTCCCGGCCAGCTCGCGCTGGACGGCGAACAGTCGGATCCGGATCGCGATCACGCGGTCAGGACCGGAGCGTCGCGATGAGCAGCCCGTCGCCGAGCGGCAGGATCGTGGCGGCGAAGGCCGGGTCGGCCAGCACGGCGGCGTTGAACGCCCGCAGGGCGGTCGCGCCCGAGCGGCTCGAGCCCGCGTCGGCCACGGCGCCGCTCCACAGGACGTTGTCGGCGACGATCAGGGCTCCAGCGGCGAGGCGCGGCCGGAGGGCTGCCAGGTACGCCTCGTATTCGTCCTTGAGGGCATCGATGAAGACGAGATCGAACGGTCCCCCGAGGGCAGGCTCGGCGCCACCTGCCGCGAACGCCTCGAGGGCCGGCCGGTTGACGACCGTGATCTGCTCGTCGGCGATGCCTGCCTCGCGCCACCACCGGCGCGCCCGGTCGGTCCGCGAGCGGTCCGGGTCGATCGTCACGATCGTGCCGTCGGGCGGCTGGGCGAGGGCCATCCACAGGGTCGAGTAGCCGAATGCGGTGCCGACCTCGACGATCCTGCGCCGCCCGACGGCGAGCGAGCCAAGGACCCGGCCGGCGGCCCGGTCGAGGATCGGAATGTCGTCGGGCACGGCCGCCTGCTCGATCGCGACGAGGGCCGGGTCGGGCGGCCGCCCGATCGACTCGATGTAGTCGCTGTCGGCCCGCCCGGGCAGGTATCCGTTCGACGTGCTCATGCGATCAGTCCCGCTCCGAAGTAGAGGCCGGCCGCCAGGATCGTCCCGGCGGCGATCGAGCCGACGTTGATGTAGAGCAGGCCGGTCGCCGATTCCATCGACCGTGACCGGGCCGTCTGGATCGCGGCCCAGGACACGATCAGGGGGAAGACGAGGCCGACCAGCAGGCGCAGCCAGACGAATTGGGCCCACGGCCCGCCGAGCGGCGAGAAGGGCCCGCCGCCGCTGCCGGCGCCGAGCAGCATCGAGCCGCCGAACAGGACGACCTGGGCGGCGACCAGCCCGAACAGGATCCGGCTGAGGAGGATGAGCGGCGCCTCGGGCAGCTTGGGCGTCACGAGGTACCAGTGGCCGAGGATCATCGCCACGAAGACGCCGCCGGTGACAGCCCCGAGGAGGAGGTCCTGGCCGAGGGCCACCACGACCCCCGCCGCGCCGCCGATGCCCAGCGGGCCGTCGGCCCAGCTCAGCGCGCCGAAGGCGAGGGCGGCCACACCGCACGCCAGGCCGGCCGCGGCCACGGCCGGCGCACGGCCGCGGCGAGCCAGGACGATCGTGTACAGGACCGCGACCAGGGTGAAGGCGACGAGCGCACCGTCGCGCGGCGCCGTCCAGGTCGGGTCGATCCGGACCGTCGACCCGGGCGCCGCCGAGGCTTCCACGAGGGCGCCGTCGCTGAGGTGGGCGAGCAGTCCGAACAGGGCGGCACAGGCAGCGCTGAACGCGAGGAAGCCGCGGGTCGCCGCCGTCCGCAGGCGCATCAGGACGACCGCCCCGAAAGCACCCACGGCAAGGCCGCTCAGGAGCGTCCAGTTGATGAAGGCGAGGTTCTCGGCGATCCGCTGGGCTGGCACCTCCCGAGTGTACGATGACCGGCGGAGGTGCCTGAATGGGACCGGATCGAGACACGCAGATCACCTGGTACGGCCACGCCTGCGTCGAGGTCCTGACGCCGGGCGGCAAGACCATCCTGTTCGACCCGTGGTTCGGCAACCCGCTCAGCCCGAAGCCGGCCGCGGCCGTCGAGCGCTGTGACCTGCTCCTGGTCAGCCACGGCCACGGCGACCACCTCGGCGACGCCGTGGCCCTGGGCAGCCGGCTCCGGCCGGCCTGGCCAGCGATCCACGAGCTGAGCCTGTGGCTCGGGCGGCAGGTCGCCGGCGGCGCCGACTCGGTCACCGGCATGAACAAGGGCGGCACGGTCGAAGCTGGCCGGCCTGAAGGTGACGATGACCCATGCCGATCACTCGGCCGGTGACTGGAACTCCGACGGCGGCGTCCCGCTCTACCTGGGCGAGCCGGCCGGCTTCGTGGTCGAGCTCGAGAACGGCTTCCGGATCTACCACGCCGGCGACACCGACGTATTCGGCGACATGGCCCTGATCCGTGACCTCCACCGGCCCGACCTGGCGATTCTGCCGATCGGCGGCCACTACACGATGGGCCCGCGCCAAGCGGCACTGGCGGTCGAGCTGCTCGGCGTCCAGCACGTGATGCCGATCCACTACGGCACCTTCCCGCTCCTGGCCGGGACCCCGGCCGAGCTGCGGGTCGCCCTCGGCGCACGCGGCCTCGGCTCAGTGACCGTCTACGATCCAGCGCCGGGCGCGACGATCTCATAGGGCCCGGGAAGGCGTCTCGAACACCAGGAGCGGCCCGGCCCCTGGGGGACCGGACCGCTCCTGCTCATGCTCGGCGCCGTCACGCGCCCCGTCGCGTGCCTCCTAGCGGCGGCGTCCGCGCCTGGTGCCGATGCTCGGCCGAGGGCTGAGCAGGACGATCAGGGTGACGATGGCCGCCAGGGCGGCCAGGGTGACCGGGAAGCCGGCCCCGGTCTGGGTGCTGGCAGCGTCGAGCGTCGAGGTCGACGGCGGGGTGACCCGGGGCGTGGCGGTCGCGGCCTCGACACCGCCGCTCGGCGAGGCGCTCGGCGAGGCGCTCGGCGTCGTCGAGGCGCTGGCGGACGGCGAGGGGCTCTCGCACGTCGCCCGATCGACCGTGTCGCTGAACCACGGGCCGAGGTCCGTCGCGTCGCCGTCGGTCCAGGTCGTACCGGGGGCCAGGATCGATTCGATCTTGACCGTCGTTGCACTGCCGGCGCTGAAGGTGCCCCCGAAGCCGGTCAGGTAGTTCGAATCGGTGAACGCAAACGTGCCGTCGATCTGGACGTACGGGGCGCCATCGAGCGAGTACCAGACCTGGACGTCCGGAGCCAGCGCCTGGTTGCCGGTGTTATCGGTCGTCCAGTCCGTCACGTGCCAGGTGACTGTCCCATCGCAGGCGAAGGTCGCCGAGTTGACGGTGTTGTGGCCGAGGACCGTGCCCGCGAACGCGACCAGGAGCACAAACGCGGCCGCAACGGCGACCGCCGCCTGGGGCCGGGCGCTCAGCGCGGAGCGGCGATAGCGAGTCATCAAAGGACCTCCGAAGGGCAGTCTCGGACGATCGCCGTATCCACGGGAATCTCCGATGAATGAGATGGATGAGTGCACGCTGATCGACCGAAAGCCGACGGAAGATCGACGAAAGAGCCGACTCTGCGGTGCTGATCAGTAGTCGCGAGAGTAGTACCAAGGTACTGGAGCGTCAATGCCGAATCCGACCCTGCGACCGACCCGGCGGTGCGCGGCGGCAACCGTTGTGACCCGGTCCCGATTCGGTCCTGGGGCGTTCGACATGGTCCGGTGCGCTGCGGGCAGGTACTGCCAGTCCTGCCCGGGGTCGATGTCGGCGATCCCGGTTCCCGCCGGCTCAGCTCGGTCCCGACAGGGCTCCCAGGCGCTCGGTCAGGCGGAGGTTCTCACGGTAGTCGATCGGCACCTCGACCAGGGCCGGCCCGTCGACTGTCGAGGGCGCGCTGCAGGGTCGGATAGAGGTCGGCGGCAGAGTCCGCCCGGAACCCGGCGATCCCGAACGACGCGGCGTAGGCGACAAAGTCGGGTTGCCGAACTCGACCCCGAACGGCCGTCCGAACTCGTTGCGCTGCTTCCAGTCGATCAGGCCGTAGCCGTCGTCGCGCCAGACCACGACGGTGACGTTGGCGCCGGATCCGGCGTGGCCGTCTCGAGCTCCTGGCTGTTCATCAGGAAGCCGCCGTCGCCGCACAGGGCGACGACCCGTCGATCGGGATGGACGAGCTTGGCGGCGATCGCCCCGGGCAGGCTGATGCCCATCGCCGCGAAGCCGTTCGAGATGATCACGGTGTTGGGCTCGTAGGCCTGGTACAGCCGCGCCACCCAGACCTTGTGGGCGCCGACGTCGCTGACCACGATGTCCTCCGGGCCGAGCGCCCGGCGCAGCTCGGCGATCGCCGTCTGCGGCTTGATCGGGAAGCCGTCGTCGGACTCGGCCGCCGCCAGGTCGGCCAGCAGCGCGGTACGCAGGTCGGCGTTGACCAGGATCTCCCTCGAGTCGTGGCGCTCGGTCGCGCTGCGACCGCCGACGCCCTGGGGCAGCACCGCGGCCAGCAGCCGGCGCGAGCGTGCCCTCGATGTCGCCGATCAGCTCGACCGCCGGCTGGTAGCCGGCGTCGACCTCGGCCGGCTGCGTGTCGATGTGGATGATCCGCTTCGTGCCCTCGGGGTTCCAGCGAGCCGGTGCGTACTCGACCAGGTCGTAGCCGACCGACACGACCAGGTCGGCCCGGTCGAAGCCGGTCAGGACGTGGTCGCGGGCCTGCAGCCCGACCGCCATCAGCGACAGGTGGCTGCGGTCGTCGATCGCGCCCTTGCCCATGAACGTGACGGCGACCGGCACGTGGAGCCCGCGCGCGATGTCCCGCAGGGCGGGCGACGCCCGACGGCGCAGGACGCCGTTGCCGGCCAGGATGATCGGCCGGTCGGACTCGGCGATCAGGCGTGCCGCATGGGCGATCGCCGCGTCGGTCGGCTCGGGGAGGTAGGCCCGGGTCGGCTCGAGGGGCCGGGCTCGGTCACCCGATTCGGGTGGCACCGCGGCGAGGTTCTCGGGCAGCTCGATGTGGGTCGGGCCGGGCTTCTCGAGCTCGGCCACCCGGAAGGCCTTGCGGACGATCTCGGGGATCGCGTCCGCTCGCTCCACCCGGGTGTTCCACTTCGTGACCGGGCCGAACATGCGGACCACGTCGACGACCTGGTGGGCTTCCTTGTGGAGCTTGTCCGAGCCGGCCTGGCCGGTGAGCGCGACCATCGGCGCGCGGTCGAGGAAGGCGTCGGCAATCCCGGTCACGAGGTTCGTGGCGCCCGGCCCGAGGGTCGCCATGGCGACCGCGGCACGGCCGGTCAGGCGTCCGTGGACGTCGGCCATGAACGCGGCGCCCTGCTCGTGACGGGTCGTGATGTGTCGGATCCGGTCCGTCCGGGAGAGGGCGTCGAGGATGTCCATCGTCTCCTCGCCGGGCACCGAGAAGACGTACGCGAACGCCTTCGGCCGCGAGGCACTCGACGAGGAGGCTGGCGGCGGTCCGAACGGGCGGGGTCACGCGGTCGAGTGTACGACCAGGGCGTCGACCGCGATTGCGCCGTGTTCGGAGGCGAGCACCGGGTTGAGGTCCACCTCGAGCAGGTCGGGCCGCTCGCAGCCGAGCCGGCCGAGGGCGACGATCAGGTCGACGATCGCCGCCCGGTCGACCGCCCGGCGGCCTCGCCCGCCGGCCAGGATGCGCGACCCGCGGAGTCGTTCGAGCATCGCCCCGGCGATCGCGGGCGAGACCGGCGCGAGCTCGACGGCGACGTCGTCGAGGGCTTCGGCCTGGATCCCGCCCAGCCCGACGAGCACGATCGGGCCGAACTGCGGGTCGCGGCGCAGGCCCACGATCAGCTCGACATCGCCGCCGAGCATCGGTTCGACGAGCAGGCCGCGCAGGCCGATGTCCGTGGCCCGGCCGATCGCCAGGAGCTCGTCCGCGGCGGCCCTGACCGCCAGGCCGTTGGCCAGCCCGAGGCGGACGCCGCCCACCTCGGTCTTGTGGGCGAGCCGGGTGGCATCGAGCTTCAGCACGACCGGGTAGCCGATCTGGCCCGCGGCAGCGACTGCCTCGGCCGGATCTGCGGCCGGCCGGGCCGTCACGACCGGCAGCCCGGCCACGGCCAGGAGATCGAGGCTCTCGAGCTCGGGCAGGGTCCTGACCGTGCCGCGGACACCCTGGATCCCACCGGGCACGGCCGCGGAGGCCAAATCGAGCGAGTCGACCGCGGGGTCGTGGCCGAGCGCGGTCCGGTCCGCGGCGAGCGCCGGCCAGGCCGGCCGCCGCGGACCGTCGGCGAGCCGGCTGGACTGGCGCGCCTCCCAGGCGACTCGCCCGGCAATCGCTGCCAGCGCCTCGGTCGTGCCTCGCAGGACCGGGATGCCGCCGGCGGCCTCGAGCATCGCCACGATCTCGGGTGTCGGCTCGCCCGAGGTGAGCGACAGGTAGACCGGCAGGATCCCCGGTCGATCGGCCGTGGCGGCGATCAGGGCCCGGGTCACCCCCTCGGCGACCGCCACCTCGCTCTTGAGCGACCGGTACGGGAAGTCGTGGACGATCGCCAGGACGTCGTAGCCGCCCGAGGCGGCGAAGGCATCGAGGACGGCCGGGTAGGCGACCTGCTCGTCGGTCGCGCCCCACGGATCGATCGGATTGCCGATGTAGCCGAGGCTGGGCAAGTCCCGGATGATCGTCGCCCTCGCCTCGTCGGGTACGGCCGGCAGGTCGAGCCCGACCCGCTCGGCGATGTCGGCGATCAGGGACGCCTCGCCGGTCGATACGGTCACCACGCCGGTCCGGCCACGGCCGACCCGCCGGCCCAGGCGCCGGCATCCGGCGTGGAGCTCGGCGGCCTCGAACAGGGCGTCGAGATCGGCGCAGCGGACGACGCCGGCGGCGGCCAGGGCGGCGTCCGTCGCCCGCGACTCACCGGCCAGCGAGCCCGAGTGGGCGACCGCGGCAGCCTGGGCCTGCGGGCTGTGACCGACCTTCAGGGCCAGGATCGGCTTGCCCAGCTCGAGGGCACGGTCGGCCAGGGCGAGGAACCGCTCCGGCCGCTTGAAGCCTTCGACGAACAGGATGATCGCGTCGGTCTCGGGATCGTCGAGGCAGTAGGCGACGTAGTCGCACAGGTCGAGGACCACCTCGCTGCCGGCCCCGATGATCCGGCTGAAGCCGATCCGCGTCCCGAAGTGGATGAACGCGTCCGTGACCGAGCCGCTCTGAGCGATCCCCGCGACGCGGCCGCGGGGCGCCCAGGGGTTGATGTCGCCGATGTAGACGGCACTGTTCGTGACCCGGTCGATCATGCCCATGCAGTTCGGGCCGAGCACGGCCAAGCCGTGGCGGAGTGCGATCTCGCGGACCTCGCGCTGCATCCGGGCGGCGCCCGCGCCGCCCTCGACGACGCCGCCACCGGGGATCAGGACGCTCCGCGCGCCGGCCCGGGCAGCCTCTTCGGTGATGGCCGCCGCGCGGAGCGGGTTGAGCGCCACGAGCACGCTGTCGGGCGGCTCGGGCAGCGAGGCGAGGTCGGGGTAGCACGGCGAGCCCCACGCCTCGTCGTACTTCGGGTTGACGAAGTAGCAGGCCGTTGGGCTGCCCATCGTCAGCAAGTTGTCGCGCACGGTCTGGGCGATGTCCGAGCGGGGTGAGGCGCCGACGACCGCGACCGAGCGCGGCGCGAACAGGGCGTGGAGGTTGATCGGGGGCCGCTCCGGGACGTCCGCGGTGCCCACCTGTCCGGTCGGCGCCGGGACGGCGCTGGCGCCGGGCGGTCCGGCCGACGCCGGCTCGGCGGTCATGCCTCGCCGACGACCCGGCCGACGCCGCGCTTCTCGAGGGCCCGGGCAATGATCAGGCGCTGGATCTCCGAGGTCCCCTCCCAGATCCGGTCGACCCGCAGCTCGCGGAAGAAGCGCTCGGCCGGGTACTCGCGCATGTAGCCCCGGCCGCCGAAGACCTGGACGACCCGGTCGGCGCAGCGGAAGGCCGCTTCGGAGGCGAACAGCTTGGCGATCGAGGCCTCGCGCGTGGACCAGCTTGGGATCGGCGCCCGAGTCGGCCAGCCAGGCACACTCGCGGGTGAGCAACCGGGCGGCTGCGGCATCGGCGGCAGAGTCGGCCAGCGGGAAGCTGACGCCCTGGAAGTCGTAGATCCGCTGGCCGAACTGGACCCGCTCGGTGGCCCACTCGACCGCCAGGTCCAGCAGCCGCTCCATCGCCCCGGTGCAACGCGCCCCGATGTGGATCCGCTCCTCGACGAACCACTCGTTCGTCAGCTCGTCGGCCCGGCCGATGCCGCCCAGGACTGCCGAGGCCGGGACGCGCACGTCCTCGAGGACGAACTGGGGATGGCGGTCAGCGAACGTGTGCATGTAGTCCGGGTCGTGGCTGAGGCGCACGCCGGCCGTGTCGTAGTCGACCAGGAAGAGGGTCGGCCGGCGCCGCCTGCCCTCGATGACATGAGCCTGGAAGATCATGAAGTCGGTGTCGTCCGGGCCGGTCACGAACCACTTCTCACCGTTGAGCACGTATTCACCCGTGGCCTTGTCCCGGGTCGCGGTGGCGGCCATCGCCCGGGCGTCGGAACCGGCGTCGCGCTCGGTCAGCGCGTAGCTGCCGTTGCGCTCGCCGCGGATCGACGGGTCGAGGTAACGCTTCTTCTGGACCGGATCGCAATGGAGCAGGACGTTGTAGGCGCCCGGCACGTACGACCACAGGCCGCCGGTGACCTGGCCGAACTGCTCGTGGACGATCACCTGCTCGATCACCGACCAGCCCTGGCCACCGACCCTCCTGGGCAGCGAACCGGCGTGCAGGCCGGCCGCGATCGCCGCCCGCCGGAGGACGTCCGCCTCGGCCCTGGGCAGGACGCCGCGGTCGCGTTCGAAGCGGGCCTCGAGCGGCTGCAGCACGTCGACGGTGTAGCGGCGTGCTCGTTCGCGCAGGGCGAGCTGGTCCGGGCTCAGGGCGAAGTCCATCGCCGCATGGTGGGCCGGCCGGCGCTGCGTGGCGCGTCGCGTCGCGGGCGATGGGACGGCGCGGTCCCGCTCACCTTCGCCGACGTCTCGCCGTGGCCTGACGGTTCGGGTTACGGCACGATGGGTGGGGTCGAGCGCCGAACCGAGGTTCCGCAACCCGGCCCGCCAGGGCTCGGTGCGGCGCCAGGCATGGCACCCGTGGGGACCTGGGACTGCCAAGCGGCGTCTGGCCGCCACGCCCGGGCCGCGTGGCGTCGAGCTCGGCCGAAAGTCACTCTGGGGGAGCGTGGCTCAGGATGGAATCGGGCGCTGCGGCCTCCCGCCTCCTGCCACCGGTCTCCCGCACCCGAGCGCTTCGCGTGAACGGTAGGAACGCCACGATTACGCGGCACCGCGCCCCAGCCTCCGGTCTCCTGCCCCTGCCCCTGCCCCTGCCCCCGAGCGCTTCGCGTGAACGGTATGAACGCCACGATTACGCGGCGCCTTACCGATGCCGCTCGACGCCCGCTCTGGGTCAACCGGTGCCTCCTGATGTCGCCCCTAGTCGTGCGAGTGATATTCCGACGGTCAGGACCGACGATAACGGGCAACGGCGGCAGGCAAGCGGGCCGCGTAATCGCCGGGCGTATCTGCAGGCGCTCCGGGCCCGGCCGAGGCGCGCCGAGCCCGGCCTCCGGTCACCTGCCCCCGCCCCCGAGCGCTTCGCGTGACCGGTATGAACGCCACGATTACGCGGCACCTTATCGATGCCGCTCGAGGCGCGCTCCGGGCCCGGCCGAGGCGCGCCGCGCGCGGCGAGCTCCAGGCCCGACAAGGCGCTGCCGGCCGACGGGCAGCGCTCCCCCGCGCCGCGACGGACCGAACCTAGCCGGCCGGGGCGATCACCATGATCCGGATCTCGGTCATGTCCTCGATCGCCCAGCGCAGGCCCTCGCGGCCGAGGCCGGAGTCCTTGACGCCGCCGTAGGGCATGTGGTCGATCCGGTAGGTCGGGACGTCGTTGACGATCACGCCGCCGACCTCGAGCTCGTCGAAGGCGCGCCAGGCGTCGGCCAGGTCGTTGGTGAAGACGCCGGTCTGGAGGCCGAACGACGAGTCGTTGACCTGGCGGATCGCGTCGTCGAAGTCGCGGAACGGGAAGGCCACGACGAGCGGCGCGAAGGCCTCGTTGCGGCAGACCTGGGCGCTCGACCGGGGTGTCGGTCAGGATCGTCGGCGGGAAGAACGCGTCCCGTCGGCCTTGCCGCCGCAGGAGCAGCCTTGCCGCCGAGCGCGACCGCCTCGTCGACCCAGCGCTGGGTTCGGGCGGCGGCGCTCGTCGACCATCGGCCCGACGTCGGTCTCGGGATCGAGCGGGTCGCCCAGCTTGAGCGCCGCCGCGCCGGCGACGAAGCGGCTCATGAACGCGTCCCAGACGTCCTCGTGGACGAACATCCGCTGGACGCTGATGCAGACCTGGCCGGCGTAGGCTGAACGCCCCGACGAGGCAGCGCTTGACCGCCCAGTCGAGGTCGGCGCTCTTGTCGACGATCACGCCGGCGTTGCCGCCGAGCTCGAGCACGACCTTCTTCTTGCCGGCCCGCTCCTTCATCCGCCAGCCGACCGACGGGCTGCCGGTGAACGTCAGCAGCTTGAAGCGCTCGTCGGCGACCATCCGGTCGCCCAGCTCGCGGGTCATCGGCAGGATGCTGACGGCACCCGTCGGGCACGCCGGCCTCGTCGACGATCTCGGCCACGGTCAGCATCGTGAGCGGATCCTTGGACGGCGGCTTGAGGACGATCGAGCAGCCCGCGGCGATCGCCGGGGCGAGCTTGTGGGCGGCCAGGTTGAGCGGGAAGTTGAACGGGCTGATCGCCGGCGACCGGGCCGATCGGGAAGCGCCGGGTGATGCCCAGCCGGCCCTTGCGACGAGGGCATCAGGTCGAGCGGGATCATCTCGCCGACCATCCGCTCCGCCTCCTCGGCGCCGAGGCGGAAGGTGAGCGACCGCCCGGTCGACCTCGACCAGCGCGTCGCGGATCGGCTTGCCGGCCTCGAGGGCGATCAGCCGGCCGAGCTCCTCGCGGCGGGCCCTGATGCCGGCGCTGATCTCGCGCAGGATCGCGGCCGCGCTCGTAGGCCGGCAGCTTGCGGGTCACCTCGAAGGCCGCGACCGCCGCGCTCGACGGCCTCCTCGTACTGCTCGGCGGTGGCGTGGTACGTCTGCCCGGCCGGCGTTGGCCGGGTCGGCCGGGTTGGTCGACGATCAGGAGGTCGGGCGACTCGACCCAGCGGCCGGCGAGGAAGATCGGGTGCGGCTGCGTGTCCGATGGTCGTGGTCATCGGCGGTGCTCCTGTCGGTGCGGTCGTCGCCATTCGTACGCCGGGTCCATGTACGATCCTCGTACTGTCGCCATGAGGAGCCCGCGATGCCCCAGCCGATCGCCTCGCGCGCCAAGCTCCGGGTCGATCCCGGCAGCAAGGTCCGGCTGGCACGGATCGACCCGTCCGAGACCCACGGCCACGCCAAGCCGGCCGCCGAGAAGGAGCTGGCAACCGGCCTCGCCCGCCTGTCGAACCTCCAGGACCGACTGTGGGCGGAGGCGCGAGCACCCGGTCCTGGTCGTCCTCCAGGGGATCGACGCGGCCGGCAAGGACGGCACCATCGCGCCACGTGATGTCGGCCTTCAACCCGCAGGGCTGCCCGGTTGCCGACTTCAAGGTGCCCAGCCCGCTCGAGGCTCGGCCACGACTACCTCTGGCGGATCCACCAGCGACGTTCCGGCCAAGGGCGAGATCGCGATCTTCAACCGCTCCCACTACGAGGACGTCCTCGTCGTCCGGGTCCACGACCTCGTGCCCGAAGCGACCTGGAAGCGGCGCTACGACCAGATCAACGACTGCGAGCGGATGCTCGTCGACGAGGGCACCACGATCGTCAAGTTCTTCCTGCTCATCGATCGCGACGAGCAGCGCCGGCGGCTCCAGGCGCGCCTGCGACGACCCGATGAAGCGCTGGAAGTTCAAGATGGGCGACCTCGCCGAGCGAGCTCGCTGGGACGACTACACGGCGGCCTACGAGGACGCCCTCGGTCGCTGCTCGACCGACGCCGCGCCGTGGTACGTCATCCCGTCCAACAAGAACTGGTTCCGGAACCTGGCGGTGGCCGAGATCCTCGGCGATGTCCTCGAGGAGCTCAAGCCGGCCTATCCGGCGATCGACCCGAGCGTGCCCGCGGACGTTGCGATCACCTAGCGGATCCGCAGCCTGCCGGTTCAGGCGCCGGCCGGCCGCCGGTAGGAGCCGAGGACCCGGACCATCGTCGTCAGCGGCCGGATCTCGTCGAGGGCCGCGGCTGCCTCGGACGCCAGCAGGTCGGCGTCGACGTCGGCCCAGAAGACGTATTCCCAGGCCACCTGCCGGCTCGGCCGCGACTCGAGAGTGCTCAGGTTGAGTCCATGGGCGGCGAGGACCTGGAGGACGCGCCAGCAGCGCGCCCGGCTCGTTGCGGACCGCGAAGGCGAGGGTCGTGCGCGGACTCGACGGGCCGTCCGGCGTTCGGCGCCAGGTCGCCGGGAACGGCTGGTCCGGTCGGCCGACGAGGACGAACCTGGTCCGGTTGGCGGGATCGTTCTCGATCCTGTCGGCCAGGACCACCAGCCCGAAATGGGCCGCGGCCCGGGGCGACAGGACCGCCGCCGAACCGCGCTCCGCCTGCTCCGCGATCAACCGTCCGGCTCCGGCCGTGTTGTAGGTCGTGAGCAGGGACCACGGCTGCCGGCGCAGGAAGCGCGTCGGCCTGGCCGAGCGCCTGGATGTGCGAATAGACCCGATCGATCTCCTCGAGCCGGGCCCCGGGCAGGGCCGCCAGGCACAACCGGACGGGCACGACGACCTCGCCCCGGATCACCAGGTCGTGCTCGAGGAGCAGGTCGTAGATCTCCCGGACGGTGCCGTTGACAACGTTCTCGATGGGCACGACGCCGACCTCGGCCTGCCCGTCGCGGACGGCCTCGAAGACCTCCCGGAAGCCACTGACCGGGATCGGCCGGGGGCTGCCAGGGCCGCCAGGAGGGCATCCTCGGCAAACGCGCCGGGCTCGCCCGAGAAGGCGGCCCGCGGCCCGGCGGCCGTCGGGTCGATCGCCCGGCCGGCGGCCGGCGCGGTCGGGGATGGCTCGCCGTCGGACAAGCTCAGCGCTCGAACCAGGCGGTCGTGTCGTGGTCCCCGGCATCCTCGTCGAGCTCCGCCCGCGGGGCGCGCCCGGCCGCGGCGGCCTTCGCCCGCTTGCGGTTCCCGGCGGCCTCCGTGGCGCCCGCCCAGTGCTCCTCGGCGAGGAGCAGGTTGAGGGCATCGATGTAGGCCTCGATCGAGGCCGCGATGATGTTCACGTTGCGGCTCGTGCCGGTGTAGGCGCCGCTCGAGCGCCGGCCCGCCGCCGTCTGAGGGCGGCGCGATCCGGATCGTCACGATCCCTTCGGAATCCGGGCCCTCGGCCACCGCGTGGACGTCGTAGGCCACCAGCCGGGGAGTCCCGGCCAGGACGGCGCTGAGCGCTCGATCGACCGCCCGGAGCAGCGCATCGACGGGCCGTTGCCCTCGGCCGCCCCTTCCCACTGGTGGTCGCCCGAAGCGATCACGACCGCGCCGCGGCTCCGGACGTTGGCTGCCCGACGAGACCGTCCAGCGGGCCAGGTGGAGGGCCGGCGAGCCTTCGTCGCCGGGTGGGGTGGCCGCGGCCCGGCCCTCGGGCCCGCTCGGACTGGTCATCGAGTCACCTCCGGGATTCCGCCGGACCGCTTCGGCGGCCGCCGGAGCCGGCAGCCGGGAGGTCGTGAAATGGCGCTCGTCGCGCCGGCGCAGCTCGGCGCCGGACTTCCAGATGGCGTACTCGAGCGAGTCGGCCAGGGCCGCCGCCGACGCCGCGATGATGTTCGTGTCGCTGCCCATCGTCGACCACGTCCGGCTGCCGTCCGAGGAGTCGATGATCACCCGGGTGCGCGCGCCCGGTGGCTGCCGTCGCCGTCGAGGATCCGGACCTTGTAGTCGACGAGGTGGACCGCGTCGAGCTCCGGATAGAAGGCCGCGAGCGCCTTGCGCAAGGCAGCTGTCGAGCGCGTTGACCGGGCCGTTGCCGTCGGCCGCGGTGTGGAGCACCTCGCCGTCGACCTCGACCTTGACCGTCGCCTCGGCCAGGAGCTCCTGACCGTCGCGCTGCTCGACGAGGACGGTGAAGTCGACGATCCGGAACGGCGCGACGTAGTCCGTCGCTGGCGCCGGATCAGCAGCTCGAACGATGCCTCGGCGCCTTCGAAGGCAAGCCCGTCGGCCTCGAGCTGCTTGATCAGGTCCGACAGCTCGCGCGCGTCGACGATCCCGTCGAGCCGATGGCCGAGCTGCTCGGCCCGGAGCTGGGTGTTCGCCCGCCCGCCGAGCTCGCGAGACGACGAGGCGGCCCTCGTTGCCGACGCTTGCCGGGTCGACGTGCTGGTAGCTCCGCTCGACCTTGGCCACCGCGGCGCCGTGGACGCCGCCCTTGTGGGCGAACGCCGACCGCCCGACGTAGGGCTGGTAGTCGTCGGGGGTCACGTTGGCGATCTCGGCGACGCCGCGCGACAGCTCGGTCAGGCCGGCCAGGTCGGCCACCGCCGGCGGGCACGCAGGGCAAGCTCGGTCTTGAGCGCCAGGTTGGCCAGGATGCTGACCATGTTGGCGTTGCCGCAGCGCTCGCCGTAGCCGTTGATCGTGGCCTGGACGTGGCGGACGCCGGCTGTCGACCGCGGCCATCGAGTTGGCCACCGCCAGCTCGGCATCGTTGTGGGTGTGGATCCCCCAGCTGATCCCGGGGGCGCCATCGTCGGCGGCCAGGCTGGCGATCGTGTCGGTCACGACCCGGACGAGCTCGGCGGTCAGGGTGCCCGCCGTTCGTGTCGCACAGGACGAGCGTGCGGGCGCCGGCCTCGCGGGCGGCGCGCAGCGTCGCGAGGGCGTAGTCACGGTCGGCGCGTGTAGCCGTCGAAGAAGTGCTCGGCGTCGTAGACGACCTCGCGGCCGCGCTCGGCCACGAAGGCGACCGAGTCGGCGACCATGTCCAGGTTCTCGGCCGGCGTGGCGCCCAGGACCTCGGTCACGTGGAGCAGCCAGCTCTTGCCGAAGATCGTGACGACCGGCGTCTCGGCCGCGACCAGCTCGTGCAGGTTGGGGTCCTTCTCCGGCCGGTTCGAGCGATGGCGGGTCGAGCCGAAGGCGGCCAGCCGGGCGGTCGCCCAGGTCATCGTCCGGGCCGCCGCGAAGAACTCGATGTCCTTGGGGTTCGAGCCCGGCCAGCCGCCCTCGATGTAGGGCATCCCGTACTCGTCGAGCATCCGGGCGATCCGGAGCTTGTCGGCCAGCGAGAGGGTGATGTTCTCGCCCTGGGTGCCGTCGCGCAGGGTCGTGTCGTAGAGGACGACCGGGCTGGCTCATCGGCGCCACCGGCCTCGGGACACGCCGTCGCCCGGGCCGGCGGTCGAGCGCGCTCGGCGATCGCCCGGCGTCGATGCGCGGCCGTCCCGAGCCGGGTCAGGCCGCCGGTCGGCTGCCCGTCGGCGGGCCACAGGTCGGCGGTCCGGTAGCCGTCGTCGAGGGCGGCCCCGACGGCCGCCTCGATCGCGTCGGCGGCGGCCGCCTGGCCGAGCGACCAGCGCAGCAGCATCGCCCCGGACAGGATCGTCGCCGATCGGGTTGGCCAGGTCCTGGCCGGCGATGTCCGGCGCCGAGCCGTGGATCGGCTCGTACAGGCCGTGCAGGCCGTGGGCGGTCCGCCGGCTGCCGACCGAGGCCGAGGGCAGCATGCCGAGCGACCCGGCCAGGACCGATGCCTCGTCGGACAGGATGTCGCCGAAGAGGTTCTCGGTGACGAGCACGTCGAAGGCGGCCGGCCGCTTGACCAGCTGCATCGCGCACGAGTCGACGAGCCGGTGGCTCGAGCGCCACGTCGGGGAACTCGGCGCCGACCTCGTCGACGACCCGGCGCCACAGCCGCGAGGTGGCCAGCACGTTGGCCTTGTCGACGCTGGTCAGCTGCCGGCGCCGGCCCGCGGGCCAGCTCGAAGGCCAGCCGGACGACGCGCTCGATCTCGCCCTCGGTGTAGGGCAGCGTGTCGATCGCGCTGCGCGACGCCGGCCGGTCCGGCGGCTTCGATCCGGGCCGCCGAAGTAGAGGCCGCCGGTCAGCTCGCGGACGATCAGCAGGTCCACGCCGTCGAGCAGCTCCGGGCGGAGCGGCGACGCAGCGATCAGGAGCGCGGGTGGATCGTCACCGGGCGGAGGTTGGCGAACAGGCCGAGCCCGCCGCGCAGCGCGAACAGCGCCTGCTCGGGCCGGACCGCGGAGGTCGGGTCGTCCCACTTCGGCCCGCCGACGGCGCCGAGGTAGACGGCGTCGGCCGCGCGCGCAGGCGTCGAGGTCCTCGGCCGGATCGCCACGCCGTAGGCGTCGATGGCCGCGCCGCCGACGACGAGCTCGGTCCAGTCGAAGCCGAAGCCGAAGGCGGCCGGCAGCGGCGTCGAGGACGCGTCCGGCCGGCGGCCAGCGACCTCCGGCCCGATCCCGTCGCCGGGGATCGCCGCGAGCCGGTAGGTCGGGCCGGACCGGGCCGCTCCCTCGGTCACGGGAGCTCCTCGGCCGACGCGCGGGCTGACGAAGGCCGGGTCGACCCCGTTGATCTCCGCGCCGTGGAGCTTGTTCGCCGCGACGAGGTAGGCCTCGAGCGAGGCCTCGATGATGTTCGTCGACAGGCCGTGGCCGGTGACGACGAGCGCTCCCGGCCCCTCGTCCGACGAACGCCGGCAGCGGACGAGGACCTGGCCCTGGGCGTCCTCGCCGGCCGAGACCGCCTTGATCTCGTACTCGGTCAGGACCGGGTGCCAGCCGAGGACCGGCTGGAGCGGCCTCGTCGACGCGCCGAAGAGGGCGTCGACCGGGCCGTTGCCGGTCGCCTCGGCCGAGTGGACCTCGCCGCCGATCGACGAGCGACACGGTGCCCGGTGCCGTTGCCGCCGTGCGAGCGAGGTGACGCTCCAGCCCTCGAGCTGGATCGAGGCCGGCACCGTCCGCCGGCCCGGCTGCTCGACGAGGGCCAGGAGGTCCGCGTCGGTGACCTCCTTCTTCGCGTCGGCCAGGGCGATGGCCTGGCGGTAGACCGCGTCGAGGGCCTCGCCCTCGAGCTCGTGGCCCAGCTCGCGCAGCTTGCCCTGGAGGCCGCGCCGGCCGGACAGCTTGCCGATCGTCAGCTGGCTGCCGGACAGGCCGACCGACTGGGGCGTCATGATCTCGTAGGTCAGCGGGTTCTTGATCACGCCGTCCTGGTGGATGCCCGACTCGTGGGCGAAGGCGTTGCCGCCGACGATCGCCTTGTTGGGCTGGACGGCGAAGCCGGTCAGGTAGCTGACCAGCCGGCTGGCGGCGGTGATCTGCTCGGTCTGGACGCGGCGAGCCCAGGTCGGGGAACTGGGTCGGCCGCGTGCGCAGGGCCATCACGACCTCCTCGAGCGAGGCGTTGCCGGCCCGCTCGCCGAGCCCGTTGATCGTGACCTCGACCTGGCGCGCGCCGGCCTGCACGGCGGCCAGCGTGTTGGCCGTGGCCAGGCCGAGGTCGTTGTGGCAGTGGACCGAGACGGTGGCGCTCGCGGCCGACCCGCTCGACGACCCGCTCGACGAGCCCGCCGAACTCGGCCGGGATGGCGTAGCCGACGGTGTCCGGGATGTTGACCGTGGTCGCCCCGGCGTCGACGACGGCCTCGTAGACCGTCGAGCAGGTAGTCCGGGTCGGTCCGCGAGGCGTCCTCGGCGCGAGAACTCGATCTCGGCGTCGGGGCCGAGCTCGCTGCCGGCCGTAGGCGACCCACCGGACGGCCTCGGCGGAGGGCCTCGTCGCGGTCGATCCGGAGCTTGTGCTTGAGGTGGATGTCGGTGGTGGCGATGAAGACGTGGAGGTGGGGCCGCTCGGCGATCCGGATCGCCTCGACCGCCCGCTGGGGATCGCCGTCCCGGCAGCGGGCCAGGGCGGCGACGGCGACGCCGCGGGTCTCCTCGGCGATCCGGTGGACCGCCTCGAAGTCGCCCGGCGAGGCGGCCGGGAAGCCGGCCTCGATCACGTCGACCTTGAGCCGGACCAGCTGGCGGGCGACCTCGAGCTTCTCGGCCGCGGTGAGGCCGGCGCCGGGCGCCTGCTCGCCGTCGCGCAGGGTCGTGTCGAAGATCCGGACGGACCCGGGATCGACCCCGATTCCCGATCCACCGGCCGGCTGGCCGCCGGCGCTCACCGGACGCTCCGGCCGGCGTGCCGGCCGCGCCGCCGACCGAGGCCTGGGCCTGGCCGGCCTTGACCTCGACCGGGTTGAGGAAGGCCATCTGGGAGCGCAGCGAGGCGCCGACCCGCTCGATCGGGTGGTCGTGGTCCGCCTGGCGAAGGCGCTCGAAGTTCGGCCGGCCGGCCTCGTTCTCGGCGATCCAGCGGGCGGCGAACGAGCCGTCCTGGATCTCGGTCAGGACCTGCCGCATCGTCTGGCGGACGTGGTCGTCGATGATCCGCGGCCCGCTCGACGTAGTCGCCGTACTCGGCCGTGTCGCTCACGCTGAAGCGCATGAAGTTGAGCCCGCCGCGGTACATCAGGTCGACGATCAGCTTCAGCTCGTGGAGCGTCTCGAAGTAGGCCAGCTCGGGCTGGTAGCCCGCCTCGACCAGCGTCTCGAAGGCCATCTTGACCAGGGCCGCAGTGCCGCCGCACAGGACCGACTGCTCGCCGAACAGGTCGGTCTCGGTCTCCTCGGCGAAGGTCGTCTCGAGGACGCCGGCCCGGGTCGCGCCGATCGCCCGGGCGTAGGCGAGGACCCTGGCCCGGGCGGTCCCGGTCGCGTCGCGATCGACGGCGAACAGGGCGGGCACGCCGCCGCCGGCCTGGTAGACGCTGCGCACGAGGTGGCCGGGGCCCTTCGGGGCGACCATCCCGACGTCGATCCCGGCCGGCGGGTCGATCCGGTTGAAGTGGATGTTGAAGCCGTGGGCGAACATCAGCAGCGGCACCCGGCCGCAGGTTCGGGCGCGATCTCCGCGTCGTAGACGGCCTTCTGGGCCGTGTCCGGGACGAGGATCATCACGACGTCGGCGGCTGCGACGGCGTCGGCCACGTCGGCCACCCGGAGGCCCGCGTCCTCGACGAGGGCGCGGCTCTTCGATGCCGGGGCCAGCCCGACCACGACGTCCACGCCCGGACTCGTGCAGGTTCAGGGCATGGGCGTGACCCTGGCTGCCGTAGCCGATGATCGCGACCGTCTGCCCGGCGAGCGCCGCCGGGTCGGCGTCGTTGTCGTAGTACATCCGTGCGGTCATCGCTTGATTGCCTCCTCGATGGATGCCGAGCCGCGCGCCATGACCACGGTCCCGGTGCGAACGAGTTCCTTGATGCCGTAGCTCCGCAGGAGGGCGACGACGGCGTCGACCTCGGCCTCCGTGCCGGTCAGCCTCGACGATCACCGAGCCGTCGGTGATGTCGACCAGACGCGGCCCGGTAGAGCTCGACCATCTTGACGATCTCGGCCCGGTTCGCGTCGGTCGCCCGGACCTTGACCAGGGCCAGCTCGTGCTCGACCGTCGGCTCGGCCGTGAAGTCCTGGACCTTGAGGACGTCGATCAGCCGGTAGAGCTGCTTGCTGACCTGCTCGACCGCGACGTCGTCGCCGCGCAGGGTGATCGTCATCCGGCTGATGTCGGGCTGGTCGGTGTGGCTGACCGCGAGCGACTCGATGTTGAAGTTGCGGGCCCGCATCAGGCTGGCGACCCGGTTGAGGACGCCCGGCCGGTTCAGGACGATCGCGACGAGCACGTGGCGGTGGATCTCGCCCGAGCCGGGCAGGGCCGCGGGCCGGCGGCGCCACGTGGGCCGGGCCGCTGCTGGCCGAGTCGCTCATTCCTCGGGCCCGTCCCACTTCTCGATCAGGTCCGACAGGCCCTTGCCGGCCGGCATCATCGGGAAGACGTTCTGCTCCTCGGCGATCTCGAACCAGATGAGGGCCGGGCCGTCGACCGCCTGGGCGGCCCGGATCGCCGGGTCGACCTCGTCGGGCGTTCGGGCCCGGAAGGCCGGGATCCCGTAGGCGTCGGCCAGCTTGGCGAAGTCCGGGCCGAGCAGGTGCGCCGAGTGGTAGTTGCCGGCGTAGATGATCTCCTGCCACTGCCGGATCATGCCCAGCTTCTTGTTGTCGAAGAGGGCGATCTTCACCGGGATGTGGTCCTGGACGAGGGTCATCAGCTCCTGCGACGTCATCTGGAAGCCGCCGTCGCCGATGATCGCCCAGGTCTCCCGGTCGGGCCGGCCGAGGGCGGCGCCCATCGCCGCCGGCAGCGCAGAAGCCCATCGTGCCCAGGCCGCCCGAGCTGACGTGGCTGTTCGGCAGCCGGAAGCCGGCGTAGCGGGCGAGCCACATCTGGTTCTGGCCGACGTCGGCGACGTAGGTCGCCGCGTGCTCGGTCAGCTCGCCGATCCGCTCGACCACGTAATCGGCGGTCAGGACGCCGTCGCGCCAGGCGCCCGAGCCGTGCCAGCTGCTCGCCTCGCTCTCGGTCTTCCAGGCGGCCAGCTGCTCGAGGTACTCGGCCCGCTCCTCGATCGGGGTGGGCTCGACCATCGGGGTGAGCGCCCGCAGGACGCGCCCGGCGTCGCCCACGATCGGGACCTCGACCGCGACGTTCTTGCCGATCTCGGCCGGGTCGATGTCGACATGGACGATCCGGGCATACGGCGCGTAGGTCCGCACGTTGCCGGTGACCCGGTCGTCGAAGCGCATCCCGATCGCGATCAGCAGGTCGGCCGACTGGATCGCCCGGTTGACGTGCTTCCAGCCGTGCATGCCCATGTAGCCGTAGGCGAGCGGATGGCGCTCGTCGATCGCGCCGATCCCGAGCAGGGTCCAGGCGACCGGGATGCTGGTCTTCTCGGCGAACGCGACGAGATCGTCCCAGGCCTCGGCGTGGAGGACGCCATGGCCGGCCAGGATCATCGGCCGCTGGGCCTGGGCGATCTCGGCGGCGGCCACCTTGAGCTGGCGAGGGTGGCCGTCGAAGTTCGGCCGGAAGCCGGGCAGGCCGGCGAACACCTCGGCCTCGGTCGGGTGCTGCGCCGAGGTCTCCTGCTGGAGGGCGTCCTTGGTGATGTCGATGTGGACCGGACCGGGCCGGCCGGTCCGGGCGATGTGGAATGCCTCGGCGAAGACGCGGGGCAGGTCGTCGGCGTTGCGGACCAGGTAGTTGTGCTTGGTCATCGGCAGGGTGATGCCGTTGATGTCGATCTCCTGGAAGGCGTCCTTGCCGAGCAGCGCGCCGGGGACGTTGCCGGTGATCGCCACGATCGGGACCGAATCGAGGAGGGCGGTGCCGAGCCCGGTGACGAGGTTCGTGGCGCCCGGGCCCGAGGTGCCCAGGCAGACGCCCACCTTCCCGGTGACCCGCGAATAGCCGTCGGCCGCGTGGGCGCCGCCTTGCTCATGGCGGACGAGGACGTGGCGCAGCTCGGGGTAGTCCCCGAGGACGTCGTAGAGGGGCAGGACCACACCACCCGGATAGCCGAAGAAGACGTCGACGCCCTGGCGAAGGAGCGCCTCGCAGACCACGTCGGCGCCGATCCGGCTGCGCTTGAGCGGCTTGGCGTCGTGGAGCATCGCGTTGCGCGCCTGCTCGATCGCGGCCGCGCTGGCGGTGCCGTCGTTGGGCACGTGGCCGTGGCGGACGGGTTGCCCGGCCGGGCTCGCGCCGGCCGCCGTCTGTCTCTTCGGTTGCGCCGGTTCGCCCTTCGTGATCGTCATCAGTCGGTCTCCGTCATCCGGTTGATCCTGCTGCAGTGTGAGGCGTGAGGTCGTCCGCTGGGCTTCGATGTCGTTCGGTGCGGTCGTGAGTCGGTGTCGGGCTGATCTCCTGCCCGGGGCCGGGCTCGGCCGGCCATGAAAAAACCCCCGCCTCCCGGCGAGGGTCCCGTTGGTCCCGGATGGTTGCCTGCGCTACCTCCGCGATCCTCCGTTCTCCTGCCGGGAGCCGGTAATGAGGCCGAGAAGGCCGTCCAGCCCAAGGAGGATCGAGCGAAGAAGAGGCAGCAATACGACGTCGACGATGCCGGTTTCGTTCACGGGCACGTTCAGTCGCCGCCCGTCGCTGGTGACGACGATGGCGACGTGGCGACGATGCTGCCCGTTGAACAAACCCACGTTCGACTCCGTGGCGTGCCCGGCACGGCGGCTGCCGTCCGGTTCGGGCGAGTGTACGAGGCGTCGGTCGATTTCGCAACCCGCTCGGATCGCCCGAAGGTACCGCCGCCTCCCGCCGATCTTCCGGGGCGGCGCGACGGTCGCCGGCGGAGGTCCCCTCGGTGCGCGGACTACGCCTCCCGGCGCCGGGTCGGGCGCATCGCGGCGGCGATCACGACCGCGACGCCGATCCCGATGACGACATCGCCGATGCTGAACACGTTGGCCAGGGGCAGGCCGGCGGGCAAGGCGAAGACGTCGGTCAGCGGCTCGAGGGCCGGGTGGGCGATCAGGGCGCTGTTCGAGTAGCCGCTCACGGCAGCGTCGCCGACCGCTGCCACGGCCCCCGCTCCGGCCGGCATGTAGCCGCCGTTGGCGACGATCGCGGCGAGATTGAGCGCGGCGCCCAGGGCGATCACCAGCATGCCTGGGATCGCCCGGTTTCGAATGACCGCGGCGATGCCGATCATCGTCGAGCCGACGTAGATCGGCGGGCCGAGCGGTCCGATCCGGTCGGCGACCGGTCCGGCGAACAGCACGACCTGGACGAGCAGGGCTCCGGCGATCAGCCACGGCCAGCGGATGCGCAGCTCGGCCAGGCCGGCCGGCCGGCCACCGAGGCAGGCGCCGACGGCGAGTCCGACGATCAGGGCGTACAGGATGAAGATGGCCCGCCTCCCGGCATCACGGTTCGTGGACGAGCCGGCCAAGGCCGCCGCCACGGTCCCGTTGTACCTCGAAAGGGCCCGCTCGGACCCGGGCGAGGTAGTACCCGGCTGGGCAGGACGTTCGGCGTCTCCGGCGGAGGCCCCGGCCGTGAGCGGGAGGCGGCCGGGCGGTCCGTCGAGACCCTGTGCTAGCCTCCGGAGATGCCACCATCCAGCCAACCGCGCACCCTGGTCGACAAGATCTGGGACGACCACGTCGTCCACGACGAGCCGGGCGCGCCGAGCGTGCTCGCGATCGATCTCCACCTCGTCCACGAGGTCACCAGCCCGCAGGCGTTCACCGGCCTCCGCGAGCGCGGGCTGACGGTCCGCCGGCCCGGTCAGACCGTGGCCACCGCCGACCACTCGATCCCGACCCACGATCGGGCCCTCCCGATCGCCGACCTGATCGCGGCAGCCCAGGTCCAGCAGCTGACCGACAACTGCGCGGAGTTCGGCATCCCCCTCCACGGGCTCGGCTCGCCGAATCAGGGAATCGTCCACATCATCGGCCCGGAGCTCGGCCTCACCCAGCCGGGCATGACGATCGTGTGCGGTGACTCGCATACGGCGACGCACGGCGCCTTCGGGGCGCTGGCCTTCGGGATCGGCACCAGCGAGGTCGAGATGGTCCTCGCCAGCCAGTGCCTCCTCCAGCGCCGGCCCCGGACGTACGAGGTCCGGGTCGACGGCCGGCTGGCCGCCGGAGTCGGCGCCAAGGACATCATCCTCGCCCTGATCGCCCGGATCGGGGTCGGCGGAGGCACCGGCCATGTCTTCGAGTACACGGGCTCGGCGATCCGCGCCCTGACGATGGAGCAGCGGATGACGGTCTGCAACATGAGCATCGAGGGCGGCGCCCGGGCCGGCCTGATCGCGCCGGACGACACGACGGTCGAGTACGTCGCCGGGCGGCCCCACGCCCCGCACGGCAACGCTTGGGACGCCGCCGTCGAGCGCTGGCGCGGGCTCCCGAGCGATCCCGGAGCGAGCTACGACCGGACGATCACGATCGATGCCGGCCGGCTCGAGCCGATGGTGACCTACGGCACGAACCCGGGCATGGGCCTGCCGATCAGCGCCCGCGTCCCGACCCCCGACGACCAGGCCGACCCGGCCGCCCGGCGGGCCCTCGAGCACGCCCTCGAGTACATGGACCTGAGGCCGGGCCAGGCGATCCTCGGCCAGAAGGTCGACGTCGTGTTCATCGGCTCGTGCACGAACGGCCGGATCAGCGACCTGCGCCTGGCCGCGTCAGTCCTCAGGGGCCGGCGGATTGCCGACGGCGTCCGGGTGATGGTCGTGCCCGGCTCGCAGGAGGTGAAGAAGGAAGCCGAGAACGAGGGCCTGGCCGAGGTCTTCAAGGCGGCCGGGGCGGAGTGGCGCGAGGCCGGCTGCTCGATGTGCATCGCCATGAACGGCGACCAGCTCAGCCCCGGCCAGTACGCGATCAGCACCTCCAATCGCAACTTCGAGGGACGCCAGGGCAAGGGTGGCCGGACGTTCCTGGCGTCGCCCCTGACCGCAGCCGCCTCGGCCCTGGCCGGAGTGATCGCCGACCCGCGCCAGCTTCCGGGGATCGGGGCGACCGTCGGCCTCGGGGGACGCTAGGAGATGGCCGACGTCTTCAGCACGTTCACCAGCGCGGTGATCCCGCTGCCCATCGACAACATCGACACCGACCAGATCGTCCCGGCCCGCTACCTGAAGATGACCGACAAGGCCGGCCTGGCCGACGCCCTCTTCCACGACTGGCGCTATGACGCCGACGGTGGCCAGCACGAGCCGCTGTTCGTGCTGGACCGCCTGGCGATGGCCGGCCGCCGGATCCTGCTGGCCGGCGACAACTTCGGGACCGGCTCGTCGCGCGAGCACGCGCCCTGGGCCCTCGCCGCCTGGGGCATCCGGGCGATCCTGTCGACCAGCTTCGCCGACATCTTCCGGAACAACGCGCTGAAGAATGGCCTGCTGCCGATCGTGGTCGAGGCCGAGCGCCATCGGCAGCTGTTCGAGCTCGTCGCGGCCGATCCGGCGATCGAGCTGACGATCGACCTCGAGGCCCAGCTGGTCCACCTGCCGGGCGACGAGGACCTGCCCTTCGAGGTCGATCCGTTCGCCAGGAAGATGCTCCTGGCCGGCACCGACGAGATCGGCTGGCTGCTCGGCCGGTCGAGCGCGATCGATGCCTACGAGGCGGCCCATCCCGCCCGGATCGACACGCGCGTCGGCGTCGCCTGAAGCGGATCCGGAAAGGCCGCCCGAGACTGATCGGCCGGGCGCCCCGATACTGACCCGGTGAACCTCGTCGACGTCGTGATCATCGCCGTCCTGATCTTCGCCCTGGTGGCCGGGCTGGCTTCGGGCGCCTTTCCCCAGCTCGGCGGCCTCGCCGGGGCGGTCGGTGGCGGCGCCCTCGCGATCCTCGTCCTGCTGCCCTTCGGCCAGACCTGGCTGGAGACCCTCGACCCGCCGGTGCGTGCGGTCGCGGTGCTCGTCGGGATCGTCGGGATCGTCGGCCTGGGTGAGGCGATCGGGTCGGGGATCGGGTCGCGAATCCGGGCTCGGCTGATCGGCCACAGCCTGCTGGGCAACCTCGACCGGGCCGCCGGGGGCCTGCTCGGGCTGGCCCAGGGGATCCTCGTCGTGTGGCTGGTCGGCGGCGCCCTGGCCGCCGGACCGGTCCCCCAGGTCGCGGCCGCGGTCCAGCGCTCGGGGATCGTCCGCGGCCTGGCCGAGATCCTGCCGCCGCCGACCGAGATCGTGGGCGAGCTGGGCAAGTGGCTCGACTCGTCGGGCCTGCCCGATGTCTTCATCGGCCTCGAACCCTTCCCCGCCCCGAGCGTCGATGCGCCGACCGACCCACAGGCGGCCGCGATCGCGGCCAAGGCCGTCGCCTCGACCGTCCTCATCCGGGCCGATGCGTGCGGCTACGTTCTGAGCGGGACCGGGTTCGTCGTCCGGCCCGGCTATCTCGTGACCAACGCCCACGTCGTGGCGGGCTCACGCTCGATCGTGCTCGCGGGTAACGGCGGTCCGGAGATCCAGGCCTCGGTCGTGCTGTTCGATCCCGAGCTCGACATCGCCCTGTTGTACGCGCCTGCCCTGAAGGCACCGGCCCTCTCACTGGCCGACCACGTTCCGGCCAGGGCCACGCTCGGTGCGGCCATCGGCCACCCCGGGGGAGGCGCCCTGGAGGTGATCCCGAGCGCGGTGACCGCGAGCTACCGGGCGCAGGGCCGCGATATCTACGGCGGCCGCCTGGTGACCCGCGAGATCGTCGAGCTGCAGGCGGACATCCTCCAGGGCGACAGCGGCGGACCGTTCGTGCTCGAGGATGGAACCGTCGGCGGGGTCGTGTTCGCCCAGGCCCAGACCGACCCCGGTGTCGGCTATGCCCTGTCGCCGGTCGACGTCGCCGCCCGGATCCAGCCGTCGCTGGCGGACAAGACGGCGGTCGACACGGGCGCCTGCACCCGCTGACGGACGGGCCCCGGACAGGGCCCCGTACACTTCGACCCGAACCTCGACCTGCGTCCCCGATCCCGAACCCCGAGGAAGTCGCGATGCCAGCCACCGACGAGACCGTCGAGACCCGCAAGACCCACCCGTACGAGACTCCGTCCGATCCAGCCAAGCGCCACTCGCGGGGCCTGACCGACGGGCCCGATCGGGCGGCGGCGCGGGCGATGCTCAAGGCGATCGGGTTCACCGACGAGGACCTGGCCAAGCCGCTCGTCGGGGTGGCCACGACCTGGATCGAGACGATGCCCTGCAACTACAACCAGCGCCGCCTGGCCGAGTTCGTCAAGGAGGGCATCCGCGCGGCCGGCGGGACGCCGATGGAGTTCAACACGATCGCCGTGAGCGACGGCGTGTCGATGGGCTCGGAGGGCATGAAGGCCAGCCTCGTCAGCCGGGAGGTGATCGCCGACTCGATCGAGCTGGTCGTCCGCGGCCACCTCCTCGACGGGGTCGTCTGCCTGGTCGGCTGCGACAAGACGATCCCGGCAGCGGCGATGGCCCTCGGCCGGCTCGACGTGCCCGGGGTCGTGCTCTACAACGGCACGATCTACCCGGGAACGTACAAGGGCAAGCGGAACGCGACCGTGGTCACCGTGTTCGAGGCGATCGGTGCCTACCGGGCGGGCAAGATCAGCCTCGATGACCTGTACGAAGTCGAGAATGCGGCCTGCCCCGGCGCCGGAGCCTGCGGCGGCCAGTTCACGGCCAACACGATGAGCACGGTCCTCGAGTTCATCGGCCTGTCGCCGGCCGGGCTGAACGGGATCCCGGCCGAGGACCCGGCCAAGGACGCTGCGGCCCGGACGACCGGCGAGCTGGTGATGGACCTCGTCCGCCGCGATGTCCGGCCGTCATCGATCGTCAACCGGGCGGCGATCGAGAACGGCTTCGCCTCGGTGGCGGCGACCGGCGGCTCGACGAACGGCGTGCTCCACCTGCTGGCGATCGCCCACGAGTTCGGGATCCCGCTCAGTATCGACGAGCTCGGCGCGATCGCCGACCGGACCCCGCTCATCGCCGACATGCAGCCGGGTGGCCGGTTCACCGCGTCCGACATGTACGACGCGGGCGGCGTCGCCCTGGTCATTCGCGAGCTGCTCAAGCGCGACCTCGTCGACGGCGCGGCGCCGACGGTCGACGGCCGGACGATCGCCCAGGTGGCGGCCGGCGTGACCGAGACCCCGGGCCAGGCCGTGGTCGTGCCGATCGAGCGACCGCTGAAGGCAACCGGCGGCCTGGCGATCCTGCATGGCACGCTGGCTCCCGAGGGCTGCGTGGTCAAGCTGGCCGGCCACGAACGCCGGCTCCATCGTGGTCCGGCTCGGGTCTTCGACTCGGAGACGGCCTGCTATGACGCCGTCCGGCAGCGCCTGATCGAGCCCGGTGACGTCGTCGTGATCCGCTACGAGGGCCCGGTCGGCGGGCCGGGCATGCAGGAGATGCTGAGCGTCACCGCGGCCCTCGTCGGCGAGGGCCTGGGCGAGACGGTCGCCCTGATCACCGACGGCCGCTTCTCGGGCGGAACTCACGGCCTGATGCTCGGCCACGTCGCCCCCGAGGCCGCCCTCGGCGGCCCGATCGGGCTTGTCGCCGAGGGCGACACGATCGTGATCGACGTCGATCGCCGGGCGCTCGACCTGGAGGTCGATCCGGCCGAGCTCGAGCGGCGGCGAGCGGCTTGGACGCCGCCGGCACCGAACTACAGGAGCGGGGTGATGGCCAAGTACGCCGCGCTCGTGGGCTCGGCGGCCGAAGGCGCGGTCACGACCGGCAGCCGGATGACGGCGGCCCTCACCCGGCGATGAACCCCGGCCACGTCTCGGTCGGCTTCAAGACCTCGCCCCAGGACGTCGACTGGTCGACCGTGGACGAGACCTGGGCCGCCGCCGGCGAGGAGGCGGCCCTCGCCGCCGGCTGGCTGAACGATCACCTGACCGATCCGAACAAGGACGCAGGCGGTTCGAGCATCGAGGCCCTCACCCTGCTGGCTGCGCTCGCTCACCGGGTCCCGGGCAAGTGGGTCGGGCACGCCGTGTTGTCCAACACCTTCCGACACCCGGCTGTGCTGGCCAAGGCCGCGGTCCTCCTCGATCACGTCACCGGCGGCCGGTTCATCGTCGGACTCGGCGCCGGCTGGCACGAGGACGAGCACACCGCGTACGGAATCCGCCTGGCGCCGATCGGTGAGCGGATCTCACGGCTCGAATCGGCGGTGCTCGTGCTCCGGGCGCTCGGCAGTCCCGCCGCTGCCGAGCCGGCCGGCGTCGACCTCGAGGATCCGTACTACCCGCTCCGGGCGGCGGTCAACCTGCCCGCCCCGCTGACTCCCGGCGGGCCACCGATCTGGCTCGGCGGCCAGGCGCCGCGCGGCCTGCAGATGGCCGCCCGCTACGCGTCGGGCTGGCTCCTGCCGGCGATCCCGGAGCTGGACCTGCCCTATTTCATCGAGCGGCGCGAGGCGATCCTGGTCGAGCTGGCCGCCCTCGGCCGCGATCCGGCCGGTTTCAGCTTCGCGGCCCAGGTCCCGACCGGCCGCGACGCCGCCGGGCTCGCCCGGGCGCGCGAGCTGGCCGCGGCCTACGTGGGAGCGGGAGCGACCCACGTGATCCTCGGTCTCGTGGCCGGGCTCGGGCCCGACCGCCTGCGCGCCGTGACCCACGCGGTCGCCGAACCGCTCCTCGAGCACTACGGCTGAGGGCGATCGCTGCACCGACGCAGCGCGGACACGGCGCAGGGGAGGCGCAGCGGGGGCACGGCGCAGACGCAGCGCGGACGCAGCGGGCGCAGGCCGTTTCGGCGGGCCGGGCCGGGGGCACCGCGGACGCAGCGCGGACGCAGCGCGGACGCAGCGGGGGCGCAGGCCGTTTCGGCGGGCCGGGCCGCTTCGGGGCATGATGAGACCATGACTTCGAGCCGAATGCCCACCGAATTCGACCCCGAGCGGCGCGGTGTGTCCGCGCCACGGCCGGCCGGCGGCCAGGATCCCGACCCGGATGCGACCGCCCGCTCGGAGCGGCGCTACCTGTGGCTGCTGGTCCTGATGATCGCCCTGATCGTCGGCATCCCGACCCTGGTCGGGATCTTCGGGATGATCGTCGTGGCACTGGGCGGCACGACCTAGCAGCCGCCGGGCGGGACGATACCCCGGCCGGGGCCCGCCCTCGCCGGGCCAGCCTCGCGCCGCGGCCGCTCGGTGCCCCGCCGGCCAGGGTCCGTTCTCGGCGAGCATATGCGTGGGAGTACTGCGCGACACGTTCCAGGGGCGTGTTTCGGGGATTGCCTGCCGGTTCGGCCCGACAGCCACGCTCAACTGACGAGCAGAACCTGTTCAGCCGGCCCGGATTCGGGCCTGCTCCGCGCCGCATAGTACGGCCACGAATATCTGCCACCCTCCGGGCGCACGTGTCCGTTCTCGGCGAGCATATTCATGGGAGTACTGCTCGACACGTTCCAGGGGCGTGTTTCGGGGATTGCCTGCCGGTTCGGCCCGACAGCCACGCTCAACTGACGAGCAGAACCTGTTCAGCCGGCCCGGATTCGGGCCTGCTCCGAGCCGCGTACTACGGCCACGAATATCTGCCAGGTTTGGTGCGCCCGGACTCCGCGAAGTCCGGTGTCTGACGCGCCCGGCGGGCCCGGGACGCCCGACGCCCGACGCGACCGATGCCCGACGCGCCCGACGCCCGACGCCCGACGCCCGACGCCCACGCCCGACGCCCGACGCGCCCGACGCCCGACGCGCGCCCGATGCCTTCCGCGCCCGATGCCTGCGACGCCCGACGCCCGGTGCACCCGGCCGCCTGCCGACGCCCGACCCTAGTCCCGCCGCGAGCGGATCAGGCGGCCACGGCGGGAGATCGCGTGGGTGGCCAGGGCGGCCACGCCCATTGCGATCAGGGCCCGCTCGGCGGCGGGCATCGGGCGGACGGCCGACAGGAACTGGTCGGCCCGGGCCCGGTCGACCATCCTGAGCAGGGCGTGCCCGCGCTGGGTCAGCTCGACGCTCCGCTGGCGACGATCCTCCGACTCGATCCGGCGCTCGACCAGGCGTCGCCGGACCAGGCCGTCGACGAGCCGGGAGGTCGCCGACGGCGAGCGGTTGATCGCGTCGGCCAGGTCCGACACCGTGGTCGTGCCGGAGTCGGCCAGGACGTACAGCGCGGCCAGCTGGGTGAAGCCGAGCCGGAGACTGCCGAGCTGCGAGGCGAAGCCGATCACGAGCTCACGCCACAGCGCCCGGCCCATCGCCACCCGCTCCGAGATCTCGCGCGGATTCTGGGCCCGGATGCCCGCCGCGACGACTGGCGCCGACAGGTCGGCCTCGAAGATCCGGGCAATCGCCCGGCGAGGCGCCGTGGGGCGGGCGGAACGGAGGGTGGTCGGTCGATCGGACACTGACATGAGCGTACGATCCTGAGCGGATCCATGCAACCTTGCACCGGCTCCGACCGTGCTCAGCGGAGTTCGGGCTACGCTCGGGATCGATGACTTCGATCGCCTTCATCTTCCCTGGCCAGGGGTCGCAGAGCGTGGGCATGGGCGCCGCCCTGGCAGCCGCCTCGCCGGCCGCCGCAGCCGTCTTCGCGGAGGCCGACGCCGCCCTCGGTGAACCGATCAGCCGGCTGGCCTGGGACGGTCCGGTCGAGACCCTGAACCTGACCGAGAACGCCCAGCCGGCCCTCCTCGCCACATCGATCGCCTACCTCGCCGCGCTCCGCGAACGCTGGGCGGCACGGCAGGCCGAAGGAGGTGCCGCGGCACCCGAGCCGGTCGTCGCCGCCGGCCATTCGATGGGCCAGTACAGCGCCTTCGTGGCATCCGGCGCGCTGAGCCTGGTCGACGGCGTCCGGCTCGTCCGCGAACGGGGCCGGCTGATGCAGGCGTCGGGTACCGGCCGCGAGGGCCGGATGGCCGCCCTGATCGGGCTCGACGACGCCCGCCTGCCGGAGCTCGTCGCCGAAGCCTCGGCTTTCGGCGTCTTCGGGGTGGCCAACCGGAACGCCCCCGGCCAGGTCGTCGTATCCGGCGATCGCGCCGCGGTCGAGGCCGGCCTGGAGCTGGCCCGGGCGCTCGGCGCCCGGCGGGCGATCGAGCTGCCGGTCAGCGTGGCCGCCCACTCACCGCTGATGGCCGAGGCCGCCCGCCAGATGACCGCCGTCCTTGCCGGGGTGACCTTCAGCGCCCCGCATCCAGCCGGCCTGACCAACGCCGATGCCCGCCCGATCCGGACCGCGGCCGAGGCCCGGACCGAGCTGGTCGAACACCTGACCACCGGCGTCGACTGGGTCCGGGCCGTCGAGGCGATGGTCGCCGACGGTGTCACGACCTTCATCGAGATCGGTCCGGGCCGGGTGCTGACCGGGCTGACCAGCCGGATCGCACCCGACGCGACCGTCGTCGCAACCGACGCTCCGAACGCTCCCGACGGCCTCGCCGTCCCGTAGCCCCAGCGAACCAGCAACCCACCAGAGGAGCCCACACTCGTGCGCAGACCCGACTACAACCGCCGCGTCGCCGTGACCGGTCTCGGCGTGATCAGCCCCGTCGGGAACGACAAGGCGACCGCCTGGGACGCTCTCGTGAACGGCCGGTCCGGCCTGGGCGAGATCACCTACTTCGACGTGAGCAGGTACGAGGCCAAGGCCGCCGGCGAGGTCAAGAACTTCAACCCACTCGACTGGCTCGACGCCAAGCAGACCCGCCGGACCGAATCGAGCACCCAGTTCGGCGTGGCGGCGGCGAAGCAGGCGGTGGCCGACTCGGGCTTCGAGATCAACGACGAGAACCGGACCGAGGTCGGCGTGGTCTTCGGCTGTGGCGCGGGCGGCCAGCAGCTGATGATCGACAATCACCACCTCCTGGAGCGCAAGGGTCCCCGCGCGGTCACGCCGACCTTCATCGCCTACGGCCTGGTCGACTCGGCGTCCGGCCTGATCGCGATCGAGACCGGCGCGATCGGCCACAACGTGTGCATCGCGTCGGCCTGCGCCACCGGCACCCACAACGTGGCCGAGGGGGCCGAGGCGATCCGCCGGGGCGACTGCATCGCGGTGATCAGCGGTTCGACCGAGTCGCCCCTGCTCGAGGTCGCCCACGCCGGGTTCGGCAACATGCGCGGCCTGGGCATGCCCCGGCCGGGCGAGCCGCTCAGCACGGTCTCGCGGCCGTTCGACAAGACCCGCGACGGATTCGTCCTGGGCGAGGGTGCCGGCTCGCTCTTCCTCGAGGATCTCGAGCTGGCCAAGGCGCGCGGCGCCCACATCTACGCCGAAGTCGTCGGCTATGGTTCGGCCGCGGACGGCTGGGACATGATCCAACCGGTCGCTCACGGCGGCGGCTCGGCCCGGGCGATGAAGATGGCCCTCGACCGGCGTGGGGTGCCGGCCGACGAGGTCGACCTGCTCAACCCCCACGGCACATCCACCCCACTGGGCGACGTCCGCGAGGCCGAGGCGATCTGGCACGTCTTCGGCGACCACACCCCGGAGATCGCGATCAGCGCGACGAAGTCGCTGACCGGCCACATGATGGGCGCGGCGGGTGCCTTCGAGGCGTTCGCCACGGTGATGTCGATCGCCGAGCAGACGATCACGGCGACCCTCAACTACCGGGAGCCCGACCCGGAATGCGACCTCGCCGTCGCAACCGAGACCCGCACCGCCCGGATTCGCTATGGCCTCTCGAACAACATCGGCCTGGGCGGTCACAACGGAGCCGTGATCTTCAAGCGATACGACGGCGACTGAACCGGCCCTACAATCCTCAGGCCGGGGAACGCCCGTTCCCGCGCCGCCGCCGCGCTCTCCTGAGGTAACCGTGCTGCCCAGCCCCGATCCCGCCCGTCGTGCCGTGATCACCGGCCTGGGTGCCGTCATGCCCAACGGCAACGACTTCCCGACGTACTGGCGCAACCTGCAGGCGGGCGTGTCCGGCACCCGCACGATCCAGTCGTTCGACCCATCGGCGTTCGAGGTCAAGATCGCGGCCGAGGTCCTCGGCTTCGATCCGGCCACCGTGATGGACGCCAAGATGGCCCGCCGGATGAGCCGCTTCATCCAGTTCGCGATGGCCGCCGGCAAGGAGGCCGTGGCTGACTCCGGGATCGACTTCGCGGCGATGAGCCAGGAGCAGCGCGACCGGGTCGGCGTGGTGATGAACACCGGCGGCGGCGGGATCGAGCAGATCATCGACGGCACGCACGTCTCCGACACGAAGGGGCCCGCGGTTCGTCAGCCCGTTCGCCGTCCCGGCCCTGTCCGGGCTCGATGGGCGCCTGCATGCTCTCGATGGAGTTCGGCCTGACCGGGCCGGTGATCACCCAGGTGGCCGCCTGCGCCAGCTCGGTGATCGCCTTCCACGACGCGCTGCGGCTGATCCGCGACGGTGAGTGCGACGTCGTGCTCGACCGGCGGCGCCGAGGCGCCGGTCCTGCCGATGGCGATCGCCGCGCTCGGCAACATGGGCGCGCTCAGCAAGCGCAACGACGACCCGGAGCACGCCTCCCGGCCGTTCGACCGGACGCGCGACGGCTTCGTCCTCGGCGAGGGCGGCGGGGCCGTGATCGTCGAGTCGCTCAGCCACGCGCTCGCCCGGGGCGCGACCCCGATCGCCGAGATCCTGGGCGGCGCCCTGACCGCCGACGCCTTCCACATCAGCGCTCCCGAGCCCACCGGCCGGGGCGCGACCCGGGCGATGACGAACGCGCTGCGCAACGCCGGCGTCGGCGCCCGACGAGATCGACTACATCGTCGCCCACGGCACGTCGACGCCGCTCAACGACGTGACCGAGACCCGGGCGATCAAGGCCGCGTTCGGCGCGCAGGCCTGCCGGGTCGCGATCAGCTCGCCCAAGTCGATGATCGGCCACCTGGTCGGGGCGGCCGGGATCGCCAGCGCCCTGGCGGCGATCGGCGCGATCCGCGACCAGGTGATCTCCCCGACGGCCAACCTGCACAGCCCCGACCCGGAATGCGACCTCGACTACGTGCCCCTGACCGCCCGGCCGGCCCGGGTCGACACGGTCATGGTCAACGGCTTCGGCTTCGGCGGCCAGAACGCGGTGGCGGTCTTCCGGCGCTACGCCGGGGCATGATCCGGCCGGGGATCGTGATCGGGCGCCGATGATCGGGCGGGCGGTCGTCCCCGCGGCGTGGGGCCCGATTCGGGTCGCCGCCGACGAGGGCGCCGTCCTGGCGGTGGACGTCCTGTCCAGCGACGAGTCGTTCTCGGCATCCTGCGTCCGCCGATTCGGCTCACGTCCGGAGCCGATCGAGACGTCCTCACCGGCCGTCCGCCGACGGCTCGAACAGGCGGGCGAGGCAATCTCCGCGCTGCTGTCGGGCGATCCCGCGGCGATCCCATCGGTGCCGATCGCCCTGCCCGGAGTGACCGCCTGGGACCGGCTCGTCCTCGAGGGCGTGCGTGGCCTGGCCTGGGGTGAAGTGGTCGGTTACGGCCGGCTGGCCGAGCGGGTCGGCCGGCGGGGAGCGGCCCGGGCCGTTGGCGGAGCGGTCGGCCGGAACCCGATCGGGCTGCTGATCCCGTGCCACCGGGTGATCGCCGGCGATGGAACCCTGGGCGGCTACGGCGGGGCCTGGTACGGCGAGCGCGAGCGGCTGCTCGAGATCAAGGCGGACCTCCTTGCCCGCGAGGGGAACCACCTCGCCCGGCGGCCCGCATGAGCGTCATCGCCGCCTACCGGGGGCTCCTCCGCAACGGGCCGCTGGTCCGCCTGCTCGCCGGCGAATTCGTGTCCTCGATCGGCGACTGGCTGTACCTGGTCGCCCTCCTAGTCGTCGTCTACCAGGCCAGCTCCGACCCGGTCCTGCTCGGCCTCGTCGGGGCGGCGCGGGTGCTGCCCTACGTGCTCCTGTCGATTCCCGCCGGGATCGTGGCCGACCGCTTCGATCGGCGCCTGGTCCTGCTCGTGACCGACGTCGCCCGGGGCGTGATCATGCTGGGGCTGGCGTTTCTCCAGGCGAGCCACGGGCCGCTGGCCGCGATCGTCGGTCTGGCCATCCTGGCGACCTGCTTCTCGACGTTCTTCGGCCCCACGATCGGTTCGTACCTGCCCAGCCTGGTGGCCGACGAGCGCCAGCTCGGCCCGGCCAACAGCGCCTGGTCGAGCCTCGACAACCTGGCCTTCGTGGTCGGTCCGGCCGTCGCCGGCCTGCTCATCGCCATCGGCGGCTTGACCGCCGCCTTCCTCCTGAACGCCGCCTCGTTCGCCGTCATCGCGGTCGTGCTGTGGCGCCTGCCCGGGGCAGTCGGGCGAGCAGCACCGGGGGCCGAGGGCGATCCAGCCGAGGCGACCGCCGGCGAGGCCGAGCCGGGCGGCCCATCGGCGGCACCGCGGCGGCCCATGCCCCTCCGGCCCCTGGCCGGGCTCGCCCTGATCGACGTCGCGTCGGGCTTCGCGATCGGTGGGATCGCGATCCTGACGGTCGTCCTCGCGACCCGCCAGCTCGGGGCGGGCGAGGACGGCACCGGCTACCTGAACGCGGCGATCGGGGTGGGCGGCGTCCTCGGGGCGATCGGGTCGGGCCTCGTGGTCGTTCGCGCGCGGCTCACCCTGCCCCTGGTCGGCGGCTCGATTGCCTTCGCCGTCGGCCTGGTCGGGCTTGGTCTGTCATCCTCGCTGGCTCCGGGCTTCATCACCCTCGCGATCGCCTCGTCGGGCAGCCTCCTGGTCGAGGTGGTCAGCACGACCCTCCTCCAGCGGATCGTGCCGGCCGGCTCCCGGGGACGGGCGATCGGCGCCATCCAGACGGTGGGCACCCTGGCCTACGCGGCCGGCTCGTTCGCCCTGCCGGTCGTCGCAGATCGGGTCGGCGACGCGCCCGTGCTCGGCGCCGCGGCCGGCCTGGTGGTCGCCGCCGGAATCGTCGGATCCGCCCTGGTCGGCCGGTCGGGCGGCGAGGAACGTGACCCAGGCATGGCGGCCGTTGCCGAACGCCTGGCGGGCCTGGCGCTGTTCGCCGGCATTCCGGCCTTCCGGGTGGCGGCGACGCTCGCCCGGGGCGCCACGATCGACGTACCGGCCGGGCAGCCGATCATCCGCCAGGGCGAGCCGGCCGATCGGTTCTACGTGATCCTGGACGGCACGGTCGACGTGAGCCGCTCCGAGGCTCCCGGCGAGCCGGCTCACCTGCTGCGCAGCCTGGGTGTCGACGATGCCTTCGGCGAGCTCGGCCTGCTGAACGGCGCGCCCCGCAGCGCGACGGTCACCGCCACGAGCCCGGTCCGGCTGCTGGCGCTCGATGGGCCGCTCTTCCTCGAGCTGGTGACCGCCGGCCCGGAGCTGGCGCCTCGTCTGCTTGCGCTCCATCGCGGAGCGGCGATCACGCCGGCCGGGGGCGGGTCGGCAGCTCCGGTCGCCTGACCGGAGGCCGGGACGGGGCGAATGTCGCCTTGCTGACAGGAGGACTGTCGCGCGTCCGCTGCTCCGTCCGGCGATCCGCGCTGTAGGGTGGCGACGATCGCATTGGCGAGCATGGACTCGTCGACGCCGGCCAAAGGGACCGAACCATGACCGACCAGGACCAGGACCAGGACCAGGACGCGACCAAGATGGGCCTGGAGCGAACCGACGACGAAACCGACGTCGAGGGCCACTCGAGCGACGCCGCGCGAGCCGGTGACGGCGCGGACGACGTCGAGGGCCATTTCGGCTCGATCCGCCCGACCGGTCGCAAGGGCGAATAGCCCGGGCGAAACCTCAACCTGGGCAATTCGCCGTGGCAGCCAGGATCGTCTTGACCTCGAACGGCGTGGCGTCGGGGTAACGGCCGCGGATCAGCGCCGCGAGTCCGGCGATGTGCGGGGCGGCGAAGCTGTTGCCGGTGCCCACGACGGAGCCGCCGCCCTTCCAGGCGACTTCGACATCGACGCCGTAGGCGCCGAACTCGACCGGCGGTGCCGGGTTGTAGAACCACGTCCAGGGATCGGCGACGTCGTGGGCGGCCACCGACACCACCGCCGCGAAGAGCGACGGATAGCTCGCGCCCTGGACATTGTTCGCCGCGCTCACCAGGAGGCAGTTGGCGAAGTACGCCTGGTCGGCCAGCTCGTGGAAGATCGGGAACATGGCCTCGCTGCGCGACGACAGGCTGAGGTTGGCAACGGTCGCGCCCCGGCCGATCGCCCAGTCCAGGCCGGCGGCGAAGATCGGGCCCTTGCCTCGGTTGTCGGGTCCGAGCACCCGCACGGAGATGAGCTCGGCGGCGGGGGCCATGGCGTGGATGATCCCAGCGCAGGCCGTGCCGTGCCCCACCACGTCGAGCGCGTCCGGATCCGGCCGCACGACCGGCTCGTCCGCTTCCTCGTCGAGCTCGACCACGACACTCTGGACGAGCCGGCCGCCGACGGCGGGATGATCGCGCTCGACGCCCGAGTCGATGATCGCGACCGTGACCCCGGCCCCGGTGGCGCCATCGAAGATCGCCGCTCGATCAAGCTCACCGAGCGGCCGTGATCGGAGGAGGCCAACCCGCCGCGCCTCGACGAAGGGCTCGCTCCAGGCCGGCAGGATCGGGTCGCTCACCCGGTCCCGCGCGCCCGGCCCGACCGCCGGCGCTGCCCCGTGCGCCGCTCGGCCCGCCGAGCCACCACTTCGAGGATCTCGGTGAGCAGCTCCAGCTCACCAGGATCGGCCTGGCGCAGACGCGCGACGCGATCGACGATCGCCCACAGCCGGCCCTCGTCGTCGCCATCGAGATCGGCGGTCGCCAGTTGGACGATCCGATCGATGGCTGCCTGGTCGTCGGAACCGGCCAGGGCGGTCAGTGCTCCGCGCACCAGGGTGGCCATGTCCCGCTCGACCCGCGATGCGCGGATCGCGACGGTCGCCTGGTGGGCGAACACGCCGGCAAGCTCGATGTCGCGCAGGCTGAAGGTCGCCGACGAGCGCTTGTCGAGGACCTCGAGGACGCCCAGCGTGCCCCGCTCGTCGACCAGCGGGACGGCCACGATCGAGCGCGGCACGTAGCCGGTCGCCTCGGCCCGACCCCGCCCGAAGCGGGCGTCGCGTTCGACCTCGGACAGGGCCAGCGGCTGGCCGGTGGTGAAGACGTAGCCGGCGATCCCCTGGTCCGGTGCGATCGCCAGGCCGATCACGCCCTGGCCCTGCTCGCCGGCGGCAACAACGAAGACGAGCTGGCCGAGGGCCGGGTCGAACAGGGCGAGCGAGGCGGCCTCGGCGTCGAACAGGGTGACCGTGGCCTCGACGATCGAGCTCAGGACGGCTCGCTCGGCGCCGTCCTCCAACCGCCGCGCGATCGCTCCCCGTCGCGCAATCGAGCGGAGCAGGTGAAGCGCCTCGGAATCGAGCCGATCTGCGGGTCGGCGGGCGGGGCTCACCGGCGGCTCACCCGCGGCTCACCGGTCGACGCTCCGGGCGAGGGCAGCCAGGTCGGGGATCAGGAGCTGCTCCCGCTCAAGCTGGATCAGACCGCGGGAGATGAGGTCCTGGAGGAGCCGGTTGACCGTCTGGCGGGTGCCCCCGATCATCCCGGCCAGGTCGGACTGGGTGTACGGCCATTCCAGGACGATATTCGTGGTCTGGTTCGGGTCAGCCTCGTGGGCAATCGTCACGATTCGGCTGGCGAGGCGGCCCGGCAGGTCGAGGAAGTGCAACTCGCCAACGTGGCTGGTCAGCCGGCGCAGCTCGGCGACCAGGCCGGCCATCAGGGCCCTGCGCAGGGCCGGCTCCTCCTCGACGAGGTGCTCGAACGGCTCGCGCCGGAGGACGAGCGTCTGGGTCGGCTCGACCGCGATCGCAGTGGCGCTGTGGTCGGCGCCGTCAAGGAGGGCGAGCTCACCGAAGAAGGAGCCTCGATCGAGGGTGGCGATGATCGCGGCATCCTCGCCCTCGGGCGAGGGCAGGACGACCTTGACCGAGCCCGACTCGACGACATACAGGGCATCGCCCGGATCGCCCTGATGGAAGATCGTCTCATTGCGCCGGTAGCGGCGGACGCGCAGCGACGCGCAGACCGTGTCCAGCGTCGGGTCGTCCATCCGCGCGAAAAGCGCGCAGCGGCGGAGCGCGCTGCGCGCGAATTCGAGCTCGACCGGTCCGTCAGCCATATCGCCTCGTGCGAGCATGGAGCGATCCCGGCCTGACAGGCCGGGATCGCTGTTGGCGGGCTTCAGCCCTTCTGGTGGGTCCGCTTCGGATCGTGGTCGAGACGGGACTGGCGGGCTTCGTTGGCCAGCTGGTGCTGCCGTGCATCCCGCTCGATGTCCGAGTTGCGGGCCTTCGCCAGCCGAAGCGAGGAGCCGGCATCGGGCATCCAGTGACCCTCGACGTCCTCGTCCGGGATCGCCTTGCGGAGCGACCCGGAGTGACCCTCGACGTCCTCGTCCGGGATCGCCTTGCGGAGCGACCCGGAGTGACCCTCGACGTCCTCGTCCGGGATCGCCTTGCGGAGCGACCCGGAGTGACCCTCGACGTCCTCGTCCGGGATCGCCTTGCGGAGCGACCCGGAGTGACCCTCGACGTCCTCGTCCGGGATCGCCTTGCGGAGCGACCCGGAGTGACCCTCGACGTCCTCGTCCGGGATCGCCTTGCGGAGCGACCCGGAGTGACCCTCGACGTCCTCGTCCGGGATCGCCTTGCGGAGCGACCCGGAGTGACCCTCGACGTCCTCGTCCGGGATCGCCTTGCGGAGCGACCCGGAGTGACCCTCGACGTCCTCGTCCGGGATCGCCTTGCGGAGCGACCCGGAGTGACCCTCGACGTCCTCGTCGCCAGCCACCCTCATGAGACCTTCCCCGGGAGTGAACTTCATCTTGCCTGGCATCACTTCTCTCCTGTGTCCCCGCCGGTGGTCCGGTGGTGCCGCCGGTCGGTCCGGGGCTCTGGCGCAATACTGGTCGAACCCAGGGGGCACGTCCAGCGATTTCAGTGACGGAGGAAGTGTCGTTCTCGCGACACGCCGGGGGTCCGCTGCGGACACCGCCGCCGGCAGCCGGCGCTCATTGACGCGTCACCGGGCGCATCGGGTAGACACCAACGATGACCGGGGCCTCCGGGTCGAGCTGGAGCTCGTAGCCGACCTCGCCGGCCCGGACGAGGTCGCCCAGGATCCGTCCTTCGCGCGGCGGCAGCCCGACGTAGATCCGGCCCGACTCGACGTCGAACGCCGTGACGTCGTCGTCGTCGGCTTCGATCAGGAAGCGCCGCCGGATCTCGTGGACCGGCAGGTAGGCCCGGCTCTTGATGAATCGACGGAGCTGGGCCGGCGTGCATCCCCCAGCGGCCGGCCCCGAGGCGCTGTCGCCGGCGAGCGGGGCGGCCGACGTCGGGACATGCAGGGCCGCCATCGGCATCGCCGCGGCAGGCTGGACCGACACGCCCGGGGCGGGCGCCACCGTCGGTGGCTCGGCCGGCTGGGCGGCCATGGGTGACCGGGGCGGTGGCTCGGCCGCAGGGCGCCGGCCGGATCGTGCCGACTCGGCCTGGACGGCCGGCCCGGGACGGCGCGGTTCGACGTGGCGATGGCGAGAGTGGCGGCTCACCGGCTGAGCCCCGCCTTGGCTGACGACATTGGGTCCGATCGAGTGTTGGGCGACCGCCCATCGAGTGGGCGCTCCGATCGACCGATCATACCGCGCCGCCGAGTGGAGCCGGTCAGCGCCCGTCGACGACCTGCAGGTCGAGCGGCGAGCGGTTCAGGACGAGCGGCCCGTCCTCCCCGCACACCACGATGTCCTCGAGCCTCGCTCCGAACCGCCCTTCGATGTAGATCCCCGGTTCGACGCTGAAGGCGGAGCCGGCCTCGAGCGGCGCGCGATTGCCGGCCACGAGGTACGGGTCCTCGTGGGCTTCCAGGCCGATGCCGTGACCGAGCCGGTGGAAGAACTGCGGCCCGTAGCCTGCCTGCTCGATGATCCTCCGGGCGGTCGCATCGAGCTCCTGGCAGGGGATGCCCGGCCAGACGGCTGCCGTCGCCGCGGCCTGGGCGCGGCGCACGACGGCGTACAGCGCGCTGAAGTCGGGATCGGGCCCGCCGGCGGAGTCGCCGCCGCCGACCCAGATCGTCCGGGTCGTGTCCGACGTATATCCGTCGAGCGTCCCGCCGATGTCGAGGACGACCGGCTCGCCGGCCTGGATCCGCCGGTCCGACGCCTCGTGGTGGGGCGACGCGCTGTTCGGCCCCGAGCCGACGATCGCGAACTCCGCCTCGTCGTGGCCCTCCTCGACCAGCCGCTCCCGAACCTCGCGGCTGACCTCGGCTTCGGTCCGGCCGATCAACCGGCCGCGGCTGATCCGGCCGATCACCCGGTCGGCGGCTTCGGCGGCCAGCCGCAGGAGGGTGACCTCGTCGGCGTCCTTGACGATCCGGAGCCGGCTCGTCACGACCGAGGCGAGCTCGAAGCGGGCGCCCGGCAGGGCGGCCTCGAGGCGCAGCAGGAACATCGCCCACAGGCGGTCGCTGACGGCGACCCGGCCGATCGAGCCGGCGGCCGGCAGGCCGAGACGCTCGACGAGGGCACCCACCAGGAGGGCCACCGCATCCTCGGTCTCGTCGAAGGTCCGAACCTCGAGGTCGCCCCCGGCGACCGCCGGGCACGACCGGGCCGAACTGACCTCGAGGCGCGGGGCGACGAGGAAGGCGCCCCCATGGGCAGGTACGACCAGCATCGTCAGCCGCTCAAGAGCCATTGCCGGATAGCCGGCCAGGTAGCGCAGGTCGGCGCCCACCCCGATCAGCAGGGCATCGACGCCGGCCGCGGCGGCCAGCCGGCCGGCTGCCGCTATCCGCTCCGCGTAGCGGCCCGGCCCGATCACCGGTCGGCCGGCGGAGCTCAACCGATGATGTCCAGCACGTGCCGGAAGACGTCGGCCGCGGCGACGACCCCGATCGGCCGGCCGTCCTCGACGATCGGGATGTGCCGGAAGCCGCCGATCGCCATCTTGTTGATCGCGACTGCGATCGTGTCGTCATGGCGGAGGACGACCGGGTCGCGGGTCATGAAGTCGCGGACGAGGAACGAGCTGAGCCGGATCCCGGTCGTCCTTGACGACCGCGTCCCGGTCGGTGAAGATGCCCGACCAGCCGGTCATCGTCGACGACGAGCAGGCAGTCGACGGGACCGGCATGCATCAGCCGGATCGCCTCGTCGAGGGCCATCGTGGGCGGCACCGTCAAGGGCGGCGCCGACGCCCAGCCGGTCGAGGTGCTCGCCCAGGAGCGTGACCGTGGAAGTCGATCGCGTCCTGGGGCAGGTCGACCGCGGTCGAGGTCGGCACCGCAGTTCCGCGCAGATGTCCTCGCCGTCGAAGTTCGTCGTGGTGGCAGACCGGGCAGGTGGTCATGCGTGCCTGGACCCTACTCGACCGTCCAGGTCTCGCCGGCGATGAGCAGCCTGCGGATGTCACCCGCCCCTCGCCGGGCGACTGCATCATCGATCTGGGCCGTCATCAGCTCGTCGTGGGTCGGCCGGCGCACGTCGCGGAGGACGCCGACCGGCACCGGGAAGTCCGGCCAGAACATGCGCGAGAGCATGAACGCGAGGTAGCGGATCCTCGGCGTCTCGTCGTGGACCAGCAGGTCGGCCTCGGTGATCGCCGTTCTCGCCGATCGTCACGACCTCCGGCTGGAGGCCGTTCAGGCGGATGCCCTTGTCGCGGTCCTTGCCGAAGATCATCGGCTTGCCGTGCTCGAGGACGAGCATCCGGTCGTCGCGGACCTCGCGGTCGGTGAACTCGCGGCAGGCGCCGTCGTTGAAGATGTTGCAGTTCTGGAGGACCTCGACGAAGGCCGAGCCGCGGTGGCGGCCGGCCGCGCTCGAGCGTCGCCTGGAGGTGCTCGGTGTGGGTGTCGACCGACCGGGCGACGAAGCGTCGCCTCGGCGGCCAGGGCGATCGGCAGCGGGCTGACCGGGTGGTCGATCGTGCCCGATCGGGCGTGGACTTGGTCTTCTTGCCGAACTCCGAGGTGGGCGAGGCCTGGCCCTTGGTCAGGCCGTAGATCCGGTTGTTGAACATCACGATCTTGATGTCGACGTTGCGGCGCATCGAGTGCAGGATGTGGTTGCCGCCGATCGACAGCGCGTCGCCGTCGCCGGTGATGACCCAGACCATCAGGTCCGGGCGGGCGGCCTTGAGCCCGGTCGCGATCGTCGGGCGCGCGGCCGTGGATCGTGTGGAAGCCGTAGGTGTTCATGTAGTACGGGAAGCCGGCTGGAGCAGCCGATGCCGGAGATGAAGACGATGTTCTCCTTCGGGCACGCCGAAGTCGGGCATCACCTTCTGGATCTGGGCCAGGATCGAGTAGTCGCCGCAGCCGGGGCACCAGCGGACCTCCTGGTCGGACGACGAAGTCCTTGCGGGTGAGCTGGATGGACGGCCGCGTTCTCGGGGCTGGCGGCGGCTCGTGGCCGGGCTGGTCGGTCGGTCATCGTGGTCAGTCCTCAGCTCGGCGAGCAGGCGCTCGGCCTCGGCCACGATCTCGGCGATCCGGAAGGGCTTGCCCCGGACCTGGTTGTAGCCGACGGCGTCGACCAGGTAGCGTGCCGCGGATGAGCAGGAGCAGCTGGCCGAGGTTGAGCTCCGGGACCAGCACCGTGCCGGTAGCGCGGCAGGACGTCGCCGGTGTTCGCGCGGGAACGGGTTGAGGTGGCGCAGGTGGGCGTGGGCGACGGACTCGGCCCTCGGCCTGCAGGCGCTCGACGGCGCTGCGGATGGCGCCGTAGGTGGAGCCCCAGCCGAGGATCAGCAGGTCGCCCGCTCGCGGGCCGAAGACCTCGAGCGGCGGGGATGTCGTTGGCGATCCCGGCGACCTTCTCCGCGGCGCAGGATCGGTCATCCGGTGGTGGTTGTCCGGGTCGTAGCTGACGTTGCCCGGTGACGTCCGCCTTCTCGAGGCCGCCGATGCGGTGCTCGAGGCCGGGCGTGCCGGGCACGGCCCACGGCCGGGCGAGCGTCTCCGGGTCGCGGTCGTAGGGGTGGAACGCCGTCCGGCTCGGTCGGCGTTGGCGACGCGAGATGTCGGGCAGGTCGGCGAGCGTCGGGATGCGCCACGGCTCGGCGCCGTTGGCCGAGGAAGGCGTCGGAGAGGAAGATGACCGGGGTCATGTACTTGAGGGCGATGCGCGACGCCTCGATGGCCATCGTCGAAGCAGTCGGCCGGGCGTGGCCGGGGCGACGACCGGCATCGGCGACTCGCCGTTGCGGCCGAACATGGCCTGGAGCAGGTCGGCCTGCTCGGTCTTGGTCGGCAGGCCGGTGGACGGGCCGGCGCGCTGGACGTCGATGATGACGAGCGGCAGCTCGGTCATCACCGCCAGGCCCATGGCCTCGCGTCTTGAGCGCGAGGCCCGGGCCGGTGGTGCCGGTCAGGCCGAGCGCCCCGCCGTAGGCCGCGCCGATGGTGGCGCCGATCGCCGCGATCTCGTCCTCGGCCTGGAAGGTCTTGACGCCGAAGTTCTTGTAGCCCGACAGCTCGTGCAGGATGTCGCTGGCCGGCGTGATCGGGTAGGAGCCGTAGAACAGGGTCGCGCTCGGCCAGCTGCGACGCGGCCAGGAAGCCGAGCGCCGTCGCCTCGTTGCCGGTGATGTTGCGGTACGTGCCCGGGCGGCAGCTTGCGCCTTGGGCACCCGGTAGGTGCGTGTGGAACATCTCGGTCGTCTCGCCGAAGTCGTAGCCGGCCTTGAGGGCGCGCGTGTTGGCCTCGGCGATGACCGGCCGCTTGCCGAACTTCTCGTCGATCCAGCGCGAGCGTCGGCTCCATGCGACCGCTCGTAGAGCCAGAACATCAGGCCGAGGGCGAAGAAGTTCTTGGTCAGGTCGACCTGCTTGCTGGTCATGTCCAGGCCCTCGAGCGCGCGCGCGTTGAGGGTGCTGATCGGGACCTCGAAGACGCGTGTAGCTGCTTGAGCGAGCCGTCGGTCAGCGGGTTGGTCGCGTAGCCGGCCTTGGTCAGGTTGGCCGGCGTGAAGGCGTCGCTGTTGACGATGAGGGCGCCGCCCGCCGGCAGGTCGCCGAGGTTCGCCTTGAGCGCGGCCGGGTTCATCGCCACGAGCACGTCCGGGCGCGTCGCCCGGGGTGTGGATGTCGCGCGCTCGAGAAGCTGATCTGGAAGCCGGACACGCCGGGCAGCGAGCCGGCCGGGGCGCGGATCTCGGCCGGGTAGTCCGGGAAGGTGCTGATGTCGTTGCCGAAGACGGCGGCCGTCCGGGTGAACTGGGTGCCGGTGAGCTGCATGCCGTCGCCGGAGTCGCCGGCGAAGCGGATGGTGACCCGATCGAGCTCCTGGACGTCGTGCTCGAGCGGTTCGGTGGTCGTCGTCATCCGCCTTCGGCCTGCTCCATGCGCTGGTGGGGTCGGGGCGGGAGGTTGAGCAGCTCCTCGGGGAAGGACTCCGCGAGGAACTTGAGGATGTCGACCTGGCGGACGACGCCCACGAGCCGCTGGTCGTCGTCGACGACCGGCACGTTGCGGTAGCGGCCGGTCTGCATCAGCTCGAGCGCGTCGCGGACCGTCTGGTCGAGGCGGAGCGTGTGCGGGCTCGGTGGTCATGATACGTCTCGACGGGCGCGTCGAGGTCGACGCCGGCGGCCACGTCCGGGCCGACCAGGCGGCCGAAGATGTCGCGCTCGGTGAGCACGCCGACCAGGCGGCCCGTCGGCGTCGGTCACGAAGACCGAGTCGCCGGTCCCGGTGCGCTGGATCGCCCGCAGGCAGTCCGCCAGCGAGGTGCCCGGCGGGACCGTCAGCGGCCCTCTCCGCCGGACGACCCGGAGGGTCTCCCGGGCGAGCGCCGGAACACGTTCGGCCACGGCGCGTTCGGTAGCGTCGGTCACGTCCACCAGTGTAGTGCGAACGCGCCCCGGCGCTGGCCGGCCGCCCTGCTAGGCTCGGGGCGTGGACCGCCGCCGGCTCGTAGGGGTGCTGCTCGTCGTCGTGTCCGCGGCATCGTTCGGCTCCGGTGCGCTCTTCGCCAAGCCGGTCTACGCCGAGGGCGTCGGTTGGCTGACCCTGCTCGCCTGGCGCTTCGGAATCGCGGCCGCGATCTCCTGGGCATGGCTGCTGCTCGATCCCGGGCGGCGAGCGGGGCTGGGCCGGATCTCGCAGCGCCGGCGGGCGGTGGCCCTCCTCCTCGGGATCGTCTATCTCGGCAACAGCAGCACGTACTACGCGGCGCTCGAGACGGTCTCGGCATCGCTGGCCGCGCTGATCGTCTACGTCTACCCGGCGATCGTGGCCGTGCCTGACGCTCCAGCTCGGCCGGCCGCTCGAAGGCCGGCGGGCGTGGCTGGCCCTGGGCCTCGCCCTCCTCGGGGTCGTGCTGGCGATCGGCGGCATCCCGACCGGGACCGCGCCCCCGCTCGCCGGCCTGCTCCAGATCGTCGCCTCGCCGCTGATCTACTCGATCTGGATCATCTCCCAGGCCCGCCTGTCGGGCGAGCGATGCGACCGGGTCGGCGACGCCACCACGACCGGCGCAGACAGCGCGGCCGCGAGCGCCCTGATGATGACCTCGACCGCGGTCGTGTACTGGCTGATCGCCCTGATCAGCGGCGCCCCGGTCGAGCCCGGCCGGATCCCGGGCGACGCCTGGCCGGGAATCGTCGCCGTGGCCGCGATCAGCACGTTCATCGCGATCCAGACCTTCTACGCAGGGTCGCGCCGGATCGGCGCCGCCCAGGCGTCGCTGATCAGCACGGTCGAGCCGGTCTGGACGATCAGCCTGGCGGCGATCCTGCTCGGCGAGCGGCTCGGGCCGATCCAGCTGATCGGCGGGGCCCTCGTGATCGGCGGGGTGATCGTGGCCCAGCTCCGGGGTGGCGAGGCGACCGCCGAGCCGATCGGCATCGCCGCGGTCCGGATCGCCGACGAGTAGGCGCGGGGAGTGACGCGCCCGCGGGGAGTGACGCGCCGGCGGGGAGTGACGCGCCGGCGGGGAGGCAACAACAACCGCAACGCCCTGCTTCGCGACCCGGGCGGAAACCTCGTCGAGATCGTGTCGAAACGCGTCTGGCGTTCGGGAAGGTCTCGCGATTGGCTTGCACCGCGGGTCGCCGGGACGGGATGATCTCCCGGATGGCTCACCTGCTCTGGCCGCTCTATGACCTGCGCCTCGACACAGATCAGCTCGAGCTGCGGCTGCCGAACGAAGACGAGATCGCCGAGCTGTGCGCGACGGCCGCGGCCGGCATCCATCCGCCCGGCGAGATGCCGTTCGGGGTCGCCTGGTCGACGAAGCCGAGCCCGCGCTTCGAACGGGAGTTCATCCAGTGGCACTGGCAGCAGCGGGCGAGCTGGTCGGCCGAGGCGTGGAGCCTCGAGCTGGCGGTCTTCCACGATGGCCGGCCGATCGGCAGCCAGTCCCTGATGGCCCGCCAGTTCGCGATCTTCCACGCGGTTCGAACCGGGTCGTGGCTCGGCCGGGCCTGGCAGGGCCGTGGCCTGGGCAAGGAGATGCGCGGGGCGGTCCTCGCCCTGGCCTTCGACGGCCTGGCCGCCGAGCTGGCCACGACCGAGGCATTCCTCGACAACCCCGCCTCGGCCGGTGTCAGCCGGGCCCTCGGCTATCAGCCCGACGGCCTCGGCTCGATCGCCCCGGAAGGCGTCGCCCGGCCGACCGAGCGCTTCCGGCTCAGCCGGGAGGGATGGCTCGCCAGGCCACGGCCGGCCGTGACGATCGAGGGGCTCGACGCCTGCCGGGAGATGTTCGGAGCCTGACCGCCAGGGGGACGGCCGGACCAGCGGCCCGGCTCGTGGCCGGGATCGCGGCCGGGAGCTCAGTCCGGGAAACGCCTCCGGGCCGCGTTCGGCGAGCGCCTCGGCCTCGGCCGGCGGCATCGGCGGCGGCAGCCATGAGTAGGGGTAGCGATCGTCGTCCAGCTCCGCGGCCTGGCGGGTGATCCGAAGCGGCCGGAACGTGTCGACCATCACCGCCAGCTCCTCGGTCGCGTTCCTTGCCGATCGAGGCCTCGACCGTTCCCGGGTGCGGGCCGTGCGGGATGCCCGCCGGATGAACCGTGAACGAGCCGATGTCCACCCCGCGCCGGCTCATGAAGTTGCCGGCGACGTAGTAGATCACCTCGTCGCTGTTGATGTTCGAGTGGTTGTAGGGCGCCGGGATCGCCAGCGGGTGGTAGTCGAACTTGCGCGGGCACGAACGAGCAGACCACGAAGTTGTGGGCCTGGAAGGTCTGGTGGACCGGCGGCGGCTGGTGGACGCGGCCGGTGATCGGCTCGAAGTCGGCGATGTTGAAGGCGATACGGCCACAGGTAGCCGTCCCAGCCGACCACGTCGAACGGGTGGTAACGCGTAGTGGTAGGTGGTCAGCCGGCCGCGGGCCTTGACCGCCACCTGGAAGTCGCCGGCCGTCGTGTTCGGCGGTCGGAAGTCCGGCGTGCGGATGTCCCGCTGCGAGTACGGGCTGTGCTCGAGCAGCTGGCCGTAGTCGTTCCGGTAGCGCTTCGGCGGTTCGAGCTCGCTCGGGCATTCCAGCCAGAGCATCCGCTGGGTCGAGCCGGGATCCGGTTCCAGCCGCCAGGTCGTCCCGATCGGCAGGACGAGGTAGTCACCGGGCCCGTAGCGGAGGTCGCCGAAGACCGTCCGGAGGACCCCCTCGCCGGTGTGGACGAAGAGCATCTCGTCGCCCTCGCCATTGCGGTAGAACGCGTCGGCGGCCATCGCCTCGGCCGGCAGGCACACGCCCATCGTCACGTCGGCGTTGAAGAACAGCGGGATCCGGCCGGACAGGGCGTCGCCGTGGGCGGCCAGCGATCCGGTCTTGACCAGGCGGTGCCGGTGAACGCCGTCGTCGGCTTCCGCGACCGCGATCGTCGTGCCGGCCTCGATCCGGTGGGTCCGGGTCGGCGGCGTGACGTGGTACAGGAGCGAGCTGCGCCCGACGAAGCCCTCGACGCCGAAGAGCTCCTCGGAGTAGAGCCCGCCATCCGGGGCACGGTGCTGGGTATGGCGCTTGTGGGGGACGCTGCCCGCGGATACATAGAACATGCCGGTCCTCCTCGCCTTGGCTCAGCCGACTCCCACCGTTGAGCTCCGACGCTCCATCAGCACGACATCGCGCCAGCGTCCGGTCCGATCGCGCCCGAGCCGCTCCTGGACTCCGACCCGCCGGAAGCCGGCCGAGCGATGGACGGCCAGGCTGGCCGCGTTCTCGATCAGGATCCCCGCCTGGAGGGTCCAGATTCCGGCTGCTTCGGAGGCCTCGATCACCGCCACGACGAGCGCCCCGCCGAGACCGCGGCCCTGGGCATCGGGCGCCACGTACACGCTCAGCCAGGCCACGCCCGCGTACACCGCCCGGCTCGAGGCCGGCGAGAGCGCCACCCAGCCGAGAACGCGCTCGGGATCGACCGCCACCAACCGGCAGTCGGGACGGTGGGCGTCGCTCCAGGTCGTCCAGTCGGTCGCCGGCTCGCGGTCGATCGTGGCGTTCCCGCCCCGGATGCCCGCCTCGTGGATCGCCCGGACGGCGGGCCAGTGGCCGGGCCGCATCGGCTCGATCGTCACGTTCGGCGGCAGGCCACGGCTCATGCCGGCCGAGCCACGATCGGGGAGGTGAGCGCGCCGAGGCCCTCGACCCGAAGGGTCACCTCGTCGCCCGGCTCGAGGTACCGGCCGAGGGTCGCCGGCCCGACCTCGAGGAGACAACCGGTGCCCACCGTGCCGCTGCCGACCAGGTCGCCCGGCCGGAGGCCGACATCGGCCGAGGCTCGGGCGAGCATCTGCCCGAACGAGAACCGGGCGTCGGCCCAGCTGCCCCGCGAGGTCACCATGCCGTTCACCTCGGCGGTCAGGGCGAGGGCCGGCCCGGTCGCGCCCGGGCGGCGGGCCCAGGCCAGTTCGTCTGGCGTAACCAGCCACGGTCCGATCGAGCTGGCGAAGTCCTTGCCCTTGGCCGGCCCGAGGCGAACGGTCGTCTCCTCGCGCTGGAGGTCGCGGGCGCTCCAGTCGTTGAGGATCGTGTAGCCGCCGATCGCCTCCTCGGCCGAGGCCTCGGCCAGGTCCCGGGCGGGCGTGTCGACCAGGGCGCACACCTCGAGCTCGTAGTCGAGCTCCGTCGAGCCGCGTGGCGCCCAGACCGGATCGCCCGGGCCGCGGATCTCCGACACGTTGCTGAAGTAGAAGATCGGCAGTCGATACCAGGCGTCCGGGACCGGGTTGCCGCGTCGGGACCACATCGTCGCGACGTGACCCTCGAAGGCGTAGAAGTCACGCAGGCTGGCCGGCCGCAGGATCGGCGGCCCGAACACGATCTCGGAGGCTCCGAGGACGGCTGGATCGTCCGCGCCCCGCGCTTCGAAGCCCTCGACCAGCTCGGCCAGATCGGCGACCCGCAGGCCGGCCGCGAGGTGGGCGTCGAGAGTGGTCAGCGGAGTCCGGAAGAGGGCCGAATTGTGGGCCCGGCGGGGGTCCTCGGCGAGCAATCGGCGGCGCGCCGGCTCGAGATCGAGCCAGCGGTCCGGATCATGTCGATCGCCTCCATGCGTCGGCAAGGCCGCGGCCAGCCGCCACGGGGTCCCGGCCGGTGCGTGCAGCTCGCGGACATGGGCAAGGATCATCGTCGAAAGTCTAGCGACGGCGTTCCGCCGCGTGACCGGCACCGCTGCATCCCGGTCCGCCAGCGTGCCATCCCGGTCCGCCAGCGTGCCATCCCGGCCCGGCAGCGTGCGTCGTTTCGACCCGCAGACGGACCCGGCTTGGGACGAACGTCGCCGGCAGGCGCACTACAGCTGGATCGGCGCCGCTCGTGAGGATCGGCGACCCGTTCCGGGCTCCGATTCGTGCGTGGCCGCAGCCGATCGCGTCAACCGGATTTGGCTAAGGGCGCCAGCCTGCCCGATACCGCGTCCCGTGGCGACATTCGTCCCAAGCCCCGGTGGCGTCGGACCCCCAAGCCCCCCGGTGGCGTCGGACCCGAAAGCCCCGGTGGCGCCGGACCGGGGACAGCGCAGTAGAGCCCGGATTGGGCGACGGGCCTAGAGGTTGCCGCGCTTCGCCTGCTCGCGCTCGATCGCCTCGAACAGCGCCTTGAAGTTGCCGACGCCGAAGCCGCGCGAGCCGTGGCGCTCGATGATCTCGAAGAAGAAGGTCGGCCGGTCCTGGACCGGGCGGGTGAAGATCTGGAGGAGGAAGCCCTCCTCGTCACGGTCGGCCTCGATCCCGAGCTCCTCGAGCGTATCGATCGGCACGCCGACGTCGCCGACCCGGTCGGCCAGCGCCGGCGTAGTACTCGTGAGGCAGGCCCAGGAACTCGACGCCGTTGTCGCGCAGCCGGCGGACGGTGGTCACGATGTCCTCGGTCCGCAGGGCGATGTGCTGGCAGCCGGGCGTCAGGTACCAGTCGAGGAACTCCTGGATCTGGCTCTTCTTCTTGCCCGTCGCCGGCTCGTTGATCGGGAACTTGATCCGGCCGTTGCCGTTGGTCATCACCTTCGACATCAGGGCCGAGTACTCGGTGTGGATGACCTTGTCGTCGTAATGGATCAGCTGGGCGAACCCGAACACGTCGCGGTAGAAGTCGACGAACGTGTCCATCTCGCCCAGCCCGACGTTGCCGACGCAGTGGTCGACCTCGAGCAGGCTCAGGCCGGCGGCGGCGGCGGCCGGCCGCTTCGACCGGCCGATAGCCCGGCGCGAACACGCCGTGGTAGTCGTTCCGGTCGACGAAGGAGTGGACGGTCTCGCCGTAGGTCCGAATGGTGGCCCGCCGGAGCACGCCGTCCTCGCCGCCATCGATCTCGGTCGGGGCGAGGACGCCGACGGCACCCCGGGCCGTCGTCTCCCGCCAGGCGCTCTCGACGTCGTCGACCGCGAAGGCGATGTCGTGGACGCCGTCGCCGTGGCGGCGGACGTGCTCGGCGATCTCGCCGTCCGGGGTCAGCGGCGCGGTGAACACGAACCGGATCTCGTTCTGGACCATGACGTAGCTCGCCCGGTCGCGGACCTTCGTCTCGAGGCCGCTGAAGGCGACCGGCGCGAAGCCCCACAGGGCCCGGTAGTAGGCCGAAGCCTGGCGGGCGTTGCCGACCCAGAACTCGACGTGGTCGATGCCCTTGAGCGGAAGGAAGTCGGCCGCCTGGGCGTAGGCGTCCATGTTGACGTGGGCTCCGGCCTGGTTGGCTGCCGCCTGGCCGGCCGCCGGCCGGCCCGCGCCGGGCGCGACGGAGCGCTGTGCCGTCTCGGTCATCGCCGTCCTGGTGCCTCCTGTGGCGAGCGCTGGGGCGTCGCCGGGGCGACGCCGCTGGTCTGTGGCCACCGACGATACACCGCTCCCGGGGCGCCGCTTCAGACGTAGGATGGGCCGATGACGACTGCCAATCCCGCTGCCGGCGCGATCGACCGGCTGACCGCGGCCGCGGTCACGATGAACGGCCTGCACCAGGCGATCGACGCCCGCCGGCCGTGGCCCGTGCGAGCCGTCACCGGCGACGGGCCGGAGGCCGACTGGGGAGCCCCCGAGGTCCTCGCCCACGTGACCGAGATGCTGCCGTACTGGCTCGGCGAGATCGAACGCGTCCTGGCCGGCTCGCCCGAACCGGTCCCGTTCGGCCGGGTCAGCAGCGACCCCATCCGGAGCCTGACGATCGAGCGGGACCGCTCCCTGCCGACCCGTGAGCTGCTCGCCAGGGTCACGTCCGGGGCCCGCCGCTACGCCGATCGATTGCCCGAGCTCTCGAGCGCCGACTGGGCCCGCCGGGGGATCCATCCGCGCCTCGGTGAGATGACGGTCGAGGCGATGCTCGAGCGATTCGTGGTCAGCCACCTCGAGGAGCACGCGGCCCAGCTCAAGGCGACCATGGCGGCCTGATCGCGCGCCGGTGCGCCGCGGCAACTCCCCCACCAGCCGGACGCCGATTGGTACTCCTGACCCATGGCTCACGCAGGACCCCGGGCGCACGATCGTGGCAGAGGCGACGTTCGCCTCGCGGTGAACCGACCGTCCAGGGCAAACCCGTCGCGAGGCGGGGACGCAAAGCCAGGGACCTCCACCCTCGGGCGGAGGCAGCCCGGCTGCCGGCGGCGAGCCGTAGCCGCATTCGAGGTGCAGCGATGAGGGCGAACCTGGCGCGCTTCATCATGGCTGGGGCGATCGCGCTTCCGGCTCTCACTTCGGGCGAGTCGGACAGGTTGGGTCTTTCGTGAAGAAACTGGTCAAGTCGCAGGCCTTCCGGGTCCTGCTCGCCCTCGGGGCGCTCGGCTCCTCGGCCATCGTGCTCGAGGCCGGCCGGCGCTGGGTCTAGTGAACGGGGTCGCCTGACCCCCGCCATACCGCGGACCGTCGGGGCAATCCGGCGGTCCGTTCGATTCCGGGCGGTCGATCCGGGCCGCGCTGCCGAACGCCCCGGTCGTCAGAGGAGCCGGCGGCGCTCCTCGTGGGCGACGCTGCGCAGCAGGAACATCACGTTGGCCGGACGCTCGGCCAGCCGGCGCATGAAGTAGGGATACCACTCCCGGCCGAACGGGACGTAGATCCGGACGCGGTAGCCGGCCTGGACGAGCTGCTCCTGGAGGTCGCGGCGGATTCCGTAGAGCATCTGGAACTCGAACCGGTCGCGTCCGATCCCTTCCGCCTCGGCGAGATCGGTGGCCGCCCGGATCATCCGGGGGTCGTGGGTGGCCAGGGCCGGCGACGTTCCCGCACGGAGCAGCCGGCCCATCAGCCCGAGGTAGGACTGGTCGACCTCGGCCTTGGTCGGGAAGGCGACCGACGCCGGCTCGCGGTAGGCGCCCTTGCACAGGCGGACGGGCGCCTGCTCGGCGATCAGGGCCTCGACATCGGCTGCGCTCCGGCGGAGCGCAGCCTGGATCACCACCCCGCTGGCCGGGTTGATCGGGCGGAGCTCTCGCCAGAGCGCCAGGGTCGCATCGGTCCGGGCGTGGTCCTCCATGTCGATCCGGACGAAGGCACCGGTCTCGGCCGCCCGGCGGAAGACCCGGGTCACGTTCGAGCGGCACGCCTCGGGCGACAGGTCGAGGCCCATCTGGCTGAGCTTCAGGCTGACGTTGCCTTCCAACCCGCGACCGGCCAGCGCCTCGAGGAGCTCGAGGTAGCGCTCGGCTGCCGCCGCCGCCGTGCTCTCGGATTCGACCGACTCGCCGAGGACGTCGACGGTCGTATGGCGACCGGCGGCCCGCAGCCGGTCGAGGGCGTCGAGCGCGTCGACGAGCGTCTCCCCGGCCACGAACCGCGCGACCATCGCCCGGGTGATCGGGAGGCGGGTGGCCAGCCGGCCCAGGCGGGGCCGGTTCGAGAGCGACAGCAGGGTCGAGCGCATCGCCCGCTCGGGCAGCTCCCGGATCGCGGTCATCGTCTCGTCCTCCTCAGCCGCCGGCCGGCTCGTTCCGGACGTGGAGCTTGAGGAAAGCCAGGATCCGCTCGAAGGCGTCCCTCCGGTTCGCGCGCTGCTCCCACCCGTGACCTTCCTCGTCATACCAGTGGATCTCGTGGTGCTTGTCCTCGATCACCAGTGCCTCGAGCATCTTCTCGCTCATCAGCGGCACGACCCGGCGGTCCTTGCGACCGTGCAGGACGAGGAGGGGCGCCTCGATCCGCTCGGCTCGATAGATCGGCGAGCCGCGCCGGAAGAGGGGCGCGCTGGCGGGCTCGTCGGGGCTGCCCATCTGGCGATGGAGGTCGATCCGGCCGGGACGGTCGCCGTGGCGGTAGCTCTCGGCAATCTCCGAGTCGCCGTACAGGTCGATCCCGGCCCGCCACAGGGACGGCTCCTCGACGAGGCAGCACAGGGTGAGGTAGCCCCCGTACGACCCGCCGTACACGGCGAGCCGCCCGTCGCACCACGGCTGGGCCTGGAGCCAGCGGGCCGCGTCGATGCAGTCGAACGCGTCGGCGTGACCCCATTCGCCGTGATTTGCCTCGCGGAACGCCCGGCCATAGCCGGTCGAGCCACGGAAATCGACGTCGAGGACGGCGAAGCCCTCACGCACGAGGAGCTGCTTGAACGGTTGCCAGGCGCGGGTGTTCTGCCAGGTCGGTCCGCCATGGGTGTAGACGATGGCCGGCACACGGTCGGCGCCCCGGCGGCCGGTCGCGACGGGCGGCCGCCACAAGCTCGCCTCGATCGGCAGGCCGTCCCGGGCCCGGAACCGGATCCGCTCGGGCTCGGTCCACTCGACATGGCGCAGGAGCGCGGGCAGGGAATCGGTCAGCTGGCGGGGCCGCTCGAGCGTGCCGTCCGGACCGGGCAACGGCAGGATCCACAGATCCTGGGGATGGCGCTCGCTCTCCCCGATCGCCAGCACCCCGGAGTCGCCGGCCAGCCAGCCGATCGCCCGCCAGACCCCCGGCCAGGGCTGGATCGGGCGCCCCGCCTCGATTGGCGGCGGCCCGGCCGCCCCTCGCGACGGACGGCCGCGGCGGGCGGCCGCGGCGGGATGGTCGTTGAGCGGCGCGACGACGAGGTCGATCTCGCCGTCGTGGACCGCGACGTGGCTGAACCAGCGCCCATCGGGCGATGGCAGGACGTGCGCGCCGAAGCCCCCGGATGGCTCACCGTGCTCCCGGGCACCCTCGGTCAGGGGCTGGCGGGTCTCGAGGTCGACGCCGATGAGCACGACCTGGAACCAGCCGCCCGCATCCGAGCTGAGCAGCAGTCGGCCGTCCGGCAGCCAGGCCGGGCCACATTCCCAGGCACCGTGGCTGTCGATTTCGGCGCTCCGCCCCGTCGGCCAGGTCGATCACCGAGACGGTCGACCGCCAGCCGTCCTCCTCGCGCTGGGCGACGATGGCCAGGCGATTCCCGTCGGGCGCCCAGGCAAGATCCTCGATGTCGACGCCGGCCGGGGTGATCGGGCGCGGCTCGGCCGGCTTGGGGTGGCCGGCCGGCCGGCCCCGGCGCGGAATCGGGGCGTCGATCAGCCAGACCTGGGACCAGCCGCGACGGCGGGAGACGAAGGCGAGGCGGCGGCCATCCGGGCTCCAACGTGGCCGGCTGTTGCCGGCCGGGTGCTCGGTGACGCGCACCTGGCGCGATCCGTCGGCGTCGATCAGCCAGATCGCGCCGTCGCACACGAAGGCCAGCCGGCGACCGTCGGGCGACCACTGCGGATCGCTGACCGGCTTTGCGGATGCCGTCAGCTGGACGACCGGGCCGCCGCGCAGGGGGAGCAGGCAGAGCTGGCGCGCGCCACCCATCTCCTGGGTCAGGGCCACCGAACGCTGGCGCGGCTCGAGGCGGAACTCGCGGGCCGGGTCGAAGGCCAGCAGGCGCTCGATCGTCAGGGGGCCTTCGGGCGTCTCGGCCATGGGGCTACGCCGTGTCCCAGGTGGCCCGGGCACACCAGGGTGCGACCATCGCCAGGTGTGCTCGAACGTGGCCCGTCAGGTCCCAGTAGGTCCAGTCCCAGCCGTCGGCCGATCGGAAGTCGGCCGGCTCGAGGCGCTCGGCGGCGGCCCGGATCCGCTGCCGGTTCACGCCCAGACGATGGCGCAGCTCGGCCCACGGCCGTGGTCGAAGCGCCTCGAGGTTGCGGGCGTTCCAGGCATCGAGGCCCTCGACCGGCCCGGGCCGCCAGCCACCGCCCCGGAGGTGCTCCTCGATCGCGCCGGCACCCTCCTCGAACCAGCTGCCCAGATGGGCCAGGTGGTCCTTGAGCGACCAGCCGGAGGTCACCCCGGAGACCTCCCGCAGATCAGCCGGAACCGCATCGATCAGCTCACAGAACGCGGCGAACACGCCGGCCTCGTCGGCCCAGAAGGCGGCCTGGTCGGCCGCCGGGTCGCCGGTGCCGGCCATCGGGTCGGGTCCGAACGGGTCACCTTCCACCTGCCGCTCGCGCAACCGGTCGGCCCACGGCTCGAGGATCCCGAGGTGGTCGAGCTGGTGCCCGTGGAGGGTCATGTAGATCCAGCCCCAGGCGTCGTCGCCACGCAGGACGTCCGGGGGAAGGCGCCGGACGAGCCCGGTCAGCTCAGCGGTCGCGGCGAGCAGACGAGTCCGGACTTCGGCCGGCGGGACATCCGTCCAGCGCTCGCGGAGGGCCTCGTTGAAGCGATCGAAGTCACCCCCGTCGAAGTCCTCGTCGGACGGCCAGTCTCCCGTTTCGAGCGCCCTGGCCGCGATCCCGACCCCGATCTCGGCCCAGCCGGCGAGGTGGGCGAGGTGATCGCGGAACGACCAGTCCGACCCGCCGGCATCCGAGCGCGATGCACCCGACAGCCGCCAGGCCGCGTCGTCGAGACCGGCCCAGGTCGCGCACAGCCGGTCGAGGACCGCCCGGCCATCGCCGAAGAAGTCCCGGCCGGCCGCCCGGAAGTCGATCGCCCGGAGGTCGCCGAGGGGCGCCCGACGCAGGTCGACGGTCAACGCCGGGCCCGGCCCGCCGGTCGCCTGCTGGTCGTGGCGTCCCGCTCGACGCTCGCCTCGAGCTGCTCGCCCAGCTCGACCGTGCGCCGGTAGGCTGCCCAGACGGCCTCCGACAGGACCGTTCGGAGCCGGCCCGACTCGAGCTCGTGGAGGGCGGCCGCGCTCGTTCCACCGGGCGAGGTGACCATGTTCCGGAGCACGGCCGGATGGTCACCGCTGTGCTTGGCAAAGTAGGTGCTGCCCTCGAGGGTCTCGACGACGAGGTCGTGGGCGATATGGCGCGGAAAGCCGAGGTGGACCGCAGCGTCGATCAGCGCCTCCATCACGAGGAAGACGTAGGTCGGACCTGTCCCGCTGACCGCCGTCGCCATGGCCACGAACTTCTCGTCGTCGACCTCGAGCTCGGCGCCGAGCGCCTGGAGCAGCGCCCGGGCCTGGGCGCGCTGGGTCTCGGTCGTCTCGGGCGTCGCGAACCAGACGGTCATCCCCCGGCCGAGGCGGGCCGGCGTGTTGGGCATGCTCCGGACGATCCGGGTGTGCTCCAGCACGCCCTCCAGCGCCGCCGTCGTCGCCCCGGCGATCACCGACAGCACGAGCTGGCCCGGCCGCAGGTGACGGCGCAGCTCGGCGCCGACCCGGCCGAGCATCTGGGGCTTGATCGCGAGCAGGATCACGTCGGCCCCGTCGATCGCCTCAAGGTTGCCGGGCACCGTCCGGATCCCGTACTCGCGCTCGAGCTCCTGGCGCCGCTCGAGCCTGGGATGGCTGGCCGTCACCCGGTCCGGCTCGACCAGCTTGCCGCGGAGCAGCCCGGCGATCATCGCCTCGGCCATCACGCCCGAGCCGACGGTCGCGATCCGGCAATCCGAGAGGGGGGACATGGCCCGAGTATACGGTTACGCGCGGGCGCGGCCGAGCAGGAAGAAGCGGGCGGTGGTCGATACCTCGGCCGTACCGAAGCCCGCGACCTGGAGCGCGGCCGCCAGCTCGGCCGGCTGCCAGTAGACCTTGACGACCCGGAACTCGCGGCCGTCAGCCAGGCGGCGCAGGCTCACCTCGTCGCCGGCCGAGACCGGCTGGTCGACGGCGCCGGACTGGGGATCCGGCCTCGAGTCAATGAACGCGAACGTGCCGCCGGGCTTGAGCCACCGACGGGCGATGCCCAGGAATTCGGCCAGGCGAGCCCGCGGGACATGGCTCAGCCAGAAGCCGCAGAACAGTGCGTCGACCGCCCGGTCGGGCTCGGCCCACGCATCCCGGACGTGGATGTGGGCGCGCAGGCCATGGGCGACGAGCCGAGCCCGGGCCCGGTCGAGCGGCGCCTCGTTCGCGTCGTAGATCGACAGGACCCCCTTGCCGGCCAGCAGGGCCGACCACCAGCCCGTCCCGGCCGCCAGCTCCACGATCTCGCCCTGGATCGGCAGGCCGTCGAGCCACAGGGTCGCCTGGTCGAGCTCGGCGTGCCAGGCGAGATCGTGGACCGGCCCGCGCGTGTACCGCCCCGTCCGCAGGTACCAGTCGTCGTACTCCCCGGCACGGGCGGCGTAGTACGCCTGCATCTCGGCCGACAGGTCCTCACCGGCGGCGGGGCGATCCGCTCCGGCCTCGGGCGGCGCGGGTGGCGCGGGCCGGGCGGGCCGGGCGGCCTGGGCGGCCGCCCGCTCGGCCAGGGCCGACTTCAGCCGGAAGCGCAGGAAGCCGTTCTCGCCGGCCCGGCCGATGCAGGCCGGGCAGAGCTGGGCGAATCCCTCGAGGTCGTCGGCCGACCGGACGGCGTGGGCCGTGCCGCACCACAGGCAGTCGAAGGTTGCCCGGAAGACCATCGTGTCAGTCGACCGCCACCGGGGCGATCGCGCCGGGTGGTCGGCCCGGCCAGCTCAGGACGACCCGGTCAGCGCGGCTTGGCGGCGTCGAGCGCGGCTCGGGCCTCGTCGCGGTTGCTGAACCAGATCGCGTCGATGACCGTGTAGTTCGCCCATTCGGCCGGCAGCGACTCCTCGGGGAAGATCGCGTTGACCGGGCATTCCGGCTCGCACGCGCCGCAGTCGATGCACTCGTTCGGATCGATGAACAGCTTCCGGTCGATGCCTTCCTCGAAGTGGATGCAGTCGACGGGACAGACGGATACGCACGACTGGTCGATCACGTCGACGCACGGCTCCGCGATCACGTAGGTCATCCGAACTCCACTCCTGGCTGATCGATTGGCGACACCCGGCGGGATCGGTCCCGAGGCAGGCACCAGCGTAGCATTCCGGCCCCGCTACGGCTGGCTCGAGGCAGTCGGCGTGCTGGCGGGGGCCGGCCCGCCGGACGCAGTCGGAATGGTGGAGGCGGCCGGCGGGCCGGACGCAGCCGGCGTTCCGGCCGCGGCCGCGCCGGGCGTCACGAGCCGAATCGCCGCCTGCATGCCCTTCGCCCAGTGACCCGGGATGTGGCAGCCGATCAGGATCGGGCCGGGGTCGAGCGGGACGGTCCACAGGAGGTCGACCCGCTGGCCCGACTCGACCACGATCCGGATCCCGGCCACGCCCGACGGGACGGAGACCAGCGGCGTCGGCCCCGGCGGCGGATTGGCGGCCGCCGCTTCGGCCACCTCCCAGGCATCCTGGACCGCCATCGTTCCGATGACGACTTCGTGGACCACGAGGCCGCCGTTGATCACGTGGAGCAGGACGGTCTCGCCCGGCACGAGGTCGACCACGGGCGGCAGGTACGAATAGTCCTTGGTGATGATGTTCACGTCGCGCGGGCGGGCGGCCGTGCCCGGCGAGATCGGCGGGGTCGCGACCGCATCGCCGCCACAGGCGGCGACAAGCAGGGCGATGGCCAGCACGGCTCCGGCGAACGCGACGAGCCGGCCGGCGGGGCTGTCCCATTTCGTGCGCACGAGGCCAGTCTAGAAGCGGTCTCCGCTTGACACCGGCCGCTCGCATTCGGCACAGTGCCGGCCATCCCGGGTGACGGTTCCTGCCGCCCCGGTCGTGGGTCCTGCATCGAGGCTGTGCGTGGCGACTCCGTCCGTTCCCGACCTTTCGGCCGACTCGCCGGCGCCCCCACCGCGGCAGGACCGGCGGCCCGCTCGGCCGTCCGCCTCGAAGGCATCCGGAAGCGCTACGGCGACGTCGAGGCCGTCGCCGGGATCGACCTCGACGTCGCGCGACGGCGAGTTCTTCTCGATGCTCGGGCCGTCCGGCTCGGGCAAGACCACGACCCTGCGGATGATCGCCGGATTCGAGCTGCCGACGGCGGGCCGGATCCTGCTCCACGGACGAGGACGTCAGCCGGCTGGCCGCCGTTCGAGCGCGACGTGAACACGGTCTTCCAGGACTACGCCCTGTTCCCGCACATGACCGTCGGCGAGAACGTCGCCTACGGGCTGATGATCCGCAAGGTGCCCGCGCGAGGAGCGCCGGCGACGCGCGTCGCCGACGCCCTGCGGATGGTCCGGCTCGACGGGCTTCGACGAGCGCCGGCCGGGTCAGCTGTCGGGCGGCCAGCGCCAGCGGGTCGCCCTCGCCCGGGCGCTCGTCAACCGGCCGCGGGTGCTGCTGCTCGACGAGCCGCTCGGTGCGCTCGACCTGAAGCTGCGCGAGGAGATGCAGATCGAGCTCAAGGCGATCCAGCAGGCGGTCGGGATCACGTTCATCTACGTGACCCACGACCAGGAGGAGGCGCTCACGATGAGCGACCGGCTCGCCGTCTTCAACCAGGGTCGGATCGAGCAGGTCGGCTCGCCGGCGGAGGTCTACGAGCGACCGGCGACGGCCTTCGTGGCCGGCTTCGTGGGCACCTCGAACCTCCTCCGGGGCGAAGTCGCCGAGCGGATCGTCGGGTCGGCCGGCACGTTCACCGTCCGGCCCGAGAAGATCCGGCTGGCCGCAGCCCGGCACGGCCGGCGCCTCGGACGAGATCGCGATCGACGGGCGGATCCGCGAGGTCGTCTACCTCGGATCGGACACCCGCTACCTCGTCGCCCTCGACGCCGGTTCCGAGCTCGTCGTCACCCAGCAGAACCTGGCCACCTCGTCAATGGAGGCACTGGCGGCCGAAGGACGCCCGGTGCGCCTCATCTGGAAGCGCCTGCACAGCCTGCCGATCAACGCCTGACCGCAACCTGGAGGAGGAGCAGATGAAACCGTCGAGTGATCCTGAGCGTGGCTGCGACGATCGGCCTGCTGGCCGCCGCCTGCAGCTCCGCGGCGACGACCGCCCCGGCCGCGACAGCGAGCCCGGCCGGGGCGAGCAGCGCGCCGAGCGGCGCGCCGAGCTCGGCAGCGGCATCGCCGACGCGGCGGCCCCAGCTCGAACCTGCCCCAATCGATCGGCAAGGGCGAGGGCAGCCTGAACATCATCGTCTGGCCCGGCTACGCCGAGGACGGCTCGAACGTCAAGGAATACGACTGGGTCCACCCGTTCGAGCAGGCCAACCCGGACTGCGGCACGGTCAACGTCAAGCCGGCCGACACGTCCGACGAGATGGTCACCCTGATGCGCCAGGGCGGCGGGACCGTCTACGACGGTGTCTCGGCCTCGGGCGACGCCACGAACCGGTTGATCGCCAACGGCGACGTGGCCGAGATCAACGTCAACCTCCTGCCCGACTTCTCGAGCATCTCGCCATTCCTGCAGTCGCCGGCCCATAACACGGTCGACGGCAAGCACTACGGCGTCTCGCACGGCTGGGGCGGCAACACGCTGATGTACCGGACCGACCTGGTCTCGCCGGCACCGACGAGCTGGGGCGTCGTCTTCGATCCGACCCAGTCGAAGCCCTATCAGGGCAAGATCACCGACTACGACAGCCCGATCTACATCGCCGACGCCGCGCTCTACCTCAAGACGGCCAATCCAGCGCTCGGAATCACCGACCCGTATGAGCTGACCCAGCCCCAGTTCGACGCGGCGGTTGCCCTGCTCACCCAGCAGCAGCCGTGGGTCGCCAAGTACTGGTCGCTGTACACCGACGAGATCACCAACTTCACGAACGGCATCGACCGTCGTGGGCACGACCTGGCCGTACCAGGTCAACACCCTCAAGGCATCCGGGGTGAAGGTCGACGCGGTCGTGCCGACCGAGGGGATGACCGGCTGGGCGGACACCTGGATGATGTCGGCCCACGCGCCGCATCCGAACTGCATGTACAAGTGGATGGCCTGGATGATCACGCCCAAGGTCCAGGCCGAGGTCGCCGAGTACTTCGGCGAGGCTCCGGCCAACCCGCAGGCCTGCTCGACCCTCGACGTCGGCTATGGCTCGTACGGCGTCAAGAACTTCTGCACCCTGTACCACGTCAACGACCCCGCCTTCTACAACGCGATCAGCTTCTGGAAGACGCCCTTGGCCGACTGCGGCGACAGTCGAGGCAACACCTGTGTCGACTACTCGAAGTGGGCCACCGCCTGGACCCAGATCAAGGGCTGACGAAGCCCGTTCGAGGAATCGGGCGGTGGGCTGAACGCCCATCGCCCGAGCTCCGCCGATGACGACCGGAACCTCCACCCTGCCTTCCCCGGGCGCCCGGCGCCGTTGCTGGCCGCCCTCTACCGCCACACGCCCGCCCAGCTGCTGATCCTGCTCGCCCCGCCGCTGGGCTGGTTCGGGGTGATCTACCTCGGGTCGCTGGCGATCCTGCTGCTGAGCGCCTTCTGGTACCTCAACCCGATCACCTCGGCAGTCGTCCACGAGTTCAGCCTGAGCAACTTCCAGGAGCTCGTCAGCGACCCGGTCTACCGGACGATCGTGCTGCGCACCGTGGCCGATCGCGGCCGCCGTGACCGTCTCCGACTTGCCCTCGCCTTCCCGATCGCCTACTTCATGGCCCGCGTCGCGTCGCCCCGGACCCGCGGCCGTCCTGTTCGTGGCCGTCCTCCTGCCGCTCTGGTCGAGCTACCTCGTGCGGGTCTACGCCTGGAGGATCATCCTGGCCCAGGGCGGACCACTCGACTGGCCCTCCGCGCCGTCGCCGGCCTGAACGGGGCCGGGCTTCTCCGACGCTGTCGACCTGGCTCGTCTTCACCTACCTGTGGCTGCCGTACATGATCCTGCCGATCTACGCCGGTCTCGAGCGGATCCCGGCTCGCTCCTCGAGGCGTCGGCCGACCTCGGGGCGCGGTCCCGGACGACGTTCCGGCGGGTCATCCTGCCGCTCGTCCTGCCGGCCGTCGCGGCCGGCTCGATCTTCACCTTCTCGCTGACCCTCGGTGACTACATCACCCCCGAGCTCGTCGTCCAACGAACCAGTTCATCGGCAACGTCATCTACCTCAACCAGGGCACGGCCAACAACGTGCCGTTCGCGGCGGCCTTCGCCATCGTCCCGATCGTGATCATGGCGATCTACCTGCTGATCGCCCGGCGGCTGGGCGCGTTCGAGGCGCTGTGAGTGAAGTCCGGCGCGCTCGAGTCTGGCTCCGACTGGCCACGGCCGGGATCCTCGCATTCCTGTACATCCCGCTGTTCGTCATCGTCCTTTACGCGTTCAACACCGACCGCTCCCAGTCCTGGCCGATCCAGGGCCTGACCCTCGACTGGTTCGCGACCGCATTCGACAACCCGACCGTCGGCGCCTGCCCTGGTCCTGTCGATCCAGGTGGCGCTCGCCTCGACCGCGATCGCGCTCGTCCTCGGAACCCTGGCCTCATTCGCCGTCCATCGCTTCGCCTTCTTCGGCCGGGAGGCGGTCTCGTTCCTGCTCGTCCTGCCGATCGCCCTGCCCGGCATCGTGACCGGGATGGCCCTCAACGCGACGATCAACGCCTCGGGGATCGGTTTCACGACCTTCACGATCGTCCTCGGCCACGCGACGTTCTGCATCGTGGTCGTCTTCAACAACGTGATCGCCCGGCTGCGCCGGACATCGCGCTCGATCGAGGAGGCCTCGATGGACCTGGGCGCCGACACGGTCCAGACGTTCCGGTTCGTGACCCTCCCGGTGATCCGGACGGCGCTGATCGCCGGCGCGCTGCTCGCCTTCGCCCTGTCCTTCGACGAGGTGATCGTGACGACGTTCACGGCCGGCACCCAGGAGACGATCCCGCTGTGGATCTTCGACCACATCCAGCGGCCCAACCAGCTGCCGGTCGTCAACGTCGTCGCGATCTTCCTGATCCTCCTTTCGACGATCCCGGTCTATCTCGCCCAGCGCCTCAGCTCCGACTCCACCGGCCTGGCCGGGCGCTGATCGGCGGAGCCGAAGCGCGCCGGCGTCCCTGCCGGCCACGCCGGCTGGTCGGGCCGGCTCCCCGTCTCGAGCGTGCCGGCTCGCGGCGAGTCCGGGTCTGGGCGTGCCGGCTTGGCGGTGCCGGCTCGGGGGTGCCGGCTCGGTCCGGGTCGACTCGGGTCGGCTCGGGGGTGCCGGTTCGGGTCGGCTCGGGGGTGCCGGTTCGGGTCGGCTCGGGGGTGCCGGCTCGGGGCGGGTCCGCGTCGGCTCGGGGGTGCCGGCTCGGGGCGGGTCCGCGTCGGCTCAGAACCAACGTCGGCCCACTGGCGAGACGTAGTAGAGCGGGACCCGCTCGGCCGCAACCCGGGCACTTGGTCGGCTGGGGTGGAGATTGGGAGCGCTCGCCGCGGCGGCTGCCACGACGAGCAGGGCGACGGTCGCGAGGCCGCTGAGTTGGCGCAGGCGAAGTTGGGCGCGACGCATGTGCTGCTCCTTGTGATCCCTTCGAGGGTGGGCGTGCCCGTCGCCCCCGAGTCTCGACTTCGGCGCTTATCTGCGGCTTATCTGGCCCGGCACTGCGCGCGATCTGGAGCGGGACCGGCACGGCGCCGGCCCGGACCGGGCCCAGCGCACGACCCTTGTCGCAGCCCGACGGCAAGACGTTCGCGTCAAACGACCTCCCCAGCAATCGTTATGTATGAACGACCGCGGACTGCCGGTGCGATGGGCGATTCGAGCCGCCGAGTCGTGCACGATTCCCGGCGGGCGATCGCCGCGGACGGGTCGAAGGCAGGTGCGACCAGCCGTAACGGTTGCTGCAGCGACCGTTCGACGCGAACTCGGCCCGGTCCCTGTGGTTTGTACAGTTTCGCGTCGCCGGGGCGAGCTCGGCCGACGCTCGACCGCGAGCTCGACCGCGTCGCCAGGGCGAGCTCAGCCGACGCTCGGTCGACGCTCGACCGCGAGCTCGACCGGGAGCTCGACCGCGTGGGCGGCCGGTGCTCAACCGCGAGCTCGGCCGCCGCTCGACCGCGTGGGCGGCCGGACGCCAGCCACGGATCACGGATCACCGATCGCTTCGACCGTTACGCTGGAGCCATGAACGCCAGCCAGCTCGCCGCAGCCCGGGCGGCCCTCGAGGCCGAACGTCGGCGCCTGACGATCGATCTCGCCGAGCCGCCCGAGACGCCCGGCCAGATGACCTATGGCTCGCAGGCCGCGGCGGCCAGCGAGGTCTTCGCCCAGCAGCGCGACCTCGCCCTGCGCGACAAGTCAGGCAAGGGCCTCGAGCTCGTCGAAGGGGCGCTGGCCCGGCTCGATGCGGGGACGTACGGCCTCTGCCTGCGTTGCGGGCGGGCGATCCCCGAGGGACGACTCGAGGTGCTGCCGTGGGCGGCCTTCTGCCTCGCCTGCCAGCAGCTCGAGCGGGACGGGCGCTGATGGCCGCCGCGAACCCGCACGGCAACGACCAGGCGCCGGCCGAACCGGCCGGGGCCGCCGCGAACCCGCACGGCAACGACCAGGCGCCGGCCGAACCGGCCGGGGCCGCCGCGAACCCGCACGGCAACGACCAGGCGCCGGCCGAACCGGCCGGGCCCGCCGCGCCGGCCGAACCGGCCGGCCAGGACGACACGACCGAGCCACTCGTGGACCTGGCCCGGATCCGCCAGGCGGCAGAGCTCCTGCGGGGCGTCGCCCTGCGGACGCCGCTCCTGCCATTCGGGCCGCCCGAGCGACGCCAGTTCCTCAAGGCAGAGTCACTCCAGCCGATCGGCGCCTTCAAGATCCGCGGCGCCTACGTGGCGATCGCCGCCCTCGAACCGGGGGAACGGGCCCGCGGTGTGATCACCTTCTCGAGCGGCAACCATGCCCAGGGCGTGGCCCGGGCCGCCCGGCTGTTCGGGATCCCGGCTGTGATCGTGATGCCCTCGGATGCACCGCTGGTCAAGCGTCGCCGGGTCGAGGCGGACGGGGCCGAGGTGGTGATCGTCGGTCCGACGAGCGAGGAGCGCCGGATCGTCGCGGAGCGGCTGGCCGCCGAGCGGCACCTGTCGATCATTCCCCCGTTCGACGACGATCGGATCATCGCCGGGCAGGGCACCTGCGGCCTGGAGATCGCGGAGGACCTGGCCGACCTCGGGGCGGTCCTCGTGCCGATCGGCGGCGGCGGCCTGGCGGCCGGCGTCGCGACCGCGGTCCGGGCGCTTCACCCGGGCGCCCGGATCATCGGGGTCGAGCCGGAGCTGGCGGCCGACGCTCGCGATTCGTTCCGCGCCCGTCGGGTCATCGCATGGCCCGCCGAGCTGGTCGGCCGGACGATCGCCGACGGGACCCGGACCCAGTCGATCGGCCGGCGGAACCTCGCCCACCTGCTCGCCTACCTCGACGACATCGTGACCGTCAGCGAGGCCGAGATCGAGGCCGCGGTCCGCCTCGCGGCCGGCGAGTGCCGACTCGTGGTCGAGCCGTCCGGAGCGCTGTCGATCGCCGCATTGCGCTTCCGGGCGGCCGCGGCTGGCCTGACCGGCATTGACGGACCGGTCGTCGCGATCGTGAGCGGGGGCAACGTCGACCCGGCCCGCTACCGCTCGATGCTGGAAGAGCCCAGGCTGGACGACGCGATGCCCGACGGTTCGATGCCCGACGGTTCGATGCCCGACCGTTCGATGCCGGACGAGTCGATGGCGGACGAGGTCGCTCCCCCCGCGGGCTGAGCGCTCAGCGGCTCAGGCGGTTCCCGGCGGGCCCCCTCGCTCGCCGGCGAGACGCTCGGCCAGGCGTGCCTCACGCTCGCGGATCGCGGCCAGCTCGGGGGCCGCCCGGGCGTCGCTCCTGACGGCCTCGCGCTCCTCGTGCCGGAGCAGGCCCCGCAGGATCAGCATCATCGCGGTCATGAACACGACGTCCCCGCCGACCCACATGATCACGCCGGCCATCCGCTGATCGTCGAGGGCGCTCGGGCCCCAGGTTCGGACGAGGTTGATGTAGTACGGGTAGAGAGGCACCGAGGCGCTGTAGATCGTCACCCCGAGGAACGTGTTCTGGGGCATCTGCAGGAAGGTGTACAGGAGCCGGGTGGGGTGACGCATCCGCCACGGGCTCGGGTCGGCGGCCACCGCCGGCCACCAGAAGAGGAGGGCCGTCCCCAGGTACCCGACGTGCTCGAGCTGGTGGACCAGCGGGTTCTCCAGCGACAGCTCGAACAGGCCCGAGAAGTGGGAGACCCACATGTAGCCGGCGAACAGGATCCAGCTGACCACCGGGAACGAGATGACCTTGAGCACCCGCGAGTGGAGGACCGGCAGGATCCAGCGCTTGCGGACATCCGGCCGGGCGAAGCGGAGGACCAGGGTGATCGGCGCGCCGAGGGCCAGCAACGGCGCGGCGATGACCGTCAGCAGGACGTGCTGGACCATGTGGTCGCTGAACAGGCTCGTGTCGTAGGCTTCGATCGGCGACTGGAGGGCCAGCTCGATCACGCACAGGCCGGCCAGCCAGGCAACGATCCGCATCCGGGGAACCGGCGTGAGCTGATGGGCCGCGTCGACGCGGCGGACGGCCCACAGGTAGCCGCCTGCGGCCAGCACGAGCGGCAGGACGATCGTCGGATCGAATGACCACAGGAACAGGACGGACGGGAAGCTCGGGGCCGGCACGCTTCCGGAATGCGCCGAAGCGACCCCGGCCAGGCCGAGCCAGGCCAGGCCGGCCAGGACCACGGCGCCCGGGCGGGCCAACCGGCCGAGCGGAACCAGCCGCGGGAGGCGTGCCCCGCGAGGCCGTTGGTGGGTCATCGGAGCGAATTCTGCACCCGATGCCTGCCGCGGGCGGATGCGCACGGGAACGCCTACCCCGTTATCATGCCTTCGACGTATCTCAAGCCGGGCGAGGCCTTCGCTGATCCACGCCCAGCGACATCACCGCCGCCTCCGAACGCGATACCAGGTTGAGGAAACCACCCTGATCTCGATCCCGAGCCCCCGGCTGCCACGTCCCGCGAGGACTCTCGCCGTCCTCGCCGGGCTGGTGATGCTGCTGGCCGGCTGCGCGGCGCTCGAGCCACCGGCAGCCGTCACCGCCCAGGCCAACGACACGCGCTCCCTGTACGACATCGTGTTTGCGGTCGCCGTCGTCATCTTCGTCCTCGTCGAGGGCCTGATCGTGTTCACCGTGCTCCGCTACCGGCGCCGGCCGACGACACCGAGCTGCCGCCCCAGATCCACGGCAACAACGTCGTCGAGGTCATCTGGACGGTCATCCCGACCGCGCATCGTCCTCGTTCCTGTTCGTCCTCTCGTGGCAGACGCTCAACACAGGTCGACGCCGTCTCGCCCAGCCGGCGCTCACCGTGCGAGCCGTCGCCGCCCAGTTCCAGTGGTCGTTCGACTACCTGACGCCGGACGGCCAGACGCTGTTCACCCAGTTCGATGCCGGCTCGGCGCGGACGGAGGCCTGGTCCTGCCGGTCGGCGAGCCGATGTCCACGTGATCCTGCGAGTCCGGACGTGATCCACGCGTTCTACGTGCCCAAGTTCCTGTTCAAGCGCGACGTCGTGCCGGGTCGGAGAACAACTTCGACTTCACGATCGACGAGGCCGATGCCGGCCACGTTCCGCGGCCAGTGCGCCGAGCTGTGCGGCACCGTTCCACGGCTCGATGCTGTTCGAGGTCCAGGCGCTGACCCAGGCCGACTTCGACGACCTGGCTGCAGAACCAGATCGAGAAGCCGCGGCGGCCACTCCGGCACCGGCGCCATCGGCCGGCGGCAGCGCGCCGGCCCAGACGACGCTCGAGCTGACGGCCCAGAACGTCGCGTACGACCAGACGACCCTGAGCGCACCGGCCGGACAGCCGTTCACGATCCACTTCAAGAACAACGACGCCGGCATGCCGCCACAACGTCGCGATCACGGACGCACCGGCGCAGCAGGTCTTCAAGGGTGACATCATCGCCGGGCCCGGCAGACGCGACTACGCCGTCCCGGCGCTCGCGGCCGGGCACCTACACCTTCGCCTGCTCGGTCCACCCGAACATGACCGGCACGCTGACGGTCCAGTAAGGGAGCATGCGGATGGCCACGACCACCCTCACCCCGCCGCGCCCGGCGTACCGAAGCGGCCTGTACGAGTGGCTGACGACGACCGACCACAAGAAGATCGGGATCCTGTACCTCGATCAACTCGATCCTCTTCTTCCTGCTCGGCGGCATCCTCGCCCTGGTCGTCCGGCTCGAGCTCGCCCAGCCCGGCCTCCAGTTCATGACCGAGGCCTTCTACAACCAGGCGTTCACGATGCACGCCTCGTTCATGCTGTTCCTGTTCGTCATCCCGATCCTGGCCGGCTTCGGCAACTACGTCGTGCCGCTCCAGATCGGCGCACCGGACATGGCCTTCCCGCGGATCAACGCCCTCTCGTTCTGGCTGCTGCCGCTGGCGGCGGATCGCTGATGCTGTCGGGCTTCCTGACCGGCGGCGGGGCCGCGGCGGCCGGCTGGACCGAGTACCGCCGCTCGTCCAGGCGCAAGTACAGCGGCACCGGCACGGACCTGTGGATCGTGGGCCTGACGCCTGATCGGGACCAGCTCGATCCTCGGGCTCGATCAACTTCCTGGTCACGATCTTCAAGATGCGCGCGCCCGGGCATGACCCTGTTCCGGATGCCGATCCTGGTCTGGACGATGCTCGTCACCAGCGTCCTGGTCCTGATGGCGACGCCGGTCCTGACCAGCGCCCTGATCATGCTGTTCATCGACCGCAACTACGGCGGCCACTTCTTCGACCCGGCCAACGGCGGCAACGCGATCCTGTACCAGAACGTGTTCTGGTTCTACTCGCACCCGGCGGTCTACATCATGATCCTGCCGGCGATGGGGATCATCAGCGAGATCCTGCCGGTCTTCTCGCCGCAAGCCGCTGTTCGGCTACAAGGCGTTCGTGTTCGCGACCGTCGCGATCGGCGCCCTGGGCTTCTCCGTCTGGGCGCACCACATGTTCACGACCGGCGCGGTCTTCCTGCCCTTCTTCAGCCTCATGACCTTCCTGATCGCGGTCCCGACGGGCGTCAAGATGTTCAACTGGATCGCCACGATGTGGCGCGGCAAGCTGACCTTCGAGACGCCGATGCTGTTCGCGCTCGGCTTCCTCACGATGTTCCTGATCGGCGGCATCAACGGCGCGTTCTCGCGCCGCGGTGCCGGTCGACTTCGCCCTCCACGACACCTACTGGGTCGTCGCCCACATCCACTACGTCCTGTTCGGCGGGTCGGTGTTCGCGATCTTCGCCGGCATCTACTACTGGTTCCCCAAGATGACCGGCCGGATGCTGAACGAGACGCCTGGGCAAGATCCAGTTCGTGCTCATGTTCATCGGCTTCAACCTGACCTTCTTCCCGATGCACCTGCTGGGCCTGGCCGGGCATGCCGCGCCGCATCGCGGACTACGCCGCGAGCGCCGGCTGGAGCGACCTCAACCTGGCTGGCCACGATCGGCGGCTTCGTCATCGCCGCTCAGCATGCTGCCGTTCCTCTGGAACGTGCTCGTCTCGCTGCGCAGCGGCAAGATCGGCCGGCGACGACCCGTGGGAGGCCAACACCCTCGAGTGGGCGACCACGTCGCCGCCGCCGCGCCTACAACTTCGACCACCTGCCCGAGATCCGCTCCGAGCGGCCGGTCTTCGACGCCCGGCACGGCCGGACGGCCGCGCACTGAGGGGCGAGACGATGACTGCCGACGCCACCGCCCTCACGGCCCACGCGGACGACCACGCGGAGCCCACGCCGCCGACGCCCACGGCACCGGGGGGATCAGCAACCCGGTCCTCGGGATGCTGCTGTTCATCGCTCGCGAGGTGATGTTCTTCGCCGGCCTGTTCGCGGCGTACTTCAGCATCCGGGCCGGATACACCGAGATCGTGGGCGGGTCCCGACGCACGTCTGGCCGCCGACCGCGTACGCGGGACTGCTCAACCCGTTCACGCTGGTCACCGAGATCGGGCAGCTCAACCTGATCCTCCCGGCCACGATCATCCTCGTGCTGTCGTCGGTCACCTGCCAGCTGGGCGTCTGGGCGATCCGCAAGGACGACCGGCGCGGCTTCCTCCGCAACTTCGCGGTGACGATCGTCCTGGGCATCATCTTCCTCGCTGCTCCAGCTGTACGACTACAGCGTGCTCGATCCACGAGGGCCTCGACGATGGGCTCGACCACCTTCGGGACGACCTACTTCACGATGACCGGCTTCCACGGCGCCCACGTGTTCGGCGGCGTCCTGATGCTGGGCGTCGTGCTGTACCGTGGCATGGCCGGCCAGTTCTCGGCGCAAGCACCACGACATGGTCGAGGCGACGTCGCTCTACTGGCACTTCGTGGACGTCGTCTGGATCCTGCTGTTCTCGGTCCTCTACCTCGTCCCCACCGCGCACTGACGGAGGCCAGCCGATGCACCCAATCGCCCGCCCCCGACTGGCCATCCTGGGCGGCGTGCTGTTCGCGGTGATCGGGGTCATCTACTACTCGGTCAGCCACGACATCGGGGGTTCGTCGCTGCTGGGCATCCTGGGCATCGCGATGGGCCTGATGGCATACGTCCTGATGGCCGGCTCCCCGCGCGGCTGAGCGCGCCCGCCTGCCGACGAGCCGAACACGATGGACCAGATCTGGACCTCGCTGCTCAACCTGATCGCCCAGGTCGTCTCGCCCGACTGGGGCAAGGTGATCGGCCTGATCCCGCTCGGCCTGCTCGGCCTGGTCGGGCTGTACGGCCTGTGGCTGGTGCGCAGCCTGGCCATGCTCGGACCGGCCGAACGGGGCGGCCGGCCGACTGCACCGGTCCCGCCGGCGGGCATTCACATGCCCGGGCCCTCGTTCGCCCCGATCTTCGGGGCGGTCGGCCTGGCCCTGATCGTCTTCGGCCTGGTCTTCCGCGGAGCGATCACCGCCCTCGGCCTGATCGCCCTGGTCCTCGCACTGCTGTACTGGCTGCGCGAGGGGATGCACGACTACGACCACGTCGAGACGACGGCGGTCGGCCTGCCGGCGATCGTCCACGAAGGACCGCCGGCGGGCATCCACATGCCGGGGCCATCGTTCCGGCCGATCCTGGCCGGCGTGTCGCTGATGGTCTTCGTCTTCGGGCTGGTCTTCGGAGCGCCCCTCCTCGTCGCCGGCATCCTGATGCTGATCGCGACACTCGTTGGCTGGCTGCACGACGCCCGGACCGAATACAGCCTGGTCGAGGAGGCCGACCGGACCGGCCATCAGCGCAACGCTCCGGCGCCCCACTACCCGAGCGGAACCCTGACCTTCTTCGCGGTCGTGGTGATCGCGGCCCTCCTCGTCAACTACCGGATCCTGCCGCCACCCGACACGAGCGGGACGTCGGCCGGGGCCGGGGGCAGCGCCGCGCCGAGCGGAGCGGCGGCGTCCGGCGGGCCCGCGGCGAGCGGCCCGGCGGCGGACGTGACGATCGTGGCGAAGAACATCCAGTACACGACGACGAGCGCCACGGCCCCGGCCGGCAAGGCGTTCACGATCGCCTTCGACAACGAGGACTCGGGAACTCCTCACAACGTCTCGATCCACACCGGCTCGGCCTCGGGCCAGCAGGTCTTCATGGGCAAGATCGTCACCGGACCGATCACCGTCGTCTATGACGTGCCCGCCCTGCCCGCCGGGACCTATGCGTTCGTCTGCTCGGTCCATCCGAACATGACCGGGACGCTGACCGTCAAGTAGCCGGCCGGCCGATGCACCGTCCGGCCGTCCCACCGCTCCGTCACGTCCGGCTCCTGGCCCTCGTCGCCCTGGTCATCGTCGTCGCCCTGGCCGCCTGGGCGGTCCGTGGCGGTGGGCCCGGCTGCTCGTCCCCCGAGCCGACCGGGATCGCCGCCGCCGAGCCTGGCCAGCCGGCCCCGGCCCTGATCGGCACGACGACCACGGGAGCACTGTTCGACCTGAGCGCCTACCGGGGCAAGCCGGTCGTCGTGAACTTCTGGGCCTCGTGGTGCGTCCCGTGCCAGGCCGAGTTCCCGCTGTTCGAGGCCGCCCTCCAGGCCCACGCCGCTGAGGGCCTGACGATGGTCGGGGTGATCTACCAGGACACGCCGGCTGCCGCCAGGGCCTTCGCGACCGGCCACGGCGCGGACTGGCTGGACGTGACCGACCCATGCGGCACGATCGCCACGGCCTACACCGTGGTGGCCCCGCCGCAGACCTATTTCATCGACCGGACCGGCCTGCTCCGGTCGCGCCAGATCGGGCAGGTGACCGGGCCCGACCTGGACCGGCAGCTCGCCGCGATCCTGCCCTGACGGTGGGTTCGACCTTGCCCGGAGCATCCGGCGCCGAGCCGGCCGTGTCGGTCAGCGGCCTCCGGAAGGCCTACGACGGCCGAGCGGTCGTCGACGGAATCTCGTTCAGCGTTCCGGCCGGTGCCGTCTTCGCGATCCTCGGCCCGAACGGAGCCGGCAAGACGACGACGGTGGAGATCCTCGAAGGCTATCGCCGGGCCGACGCCGGCGAGGTCCGCGTCCTCGGCCTCGATCCGGCCCGTGCCGGGGCCGGCCTGCGCGGACGGGTCGGGCTGATGCTCCAGGGCGGCGGGATCTATCCCCAGGCTCGGCCGCGCGAGATCCTCCACCTCTACGCGCGCTTCTTCCGGGCGCCCCGCGATCCCGATGCGCTGCTCGAGCAGGTCGGCCTGGGCGAGGTGGCGACAACCCGCTACAAGGTCCTCTCGGGCGGCCAGAAGCAGCGCCTCGGCCTGGCCCTCGCGATCCTCGGCCGGCCCGAGCTGGTGATCCTCGACGAACCGACCGCGGGCATGGACCCGGCGGCGAAGGCCGCGACGAGGGAGCTGATCGGCGGGCTTGCCGGGGCCGGCACGACCGTCCTGCTCACCACCCACGAGCTGGCCGACGTCGAGCTGCTGGCCGACCGGATCGCGATCATCGATCATGGCCGGATCGTCGGCCAGGGCAGCGCCGCCGAGCTCAGCACCGGCTCGCGGCCCCGGCTGCGCTTCCGCCTCGCGCGCGCCCTCGACCCGGGCGAACGGCCGGGACTCGCTGCCGCCATTGGGGCCGCAGCGATTGGCGGCCGGCTCGAGGACGACGGCGCGCCCGGCCGGTACCGCTTTGACGGGGTCGACTCGAGCCCGGCGCTCCTGGCCGCGCTGGCCGGCTGGTGCGCGGCCCGGGGGCTGCTGATCGCCGAGCTGCGCTCGACCGGGGCAACGCTCGAGGAACGCTACCTCGAGCTGACCGGGGGCCGGGCCGACGATGACTGAACCGGCCGCCGCCATCAGCCCCGGCAATGGAGGGCCGGTGCTCCGCTCGACCGCCGCCCAGCTCGGGATGGAGCTCCGGCTGACCGCGCGTCGCGGCGAGAACCTGTTCGTGATCATCGTCCTGCCGCTCATCCTGCTCGTCTTCTTCTCGCTCGTGCCGGCGCTCACGCCGAACACGCCCCGTCCGATCGACTTCCTGCTGCCGGGGATCCTGGCCCTGGCGATCATCTCGACGAGCCTGGTCAACCTGTCGATCGCCACCGCCTTCGAGCGCTCCTACGGGGTGCTCAAGCGGCTCGGCGGCTCGCCGCTGCCGCGAGCCGGCCTGATCGGCGCCAAGATCGGGGCGATCCTCGTCGTGGAGCTGATCCAGGTCGTCCTGCTGGCGGGCGTTGCCGTCGCGTTCTTCGGCTGGCAGCCCGGGCCGGGCTGGAGCCCTGCGCTCGTCCTCGGCGCGTTCCTGCTCGGTACCCTCGCCTTCGCCGGCCTCGGCCTGCTCATGGCCGGCACGCTCCGGGCGGAGGGCACCCTGGCCGCCGCGAACGGGCTGTACCTCGTCCTGCTCCTGCTCGGCGGGGTCGTCCTGCCGGTCGACCACCTGCCCGGCTTCCTGGCCGACCTGGCCCGGGTCCTGCCGGCCAGTGCGCTGTCCGACGCCTACCGGATCGGCCTCGGCTCGGCGACCGGCGACCCGCTGCCGTCGCTCGTCGTGCTGGCCGCCTGGGGCCTCGTGGCATCGGTCCTGGCCGGCCGCCTGTTTCGCTGGGAGTAGCCGCGGGCGCGGCCCAGGCGGGGCGGGCGGCGGGGAGGCAGTCCCGGGCAAAGAAGAACCCCGGGTGGTCGGGGCCCGGGGTTCAGGGGATATGCGCTGGTTGCGGGGGACGGATTCGAACCGCCGACCTTCGGGTTATGAGCCCGACGAGCTGCCGCTGCTCCACCCCGCGAACGTCACTATAGCACAGGCTCCCCAGCCGCCCCGTTCGGGGCCGGTCGATCCGCGCCGCCGGTTCAGGCCAAGCCGGCCCGGGAGGCCGTCCGGCGGGCGGCCAGGTCGCGGATCGCACGCGCACCGAGGAGCAGGCTGAGCCCGAGGGCGACGAACCCGGTCGCGCTCGAGAACCAGAACGGCAGGCGCAGGTCGATGCCGGCGAGGCCGCCGGCGATCACCGATGACAGGATGAACCCGATCGTGCCCGCGGCACCGAACAGGCCCTGGGCCGTCGACGATCGGCCGGCCGGGCTGCCGGACGACACGATCGCGTAGAGGGCCGGATAGGCGATCGCGATGCCCGACGACTCGAACAGGATGATCGGGATCGCCAGCCGCACGTCCGGCATGACCGTGTACAGGATCGCCGCAATCGAGGGCGCGAGCGAGCCGAGGATGATGAACGGCAGGCTGCCCCGGCGGTCGACGAAACGGCCGGCCCACGGCGACAGCAGGATCATCGGGACGGCGAACATCGCGAACGTCGCCCCGATCAGGTCGAGGCCCGCTCCGCGCGACGTGAGGAAGACGCTCCAGGCCACCTCGTACGTGCCGGTCGCGAAGTTGCTCCCCAGGTTGACCACGATCGCGGTGAGAAGCAGGCGGTTGGCCAGGCGGACGGGGCGTTGGGCATCGTCGCGGATCGCCTCGACGTCCTGGGTCCAGCCGGCCGCAGTCGCAGCCATCTCGCCGACTCCCTCCGACGGAACCGTGGTGCCGGCCCGGCTGCGCGGACGTTCATGGATCAGGCCGAGCACGGCGAGCCCGGCGAGCGCAGTGGCAGATGCCACAGAAGACGAAGACGAAGCCGTCCGAGTGGGTCGCGAATGCCCCCAGTCCGCCGATCGCCGGGCCGAACAGGAGGCCGCCCATCTGGGCTGCGCTGTACAGGCCGAACGCCTCGCCCTGGCGGTCGGCCGGCGTGGCATCGACGAGGAACCCCCGGGCGGCCGGGTCGTAGACGGCGGTCGCCGCCCCGGTCATCGCCCGGATGAGCAGGAACGGGACGACCCCGAAGCTCGCCAGGTTGAACGGCATGAGCGCGGCCGTCACGATCAGGGCGACGACCATCAGCGGCTTGCGCCGGGTTCGGTCGGCGATCCAGCCGAAGAGCGGCTCGACGACCAGGCGAGCGGCCGGCCAGGCGGCCACGACCAGGCCCAGGTTGGCCAGGCTGACGCCATGGTGGGTCGTGTACAGGGGCAGGACCGGCAGCAGCGCGCCGAAGCCGACCCACAGGATGAACTCGGCCAGCAGGAGCGGCAGGATCGGGCCCCAGCGGACCAGCCAGGCGCTGCTCTTCGGCTCGACCGTGGACGTCATGGGCGTGGGCTCGTGCGGGAGGAGGCCCCATCGTACGGGGCGGCGAGCGCCGGACTCGGGCCTGTTCCGGCCGGTGGCTCCGCTCCCGGCAGGCGCCCGCAGCTGGTGCCGAGGGCCCGGCAGCCGGCCGGACCGACCTCCGGGCTCCCCGGCCCGTATCCTCACCAGGTGTTGATCAGCCCCGAGCTCCTCGTCGTGGCCCTGCTCGTCGCGCTGATCGCGCTCGCTCCGACGCGACGGCTGCAGCTCCTCGGCTGGCCGGCGAGCTGGCTGCGCACCTACTGGGTCGTGTTCGTCGCGGGTGGCCTGATCCTCGGTGCGGTGCCCTCGTCGGCCAGGCTGCTCGTGCCCGCCCTGCTCGTCGCCGGGATCCTGCCGTACGTCGCGGGCGGCCTGCTCGGCCGGGCGGCCCGCCGCCGGGGCCGCTGATCGGGCCCGGGGCGCGCGGACTGGTGAGCCGTCTGGGATTCGAACCCAGGACCAATCGCTTAAAAGGCGACTGCTCTAACCGCTGAGCTAACGGCCCACTGTCAGGCGGTCAGTTTACGCACGACCCGATGCGCCTGGCAGGCTGGCACTGGCCAAGACCGTCGGCGGCCCGCCAAGCGCCCGTGCGCCGTAACCGGGACGGGGGCAGCATTGACGCCGACCGGCGTGGAGGGCGCGTCCCGGGCAATGTCGAGCACCGGAGCGTCAGGCCATGCGCCGACGAGTCCAGCAAGACCGAGGGACGAGATGGCCGACAGCGACATCCTGCGCGAGGAGCTCCTCGCGCTCATCGACGGGCTTGGAGCCCACCTGCCCTTCGACGCCGCCGTGTCGGACTTCCCGGACGACGCGATCAACCGGCTGCCGCCCAACGTCCCCTATACGCCGTGGCACGTGCTCGAGCACATCCGGCTCACGCAGTCGGACCTCCTCGCCTACATCAGAGACCGGGCGTATGTCGCACCCAGCTGGCCGGCGGCGTACTGGCCGGCCCAGGAGGCGATGGCGACACCCGAGCAGTTCCGGCTGACGATCGAGGGCTTCAGGTCCGACCGGGCGGCGCTCCACCAGATCGTGGCCGATCCGGCCACGGACCCGCTTGCCACGATCCCGAACACCCCTGGACACACGATCCTCCGCGAGGTCCGCCTCGTCGGTGCCCACACGGCCTACCACGTTGGCGAGTTCGCGATCCTCCGTCAGGTCATGGGGACCTGGCCGCCCGATCGGGACGAGTAGCGCAGAAGGTAGTGGGCGCCGCCGCCAGTCGGGCGCGTCCCGGTTCCTGCCTCAATGGGCCAATGTCGCCAGAGACGTCCCGATCAGGAGGCGGCTGCGACCTCGCTGAGCCGCCCGGCCTGTTTGGCGAAGTCCCAGACATCGATCGCCGGTGGCTCCAGGCCAAGAGTCGTGAGGGCAGTACAGATCTGGCTGCGATGATCGGTTCCGTGATGGAGCGCCTGCGCGAGCCGGATGCCCATCGGCGCGCGGCTCTCCGACCCGTCATCGCGGTGGCGCACGACGATCGAGTCGGGGTCGAGCTCCCGAGCCAGGAGCGAGGACCATCCGGCGCCGTTGCCCTCCATCGCGGCCCGCAACTGCGGGAGGTCGAGATGGTCCTCATCGATATCCGCGACTTGCCCGTCGGTCAGGACGGACAAGTACGAGGAGTCGCTCCCGACGAGATGGCGCATCGTCGCAACGATCGAACCGTAGGTCCCGGGGACAGTCGTCTCGAGCTGCTCCGGGCTGAGCGCCAGGCACGCATCGATCAGCTCTACGGTCGCCCAGACGTGGTGCCCGAACGCATCCCCCAGCAACGATCTGGCCATTGGCCCACGATACCATCCCGCGTCGCCTGGTTCGGGACAAGATCGGGAACGTGACCCGATGCGACGCCGACGGGCCGGCCGGACGATCAGCGTGGGACTCCGGCTAGCGGCTCAGTGGGCCCCTTCCGGCGAACAGGACTTCGAGGAGCGCTCGCACCACCACGACGGCGATGATGACGATGCCGAGGACAATCGCTGGTGACATCACCGCGGCCTCTCTGCTGAGATACAGGTCCGTCCTGCAGTCTCACCTCTGAGACTGGCTCACCAGCGCGGGCCTGACGAGGGCCGTTCGTCGTGAAGGGACCGGTCATCCAGCCTCCTGCCCGGGTGCGCCAGGCCGACCGGCTCGCCGAGGATGAGGTTCGGTGTCAGCCGAAGTAGAACGGTGGCTCGTTCCGGGCCCGCTCGTCCTGCTCGAGGATCGCAGTGATGCTCTCGATCGAGAGGCTCGTGCGGCGGGCGACGAGGCGCGCGATCCGTTGAGGGTCGCAGCCGCACCTCGCGAGCTTCCGTCGGTCGAGCCTCGGCCACATCAGCAGCGCCCGCCGCATGAAGACGCATGCCTCCAGCGCTGAGGACGAGTGCGAATGTGGGCCGGTAGCGATCATGGCGGAGAGACCCTCTCCCCGAGCCATCCGTGACTGACGATGTCAGCCGATCCATCGATCCGGTTCGTGGACGACGAGATGATGTCGTCAGACGCATCGGAAGGCGCCGGAGGGCCAGTCTAGACCTCTGCATCGGCGTTGAGAGACTAAGAATCCTTCGCACGTCGATCCGATCGGTCGGCCCCTGGGCTGGGGCAATCGGTGGTGCACCGGAGCAACAGCCACTCGATGACAGGGCCATCTGGGCTGGCCCGATGGGCCTTTCGGCCTATGAATTGTAGTACTTCGGGGGTAGGCTGCTTGCCTGCCGCGCGGACGGGAGCGGAGCGACCAGGCCTGGCCCACTCGATTGAGCGGACCTGCCACTCAATGGGGCTCGTGTTCGACGCCGCTGCGGCCGAGGGGAGGTGGGGGGCCTACTCGGGCATCGGCCATGCGAGGCGCCGGAGGCGGCGTCTGTCGCCTGCACGGGACGGTCAGGTCGCACTACCGGCCATCCCGCCTGCGACCCCTTTCCCCGCTGCACATCAGCAGCACTGCAGAGGCCCCGAGTTGGGCGTGCCCGCCCGGGCCAAACAGAGAGGTCCAATCGACACAATGAAGAGAATCTTCGGATCGCTATTCGTGATCGTGGCTATCATCGGCGCCGGCGTCCTGGCTACCGGCGCGTACTTCCAGACAACGGACACGGCCAACCACTACGAGTTCACCACCAGCTCGCCGAACCTGCTCTTCGGGTTCTGCCCCGGCGGCACGAACGTCGCTTGCCCCGACAGCAATGCGACCCTCACGACATACACGTTCAGTACCTCGTCCCCAACCGGGCCTGGTCTGACCGGGGTGGGCTGTCTCGTCGTCAAGAACAACGGCCCGTACCTCCTCCACCTCACCGCGAACGAGGTCGTCGCGGGCGCGACCCCGGCTGGGATGCAGGACGCCTTCCAGGTGGAGAGCCAGCTGACGAACTCCAACTGCGCCGACCCGAGTGGCTTCGCGGAAGTCTACAGCTGGCAGAGCGCCGCCTCGGCGCAGGCCGCCGGGAACGTCGTCGTGACCGACCTTGCCCCCAATGCCGTCATCTACCTCCTCCAGAGGAACCGCTGGGACAGCAGCGGCAACCAGAATGGTCTTGAGAATGGGACCATCTTCCTCAATACCTCGCTCACTGGGACGACCGACTAGCTGACCGGTCTCGTTCCCGAGGGGATGGGCGCGGAGTGACCCTCCGCGTCCATCCCGGCTCGGCGAGGTGCGCATGCAACATCGTCCACATATCCGGTTCCGGCAGGCTCTGTGGGTCGCGGCACAGGCAATCCTCTGGGCAGCCCTGCTGACGCTGCTCGTCCTGTCGGTGCTGCCCCGGATCAGCTCGTACGACGTGCTCGTCGTCCGGGGCGGCAGCATGGTCCCGGCGATCCCGACCGGGAGCGTCGTGATCATCGACCGCGGCGATCGCATCGCTCACGTGGGGGCCGTCGCCACGTTCAACGACCCGAGCGGTGAGCTCGTTACCCACCGGATCGTGGCCCTGGACGGGGCGAAGATCGTGACCAAGGGCGACGCGAACCAGGCTCCCGACGTGACGGAACGAGCCGCCGCCGACCTCGTCGGCAACGTGGTCGTCGGAATCCCGTTCCTCGGCTACGTGCTGTACACGCTGCGCCTGCCACTCGTCTTCTTCATCCTGCTCGTCGGGACGGCTGGCTTCCTGATCGCCAGCGAACTGCGCACGATCGGGCGCGAGATCCGGCGGCTGCGCGGGGCAAGGACGATATGACGCCAGCAGCGACGCCCATTCGTTCATCGGCGCCGGCGAGGCATTCCCGTCTCGCCACGGCCGTCCTGGGGGCGCTCCTGCTGGCGGTGTCCGTGGGCGTCTCGTCGGCCTACTTCTCCTCACGGATCTCGATCTCACAGGGGTTCGTCGCCCACATTCCGACCTATCCCACGCCCATAGCGGCGACCGTTCGCGTAGTGCCCCAGACGATCAACCTGGGGGCCAAAGGGGACGTCACGGCGTTCATCGACGAGCTGGCGGCGCCGCACCAGCTGTCCGAGATCCAGCTCTCATCGATCACGCTGTGCTACCTGGATGCCTGCATCGCGAGCGACGGCCCGGCGAAGCTCGACGGGAATGGCCACGTCGCTGCGACCTTTGCCCGGTCTGCCGTGGCACGCCTGGTCGGAACCCATCGGGGAGACCTGATCCTGGTCGTGGAGGGGACGCTCAATGGTGGCGGGACCCTGTCCGGACAGCACACCAACCGGGTGACCGGTGTGCCGGGGTTGACCCAGGTGACCGGGACCGTTCGGCCGGCTCCCCCCGTGGTGCGCCTGCCGGCGCCGACAACGGACCCGACCGCGGCGCCGACAACGGACCCGACCGCGGCGCCGACAACGGACCCGACCGCGGCGCCGACAACGGACCCGACCGCGGCGCCGACAACGGACCCGACCGCGGCGCCGACGACGGACCCGACCGCGGCGCCGACAACGGACCCGACCGCGGCGCCGACGACGGACCCGACCGCGGCGCCGACGCCGGACCCGACCGCGGCGCCGACGCCCGACCCGACCGCGGCGCCGACAACGGACCCGACCGCGACGCCGACGCCCGACCCGACCGCGAGCTCGTAGATCGCGCGGGCCGGGCGGGACTCCTCACGACCTTCGATACGGGACCAGGAGAACTGGATCACTGCGTTCGCCAACCGGCGTCGGCGACGCCCTCGAGGTCGAGCGACTTGGGTTCGGTCTGCGGTCTCAGGCGCCATCGGGCCGTGCTTGCTAGGATCGAGGCGTGACCGGCTTCTACACGATCGAGCGGGCCAACGAGCGACTCGAGTCGCTCGCGCCGGTGCTCGTCCAGCTGCGCGATCAGCGCGACGAGCTGCGGGACCTGAAGGCCGCCTTCGACACGGCCGAGGCCGGGCCGGAGCGTGAGCGGCTGCGCCTCCGGATGCAGGGCGTCATCGACCAGATGCAGGCCGGAGTCGTCCGGATCGACGGCTGGCACGTGACCCTGCGTGACATCGCCACCGGCCTGGTCGACTTCCCGGCCCTCGTGTCGGGACGGCAGGTCTGGCTATGCTGGCGATTGGGCGAGGACGATGTGGCCTGGTGGCACGAGCTCGAAGCCGGCGTCGCCGGTCGCCGCCGCTTGATCGACCTGGAGTGAGGCTGCGATGACCATTCCCATCCGCGATCCCGACCGTCGACCCGATCGAGGCCGAGCGCCGGCTGCGCGAGGGCGACCCCGACGGTCGAACGCCGCTCCTCGTGGACGTCCGCAACATCGACGAGTTCATCCAGGCGCGGGTCGCGGGAGCGCGGCTGCTGCCGTTGCCCGAGTTCGGGGCCCGCTTCGGCGAGCTGCCGGCCGACCGGCCGCTCCTGCTCTTCTGCCACTCGGGGTCGCGCTCCGCGGCAGCCACCGCCCATCTCGTCCGCCAGGGCCGGACCGACGTCGCGAATGTCGTCGGCGGCATCATCGGCTGGTCGCGGGCCGGGCTGCCGCTCGTCCGCGGCCCGCTCGGGGCGGCCGAGGGCGGCTGACGCGGCGACGCCGGGGCCGGAGCCGGGATCTAATGGCGGCGGCGCCGGAAGCGGTTCAGGATCGCCTTCGTCCGTTCCTTGTGGGCGAACGCCCAGCCGATCAGGATCAACAGGATGAAGTCGAGCGTGCCTGCGCCGGCCGCACTCAGGTAGCCGAGCTGCTGGCCAATATCGCCGTTGATCTTGAGCGCCGGGATCGTCGCGCCGACGAGGCCGAGCGCGAAGAACGGTGGCTGGGGCGCAAGGTTGGCCCGGGCGCTCGCCGTGATCACGCCGGACGAGGTCGTCCCGCCGACGAGGAAGGCGTCCGAGCCGCTGGCGATCCCGGCCGAGCCGGCCAGTCCGCCCGAGTTCGCCGGGAGGTCCGCCTGGCTGAGGTGCTGCCAGCCGCTGATGTTGCCGTTCGCGTCCGGCGTCGTCCAGTAGACCTCCGTCCTGGGTGAGCTGGCGTCACTGCCGCCGACGAGGTAGATCACGCCGTTCGAGGTGAAGCCGGCCGCCCTGGTCCGGGCCGCCGGCAGGTTCGTCACGCCGAGCCCGGTCGCCCAGGACTGGACCTGGACCGCGCCGGTGGCACCGGAAGGTGCCGGCGAGGCGGGCGCCGCCGTGCCGGTGGTCCCGCGCAGGACGACGGCGGTGGGGCCGGCCGCATCGCGCCCGCCGTAGACGAAGAGCTCGCTGCCGATCAGCGAGGCGTTGGCCTCGCTGCGAGGCTGGGGCATCGGGGCCTGGGCAGCCCAGGCGCCGAGCTTGCCGGTCGAATCGGCGGTGGCCTTCCAGACCGTCGTGGTCGGGCCGGTGCCGTCGCTGCCGCCCAGGACGATCAACCCATCCGACGACGCGACGACGGTCGCCGAGAATCGGGCGGAGGGCAGGGCCAGGGCTGTGTCATCGGTCCAGGCGCTGAAGGCGCCGGTGGTCGGATCCTGGGTCGAGACGTACACCGTCGAGGTCGGCTTGCCGTCGCTGCCCTTGCCGCCGATCACGTAGATCGAGCTGTTCACGAAGACGGTCGCCGCGTCGGCACGCGGGGCGGGCAGCTTGAGCGACGGCTTCCACGGCCCGAAGTTGCCGCTGTACAGGGGTGATTCGAAGGTCTGGTCGGAGACGGTCGACCCGTCGGTCCCGCCGATGTAGAACAGGTTCGTGCCGGCCTGGACCACGCCGCCATCGGTCCGCGGGCCGGGCAGCGCCAGCTGGCTCGGCGACAGGTCCCAGGGCAGCGGCGCGCCGGCCGGAGCCGGGCAGGGCAGGGTCCGGTTGCTGGGCGGGCAGAAGTTGATCGGGGAGATCACGTTCACCCCGACGTCGATCGTCGGGAAGACGGCGAAGTAGTAGGCCCGATCCGGGATGTAGCCCAGGAGCATGATGATCAGCACGAACCAGAAGGCCGCCTTGAGCGAGGCCCACGTCCAGCCGTCGCCGTCGAGCAGGCCGAAGAGCACCCGTTTGCGGCCTGGGCTGCCCGTGCTGAGCGTCTGTCCCGCCATCGTCCTCCATCCCTGCGCCGGCCGGGTGTCCGTCGGCGCGCGATCTACTTGACCGTGAGCGTCCCCGTCATGTTCAGGTGGACCGCGCAGTGGAAGGTGTACGCCCCGGCGGCCAGGGCCGGCACCGCGTAGTCCTTCGTTGCGGGGCCGTTGAAGATGTCGCCGGTGAAGACGGCCTTGCCCGACCCGTCGACGATCACAACGTTGTGCGGGACTCCCGCATCCTGGTTGTTGAACTGCAGGTCGAAGGCGGTGTTGGCCGGGGCGGTCAGGCTGGTCTGGGTGTAGGCGATGTTCAGGGCATCGAGCTTGACCACCGTCGCGCCGGGGGCCGGGGTCGCGGCCGGGCTGCCGCCGGCGGCCGGCGAGCTGGTCAGGGCGGAGCTCCAGCAATCGGGCACGGGAGTCGCGTTCGGCGCGGGCGTGAAGTTCGGGTCGCGCCAGCCGACGGCCGTCTCGGGCTTGCCGTTCGCGTCGAGGATCGGCTCGTTCGTGCTGTTGTCGCGGATCGTGAAGGTCAGGGTGTTGGGCGCCCGGATGAAGTCGATCAGGTTCTGGATCTGGACGTAGTTGAGCGGTCCACCGTTCGTGTCGGCCCAGACCGGCATCAGGCTGTTCGGGTTGCCGCACACGTACCGGCCGCCGACGGTCAGGACGTTCATGATGTAGGTCGGGTTGAGGTGGACGTACAGCTTGGCCTGGTCGTTGAGGACGGGCCCGATCCCGCCCTGCCCGGCGGCTCCGTGGCAGCGGGCGCAGTTCGCCTCGAACAGGTTGTAGCCGGCCTCGACCGAGGTGACCTGCTGCTGGGCGACCTCGGCGGCCTCGCGCGACGAGTTCGGGATCCCCGGGAAGCCGAGGTCGTAGAAGTAGTACAGGATCACGAACACGACGACGAACAGGACGGCCAGGAAGCCGACCCAGCGGGCGTTCGAGCTCTGCCGGACGATCCCCGCCGCCCGTTCGGGGGTGAGGGCGAACTGGTGGGCCGAGGCGGGCGCCGAGAAGCGTTCGACTGGGGCCGGGGCGCTCTCCGGCCGCGTCGCCGGCAGCTTCTCGTCGTGGCCGGAGCCGGGCCGCTCGCTCATGGCGCACCCCGGTGCTGCTGGCAGCTCACGATCACAGGCACCCGGTCGGCGACAGGGGCGGGATGAGGCCGGGCTGGCCGAGCGCGATCGGCAACGGCCCGAGGGTGATCTTCAGGGTGTCGACCGACAAGGCGCCGCCGCCGTCGACGATCACCGAGAAGCGATCCATGCTCCGCGGGGCGGGCCCGTACTGGGCACCGAGGGCCTTGATCCCGAGGCGGTCGTAGCGCGAGCCGTGACACGGGCACTCGAACCAGAAGTTCTTCAGGCACGGATTCGGCTTGCAGCCGAGGTGCGGGCAGCGCTGGTAGAGCGCCCGGACGTTGACCGAGGTCCCGTCGCCGGCCGGGTCGGCCCCGGCCACGAACTCCTGGCGCGACGTGTCGATCAGCATGACGTAGGCCTTGGCCGCGCTGTAGTAGGCCGGGAAGCCCTTGCTGATCGGCAGGCTCGAGTTCTGGGCCTTCACGTCCGAGAAGGTCCCGATCAGGACCTTGCTCTTGTTGCCGGTCGCGATCGCCGGCCAGATGAAGCCGATCGTGCCCGCCCCGAGCTCGGTCAGGAAGAGCGCCAGGCTGACCCCGAGCGCCGTGCGCAGGACCTTCCGGCGCGAGACGCCCTGGACCTGCTCGTGGCGGAGGGCCTTGATCGCTTCCTTGGACAGCGCCTGCGGCCGCGCCGCAGGTTCGACCTGGTAGTTGCTCATCGGAGTGCCTCGAAGTGCTCGCTCACAGGCTGAAGTGCAGCCCGTCGGTGTTGATGTAGGGGATGACGTAGGCGTAGCCCGGACCCCGGAAGAAGATCCCGACGAAGGTCACGAGCAGGCCCAGTGCGCAGAACAGGCTGAACAGGACGACCGCCGTCTTGCGCTGCGACGGACGGGTCGCGGTCAGGTCGCCCCGGTCGACGAACGGGATCAGGGCGGCCCCGACCAGCACGAACGTCGGCACGAGGACGCCGGCCACGGTCGGGTGGAAATAGGACAGCAGCTCCTGGAGCCCGAGGAAGTACCAGGGCGCCTTGGCCACGGCGGGTGTCACGTTCGAGTTGGCCAGCGCCTCCAGCGGGGCGTTCACGAACAGGCCCATCATCAGCAGGAAGACGCTCATCAGGCCGCCGGCCAGGAATTCGATCGAGAGCAGGTGCGGCCAGACCATGACCGTATCGTCGGGTTCCTTCTGGACCCGCACGACGGCATCCTGCTTGACGAGGGCCAGCAGCCGGTACGGTCGGGCCGACATCGGCACGCGTTGCTTGTCGATCTCCGTCCGGCGCGCCGGGTCGACCGGCACGACCGTCCGCGGCTCGGGCGGCGTCTTCACGTCGGTCATAGCGGTCCCGAGATGCCTCCGTCTTTACGGATTCGCCAGAAGTGGACGGCCAGGAAGATCGCGGCGACGAGTGGGAAGACCATGATGTGGAGGACGTAGAAGCGCAGCAGCGTGTTCTGCCCCACCTCCAGTCCGCCCAGCAGGATCAGCTTCGACCGGCGTGTTCAAGAGGGGCGCGTAGCCGCCCATGTTCGTGCCGATCGTGATCGCCCAGTAGGCGATCTGGTCCCACGGCAGGAGGTAACCGGTGAACGACAGCATGACCGTCACGAACAGCAGCACCACGCCGACCACCCAGTTGAACTCGCGCGGCGGCTTGTACGCCCCGTGGTAGAAGACCCGCATCATGTGCAGGAACACGAAGAAGACCATCAGGTGGGCGGCCCACCGATGGATGTTCCGGGTCAGCAGGCCGAACGGCGACCTCGCTCTGGATCGACAGGATGTTGGAGTAGGCCTGGGTGGCCGACGGCACGTAGAAGAACATCAGGTACACGCCGGTGACGGTCAGGACCAGGAACAGGAAGAAGCTCAGGCCGCCCAGGCAGAAGGTGTAGGCGAACTTCACCGCGTGCTGGCGGACCCGGACGGGATGGATGTGCAGGAAGACGTTGTTCATCACCGCGTACGCCCGCGACCGCTCGTCGTTGGGGTACGGCTGGCGGAACAACGAGCGCCACACGACGCTCCGGCGGATGCTCTGGTCCATCCGCTCGAGGAAGCTCACCGGGATCCTCCTGCCACGCCGGGCACCCCGGCGAGTTGCGCGTCACGGTACGACTCCTTGTAGAGCCGCCCGTCGCTCGAGACCTCCTGCAGCTCGAACCGCTCCATCGTAATGGCGTCGAACGGGCATCGCTTGACGCACAGCGCGCAGCGGATGCAGCGCTCCTCGTCCAGGACCATCGCCGCCCCCTGCTCCCAGCCGTAGGCCTCCTCGATCTCGGGCAGGAGGCCCTCGCTCTTGAGCTGGTTCACGTCGACCATGTGGATGACGCCCTCGGGGCAGACGTCGGCGCAGGCGCCGCACAGGACGCAGCGGAACGGGTCGAACCAGATGTTGAAGTTGCACATCAGGCAGCGGGTCGACTCGGCGACGGCCTGGTTGGCGTTGTAGCCGAGCTCGACCGGTGTCGTGAAGTTGACCGACGGGTCGGTCGAGGGCATCCGCAGCTCGACCGGCGCCATGGGGATGTGCTGGCGGGGCAGCACGTCGTAGAACTCGGGCATGTCGTGGCGCCACGAGCTGGTGATCTTGACGTTGGCCGCGACGCTGACGTCGGTCCGGCCGGTCAGGTAGCGGTCGATCGCGTAGGCGCACTTCTTGCCGTGCCCGGCGGCCTCGATCAGGGTGGTCGGCCCGGTCACGAAGTCGCCGCAGGCGAACACGCCCCGGACGTTCGTGGCGTAGGTCGCCGGATCGACCTTCACCCGGCCGCGGTTGATCTCGAAGGTGGCCTCGACCGGCAGGAAGGTCAGGTCGGCGGCCTGCGACACGGCCGGGATGACGGTATCTGCCTTGATCTCGAACTCGGAGCCCGGAATCGGCACGGGCGAGCGCCGGCCTGACGCGTCCGGCTCCCCGAGCCGGTTCCGGATGAACCGGACGGCGCTCACGTGGCCGTTCTCACCGATCACCTCGATCGGGCTGGCCAGGAACTCCATCCGGACGCCCTCGCGCTCGGTCTCGCCCAGCTCCTCCTCGTCGACGACGAGCTCCGAGCGGGTCCGCCGGTAGACGATCGCGACGTTCTCGGCTCCGTGGCGCAGGCTCGTCCGGGAGCAGTCCATGGCGGTGTAGCCACCGCCGATCACGACCACGTCCCGGCCGACCTCGAGGTCCTGGCCCAGGTTGGCCAGCTTCATGAAGTCGACGCCGTACTGGACGCCCTCGAGATCGCCCCCGGGCACGTCGAGGGCGACCGCGTCCATCGCCCCGGCGGTGATCGCGATCGCGTCGAAGTCTCGCTGGAGCTGGTCGAAGGTGATGTCCTTGCCGATCGTCGTGTTGAACACGAACTTGACGCCAAGCTGCTCGACCAGCCGGATGTCCATCTCGATCGCCTCGCGCGGCAGGCGGAAGGCCGGCACGCCGATCAGCATCGTCCCGCCACCGTAGGGCAGGCTGTCGAAGGCGGTCACCTGGAAGCCCTTGAGGGCGAGCTCGCGGGCGACCGAGATGCCGGCCGGCCCGGCGCCGACGACGGCGACCCGCTCGGTCCGGGGAACGATCAGCGGGATCACGTCGGGGATCCCCGATGCCTCGTGCCACTCGACCAGGAAGCGCTTCATCGCCCGGATCGCCAGGGGCCGGTCGATGTCGCCCCGGCGGCAGGCTCGCTCGCACGGTGCGGAGCAAACGTACGAGCACATCGCCGCGACCGGGTTCGGGTCGCGGCTGAGGATGTAGCCCTCCTCGAAGCGGCCCTCGGCGGCGAGATTCAGGTACCCGCGACAGTTGGTGCCGACCGGACACGCCTCCTGGCACTCGATGTTGCACTGGAGCCATGACGCGTCGACGGGCTGAACGAGGAATTCCTGGTTCGGGTCGATGGCCAAGTCGGAGGTCGTGCCTTTCCCTGAAGCGGTAGACAGGAGGAAGCGGCGGTAGGAGACCGACCGACCGAATCTACCACCCGGGCCGGATCGCGTGCACTGCCGGGGCCGGCTGCCGGCCTCGGCTGGGACCGACCGGTTTCCGGCCCTGGAGCTTGCCCCGAAGTTGACGCCCGCCCGCCGGGCAGCTACCCTCGGGCCCAGGTCCACGCGCTCGACCGGCGTCCCGGACCCGCGAGGAGGGCCCTGGCCTGAGCGAGATCCCGGCACTGGCGATCAGCCTGCTCGTCGGCATCGCCGTCGGCGCCCTGCTCCTCGCCCGGACGCGACCTCACCCCCGGCCCGCGCGAGAGATCCGGGTCACGATCACGCCCAATGCCCTGCCGTCGCGGCGGGCGGCGACCCTGGCGGTCGACCACGCCCGAATCGGCGGCGGCCTGGCCGGCCGGGGCGGGCCGGCCGATCCCGACATCCTCGCCGGCGACCGACCAGGGCGTCCGGCCGGCCCCGGCTTGAGAACGGATGTTCCGGCCGCGACCCGCCGGCCGATGGTCGGCTTCCCGATCGCCCCGCGGACGGACCCGGCCGTAGCGACGAGGCTGGAGCGGGTCGAGGCGGTCGTACCGGTGACCGCGTCGGTCGGCCTGGCCCTCGCCGAGCGACCCACGGCCGGGCCGTCCGGGGCGGACCGGCCCGCGGCCGGGCGGTCCCAGCCCGAGGCCGGGCGGTCCCAGGCCGGGCGGTCCCAGCCCGGTCCGATCGACGCCGGGACGCCGGGCCCGCCGGACCGGCCGAGCGGCCCCTGCGCCGACGAGCGACGGGTGGCCGGCGAGCGCTGCGACCTGGCCGATCGGCTGCGCGAGCAGGCCGCCGACGCCGGCCAGCGCCTGCGCGATCGGCAGCGCGCCTACGACGACCTCTCCGCCCGCGCGGCCAGGGCGGCCCTGCGGGCCGATCCCCGGGAGATTCGCACGAGCAAGGAGGCCGCCCGGCAGGCGTTCCGCCGGGCCCATGCCGCAGCCAACTCGCGCGAGGCAGTCGAGGCGGCCGCCCGCGACTGGCTGACCGAGATCAACGCGATCAACCAGGCGGTCCGTGAGGCGACCCTGGAGGGAGCTCGCGCGGGCGAGGTGTCGGCCGGGCTGGCCCTCGAGCTCGAACGGCTCTCGCTCGATGCCGACGTCGCCCGGATCAACGCCGAGTCGGCCGCCGAGGCCTGCCACGCCGCGCGAGAGGTCCTGGCCGCCTGCGAGGAGGCCCAGGTCGACCGGCGGGCGGGCCGCGTGCCGGTCGACCGGACCGGCGCCGTCCCTCTTGTCGAGGCGGCTCGCCCGCGGCTCCTCGGCGGCCCGGAGTTCGAGCCGGGAGTCGAAGGGATCGTCCCGCCGGCCGATCGAGCCTTCGGGGGGGCCGAGCCGCGGATCCTGCGGATGCTCCGGGGCGACGGCGCGGCCGTCCGGTCGGTCGTCCGGGAGGTCGCCGGTGATGACCCGGATGAGCAGCGCCGTTGGCAGCTCCTGCTGAGCAACCTGGTCGACGCCTGCGTCGCCCGGGCGATCGAGGCCTGCTGCCTCGAGTTCCCCACCGATCATCCATTCTGGGGGCCGTTCAGCCAGGCCCAGAATCGCGATATCGCCACGGCCCTCGCCTCGCTCGGCTACCGCTACGACGGGATGGGCGGCTTCGCCGACGGGCGGCTGCCGAGCCAGCGCGACCTGTCGCTGGCGCTGGGCTATGCCGGGCTCGACCCGATGCGCCTCCGGACGTGGCCGAGCGAGGCGCTGATGCCCCACCTCTTCGAGCAGGTCCGGGTTGCCGCCGACGAGTTCGTGGCGAGCTCGGCCGGGGAGCTCAGCCTGGGCGAGATGGTTTCCCTGCTCGGTGGTCGGGCTGAACCGCTGGCCGACCTGTGGAACAACTGGGGCAAGGTCAGGGCGCCGCTCCTCGAGGCCTGACCGCCCCAGCCTAGGCTTCGACGGTCGCCGCCTCTTCCTCGTCCTCGTCGATCACCACGACCCGGAAGTCCTCGGCCGCCGCCGCCCCGATCCTCGCCCCGTCCGCGGCCGCCCACTCGGTGATCCGGTCGGCCAGGCGGTCGGGTTCGTGGATCTGGCTGGCATGCGCCCGAAGGGCAGCGATCTTCCGCCCGATCGTTGCGCTGACGTCGACCCAGGCCGTCGGCTGGGTCGTCCAGAAGAGGTACAGCCGCCGGACCCGGTGGGCGGCCAGGCCCGCTCGGGCCAGGGCCGGGAAGGCCATCGGATTGCGTGCGGCCGGGTAGACGGCATCGACGGCCGCGACGCCGGCCGCCCGGTGATCGGTGTGGTTGATCCCGCCACCGGGATAGATCAGGACATCGGGATCCTGGGCGAGGACCGCATCCGGCCGGAAGGTCCGGATCTCGCGGACGAGCTGCTCGCGCAGGACGAGGTCGTTGGCCAGGGCCCCGTCGGGCTGGTGGAGGAAGGTGACCCCGGCGTAGCCGATGATCGCCGCCGCCGCGCGCTGCTCCTGCTCGCGGAGCTGGCCGAGTGCGACCGGATCGGCCTCGGGATCCTCGCCGCCCTGGTCCCCGCTCGTGCAGCACACCAGCCAGCCGAGCGATCCCGCATCGATCCAGCGCGCGGCCGTGGCCGCCGGCCCGAAATCGGCGTCGTCGGGATGGGCCGCGATGACCATGAACCGGGCGGGCCGCCAGTCGTGCGCGTCGACCCGTTCGGGAGCTGCCGGCATGTCGCTCATCCCGCGATTTTTTCGAATTGTTGCGCTATCATGGCGGCCGAGGCTTCGCTCGTATCCCCCCACGAGCGAAGCCTCTTTCGCTGCCCGTTGATCGGCCCCGCCCTCAGCCGGCGGCGCGGGTCGAGCGGGCGCTGGCCAGCTCGGCGAGGACGGCGGCGGGATGGCCGTCCGCCTTCACCTTCGGCCAGGCATGAGCGATCCGGCCGTCGGGATCGACCAGGAACGAGGAGCGCTGGATGCCCAGGTACTCCCGTCCGTAGTTCTGCTTCATCGTCCACGCGCCCCACGCCGTGGCGACCGCGTGATCCTCGTCGGACAGGAGGGTGAACGGCAGGTCGTACTTCGCGCGGAAGCGGCTGTGGCTGGCCGATCCGTCCGGGCTGATTCCCCACACGTCGGCGCCCTCGTCCCGAATCGACGCGTCGATGTCCCGGAACTGGCATGCCTCGGTCGTGCAGCCGGACGTGTCGTCCTCGGGATAGAAGTAGACGATCGTCCAGCGTCCACGCTGGTCGGCCAGGCGGTGGATCGTCCCGGTTTCGTCCGGGAGTGCGACCTCGGGAGCCAGGTCGCCGGCGACGGGCATGCTCATGGCGGGGAGGGTAGCAGGCTCGTCTCGATCACGAGCAGGCGGCCTCCGTCGAGCTCGACCCGCGCCCGGCCGTGGGCCGGGCCGAGGACCTCGTTCGAGAGGCCGAGGGCGAACCCGACCGGCAGGTCGGCCCCATCCAGGGGCCAGCGCAGGCCGCGCGTCGTCACGCCGTGGGCCGGGCCGTCGAAGGGCAGCAGGGTGACGAGGTCGCCGGCCCGCTCGAGGAGGTCAAGGCCGATCGCCGATCGGCCGGGCCCGGCCGATCGGTCGGTCGATCTCGCTGTTGCGTCGAGCAGGCGCAGCCGGGTGCGCCCATCGAGCGCAGTCACCCGGCGGCCGGCCAGGTCCGGATGGGCGAGGATCCAGACGTTGGCCAGGAGGTGGTCGATCCGGCCGCCGAAGGCGCCCAGGACGAGCATGTCGGTCGCCCCCCGGCGGGCCGCGGCGAGGAGGGCGAGCTCGGTGTCCGAGGCGTCCTTGTCGGTCGGGTTGAGCTCGACGGCGACGCCCGCCCGACCGAAGGCCAGGAGAGCCGCCGGTCCGAGCGAATCGCCGTCCCCGACGATCAGGTCGAGGCGCAGGCCCAGGGGCTCGGCCAGGAGCGCCCCGGCATCGGCTCCGATCACGAGCTCCAGCCCCTCGCTCCAGCCCGGCCAGGCCTGGTCGAGCTCGCTGCGGTCGGGGCCGGATCCGCCGGCCAGGACGAGGGCGCGGGTCACCACCAGCCGATCGTACTCGACGGCCCGATGCTAGACTTCCGGCCGTGCCCGAGTCCCTCGATCACCCCGCCATCCGGCGCGTCCTCGACGCGGCCGGGCGGAAGGGCGTAACGCTCGAGGTGCGAGTCTTCGACGAGTCGACCCACACGGCCGAGGAGGCAGCCGCGGCGGTTGGGGCGGAGATCGGCCAGATCGTCAAGTCGCTGATCTTCGTCGCACCAGGCGAAGACGGCTCGCTCGAGCCGATCCTGTGTCTCGTCTCGGGACCGAACCGGGTCGATCTCGCCCGGCTGGCGGCCGTGACCGGCGCTCGCAACGTCCGGCGGGCGACGGCCCGGGAGGCGAACGAGCTGTCGGGCTTCACCATCGGCGGCATTCCCCCGATCGGCCACAGCCAGGCGATGCGGGTGATCATGGACCCCGACCTCGGCCGGTTCCCGCTCGTGTGGGCCGCGGCCGGAACGGCCACCGCCGTCTTCCCGACGCCGCCGGCTACGCTGCGCAGCCTGTCGAACGCGATCGTTGCGCCGATCACCGAGGACCGCGCCGCCGCCTCCCCGACATGACCGGCGAGCCACACGTCGTGGTGACCGGCTACCCGGGCGGGATCCGGGTCCGGGCGGCCTGGGGCGGCAGCGGCGCGGGCCCGGCGGTGTTCGCCCTGTCCGAGGTCGGCGGCGAGCTGGTTGAGCACGGCCCGGTCGTCGCGCCCGACTTCGAACGACTGTGCCGGTCGGAGCTCAGGGTCGAAACCCCGGGCGGTCCGTGGGCCGTCCGGCTCGCCTCGCCGATCTTCGACCAGCCGTCGGTCCTGCTCTGGGACGAGCCGGGCCTGCTGATCGTGGGCTACGGCTTCGTGACCTATGCCTTTGCCGCCCGGACCGGCGAGCTGCGCTGGAGCCATCGATCGCACACCCCGATCGTCGCGATCCTCGGTTCGTCGCGCGTTCCCCACCTGCTCGTGCAGGCCGAGATCGAGACGTTCGCGCTCGAGCCCGACGGCGAGGTCGCCTGGCGGATCGCCCATTCCGACGTGGTCAGCGAGGCGGCCCTCGTCGGCGGCCGGCTGGTGCTGACCAGCTACGGCGGCCAGCTCAGCGCGCTCGACCCACGGACGGGCCGGCCGGCCGGCTGAAGGGCCGGCCATCGCCGACGGTGGACGGATGGTGGATAGCCGGCCCAGTCCGCGCTCGTTTGGTGGACAACCTGGATTGACCGGGTGGACCCGGCCTGCCTATCGTTGGATCAGCCCGGAGGGGCCGAGCGAGCGCTAACGGTCGAGATGACATCAAGGCCCACGCGCCGGGTAGGTTCCTTCGGGCCCTTCCATGTCCGCGACGCCCGGCCCCGGAAGGTCCTGCCGGGCGGGGCGGGTATCATCCCCGGACGTGGAGCCACTTCTTCCCCTCGTGCTCGGCCTCGCCCTGATCGCGGCCGGCGGCCTGTTCATGCGCTCATTCGGTCCGGGCGAGCGGGTCGGCCGGCTGCTTGCCTCGACCGCGCGGGTCAGTGTCGAACAGGCCCTCGTCCTGAGCGGCGAGGCGGTGCCCCGCTATGTCCGCCTCGATGGCCGGCTCGACAGCGACGAGGACTTCCCGGACGAGCGCGACCAGCCCCTGATCTTCCGCCGGCGCCGGCTCGAGGCGCGCCGCGGCCGCACCTGGGAGACCCTCGGCGAGGCTCGCGACCTCGTGCCGTTCCAGCTGAATGAGGGCCTGGCCTCGATCGCGATCGACGGGCAGGCCCTCGATGTCGGCCTGGTCGTGCTCCCGCGCGAGGCGGTAGGCGCCGCGGGCGAAGCCCCCGACCTGCTGCCGGACGGCCTCGACCCGGCGACCCCGGTGCGGCTCCGGGTCGAGCAGATCTCGGCCGTCGAGCATGCCACCGTCATCGGCACCCCGGCCCTGGACGTGTCCGGGCGGCCGATCATCACCGCCGGGACGGGCCGGCCCCTGATCGTGTCGACGCTCGAACCGGGCGAGGCGATGCAGCTCCTCGCCGGCGGCCGGAACCGGGCCCTGGCCGTTGCCGTCCTGCTCGTCGCCGGGCTGGTCCTGATGCTCGTCGGTGCCGGCTGGGGACTCGTCCGGATCGTCGTCGGATGAGCGACCGGCGCGACCGCCTCGGCCGAGCGAGGATGCTGGTGGCCGGCGCCTGCCTGGCCTGGCTCATCGGCTGGTGCCTGGCGGCCTCCGGCGGGTCGGTCCTGGCCGCCTCGTCACCGGTGGCGACGCCGGTCCCGGTGGCGCCCTACGCCAGTCCCGGGACGGACGCCGGGGGCGACACCCGGACGCCCGGCCAGGGCCCCGGACTCGTCGGCTCCCCGCTGTACGCGATCGGCGGCGTGCTCCTCGTAGCCCTGCTGAGCGTCGGGCTGACCCAGCTCTACCTGCGCGCGACCCCCGAACCGGGGGCCCCGGACCGGGCGCCGGGGGAGCCACCGGGCCGCGGTGGCGGCCCGTCCCCGCTCCGATGAACCGACGATCCGGTCGCCTGGTCGTCGTTGCCTGCCTGGTGGTCGTCGCCCTGGGCGGCGGAGCGACACTGGCGGCGCTGACCAGCGGCCGGCCGCTCCCGGGCCCGACCGGCTCGCCCCCGCTGGCTGGGCTGAGCCCCTCGGCCGGCCCGAGCGCGACCGCCAGCCTGGGTCCGAGCCCGAGCCTCGGCTCGGAGCCACCGTCGCCGGCCGCCAGCCCGTCGGCCGGGCCGAGCGGAACGCCCGGACCACCGGCGGCCCCGACGTCCGCCGCGACGTTCGTCGCCGGGAAGACCGTCGTCCCGATGGGCTGGCCGTTCCCAGCGTCGGTCAAGGTCACCTTCGGCCCAGGCTTCGGCGTCTATCGGGTGGGCACGCTCGAACCGTTCAACATGATCTCGGGGGTGTCGAAATCGGGCGTCCTCCTGCGCGGCCATGACGGGATCGACCTGCAGGTCCCGGTCGGCACCCCGGTCCTGGCGCCGTTCAGTGGGGTCGTGATCGACCCGGCCACCCGCTGGAGCCCGTGGGACCCCGCCCGCTACGGCAAGACCGTGGCGATCCTGAGCGACGAGCCGACCTCGATCGGCTACACCGTGATCCTCGTCCACCTGTCGCTGGTCGGCGTGCCGGTCGGCACCCACGTCAGCCGCGGCCAGGCCGTCGGCCTGACCGGGATCACCGGGGACGCCGCCGGCACGATCCCCCACCTCCACCTCGAGCTCCGCGCGCCATTCCTCATCCGCTACCGGGTCCACGGGGTGATCCGCCGGATCGACGCGTTCAATGCCGTCCCGTCCCTCCTGGCCGTGGAACCCCGCCGCCACTGACGGGTCCCCGGCCGATCGGGGTACGTTCGTCCTATTGGCAAGAACTGGTAGTTTGGCCAGACTCGGCTGGACTTACCAATTCCTCCAGCAGACAACCGTGACCAACGTCCCGACCCAACGACCCACCGACGCGACCCTGTCGGTGACCAAGGCGGCGCGCCTCCTGGGCGTCCACCCGAATACGATCCGGGCCTGGAGCGACCAGGGCCGTCTGCGCTACTACCGGATCAATCCGCGCGGGGACCGGCGCTACCGGCTCGGCGACTTGCAGCGGTTCCTCGGCGCAGCGGCCGCCGGCGCCCCAGCGTCGCCGGCCGATCGCGGCAGGCCGCGCCGCGGGCCGGGCTCCTCCCATCCGCCCACCCTGACGATCGTCGCTGGATCCCGCTCGGGCGAGGACGGGTCAGCCAGCCAGGGCACGCTCGAGCGGCCTGCGCGCGCCGCGACCGTCGAAGGGGCGCAGGCGGGGCTCGATCGCGAGCGCCACGTCCTGGACCTCGACGTGATCGCCGAGCTCGGACGTCTGGCCTCATCGGGGCGGGACCTGGAGCTGACCCTCGGCCGGGCGGTTCACCTGATCCGGGCCGCCTACGGCCACGACGCCGTCGCGGTCCTGCGCTGGCGCGATGTGAGCCTCGAGGTCGGCGCCGTCGAAGGCTCGGCCCTCGCTCATGGCTCGAGCCGGCCGGCCGCCGCCGGGGTCTCCGGCCGGGCGCTCGACGAGGACCGGCCGATCCTGGTCGAACGGGGCCGCGGCCAGGCCCGCCCGGATGGCCCGATCCTGCCCGAATCCCGGGTCGAGATCGTGGCCCCGATCCCCGGCGAACGTCGGGCCTGGGGCATCCTCGTGATCGCCTCCCAGGCAGCGGACGGCCTGACCGAAGCCGACCTGCCCGCGGCCGCCTCGCTCGCCGCGCTGGTCGGCAGCCTCGTCGCCCGGACCCAGCTGCTCGAGGAGACGAGCCACCAGGTCCATCGCCTCGAGGCCCTCCGGCGGGTTGCCGGCGACATCGGCAGCAAGCTCGACCTGGACCAGATCATGGCCGGCATCGTCGACCACGCGATGGTCCTCTTCGCGGCCGACCGGGCCGCCGTGTTCATCCGCCGGCCCGACGGGGCGATCGTGCCGGAGGTCGCTCGCGGCCTGTCGGCGAGCTACCTCGGGTCCATTCGCAACTTCCCCAGCCCGTCGCTGGGTGCCGCCGCGGTGGCCGCCCGACGGCCGCTCTTCGCGGTCCACTACGCCGACGATCCGCTCGGCGCCGTGATGCGGGCTGCGGTGATCCAGGAAGGCTTCGACACGATGTGCGCCGCGCCATTCTTCGACGGCGAGACGCTCCTCGGCCTGCTCTGCGTCTATCACGATCGGGCCCACCAGTGGACTGCCGAGGAGCTCGATACGATCGACGCCTTCGCCGCCCAGGGCAGCGCCGCGCTCAAGACCGCCCAGAACTACGCCCAGATGGCGACCTGGGCCGCCCAGCTCCAGTCGATCCAGGCCCTCGGCGCCCGGCTCAACCGGCTCGGAACCGCCGAGGAGATCGGCTCGGCGATCGTGACCGAGCTGCGCGACCTGATCGACTACCACAACGTGCGGGTCTACCGGATCCGCGACAACGAGCTGATTCCGGTCGCCTTCCGGGGCCAGGTCGGCGAGTACAGCATCGAGACCGGCGACATGCTGCGCGTCTCGGTCGGGACCGGGATCACCGGCTGGGTGGCCGTCCACGGCGTCGCCCAGATGCTGCCGGACGCGTCGAAGGATCCCCGGGCCACGACGATTCCGGGGACCGACGACGACCTCGACGAGTCGATGCTGCTCGCCCCGATGACCTTCGACGACCAGGTCCTGGGGGTCGTTGTGCTGTCCAAGCTCGGATTGAACCAGTTCACCGACGACGACCTGCGCCTCCTGGTGATCTACGCCAGCCTGGCTGCCCAGGCGATGGCCAACGCCGACACGACCGGCCGGCTGCGCGACCAGTCGGCCGCCCTCGAACGGCAGCTCAGCAGCCAGCGGGCCCTCCTCCTGATCACCGAGTCGATCCTGACCACCCTGGATCCGGCAGCGATCTTTGACCAGGTCGCCGATCGGCTGGCCGACCTCGTCCGCTACGACAACATCGCGATCGAGGTGGTCGACCCGGCGACCGGCCTGCTCCGGCCATTCACCGCCCGTGGCGTCCACGCGGACCTGTTCCTCCAGGCGTGGGTGCCCGGCGAGACCGGGATCGCGACCTGGGTCGTCGAGCACAACGAGCCGGTCCGGATCGAGGACGAGCAGAACGACCTGCGGGTCAACCAGTTCCGGAAGACCGGCGATCTCAACGGCAGCCTGATCGTGGTTCCTCTGCGCGACCGCAGCGGGGCGCACGGGGTGCTCACCCTCGAGCGGCTCGGCCGGGGCAACGTCTACAGCGAGGACGAATTCGAGCTGGTCAAGCTGTTCGCGGCGCAGGTCTCGATCGCCCTCCAGAACGCCGCGGTCTACCGCAGCGTCGAGATCCGGGCCCGGTCCGACGACCTGACCGGGCTGCTCAACCACGGCACGTTCCAGGAGGTCCTGGCCCGCCGTGTCCACGAGGGCGAGCCGTTCAGCCTGATCATGCTCGACCTCGACGACTTCCGGACTGTCAACAACGCCCTCGGCCACCAGGCCGGCGACCGGCTCCTGCGGGCGATCGCCGATTCGCTCACCCGGGCGGGCCGCGATAGCGACCACGTCTTCCGCTACGGGGGCGACGAATTCGCCTACCTCCTGCCCGGCACCGATGGCGCCGGTGCGATGCTCGTGGCGAACCGCGTCCGCGACGCCGTCGCGGCGGTCGGGCTCGACCCACGCTGGTCGGCGCGAGGCGCCGCAATCAGCGCCTCGATCGGGGTGTCGACCTTCCCCGACGACGGCCAGACCGCCGAATCCGTCCTGCTCGCGGCCGACCGGGCCTGCTACGTCGCCAAGCGGACCGGACGCTCCCGGATCGCGACGGCCGCCGAGGGCCTCGCCCTGGCCGCCGAGTTCTCGCTCCAGGAGCCCACCCCGGTCGACACCCCTTCGGTCGCGATCAGCTGAGGGCGGTCGCAATCAGCTGAGTACGACGGGTCGGGGCGGAGGCGTCACACTGGCACGGTGATGTCGAGTCTCAGGGACATGCCTGGACCCGCCGCCCGGCGACTACCGCAGCTCGCCGCCGGCACGGCCGTCATCCTCCTGGTGGCCGCCTGCGGCCTGGGCGACCTGCCGACGCGCTCGGTCGAAGCGAGCCAGACGCCGAGCGCTGCCCCGGCGAGTGTCGTGCCCACGACGGCCGCGACCGGCAGTCCCGGAGCGTCGGCCGCACCGACTGCCAGCCCCCAGGCGACCGCCTTCACGTACGTCGTCAAGGCCGGCGATTCGCTCGTCAACCTGGGCCATCGCTTCAATACCACCGGACGGAGCATCGCCTACTGGAATCGGAAGGCCTATCCCAACCTCGACCCGGACAAGCCGACGTACAACCCGAACCACCTCGAGGTCGGCTGGCGCCTGACGATCTACCCGGGCGTGATCGACAACGACGGCAACGGCCTGCCCGACGCGACCGCGACGCCCGCGCCGCCGATCGCCGCGTCGATCCCGCCGGCGTTGATTCCGCCGGCCGACGGCAGCGGCCTGCTCGTGACCAGGGGCGCATCCGGGGGCAACGACGTTGCCCTGACCTTCAACCTCGACACCGCCGGGACCGGCCTGGACATCGTCAACTGGCTCACTGCCCACGGCGTCCACGCGACGGTGTTCGTGACCGGGCAGCTGATCGGCTCCGACCCGACGACCGGCCAGGTCCTCGCTGCCATCGGGCTCCATCCGGATCTCCTCACGGTGGGCAACGGCTCGAACGACGGGGCGGCGCTCGGCTCGATGTCGGCGGCCCAGGTGAGCGCCGAGGTGACGTCGGCCGCGACCGCCATCCGGAATGCCGGCGGACTCAGCTCGGAGCCGTTCTTCAGACCCCCGTTCGGAACCCAGAACGCGCTGATCCGGGCCGCTGCTGCCTCGGCCGGCTTCGGCTACACCGTGCTGTGGGACGTCGATACGAACGACGCGACCCCTTCGGCCGTTGGCGGCCCGACCGCCCAGGACATCGTCAGCCGGGTCGTATCGCGGGCGAGCGGCGGCTCGATCGTCCTGCTCCACCTCGGCGGAGAGCACACCCTCGAAGCGCTGCCGGGCATCGTCGACGGCCTCAACCAGGCCGGCTTCGCGCCGGTGACCCTGGCCCAGATGTTCGGGCCCTAGGCCGGACGGCCCTGGCGGGCCGAGATCGGGCCGCGGCAGGCATCGACGAAGAAGCGGAACAGGCGCTCGAACGAATCCGGCGTCGACTCGGTCCGCTCGGGGTGGCACTGGACGCCGATGATGAACCGGCCGTCGACCGCTTCGAGCCCTTCGACGAGGTCCCCTTCCGGGCTGGCGGCCCAGGCACTGGCGACGAGGCCTGGCGCGAGGTCGACCGCTCGGACCGCCTGGTGGTGGTAGGAGTTCACCGTCGTCGCGCCCGCTCGCGGATTGGTCGGCGACAGGATCCGGGCGAGGCGGCTGCCGGGCACGAGCCGGAGCGGGTGCTCGCGGGCCGGGCCGTGGCCCCAGCCCGCACCGACATGGCCGGGCACGTGCTGGAGGAGCGTCCCGCCGCTGAACACGTTGATCGCCTGGAAGCCGCGGCACAGGCCCAGGATCGGCACGGGCCGGCTGGTCGCGGCCGCGAACGCCTCGGCTTCCAGGGCATCCCGGTCGGATTCGAGATCGACCGAGCCCTGGTTCGGGCGGCCGTAGCGGTCCGGATCGATGTCGGCGCCGCCGGACATGAGCAGGCCGGCCATCTCAGCCAAGGCCGCCTCGCGCTGCCCGGCGCCGGCAGTCGCGTCGAGCACGACCGGCTCGCCGCCGTGCCGGCGGATCGCGGCCGCATACAGCTCGTTCTTGCGGCGCGCCAGGTCCGGCTCGGACTGGCGGGCGGGATCGGCGACCGTGACGACAATTCGCGGGGTTGCGGGCATCGCCCCGAGGATAGCCGGGCACCGGCCACGGCGCTCCGGTCACGCCCGGGAATCGCCGAAGCGGCGTCGGGAGGAGGCACGACGCCGCTTCGGACTCGGTCGACCCGGCGGGAGGAGGAGAGCGCCGAACGACCCTGATCTATTCGGGGCGGCGATCCGCCCGTGTTCCGTGCCCGGTTGCCGATCCGTTCAGTGCAGCCGGCGCGCCCCGCGCGCCCGATCGTCTTCGAGGCCCCAGCGGCCGCTTCGGCTTAGCTCCCGGAGGAACAGCAGCCGGTTGATCTCGCCGAGCGTCCAGCGGGCCTCACGCACCGGCAGGCCGCACAGGTACGCCGTCAGGTTGGCCGCTTCGTCAGCCGCCAGCCCCTTCAGGAGGAGGAGCCGATAGGTCGCCCGGGTCGCCGGGTCGTGATTCGCCTGCCCGTGGGCCGGTTGGATCGTCACCGGCTTCGAAGCCGTGGAGGTGCTGGATCCAGACCCGGCCGCGGAGCCCACCTCGGCCGCCGGCCACGAGGCCGCGCCCCGGGATCGAGCCCCGGCTGCGTGCTCCCCGCTGCGACGACGATCGGCCATGATCCACGTTCCCGCCTGTTGCTCCCTGGATCCATCGAAGATGCGTTGGCCGGGAGCGCCTCCCGATGGCCGTACTGTCGCCATCCGGGCGGCCCGGATCGATAGCCCCGGAGTACCGGTCGAGGTAGTACTTGCTGCGACTCGGGCGATCGCCCCGACCCGACCGGACCGCTCGCCACGGCCGCCAGCCGCCCCGAACTGCCACGACCATCGTCCGGCTTCCACCCTGACGCGACGACGGTCCCTGTCCGGACGGGCGAGCCGGCGCGGTCGTGACGCCCGGGAGCGCGGTCGGCGCTTCGACAGCGGGCATCGGAAGAGCCGCCGCCACGGGTCGGGCTAGACTCCGGCGGTGCGCACCCGGACGATCGAGCTCAGGTTCACGGCGGCCGTCCTGACGGTCCTGTGGGGCCTCGGCGCCCTGTACATCCTGCTCGGCTACCGCCCTGGTGGGCCGATCGACATCGTTGTCGGACTCGTCGCCGGTGCTCCCACGGCGGTCGGCGCGGCCGCGCTCGCCTGGCCGCCCCTCGTCCGCGGGGATCGCACCTTCGTCGGGGTGATGAGCCTCGGGATCGGGGCGATCCTGCTCCTGATCCCGGCGACCGGCAGCGTCCTGAACCAGGTGGTCAACGGCGGCGCCGAGACGCTCCTGCCGTCGTTCGAGGTGGCCTATCCGTGGCTGCTGGCGCTCCTCGCGACGAGCGTCTTCGCCGGCCTGGGGATCGCCCGGCGAACGCTCGGCAGCCGCTCCTCCCGGCGGGCCCGGCTCGGCCGGGGTCTCGCGATCGGGATCGGCGCCACGGTCGTGATCGGATCGACCTTCGCCGGCGTCGCGGTAGCCAACGATCTCGCTCTGCGGGACCGCCCGGCGGCATCCTCGCCGTTCGGTCCGACCGATCCGAATCGGCAGCCACCGGAGTGCTCGGGCACGATCGCGGCCGGCGCGTCGGCGCTGCTCAGCGTCCAGATGACCGCCAACGTCGACGGCCATCCGATCGGTCAGGTCCAGCTGTCGGGCGAGCGGAGCGGCACCGATGTGCGCTGGATCGCCGACGTCGCCACCGACCGGGCCCTGGGTCGCTTCGGTGCCGCCCGGATCGGCGACCGGGCGTGGCTCCAGTCGACCGGCGGCCCGTGGGTCTCGGCATCTCCGGGCGCGCTGGCCGGTGACGGGATCGACAGCCAGGTCGTCGCGGCGGCCCTGACCAGCGACCTGCGCGCCGCGTCCGAGGACCGCGGGCTCGAGTTCATCGAGGGCGCCCGGGCGCGGCACTGCCGGATCGAGATCGACGGGCCGACCTTCCTGGCGGCATTCCCCGAGGTGAGCTGGTTCGTCGGCGGCGATACTCTCGAGCCCTGGCGCGGCCAGCTCGACTACTGGATCTTCACGGACGGCGAGATCGGCCAGGTCCAGGCCGCGATCAGCGGCGAGGCGGCACCACTCGGACGGGAGGGCATCCTCGGCGCGATCGCGGTGAGCCTCGACGCGACCGAGCGCGACGGGTTCCACTCGATCGTCGCACCGGCCGGCTGACCGGTCACGGGACAGGGAGGGCGGATGGGCATCGACGAGCGCGATCGATTGAGCGCCAAGCGCGATCGGACGGCACGGTTCTACCGGGTCGTCCGGTTCCTCGAGGGCCGCGGCGACCGGGGGGCGGCGCCCGAGGAGATCGCGGCGGCGGTCGGGATGTCCAAGCGGACGGTCTACCGGGACCTCAAGGCGATCGAGGATGAGCTGCTCCTGCCGATCTGGTCGGAGGACGGACGCTTCGGGCTGGCCGACGGCGGGCTGCTGCCCGCCCTGAGCTTCACCCGCGAGGAGGCGATGGCCGTGTTCCTGTCCGCCCGCCTGATGGCCCGCTACGCCGGCGAATACGACCCGGACCTCGGCGCCGCCTTCCAGAAGCTGGCCGAGGGCCTGCCTCCCGTCCTGGCCCGGCACATCGTCGACTCGGTCGACCTCCTGTCGCGCCTGCGGCCGGCCGATCCCGGCCGGCGCTCGATCATCCGCAGCCTGACCGGAGCCTGGGCCGATCGCCGGGTCGTCGAACTGCGCTACCGGGCCGGCACGTACGACGCGTCGAAGGGCACCCGGCGGGCCAGGGTCCGGCCGTACCTGATCGAGCCGTCGTTGACGACCCGGGCGCTCTACCTGATCGGGTTCGACGAGACCCGGGGGGCCGTGCGGACGTTCAAGATCGACCGGATCGAGTCCGTCGCCCCGACGGCCGATCGCTTCGAGCCGCCGCCCGAGGGCGCGATGGAGAGCTCGCTGGCCGCCGCCTGGGACATCATCTCGGACCAGCCCGCGACCGAGGTCCGGCTGCGCTTCTCGTCGTCGGTCGCGGGTCGCGTCCAGGAGACCCGCTGGCATCCGACCGAGGTGGTCGAGCCGGCCGAGGACGGGACGCTGGCCTGGCGGGCCGTCGTGGCCGGCACGGTCGAGATCCGGTCGTGGATCCTGGGCTGGGGCGCCGACGTCGAGGTCATCGCGCCGGCGGAGCTCCGATCCGAGATCGGCACGATCCTCGCCACGGCGGCCGCCCGGTACGGGCAGGGTTGAGCCGGGCAGGGATCGCCGGGCGACGACCGTCTCGGCAAGGGTCAGGCGGTTTCGGGTACCCTATCCGTCCCGTGCCCGCCCGTCGAAGACTCGTCCAATCCCGCGCGTTGCACCACGGCCTGCTGGCCGTCCTCGTCCTGCTGCTGGCCGGCGCCTGGTTCGGCCAGCCCGCGCCGGTCGCCGCGACGACCGCGGCGGTCCAGATGGACGGCCAGATCCTGACCTCGATCAACAAGGAACGGACGAGCCTGAAGCTCGTCCCCTTCCGGCTCGACGGCCGCCTCGTCACCTGGGCGACCGACCGGGCGGCCTGGATGGCCAGCGCTGGCATCCTCACCCATACGAGCTACGGCGGCTCGCCGTGCAACCTCTACAACACGATGCACGTCACCTGGTACCAATGCGGCGAGGCGGTCGCAGAGACCAATGCCGCGTTCGGTGGCACGGCCGCGAGCGCCCTGTACTCCCTGTTGAAGAACAGCCCCGAGCACGACGCGCTGATGGCGAGCTCGACCTTCAACTACGTCGGGATCGGCGTCGCCTACCGGGCTTCGAACCATACGACCTACCTGTCGATCCTGTTCCTCGAAGGGCCCGAGCGAAACCGGCCGATTCCGAGCTGGACCAGCGTGTACGCGAGCGGCGGGACCGTCCACTGGAGCTGGACCGCCTACGACCCGCTGCTCCAGACCCACACCGGCACGATCCGCAACTACGACGTCGAGCTGCGCAGGAACAACGGCACGTGGCATCTGCTGCGGTCCGGCAACCCCGCTACGAGCGCCACCTTCCGGGGCCTGCCCCCGGGGACGAGCTGGGCGCTCCGGATCCGGGCCCGGGACAACTACGGCAACGTGTCCGGCTGGCTGACCTCGACCACCCTCGTGGTGCGCTGAACCGCCGTCCATGCGCCGCCATTCGTTCGCGGCCATCAACCTGATCAGCGATCCGATCCACGGCTACATCGAGCTGACCAAGACGCTCGACCCGGACGAGTCGACCGCCCTCGGCCTGCCCGCCGAGGCCCATGCCGAGGACGACCTGCTCGATACCGCCTGGCTCCAGCGGCTGCGCCGGATCAGCCAGCTCCAGAGCGCCCGCTGGGTCTTCCCGACGGCCGAGCACAGCCGCTTCACCCATGGCCTGGGCGTCATGCACGAGGCCGGCCTGTGGGCGCGAAGCCTCTATCCGAGCCTCCGCTCCAGCCTCGCCGCACTGGGCGACCCGGTGCCGTCCGAGGGCCTCGTGGTCGAGACCCTGCGGGTCGCCGGGCTGCTCCATGACGTCGGCCACGGCCCATTCGCCCACTTCTTCGATGAGCACGTCCTGGCAGCATTCGAAGCGCCTCCCGACGCCCGCCGGACGGCCGGCAAGCGGCTGACCCATGAGGACCTGAGCCAGCTGATCATCGAGCACGAGCTGGCCGGCCTGATCCGGGATCTGCGCCGCGCGCCGGGAGTGGTCCCCGAGCGGGACGGGTTCCGGCCGGGAGAATTGATCGATCCGCGCTGGGTCGCCTTCCTCGTCTCCAAGCCGGCCCTCGTCGACCCGTCGATGCCCCGCTGGGTCCGCTGGCTCCAGCCCCTCCTGTCGGGGGTCTTCACCGTCGACAACCTCGACTACGTCCGGCGCGACGCGTACCTGACCGGCGTCGCCGTGGGCCCGGTCGATGTCGAGCGGCTGCGCCGCTACGCGTTCATCAGCGAGCGTGGCCTGACCCTCTACGAATTGGGTCTCGGCGCACTGGAGATGTTCCTGTCCGCCCGCCTGTTCATGTACGAGCAGGTCTATTTCCACCGGACCGTCCGGGCGATCGACATCGACCTGGCCGACGCCTTCGCGCCGTCGATCCGGGCGATCGCCGGAGACGGCTCGCCGGCCGACGCCCTGGCCAGCTATGCCGACCTCGACGAATACGCCCTCCTCCACCAGGCCGCCCGCTGGGCCCGCGGCGAGTCGCTGGCCGAGGATCCGCGACCCGGCGACGGCACCGTCCGGCCCGAGATCGGCGCGACCTGGCAGGGGATCCTGCTGCGCCGGCCGCGCTGGCACGCCGTGGCCGAGGTGCGCGCCTCCTACGAGGCCGGCGGATTCCCGGACGAGCTCGTCGCCACCCTCGGCCGATCGGAGCCGGGACGAGCGCTGATCGACCTGGCGATCGTCGACGCCCGGCCGGCCGACGCGACCGCCACCGACTCGCTCCTGGCGATCGAAGGTCGCGACGGGCGACCGGCCGCCCGTCTCAGCAGGTCACTCGGGCGGCTGCCCGCCTGGTCACTGATCGGGCGGCGCTACGAGCGGCTCGGCGAACGAGCCTGATCGGGCCGCCGGGCTGCCGCTCGGGATCGGGCTGGCACCGGGGGCCGGGCTCGTGCCGGGGGCCGGCCGCGGCGGCAGGACGAGCAGCGGGTCGATCCGGGCGATCTCCCAGGCCGGGAGCAACGTCCGCTTGACGACATCGGGGCGCAGGCCGAACCGGTCGGGATCGTACGGGCTGAACAGGCCGTAGTGGAGGTGGCAGCCGGTGGCATAGCCCGTCCGGCCCTCCCAGCCGATGAACTCACCGGCCTTGATCGCCTGGCCCACGGTCACCGCGATCTTGCTGAAGTGGGCGTAGATGCTCCGGTAGCCGTTGCCGTCGTCGACCACGATGACGATCGGCAGCTCATCCCACAGCTGGTACTTGTCGCGGCGGGCCACCGACGGCGCAAGTGAGCCGATCCAGCCCATCCACGGATCGACCTTCCGGCCGGCGGCCAGGACGATCCCGTCGTGGGCGGCCACGATCCGATCGCCGCAGAACGTGGCGATGTCGAGGCCGTCGTGGAAGCGAACGCCGTTGACCGTGTTGTCGCTGTACCAGTCCGGCCCGAACGGGTTCGTGATCCGGCCCCTCGGCAGCGGCCAGACGTAGCCGGTCAGGGTCGATGGATCGGGTGCGATCGGCAGAGGTTGGCGGCCATGGCTGAGCACCTGCCCGATCGCCGATGGACGGGGCATGGCCGACGCGATCGATCCAGCCGGCGAGCTGCCCGGGCGGGGCGTCGCCGTGGCCGCGGCGACGGCGCCGGCCGGAGTCCCTGCCGACGATGCCAGGAGCGATGGGGTCGCGGCCATCCCGGCACCGGCCAGCAGGATCCCGAGGAACGCCAGGACGAAATGACGGCGCACGCCTGCCGTTATACCGGAAGCCGGGCGGGACCGTCGGCCGGGCCGGGGGAGTGGCGGGCGCGATGGGCCGAGGCGTGCCTTGGATCTCGGAGTCCAGCCCGGCCGGCTGGTCTTTCCAGCGCAACAAACGGCGCGGATCGGGCTCAAGCGACCCCCTCGATCGGCTACGGCGGCGCGGAACGGCGAGACCTCATCCCCAGCGGAGCGTGGCCGGGGATGAACCCTGGTGCCTGACTGGCCGATTTGGCCACCCAGCTGTCGAAACAGCGCCGTTTGGTGTGCCGTGTGCAACAACTGCGGCGATTGCCGGTGGCCGACGCCCGGGCAACCGTCTTACCGTCGGCTTACGCGTCGTTACCGGCCATGCCTTGTCCGCGCGCCGGCCCGGGCTGATCCTGGACGCAGGTTCAGTCGCGCCAATCCATCACCAGGAGCTCATCCAATGATCAACCCAATCCGCCGTTTCGGCGCTCGCAGGATCGTCACCGCCGTCCTGGCGCTCGGTCTCGTCGGCGTCGTCGCCGTCCCCGCGATCGATGCCGCATCGGCCGCAGCAGCGCCGGCGTCGGCCGCGGGCGCGGCTAACCCGGGAAGCGCCGCTGCCGGGGCCGCCGGGGCGACGGGCCAGATCGACGAGGCGGCGCTCACGCCGGCCGCCGTCCGGCTCGGCGCCCGCCTGCTCAACCGGGTCGTCCGGGGCGATCTCGTCGTCCGGGCCAAGGGCGGCACGTACGTCAGCGTCCACTATGAGCGCGGCCGAATCACGGCCGTCAGCGCGACATCGATCAGCGTCGTCGGCCCCGACGGCAAGGGGGCGACGTTCACCGTCACCTCCACAACCAGGGTCCGCTCCGCCGGCGCGCTCGTGAAGATCACGGACCTGACCGTCGGCCAGAACGCGATCATCTTCGGCACCGGCAGTGCCGGGAGCTACAACGCCGTCCTGATCCGCGGGCTCGTCGCGCGGCCGGCCGCGAACCCCGCACCGACCACCTCGAGCGCCCCGTAATCGGCATGAACAAGAAAGCGGCCCGATCCGCGAAGGACCGGGCCGCTTCCGTTCGTTTCCCTCAGTAGCCTGCCTGGATCGACGCGCTCGGAACCGGGATCGGCCCGGCGACGCCGGCGACGAGGAACCCGTTGACGCCTTCGCCGGTCGTGTCGGCCGGCTTGCTGTCACCCTTCCAGTAGTAGAGCGGCAGCCCCATGTAGGTGACCTGGATCGTCCCGTCGGAGCGCGTCAGCGTGGCGAACGCACCGGTCACCCCGGACCCTCCGCTGGCCTGTCCGCCCGCAGCAACGGTCAGGGGCGGCCACGCGACCGCGCACGCACCGGAGCAGGTCGACGAGGTGGCCGTGTCGCCGGTCTTGATGTACAGCGCCAGGCCCTTCGGCCCGACGAGGTAGCTGCCGAGGCTCGGCGACGTGGCCGAGGTGACGACGACGGCCGTGCCGCCCGCCGAAGCCGGTGCCTGGCTGCCTGCCGGTGCCTGGCTCGCCGGTGCCTGGCTGGCCGGTGCCTGGGTTGGAGCGGTTGTTGCGGCGCCGGTGCACGCGGCAGCCAGCCCGGCGACGACCACGAGCGCCCCGAATGAACGAAGAATCGACATGTTGGTAAACCCTCTGCTGATGCCGGCCTCGGATTCGGACCTGCCCGACGTGCTACGCGCCGGCCGTCCGGTCGGTTTTGACGGTGCGGGACCGACCGACGCCGAGCGGCCTGCCGACGGTGAGAGCGTCGACTATCATCGGCCGGTCCGCCCGTAGCTCAGTGGATCAGAGCGGCTGACTTCGGATCAGCAGGTCGGGGGTTCGAAATCCCTCCGGGCGGGCCATCCAAACCCGCGCCTCGGCCGAGGCGATCAAGGGCAGGTACTCCTCGCGGGCGAGCTTGGCCGACACGATCTCGCCGTCGCGAGCCCGGATCGAAGCGAACTAGGTTCGGGGAGTCGACGGGCTGTTGGACCCTCCGCTCGCGGTCAGTGACACCGCCGTAGCCGCACGGCGATCGATCAGGTCGGCGAGCGCCCGCAACTTCTCGCTTGGGCTCAGGAGGTCGTCAGGCTCGGTGGGTATGCCCGTCTCGAGTTCGGCCACAATTCCTCTGAGCCGGTTGGCGAGGTCGATGGCATTGGCATCTTTGGTCTCGGGCACCGCGCGCGCTGTGGCGCCCGCCGGTTGGACTTGATCCGTGTGCAGGTCTTCGGTCACGATAGCGCTCCTCCTGCGAGTTGCCTGGTTTGGAGAACCGGCCCAGGCAGAGGCCTAGTTGCTCCGTCGAGGAGACTCCAGGATCGGGGATTGGGGTTGATCGGATGCCGGCGTAGGTCCTCCCGGTCGCGCCCCGTTGGGAACGTCGGGTGCGTCAGCAATTCGAGCGCGCAGTTGCGCAATTCGATCCCGTTGCTCCGCTGCGGCGTCTCGCTCGGACGCGGATCTGATGCGCGCCCGCCTGCTGACCTCGCGTGCGTTCGAGCGCGCCGTCCGGTTCGTTCGAGACTGTTCATAGGCAGTCTCGTCTTTAGCGTTGAGACTCGGACTCGCACCGTGGGCACCGTCCGCCAGTGCCTGGTCCTCGTCCGCGGCTCGTTGGTCCTGCTCGGCGAACGCCTCGTCGTTGTCCGATAGCGTTTGGTCAGCGTCGGACAAGGCCTGGTCAGCGGCGCTCGAGACCTGGTCGGCGGTGGCCAACAGGCGGGCGTCGGTCCTGAGATGATCCATGGGTGTCGTCCCTATTCGCGTGGCGGCAGTATCCGTTCCGAGCGCAACCTCGTCATGACCGACTGTCATCTGGACATGGTGAAGCCCGCGATGGCGCATCGGCGATCGCTTGGCCGGATGACTATCGGTCATGACAGACGTCGGCGGCGAACGGACACTGACGAGTCAGGGCGCCTCTGGAGCGCCTGGACCTTCGTTCGATAGGTGTTCTCGTGCGTCGCTTCCTTGCCGTTTTCCTCACAGCCGGGCTCCTGCTCGTTGGTTCGCTCGCGCTGGCTGGCGGCGTCTCCGCCGCGACGATCGGCCCGACGACGACCTGCAGCAACAGCGTCGCCAACACGGGCGGCCTCGGCCTGATCTGCCAGGTCACCGTCGTCAATACGATCACCGCGAGTGGCGGCTCGGCCCGGGTCACGGTGCGTGAATGCCACGGTGCCGCCGGCAACCCTCAGGCCGCCTGTTCGACCCGGGTGACCAATCTGACGAGGCCGGTCACTGCCGTCACCCAGTGCAACAGCTCGATCAACGGCGGAGGGGGGACGCTCCGCTGCAGCGTCAAGGTCACGAACGAGTTCGTCGGCCTGGGCTTCAGTCCGACAGCCGCGACGGTCGACCAGTGCGTCGGTTCGGGCGGCGGGATCACGACCGGCTGCGACCCGTTCCCGGCGACCACGAGCGCGGCGACGATCACCCAGTGCAATGGTTCGGCCAACGGTGGCACGCTCGTCGGGCTGACCTGTACGGCGTCCGGCACGAAGTCCTCGGCGTTCGGCGTGAGGATCAACCAGTGCAACGGCTCGGCCAACGGCGGCGGCGCCCTGGTCATCTGCTCGGCGAATATCGCGAACCGCACCGGCGCGGTCCTGCCGGCAACCGACACGCTTGTGCCCACCAATGCTCCCGCGTCTGGCCCGACGCCGATCGTGATCGTCGGGATCCTGTTCGCCGCCTTCGTGGTCGGCGGGCGGTCGCTCCGGCGCGTCACGAACAGCTGATCAGACTGCCGACGTCATAGGTCCACCAGCGCTGACATCCCCGTCGTGCGCCGGAAGGCGATGGAGGTTGCTGGCGCACACCGGCAAGCGCTCATCCTGTACGACTGGGACGCTCCCATCGAGGTGCGGTCCTTCGCCTTGGATTCGCCGAACAGGCGACCGCCGACGCAAATGGGCCCTCGCGTGGAGGCCTCGATCTCATCCGGTTCTGCCGCGTCGCGCGACGACATCGTCGCGGCATGGCGTCCGGTGCCAATGAGCGGTCGCTCAAAGAGCTGGAGCTCCGTGTGGGGGCGCCACCGTAACCAGTTCCGCCAGCCGCTCCGCGTCCAGGATGTTGATCCCGCCGCCATGTTGGCGTTCCACGAGTCCGTCATCCTCCAGTCCGCGCAGTGCCCGGTACATCATCACGCGGCTCGTCCCGATCATGGCCGCGAGATCGGCTCGCTGGGCAACCGGGTGGGGCGTATCGAAGATCACCTTCCCGTATCGCGTGAGGATGGCAGCCAGGCGCTGGCGCGCATTCTCGAAGGACCGTTCATCTAGCCGCACATCCAGAACCACCGCGAAATCCGATGACAGATCGAGGAGGCCCACGGCCAGCCCGGGGTCGTGTAGCGCCAGCCCTCGCACGAATCCCGGATTCCATGTTGCCCACGCCCCGTCGCTCAGGGCGACCAACTCGTAGAACGCGTCACCGCCCGGGTCGCTGATCGAGCGAAGTCCACCGAGATAGCCAGGGCCTGCGATCAGCGCAGCACGCACTTGTCCGGTCTCCGCGACGCGGCGCGTCATGACGTGCCCATCGAGTACGACGAACGGAGGCAGCTGGCTGCCCCTCTCGTGCAGCACGTCGCGGCGTCGGAAGGTCGCTTCCTGGGCCGCACGTTCCAGGCGACGAAGCGTGCCAGCGTCGGCGCCCAGCAGTATCCGTCCGATATGGGAACCAACTGATTCGATCTCGCCCATTGAGCTCCTCTCGGCATTCCGCCGATCGTAACCGCGGGAGTGCGGGCGCGTATGTGAACTCTGACATTGCTGGCCTAGGGGAACGTGGGTAGGCTCGGGTCGCTCGACCATTCGACCTGGGCCTGGACTAGCGCGGGTTCCCCATGTCCCGTGCGCCGGCCTCCGTATGACAGAGGGCCATGTGAACACACAAGGGCTTGAGGCACGCCGTGCTCTCGTGCTCCTCGACCGGCCGCTCGTCGTCGGCCTGATCGAGCTGACCCTCAACCACGGCCTGTTCGTCGTGCGAGCCGCCACCGACATGGCGGAGGCTGGCGCGATCCTGTCGGAGTGGCAGCCCCACCTGGCGGTGATCGACATGGACCACGACGACAGCTCGGAGTTGCTCGTCCGTCTCGGTGCCTCGCACACGCTGCGCCGGAGCCCGATCCCGGTCCTCGGGCTGACCCGGCGGGGCGATCTCCGGACGAAGCTCCGGGCGTTCGACCTTGGGGTCGACGACATCCTGACCGTGCCGTTCTCGCCCGAGGAGCTGCTCGCCCGGGCGGTCGTCATCACCCGCCGATCGACCGGGGTCGACCGGGCGATCGTGCCGACGGTCAGGCTCGGCGAGATGGAGATCGACATCGTCCACCGGGAGGTTCGGGCCGGGAGCTCGGTCATCCACCTGAGCGGGATCGAGCAGAGCCTCCTCTACCTCCTCGCCAGCCGGGCCGGCCAGGCCGTGAGCCGCGAGGAGATCCTCGATGCGATCTGGGGCACCGACTTCATCGCCGAGAGCAACATCGTCGACCGGCACATCCGGAGCCTGCGGGTCAAGCTCCAGAACGACTACCGCCAGCCGCGCTTCATCGCAACGGTCGCCGGCGTCGGCTACCGGTTCGTGCCGACGTTCTCCAACACCGGCTGGGACGTCGATCCAGGCAGGGTCAGTGCGACTCCTCGCCGGCTGCCGCAGTCGATCCGGCCCGGCGCGGATGACTATCGGTCATGACAACCCCTCTGCCGGACCGCACGATCGCGGTTAAGGGTCGCTGTCTGGGCTAATTGCCGGGCCGCGATCCGGCGAGATGGGTCCGTCCTTGGGGCGGATCCTGCTCGCCTGGCGAATGGAGCGGTAATCGAGATGAGCAACGATGAAATTGCACCGGCGGTGCGAGACGCCAGTGACGTGGTCGACGGCCCAGTCGGCAGTGCCTGGCTGCGAGACCCAGCCTCGTCCCAGCCAGAGGGCGCCGACCTCGAGCAGCTCCCGCTTGTCGTGACGGTCGATGCCGATGTCGAGGCGTCGCCACCCGAAGTGAGCCCGGCCCAGGGCGCATGAATCGGGAGCGTCCCAAGGTCGTCATCATCAAGCAAGGCGGGGGACACGGCTGCATCATCACCGTGATCCTGCTGATCATCGCCTGGCCGCTGGCGATCCTGTACTGGCTCGCCCGCCTCGCGACGTGGGCCATCGGCTCGGCTCTCGATTGGGTCACCCTGGGCGTGTTCCGTCGTCGACGCCCATGAACGGTACGCGGCCAGCGATGCGCGAAGCGACCAATGGCCTACGCCGCCACCTGAGCGCAGCCGTCAGGCTAACGCTCCTGGTCGCGATCGGCCTGCTGTCGGTCGGCTGCAGCTCGGTTTCGGCCACGAGCGCCGGGATCATCCAGATCCGCAATGCGACCGAGTCAGCCGTGGCGGTTCACATTGACGAGCCGTCCGGGGTCGTCCTGGTCCATGGCGCCCCACCCTGGCAACCCGGCGCCTGCTCGCTCGAGTTCGGGACGGATCCGGGCAAGCTCTCGATTGCCGTCGGCGGCCCGACGATCCAGGGCACGCCCTCCTTCCAGACGGTCGTCCCGGCGACGACCGAGACGTGGATCACCGTCCTGGTCCAGGCAGACGGAACGGTGACATTCGGGGCCGGCCAGATCCCCCAGGGCCCGTGCGCGTCGGAGCACGAGGTTCCGCCGCCGGTCGGGTATTAGGCGCGGGTACCAATCGTCGACTCGCAATGCGGGCGGTGCGTTCGATATCGCCCCACATGACGATCCGTCATGACAGCGGGATGCCGGGGTGCCAGTGTGCAATTCAAAGCAGTGGCCGGTGCGTCGCCCGGCGGTGGTTTCCAACCGCCGCTTCCCCGGATGCCGTTTGTGCACGGAGGAAGTCATGGCCATCGAGCAAGTCGACCGGACGGTCGTCACCGAGGAACCTGGACCGGTCGCCGGCCAGCAGACGGTGCAGACCGACCGTCGTCGTTCGAGCACCACGGGCCCCGGCGGTTCCGAGTTCAGCCGTCGCGTCCTGGTCCTCGTCTTCGGGCTGATCCAGATCGTGATCGGGGCACGGATCGTCCTGCTCCTGCTGAACGCGAGGACGGCCAACGACATCGTGTCGGGCGTCCTGAACGTCAGCCAGGTGTTCGTCGCGCCGTTCGCGGGGATCCTGCAGACCGACGCGATCCACGCGTCGGGGTCCGTCCTCGACCTGGCCGCCGTGGTCGCCTTCGTCGGCTGGACGATCCTCGAGCTGATCGCGCTGTGGGCCGTCGGTATCTTCCGGCGCGAGCCGGCCTGAGCGAGTCATTCGACCGCGAGGCGGTTCCTGGAGGCGAGCTGGGCATCGCTCGCGAGTTGGCGTTCGCCAAGATAGGCGGCGCGACAAGGAAGGATCAACGCATATGGGCTTCATCGCTTGGATCATCGTCGGCGCGATCGCCGGCTTCCTGGCCAATCAGGTCGTGGGCTCTCGAGAGGGCCTATTGATGATGGTCGTCCTCGGGATCGTTGGCGGGCTCGTCGGTGGCTTCGTCGCTACCTCGGTGCTCAAGCTGGGCAGCGTGAACGGGATCAATGTCGAGAGCATCGTGATTGCGACCGTAGGGGCCATCGTGGTTGTCTTGGTCGTCAGTCTTCTCCAGGGCTCGCGCGCCCTCCGCCCCCGGTAGTTCGGCGTCCCTGACTGGCCGAACGTCGATCTGCAATCACCTCGCCAGGCAGGACGGACCCATTGTGGGTCGGTCCTGCCTGAGCCTCCTTGACGCAGTCGACCAATGATCCGGACGGGCCACATGAGCCGATCTGACCCGAGCTTCTGGCCGGCCTTCTACCGCGACCAGGCGCGTCTCATCTGGCAGTGGCGGGCGACGCGACTGGCGCTGATCCGGCGGGCCGGTCTTTCCTATCTGGCCGCGGGCGCGGCCCTCCTGATCGTGGCCACCGCCTCCCCCGACCTGGTGCTCGGCGGAGCGGGTGCCCTGGCCCTCGCGGCGCTCATGCTGACGGTCCTCAATGCGGTTGCCCGGCCCGTCCTGCTCCTGGTGCTGTCTCCATTACCGGCCTTCGTGACACCCATCCTCGGATTGCTGCTCGAGGTCCCGATCGTCCTTGCAATCGGCCGGATCGTCCCCGGCGTCCGCGTTGCCAGCCTTGCCGATGCGATCATCGATGCGATCGCGCTGACGGCGCTGAACGCGGTGTTCGCCGAGATCCTGCGGGCATCCGACGACGACTCCTACCACGGGAGTCAGGTGCGGCGGCTGGCGGCCAAAGAGTTCGGCAAGGGCGGTACGGACACGCCGGGCCTGCTCATGGTCCAGCTCGATGGGCTGAGCCGGCCCGTCCTCGAGAACCAGATGCGCGCCGGCCGAATGCCAACGATCGCCCAGCTTGTTCGATCCGGTGACTGGCGTCTCAATTCATGGTTCACGCTGCTGCCGCCCGTGACGCCGGTGAGCCAGGCGGGGATCCTCCACGGCAACAACGACGA
>CAWEAL010000012.1:0-217061 GCA_963807035.1 uncultured Chloroflexia bacterium | reverse complement strand
CATTCAATTCGCCGGCGACCGTCGTGGCGGGGGGGGCGTCCGACGCCGCGCCATCCGGAGAGTTAGTTGACACCGCAACGATCTGCGGTACGATGGCGGAGCCGATACCGCGCGGCTGCCACAACCAGGCACGGGCGATCGACAGGCAGCGAGGCAATACAGCAGGTTCAGATGCAATTCGGGATCTTCACGCGTCGGCGACGTCACGACCGATCCCACCACGGGCCGCACGCCGACCGAGGCCGAGCGGATCGCAGGCGATGGTCGCGATCGCCCTCAAGGCCGAGGAGGTCGGCCTCGACGTGTTCGCCACCGGCGAGCACCACAACCCGCCGTTCGTGCCGTCCTCGCCCACCACGATGCTCGGCTACATCGCCGCGCGGACCGAGCGGCTGATCCTCTCGACCGCGACGACGCTGATCACGACGAACGACCCGGTCAAGATCGCCGAGGACTACGCGATGCTCCAGCACCTCGCCGGCGGCCGGGTCGACCTGATGCTGGGCCGCGGCAACACGGGCCCGGTCTACCCGTGGTTCGGCCAGGACATCCGCAACGGGATCCCGCTGGCGTATCGAGAACTACGCCCTGCTCCACCGGCTGTGGCGCGAGGACGTCGTCGACTGGGAGGGCAAGTTCCGCACGCCGCTGACCGGCTTCACCTCGACGCCGCGCCCGCTCGACGGCGTGCCGCCGTTCGTCTGGCACGGCTCGATCCGCAGCCCCGAGATCGCCGAGCAGGCCGCCTACTACGGCGACGGCTTCTTCCACAACAACATCTTCTGGCCGAGCGGAGCACGTCCGGCGGATGGTCGGCGCTCTACCGGCGCCGCTTCGAGCACTACGGCCACGGCCCGGCCGACCAGGCGATCGTCGGGCTCGGCGGCCAGGTCTTCATGCGCGCGAACAGCCAGGACGCGGTCCGCGAGTTCCGGCCGTACTTCGACCACGCGCCCGGTCTACGGCGGCGGGCCGTCGCTCGAGGAGTACATGGCAGCAGACGCCGCTGACGGTCGGCAGCCCGCAGCAGGTCATCGACCGGACGCTGGCCTTCCGCGAGATCGTCGGCGACTACCAGCGCCAGCTGTTCCTGATCGACCACGCCGGCCTGCCCGCTCGACGACGGTGCTCGAGCAGCTGGACATGCTCGGCGAGCTGGTCGTGCCGGTCCTGCGCCGGGAGTTCGCCGCGCATTCGACCGGCCGAACGTCCCGGAGGCGCCGACTCCATCCGCGGGTCCTGGCGGCCCGGCGGCCCAGGCGGCGGCCGAGCGGGCCGCGGCGGACGGCGACGCCGCCGCGGCCGAGCAGCGCCCGCCGGCTGCAGCCTCGACGGCGCTGAGCGCGGCGGACCCGCTCGCTCGTCGTCGTCAGCGCCGGGCTGAGCCAGCCCTCGTCGACCCGCCTGCTGGCCGACCGGCTGTCCGCCGCGGTCGATCGGCACCTTCGCGAGGCCGGGCATCGAGCCGCGAGCTCGAGGTCGATCGAGCTGCGCGACCACGCCCAGGACCTGGTGAACAACCTGCTGACCGGCTTCCCGAGCCCGCGGCCTGCAGGCGGCGATCGACGCCGTCCTGGCGGCCGACGGCCTGATCGCCGTGACGCCCGATCTTCAGCGCCTCGTACAGCGGCCTGTTCAAGACTGTTCTTCGACGTGGTCGAGCGGGACGGCCTCGCGGGCAAGCCGGTCCTCATCGCCGCCACCGGCGGGACGGCCCGCCACTCGCTCGCGCTCGAGCACGCGCTCCGGCCGCTGTTCGCGTACCTGAACGCGGCGGTCGTCGCCGACGGCGCGTCTTCGCCGCGACCGAGGACTGGGGCGGCGGCGGTGTCGCGGCCGACGGCAGCCTCGTCGAGCGGATCGATCGGGCCGCCCGCGAGCTCGCCGCGGCGATGGCGGCCGGTTCGCGCCGGCCGGTCGTCGATCGATTCGAGGACCCGGTCCCGTTCGATCGACTCCTCGAGGGCCGCAGCTAGGCCACCTCCCGGCGGATCGTCAGGGCAGCGATCGCGGCGAAGAACGCCGCGACGACGGCGAGGACCGCGATGTCGCCCTGGAGCGCCCCGACGTCCAGGCCGGCGCCTCGGGTGAAGACCTGGCGCAGGCCGTCGACCGCGTAGTTCAGGGGCATCAGCCGGACGAGGGGCTGGAGCACGTCGGGCAGGTTGCCGACCGGGAACAGGACGCCTGACAGGAGGAACTGGGGGGCGAGCACGATCGGGATGAACTGGATGATCTGGAGCTCCGTCCGGGCGAAGGTCGACAGGAAGATCCCCAGGCTGACCGCGCCCACCGCGAGCAGGCCGACGACCAGGAACGCGATGAGCGGGTTGCCGGCGACCGCGATTCCGAGGCCGATCGAGAAGCCGGCCAGCGGTCCCGTCGCAGGGACATCGAGCGTGCCCAGCGCCCAGACCATCAGGACGCCGACCTGGAGCGTCGCGAACAGCCCGAAACCGAGCGTGTAGCCGAGCACGATCTCGGCGCGCGTGACCGGGGTGGCGAGCAGGCGCTCGAGGGTCCCGCCGGTACGCTCCCGAAGGAAGCTCACGCCGGTCAGGATGTAGACGAAGAAGTAGGCGAAGAAGCCCAGGATCGCCGGGGCGAAAGTGGCCACCGGGTCTTCGCTCGGCGTCCCGTAGATCGTCTCGTGCTCGATCGTGGGCAGGTGGCCGCCGCCCGCCGCTGAGACAGCCGAGAGGATCGCCTTCTGGAGCGCCCCGACCTGGCTCGCGTCGCCGGATGGATCGAGGCCGTCGGTGACCAGGATGATCGCCGGTGCGCTCGCCGACCCGACCCCGGCCGGCAGGACGATCGCGATCGTCGCCGACCCGCTCCGGACCAGCGTCCGGGCCGAGGCCTCGTCCGGGGCCGTCGTGAGGATGCCGCCCTGCCGGTCGAGCGCACCACCCAGGAGCGTGGCGATCATGGCACCCGGCGACCCCGCCTCGTTGACGATCGCCGCTCGGACAACCGGCGTCTGGCCCTCGCGCAGGATGAACGAGACGAGTCCGGTGATCAGGATCGGGGCGACGAACAGGAGGGCGAGGGACGGCCGATCCCGCCGGATCTCGAGCACCACCCGGCGGACCAGTGCGGCGATGCGGCGCCCGTTCACCGACCCGGGTCCATCTCGCCGGCAAAGCGCAGGAATGCCTGCTCGAGGTCGTCCCTGCCGGCTTCTGCCCGGAGCTGCCGGCCGCTGCCCCGGGCAATCACCCGGCCCGAACGGACGAACAGGAGGTCATCGCACCGGTCGGCCTCGTCCATCACGTGGCTCGAGACGACGATCGTCGTGCCGGCCTCGGCGAGCTCCCGGAAGTGGGCCCAGAACTGGACCCGGAGCAACGGGTCGACCCCGACGGTCGGCTCGTCGAGGAACAGGACGGCCGGCCGATGGACGAGCGCGCAGGCGAGCGACAGCCGCCGGCGGAGGCCACCCGACAGGGTGCCCGCGATCGAGCGGCGCCGATCGGAGAGCTCGACCAGGGCGAGCGCGTCGGTCACCGCGGCCCGGTCCCGGACGCCGTAGGCCGCCGCGAAGAACGCCGCGTTCTCCTCCACCGTGAGCGCCAGGTAGATCCCGTCGCTCTGGGTCATGTAGCCGATCCGGCTCAGGTTGGCCCGGCTGGGCATCCCCTGGCCGAGGACGACGGCGTGTCCGGCCGTCGGCCGGATCATCCCCATCAGCAGCCGGATCAGCGTCGTCTTGCCGGACCCGTTCGGGCCGAGGAGGCCGTAGATCCGGCCCGGCGGGAGCTCGAAGGTGACGTCGTCGACCGCCCGGATCGGGCCGAATCGCTTCGCCAGGCCGGCGGCCTCGACCGCCGCACCGTCCGACCCGCCCGGCTCAACCGCGACGATCGTCGTTGCCTCCCGTGGTCTGGGTCCGGTCGCCGGCAGCCCGGGCGACGATCGGAATCATACGGCGCCGGCGCTGGGATCCCGTCCGCTTGACGCGTTCGGCCGCCGGCCCGATCGTCGCTGGATGCACGCACGTTATGTGGCCCTGGCCGGCAGCGAGCGCGAGGTCATGCCCGGTGCCGGGCGACTCGGGCCGGCCGATCCCGCCGAGCGGATCCGGGTGACCGTGGTCCTCCGTCCGCCCGAGCCGGTGGAGGAGACCGCGCCGAGCCCCGCGTCCGGCCCGCTCCGGCCACCGGTGGCGATGACTCGGACCGAGCTCGCGACGGCGCGCGCCGCCCGGCCGGACGACATCGAGTCGGTGCGGGCCTTTGCTCGCTCGTGTCACCTGGGGGTGGACCGGGTGCGCTCGGCCGAGCGATCCCTCGTCCTGACCGGCACGGTCGCCGCGTTCGCCCGCGCCTTCCGGGTCGAGCTCGAGCGGTATGAGCTGGCGGGCAGGATCTACCGCGGCCGGACTGGCCCGATCCAGCTGCCCGAGACGCTGGCCGGGACGGTCGTCGCGGTCCTCGGACTCGACGACCGTCCGGCAGCCGAGCCCCGCTGACCCGGCGGTGCGCGCCGGCCGGCCGGCCGGTCGATCAGCCGGGATGGAGCGCGTCGAGCAGCTGCCGGCCGTCGATCCTGCCCAGGCCGGTGCAGGCGTCCCAGCCCGGTCCGGCCCGGTAGGCGCCGTTCGAGCCCTCGACGATGTCCCGGACCGCAGCCCGGGCCGGACCGTAGAGGACCGGGTTGAGGAAGCCGACCGGCCCGCCGAGCCGCTGGTTGATGAGCGCGACGAGGCCGGCGTAGAGCGGGGCGACGGCGCTCGTCCCGCCGAAGACGAGGTCCCGCCCGTCGACCCGGACCGCGTAGCCACTGGCCGGGCTGGCGTCGCCGGCGACGTCGGGCAGGCCGCGACCGAGGCGCCCGCCCGGGTTCGCCGACGGCGGAACCTTCGCTCCGGACTGCCAGGTGGGGAGATCGAAGACGTCGCTGATCCCGCCGCCACTCGACCCGCCGAGTGCCCCGTCGTTCCAGGTGACCTCCGCCGTGATCCCCGCCGCGGAGCCGCTGATCCGGGTCCCGCCGCAGGCCAGGACGTTCGGGCTCGACGCCGGGAAGTCGGCGTGGGCGAGGCCGTCGCCCACCCGGTCGTCCGAGCCGTTGTCACCGGACGCGCAGGTGACCGTCACGCCGACGAGCGCGGCGTCGGCGAAGGCCTGGTCCATCGCCCGCATTGCCTGGCCCGTCCAGGCCGACTCCGGTCCGCCCCAGCTGATCGAGATCACGGACGGGCTGTGGGTCGTGTCGTGGACGGCCCGGGTGATCGCGTCGAGGAAGCCGCGATCCGTGTTCGGGGCGAAGTAGACGACGATTGCCGCCCCGGGAGCGATCGAGCCGGCGACCTCGATGTCGAGCATCACCTCGCCGTCGGCGCTGTCGGCCGTCGTCGGATCGTTCCGGGCGCCGTCGACGAAGACTGCGCTGACGCCGGGCGCTGGAATCCCGAGCTGCCCGAAGTAGTCGGTGAGATCGGCCGGCCGGTAGCCTCCTCCGAGCTCGATCAGCCCGATCGCCTCGCCGCTGCCGTCGGTGCCGGTGACGAAGTCGTACAGGCGCCCGATCTCGGCTGGGGTGAAGCCCCGGCCGGCGGCGACCGCCGGTCGGGTCGACCCGGCCGGCCGGGTCGCGGATGGCTCGAGGACGCGGAACTGGGGCCGGGCCTGGGGCCGGTCGTCAAGGCCGAAGACCCCTTCGACCAGGGGTGCAAGCTCGGCCGGGACGAGGATCGGACCGACCCGGCCGCGGCAGGTGGCTCCGGCAAGCTCGTAACGGCGCAGCTCGACGCCGAAGGCGGCGCTCACCTGGGTCGCCGATCCGGCCACCACGACACGTCGCTCGGCGAGCTCCGACGCGACGACCGACATTCCGTTGCCCTCGACATATGCTTCGACTGCCCGCACCGCGGCCGGGTCGGCCGCGGACGCGCTGCGCAGCTCGTGCCGGCTGAGATGGACCGCCCGCCGAGCATCGCCGGCCCGAGCGGCGGCCACTCTCGCGGCAGCGGCGGCCAGCGCACCCGGCCGGCCGGCTCGGAGCCGGATCGTCAGCTCGATCCGCTCGTCGGGCGGAACCGGCCCGACGTCGCGAGCGCCGGGCAGGGCCGAGCGCTCGCTGCCGTCGAGGGCGACCGTGGGCTTCGCGGGCCCGTTCGCGGACTCGTTCGCGGGCATCTTCGACCTCGCTCCGACCTGCCCGACCGCCCGCGCGGGCCTCGGGCTCCGCACCCGGGGCATCCGGTCCGGCGACTCGCTCCGAGCCTAGGCGCGCCCGCCCCGACCGTCTATCGGGAGGATGCCCTACGGGCGGCCTACGCCCCGGGCTGGCTCGAGGCGCTCGGCCTGGGCGGCGTGCCCGGGAGCTTGTGGCCGCCACCCGTCGAGGGGGCTCTGAGCTGACCGCCGACGACCGCCAGGGCCTGGAGCGACCCGTCGCCGTTCTTCGTGCCCTGGGCGTTGATCGCCATGCCGACCTTCAGGTCGGCGATCGTTGCCTTGGCCACCCCGAGGATCCGGAAGGTCGTCGACGACCCGGTGCGGATCGTGGCGGTCGTGCCGTCGAACTGGCGAACCGTGATCGTCCCGCCGCTGATCGCGCTGACCTGGCCGGCGACGTGCGGCAGGATCACCGTGATCGCATCGATCTGGTACGTGCCGTCGCTCGCCCCGGATTCGCGGAATCCGATCGAGTCACCCGGGTGGAGGGCGGATAGGCCGATCGATTGACCGGCTCGCGAGATCCTGGTCAAGCTGGTCACCTTGATCGTCCGGGTCCAGCCGTCGACGGTCTTCAGCGACAGGTTCGGGCCATCGATCGAGACGATCGTCGCCGCCCCGAGGCCCGGCCCGGCGGCCGGGCCGCCGAAGCCGCCGCCGAGCGCGCCCAGGCCCCCGAAGAAGCCCGGCAGGGCGAAGCCGCGGCCAGCGCCGGTCGAGGGGCCAACCACCTTGTTCGGGGCTGCGCTGCCGGTCGGTGCGGCCGGTCCCGCCCCGGCGGCAGGCGCGCTCGGTGCCGCGGCCAGGGTGATCGCCGCCGACAGGGCCAGGACGATGGCGACCGCGGCCACGATCGCGACGCGGATCGGGTTCGGGCCGGGCAGCCGCGAGGTGATCACCGGCTCGAGGGGTTCGGTCATCGGATCGGCCTCCAGGAGGGGCAGGCGTGATACGGACCAGTCTCGGTCATCGTCCTGAGGGAATCCTGACGGCCGGGCCTCCGATCCGGATTCTTCGGTGCGTCCGGTCACCAGCGCCAGGTCATCGTCGCGACCAGCGACCCGCCGGCCTCGAGCTCGACCAGGCCGGTCCCGGTCGCGCCCGCGGCGGCCAGCCCGATGGCGCCCGGCCAGGACGTGGCCGGCTCGACGCACGCCGCGCCCGGCGGCGTGAACACGACGACGCTCCCGACCGGTGGCTCGAACTCGATCCGCAGCTCGAGATCGGGCCACCGGACGATCGCCGGACTGCGGGCGTCGACATAGACGTCATCGAGTCGCCGGTCGCCGAGGAGCGGCCCCCTCCGCAGGTCGGCCGGCCCGACCACCGGCAGGCTGGCCCCGGTCGGGATCAGCCTGCCATCGAGCTCCAGGCGCCGATCGGCCCGGACGGTCACGGCCAGGTCCGCCGGTCCCCGTCGGAACCAGGGATGCCAGCCGAGCGCCACCGGCATCGACTCGGTCGCGCTCACAGACGCCTCGAACCGGAGCGAGCCCCGGCCGAGGCTGAGCCGCTGCCACGCCCGGCCGCCGAACGGCCAGCGCGTCGAGGCGATCGCGGCGCTGAGCTCGACGCTCGCCCGATCGTGCCGCTCGACTCGCCAGGGCACGTCGAAGGTTGCGCCGTGGATCGCGTGGCCGCCGTCGTTCACGGGCAGCCGGCTCTGCCGGCCGCGCCATTCGAGGCGCCCTCCCCCGATCCTGCCGACCCACGGGGCCATCATGAAGCTGCCCCAGCTGGTGGCCTCCAGGCTCGAGCCGCGCTGGGGGTGGTCGACGAGGCGTTCGCGACCGCCCGCGAGGAGCGAGGCCAGCCTTCCTCCTGCCGTCGCATCGACCGTCGCCCGGTCTGGCCCTGCGACGAGGGTGACGATCACCCGGCGATGATCCCGGCGCCGGCGGCGGGCAGGACCCGGAAGACCCGGGGCCGGTAGCCCGTCCGGGCCGCATAGCGGGTCTCGACGGCCTCGCGCAGAGGCTCGACGGCGTCGGGCCGGACGAGGTTGATCGTGCAGCCGCCGAAGCCCGCGCCGGTCATCCGGGCCGCGATCACGCCCGGGGTCGCGATGGCCGTCTCGACCAGCGCATCGAGGGCCGGCGAGCTCACCTCGAACAGGTCGCGCAGCGACGCATGGCTGGCGGCAAAGAGCTGCCCGACCGCCGCCAGGTCGCGGGATTCGAGCGCGGCCACCGTGTCCAGGACCCGCTGGTTCTCGTGGACGACATGGCTCGCCCGGGCCAGGATCAGCGGCTCGAGCCAGCCCGCGGCGACGGCCTGCTCGAGGAGCTCGGGGCCGACGTCGCGCAGGGTCCGGACCGCCGGATCGTGGGTGGCCAGCACGGCTACGGCCAGGTCGCACTGGCTCCGCCGGAGGTTGTATTCGGAGCCCGTCAGCCGGCGCGCCTGGCCGCTGTCGCAGACGACCAGGGCGAGCTCGTCGAGGGGCAGTTCGACCCCCCTCCAGGCGAGCGATCGGCAGTCGAGCAGGAGCGCACCGTCACGCTGCCCGCAGGCGACAGCGACCTGGTCCATCAATCCGGACTGAACGCCGACGAAGACGTTCTCCGCCCGCTGGGCGAGCCGGGCGAGGACCATCGGATCGGCCGGCGCCGGTTCGGCCAGCAGGGCGTGGGCGACGGCCAGCTCGATCGCGGCCGACGAGGACAGGCCCGCCCCGGCCGGCAGGTTCGAGCCGATCACGCCGCGCAGCCCCCGCAGCGGCAGGCCTGCCTCGGCCAGCGACCAGGCGGTGCCGACGGCATAGTCGAGCCAGCCGCCCGAGCGCGTGGGCAGCCGATCGAGGCTGAACTCGCCCCGTTCGCGTGCGCCGGCCCGATGGAGGACGACCCGCCGGTCGTCGCTCGCCACGAACGCGATCCGGATCTCGCGATCGATCGCGGCCGGCAGGACGAAGCCCGCGTTGAAGTCGGTGTACTCGCCGATCAGGTTGACCCGGCCCGGCGCGCGGACGACCCGGACCGCGTCCGGCCGTGCGGCGGCAACCGGCTCGAGCCGGGCGAGGCGGGCAGCCAGCGCACCCGGCTCGATCGCGGCGGCCCGCGATCGGCCGCGCACTACTTCGGGACCGCGCTGCTGAGGTAGTGGATCGGCGAGACGGTGCGCAGCCGCTCGGCCGCCTCCTCGGCGCTCAGATCTCGCTGGGTCTCGGCGAACATCTCGTAGCCGGCGATGAACTTGCGCACGGCCGCGCGGAGCAGCGGCGGATAGAGATGACCGTGGAGCTGCCAGTGCGGGTTGGCCCGGCCGTTGAACGGCGCCTGGTGCCAGCCCATCGAGTACGGGAACGGCAGTCGGAAGAGGTTGTCGTAGCGGCCGAGCAGCTCGATCAGGGCCGCCGCCAGGCTGTCCCGCTCCGCACCGGGCAGGTCGGGCAGGCGTTCGACCGGCCGCTTCGGGATCACCAGCGCCTCAAATGGCCAGACCGCCCAGAACGGGACGACGACCAGCCAATCGTCATCCTCGACGATCACCCGCGGTCCGGCGTGCTCCTGGGCGGCATAGTCGAGCAGCAGCCGGCAGCCGTGTGCGTCGAAGTAGCTGCGCTGGCTGGCGTCCTCCCGGGCGGCCTGGTGGGGGAGGGCGGTGCCGGCCCAGATCTGGCCGTGCGGGTGCGGGTTCGAGGCGCCCATCGTCTCGCCCCGGTTCTCGAAGACCTGGACCCACTGGTAGGCCTCTCCCAGCTCGGCCGACTGGTCCGCCCAGACGTCGACCACGGTGCGCACGTCGGCCGCGCTCATCAGCGCGAGGGTGACGTCGTGGCGGGGTGAGAAGCACAGCACGCGACACGTACCGGGCTCGCCTTCGGCCAGCAGCAGGCCGTCCTGGATCCGTTCCGCCCGGACCTCCGGGCGGAGGGCCGCGTAGTCGTTGGTGAACACGAACGTGTGCTCGTAGTCCGGGTTGACCAGGCCGTTCGCCCGGGTGTTCGTCGGGCACAGGTAACAGGTCGGGTCATAGGTAACGTCGCCATGGCGGGGCGACGGATCCTGGCGGCCGAGCCACGGGCGGCGGGTCCGCTCGGTGGACACGAGGACCCACTCGTCGACGAGCGGGTTGTAGCGGCGATGCGGGTTGGCCAGGACCTCGGCGACCCGGGCGTCAGCCCGGCCGACGGTAAGGCGGTCCGCGGGGCGGTCGGTCACGAGGCGACGGCCGGCACGTTCGGGCGAGCGCAGCCGGTCACTCGCCACGGCTCGCGGCCGCCCGCCGGCCGAGCTCGATCGGCTCGTCCTCGGCGTCCGTCCCGCCCGTCCGGCGGGCCCAGGCGCCGGCCAGCGGATCGACCAGGATCAGCTCCCGTACGCGGCTGGCCAGCACCTCGCGGGCCTCGTGGTCGAGGCCGGTGTCGCTGATCACGATATCCGCCTGGTCGAGCCGGGCGATCGAGCTCAGGGCGCGCTGGCCCCATTTCGTGTGGTCGGCGACGACGACCAGTCGCCCGCCCGCCTCGATCAGCGCCTGGTTCGTCTCGGCCTCGAGCAGGTTTGGCGACGTGAAGCCGGAATGGAGATCCATGCCATGGACGCCCATGAACACGAGGTCGAGGTGGACGCTCCGCAGGGCCGCGACGGCAAACGGACCGACCAGGGCGTCCGACGGCGTACGGACGCCGCCGGTCATGATGATCGTCTGGTCAGGCCGGCCCGCGTCGTGCAGGACGTCTGCGACCCTGACCGAGTTGGTCACGACGGTCAGGCCGACCACCTCGCCGAGCCGCCGGGCGAGGGCGTAGGTCGTGGTCCCGGCCGAGATCCCGATCGCAGTGCCCGGCTCGACCAGGCCGGCCGCCGCATCGACGATCGCCTCTTTCTCGGCCTCCTGGAGGGCGGACTTCGCGGCGAAGCCCGGCTCGAACAGGGCGCCGCCGGGGAGGGCGGTCGCCCCGCCGTGGACCTTCTCGATCAGGCCGCGCTCGTGGAGGAGCTCCATGTCCCGGCGGATCGTCATGTCCGACACGCCCAGCTCGCGGACGAGATCGGCCACCCGCACGCCGCCATCCTCCCGGACGCGGTCGAGGATGTACGCCTGGCGCTGGCGAGCTAGCATCGCCGGCGTCCGGTTGCCTGTCCGCGGATCGGCGGTCGACCAGGTCGTGTCACGGCTGTCTCCCATTGGCCCGGCGCGGGGTCGGCTGAGGTCTCCCCTAAGAATACCGCCATAAGTCAACGCAGCACCACATGGAATTTGTGGGTACTCGTTGGAATCCCTTGACAAGTCCAGGAGACCGGCCGACAATCCGTTTGGGTTTGTCGGTTTCTGTTTAACAACGCGACAGCCGCTGGCAGAGCCGAAGGAGGAGGACCATGGCGATTCAAGACGCGCCGCGGCCGGACGCACCGTCCACGACGGGTCCGCGCGGCGTCACTCGGCGAAACGTCCTCAAGGGGATGGCCGTCGTGGCCGGCGCAGCCGCCGTGCCGACGATCCTGGCCGCGTGCTCCCCGGGAGCGACGACGGCCCCATCAACGGCTCCAGCCAGCACGGCCCCGGCGACCAGCGGCGCATCGACCGCTCCGGCCTCGACCGCTCCGGTGACCGGCACGGTCACCATCGGCACCAACCACTCAGACGCCAGCGAGGCGAAGGGCATGGCCGCCATCAACGCGGCCTTCATGGCGGCCAACCCGGGCGCGACGGTGCAGATGAACACCGTCGACCACAACACGTTCCAGAACCAGATCAGCTCATACCTCCAGGGGACGCCTCAGGACGATTTCACCTGGTTCTCCGGTTACCGGATGCGGTTCTTCGCCTCGAAGGGCCTGACCACGGCGATCGACGACGTCTGGGCGAAGGTGAGCAGCAACTACACCGGCGCCTTCGCCACGGCCGTGACCGGTGACGACAGCCACGTGTACGGCATTCCGGTCGACTACTACCCGTGGGCGGTCTTCTACCGCAAGAGCGTCTTCAGTGACAAGGGCTACACCGTCCCGGCGACCTGGGACGACTACAAGAATCTGTGCACGAAGATGCAGTCGGACGGCTTGATCCCGATCACATTCGGTGACAAGGACGGCTGGCCGGCGATGGGCACCTTCGACATCCTGAACCTCCGGCTCAACGGCTACGACTTCCACACCCAGCTCCTGACCGGGAAGCAGAAGTGGACCGACCCGAAGGTGACGGCGGTCTTCCAGAAGTGGGCCGAGATCATGCCCTTCCACGACAAGACCTATGCCGGCCTGACCTGGCAGAAGGCCTGCGACACGCTCATCCAGAAGAAGTCCGGGATGTTCACGTTCGGGCTGTTCCTGACCGGCGAGTTCTCGTCCACCGGCACCCCGGCCGACCTGGCCGATCTCGACTTCTTCCCGTTCCCGGCCATGGGAACGCAGTACGATGCGGAGAACGCGCTCGACGCCCCGATCGACATCTGGATGGTCAGTGCCAAGTCGCCGACCCTCCAGACCGATCTCGACGCCGCCAAGGCGTACATGGAGTTCTGGTCGAAGGGGTCCACCCAGTTGCTCATGTACAAGAACCAGCCGGGCTTCATCCCGACGGCAAACGACGCGGACCCGAGCTCGTACGACGCGCTCACCAAGAAGGCCGTCCAGATCGTGAGCCAGGCGAAGAAGATCACCCAGTTCCTCGATCGCGACTCGCGGCCGGACTTCGCAGGGGCAAACGGGATGCAGGCCTTCCTCCAGAAGTTCCTGGCCAATCCCACCCAGGACACCACGGCTCTCCAGGCTCAGATCCAGGCGTTCTGGGACGCGCTCCCGCCGGCAACCGTCTAGGCTCCCTCCTCGAGCATGGCTCGTGCCTGACCCGCAGGACACCGGCCTCGCCCCCGCTCCGGCGCCAACCGGAGCGGGGGTCATTGTGTCCGGGCCCGGGAAGCGGCGGCGCTACAGCATCCTGACCCGCCGGGACAAGATCGTCCTGCTGCTGATGGTCGGCGTGCCGGTCGCGCTGGACGTGACCTTCATCTGGCTGCCCACCGTGGCCTCGATCCTCCTGTCGTTCACGAACTACCAGGGGATCGGCGGGATCACCGCCGCCAACATCGTCGGAATCAAGAACTACGTCTTCCTGTTCACCCAGTACACCCTGTTCTGGCCGGCCCTCAGCCACAACCTGCTGTGGCTGGCGTTCTTCGTGTTCATCGCGTCCCCGATCGGGATCTTCTTCGCCGTCCTGCTCGACCGCGAGATCCGGGGCAGCCGCTTCTACCAGAACGTCTTCTACTTCCCGGTCGTCCTGTCGCTCGCCGTGGTCGGCTTCATCTGGGAGCTCCAGTACGCGCCGGACGGCTTCATCGACAGCGCCCTGGGCCTGACCAGCCAGAACAACGCGATCGACTGGCTGGGCAACCCGAGCCTCAACATCTGGGCCGTCCTCGTCGCCGCCAGCTGGCGCCATATCGGCTACATCATGGTCCTCTACCTGGCCGGCCTGAAGAGCGTCGACCCCACGCTCCGCGAGGCGGCCGCGATCGACGGCGCGTCCGAGCTGCAGACGTTCGTCCGGGTGGTCTTCCCGGTGATGGCTCCGATCAACATCGTGATCGTGGTCGTGACCGTGATCGAGTCGCTTCGGGCGTTCGACCTCGCGTTCATCATCAACCAGGGCACGAACGGCCTCGAGCTGCTTTCGACGCTGATCACGAACAACAGCATCAGCGAGGCGAGCCTGATCGGCTTCGGATCGTCGATCGCGGTGGTCCTGCTCGTGATCTCCCTCGTTCCGATCGTCCTGTACCTGTCACGGGTCATGGGGAGTGCCAGCGAATGACCGCCACGAGGATGGCTGGACATCCCGGACGGCGCCGCATCCGGCGCAGCCGGGTTGCCCTGCACGCCTTCCTGATCACGATGTCGCTGGTCTGGATCTTCCCCCTGGCGTGGTGCCTGTTTACCGCACTGCGCCCGTTCGGCGACACGATCCTCCACGGCTATTTCTCGTGGCCGACGACGCTCAACTTCCAGAACTTCATCGACGGTTGGACGAACGCGAACCTGGGCTACTACTACCTGAACACGATCATCGTGACCGTCCCCGCGGTGATCATCACCCTGTTCCTCGCCTCGCTCGTCGCCTTCGCGCTGACCCGGGTTCGATCCCGGGTGAACCTGTTCCTCCTGATGATGTTCACCGCCGGCAACCTGCTGCCGCCCCAGGTGATCATCGTCCCGCTCTACCACATGTACCTGGCGATCCCGATCCCCAAGCCGCTCAGTGACAGCGGACTGCTGTACGACCAGTACATCGGGATCATCCTGATCCATGTCGTCTTCCAGGTCGGCTTCTGCATCTTCGTCCTGAGCAACTACATGCGGACGCTGCCGAAGGAGCTCAACGAGGCAGCCCTGGTCGACGGCGCCTCGCTCTTCCGGACCTACTTCAGCGTCGTCCTGCCGCTCTGCGCTCCGGCCCTTGCGGCCCTGGCGACGCTCGAGTTCACGTTCATCTACAACGACTTCTTCTGGGCCCTGCTTCTCATCGAAACGGGCTCGAAGCGGCCGATCACGTCGGCCCTGAACAACCTGCAGGGCCAGTTCTTCACGAACTACAACATCCTTGCCGCCGCCGCGCTGATGGTCGCGATCCCCACGATCATCGTGTACGTCGTCCTCCAGCGCCAGTTCATCCGTGGCCTGACCCTGGGCTCGACCAAGGGTTAGCTGCGGTCGGGTTCCGAGAGGGCGACCGGGACACGGCCTCGTTCCGCGTCGGTCGCGGCGAAGAAGGCCCGCGGCGTCCAGCCGAAGATGCCGGCGATCAGCACCGCCGGCATCTGCCGGATCCGGATGTTGTAGCGGGCGACCGAGTCGTTGTACAGCTCGCGCCGGCCGGCGATCACGTCCTCGAGGCGCTGGATCTCGGCCTGCAGGGCGAGCACGTTCGCGGCGGACTTCAGGCTGGGATAGTTCTCGACCGTGGCGAACAACCGGTGGACGGCCTGGCTGGTCGCCTCCGAGGTCGCGGCCTGCTGGGGAACCGGTACTTCGCCCGAGTAGGCATTGCGCAGCCGGGTGACGTCCTCGAGCACGTCCTGCTCGAAGCCCATCACGCCGCGCACCGCCGCCACCAGGTTGGGCAGCTCGTCGAAGCGCTGGCGCAGGGCGACGTCGATGTTCGCCCAGGCCTTGTCGATCCGCTGGCGCAGGGCGACGATCTCGTTGTAGGTCACGTAGGCCAGGAACCCCACCAGGACGAGGACGATCAGGACCGCGAAGGCGGCCGCGGCAGCGTACGGCATCAGCGGCCCAGGCCGCCACTGATCAGCCAGGCGAGGGCGGCCGCGCAGCCGATCGCCAGCGCGGCACCGAGCAGGCCGAGGATGAATTGATCGTCGGCGCGCTGGGCCGCAACGGCCGGGCTGCCGGCGCTGACGAGCAGGTGGCTGTCCGGTCCGGAGGCGAGGATCAGGCTGTCCGGGGCGATATCGAAGGTGCGCTCGGCGCGGGCCGCCTCGGCCGGGCCGGCCAGCGGCTCGGAATTGGCCGCCGGGTCCAGGGTCGGTGCCCGGACCGGCCGGCCGATCCCGAAGCCGGGGATGGCGGCGTTGCCCCAGGCCTGCCCGGGATCGTCGAGGATCCGGCCGCTTGCCCGGGCGGCGGCCAGGTCGGCGGCCACCTCGGGGTCGCTCGAGCCGGCGTCCAGCGCGCCGTCGAGCGCATCCGAGGCAGTGGGATCCGGCAGGCTGCCCGAACGGCAGGACCATCCCGATGATCGTGACCGGATCGCCCGGTGCGAGGCGGGCTTCACGGTACCGGCGACGGCCGCCGCCCATCCCCAGGGCGGCTCCCGCCAGTGATTCGCCCGATGGCCCGAGGGCTGACGATCCGTCCGGGCCGTCGAGGACGGAGCCGGGCATGTGGACCGTGAGCAGTTCGGCGACCTGGGCCGCCCGATCCTTCTCGGCCACATCGGTCGCGGGCCCTGTCCGCAGGCGGAGGCTGCTCGGCTCCTCGCCCAGCAGCCCGTCCCGTTCGTCGAACAGGTCGGGCACGTCGAACGTCGCACCCCTCGGAAAGACCCGCAGCGAGCCACTCGCATCGCGGACCCGGAAGCCGACCGCCCGTTCGTCGCGGAAGAGGCGCGACTCGGATCGTCCGCTGTCCTCGGTGACGCTCGCCCGGTACCAGACACACGGCTCCGACTGGAGCGGCGAGACGAGGGTCAGCTCGGCCGGCTCGATCGTGCCGCTCACCCGGTTCTCGCCGAGCGCGATCGCGCTGATCGTGGACGAGGCGATGTCCGAGATCAGGCTGGCCCGGCGGTAGCCGCCCAGGCCCCGGGCGAGGAGGACGAGGCCGCCGGCGATCCCCACGACCGCCAGCGCGATCGGACCGCCCGGATCGATCACCGCGAGCGTGCTCAGGCTGGACACCGGCTCATCCTAGCCGGGCCGGATCGCCACCCGCGAGCGGCCGATGGTCAGGGTGTCGGGCTGCCGGGAGTCCGGCGGACCGAGAGCAGGACGATGACGATGCCGAGCACGACCAGCCCGGCCGGCCAGAAGCGGTCGAGATCGACATCGTACTGGGGGGCGACCGTGCGGACGAGGAAGTACAGGCCGAGCCCGACCAGGATCAGCCCGCCGATCAGGCCGCCCGCGCCGGGTCCGCCCGGACCGAGGCCGAGCTCGGCCCGCCGGGCCGCCCGCCGGGCGTCCCGGGCCGCCCGGCGGGCTTCGCGCCCGGTCAGCGGCGGGGGAGGAGGTGGCGTCGCCGGCCAGCCCGGACCGGGCGGAGCCGGGGCACCGGCGGGCGGTGGGGCGCCCGCGAGCATCTCGGCCGGGGCCGCGAATCCCGGCCCGGCGGGAGAGGCACCGGCCGGCGGACCGGAGCCGGGCGGACCGGAGCCGGGCGGTGCGGCCTGGGCGGGCGGATTCGAGCCGGAGTCGCTCGCCGGCCAGCTCGTCGACCAGCCCGACGGACCGCCGGCCGGCCAGCCGGCCGCGCCGACCGGCTCGTCGGGCACGACGACCGCCATGACGATGTAGATCACGAGGAAGATCCCGCCCGACAGCAGGGCGAGGAGCACCCAGCCGACCCGGACGAGCGATGGGTCGAGATCGAAGCGATCGGCCATCCCACCGGCTACGCCGGCCAGCATCCGGTCGGTCCGGGATCGGTACAGGCGGTCGTTCACTGGCAGCCTCCATCCGGGTTCAGCTCGACGCTCCCGGCGTTGGCCGTGACCTGCAGGTCGATCCGGGTGACGGCCGTGGCAAAGTCGGAGCCGGTCCAGGTCGTGCCGTTCTGGACGAGTCCCCGGCTGGCGAAGTTGTTGCTGGAAAGGGCGCCCCCGGTCTCGACCCGAATGGCCGTGCCGGGTGGCAGGCAGAACCCGAAGTGCCCGGCGTTGACGGTCACCGATCCGTTCATCGAGGCTGCTGGAAGGGCGACGACGATGTCGCCCGCGTTGACGGTGGCATCGAGCTCACGGATCGCGCCGGCCTGCGCCAGGTCGACCCGGACGGAGCCGGCGTTGCCGGTCACCGACACCGAGCCGAGCCGTGCTCCGGCCAGTCCCATCCGGACCGACCCGGCATTCATCGTCAGGGACAGGTCGAGGGTCGGGTCCGTCGGCAGCTGGATCGTCCAGTGAGGTTGGGCGGCACCGAACTCGAACAGGCCGCCGCCGTGGCTCGTGCCGATCGACAGGCGGTCGGGCCCGGCGTCGATCGCCGGCGGCCGGTTGGGATCGCCGCTGCCCGACAGCGACCAGCCCGAACCCGCCGCGGTCGTCAGGGTCGTCGTCCCGCAGTCGATCGTGAGGTCGACCGAGGCGGATGAGCCGAACGTGCCGGTCTGACTCGGGAAGGCGGTGCCCCCGGCCGACGACGCCGGACAGCCGATCGACCCGATCCCACCGGCCAATGCGCCGCCGATGATCAGGCCGAACGTGATCGAGCTGATCAGCCCGCCCACGAAGTGGAACCTGCTCCGGGCGAGGAGGATCCCCAGGCCGACCGCGATCAGGAAGAGCGGCCAAAGCCGCCAGGCGTCGCTCACCGCCGTTCGGTCGAGCCAGCCCAGCTCGACGAGCAATGGAACCGCGCCGAGCGCGATGAAGAAGAGGCCCCACTGCAGGAACCGACGCTCGAACCGCACCTGCTCCCTCCTCGCCGCCGACCGCCCGGCCGGCGACGTGTCCTCGTCCAGTCTGCCACTTGCAGCCGGGGCCTGCGTGGTAGCCTCGGCCCGACCGATAGTCGTCGGCCCGGGTCCACGGTCGGAATCGGACAGCGGAGGTCGGGGGATGCGACTGAGCGAGTGGCGGACGAGGGCGCCGGGCCGGCAGGGGATCAACCCCAAGCTGATCGAGGCGGCCGGCATGATCCTCGTCGCCCTGGGGGCCGAGGCCGACCCGCACTGCTGGCTGGCCTGGGGCGACGAGACGGGCGACCGCTGGACTCTGTTCGCCCCGTGCCCGGCCGGGCTCGCCGTCGTCACCGCCCGGGTCGGTGCGCCACAGGAGGGTCCACGGGCAGGTGGGCGGCTCGTCCGCTGGGCGAAGGTCCAGCTCGGCGAGCTGGCCGTCGAGACCGAGCGTGGCCACCGGCTCGTCATGTTCCAGGTCGAGGGCCAGCCGTTGCGCGGCACCGACGACGGGGCCGGCGAGGTGGCCGCCTTCGCCGGGCTGCTCCTCGCCGGCGTGGACGGACGGCCGCTGCCGGACCTCGATCGCGGGGCCCGGCAGCGGCGGGCCGCCCCGGCCAAGACTCCGGCCAAGGCCCAGGCCAAGGCTTCGGCCGGCGGCAGCTGAGTCGTGCCCGACCGTCGCGCGACGACGCCGGCGGCCATCATCTTCGACCTCGACGGCGTCCTCGTTGACGCCGAAGTGTGGTGGGACGAGATCCGCGCGGCGTGGGCGGAGGCCCACGGTCGCCGCTGGACCCCGGAGGACCAGGCCGCGGTGATGGGCGCCAACTCGCAGGGCTGGGGCCGGATCATGCGTGACCGGCTCCAGGTCGAGCTGCCGGTCGAGGCGATCGTCGAGGCGATCGTCGGGGCGATGGTCGAGCGCTACCGGTCCCGTGGGGCGCCCCGGATCCCGGGCGTCGATGAGGCGGTCGGCCGGCTCGCCGCGGCCGGCCTGCCGTTGGCCGTGGCATCGTCGTCTCACCGGGCGGTGATCGACGCCGCCCTCGGCGCCCTCGGGATCGCCGGCCTGTTCCGGGTCGTCGTCGCCTCCGACGAGGTTGCCCGTGGCAAGCCCGCTCCCGACGTCTACCTGCTGGCGGCGCGCGAGCTCGGGGTGGAACCCAGCGACTGCCTCGTCGTCGAGGACTCGCTCAACGGCGTCCTGGCCGGGCGCTCGGCCGGGATGACCGTCGTCCTCGTCCCGAACGCAGCCGTTCCCCCGGCACCCGGGGCGCGCGAAGCGGCCTCGCTCGTCGTGGCCAGCCTGGCCGAGCTCGATCCGTTGCCGGTGCTCCGCGCCGGCTGAGCGTTCCTGCGATACTCGCTCGGACGAAACCAGGCAGGGGAGATCCGGTGGGCGCTACAGGACTGGCCGCCAATCCGAAGGAATATCGGGCGCGCCTCGGGGAACAGGACGACGCCCAGCTCGATTCATGGGCATCGGAGCTGATGCGTGACATCGCCCGGCGGCGGGGCGTGCTGCGGGTCCTGAAGGACTTCAAGAAGGCCGCTCGCGTCGACGATCGGGAGCTCGAGCGGATCTACGCGGCGGGCGGCGGGGCGCCGGCGACCTTCGGCCATGACGCCGACGGCCGGCCGATCGTCCCGGCGGTGATGCTCTGGGCGCTCATCCCGGGCATCCGACGGGAGACCGCCGACGGTCGGGACCGGATCGTCGAGTACCTCGTCGAGAACTTCGAGGATCTCGTCTACGTCTGACCGGCCGGGCTTGTCCCGACAGGTCGCTGGAGCCGTCCGGCTCGTCCATCCGTTCCCGTCACTCCTCGACGCGGCGGCCACGACCGGGATGGCGCTGCTTGCCGGCGCCGGACCGGAGCAGGCCGGGCTGCTGGGATTCGCGATGTTCGCCCTGCAGGCGTCGATCGGCGCGGTCAACGACCTGGTCGACATCGAGCGCGATCGCGGCCACAAGCCGGGCAAGCCGCTGCCTCAGGCGCTCATCCCACTGTGGGTTGCCCGGCTGATCGCCGCCGCCGGCCTGGCGGCCGGCCTGCTCGTTTCGGCGGCCGTTCGGCCGGTCGCCCTGGTCGTCGCGTTGATCGGCGTCGCGATCGGCTACACCTACGACCTGCGCCTCAAGGCCGGCCGCTGGTCGTGGCTCCCGTTCGCGGCCGGGATCGCCCTGCTGCCCGTGTATGCGTGGCTGGGCGCGACCGGTCGGACCCCGGCCGTCTTCATCGTGCTCCTGCCGTTGGCGATCCTGGGCGGCGCGGCGATCGCGCTGGCGAACGAGCTGGCCGACGACGAGCGGGACCGGGCGGTCGATCTACGGACCGCCGTGGGCATGCTCGGACCGGTCCGGGCCTGGCGCCTGGCAGCGCTCCTCGAGGCGATCGTGGTGGTCGTCGCCGTCGGGACGTTGCTCGCCGATGGAGCGCCGCCGGTGTCGTTCGGGGCAGCCGACGGCTCCGCGGCCCTGCTTGCGGTCGGCCTGGGCCTGGGCAGGAGCCGGCTCGCGCGGACCCGCGGATGGGCCTGGGAGCTCCAGGCGATCGGCCTGGCCTGCCTCGCCCTCGCCTGGCTCGGCGGCATGGCAAGTCGCGGCTTCGTACCGGTCTAGGCGATCGGACGGGGGCCGGGTCAGCCGCCTTCGCCGCTCCGGACCAGGGCGATCGCATTCTCCAGCCGCAGCTTGGCGATCATCAGGTACTTGGCCAGGTTGGCTCGATCGACGTCGCCGATCGACTCGAGGACATCCTTCTGGCGAAGGACCCCGAACAGCTCCTCGAGCGAATTGGCCAGACCCTGCTTCGCCTCGAGCAGCGAGTCCTCGCGGAGCGGGGCGGCCGGTCGGGCGCCGGACCAGGCCGTCCCGGCCGCGTCCGCCAGGTCGTCGTCTCGACCGGCGGCCCGGCCGTGCACCGACGCCGTCCGGGCGCCGGTTTCGTCGATGTCGTCCGCCTCCGCCCCGATCCGCCCGCGACGACCCTCGATCTTCTGCTTCAGCTTGACCAGGGACAGCTCGCCGCTGGCGACCTGGGCGGCCAGCCGACGGCGTTTCCTTGGATCCTCGACCTTCATCAGCTCGTAGGCGTGGGACAGGGTGTCCTTGCGCAAAGACACGAGCTGACGGACCTCCTCGGGCGCGTCGGCGAGGCGAAGCCGGTTCTCGAGGTAGCCCTTGTCCTTGCCCAGCTTCTGGGCAAGGCGGCGGATGCTGTATCCGTGGTCCTTGACCATTCGGTCGTACATCGTCGCCTCTTCGAGCGGCGACAGGTCTTCGCGCTGGAGGTTCTCGATGATCGCGATTTCGAGAGCGGTGTCGTCGTCGATCTCCTCGATCATCGCCGGGATGGAGTCGAGGCCGGCCGCCTTGGCCGCTCGCCAACGCCGCTCGCCGGCGATCAGCTGGTAGTAGCCGTGGGCACCGAACGGCCGGAGGAGGACCGGCTGGAGGATGCCGTGCTCCTTGATCGACGCCGCCAGGTCATCGAGGGCAGCCTGCTCGAACGTCATCCGCGGCTGGTCGGGATTGGCCTCGATCCGGTTGACCGGAACGTGGCGGACGCCGGGGTTGCGCGTCTGCCCCTCGGCCGACAGGAGGCTGATGACGGCCGGACCGAGTTCGCGTTCCTCCGAGAGGCGGCGCGCCGCCGTTGCCCGGAAATCTGTCCTAGCCAAGTTCGATCACCTCCCGTGCCAGCTCGCGATAGGTGCGCGCCGCGTCGGAGCTTCCGGCATACGACGTGATCGGGCGGCCGGTCAGGGGCGCCTCGCCCAGCTTGACCGTGTTCCGGACGATCGTGTTGAAGACGTGGTGGTCACCCAGCTCGCGCAACTCGTCCAGCATCTCGCGCCCGAGGATCGTCCGCCCGTCGTAGAAGGTGGGCAGCAGGCCGAGCACCCGAAGGTCGCGATTTAGCTTGGCCCGAATCGTGTTGATCACCTTGACCAGGGCCGTCAGGCCCTTGAGTGCGTAGTACTGGGTCTGGACCGGGATGATCACGCTGCGCGCCGCGACCAGCGCGTTGATCGTGAGCAGTCCGAGCGTCGGCGGACAGTCGATCAGGGCGAAGTCGTAATGGTCGTCGACCCAGCCTTCGAGTGCTTCGCGCAGGGCGTGCTCGCGGCCGATGGCGCTGAACAGCTCGACCTCGGTGGAGGCCAGCTCGAGCGTCGCCGGCGCGACGTCGATGTTCGTCGTCTGGGTCGGGATGACGATCTCCGCCATTGTCGCGCGCGAATCGGCCAGGACGTCGGCGACCGAGCGGTCAACCGTGCCGAGGTTGATTCCGAGCCCGACTGTCAGGTTCGCCTGGGGGTCCATGTCGATGCACAGGATCCGGTAACCCTGCTCGGCCAGCGCGCCGCCCAGGTTGATGGCGGTGGTCGTCTTGCCGACGCCGCCCTTCTGATTCGCAATCGCGATCACATTCGCCACGGGCATCACCTCGATGTTGTTGGTCGGAACGTCGCGCATCGCGGAATCCGTCCGGAGATGGTACTCCACGATTCGGTTCTGCGGACTACCCAGTTATCCACACGGAGCGCAAGTTGTTCACCGATTCTGTGGACAGTTGCCACCGCCTCCGTTCGACGGACCGCGGCTCGATATCATGGACCCGGTGGGACGGCCCGGGCTGTCCTTGCGCAAAGACAGGGAAGGCAGGTGGGCTCCCATGTCCACGAACGAAGAGCGGTTCCTCCGTCTGCGGACGATGCGAGAGCAGGCGCGCGAAGGCGGCGGGGCGAAGCGCATCGCCCGCCAGCACGCGGCAGGCAAGCTGACGGCCCGCGAACGGATCGAGCTGCTGCTCGATCCGGATACGTTCGTCGAGCTCGACGCGTTCGTCACGAGCCGCGGCGCGGGTCCCGGAGGCAAGGACGAGTATCTGGGTGACGGCGTCGTGACCGGTCATGGCCGGATCGACGGCCGTCTCGTCTTCCTCTTCTCGCAGGACTTCACCGTTCTCGGCGGTTCGTTGTCGGCAGCCTGCGCCGCGAAGATCTGCAAGATCATGGACCTCGCCCTGAATGTCGGGGCGCCGATCGTCGGGCTCAACGATTTCGGGCGGTGCCCGGATCCAGGATGGCGTCGCCTCGCTCGGCGGATATGCCGACATCTTCCTGCGCAATGTCCGGGCGTCCGGTGTCGTACCCCAGCTGTCCGTGATCCTCGGACCATGCGCCGGGGGAGCGGTCTATTCGCCGGCGATGACCGACCTGATCGTAATGGTCGAGGAGACGAGCTACATGTTCGTCACCGGACCGGCAGTGGTCAAAGCCGTCACCCACGAAGACGTCGACGCCGAACGCCTGGGCGGGGCCACGACGCATACGACCCGGAGCGGGGTTGCCCACCTGGCGGCGCGCGACGAATTGCACGCCCTGGAGCTGATCCGGCGAATCCTCGCCTACCTGCCCCAGAACAACCTCGAGGACCCGATGCGGATCGCGTCGGCGGACCCGGCAGGACGTGCCGATCCTGAACTCGATTCGCTGATTCCCGACGATCCGACCCAACCGTATGACATGCACGAGGTGATCCGACGAGTCGTGGACCAGGGCGAGTTCCTCGAGCTGCAGCCGGACTGGGCAGCGAACGTCCTCATCGGGTTCGCGCGTCTTGGCGGCCGCAGCATCGGGATTGTCGGACAGCAGCCGGCCGTCCTGGCTGGTGCGCTCGACATCAACTCCTCGATCAAGGCGGCCCGCTTCGTCAGGACCTGTGATGCGTTCAACATCCCGCTGGTCAGCTTCGTCGACGTGCCCGGTTTCCTGCCGGGCGTCGGCCAGGAGGATGGTGGAATCATTCGCCATGGCGCAAAGCTGCTGTATGCCTATTGCGAGGCCACCGTCCCGAAGCTGACGGTCATCACCCGCAAGGCGTACGGCGGGGCGTACGACGTGATGAGCAGCCGGAATGTCGGCGGCGACCTCAGCCTGGCTTGGCCAACTGCCGAGATCGCGGTGATGGGTGCCGAGGGCGCGGTCGGGATCATCTACAAGGATCGACTCGCCGCGGCGAAGGATCCGGTTGCTGAGCGGGCGAAGCTCGTTGCCAACTACGAGCGGCAATTCAACAACCCGTACATTGCTGCATCGCGGGGCGACATCGATGCCGTGATCATGCCGTCCGAGACGAGGTCCCGACTGATCGCGGGCCTGGAAATGCTGGGCGACAAGCGGGTCGCGAGCCCAGCCCGCAAGCACGGCAACCTCCCCCTTTGACGGATGCTGTCTTTGTGCAAAGACGCTCGTTCTCAAACGGACTGAGACCGGCTGCCGTGCCGCGATGAGCGATTCCGCCGGCAGGTTGGTGCCACCGTTCCGCCGCCTGCTCGTCGCCAACCGCGGCGAGATCGCCATACGGATCATCCGCGCCTGTCACGATCTCGGGGTCGAGTCCGTCGCCGTCTACAGCGATGCCGATCGCGATGCCGGTCACGTCCACGCCGCAGATACGGCGGTTCGCCTCGGCCCTGCCCCCGCCTCGGAAAGCTACCTGGCCGGGGACCGGATCATCTCCGCCGCGTTGGAGACCGGCGCCGAGGCGGTCCACCCGGGCTACGGATTCCTCGCCGAGCGGGCGGCCTTCGCATCGGCGGTCGAAGCCGCAGGGATCGTATTCGTCGGCCCGGACAGCCGGACGATCGCGGCACTCGGCGACAAGCTGGCTGCGCGGCGGATCGCCCAGTCGGTCGGCGTGCCGGTCGTGCCGGGGACGACCGAACCGGTCAGCATCGGGCTCCCAGGGGAGGTCGCCAGGGTCGTCGAGCTGGCAGCCGCGATCGGTTACCCGCTGCTGGTCAAGGCGGCCGCCGGGGGCGGGGGCCGGGGGATGCGCCGGGTCGCCGGCCCCGGCCAGCTGATTGCGGAGCTCGAGGCCGGCGCGCGCGAGGCAGCCGCCTCGTTCGGCGATGGGGCGGTGTACCTCGAGCGCGAGATCCGTCCGGCCCGCCACGTCGAGGTCCAGTTGCTGGGCGACGCGAGCGGCCGGGTCGTGGCGCTCGGGGAGCGGGATTGCTCGATCCAGCGGCGCCACCAGAAGCTCGTCGAGGAGGCGCCGGCGATCGGCCTGTCGTCCGACGCGCGGCAACGACTCCACGCGATGGCGATCCGGATCGGGGCCGCGGCCGGTTTGCGCAACGCCGCCACGGCGGAGTTCCTGCTCGACTCCGAGGGCAGCTTCTGGTTCCTCGAGGTCAACGTCCGGCTGCAGGTCGAGCACGGCGTGACCGAGCTCGTCAGCGGCCTCGACATCGTCCAGGAGCAGCTCTGGCTGGCGGCAGGGTTTCCGCTTTCCAGCGCGGCCCTGGCCGCCGCCGCCCGGGCCGGGGCGCCGGACGGGCACGCGATCGAGGTCCGGATCTCGCTCGAGGATCCGGCTGGCGCGTTCGCCCCAATGGCCGGCCGGGTCGGCCGGTTCTCGATGCCCGCCGGGCCCGGGATCCGGGTTGACACGGCGCTCACGCCGGGGGAGCTGGTTCCGGCCGACTACGACCCGCTCGTGGCCAAGCTGATGGTTCACGGCCCGGACCGGGCGGCGGCGCTCGAGCGGCTCCGGATGGCGCTCGACGCGACCGAGATCGACGGCGTGCAGACCACCCTGCCGTTCGACCGCTTCGTCTCGCGCAGCCGAGCCTTCCAGGCGGGCGAGCTGACGACCGGCTTCGTCGATGAGCACTGGGATGGTCCGGCCGACCGGAGAGCGGCGGTTGGCCGGGCGCTCCTCGCGGCTGGCCTGGCCGGGTTCGACCCCGGGACCTCGCCGGAGCCGGCGGCGCCGGTCCCGACCGGCCCAGGCGCATCGCCGCATCCCGGCGGCTCCGCCTGGCGGGCGACCGCCCGGACCGAAGGCATCCGGCCGCCGGTTCGACGGGCGACCCGGACGCGATGAAGACCCCGGAGGGTCTGCGAGCGACGGTCGCGCCCGGTTCCCGGCGGGCAGGCGACCCGACGATCGTGGTCGAGCCCGACACGGCCGCCCGGATCGAATGGCGCGACCCCGCGCATGCGATCCTAGTCGAGGCGCCGGCAGAGGTAGGTGCGCGGGACCCGGTCCGGACGAGGGTGATCGTCGGTCCGGCCCGCCGGCGCGCCGGCGACGGCGTCCTGGTCCGGGAGGTGGTGGTCGATGGCTGGCGGGTGGAGGTCGAGCTCGAACCCGACCGTCGGGCGCGCCTGCGCGAGCTGGCCACCCGAACGGCTGCCAGTGGCGGGCCGAGGCGGCCGATCGAGCTCCGGGCGGAGCTGCCCGGCCGGATCGCCGGCCTGGCCGTCGGGCTGGGCGATGCCGTGGTCGCCGGGCAGCAGCTGATGGTGATCGAGGCGATGAAGATGCACAACGAGATCCGGGCGCCGCGGGCCGGCACGATCGAGCGGGTCGCCGTCGCGGTCGGCGCCGGGGTGGAGCTGGGCGACCTGCTCGTGGTCCTCGGCTGACGCCGATGGCGATGTCCCGATGAGCGCCTCCGAACGGCCGGATCCGGGCCGCGATCGCTGGCGGGCGACGACCAGGGCCGCGGCTCTGAAGGGCACGCCCGAGCGCCGCGAGCGGTTCACGACGAGCTCCGGGACCGAGGTCCGCGACCTGTACACGCCGGCCGACCTGGCCGGCCTCGACGAGGACCGCGACCTGGGCCGGCCCGGTGAGTTCCCGTTCACCCGGGGCGTCCAGCCGACGATGTACCGGGGCCGGTTCTGGACGATGCGCCAGTATGCCGGCTTCGCGACGGCGGCCGAGACGAACGAGCGCTTCCGCTACCTGCTGGACCAGGGTCAGACCGGCCTGTCCGTGGCGTTCGACCTGCCGACCCAGATGGGCTACGACTCGGATGCCCCCGAGGCGGCCGGCGAGGTCGGCCGGGTCGGCGTCCCGATCAGCAGCCTGGCCGACATGGAGGTCCTGTTCGAGGGGATCCCCCTCGAACAGGTCAGCACCTCGATGACGATCAACTCGACCGCGGCGATCATGCTCGCCCTGTACGTCGCTGCGGCCGAGCGGCAGGGCGCGCCGCGCGCCGGCCTGAGCGGCACGACCCAGAACGACATCCTCAAGGAGTACATCGCCCGGGGGACCTGGATCTATCCGCCTCGGCCCTCGATGCGCCTGGTGACCGACATCTTCGAGTTCTGCTCGCGGGAGCTGCCCCGCTGGAACACGATCAGCATCTCGGGCTACCACATGCGGGAGGCCGGGGCGACGGCCGCCCAGGAGCTGGCCTTCACCCTGGCCGACGCGATCGCCTACGTCGAGGCGGCGATCGAGCGCGGGCTCGACGTCGACGACTTCGCCGGCCGGCTCAGCTTCTTCTTCGCGGCCTGGAGCGAGCTGTTCGAGGAGGTGGCCAAGTTCCGGGCCGCCCGCCGGATGTGGGCCCGGATCGTGCGGGACCGGTTCGGCAGCAGCAACCCACGCTCGCAGATGTGCCGTTTCCACGTCCAGACGGCCGGCAGCAGCCTGACTGCCCAGTCGATCGACAACAACGTGGTCCGGACGACGGTCCAGGCCCTGTCGGCGATCCTCGGCGGAGCCCAGAGCCTCCATACCAACGCCCGCGACGAGGCGCTCGCCCTGCCCACGGCCGAGGCCGCCCGGCTGGCCCTCCGGACCCAGCAGATCCTGGCCAACGAGGCCGGCGTGACCGAGACGCCCGACCCGCTTGGCGGGAGCTACTACGTCGAGGCCCTGACCGATGCGGTCGAGCGGGCGGCGCTCGACTACCTGGCCGAGATCGAGGCGCTCGGCGGCACCCTAGCCGCACTCGAAGGCGGCTTCCAGCAGCACCAGATCCAGGAGGCCGCCTACCAGGTCCAGTCGGCAATCGAACGGGGCGATCAGGTCGTCGTCGGGGTGAACCGGTTCCGCGACGAGGCCGGCCGCACGCCGCCGACCCACCGGATCGATCCGGCCGGGGAGCGCCGCCAGGTCGAGGGCCTCCGGCGGGTCCGGGCCGAGCGCGACCCTGCCGCCTGGGCCGTCGCCCTCGCCCGGCTCGACGATGCCGCCCGCGGCAGCGACAACCTCCTGCCCCCGATGATCGAGGCGGTGCGCGCGTACGCCACCGTCGGAGAGATCAGCGACCGGCTGCGGGCGGTCTGGGGCGAGCACCGCGAGCTGATCACGATCTGACGGGTCGCAGCCGCGGCCCGAGTCCTGTCCCTGGAGGAGTCGATGACCGCGTCCAAGCTGCCCGACCAGATCCATCGGATCGGCCGGATCCACCACGTCGCCGTAGTCGTTCGCGACCTGGCGGCCTCGCTCGGCTTCTACCGCGAGATCCTCGGCCTCGAGCTCGAGGTCGTCCAGGAGATCGAGGAGGACCGGGTCCGGATTGCCTTCCTGCCGATCGGCGCCACGAAGATCGAGCTGGTCGAGCCGACCGACGGATCGACCGGCGTCGCCCGATTCCTGGCCTCGAAGGGCGAGGGCTTCCACCACCTTTGCCTCGAGGTTGCCGACCTGGCCGCCAGCCTCACCCGCCTGGCGATCGACGGGATCGAGTTGATCGACAGTGCTCCCCGCCCGGGGGCCGAAGGGCCGGTCGCGTTCCTCCACCCACGCTCGTGCGGCGGCGTCCTGGTCGAGCTGATCGAGGCGCCCGGCGGTCCCGCCTGGGCCGCCCTCGGCTACCGAGCGGGGCCGGGCGCCTGACCGGCGATCAGGGCTCCTTGACTGCCGCGTACCAGATCCGCTCGGCGACCTCGACCAGGGTCTCGCTCATCCGCGAGAAGCGCCGGTACAGCTCCCGCCGGCCGGTGATCTCGCGCAGGTCCTCGCTGGTGAGCAGCTCGGCCATCGCCGTCCGGTAGATCCACTCGAGGGCCCGCTGGGCCTTGACCGCGGCGTCGGCGTCGGTCGTCGGGTCGCCCGGTCCGCCGTCCATCGTCGAGCGCGCCGTGACGGCCAGCTTGTCGAATGCCTGGCTGATCCGCCGGACGCCCTCGGCGATCCGCTCCGACATCGCCAGGATCGGCGGATCGGGCGCCATCCCGATCAGCTCGGCCTCGCGGACGGTGTCCTTCGCCTCGTTGAGGACGGAATCGAGCCGGCCGGACAGCACGAACAGGTCCTCGGGGGCGATCGGCGTGATGAACGCCCGGCGAACGGCGGCCCGCAGCGCGCGCTTGTGGACGTCCGCCCGATGCTCGGCGTCGCGCAGCCGGTCGGAGCCGGTCGGGTCGCCGCTCGCCCAGGCGACCAGGGCGTCCATCCCTTCGAGGGTCGTCGTCGCCTGGAGGCGCAGGATGCCGAGCACGTCCGAGTCGGCGGGCAGGAGCCAGCCCAGTCGGGTCATGATCGAGCGATCATCCGAGGAGCCTCCATGCGGGCAGGCTGACGGCGGCGATCAGGCCGGCGGCCGGGATCGTCGTCAGCCAGGTTGCCAGGTTGCGCCGGACGACCTCCCAGCGCACATGGTGCCACCGCCGGCGGGCCAGGCCGATGCCCACGATCGAGGAGGCCACGATCTGGTTCGTGCTGACCGGCGCGCCCAGCAGCGAGGCGGCGAAGATCACCGCCGCCGAGCTGCCCTGGCTGACCAGCCCGTCGACGGTCTTGACCGGGAAGATCCGCCGGCCGAGGGTGTGGACGATCCCCCAGCCGCCGAGCGCCGTTCCTAAGGTGAGCGCGACGGCGGAGCCGAGGACCACCGGGGGCGACACGTCGAAGCCACGACTCAACCCGCCGGCCGCCAGGAGCGAGGCGACGAGCCCGGCCGACTTCGCGGTGTCGTTGGCACCGTGGCTGGCGGCCAGCCAGGCAGACGAGAGGTACTGAGCCGCGCGGACCGGCCCGGCGGCACGGACTGACGTCCGGGTGAAGGCGGCCAGGGCGAGCCGCTCGAAGAGGTAGCCGGCCGCGGCGGCCGCCGGTGGGCTGATCGCCAGGGCGACGATGATCGCGAGCAGGCCTACCGGCTGGCCCGGGCTGCCGGTCCAGTTGATCGCCGACGGTCCGGCGTCCAGCAGGGCTGCGCCGAGCAGGCCCCCGACCAGGGCGTGCGACGAGCTCGACGGGATCGCCAGTCGCCAGGTGATCGTGGTCCAGGCGACGGCCCCGAACGCGCCAGCCCCGATCACCGGGATGAGGCGCGGCCCGGACAGGCCGACCACCGCTCCGACGGTCCCGGCGACGGCCGTCCCGAACAGGAACGGACCGAGCAGGTTGAACAGGGTGGCGAGGACGACCGCGGGGGCGGGGTTGGCCGCCCGGGATGCCACCAGCGTGGCCGTCGCGGTAGCCGCCCCGGTCACGCCGTTGATGAACGCGAAGACGGTGACCGTGGCGACGGCCAGGACCAGGACCGGACTCACCCAGATACGGGCTCGCCGCGGGCGCTGAACCGGCCGCCCCGGGAATTGACCGTGAGCGGCCGGCCGTAGGCTGCCGACAGCGTCGGGCCGGTCAGGACCGCTTCGATCGGGCCGCTCGCGCGGACCGTGCCCCCGGCCAGGACCAGGGCCTGGTCGAAGCCGGCCGGGATCTCCTCGAGGTGGTGGGTGACGAGGACGATCGCGGGCGTAGGGCCGGCCGCCAAGCCGGCAAGCCTCGCCGCGAGCTCCTCCCGGGCACCGAGGTCAAGCCCGGCGGCGGGCTCGTCGAGCAGGACCAGCTCGGGCTCGGTCATCAGCGTCCGGGCGATCAGGACCCGGCCGCGCTCACCCGACGAGAGGCTCCCGAAGGTGCGCGCCTCGAAGCCGCCCAGGCCGAGCCGATCCAGGCTGGCCACCGCCCGCTCCCGGTCGGCCGGTTCGAAGCGGGACCACCAGGGCGCGAGAGCGGCATGCCGGGCGGTCAGGACGACCTCGAGGGCGGGCAGGGCCGCGTCCACGTCGTCCGCGAGCGCCGCGCTGACGTAGCCGATCCGGCGCCGGAGGTCGCGGGCATCGGTTCGCCCGATCGTCTCGCCGAGCACCTCGACGCCGCCCCGGCTCGGCCACAGGTAGGTGCTGGCCACCCGCAGGAGGGTCGTCTTGCCCGAGCCGTTCGGGCCGATCACGGCCCAGCGTTGCCCGGCCCGGACGGTCCAGTCGACGCCGTCGAGAATCCAGCGACCTTCCCGGCGAACCCCGACGCCGGCCAGGTGCAGGATCGGGTCGGGAGTCAGAGCGACCAGGCGAACAGGACGTCGGGCGCCTGTCGGGCCGACCGGCAGAAGCCGACGAGGTCCGCCGCGAGCTGTCGGATCCACGGCTTCTCCTCGCGAGGCAGGTCGCCCAGCTCGTCGCCGAGGAGATCGATCCAGCGCCCGGTCACGCGGTCGATCTGGCCATCGTCGAGACGGGCGATCGCCTCGACCCAGAGTGGATCGACCCGCTCGACCGTGCGCATCCCGCTGTCCAGGTCGCGGCCCGGGCCAGCCGGTCCGGCCGAGGACAGCTCGCGCCGGGCATCGAGGAAGCTCGGCGGCTCGTCGGAGCCGGTCGTCCAGCGGACCGCCTCGCTGAACAGGTCAAGCCAGGTCGGGTCGAGCCCGGCGCCCAGGCTCAGGTGGGCCGCGAAACGGCGCCGATCATCGAGCCCGGCCAGATCGTCGGTTCCGATCGCGATCAGGATCTCCCGCTGCGCTCCCGCGACGAGGTCCATCAGGGCGGCCATGATCGGACGGCCTGCCCGGTCAGGCCCGATGGCCGGCTGCCCGGAGGAGGGCCGGAATCTCGGTGGGTGAGCCGGCGACCCGGATCCCGACCGCCTCGAGTGCGGCGATCTTGTCGGCGGCGGTCCCCGTGCCGCCCGAGATGATCGCCCCGGCATGGCCCATCCGGCGGCCTTCGGGCGCGGTCCGGCCGGCGATGAAGGCGACCATCGGCACGCCCCGCAGGTGTTCGCCGGCCCACGCCGCGGCCTCCTCCTCGGCAGATCCGCCGATCTCGCCGATCAGGACGATCGCGTCGGTCTCGGGATCGGCGGCAAACAGCTGGAGGACATCGAGGAAGGTCGTCCCGATGATCGGGTCGCCCCCGATGCCGACGCAGGTCGACTGGCCGATCCCGGCGTCGGTCATCGCCTGGACGGCCTCGTAGGTCAGGGTCCCCGAGCGGGACACGACGCCGGCGCTTCCCTCGCGATGGACCGAGCCGGGGATGATCCCGACCTTGGCCCGGCCCGGCGAGGTCGCCCCCGGGCAGTTCGGGCCGATCAGGCGCGCGCCGGCGGCCCGGACGACCTCGACCACCCGGAGCATGTCGAGGGCGGGGATGCCCTCGGTGATGCAGAAGATCGTGCCGATCCCGGCGCCGGCCGCCTCGAGGACGGCATCCGGGGCGCCGGCCGCCGGGACGTAGATGCACGACGTGTTCGCGCCCGTCTCGCGAACCGCCTCGGCGACCGTGTCGAAGACGGGCACCCGGCCGTCGATCGCGCGCTGGCCGCCCTTGTTCGGGGTGACCCCGGCGACGAGCGGGGTGCCGTATTCGAGCATCGCCCGCGAATGGAAGTCACCCTCGCGCCCGGTGATGCCCTGGACGACGAGGCGGGTGTCACGACCGACCAGGATGCTCATCGGTCCGACCCGCTCGGGGCTGCCCCGGGCACGCTCGAACGTGCGGCGGCGACGGCCTTGGCCGCGGCATCGTCGAGGCTGGTCGCCGTCTCGAAGTGGTTCGCCTCGAGGAGGGCGGCGGCCTCGGTCGCGTTCGTGCCGACGATCCGGACGACCATCGGGACCTCGCGGACCTGGACCGCCCGCGCCTCGATCAGGCCCCGGGCGACCTCGTCGCCGCGGGTGATCCCGCCGAAGATGTTGACCAGGATGGCGGTGACGTTCGGATCGGCCAGGATCAGGCGCATCGCCGCGGCGACCTTGTCCGATCGGGCACCCCCGCCGATGTCGAGGAAGTTGGCCGGCTGGCCGCCGGCCCGCTTGACCAGGTCCATCGTGGTCATCGCCAGGCCCGCGCCGTTCACCATGCAGCCGATCGTGCCGTCGAGCTTGATGAAGCTGATGCCCTCCTCGCGCGCCTCGCGATCGACCGGATCCTCCTCGTCGAGGTCACGCAGCGCCTCGAGCCCCGGGTGCCGGAAGAGGGCCGAATCGTCCAGGGTGACCTTGGCGTCGAGGCAGGCCAGCCGCTCGATCGGGCTGCCGTCGGACCCGATCTCGCGGACCACCGCCAGCGGGTTGACCTCGACGAGGTCGGCGTCGTTGGCCAGCATCGTGGCGACCAGGCCCTTGGCGATCGATACGAAGTCGCGCAGGTGGACACCGCCGAGACCGACCGCGAAGGCCAGCTGCCGAGCCTGCCAGTCGAGCAGGCCGAGGTGAGGGTGGGCGGCGAGGCGGTGGATCGCGGCCGGGTTGACCCGGGCAACCTCCTCGATCTCGACGCCACCCTCGGCCGAGGCCATGACCACGATCCGGCGGCTGGCCCGATCGAGGATCGCCCCGAGGTAGTACTCGCGGACGATGTCGGCGGCCGGCCCGACGAGCAGCTTGCGGACCGGGATGCCCTTGATCTCGAGGCCGAGAATCGCTCCGGCCGCCGCTTCCGCCGCAGCCACGTCGGCGGCCACCTTCACTCCACCCGCCTTGCCCCGGCCGCCGACGAGCACCTGGGCCTTGACCACGACCTTCGCGGCGCCTCCCTCGAAGGCTCGCCGGGCGGCCCGGCCGGCCTCGGCCGCGCTCCGGACGACCTCCCATGACGGCACCGGCAGGCCCTGGGCCAGGAGCAGCGTCTTGGCGTCGGCTTCCTGGATCTTCACGCGGCTCGCCTCTCCTGAAATGCGCAGGGACGGGGAAGCGATGGTACCGCGCGCCGACCGAGCGGGCGCCGCCGATCGACCGGCCGCGCCGGCCGGTTCAGGCGGACGTCGGGTTCCGGCTAGAATGGGTGACCCGGGAGGGTGCCTCGACCTCGATCGACGACCACCGCCCACCGACGCCCGCTCGCCAGGGAGGACCCGTGCTCATCCGGTATCGCGGCCGCGAGGGGATGCTCGCCTGGGCATTCCACCGGATCTCGGGCGTCGCGATCTGGGTCTTCGTGATCTTCCACGTGATCGACATCTTCCTGTCGGGCGCCAACCCGGAGGCCTATGACACCGTCCTCCAGATCTACGCCAGCCCGGTCGGCCGGATCGGTGAGACCCTCCTCGGGGCGGCCCTGCTGTATCACGCCCTGAACGGCCTGCGGATCATCGTGATGGACTTCTGGCCCGTCTTCACCCGCTACCACCGGCAGCTGTGGTACCTGAACTGGGTCCTCTTCACGATCGTCGGCCTGCCAGTCGCGTTCATCATCCTCAAGCCGATCTTTGGCCAGTAGGAGGGCGAGATGACCCAGCGCTACTCTCGCTCGGGCAGCGTTCGGCCGACCCGCAAGGGTTCGGAGCGGACCGTCTGGTACCTGATGCGCCTGACCGGGCTCGCCCTGTTCGTCCTGTCGCTCAGCCATTTCCTCATCCTGCACGTGTTGTACGACCCCAAGGACCAGACGGCGGAGTTCATCGCCAACGTGCGCTGGAGCAGCCTGTTCTGGCGGGCGAACGACTGGCTGTTCGTGATCGTGGTCCTCGTCCACGCCATCCTGGGGATCCGGATCGTCGTCGGCGACTACCTCAAGGGCGCCGTCCGGACGGCGGTGATGATGGCCTTCTACCTCATCGGCCTCGTCCTGTTCGCGTTCGGCACGATCGTGATCGTGACCCTGCCCAAGCCGACCGGTTGAGCTTCGACTGATGGACCAGGAGTTCGACGCGCTGATCGTGGGTGCCGGCGGCGCCGGCCTGTGGGCAGCCCTCGAGCTGGCCCAGGCGGGCGTCCCGACCGCCGTCCTGACCAAGCTCTACCCGACCCGTTCCCACACCGGCGCCGCCCAGGGCGGCGTGTGCGCCGCCCTGGGCAACCACGAGGAAGACCACTGGGAATGGCACATGTTCGACACCGTCAAGGGCGGTGACTACCTGACCGACCAGGATGCCGCGGAGGTCCTCGCCCGGGAAGCGATCGAGACGGTCATCGAGCTCGAGCACATGGGCCTGCCGTTCAACCGGACGCCCGACGGCAGGATCGACCAGCGCCGCTTCGGTGGGCACACCCGCAACTTCGGCGAGGGCCCGGTCCGGCGGGCCTGCTTCGCGGCCGATCGGACCGGCCACATGATCCTGCAGACGCTCTACCAGCAGTGCATCAAGGCCGGCGTCCATTTCTTCGACGAGTACCACGTCGTCGACCTCCTGTTCGACGGCGGGGATGCCGGCGCGGGCGGCCGGGCGGCCGGCGTGGTCGCCTACCGGATCGCCGACGGCGAGCTCCACGCATTCCGGGCCAAGGCGGTCCTGCTGGCGACCGGTGGCTTCGGCCGGATGTTCAGGATCACCTCCAACGCCTGGTCACTGACCGGTGACGGGGTCGCCCTGGCCTACCGTCACGGAGTGCCGCTCCAGGACATGGAGTTCTACCAGTTCCACCCGACCGGGATCGTGGGAATCGGGCATCCTGCTCTCGGAGGCGGCCCGGGGCGAGGGCGGCTACCTGCTCAACGACGAGGGCGAGCGCTTCATGGAGCGCTACGCGCCGACGCTGATGGAGCTCGGCCCGCGCGACATGGTCAGCCGGGCGATCTACCAGGAGATCCGGGCCGGCCGGGGGATCGGCGGCAAGGACTACGTCTACCTCGACGTCCGCCACCTCGGTCGGAAGGTGATCGAGGAGAAGCTGCCCGACATCACCGACTTCGCCCGGGTCTACCAGGGCGTCGAGCCGATCACCGAGCCGGTGCCCGATCCAGCCCACGGCCCACTACGCGATGGGCGGCATCCCCACCGACATGCACGCCCGGGTCATCCGCGACGCGCGAGCGCACGATCGTGCCCGGCCTGTACGCGGCCGGCGAATGCGCCTGCGTCAGCGTCCACGGCGCGAACCGGCTGGGCACCAACTCGCTCGTCGACCTGCTCGTCTTCGGCCGCCGGGCTGGGCCGCCAGATGGCCGAGCGACGTGCGCGGGGCGGAGCTGCCCGACGCTGGCCGCCGGACGCCCACGAGTCGGTCCAGGCCGAGCTCCGGGCCATCTGCGCGAGCGGCCCACCGGCGAGAACGCGGCCCGCATCCGGGCCGAGCTGGCGGCGTGATGATGGACGACGTCGGGGTCTACCGGACCGAGGAGCTGCTGTCGGCGGCCGCTGCCCCGGGTCCGTGCGCTCAAGGAGCGCTACAGCCGGGTCCACGTCGACGACAAGGGCACGGTCTTCAACACCGACCTGCTCGAGGCCCGCGAGGTCGGCTACCTGCTCGACTGCGCCGAGGCGACGGTCGTCGTCGGCGCTCGCCCGCAAGGAGAGCCGCGGCGCCCACTGCCGCGAGGACTACCCCGAGCGCGACGACGTCGAACTGCCTGAGCCACACCCTGGCCTACCGGGCCGAGGGCGGCCCGCGGCTCACCTACAAGCCGGTCGTCGATCACCCGCTTCCAGCCGAAGCCGCGGACCTATTGATGCGCAGCGAACAGGACGGACGCGGTTGAGCGGCACGATGCAGGTCGATCTCCGGATCCTCCGCTACGACCCCGAGCGGGATCCCGAGGCCGCACTGGGAGGCCTACTCGGTCGAGGCCGAGCCGATGGACCGCGTCCTCGACCTGCTCCACCGGGTCAAGTGCGAGCAGGACGGCACGCTCGACCTTCCGCCGCTCATGCGCCCATGGCGTGTGCGGCTCGGACGCGATGCTGATCAACGGCCGCAACCGCCTGGCCTGCAAGATCCGGGTCGAGCAGCTCGGCCGGCGACGGATCAGCGTCGCGCCGCTGCCCGGCCTGCCGGTGATCAAGGACCTCGTCGTCGACATGGACGGCTTCTTCGCCAAGTACCGCAGCGTCCAGCCGTTCCTGATCACCGACGGCCAGCCGCCGCCCGAGCGCGAGCGCTCCAGTCGCCCGAGGAGCGGGCCCGCTACGACGACACGACCAAGTGCATCCTGTGCGCCGCCTGCACCACGGCTCGTGCCCGTCGTTCTGGGCGCAGCCCGGCTACGTCGGGCCGGCCGCCATCGTCAAGGCCCACCGGTTCATCTTCGACTCGCGCGACGAGGGCGCCGAGGAGCGCCTCGAGATCCTGGCCGACCAGGACGGCGTGTGGCGCTGCCGGACGATCTTCAACTGCACCGACGCCTGCCCGCGCGGGATCGAGGTCACCCGGGCGATCCTCGAGGTCTCGGCCGCGATCGTCGAGCGTCAGGCCTGAACGGCCTGTTCGATCCACCGGGCGGCGATCCACCGGGCGGCGAGGCCGTGCCCGCCGGCGGCTCGCTCCGCCTGATCGTCCGCACCGACGGCGCGGCCAGGGCAATCCCGGGCCGGCTTCGTCGCGGCGCGGTCCTGATCGACGCGGCCAAGCCGGGGCGCCCGCGACCCGCTCGCCCGACCGATCGCCACGATCAGCGAGTACCTCGGGATCCGGACGAACAACGTCGCCGAGTACGTCGGGGTGGTCCGGGCGCTGGCGCCTCGCCGCTCGAGCTCGGCGCCACCGAGGTCGACCTGCTCCTCGACTCGAAGCTCATCGTCGAGCAGGTGAACGGCCGCTGGCGGGTCAAGGACCTGAAGATCGCGCCCCTCCACGCCGAGGTCCGGGCCTCGCTGGCGAGGTTCCGGCGCTGGACGGCGAACCATGTCCCGCGGGCCCAGAACTCGGCTGCCGATGCGCTCGCCAACGAGGCGATCGACCGGGTTCGCGCCGGCGGCCCGCCGCTGGTCGTGCGCCGCCCCGGCCCGTAGCCGTCGCCCGCTAGCTCGGCGCCGGCAGGCACGCTGGCTGGCTGGCAGCGCTCGGCCCGGGCGGGTCGGCCTCGGCCGCCAGCGGCGGCCCGGCATGCGCCGTCGTCTGGACCCCGCTGACGTCGATGACGACGATCACGGTCAGTCCATCGCGGGCGTCGGCCTCCGGCTGGAGGTCGCTCGAGTCGCTCGAGGCGATCGTCGGGCGGCCGTTGACCGCGAACGTCCAGGTCGGATCCCAGGTCGTGACGATCGTCGTCCGGGCCAGGCAGCCGAGCGGCCCGCCGACGCCGGTCGCCTCGGCCGACCCGTCGAACCGGTAGGTCGCCACCTGGCCGGTCTCGTTCCGGACGAGGAAGGTGATCGTGCCCCGCGCCGACGGCGACGAGAGCGCGCTGCAGGCGGCCAAGGCGAGCGCCAGCAGGGCCGCGCCGAGCAGGGCTACGGCGAGGCGGGAGGCCCGGATGGGTCGGACCGGCCGGCGGGTCGTGCGCAGCTGATCAGGCATCGCGCGCTCGAGGGTACGATAGGCAGGCCAGCGAGGCGGTCCGGACGGTCGCGCGCTGGGCCGACTCGTGGGCCCGGCTCGAGGAAAGTCCGAGCTCCCCAGCGCAGGGTAGCGGGTAACTCCCGTCCGCCGCGAGGCGAGGACCAGTGCCACAGAGACGAGTCCGGCGGCTTCGGTCGACGGGGTGAAACGCGGCAAACTCTACCCGGAGCAAGGCCAAATAGGAGGGCGCAACCCGTCGCCGGGCAACCGGCGTCGCGGGGGAGAGGCGCGCTGCCCAGCCCTCGGGTCGGCCGCATGAACCGTCGGGCAACCGGCGGTCGAGATGGATGACCGTCCCCGCGAGCGATCGCGGGACAGAACTCGGCTTACAGGCCGCCTCGCTGGCGCCTCACGCTGCTCCGCCGGCAGCTTCGCTCCCGGACCGACCTCGAGCGAGCCGCCGGTCCGGGTCAGTCCTCGTCGGGCCGGAAGATGTGCGGCGCCGTGCAGGCGTTGCAGATCGGGGTGGCCGACTCGAGATCGCCGAGCGGGATCGGCGACCGCCGCTCGGGGTAGAGGCACTCGACCTCGTAGATCCGCTGAAGGCCGGCGGTCGACGGCGATCAGCCGGCGGAACGTGCAGCGCCGGATCCGTCCCTTGGCCAGGAACGAGATCTCGCTCGCAGGCTCGATCGGAGCGATCGGCCGGGGGATTGCCATATGAGCTTGCCGTCCCTCGTCGTGCATGCCCTCCGGCCGGCCGCTCGGCCCGCCTGGAGTCGACCCTAGCACCGTCGCCGACCGCGCTTCAACGAGCGGAAAGTACTGCCCGCCCGTCCCCGGTCGCCGGTGGATCCCGGGCGGGTCCCTCCCGACCATTGACCCGCATTTCGGCATTGACGGATGCCCACCGGGCGCTATAGTACGCCGAGTGGCACAAAGTGGTGTCAAGTGGGGAACAGTCCCATGCCTCGGGACCAAGGCTCTACCGGTCACCTCCGGCCGCCCGACCAGCCGCCTCCGTCCTCGCGGGTCCGCCCGCTCCACCTCCGCAGCGCAGACGACAGGGAAGCCCGAACGGTGTTCACCGGCGAGTACCGGCACTCGGTGGACGACAAGGGACGAGTCGCGGTCCCCGCGAAGTTCCGCGTCCAGCTCGATGGCGGCGCATTCATTGCCCGCTGGCTCGACGCGTGCCTGGCGATCTTCCCCAAGGCGGCCTGGGAGGAGCTGGCCGGCAAGGTCGGCGGGCTGCCGATCGGCGACGCCAATGCCCGGACCTTCAGCCGGGCGCTGTTCGCCAGCGCATACGAAGTCGAACCCGACCGGCAGGGGCGGGTCGTCCTGCCGGCCAGCCTGCGCGAGGTCGCCGGCCTGGCCGGCGATGCGGTCGTGGTCGGCGCCAGGGATCACGCGGAGATCTGGGCGCCCGAGCGCTGGGACGACTACCGCCGGGCAATGGACGCACCCGAGGCCATGGCCGAACACCTCAGCGGACTGGGGATCTGAGCCCGCCGAGGGGACCACACGCGCTTCCAGGATCCGTTTCGGATCCGTCAGTCGAGTCGGAGGAGAGATGGAGGATGGGCACCTGCCGGTCCTGGTGGAAGAGGTCATGACGATGCTCGCCCCGGCGTCCGGCAGCCTCCAGATCGACGCGACACTCGGTGGCGGTGGGCACGCCGAGCGGATCCTGGAAGCCACCTCGCCCGACGGCCGGCTGCTCGGGCTGGACGCGGATGCCGCCGCGATCGCCCGGGTCCGGGCCCGCCTCGGACCGCGCTTCGGCGATCGGCTGGTGCTCCGCCGAGCGAACTTCCGGGAGCTGGCCGTCGTGGCGCCGGCGGCCGGCTTCGGCGCGGTCGACGGACTCCTGTTCGACCTCGGCCTGTCGAGCTTCCAGCTGGCCGATCGGGAGCGGGGCTTCGGGATCCGCAGCGGCGGCCCACTCGACATGCGATTCGATCCCCGCCACGGGCTGCCGGCGGCCGAGCTCCTGGCCGGCCTCGACGTGGTCGAGCTGACCGCCCTGCTGCGCCGTTACGGCGAGGAACCGCACGCCGCCCGGATCGCCCGGGCCATCGTCGCGTCCCGGCAGATCGCCCCGATCACGACCGCCGAGGAGCTGGCCGAGCTGGTCGTCCGGGTGGCACCTGCCGGGATCCCCGGTCGTCGCAGGATCCACCCCGCGACGCGCGTCTTCCAGGCCCTCCGGATCGCGGTCAATGCCGAGCTCGACGCCCTCGAGGAAGCCCTGGCTGCGGCGATCGACCTGCTCCGGCCCGGCGGCCGGCTGGTCGTCCTGAGCTACCACTCGCTCGAAGACCGGATCGTCAAGCGCCTCTTCCAGGCCGAGCGGCGCGGCTGCGTCTGCCCGCCCAGCCTGCCGGTCTGCGTGTGCGGCCGGTCGCCCCGCCTGCGCCTCGTCACCCGCCCGTCGCTCACGCCCACGGCGGCCGAGATCGCCCGCAATCCCCGCGCCCGGAGTGCCCGCCTGCGGGCCGCCGAGCGTCTCGCAGCCTGATCGCCAGCCGGAAGGAGACTCGATGAGCAAGCACCACCAGTCCCACCGCCGCCGCTCGTACGGCCGCCGCCAGCACGAGATCCACGAGCGCCCGATCGAGGTCCGGGGCTCCCGGCCCGGCGAGCTCGACGACGGACTGCGCGACGAGCGGGGCCAGGGAGCACTCCGGTTCGACCTCGATGCGGCGCCGAACCGGATGAGCTACTCGGTGGGTGACTGATGGCCGTCCAGGTTGGCCGGCTCGGGCCGCCGTCGGGCGTTCGCCCCGCGTCGGCCGCGGTCGCGCTGCCTCGCTCGAAACCGGCAGTCCAGCCCCGGCCCCGGGTCGAGTCGGCACCTGCGATCGCCCGGCGCCGGGCGCGCACGGCCGTCCGGGCCGGCCGCCGGGCGAACCGGGTCGGCATCCTGCTGGGCGGGATCGCGATCACCTTCGTGCTCGGCTTCTTCTCGCTCGCCCAGACGGTCGAGGTCTCGACGACGGCGGTCGACATCGACCGGCTGACCAACCAGCAGGCCGCCCTCGAGGGCGAGCGCCAACAGGTGATCAGCGACCTGAACCGCCTCGGCGGCGCATCGGCCATCCGCAAGCTGGGGATCGACCTGGGCCTGAACCAGCTGGGGAACCCGCTCATCGTCCCGGCCCGGTAGACCGGATCGATCGATGCTTGGTCGGACCGACTCCCGGCGGCGGCTCCTGGTCGTCCTCCTCGTCTTCCTGGTCACCGGCAGCGGCCTCGTCGTGCGCCTCGCCTGGTGGCAGGTGGCCGAGCAGCCGATGCTGGCCGCCCGGGCCCAGGCCCAGACCCTGACCCAGGTCAGCCTGCCCAGCCGGCGGGGCACGATCTACGACCGGAGCGGGACCGTCGTCCTGGCAACCACCGTCGACCGCTACATGCTCGAGGCGAATCCCAACCTGCTCGGCTCGGACGTCGGCGCCCGGACGACCCTGACCGACGACCTGATCGGGATCATCGGCCTCGACCCGACCGACGCGGCCGCCTTCAGCCAGAAGCTGAACTCGAACCGGCCGTACGTCATCCTGGCCCACGACCTCGACCAGGCGACCGCCGACCGGCTGCAGGCGGCGATCACGGCCGACGGCGCCGACGGAGCCATCGATCTGGCGACCGAGGCCACCCGGGTGGAGCCCCAGGTCGGCGGTGCCCCGAAGACCTCCCTGGCTGCCCAGCTGCTCGGCTTCGTCAACCGGGACGGCGTCGGCCAGTACGGCATCGAGCAGTACTACCAGGACATCCTGGCCGGCCGGCCCAAGGTCGTCCTGGCGGCGCGCTCGATCAGCGGCCGGCCGATGATCGACACCGCCGAGGTGATCGACCCGGGCACGCCCGGCCAGGACATCACCCTGACGATTGACGACAGCCTCCAGCTCGCGGTCGAGCAGGAGGTGATGGCCGCCGCCGTCGCCGACAGCGCTGTGTCGGTCTCCGCCGTGGTCGTCGACCCGAAGTCCGGCCAGGTCTACGCCGAGGCGAGCTACCCCTCGTACGACGCCAACAACTACGCTACGACGCCCGCGGCCGACTTCGTCGACCCGGTCGTCAGTGCGACGTACGAGCCCGGCTCGGTGATGAAGATGCTGACCGCGATGGCCGCCCTGCAGGCCGGCACGATCACCCCGACCAGCATCGTCAACGATACGGGCTCGCTGTCGCTCGACCACGGCACGGCCCGGATCTACGACTCGGACAAGCGCCCGATGGGCAGGATCCCGTTCGAGAACGTGCTGGCCTACTCGCGCAACGTGGGCGCCGCCCGGGTGGCCCTCGGCCTCGCCTCGACCACGAACGCTGCCGCGGGCGTGCTCAAGGCGACCTGGGACAAGCTGAGCATCGGCCGGCCGACCGGGATCGACCTGGCCAACGAGGTGGCCGGCACCGTCCACGACCCGGCGATCCAGCCGTGGCACCAGGTCGACCTGGCGAACGCGGCGTTCGGCCAGGGCGTGGCGGTCACCCTGATCCAGCTCGCCACGGCCTACTCGGCGATGGTCAATGGGGGGACGCTGATCACTCCCCACGTCGTGGCTGCGATCGGCAACCAGCCGGTCGCCCCGACGCCCGGCCCGCAGGTGATCCCTCCGACGATCGCCGCGACGCTGACCAACCTGATGACCTACATCGTCCACACCGTGCCCTGGTATGCCGCCAAGACCCTGGTCAAGGGCTACACGGTCGGGGGCAAGACCGGCACGGCCGAGATCTGGGACCCGACCCTCAACCACGGCCACGGCGGCTGGATGACGAGCCGGTTCAACAATACGTTCGTCGGCTTCATTGGCCGCAACGCGCCGGACCTGGTGATCGCGGTCGAGATCCACGAGGGCAAGCCGCTGGTGATCCGGCAGGGCGACCTGCCCCTCGCGGTCGAGTCGTACGAGCTGTTCCGGCGGATCGCCACCGACTCGATGACGATGCTCGACCTGACGCCGACCGGATCGGGAACGCCGGCCAGTCCCAACCCGTGACCGCCGGTCGTGGGACACTGGCCGCCGTGACCGACGAGCCCGGTTCGCAACCGCTCCCGGGGAGCGAGTCGCTCGACGCCGCCGAGCTGGTCCGCCTGAGCGGCGGGGTGCTTGTCCGTGATGCCGGCCGGCCGATCCGGGCGGCGGCGGTCGATTCCCGGCGGGTCCGCCCGGGCAACCTGTTCATCGCCCTGCCCGGCGAGCGGACCGACGGCCACGAGCACCTGGCCGAGGCTGTCGCCAACGGGGCGGCCGCGGTCCTGATCAGTCGGCCGGGCCTGCCGGCACCGGCCCTCCGGGACGTGACCGTCGTGCGGGTCGCCCGACCCGTCGACGCCCTCGGCGCGATTGCCGCCGGCTGGCGTGCCCGGTTCGAGCCGCGCACCGTCGGGATCACCGGGAGCATCGCCAAGACCTCGACCAAGGAGGCGGTCGCGGCGGTCCTGGCCACGCGCTACCGGACGTTGTGGAGCGAGGGTAACGAGAACAACGAGATCGGCCTGCCCCTGACCGTCCTGCGCCTCGACCGGAGCATCGAGGCGCTTGTCCTCGAGATGGGCATGTATGTCGGGGGCGAGATCGCCGATCTCGCCCGGATCGCCCGGCCGCAGGTCGGCGTGGTGACCGCGGTCGAGCCGGTCCACCTGTCCCGGATCGGCTCGATCGAGGCGATCGAACGGGCCAAGGCCGAGCTGGTCGAGGCCCTGCCGGCGGGCGGAACGGCCATCCTCAACGCCGACGACGAACGCGTCGCCCGGATGGCCGGCCGAACTGCCGCCCGGGTCCTGACCTACGGCTTCGCGCCGTCGGCCGAGGTGACCGCCGAGGCGGTCGAGCCGGTCGGGACGGCCGGGATGCGCTTCGTCCTGCGGACGCCGGCCGGCCGCCGGGCGATCGCCCTGCCCGGCCTCGGCCGGCATGCCGTCCAGAACGCCCTGGCCGCGGCCGCGGTCGGCGGCGTCCTCGGCCTCGACCTCGACGAGATCGCGGCCGGCCTGGCCGTTCCGCTCCGGGCAGCGCACCGGGGCGAGCTCGTCCGTCTGGGGGAGGTGACGATCGTCGACGACAGCTACAACGCGGCGCCGGCCTCGATGCGGGCCGCCCTGGCCGTCCTGGCCGATCTGCCCGGTCGGCGGGTCGCCGTGCTGGGCGAGATGCTCGAGCTGGGCGAGGGCCACGACGCCGGCCACCGCGAGGTCGGCCGCCGCGCCGCCGCCGTGGCCGACCTGCTGGTCGTCGTCGGCCGAGGCGCCCGGCCGATCGCCGAGGGCGCCCGGGCGGCCGGCCTGGCCGGTGCCCGGATCGTCGAGGTCGCCGATCGGCAGGCCGCCCTCGAGGCGCTCCGGCCTCGCCTCGCCCCGGGCGACGTGGTCCTGGTCAAGGCATCGAACGGGATCGGCCTCGACCGGCTCGTCGACGACCTGCGGATCGAGCTCGGCCGATGACGATCGGGACGATCGAGCTGATCCAGGGCCTCCTGATCGCGTTCCTGCTCGTGGTCGTGCTGATGCCCCCGTACATCCGCTTCGCCCGCTCGATCCGCTTCGGCAAGCACATCCGCGAGGAGGGGCCACAGAGCCACTACCTCAAGGAAGGCACGCCGACCGGGGCGGGGATCCTGATCGTGCTGGTCGTCGCGGCGGTCGCCATCCTGCTCGGTGCGGTCGGCGCCGACACGCCCGACACCTACTCGCCGCTGGCGGGCCCTGCTCGGCGTCGCCGCGCTGGGCGCCGTCGACGACTACCTGAACGTCCGGACCGGCGACGGGCATCAGGGCCCGCCACAAGCTGATCTGGCAGATCGTGGTCGCGGTCCTGGCCGCCCTGTACATCCAGCGCCACTTCAACATCGATGCGATCCGGGTCCCGTTCGCGGGCGACGTGGTGATCGGGGCGCCGCTGTACGATCGTCTTCGCCGCGTTCGCGATCGTGTCGACCAGCAACGGGGTGAACATCACCGACGGCCTCGACGGCCTGGCCGGCGGGACGACTCGCGTTCGGCTTCGTCGCCTACATGATCATCGCCCTGCTGAACGTGCCCCACCAGCCCAACCTCGCCCTGCTCTGCGCGATCATCATCGGGGCGACGCTCGGCTACCTGTGGTTCAACGTCCATCCGGCGCAGGTCCTGATGGGCGACTCGGGCTCGCTGTCGCTGGGCGCCTGCCTGGCGGTGACCGCCCTGATCACGGGCCAGATCGTGGTCCTGCCACTGATCGGGCTCGTCTTCGTGATCGAGACGGGCTCGGTGATCATCCAGGTCGCCTACTTCAAGGCGACGGGTGGCCGGCGGATCTTCAGGATGAGCCCGATCCACCACCACTTCGAGCTGTCTGGCTGGGACGAGGAGAAGATCACCGTCCGGCTGTGGATCGTCGGCGCCCTCGCCGGGATGATCGGCGTGACCCTCTTCCTGGCCTCGATCAACGCCCTCCAATGATCGCCATGACCGTGAACCCCGACGAGCTCAGCATGGCCGCGATCCGCTCGGGATCGCTGGCCGGCCGGCCGGTGGCCGTGCTCGGCCTGGCCCGCAGCGGGGTCGCGCTCGCCCGCTTCCTGACCGAGGCCGGGGCCGAAGTGATCGTCTACGACGGGCGCCCGGCGGCCGAGCTGAGCGACGCGATCGGCCGCCTCGGCGACCGCCCGGTCCGCCTCCTGCTCGGTCCCGGGGTCGATCCGGCCGAGGCGCTCCGGGGCAGCGCGCTGGTGACCACCTCACCGGTGATCTCGCCCGTCTTCCCGACGACCGAGCCGAACCTCCGGGCGGCCCTGCGCGACCTCGTCGCCCGGCGGGCAGCGGGCGATCAAAGCGCGCCGGCGATCGTGTCCGAGATCGACCTGTTCCTGCGCCTCTGTCCGGCGCCGACGATCGGGGTGACCGGGACGAAGGGCAAGACCACGACCTCGGCCCTGATCGAGCACCTCCTCTCCGCGGACCCGGTCCACCGGGCGATCCTCGGCGGCAACATCGGCCGGCCGCTCGTCGAGCGGCTGTTCGAGCTGCGGCCGGACGACCGAGTCGTCGTCGAGCTGTCGGAGCTGCAACTGCCGACCCTGTCGCGGGGCACCCACGTCGCGGTCTACACGAACGTCACCTCGGACCACCTCGACCGCCATGGCAGCCTGGCGGCCTACCGGCTGGTCAAGCGCCGCCTGGCCGAGCTGGTCGATCCGGACGGTGCGCTCGTCCTGAACGCCGACGACCCGACGGTCGCCGCGTACGCCGGGCTGGGCATGGCGCCCGGCGTCCTGTACCGCCTGGAGCGGCCGATGCCGGGCGGCCTCGGCGTCGTCGACGGCTGGATCGTGGCCGCCGGGGTCGAGCGCCTCGGCCTGGCCGGCGGCGGGCGGGCGGCGACCGGACCGGGCGGTCGGGTCATGCCCCTGGCCGAGCTGACCCTGCCCGGCCGCCATAATGTCTCGAACGCCCTGGCCGCCATCTCGGTCGCCCTCCTGTTCGGGCTGGCGCCGGATGCGATCCGGGCGGCCGCCGGGACGTTCCGGGGCGTGGAGCATCGCCTCGAGCCGGCCGGCGAGATCGCTGGCGTGCGCTTCGTCAACGACTCCCAGGGGACGCAGCCCGACGCCGTGATCGCCGCGCTGCGGTCCTTTCCGGCGCCGATCGTGCTGATCGCCGGCGGCCGTGACAAGGGCGTCGACCTGTCCGGGCTTGCCCCGGTCGTGGCCGAGCGGGCGGCCGCGGCCGTCCTGATCGGCGAGAGCGGGCCCACCCTCGAGCGGCTGTTCCGGTCGGCCGGCCTGCGCCGGACCGAGCAGGCGCCGTCTCTCGAGGCTGCGGTCGACCGGGCGGCCGAGCTCGCCCGCGAGATCCGGGCGGAGCTCGGCGCCGGCCGGCCGGACGACCCGGACGGAGTCCCGCGAGCGACCGTCCTGCTCAGTCCCGCGGCCGCCAGCTTCGACATGTTTCCCGACTACGAGGCCCGCGGGCGGGCGTTCAAGGCGGCGGTCGCCGCCCTGGCCGGCGGTCCGGCGAATCGCGCGGAGGAGCCATGAGCGTCGTCACCAGCCTCGTCCGGCCGACCGTCCGGAGCCGCTCGACCGGCCGCTCGAGCGCGTCGAACCCGGTCCGCCGGGAGACCCACGCGCCCGATTACGTGGTCCTGGTGGCTGTCGTTGCACTCACCGCGATCGGCGTCCTGATGGTCTATTCGTCGTCGGCGATGCAGGCCTACGCCGGCTCGGCCAACTCGTTCGCGATCGTCGGTCCGCAGGTCGTGTGGGGCGCCCTCGGCCTGGTCGCCCTGATGGTGATGAGCCGGGTCGACTACCGGCGGCTGCGCCTGATGTCGATCCCGTTGTACGGACTGGCCGTCGCCCTGCTCATCCTCGTCTTCGTGCCAGCCTTCAACCGGGTTGTCGGCGGCTCGGCCCGCTTCCTCCAGATCGGTCCGTTGCCGGCGGTCCATCCGGCCGAGGTGGCCAAGCTCGCCCTCGTCGTCTACCTCGCGCACTGGCTGGCCAAGCGGGGGACCGACGTGGGCGGGTTCTGGCGCGGCTTCGTGCCGTTCCTGATGATCTACGTCCCGCTGGTCGTGCTGGTGATCGCCGAGCCGGACCTCGGCACGGCCTCGGTCATCGCCCTGACGGGCCTGCTCATGGTCTTCGTGGCCGGGGCCAGGCTGAGCCACCTGGCCGCCCTGGGCAGCCTGGGCGTGGCTGGCACCGCGGCCTTCATGCTCCACGGCTACCAGCTCGAGCGGATCCGGATCTGGCTCAACCCATGGCAGGACACGAGCGGGGCCGGCTACCACGCGATCCAGGGGCTGCTCGCCCTGGGCCTCGGCGGGGTCTTCGGGGCCGGCCTCGGCCAGAGCCAGATCGCCGGCGGGATCGCCCTGCCCAACGCCAGCAACGACTTCATCTTCGCGGTGATCGGCGAGGAGTTCGGGCTGGTGGGCGCCGGGATCGTGATCGCCCTGTTCATCATCCTGGCCTACCAGGGCGTCCGGATCTCGCTGGCCGCGCCGGACACCTTCGGGGCCCTGCTGGCCGCCGGGATCACGGCCTGGCTGTGCGTCCAGGCGTTCATCAACGTCGCCGTGGTCGTCGCCCTCATCCCGATCACCGGGATCACCCTGCCGTTCATCAGCGCCGGCGGCTCGTCGCTGTCGATCAGCCTGGCGGCCGTCGGGATCCTCCTGTCCATCTCGCGTGAAACCGTCGAACGAGGCACCTGGAACGATGCGTCTGCTGATCGCGGGCGGCGGAACGGGCGGGCACATCTATCCCGCTCTGGCCGTCGCCCGCTCGCTTCGCGCTAGCCCGGCCGATCCGGAGCTCACCTGGCTGGGCGGCTATCGCGGCCTCGAGGCCGGGATCGTCCGGGCTGCCGGGATCCCCCTCCGGCGGCTGGCTCTCCGCTCGCTGCGGACGACCGACCGCTCGATCCACCTCCTCCTCGACCCTCTCCGCCTGGCGGTCTCGGTCCCGCAGGCGGCCGTCATGCTCGCCCGCGACCGGCCCTCAGCGATCTTCACGACCGGTGGCTACGGGACGATCCCGGTCCTCCTCGCGGCGCGCGGCCTGGGCATCCCGGTCGTGATGTGGGAGGGCAATGTGATCCCCGGCCGAAGCGTCCGGGCGACGGCCCGCCTGGCCGGCGCCGTCGCCGTCTCGAACGCGGCGACGTGTGCTGCCCTCGACGTGCCATCCGGCCGGTGCTTCGAGACCGGCACCCCGATCCGGGACCTGGCCGGGATCGATCCGCTCGCCGCACGGGAGCGCTTCGGCGTGCCGGCCGGCGACCGCCTCCTGCTGATCTTCGGCGGGTCCCAGGCCGTCCGGCGGTTCAACGCGGCCGTAGCCGGGGCGCTGGCCCGCCTGGTCGAGCGGGTCCACGTCATCCACGTCACCGGGGACGAGGGCTACGCGGCAGCCCTGGCCGCCCGCGAGGCGCTCCCGCCGGCCGTCCGCGACCGGTACCGGCCGTATCCGTTCCTGCGGGCGGAGATGACCGACGCGCTGGTCGCCGCCGACCTGATCGTCGGGCGCGCCGGCAGCTCGACCCTGGCCGAGGCGACGGCCCTCGGCCGGCCGCTCGTGGTCGTGCCCTACCCTCACGCCGCCGGCCACCAGCGGGCGAATGCGCTGCCCCTCGTCGAAGCCGGGGCGGCCCGCCTGATCGAGGACGATCGGTTCGATGCCGAGGCGCTCCTCGATGCCGCCGCGATCCTGGACGATCCGGCCGCCCACAACGCGATGTCCGCCGCGTCGCGCGCCCTCGGCCGCCCGGCGGCCGCCGACGCCGTGGCCGAGCTGGTCCTGGCGGCCGCCGAGCGGCGGGCCCTGCCGGAGCCGGCCGCGATCCTGCGCCGATCGCGTGGGGAACCGGCCGGATGAGCGCCGTGCCCGGCTCGGCGGCCCCGTTCGACGCGCTCTCGATCGGCACCGACATCCAGCGCCGGATCGGGGTCAAGACGTCGCGCGACGAGCCGCTCGCGAGGTTCACGACCCTGCGCCTGGGCGGCCCGGCCGACCTGTTCGCCGTCGCCCACAACGCCTTCGAGCTGCGCAAGCTGGTCCAGTTCGCCCGGGCCCGCGGCCTGGCCCACACCGTCCTCGGCCGGGGCAGCGACGTGCTGATCGCAGATGCCGGCATCCGCGGCCTGGTGATCCAGGACCGGGCCGAGGGGTTCGAGATCGCCGGTGATCACCTGGTCGCCGAGGCGGGCCTGCCAATGGCCCGGGCAGCGACCGTCAGCCAGGCCGCCGGCCTGTCCGGCCTGGAATACGGCCTGGCGATCCCAGGCACGGTCGGCGGTGCCGTGTGGGCGAACGCCGGCGCCCACGAGTCGAGCACGGCGGCCGTCCTCGAATCCGCCCGCCTTCTGGCGGCCGATGGCAGCGAGGGCGAGCTGAGCGCCGCCGAGCTCCGCCTCGGCTACCGCGACAGCCGGCTCAAGCACCCGGGTCCGGGCCGGCCTGCCGAGATCGTCCTGGGAGCCACCTTCCGGCTCGAGCCGGCGTCGGCCAGCGAGATCAAGGAGCGTCTCGAGGTGATCCGGCACTGGCGCCAGGAGCACCAGCCGCTCGGCACGCCGAGCGCCGGCTCGTGGTTCCGCAACCCCCTCCCGGAGTCGGCCGGCGCGCTGATCGACGCCGCCGGCCTGAAGGGGCTCCGGATCGGCGGTGCCTCGGTCAGCGAGAAGCACGCCAACTTCCTGGTGAACGACCGGAAGGGTACGGCGACCGACCTGCGCCGCCTGGCCGACCGGGTCCGGGCCGAGGTTCGCCGACGGACCGGGATCGAGCTCGAGGAGGAGGTCGTCTACCTCGGCGACTGGGGCGCCTGGCGGGCGGAGGTCACCCCGTGAGCGCGTCCGCCACGCCCGGGCCGCGGCCGGTCGTCGTGCTCCTCGGGGGGCCCTCGGCCGAGCACGACGTCTCGCTCGTCTCGGGCTCGGCCGTCGCCCGCGCCCTGGCCGGCGCCGGTCACCCGGTCGACCGCGTCCTGATCGACCTCGACGGCCGCTGGTGGTGGCTGCCCGGCGCGTCCGGGGCGGCGGAGTTCGGCGCCGCGTCCGGCACTGCCTCGCCGCCCGGCGCGGACGGCGCGGCCCTCGCCCCGGCCGACTTCGACGACCCCGCGGCCCTGGGTGCGACGGGGCCGCTGACCAGCGGCACGGTCCTCGAGCGCCTCGCGGCGAACGAGCCCCGGCCGGTCGTGTTCATCGCCCTCCACGGCCCGTTCGGCGAGGATGGCACGGTCCAGGCGCTGCTCGAATCGGCCGACCTGCCCTACACCGGCTCGGGCGTGGCCGCCTCGGCGCTGGGGATGGACAAGGCCCTGTTCAAGCGTCTCGTCCGGGGCCTCGGCCTGCCGGTGGTCGACTGGCGCGACGTCAGCCTGCGGCGCTGGCGGGCCGACCCGGCCGGGGTGCTGGCCGAGCTCGAGGCGTTCGCCGCCGGCAACGGCGACCCGCGCCTGATCGTCAAGCCGGCTCGCCTGGGCAGCTCGGTCGGGATGACCCTGGCCCACGTCGCCGCCGAGCGGCCGTCCGCCCTCGAGGCGGCGTTCGAGCACGACACGCTGGCCCTCGCCGAGCGCTACCTCAGCGGCGCCCGCGAGCTCGAGGTGGCCGTCCTCGGCAACGATTCGGCCGGGCTCGAGCTGTACGGACCGGGCGAGGTCCTGCCCGGCCGCGAGTTCTACGACTACGCGGCGAAGTACACCCCGGGCCTGTCCGAGACCTCGCCCAGTGCCGAGCTCGATCCGCGCCAGCGGGCGACGATCCTGAAGATCGCCCGGGACGCCTACCGGGCGATTGGCGCCGAGGGCTTCGCGCGGCTCGACTTCCTGGTCCAGGGCGAAGCGATCTTCCTGTCCGAGATCAACACGATCCCGGGGTTCACCCCGATCAGCCTCTTCCCGGCGATGGCCGCCGCGGGCGGCTACGACTTCGCCCGTCTGGCCGGCCGGATTGTCGACCTCGGCCTGGAGCGCTGGTCCGGCCGGGTCCGGCGGCGGCTCGTCCCGGGCGACCTGCCTCGATGAGCCGGCTGCCCACCCGGCGGGTCGGCCAGCCCCGGGCCGGCCGCCCGATCCGGCGGTCGTCGGCGGGCCTGTCCCGGACCCGGGCACTGGCGGCGTTCGTGCTCGTCCTGTCCGGGCTGGCGATCTACGGCGTGGGCGCCTCGTCGGTCTTCGACTTCCGCCGGGTCGAGCTCGAGGGTGCCACCTGGACGAGCGAGTCGGACGTCGCCGGCCTCCTGGGAATCGCCGACGGGACGAACCTGGTCACGCTCCAGACCGACGGCCTGGCGGCCCGGCTCGGCAGCCTCCCGGCGGTCCGCTCGGCCGAGGTCAGCGTCGTGCTGCCGAACACGATCGAGGTCCGTCTCGACGAGCGCCAGCCGATCATGGTCTGGCAGACGAGCGGCGGTCGGTTCCTGGTCGACGCCTCGGCGGTCGCGTTCGTCGAGCTGACCGACGGGGCGCCCGTCCCGAACGGGCTGGCCACGATCACCGACAGCCGGCTCGGCTCGCCGGTCAGCCTCGGTTCGTCGATCGACCCGGTCGCGTTCGATGCCGCCACCCGCCTCGGATCGCTCAAGCCGGCCGACCTGGGCTCGGCCGCCAACGGGCTGATCGTGACCCTGACCGACGACCAGGGCTTCACCCTCAGGGCCGTGCCCAACCTGTGGACCGCCGTGTTCGGCTTCTACACGACCAGCCTCCGCCCGCCGAGCATCATCCCCGGCCAGGTCCGCCTGCTCCGGAGCCTGATCGCCGGGCGCGAGCCGACGATCGAGTCGATGATCCTGGCCGACGAGCAGAACGGGACGTACACGACCAAGTCGACCAAGCCCTGACGGCCGGCCGGGAGCCGTCGGGCGGTCCGCCCGTGCCGCGACTCGGCGGCGGTGGTCTGGTAGCCTTGCCCAAACGCACCGGCTGGAGGGCCCCCGCGCGTGCTCCTACCCTTGGCAGGTCTCGGCCTCGGCGTCCTGCTCGGGTTCCTCCTGAAGGTCAACGTCAGCTTCGAGTTCGCTCGCTACTCGGCGGTTGCGATCGTCGCGGCGCTCGACTCGGTCCTGGGGGCGGTCCGGGCGGAGCTGGACGGCGTCTACGACAATCGGATCTTCGTCAGCGGCTTCATCACCAACGCGGTCGTGGCCGTGTTGCTCACCTATCTCGGCGATCAGCTGGGCCTGGACCTGTACCTGGTGGCGCTGGTGACCTTCGGGCCACGGATCTTCCAGAACCTGGCCCTCATCCGGCGGCACTTCCTGTAAAGGGGACGACGAAAGCGTGGAACGAGAGGCGGTCCTCGTCGGCATCGATGTCGGGACGACCAAGGTCTGTGCGCTGATCGGTGAGGTCAACGGCGAGGGCGCGCTGACGATCATCGGCAAGGGCACGGTCCCGGCGACCGGCCTGAAGAAGGGCGTCGTCGTCAACATCGAGCAGACGATCAACTCGATCGCCCAGGCCGTCGAGCAGGCGGAGCGCCTGTCCGGCTGGAAGATCGACCGGGCCTTCGTGGGCGTCGGCGGCCAGAACGTCGAGTCCCAGAACTCGCGCGGCGCGGTCGCCGTCAGCGGCCACGACCGGGAGGTCGGCCGGGAGGACGTCAACCGGGCCACCGAGGTCGCCCGGGCCGTGTCGATCCCGTCGAACCGGGAGGTCCTCCACGTCCTGCCCCGCGGCTTCATCGTCGACGGCCAGGAAGGGGTCAAGGATCCGCTCGGGATGAGCGCCATCCGGCTCGAGGTCGAGACCCACATCGTGACCGCTTCGGCAACCGCGGTCCAGAACCTCCAGAAGTGCGTGATGGCCGCCGACGTCAAGATCGACGAGCTGGTGGCCAGCTCGCTGGCCTCCGCCGAGGCGGTCCTGTCCGAGACCGAGAAGGACCTCGGGGTGGGCGTGGCCGACATCGGGGCCGGCACGATCGACCTGGCCCTCTTCTCGGACGGCTCGCCGTTCCATACCAGCGTGCTGCCGGTCGGCGGCAACAACGTGACGATGGACATCGCCGCCCTGCTCAAGACGAGCCTCCAGGTGGCCGAGGAGCTCAAGGTCCGCCACGGCACCTGCGACCTGCGGTCGGTCGACGCCGACGAGATGATCAGCGTGAGCGTCCTGGGCGAGGAGGCCGGGCGTTCGGTCAGCCGGATGGAGCTGTGCCAGATCATCGAGGCCCGCTGCCGCGAGACCCTCGAGCTGATCCGCAACGAGATGCAGGCGGCCAACCACGGGATGCTCCCGGCGGGCGTCGTCCTGACCGGCGGCGCGGCCCAGCTGGCGGGCCTGGCGGAGCTCGGCCGGGAGGTCCTCGAGATGCCTGTCCGGATCGCCGGCCCGGCCGGCGTCGGCGGCCTCGTCGACAACCTCCTGACGCCGGCCTACAGCACCGCGATCGGCCTGCTCCGCTGGGGCGCGGCGGTGACGATGTCGGGCGAGCCGGTCCGCTACGACTCGACGCCGGCCGGCGGCCTGCTCGGGCGCCTTCGCGACGCGCTGCGCAGCCTCTTCCCGTAGGCCGGTCCCGGCCGGCCGGCCGGCCGGACGGCGGTGCGGCCGGGCACCGACGGCCCACGACCGCACCGGACACCGGCGCGCCACACCCTTGACGCAACGGTATACTCGCCGGACGCTGCCCAGCTGAACCGAACAACGACCGTGCGGGCCGATCCGCCCGACGGTCCTGGACCCGATCGAATCGGCCCGCCTGCGGGCCACCGGAGGAACCGTGATGCCGCTCCGATCCGATTCCGAGAACTTCGCGCTGATTCGCGTCGTCGGCGTCGGTGGCGGCGGCAGCAACGCCGTCAACCGGATGATCCGGGCCGAGATGATGGGCGTCGAGTTCATCGCCTGCAACACCGACGCGCAGGCCCTCCTCCAGAGCGACGCCCCGCACAAGATCCGGATCGGCGACAAGATGACCCGCGGCCTGGGCGCCGGCGGCGACTCCTCGATCGGCCAGCGGGCGGCCGAGGAGGACACCGAGAAGATCGCCGACGCCCTGCGCGATTCGGACATGGTCTTCATCACCGCCGGCCTGGGCGGCGGCACCGGCTCGGGCGCGGCGCCGGTCGTGGCCGAGATCGCCAAGGAGCTCGGGGCGCTGACGATCGGCGTCGTCACCAAGCCGTTCTCGTTCGAGGGCAACCGGCGCAAGCTCGTCGCCGAGAAGGCCGCCGACGAGCTGCGGGCCAAGGTCGACACCCTGATCACGATCCCGAACGACCGGCTCAAGGACGTCGTCCAGAAGAACACCTCGATCGTCGACGCCTTCCGGGTCGTCGACGACGTGCTCCGCCAGGGCGTCCAGGGGATCAGCGACATCATTACCGTGCCCGGCCTGATCAACCTCGACTTCGCCGACGTGCGCACGATCATGAAGGACGCCGGCTCGGCGCTGATGGGCATCGGCCGGGCCTCCGGCGAGAACCGGGCCGTCGAGGCTGCCCGCCAGGCGATTGCCAGCCCGCTCCTCGAGGTCAACATCAACGGGGCGCAGGGGATCCTGTTCAACATCACCGGCAGCTCCAACCTGAGCCTCCACGAAGTGACCGAGGCGGCCGAGGAGATCCGGGCGGCGGCCGATCCCGAGGCGAACATCATCTTCGGGACGAGCTTCAACGAGCGCCTCGGCGACGAGGTGATGATCACCGTGATCGCCACCGGCTTCGATGCCAGCCGAAAGCGCGAGACGGCCCGGCCGGCCGCCGCGACCGCCTACGACGTTCCGGCCGCCGGCGGCCGGAACTACTATGCCGAGCTCGAGGAGCAGCGCCGGGCGGCGGCCGACGATCACCTCGACGATCGGGGCCGCGAGCCGGCGGCCGTCCGGGTCGAGAACCGCACGGTCGGCGAGCCCGTCGTCCAGCCGGTTCGCCGGGCGGCGATCGATCCCGACGATCTCGAGATCCCGAGCTTCCTCCGCCGCAAGTAGGCCCGCGCCGGTGGCAACCGGCGGCCAGCCCGACGCAGACCGTCCGGCCTCGGCCGATCCGGCCGAGGCCGCGCCATTCCGGGCCGTCCGGGCCGCGGTCCTCGACCGGATCGCGCAGGCCGCCCGGCGGTCGGGCCGGGACCCCGCCGCCGTCACCCTCGTCGCCGTCTCGAAGACGGTGCCGGTGGAGCGCGTCCGGGCGGCCGTCGCGGCCGGCCTGACGATCCTGGGCGAGAACCGGGTCCAGGAGGGCGAGTTGAAGCGCGGCCTGGTGCACGGAGCGACGTGGCACCTGATCGGACCGCTCCAGTCGAACAAGGCACGCCGGGCGATCGAGACGTTCGATGTCATCCAGTCCGTCGATTCGCTCGAGCTCGCCCGCCGGCTCGATCGGCTGGTGCGCGAGGTTCGAGGGCCGGAAGCGCGACTGCCGGTTCTCCTCCAGGTGAACGTCGACGTCGACGCGGCCAAGGCCGGCTACGATCCGGACCGGCTCGCGGCGGAGCTGCCCGAGCTGGCCTCGCTCGGCGGCCTGGAGCTGGGCGGCCTGATGACGATCGGCCGGCTGGTCGCCGAGCCGGCTGCCGCCCGGCCGACCTTCGTCGCCCTGCGGCGGCTGTCCGAACGGCTGCGCGGCGGCGTCGCCGGCCCTCGGACCGGCACTGTCGATGGGCATGACCGCCGATTTCGAGGTGGCGGTCGAAGAGGGCGCGACGATCGTCCGGGTCGGCCGGGCGCTCTTCGGCGAACGGCGGTGACCGCGCCCGAGGTGCGCTTCGCCGTCCGCCTCACCCCCCGGGCCGGGCGCGATCGGGTCGACGGGGTGGGGGAGGACGGCATGCTGCGGGTCCGGGTCGCCGCCCCTCCGGCCGACGGTGCCGCCAACGAGGCCCTCGTCCGGCTCCTGGCCGACGTGCTGGGGGTTGCCCCATCGGAGATCCGGATCGTCGCCGGCCGAACCACCCGGCGCAAGATCGTGGCGGTCGGCGGGCTGGCCGACGGCGCCCTCCTCGCCCGCTGGCCGGGACTCGGTCGCGCCTGATTCCCGTGCTATCCTCGGGGCCGTCGGGGCGCCTGGCTGGTGCCGCCGGCCCAGGGCGATTGGCTCAGTCGGTTAGAGCGCGCGGTTCACATCCGCGAGGTCACTGGTTCGAATCCAGTATCGCCCACCATCCCTCAACCCGGCAGCAGCCGGACCTCTGGGCTCGGCAGGGTCACGCCCCGTGAGGCGCCGGACTCGCCGCCGCCCGCCGACGGCTACGATCCGGCGGTGGCTCGCCCACCCCGGATCTCGCTCGCCGTCCTGCTCTGCGCGCTGATCGCCGGCTGCGCCCGGACGCCAGCCCCGGCTCCGTCGCCGAGTCCGGGGGCGACCCAGCCGCCAGGCTCGACCGGTCGCCTGCCGTCGGCAGCGCCCCCGGCCACCGTGTCGGCTGGGCCATCGACGCCCACCGGCCCGCCCGGCGCATCGCCGGCCGGGGGGATTCCCGACTTCAGCCACATCTACCTGATCGTGCTCGAGAACAAGGAGGGCTCGGCCGTCCTGGGCAATGCCCGGGCGCCCTACCTCAATCGCCTGGCTCGAACCTACGGCCTGGCCGCGAACTACGACGCGATCGCCCATCCATCGCAGCCCAACTACCTCGCCCTGGCGTCGGGCTCGACCGATGGGGTGTCCGACGACGGCGTCCACGACCTCGGCGTGGCGAGCATCTTCGACCAGATCGAGGCGAGCGGCCGGACCTGGCAGGTGGCCGCCCAGGACGACCGGACCGGGTGCTACACGGGAGCCTCCGCGAGCGGCGGCCAGGACGGCTCGGGCACCTACGCTCGCAAGCACAATCCGGCGATCAGCTTCACCTCGATCAGCCGCAACCCCGTCCGCTGCGCCCGGATCACCGACTTCCGCCATTTCGATCCGGCCGCTGCGAGCTTCACCTGGATCGTGCCCAACCTGTGCAACACGATGCACGACTGCCCGGTCGCCACGGGGGACGCCTGGCTCGCCTCGTTCCTGCCATCGATCCTGGCCAGCCCGGCCTACCTCCAGGGCGGCCTCGTCCTGCTGACCTTCGACGAGGGGAGCACGAACCTGGGCGGGGGCGGCCGGGTCGCAACGATCGTGATCAGCCCGCTGGCCCGGGCTGGGTTCAGCTCGGCTGTCCAGCACGATCACTACTCGCTGCTGCGCACGATCGAAGATGCCTGGCGGCTGCCCTGCCTGGCCCACGCCTGCACGGCGAACGACCTGGGCGAGTTCTTCCGCTAGGTCGGTCGGATGGTGTGCCCAGTGGCCCGCGCAGGCACGATCGCAGCCGCGCCCGGGCCAGGCCCCTAGGCGAGCGCCAGCCGGCGCAGGACGACCGGCAGGATCCCGCCGCCGCGGTAGTAGTCGAGCTCGATCGGGCCGTCGAGCCGGCAGCGGACCGTGAACCGCCGCTCATCGCTTCCGTCGGTCGGGTCCGGGCGAGCCACGACCGTGAGCTCGCCGCGCGGCACCGGGCCGGCCGCGATCCCTTCGATCGAGTAGGTCTCCCGGCCGGTCAGGCCCAGCGTCGCGGCACTCTCCCCCGGCTGGAACTGGAGGGGCAGGACGCCCATGCCGACGAGGTTCGAGCGATGGATCCGTTCGTAGCTCTCGGCGATCACGACGCGGACGCCGAGGAGCGCCGTCCCCTTGGCCGCCCAGTCCCGCGATGAGCCGGACCCGTACTCCCTGCCGGCCAGGATGACCAGGGGCACCCCCTCGGCGGCGTAGCGCTCGGCGGCGTCGTAGATGAACGACTCGGTGGCATCGGGCAGGTGGAGCGTGAACGGGCCTTCGCGGCCGTCGACCAGCCGGTTGCGCAGCCGGATGTTGGCGAACGTGCCCCGGATCATCACCTCGTGCTGGCCCCGCCGCGAGCCGTAGCTGTTGAAGTCGAGGGGGCTGACGCCGTGCGCCTGGAGCCACTGGCCGGCCGGTGACGACGGCGCGATCGAACCGGCCGGCGAGATGTGGTCGGTCGTGACCGAGTCGCCCAGGACGGCCAGGGCCCGCGCCCCGACGAGGTCGGCCAGCGGAGCGGGCTCGATGCCCGCGCCGTCGAGAAAGGGCGGCCGCGCAATATAGGTCGACTCGGGATCCCAGGCGAACCGGTTGCCGGCCGGGATCGGCAGGGCCCGCCAGCGCTCGTCGCCGGCGAAGACGCTGGAATACGTCTGCCGGAAGAGGTCGGGCGAGATCGACGTCCCGATCACCGTCCGGATCTCCTCAGGCTCGGGCCACAGCTCGGCCAGGAAGACCGGATGGCCGTCCGACCCGACGCCGAGCGGTTCGCTGGTCAGGTCGATGTCGACCCGGCCGGCCAGGGCGAACGCGACGACGAGCGGCGGCGAGGCGAGGTAGCTCGCCCGGGCGAGGGGATGGATCCGGCCCTCGAAGTTGCGATTGCCCGACAGGACGGCGGCCACGACGAGGTCGTTCGCCTCGATCGCCGCCGCGATCGGTGCGTCGAGCGGGCCGGAGTTGCCGATGCAGGTCGTGCAGCCGTAGCCGGCCAGGGCGAAGCCGAGGGTCTCGAGCGGCGCCATCAGGCCGGCCGCCTCGAGATAGCCGGTGACCGCTTTCGAGCCTGGGGCGAGGGACGTCTTGACCAGGGGTGACACTCGCAGTCCGCGCGCGACCGCGTTGCGGGCGAGCAGGCCGGCCCCGACCATCACGGTCGGGTTCGAGGTGTTCGTGCAGGACGTGATCGCAGCGATCGCGACCGAGCCACTCCTGATCACGGCCCGCCCGCCGGCGAGCTCGACCACCACGGCGCCGTCGGTACCGTCGGCCGGCCCGCCCTCGCCCTCCATCCGCTCGGCGGCCGGCGACGGCGTCGCCGCCGGGAACGACGCGCGGAAGTTGGCCGGCAGGTCGGCCAGGGGCACCCGGTCCTGAGGCCGGCGCGGTCCGGCAACCGCCGGGTCGACGGAAGCCAGGTCCAGCTCGAGCAGGTCGTCGAAGACCGGGGCGGCGCCTCGCTCGCGCCACAGCCCCTGGACCCGGGCATAGCCCTCGACGAGGGCGACCTGCTCGGCCGTCCGTCCGGTCAGGCGGAGGTAGGCGAGGGTCTCGTCGTCGATCGGGAAGAGGGTCGAGGTGGCCCCGAACTCGGGGCTCATGTTGCTGATCGTCGCCCGATCGGCGAGCGCCAGCGAGGCGAGGCCGTCGCCGGTGAACTCGACGAACGCGCCGACGACCCCGAACCGGCGCAGCATCTGGGTCACGACCAGGACGAGGTCGGTCGCGGTCGAGCCGCTCGGCAGCGCCCCGTGGAGGCGGACGCCCACGATCCGGGGCATCGGCTGGTAGAGCGGCTGGCCGAGCAGGACGGCCTCCGCCTCGATCCCCCCGACGCCGTAGCCGAGGACCCCCAGCCCGTTCACCATCGTCGTGTGCGAATCGGTGCCGACGAGGGTATCGGGGAAGGCGAGCGGCCCGGCCTCGTCGGGCCGGCTGGCCACGACGCTGGCGAGGAACTCGAGGTTCACCTGGTGGACGATGCCGGTTCCGGGTGGGACGACGCGCAGGCCGTCGAACGCTTCCTGCGACCAGCGCAGCAGCTGGTAGCGCTCCCCGTTGCGCTGGTATTCGCGTTCGACGTTGAAGGCAAATGCGCTCGACGTGCCGAACTGGTCGACCTGGACCGAGTGGTCGATCACCAGGTCCGCCGGCACGAGCGGGTTCACCCGAGCGGGATCCCCGCCGAGGCCGGCCATCGCGTCGCGCATCATCGCCAGGTCGACGATCGCGGGCACCCCGGTGAAGTCCTGGAGGAGCACCCGCGAGGGCATGAACGGGATCTCGACCTCGGCCGCGGCGGCCGGCCGCCAGGCGGCCAGGGTCTGGACGTCGGCCTCGGTGACGATTCCCCGGCCGGCGTGGCGGAGCACGTTCTCGAGCAGGATCTTGAGCGTCATCGGCGCCCGCTCGAGGCTGACCCCGAGGCCGTCGCCGAGGGCTTCGAGGGCGGCCAGCCGGTAGTAGTCGGGCAGGCCACGCCCCAGGCTGGCCCGGGCGCTGAATGGATCCTGGATCGACACGGGTGATCCCTCGCTGGCGTCGCTAGACTCGTTGCATGGAAGCGTACCGCCGCCGATGAAGGTCTGGAGCGAGCCCGTTCCGGAGCCGGCCGGCGGCGAGTCGAGCGAGGCGCGCCTGGCGGCCGTCGCCGCCGAGGCCGGCCTCGACCTCGACCCGGATCGGGCGCGCGGCCATGAGCACGAAGGCGGCTCGGCCCACGAGCATCGCCATCCCCACGAGCATTCGCAGCCGGGGCAGCCGCCCTCCATCGGGATCGTCGGTGCAGGCGCCGTCGGGACGGCGCTTGGGGTCGCCCTGACCAGGGCCGGCTGGCCGATCAGCGCGGTCGCCAGCCGTGATCCCGCCCGCCGCGAGCGCTTCAGCCGGCTCGTCGGCGGGACCCGGGCGTTTGCCGACGCCACGGCGATCCTGGACGAGGTCGAGCTGATCATCCTGGCCGTCCCCGACGACGCCCTGGCCGCATTGGCCGGCGGCCTCAGGCTGTACAGCGGCCAGGCGCTGATCCACACGAGCGGGGCGCTGGGAGCCGATGTCCTCCGCCCGGCGATGGCGGCCGGCACCCAGGTCGGCTCGTTCCACCCGCTCGTCGCGTTCGCCGACACCGAGCGGGCCGTGGCCGCTCTCAGGGGAGCCACGATCGCAGTGGAGGGCGACGACCAGCTCGTGGGCCTGCTGGCCGAGATGGCCGAGGCGATCGGGGCCCATGCGGTGCGCCTCGCACCGGGCTCCAAGTCCGCCTACCACGCCGCCGCCGTGCTGGCAGCAGGCGGCTTCGATGCGCTCCTCGACGCGATCGCCGAGCTGGGCCGGGTGGCGGGCCTGGACGAGCCCGGCTCTCTGGCGATCTACGGGCCGCTGATCGAGCAGACGCTCGGCAACGCGCGGGCGCTCGGGATCGGTGCGGCCCTGACCGGACCGATCGTCCGCGGTGATGCCGGGACGCTGCGCAACCACCTCGCCAGCCTGCGCGAGCACGCACCCGGCGTGCTCGACCTGTACCGCGCCGTCGCCGAGCGCGAGATCGTCCTGGCCGAGGCCCGTGGCGCCCTGACACCGGACGCTGCGGGCGAGCTGAGGGACGCCCTTGCAATGCGTTCGTGAGCGGGTAGGATTGCTCCATGCAGCACAGCATCGCCGCGAAGTACGCGGCCCGTCCCGCGGCGCGCTTCGTACGCTCGTCGCCCCGCGCCCGGGAGCGCCGGCTGGGTCTCAGGACCACGACGTTCCAGGCGGCCTCGAGCCGGCAGACCGTGCTGCGTCGCTCGGACCTCAGTCCGTACGTCCAGCTGCGGGCCAGCTGGCGTTCGATCCGCCCGGCTCGGTCGCACGCCGGCCCGCGGACCGGCCGGATCCGCCCGGCCGTGACCTACCGCTGGACGCGCCTCGGTCAGCCCGTCGGGCGCAACCGGCCGAGCGCGGCGTCGGCGCCGTGGCCCGCCTGAGGAAGGGCAGCGCAACTTCGGCCGGCGGGATCGTGATCCGGCGCGAGGCGGGCATTCCCCAGTTCGTCGCCGGTCGCCGCCGCCGCGAGGGGGACGGCTATACCTGGACCCTGCCGAAGGGAACGCCCAACCCGGGCGAGACGATCGAGCAGACCGCCCTGCGTGAGGTCGACCGAGGAGACCGGGCTCGAGGTCCGGATCACCGGGCCGCTGGATTCCATCTCGTACACGTTCGTGGAGCGTGGTGTCCGGATCCACAAGACCGTCCACTACTTCCTGATGGAGCCGACCGGCGGGGACCTCGCCCGGCACGACCACGAGTTCGAGGCCGTCCGCTGGGTCGACCTGGCCGACGCCGGCGGGCTCCTCACCTTCGCGACCGAGCGGGCTCTCGTCGACCGGGCGGCCGGGGCGCTCGCCAGCGGTGAGCCGGCGTGACTGAACCGCCGCCGGACGAGGCCGAGGTCGCCGCCCACAGCACCCCGCTGATCGAGCGCCATCGCGCCCTCGGCGCCAAGCTGACCACGTTCGGCGGCTGGCAGATGCCGCTCCAGTACGCGGGGATCCTCGAGGAGCACCGGGCGGTCCGGGAGCGAGCCGGACTGTTCGACCTGTCGCACATGGGCGAGCTCGTGGTCGAGGGCCCCGAAGCCGGCCGGGCGCTGGTCGGCGGCCCTCGTCTCGGACCCGCCCGCCCTGGCCGTCGGGCGCGCCCAGTACTCGATGATCTGCGCGACGAACGGCGGAATCCTCGACGACCTGATCGTCTACCGGCTCGCCGACGACCGGTTCATGGTCGTGGCCAACGCCGGCAATGCCGCCCTCGTGAGCGATCTCCTCGCCCGGCGGATCGAACCGTTCCGGGCGATCCTCGACGATCGTTCCCTGGCCACTGCGCTGTGTGCCGTCCAGGGGCCCCGCTCGATCGAGATCGTCGCGCCCCTGACCGAGCTGGATCTCGGGGCGGTCCGCTACTACGGGATCGCGGAAGGCACCGTCGCCGGGATCCCGGCCCTCGTCGCCCGGACGGGGTACACGGGCGAGGACGGCTTCGAGATCTTCGTCGACACCGCCCGCGCGACCGAGCTGTGGGACGCCCTGTGGCGGGCCGGCGAGGCCCACGGCCTGGCGCCGGTCGGGCTGGGGGCCCGGGACACCCTCCGGCTGGAGGCCGGCATGCCGCTCTACGGCAACGATCTCGATCCGAGCGTCAATCCCTACGAGGCGAACCTCGGCCGGGTGGTCCGGCTCGACAAGCCGATCGATTTCGTCGGCCGGGACGCCCTGCGCAGGGTCGCCGAGGCCGGCCCGGCCAGGCTGCTCGTCGGCCTGACGATGACCGGCCGCGGGATCGCCCGGCACGGCTACCCGGTCCTGGCCGGCGAGCGGGCGACCGGCGCGGTCACCAGCGGGACGATGTCGCCGACCCTCGGCCGGGCGATCGCCCTTGCCTACGTCGCGCCCGGTGATGCAGAACCGGGTACGATCCTCGACGTCGAGATCCGCGCTGCGCGGGTCGCCGCCGAGGTCGTCCCGCTGCCGTTCTACCGCCGCCCTCGCTGACCGTCCCCCGGGCTGGCCGGCGGGCAGCGCCCGAACGAGGAGGTTCGCGCTCGATGCTTCCCCAGGACCTGCGCTACACGAAGGACCATGAGTGGGTCCGCCTGGCCGGCGACACGGCGACCGTGGGCATCACCCAGTTCGCCGCGGACCAGCTCGGCGACATCGTGTTCGTGGAGCTGCCGGCTGTCGGCCGCACCCTGTCGGCCCTGGCCACGTTCGGCGTGGTCGAGTCGGTCAAGGCCGTGAGCGACCTGTTCTCGCCCCTGGGCGGGACCGTCACCGAGACCAATCCGGCCCTGGCGAGTCAGCCCGAGCTCGTCAACAGCGACCCATACGGCGAGGGCTGGATGATCCGGCTCACGGTCGCCGACGCCGGCGAGCTCGCGACGCTGCTCGACCCGGCGGCGTACGACCAGCTGATCGCCGAGGCCTGACCGAGCGATGCCCTACGGGCCGCACACCCCGGCCGATCGGACCCGGATGCTCGATGCGATCGGCGTGACCTCCGTCGAGGAGTTGTTCGACGACATCCCCGCCGACCTGCGGGCCGACGGGCTCGACCTGCCCGACGGCCAGCCCGAGCTGGAGCTGGCGGCTCACCTCGAACGGCTCGCCGGTCGCAACCGGACGGACTTCGCGAGCTTCCTCGGAGCGGGCGCCTATCGTCACTACCAGCCCGCCGCGGTCGACCAGATCCTGCTCCGCGGGGAGTGGTACACGGCCTACACACCGTACCAGCCCGAGGTCAGCCAGGGCACCCTCCAGAGCATCTACGAATACCAGTCGCTGCTTGCCGAGCTGGTCGGGCTCGACGTGGTCTCGGCCTCCCACTACGACGGTGCCGCGGCCACCGCCGAGGCCGCCCTGATGACCTGCCGGGCGACCGGCCGGCACCGGATCCTGGTGAGCCGGGCGGTCCATCGCCACTACCGCGAGACGCTGGCGACGTACCTGTCGGGTGGCGACTTGGAGTTCGACGAGATTCCGACCGTGGCGGCCGGCGAGGCGTCCGGCACGACCGACCTGGCCGAGCTCGAGCGGCTGCTGGCTGAACCGGACAGCCCGGTGGCCGGCGTGATCGCCGGCCAGCCGAACTTCTTCGGCCTGCTCGAGCCGATGGCCGAGATCGGCCGGCTGGCCCATGCGGCGGGGGCCCTGTTCGTGGCGGTCGTCGAGCCCGTCTCGCTGGCCGTCCTCGCCCCGCCCGGGGCCTACGGAGCCGACATCGCAGCGGGCGAGGGCCAGTCGCTCGGGATCCCGACCCAGTACGGCGGACCGTATCTCGGCGTGCTCGCCGCCACCGACGCCCTCGTCCGCCAGATCCCCGGCCGGCTGGTCGGGATGACCACCGACCGCGACGGCCGGCGGGCGTTCGTGATGACGATGCGCGCCCGCGAGCAGGACATCCGGCGCGAGCGCGCCGCCAGCAACATCTGCACGAATCAGGCTCTCCTCGCGCTGGCTGCCAGCGTCTACCTGGCCTGCCTGGGTCCGCACGGCCTGCGCGACGTGGCGGCGCTCGGTGCCGCCCGGGCGGGCGAGCTCGAGACGGCCCTGACCGAGGTCGGGGCCGGACGCCTCCATCGCGGCCCATACCTCAACGAATTCGTCCTGCGCGTCCCCGACGCCCGCTCGGTCCATCGCCGCCTGCTCGAGCGAGGCGTGCTGGCCGGCCTCGTCCTGGCCGACTTCGAACCCGACGATCCGGGCCTGGTCGACGGGCTCCTGGTGTGCGCCACCGAAGTGACCACCGGTGACGACATCCGGCGCTTCGCCGAAGCGCTCGGGCACGAGCTCGGAGGCTCCCGATGGGCGTGACCGGACCGCGCCTGCAGTCGACCCTGTTCGAGAAGTCCCACCCGGGGCGGGGCGGCGGCAAGATCCCCCATCCACCCAAGGATGCCCTCGACCGGCTGCCGGCGGCGGCCCGCCGGGTGGCTCCGCCGGCCCTGCCCGAGCTCAACGAGCCCGAGGTCGTCCGCCACTACGTCAATCTGAGCCAGTTGAACTTCGCGATCGATACCGGCTTCTACCCGCTCGGCTCGTGCACGATGAAGTTCAACCCGAAGCTGAACGAGTGGGCCGCCCGCCTGCCCGGCTTCGGCAGTCTCCACCCGCTCGCCCCGGACGAGACGGCCCAGGGCACCCTCCAGGTCCTGTGGGAGCTCGAGGAGATCCTGGCCGAGATCAGCGGCATGACCGCGATCACCCTCCAGCCCGCCGCCGGCGCCCAGGGCGAGCTGACCGGGATCCTGATGATCCGGGCCTACCACCAGAGCCGGGGGGACACCGAGCGCCAGGAGGTCCTCGTCCCCGACTCCTCGCACGGCACGAATCCCGCGACGGCTTCGATGGCCGGCTTCCGGACGATCACCGTCCCGTCGGCGGCCGACGGCGGCGTCGACCTGGCCGCCTTCCGGGCGGCCCTCGGCCCGCGGACGGCCGCGGTGATGATCACCAACCCATCGACCCTCGGCCTGTTCGAATTCGCGGATCGGCGAGCTGCTCGATGCCGTCCACGCGGCCGGAGCGCTGGCCTACATGGACGGGGCCAACCTGAACGCGATCCTGGGCCGGTTCAAGCCGGGCCGGGCCGGCTTCGACGTGATGCACATCAACACTCACAAGACGTTCAGCACGCCCCACGGCGGCGGCGGTCCGGGCGCCGGCCCGGTCGGCGTCGGCCCCCGGCTCGTACCGTTCCTGCCCGGCCCGCGGGTCCTGCGCGAGGCCGACGGCAGCTTCCGCCTGGAGCGTCCGGGCGAGCGCCCGACGAGCATCGGCCGGATGCGCAGCTTCGTCGGCAATACGGGCGTGCTCATCCGCGCCTACGCCTACCTGCGCGCCCACGGCGGAGACGGCCTGCAGGAGGTGAGCAACGACGCGGTCCTCGCCGCCAACTACCTGAAGACCCGCCTGGCCGGCACCTACGACGTGCCCTACGCGCGGCACTGCAAGCACGAGTTCGTGGCCTCGGCCGCGACGATCAAGCGGGCGACCGGGATCCGGACTCTCGACATCGCCAAGCGCCTGATCGACTACGGCTTCCACCCACCCACGATCTACTTCCCGCTGATCGTCGAGGAGGGGATGCTGATCGAGCCGACCGAGACCGAGACGGTCGAGACGCTCGACGCCTTCGCCGAGGCCCTGATCAGGATCGCCGCCGAGGCGGCTGAGACGCCCGAGCTCGTCCACGAGGCGCCGCACAGCTCGCCCGTCCGGCGCCTCGATGAGGCCACCGCCGCACGCCAGCCGAACCTGCGCTGGCGGGCGATGGCCGGGGCCGAGACTCCATGCCCCGACTGAGGCGAATCCACGAAGCGGAGGCGCCGGCGACATTTGACAGGGGCTGAGAGCCCGCCCATATTACCGGCGGCGTCGTTGTTGGCGACGCGCTGACCGGGTTCGTCTGCGGTCCGCGGACAAGCATGTCGCTGTCCGGGCCCCCGGCGCACTCGAGATGCGCCCCCGCCGAGTCCGGATGACCCTTGGCTTTGTGCCAGCTGGAGGAGATTTGATGCGGAAACGTCTAGGCGGGTTGGTCGCGACGGCGGCCATGTTGTTTGCAGCGTGCAGTGGGACGGCGACCGCCGTGCCCGCGAGCGCGACTGCGCCGGCCTCAACCGCGCCGGCCTCAACCGCGCCGGCTTCAACTGCCCCGAGCCCGTCGATGTCGGCCCTCGACCAGCAGCTGTTCGGAACGAAGTACACGCCGCCGACGGGCGCCAAGACCGGCGGCACGATCGTGATGGGCGAGTGGCAGCCGCCTGACAACCTCAATCCGTTCTACTCGAACGCGTTCACCACCGTCGAGGCAGTCAGCCCGGCGATGCGCGGACTGGTGACGATCACCTCGGACGGCAAGTACATTCCCGACCTCGCCGCATCGATCCCGACCGTTGCCAACGGCGGCGTCGTGATCACCGGCAACACCTACACCGTCGCGGTGACCCTGAAGCCCGGCCTGCAGTGGTCGGACGGGACGCCCCTGACGATGAACGACTGGAAGGCCACCTGGCAATGGGCGATTGACCCGGCCCAGTCCGGCTGCCAGCTGTGCGCCGTCGGCTATCCCGATATCAGCAGCATCGACGTCTCGTCGGACGGCCTGTCGGCGACGCTGCACTTCAAGGACCTCTACCCGGGCTGGCTCGCCTTCCTCGGGAACTTCTTCTTCCAGCAGAAGTGGCTCGGCACCTTCAAGGTCGCCGATGCGGCCAAGTCGATGCCGGTCAGCTCGGCGATCGCGAACGTCCCCTTCAACGGTCCGTTCACGATCACGAATGCCTCGAAGACCGAGATCGACTATGCCCCGAACCCGGACTGGAAGGCCGGGGTTGACATGGCGGTCGGCGGGACGACCCATGCCCCGTACCTGGCCGGCCTGAAGTTCCAGCTCTTCGACACCAAGGATGGCGAGATCGCCGCCTTCAAGAGCGGCTCGATCGACCTTGCCTTCGACATGACGACGGCCGACTACGCGACGGTCTCGACGACCGATCCGTCCGTGGGCACCGCCGAGATCGTGCCGGCCTGGCAGTACGAGCACCTCGACCTCAACAATGACCCGACCAAGGCCCGCGGCAACGGGCTGTGGATGCCCGATGTCCGCAAGGCGATCGCGATGTCGATCAACAAGCCGGACCTGATCGCGGCGATCTTCCCCGGCGCGAACGTCACGCCGGGCTGCTCGCCGACGCCTCCGAACATGTGGTTTGCCAAGACCGAGACCTGCCCGGCCTACGATGTGGCTGGCGCGAACGCCCTCCTCGACCCGATCATGCCGGTCGGCTCGGACGGCAATCGGGCCCTCAACGGCAAGGTAGTCAACCTCGAGCTGTGCACCACGGCCGGCAATCCGACCCGCCTGACCGAGCTGCAGAAGACGCAGACGTACCTGCAGGCGATCCACATCAAGAGCTATGTCAAGACGGCCGACGCCGGATCGGTCGTGTTCGCCGGTTGGGCCGACACGAAGCCCACGACGGACTGCAGCCTCTACCGCGGCAACTACGACATCGGTGACTTCGCCTACATCCTGTCGAACGACCCGTATGGCGACTACTACCTGACCTACGCCTCCTCGGCGTGGCCGGAGAAGGGCGATCACAACGGGGGCAACGACACCCGCTTCAGCGATCCCGCGATGGACGCGGCGCTCGCGAGCCTCGCGACCGACGCGGACATGTCCAAGCAGGCGACCGACGCCGCAACGGTCCAGGACGCCTACGTGGCCGGAACCCCGGAGATCGTCCTGTACTACCGGGCTGAGACGACCGGGATCGGCGTCCACGTCGGCGGCTGGGCGGGGTACAACCCGAGCTCGGGCGGACCGGTCTGGAACCCCGAGGACTGGTTCGTCAAGTAGCCTCAACTGAGCGCCGCCGCCAAGGCGGCGCTCAGCGCATTACCTCTGAACGAGCGGCGGGGTCGGCCGTCGGCCCCGCCGCTCGCGCCTATCATCCGATCGAGGTCATCGGTCGAATCAACGTACGACGGCGGCTTTCGCCGGCCCGGCGAGGTTTCTCCGGAGCTGTGGGATGACGAAGTTCATCGTTCGACGGGTCATCGAGGCGCTCCCCGTGATCTGGTTGATCACGGTCGTGAGCTTCCTGCTGATGCAGCAGGCCCCCGGGGGCCCGCAGGCTGCTTTCAACCAGAACCCCCACATCACACCGGAACAGGTGACGGCCTGGCTCCAGCGCTGGTGCCTCGTGCGGGAGCCGAGCGTCCTCGACACGATCAAGGAGTACTTCGGCTGGCTCGGTGTCATCAACTGCACCGGCGGAGGATTCCTGTCCGCTCACGGACTGCCCAACTTCCTGCCCGAGTTCCTCGGCGGAGGAACGAACGGCGTGCTCCACGGCGACTTCGGCTTCTCGATCACCTCGGGCCAGCCGGTCCTCGACCTGATCGCCCAGCGACTGCCGGCCACGACGATCCTGATGGGCACCGCCTGGATCCTGTGGGTCACGATCGCGACCCTCGCCGGGGTGCTGGCAGCGGTGAAGCGCTACAGCCTGATCGACCAGGTGATCACGATCTTCAGCTACGTCTTCTATTCGCTGCCGACCTTCTGGCTCGGCCTGATCCTGATCTTCATCTTCGGCGTCGAGCTGCGGATCTTCCCCGCCCAGGGGATCATCAACGTCCGGACGTCGCCCGCCCCGTTCGCCACGGACGCCTACTGGAAGGCCTTCTTCACCAATCCCTGGCCCCAGGTCGTGGACATCGGCCAGCACCTCGTCCTGCCGGTGGCAACCCTGATCGCGGTCAGCGTGGCCGGTGACAGCCGGTTCGTCCGCTCGGCGATGCTCGAATTCGCTCAGCCAGGACTACGTCCGGACGGCCAAGGCCAAGGGCCTGCCCGGCCGGACGGTGATCTTCCGCCACGCGTTCCGGAATGCGATGCTGCCGATCGTGACGAACATCGCCCTCGAGATCGCCTTCCTGTTCGGTGGGGCGATCGCGACCGAGACCGTCTTCAGCTGGCCGGGGATGGGCCTCCTGTTCTACGACGGGGTGAACGAACGCGACTACTTCCTGCTGATGGGCATCCTGCTGATCGGGTCGCTGTTCATCGTGTTCATGAACCTGGTCGCGGATGTCCTGTACGTCATGGTCGATCCGCGGATCAGGTACGACTGAGGTAGCCGATGCAATTGCCTGATATCCAGCGAGCCACCGGGAACCCCGGGGTCGGCGGGGTCGGCGGGGTCGGCGGAGTCGGCGGCGGATCGGCGTCGGACACCGAGGACGTCGAGGTTGCCCTCGAGTCGCTCGGTCAGTGGCAGCTCGCCTGGCGCCGCTTCAAGCTCCACCGGCTGGCGACGGTCGGCCTGGCGATCTTCGGGTTCATGGTGGCGATGGCGATCTTTGGTCCGATCATCGATCCGTACAATCCGCTGTTCATCCCGAACGCCCAACACTCGGGCGGTGATGCGCCGTCGGCGGCCCACCTGTTCGGCACCGACAATGTCGGTCGAGACGTCCTGTCGATGGTCGTGAACGGCGCCCGGATCTCGGTCGCGATCGGGGCCTTCTCGATGCTGATCGCGGGCGTCGTCGGGGTCGTGATCGGGGCGGTCGCGGGCTATGTCGGCGGCCTCGTCGACAATGTCCTGATGCGGATCGTGGACGTCTTCTTCGCGATCCCGTTCCTGTTCGTCATCCTGGTTGCGGCCCGCTTCTTCGGCCAGGGCCAGTTGATCTCGCTGATCCTGATCTTCGGCCTGCTGTCGTGGCCGTTGATCGCCCGGCTGGTCCGGGCGATGTTCCTGACCCTGCGCGAGGCCGACTTCGTCGAGGCCGCCCGGGCCGTCGGGGTGAGCGACGTCCGGATCACGTTCCGGCACATCCTGCCCAGTGCCCTTGGCCCGGTGATCGTGGCGATGACCCTGATCATGGCTTCGAACATCGTTCTCGAGGCGTTCGTCAGCTACCTCGGCTTCGGCCTGACCGAGGACCAGACGAGCTGGGGCAACGCCCTGTCGAACGCCCAGACGGTGCTGAGCAACGGCAACTGGTGGTGGGCGTTCTTCCCGGGCATGGCGATCGCCCTGACCGTGCTGGCGATCAACTTCATCGGCGACGGGCTGCGCGACGCGCTCGATCCCCGGTCGCGGCTGTGAGCCAGGCCGGCGGCCCGCCCCCGGACGACGTTCTCCTCGAGGTTCGCGGGCTGCAGACCCATTTCATCGTGATGGACGGGACCGTGCCGGCCGTCGACGGGGTGGACTTCAGCCTCCGCCGTGGTGAGACGATGGGCCTGGTGGGTGAGTCGGGCAGCGGCAAGAGCGTCACCGCCCTGTCGATCATGCGCCTGATCGAACGGCCCGGCGAGATCGTCGGCGGCGAGATCTGGTTCGAAGGCCGGGACCTGCTGAAGCTGTCCGAATCGGACATGGAGGACATCCGCGGCAACGACATGACGATGATCTTCCAGGAGCCGATGACCTCGCTCAACCCCGTCTTCACCGTCGGCGAACAGATCGCCGAGGCGGTCCGGCTCCATCGGCATGCCTCGAAACGCGATGCCTGGGATCGGGCGATCGAGATGGTCCAGCTCGTCGGAATCCCATCGCCCGAGCGGCGGGTGAAGCAGTACCCCCACGAGATGTCGGGCGGGATGCGCCAGCGGATCATGATTGCCATGGCCCTCGCCTGCGACCCGAAGCTGATCATCGCCGATGAGCCCACGACCGCCCTCGACGTGACGATCCAGGCCCAGATCCTCGAGCTGATGGGGCGGATCCAGGCCGAGAGCGGCGCCGCCCTCCTGCTGATCACCCACGACCTGGCGGTGGTCGCCGAGACCGTCCAGCGGGTCGCGGTCATGTATGCCGGCAAGATCGTCGAATCCGGCGACGTCGAGGAGACGCTCCTGCATCCGAAGCATCCCTACACGGAGGGCCTGATCACGTCGATCCCGTCGCGGGTTGCCCGTGGGCAGCGCCTGAACGTGATCAAGGGGACGGTCCCCAACCCGTTCCGGCTGCCCAAGGGCTGTCGCTTCGAGCCGCGCTGCCCGTACGCGTTCGAGCCGTGCAAGCTCCACGAACCGCCGCTCGCGGCCGTCGGCAGCGACCGGCGGGTCCGCTGCTGGTTGAGCATCCCGGTGGAGCAACACCCGGTCGACTCGCCCCAGCCCGCGGTGGAACCCGTGCCCACCACCGCTCCGGCGCCCGCGCCGGCCGCAACCGCCGTGGTGAGCGGGCCCGGCGGCGATGCCGCGACCGGAGGTGCAGCGTGACCGAGGAGACCGCAGCGGGCGCATCGCCGGGCTCCGCCGGCGGCCCCCCGGCGTCCGCGCCGCTCGTCCGGGTCGAGGGCGTCCAGAAATACTTTCCGATCTTCGGCGGCTTCCTGCGCCACAAGATCGGCGACGTCCGGGCAGTCGACGGGGTTACCTTCGAGGTCCAGCGAGGCGAGGTCCTCGGGCTCGTCGGGGAGTCCGGCTGCGGCAAGACCACGCTTGGGCGGACCGTGCTCCAGCTCGAGAAGCCGACGGCCGGCCGGGTCTTCCTGGGCGACCAGGAGCTGACCAAGCTCGGTGGCCCGGCCCTGCGGAAGATGCGCTCGAAGATGCAGATCATCTTCCAGGACCCGTACGGCTCGCTCAACCCGCGGATGCCGGTAAGCGACATCATCGGCGAGGGCCTCCTGGCCCAGGGCGTGCACGACAAGAAGGCCCGGATGAAGCGGGTGGAAGATGCGCTCGATACGGTCGGCCTGCGGCGTGACTACACCCGCCGCTACCCCCATGAGTTCAGCGGCGGACAGCGCCAGCGGATCGGGATCGCCCGGGCCCTGGTCCTGAACCCCGAGTTCATCGTCTGTGACGAGGCCGTCTCGGCCCTCGACGTGTCGATCCAGAGCCAGATCCTCAACCTGCTCCTGGACCTGCGCCGTGAGATGGGCCTGACCTACCTGTTCGTCGCCCACAACCTGTCGGTCGTCCAGTACGTCAGCGACCGGGTGGGGGTGATGTACCTGGGCAAGCTGGCCGAGCTGGCCAGCGTCGACGAGATCTACGCTCACCCCCGTCACCCGTACACGATCGCCCTGCTGTCGGCCGTTCCCAATCCGGATCCACGGGTCCGCAAGCGGCGGATCTTCCTGGAGGGGGACGTGCCCTCGCCGGCCAATCCCCCGAGTGGCTGCCGCTTCCACACTCGCTGCTGGTTGCGCAAGCGGCTCGACAACCCCGAGAACTGCGTCACCGAGGATCCCGAGTTCCGGTCGATCAAGCCGGGCCACCTGGTGGCCTGCCACTACGCCGAGCAGGTCACCGATTCGCTGGTGGCCGAGATGGTGCCGGTCCAGGCGCCTGGAATCGAGTCGGAGTTCGGCAACCTCGCCCGGCCGACCCAGCTTCCGCCGGTCAGCCCCCCACCCGCCGCCCCACAGCCCGGCCCGGACAGCCTGGCCGGGGTCTGAGTATTATTCGGCGATCGATTAGGCCATCGTCCGGAGGATCGTGACAGGACCGCCGGCCGACCGGACCTGGCGTCGATAGAGGAGGAGAGAGCAGTCCATGTTGCGCTTACGTACAGGCGCCCTGATTGCGGTGGCGGCGATCGCCTTCGCCGCATGCAGCGGGGCAGCGACCGCGGCGCCAACGTCGCCGGCGAGTTCGCCCACGGGATCAGCGCCGGCGGCGTCGACCGCACCGGCCTCGGTCACCCCATCCGGCCCGACGCCGGTCAACGGCGGGACCTGGATCTTCGGGTCGGCATCGGATCCGTCGACGCTTGACGCGATCCTCATCCAGGACGGTGAGTCGTTCCGGATCGCCCAGCAGATCTACGAGACCCTGATCAAGCTCAAGCCGGGTTCCTCGTCGGATCTTGAGCCGGACCTGGCCAAGTCGTGGGACGTCAGCTCCGATGGGCTGACCTACACGTTCCACCTCCAGACCGGCGTGAACTTCTCGGACGGCACCCCGTTCAACGCCGACGCCGCGGTGTACAACGTCAACCGCTGGAAGAACCTGCCGGCGCCCCTCCAGGGCGACGACTACTACGACATCACGGTCTTCGGCGGGTACGGCGACAACTCGCTGATCAAGACGGTCACCAAGGTTGACGACTCGACCTTCTCGATGACCCTGACCAAGCCCAAGGCCGACTTCCTGACGGCGATGACCCTCATCCCGTTCGCGATGCAGAGCCCGACGGCCCTCCAGGCGCACCACGCCGACCTCGGATCGAAGGATCCGACCAACGACTACTGGCAGAAGGATCCGGTCGGGACCGGGCCGTTCATGTTCAGCGAGTTCGTTCCGGGCGATCACTACACGATCGTCAAGAACCCGAACTACTGGGACACGGCCAACGCCGCCCACCTCGACAAGATCATCTTCCAGCCGATCGCCGACTCGGCCAACCGCCTGACCGCGCTCCAGTCGGGCACGGTCGACACGATCGACTTCGTCGATGCGACCCAGCTGGCCCAGATCAAGAGCGATTCGTCGCTCCAGCTGATCACCCGGCCGCCGCTCGACATCGGCAAGCTGGCGTTCAACCAACTCCAGAAGCCCTGGAACGACATCAAGGTCCGCGAGGCGGCCGCCTACGCCATCGACAAGGCGGCGCTGGTCAATGCCTTCTTCCCGAACGGCGCCGGCAGCGTGGCCGACTCCGACCTGATCAACAACATGCCCGCCTACGAGCCGAACGCGACGATCTCGGGCTTCGACCTGAACAAGGCGAAGAGCCTGCTCCAGTCGTCGAGCTGCCCGCCACCGTGCGCGGTCACGTTCTGGTACCCGGACAGCGTCTCCCGTCCGTACATGCTCGATCCCAAGGGTGAGTACGAGGCGATCAAGCCGATGCTCGAAGCGGCCGGCTTCACGGTCACCCCGAACCACAAGCCGTGGCATGGTGGCTACCTGACCGACGAGGCGAACGGCGTCTACGGGCTGTTCTTCATCGGCTGGATCTACGACTACGCCGACCCGGCCGACGGCCCGGGCATCTTCTACGCGACCTCGACGGCCGACTGCAACGGGGTCAAGCAGACCGCCCCCCACAACTGCGAGTTCGGCGAGGACGATCCGGCGATTGCCACGGCGATGGCCAAGGCAATCAGTGAACCGGACCTCGCCACGAGAACGCAGGACTGGAAGGACGCGATGAAGCTCATCAACGCGGACGTCCCCGACGTTCCCCTGGTGTGGGCCGGCTCGTCTCTTGCCTCCACGATCAAGGTCCACGGCTACATCCCGAGCCCGACCCAGTCCGAGTACTTCAACCTCGTCTGGAAGGACTCCAACTAGCTCCAGCTCGACAGGCATTGATCCGGTCCCCGGGAGAGTCCGCCTCTCCCGGGGACCGGCGTTTCCCCGAACCGTGAGACTGTGCTCAAGTACATCGTCCGGCGGCTCCTGCTCCTGATCCCGATCCTGATCGGGCTCTCGCTGTTCATCATCGTGCTCGTTCACGCCCTGCCCGGTGATCCGTGCAGCTCGATCCTGGGCGAGCACACGACGCCGGACCGGCTGGCCGCGTGCCGCCATGGCCTCGGCCTCGACAGGCCCCTCTATGTGCAGTACTTCGACTACATGAACGGGCTGATCCACGGCAACCTGGGAACCTCGGCGACGAACCGGGTCCCGGTCCTGACCAGCTTCCTGGCCCGCTTCCCGGCGACCGTCGAGCTGTCGCTGGCGGCGATGCTCGTCGCGATCGGGGTGGGCGTGCCCCTCGGCGTGGCCGCGGCCAAGCGCCAGGGCTCGATCTTCGACAACTTTGCGACGGTCGCCTCGCTGATCGGAATCTCGATCCCGATCTTCTTCCTCGGCCTGCTCCTCGCCTACGTCTTCGGCGTCTGGCTGCACTGGCTGCCGACCCTCGGGCGGGTCAACCTGCGGATCTACGACTTCAGCCACGCCGGCACGAACTTCCTGTTGTGGGAATCGCTGGTGATCAACCACAACATCCCGGAGTTCATCGACGTGGTCAGCCATCTGATCCTGCCGGCGATCGCCCTGGGCACGATCCCGCTGGCGGTCGTCGCCCGGATCACCCGCTCGGCCGTGCTCGAGGTCCTGAACGAGGACTATGTGCGGACGGCCCGGGCCAAGGGCCTGACCAACCGCCGGATCGATCGCCGCCACGTGCTGCGCAACGCGATGCTCCCCATCGCGACCGTCATCGGCCTGCAGACCGGCCTGCTCCTGGGGGGCGCGGTCCTGACCGAGACGATCTTCTCGTGGGGCGGCGTCGGCAGCTGGCTGTTCGAAGCGGCGGTCGACAAGGATTTCGTGGTGATCCAGAGCGGGACCCTGATCTTGGCCACCCTGTTCGTCCTGGTGAACCTCGGCGTCGACATCAGCTATGCCTACCTGAACCCGCGGATCCGGTACTCCTGATGGCCACCAATCCGGTCGCCCTGCGCCAGGTCCTCGAGGAGCCGATCAAGGGTTCCAGCCTGTGGCGTGACGCCGGCCGGCGCCTCCTCCACACGCCGTCGGCCCTGGTCGGCCTGTTCCTGATCGGCCTGTTCCTGTCCGTGGCGATCTTCGCCCCGATCATCTCGCCCTACGACCCAACGGCTGGCAACATCATCCACAAGTTCGAGCCGCCCTCGATCCAGCACGTGCTGGGGACCGACCTGCAGGGTCGGGACATCCTGTCCCGGATCTTCTGGGGTGCCCGGTCGTCGCTGTGGGTGTCGGTCCTGTCGGTCACCCTCGGGCTGATGATCGGCCTGCTCACGGGCGCGATCTCCGGCTTCTTCGGGGGCTGGATCGACTTCTGGATCATGCGCGCGGTCGACGTGATGCTGTCGCTGCCGGGGCTCCTGCTGACGATCACGATCGTCGTCTTCCTGGGGCCGGGCCTGAACACGATCGCCTTCGCGATCGCGATCGAGAACGTGCCGATCTTTGCCCGAATCCTGCGCTCGAGCATCCTCGGCCTGAAGGAGTCCGACTTCACCACGGCTGCCCGCTCGATCGGGGCGAGGGAATCCCGGATCCTGATCAACCACATCATGCCCAATGCCCTGACCCCGGTGATCGTGGCGGCCACCCTGGCCCTGGCCACGGCGATCGTGGACGCGGCCGGCCTGGGCTTCCTTGGCTTCGGCCCGCAGGACCCCTCGACGCCGGAGTGGGGCACGATGCTGACCGACACGTACCGCTATCTGACGAGCGGGGCCGGCTTCACCGCCCTCTTCCCGGGGGTCGCGATCGTCCTGTCGGTGCTCGGCTTCAACCTCCTCGGCGACGGGCTGCGCGAGGCGCTCGACCCACGGTTGAAGCGATGATCAGCGTCGAGGACGCGGCCGCCGACCGGCTTCTCTCGGTCGAGGACCTGCGGGTCGAGTTCACCTCGTCCTCGGGCCGGGTCCATGCCGTCAACAGCGTCTCGTTCGAGCTCGCCCCCCACGAGACGCTCGGGGTCGTCGGCGAATCCGGCTGCGGCAAGAGCGTCACCTCGCTGGCGATCATGGGCCTCCTGCCCAAGCCGGCCGGTCGCATTGCCGGCGGCCGGGTGGTCTTCGACGGCACGGACCTGGTGACCCTCAAGCCTGACGAGATGCGCGACCTGCGCGGGCGGGACCTGGCGATGGTCTTCCAGGATCCGATGACCTCGCTCAACCCCGTGATCACGATCGAGGAGCAGCTCGTCGAGGTGATCCGGGCCCACGACAGCAAGGTGACCAGGGCGGCCGCCCATGAGCGGGCGGTCGAGCTGCTCGAGCTTGTCGGGATCCCCAACGCCAGGGAGCGCCTGCGGGGCTATCCCCATCAGCTCAGCGGTGGGATGCGCCAGCGGGTGATGATCGCGATCGCCCTCGCCCTCCACCCCAAGCTGATCATCGCCGACGAGCCGACGACCGCCCTCGACGTGACGATCCAGGCCCAGATCCTCGAGCTGATCCAGCGCGTCGCGAGCGAGACCGGGGCGGCGGTGATGCTGATCACCCACGACCTCGGGGTGGTCGCCGGGATGACCCAGCGGATCCAGGTGATGTACGCCGGCCGGATCGTCGAGACGGCCACCACCACCGAGCTGTTCGCCCATCCCCGCCACCCGTACACGGTCGGCCTCCTCCGCTCGATCCCACGCCTGGACCTGGGCGACAACCGGGCGCTCATCCCGATCGACGGCCTGCCCCCCGACATGACCCGGGAGCGGGCAGGCTGCCCGTTCGCGCCGCGCTGTGCCTGGGCGACCGAGCAGTGCCTGGCCGAGGACCCCGAGCTGGCCCCGGTCACGGCCGGCCAGCGGACGGTCGCCGCCGGTCCCGACGCGACCCACCGGGTCGCCTGCTGGAACCCGGCGACCGACGCCGAGGCTGCCTCCGGTGTTCCCGCCTCCGGCAATGTCTCAGCGATCACGGCTGCGACCGAGGAGCGGGCCGCCGCCGCGGCCTCCGCCCTGGCCGACCTGACCGAGACGCCATGAGCTTCGCGCCGGCCGAGCCGCAGACCGCGCATTCGCCGGGCCTGACCGCCCCGGCCGCGGATCGCACGATCCTGTCGGTCAGCGACCTGCGGATGTACTTCCCGGTCACCGAGGGGCTCCTCTTCGAGCGCCACATCGGCGACGTGCACGCCGTCGACGACGTCTCGTTCGAGCTGCCCCGCGGCCAGACCCTGGGCCTCGTCGGCGAGTCGGGCTGCGGCAAGTCGACGACCGGCCGGACGATCCTGCGCCTGTACAAGCCGACCGCGGGCAAGATCGTCTTCGACGGCGTCGACATCACCCGGCTGAGCGGCGAGGCGCTCCGGAAGACCCGCCGGCGGATGCAGATGATCTTCCAGGACCCGTACGCCAGCCTGAATCCGAGGATGACCGTCGGCGGGATCGTCGGCGAGCCGCTCACCGTCCACGGGATCGGCACGCCGTCGGAACGCCGGGAGCGGGTGGCCGAGCTGCTCAACGTCGTCGGCCTGAACCCGAACTTCCTGAACCGCTATCCACACGAGTTCAGCGGCGGCCAACGGCAGCGGATCGGCGTCGCCCGGGCGCTCGCGGTGAACCCGGAGCTGATCGTCGCCGACGAGCCGATCAGCGCCCTCGACGTGTCGATCCAGGCCCAGATCATCAACCTCCTCGAGCGGCTCCAGGACGAGTTCTCGCTGACGTACCTGTTCATCGCCCACGACCTGTCGGTCGTCCGCCACGTCAGCGACCGGATCGCCGTGATGTACCTCGGCCGGATCGTCGAGCTGGCCAGCTCGACCGACCTGTACGCCCATCCGCTCCACCCGTACTCGGTCGCGCTCCTGTCGGCGGTGCCGATCCCGGACCCGGTGATCGAGTCCCGGCGGCGCCGGATCATCCTCACGGGTGACGTGCCGAGCCCGGTCAACCCGCCGTCGGGCTGCCGCTTCCACACCCGCTGCTGGCTGCGCGAGCGGCTCGGCAATCCCGAACGCTGCACGACCGAGGACCCGGCGCTCCGGACCCTCGCCACCGGCCACGAGGTCGCCTGCCACTTCGCCGAGGAGGTCGACGGCTCCGCTCGAGCAGCGCCAGGCGATCGGCGTGCCGCATCCCGGTGGCGGTCGGCGGCCCCGGGCCCGATGCGGTCGGGCTCGGCGCGGCCGGGCCGACCGTGCCAGCCGGGCAGATCACGCCCGCACCGGCCCACAGGCCTGACGTGCCCGGCCATGACCCCGATGGAGACGGCCCGATCAGGTTGGTCGCGGCGGGCCTGACGGCCGGTCCGGGTGAGCGGGTCACCGGGCTGGTCGAGCTGGACCTTGGCGGCGCGGTCGTGGTCGCTGCTGATCGTCGCGATCAACGGCCGGCGAGCCGGCCGGCGGGTCGGGGTGAGCGCGGGCATCCACGGTGCCGAGTACGTCTCGATCGCCGCCCTCCGGCGGGTCGTGATGGAGATCGACCCGGCCCAGGTGAGCGGAGCGATCGTCGCCGTCCTGACCGCCAACCCGGCCGCCTTCGCCGCCCGCTCGATCTACCTCGATCCGCTCGACGGCCGGAACCTCAACCGGGTCTTCCCGGCGACCCGGCCGGCAGCGCGAGCGAGCGGCTGGCGGCCTGGCTCGACGTCAACATCATCGCCCCGTCCGACCTGTTCATCGACATGCACTGCGGCGACATGAACGAGGCCCTCGTCCCGTTCAGCGGGATCGAGCTGACCGGCGACCCTGAGGTCGACGGCTTCGCCCGGCAGGTCGCCGAGGCGTACGGCCTCGACTATCTCGTCGTCGGGCCGCTGCCCGGCTCGACGACCACGAGCGCGGCGACCCGCGGATCGCCGCCGTCCTGGCCGAGGTCGGCGGGACCGGCCAGTGGCCGGAGGCCGACGTGGCGGTCCATGCCGCCGGGCTGCGCCGGGCGCTCCTGGCGGCCGGTGTGCTGCCTCCCGGGGCTGCGGCGATCGGCCCGGCCGGCCGGGCCTCGCGGCTGCTCACGAACGAGGCCTGGTTGCGCTCCGATGTGACCGGCTACTGGCACCCGTTCGTGGGCGTCGGCGCGCAGGTGACGAAGGGTCAGCTGCTCGGCGAGGTCCGCGACCCGTTCCAGGCCGTCCTGCTGCCGGTCGAGGCGCCAATCGCCGGGGTCGTCCTGTTCCTCGTCACCTCGCTGGCGATGAACGCCGGCGATCCGCTCCTCGCCATCGGGAGCGAGTGACCGGCTAGACTCGGGCCGTGCAACCCCTCCGGATCGCGCTCGCCCAGATCGCCCCGCGGCTCGGGCTGCTCGGTGAGAACCTCGCCTGCCACCATGACCTGATCGAGCAGGCCCGGGCTGGCAGCGCCGGCCTGGTCGTCTTCCCCGAGCTGGGGCTCACCGGATACCTGCTCCAGGACCTGGCCGCCGAGGTGGCGATGCGGCTCGACGATCCACGCCTGGTCGAGCTGGCGGCCGCCACCGGCGGCCCGAAGGCGATCTCCGCGATCGTCTCGTTCGTCGAGGAATCGGCCGATCACCGCCTGTTCATCGCCGTCGCCCTGCTCGAGGACGGGCGGATCCGGCACGTCCAGCGCAAGCTCTTCCTGCCGACCTACGGCCTGTTCGACGAACGCCGCTTCTTTGCTGCCGGCGACTTCCTGCGGGCGACCTCGTCCCGGCTGGGAGTTGGCCTCGGCCTGAGCGTGTGCGAGGACTTCTGGCACCTCAGCGTGCCCCAGCTGCTCGCCCTCGACGGCGCCCAGCTGCTGGTCAACGTGTCGTCCTCGCCGGGTCGTGACCTGGCTGCCCTGAACGAGGCCGGATTGGGAACCGCGATCTCGTGGCGAACGCTGCTGCGGACCTACGCCCAGCTGACGACGAGCTTTGTCGTCTTCGTCAACCGGGTCGGGATCGACGAGTCGATCTCGTTCTGGGGAGGCTCGGAGGTGATCGGGCCGAACGGCGAGGCGATCTTCAGCGCGCCGCTCTTCGACGATGGCCTGTACTTCGCCGACGTCGACCTGGCCGACGTCCGGCGCGAGCGGATCGCCCTGCCCCTGCTGCGCGACGAGCGGCTCGAGCTGGCCGCGCGCGAGCTCGACCGGATCATCGCCGAGCGGGCCGGCGATGCCGAGGACTCGATCGCCGAACCGGGGACCGAGGCCGGCCTCGACGTGGCGGCCCGATGAGCCCGGCCGGCCGGGCCGTGCCGAGCGGGGACGGCCTGTTCGAGCTGCCGGCCGAGCTGGCGATCGACACCGCCGTCGCCCGCAGGGTGATCGCCGAGTTCATCCGCGGCCAGCTCCGCCAGGCCGGCTTCGAGCGAGCGATCGTCGGCCTGTCCGGCGGGATCGATTCAGCCCTCGTCGCCTATCTCGTGGCAGAGGCGATCGGCCCCGAGCGGCTGCTCTGCCTGATGATGCCGTACCGGACCTCCGCCACGACGTCGCGTTCCGACGCCGAGGTCGTCGTCGAGCGACTCGGCTGTGGCGGCGAGCTGGTCGACATCAGCCCGATGGTCGATGCCTACTTCGGACGGGATGGTGCCGCGGGCGCAGCCGGCGTCGCCGGCCTCGAGGCAAGCGCCGTCCGGCGCGGGAACTTCATGGCCCGGACGCGGATGAGCGTCCTGTACGACCGCTCGGTGACCTGGGCTGGGTTGGTGATCGGGACGGGTAACAAGACCGAGTCACTGATCGGCTACACGACGATCTTCGGCGACTCGGCCAGCGCCCTGAACCCGATCGGCGACCTGTACAAGAGCCAGGTCCGCCAGCTCGCCGCGGCCGTCGGCGTCCCCGAGGCGATCATCCGCAAGGCACCCTCGGCCGACCTCTGGCCCGGCCAGACCGACGAGGCCGAGGCCGGCTTCACCTACCCCGAGCTCGACCGACTCCTGTTCTGGCTCGTCGACCGGAGACGCTCGCCCGAGGAGCTCGAGGCGAAGGGCTTCGCTCGCGAACGGATCGAGTGGGCGATCCGGTCGATCGCCGGTTCGGAGTTCAAGCGCCAGGTCGCCCCGATCGCCAAGCTCGGTCCGCGGACGGCCGGCGTCGACTACCTCTATCCGCGCCGGCGGCCGGGCTCGGCCCGGACCTAGGTCGGGATCGGCGTGGCCAGCGGAGGCGGCCGGCTGTTCATCGTTGCGACTCCGATCGGCAATCTGGCCGACGTGACGTTGCGGGCGCTCGAGGTCCTCCGGGCTGTGCCCCTCGTCGCGGCCGAGGACACCCGCCATTCGCGCCGGCTGCTGGCGCCCCACGCAGTCACGACCCACCTGGTCAGCTTCAACGCACGGAACGCGGCCGGCCGCCTGCCCGAGCTGCTCGACCACCTGCGCCGGGGCCTCGATCTGGCCCTGATCACCGATGCCGGCACGCCCGGCGTGAGCGATCCCGGTGATGAGCTCGTGCGCGCTTGGGCCGCCGAGGGCGGGGCCGTCGTACCGATCCCGGGCGCCTCGGCCGTCCTCGCCGCGGTCGTCGCCAGCGGGATCGCCGGACCGCGCTGGTCGTTCGAGGGCTTCCTGCCGCGCTCCGGCCGCGAGCGCCGCGAGCGGCTGGCGAGAATCGCGGCCGACGAGCGCGCGACGGTCGTCTACGAGGCGCCCGGCCGGGTGGCCGCCACCCTGGCCGACCTGGCCGCCGCCTGTGGCGGCGATCGGTCCGGGGCGGTCTGCCGCGAGCTGACCAAGCTCCACGAGACGATCACCCGCGGCTCGCTCGACGCGCTGGCCGAGGCCGCCCGCTCTGGCGAGGTCCCGGCCCGTGGCGAGTTCGCCCTGGTCGTCGGGGCGGGGCGGGGAAGCGGACCGTCGGGAGCCGCCCCAGTCGATGCCGAGGCGGCCGCCCGGGCCGAGGTCGAGCGGCTGGTCGCCGGCGGGACAGCCCGCGGTGATGCGGCACGGCGGGTCGCCGCCTCGACTGGCGTCCCGCGCCGCCGGCTGTACGGAGCCGGGCCCGGCTGATCGCCCGGCCGGCCTGAGCGCCCCTCGACGCAGAGCGCCGGCCGCCATCGTTCACGGCCGCGCCGGCCGGGTCCTCGAAGCACGGCCATCCCAGAGGTTCCAACTCGCCATCGCCGGATCCTCACCTTCCGAGCGCCAGCGGGCAGCGGGGCGCGGGCCGTCGTTCGGGCAGGCTTGGCTGCCCGTTCGAGCAGGCTTGGCTGCCCGTTGTGCTGGGTGCGCTCCCGTCGGGGCTGGGTGCGCTGCCCGTTGGAGCCGGCAGGGGCCGGCTGACCAGGCCGACCGCACGGGGACGGGGCGCGGGACGGGCGCCGAGGGGGGTGACGCCCGTCCCGCGGGGAAGAGGGGAGAAACGCCGTCAGGCGGCGGCTTCGACGGGCAGTGGATCGGCCGGCGAGCCCTCGCTCGTTCGACCGAAGGCCGGTTCTTCGTCACTGTCGGCGATCGAGCTGGCCGTGGCTTCCAGCGCTTCGGCAGCGGCCTGAGCCTCGTAGTCCTTCTTCTTGCGGCCGGACAGCATCTCGACGTTCGAGGCGACGATCTCGGTCTTCCAGTGCCGGGTACCCCGATCGTCGTCCCAGGTGCGGGTCTGGATTCGGCCCTCGATCGCGACCTGTTGGCCCTTGCCCAGGAACTGGCCACAGATCTCGGCCAGGCGGTCCCAGGTGACGACGCTGTGGAACTCGGAGCGCTCCTTGCCGCCGGCGTACTCGTTCGTGGCCAGGCTGAACTGGGTGACCGACTTGCCGCTGGCCAGGCTGCGCAGCTCCGGGTCCCGCGTGAGGCGCCCGGTCAGGAAGACCTTGTTCACGTCCACGTCTCCTTCTGGGCCGGCTGGATCGCTCCAGCCATGGCCCCGATGTGCGGCGGCGCTCCCGTTCGAGGCGGCGGGATCGATCGGGATTGGATGAGACGGTACGAGGAAGTGGTCATCGCCGGCTTCGGCAGCGCTTATCGGGCGATCAACTGCGGTCGATGGCGAGCGAACGGTCGGAGCCCGAGCGGGCGGGCTCGGCCCGAACCACGGCTAGACGCGACCGGTACCGCGGCCGCCCGGACCGCACCCGGCCTGGTCCCGGCCCGTACCCGGCCTGGTCCCGGTCCGTACCCGGCCGGGTCTGACGCGCTCCGGCGGTGGCCCGGCCCGGCTCGCGGCGCGGCCACCCAAGCGGCCCGGCCTCTCGAGGTTCGTCGAAATGCCGCCAGCAGGTACCGTACGGCGAGGTTGGGCCGGGGTCGCGCCCCGTGACGGCCGGTCGTGCCTGCCGGTCCCGCACGAACGGTCGCCGGATCGCAGGCTCCGCGACTGCCGAGGCAGCCAGGTCGGCCGTAGTGCGTCTGCCGGCGACATCCCGACGAACCTCGGCTCCGGCAGTGGCACGCCTCGGCGCCGTGCGTCGACGAAGAGAACCCGCCCGAGGTCCCAGCCTCGACCAACCCAGGACTCGCCCGAGCCCCAGCGCCACATCTCAACGATCGCCTGCCGAGGCGGAACGGCGACTCTCCGTCGGGGTATACTCGGCGGGTCCTCGAACCCATCGGGTGCTAGGCCCCGCAACGGAGATCGCCCATTGCTCGAGGAAGGCGCAGTGTTCGTCCCGTGAGCCGAGCGCGCACCTTCGACCAGGGGGTCGCCGAACGATCGGTGACTCGACGAAGGGCTCAGTCTATCCAGGTCCCGGGTCGCTCGGCCGCGGGGCTTTTTCATGCTCCCGGCGGACCGCCGGGCGGGGCCGCCGCCGGCCCGAGCCAGGCACCGCCCGCCGTCCGGGCCAGCCGCTGATGCCGGCCACCGTGATCGTGGGCCTCCAGTGGGGCGACGAGGGCAAGGGCAAGACGACCGACTTCCTGGCCGAGCAGGTTGCCCTCGCGGTGCGCTACCAGGGCGGCGACAACGCCGGCCACACGGTCGTCCTGGGCGACGAGGTCTTCAAGCTCCACCTCGTCCCGTCGGGTGTCCTCTACCCCCACATCAGCTGCGTGATCGGGCCGGGTGTCGTGGTCAACCCGGCGACCCTGATCGGCGAGCTGGACATGCTGGCCGAGCGCGGCATCGACACGAGCAAGGTCAGGGTCAGCCGGAACGCCCACCTGATCCTGCCTTACCACATCGCCCAGGACGCGGCGATGGAGGCCCGCCTTGGCGGCGAGGCGGTCGGGACGACCCACCGGGGGATCGGCCCTGCCTACGCCGACCGGGCCCTCCGAGTCGGCCTGCGGGTCGAGGACCTCGTCGACGAGCGCTCGTTCCGGGCCCGCCTCGCCCGGGTCCTGCCCGACAAGAACGCCCTGCTCGCCCGGCTGCCCGGTAACGTCCAGTTCGAGCTCGAGCCGATGGTCGCCCAGGCGATGGCCTGGGGGGAGCGACTCCGGCCGCACCTGGCCGACACGGTCTGGCTCGTGCAGGAGGCGCTGGCCCGGGGCGACCACGTCCTCCTCGAAGGCGCCCAGGGTACGCTCCTCGACCTCGACCACGGCAGCTATCCGTACGTCACCTCCTCGAATCCGATCGCCGGCGGCGCCTGCACCGGGGGCGGGATCGGCCCGCTCCAGGTCGACGAGGTGATCGGCGTGATGAAGGCCTACTCGACCCGGGTGGGCTCGGGACCGTACCCGACCGAGCTGACTGACGGGATCGGTGCCGGAATTGCCGCCCGCGGCCACGAGGTCGGCACGACGACCGGCCGGCCGCGCCGGGTCGGCTGGTTCGATGCCGTGCCCCTCCGCTTTGCGGTCGCCATCAACAGCGTCAGCTCGATCATGCTCAACAAGCTCGACATCCTGTCGGGGATCGACGAGATCTGCCTGTGCGTCGCCTACGAGATCGACGGCCGGCGGGTCGACGCCTGGCCGTCGAGCGCCGAGCAGCTCGCCAGGGCGACCCCGATCTACGAGCGCTTCCCGGGTTGGACCGAGCCGATCCACCAGGCGCGGACGCTGGCCGAGCTGCCCGAGAACGCCCGCCGCTACGTGAGCGCCCTCGAGACGGCGGCCGGCGTGCCGATCGTGCTCGTCTCGGTCGGCCCGGAGCGCAGCCAGACGATCGAGCGGGCGTTTCGGCCGATGCGCCGCCGAGCCGCCCTGGCGCCTGCGCCCAACCTCGGCCCGGGCGCGAGTCCCGGCTCGAACCCGGGCCCGAACCCCGGCGCGGCTCAGGCGTGAGTGCCGGCCTGATGCCGACCCGGATCCTCATCGTCGGCGGCGGCGGTCGTGAGCACGCCCTCGCCTGGAAGCTGGCCGCCGAGCCGGGCGTCAACGAGGTGTTCGTGGCTCCGGGGAGCGCCGCGATCGGCACCGTGCCGCGGGTCACGTGCCTGCCCGACGTCGATCCGCTCGACCCGGCCGGCGTCGTTGCGGCGGCCCAGGCGACAGCTGCGGAGCTGGTCGTGGTCGGGCCCGAGGCGCCCCTTGCGGCCGGCGTCGCCGACGCCTGCGCGGCCGCCGGTATCCTCGTCTTCGGCCCTTCGCGAGCGGCCGCCCGGATCGAGACGAGCAAGGCGTTCTGCCACGAGGTCGCCGCGGCGGCAGGTGTCCGGATGGCCCGGGCCCGCCCGTTCGCCGATCTCGAGCCCGCCCGGACCTTCGCCGTCGAGCTGGCCGCAGCCGGGGACGGTCTCGTCGTCAAGGCCGACGGCCTGGCGGCCGGCAAGGGTGTGACGGTGTGCGCCTCGCTGGCCGATGCCGAGGCGGCCCTCGCCGCGATCTTCGCCGGCCCGCCGCCGAGCGCCGGGCTGGTCCCCGCCGTCGGGCCCGCGCTCGAGCTCGTGTCCCTTCCCGGGCCGAGGGTCGTCCTCGAGGAGCGCCTGTCGGGCCTCGAGGCGAGCGTGATCGCGCTGTGCGACGGTCGCGAAGCCCTGGCCCTGCCGGCGGCTCGCGACCACAAGCGGCTGGCCGACGGCGACACCGGGCCGAACACCGGCGGGATGGGTGCGTACAGCCCGTTGCCCGACCTGCCCGACGAGCTGGTCGAGGCGATCGTGGCCACGGTCCACCGGCCGATCCTGGCCGAGCTCGCCCGTCGGGGCAGCCCATTCCGCGGGGCGCTCTACGCCGGCCTGATCCTGACCGACGACGGGCCGGTCCTGCTCGAATGCAACGCCCGCTTCGGAGACCCCGAGGCCCAGGTGATCCTGCCCCGCCTTGCCCTGCCTCTCGGGCCGCTCCTGCGGGCCGCCGCCGGGCGCGAGCTGGCCGCTGCTGCGGCCGACCGCGGGTTGGCGCGGCAGGGATCGAGCCTCCTGCCGGTCCTGCCCGGTGCGACCGTCGGCATCGTGCTGGCCAGTGCCGGCTATCCCGGCGCCCCCCGCCGGGGCGACGAGATCCACGGCCTGACGCCGGCCGGCCGGTCCGGGATCGACGGCGGCCTCGTGTTCCATTCCGGCACCGCCCTCGCTCCGGACGGCGGCTTCCGGACGGACGGAGGCCGGGTGCTGACCGTCGTGGGCCAGGGCCCGGACCTGTCCTCCGCCCGGGCTGCCGCCGAGGCGCTGGCCGAGTCGATCGAGTTCGAGGGCCGTCAACGCCGTCACGACATCGGTGCCGACGCGCCGCCGCGGCCGGCGGCGGTCGCACAGCGCGGGTCGGTCTCCGTCGGGGTACCGACATGATCCGGCGCTACACCCTGGCCGAGATGGGTGCGATCTGGTCGGATGCGGCGCGCTTCGAGGAGATGCTCCGGGTCGAGCTGGCCGTCGCCCGTGCCCAGGCCGCCCGCGGCCTGATCCCGGCGGGCGCCCTGGCCACGATCGTAGGGCGGGCGAGGGTCGACCTCGCCCGGATCGCCGAGATCGAGCAGCAGACCGACCATGACGTGATCGCCTTCGTCAGCCAGGTCGCCGAGACGGTCGGGCCGGACGGGCGCTACCTTCACCTCGGCCTGACCAGCAGCGACGTCGTCGATACGGCGCTCGCGCTCCAGCTCCGGGCGGCCGGCGAGCGCCTGCTCCTCGACGTCGACCGGCTCCTGGTCGCTCTCGTCGCCCGGGCGCGATCCGAGGCCGGCACGGTGATGATGGGCCGGACTCACTCGGTCCACGCCGAACCGACGACCCTCGGCCTGAAGATCGCCGGCTGGGCGTTCGAGCTGGCCCGCGACCGGGAGCGCCTGGCCGCGGCGGTCGACGAGATCGGGACCGGCAAGATCTCGGGCCCGGTCGGAACCTACAGCCACCTCGACCCGGAACTCGAGGCCGAAGTCCTGGCCGCCCTCGGACTCCACGTCGACCCGGTCAGCACCCAGATCGTCCAGCGCGACCGGCATGCCGCTGTGCTCAGCGCGATCGCGATCACCGGCGGCTCGCTGGAACGCTTCGCGACCGAGGTCCGCAACCTTCAGCACACCGAGATCGGGGAGCTCCAGGAGCCGTTCCGGTCCGGCCAGAAGGGCAGCTCGGCGATGCCCCACAAGCGGAACCCGATCCTGTCCGAGCGGATCGCGGGGCTGGCCCGCCTCCTGCGCGGCTATGCCGGGGCGGCCCTCGAGAACCAGCCGCTGTGGCACGAGCGGGACATCAGCCATTCGAGCGCCGAGCGGGTGCTCCTGCCGGACGCCACGATCCTGCTCGACTACATGCTGGTGAAGATGACCGGGCTCGTCGGCGGGTTGATCGTCCGGCCCGAGCGGATGCGCGAGAACATCGAGCGTGGCCTCGGCCTCCATGCCAGCAGCCGGGTCCTCGTCGCCCTGGTCGAGGACGGCGGGTTGAGCCGCGAGGACGCCTACGCGATCGTCCAGTCCGCCGCCCTGCGAGCGGCCGACGAGCGCCGTCCGCTGCGCGAGCTGCTGGCGACCGAGCCGACGGTAGCCGCGCGGCTCAGCCTGGCCCGGCTCGATGCCTGCTTCGACGACGCGACGTTCCTGCGCCACGCCGCGGTCGGAATTGGCCGCCTCGACCGGATCGAGGCAGCCCTTGCCGCTCGCTCGACCAGCTCGAACGGAAGCCTGCCGGCGGAGCCCGAAGCGGAGGTCGTCGATGCCGCTCGCTGAGTCGTTCGTCCGCTCGGGCAAGGTCCGCGACCTGTACGAGATCGACGCCGACACCCTGCTGCTGGTCGCCTCCGATCGCCTGTCCGCCTTCGACGTGGTCCTGCCGACGCCGATCCCGGACAAGGGCCGGGTGCTCACCGGGCTGTCCCGGTTCTGGTTCGGGGAGACCTCCGGAATCGTCCCGAATCACCTCCGCTCGACGTCGCCCGACGACCTGCCGCCGGGCTCGATCGTGACCGAGGTCCTTGATCCCGCCACGGGCCTGCTGACCAGGGACGCGGTGCCCGCCGGCGCCACCGATCTGACCGGCCGGATCATGATCTGCCGGCGTGCCCGGGTCCTGCCGATCGAGGTGATCGTGCGTGGCTACCTGGCCGGCTCGGGCTGGAAGGACTACCAGCGAACGGGTGCGCTGTCGGGCCTGGCGCTGCCGGCCGGGCTGCGCCAGAGCGAGCGCCTGCCGACCCCGCTGTTCACGCCCTCGACCAAGGCCGAGCTGGGCACCCATGACGAGAACATCTCGTTCGACGAGATGATCGACCGGCTCGTCCCGATCGCCGACGACCTGGAGATGGCCGGCGCCCTGGCCGAGCGGGTCCGCTCGATTGCCCTCGCCCTGTACGGCTACGGCTCGGCAATCGTCGCCCGGGCCGGCATCCTGCTGGCCGATACCAAGTTCGAGTTCGGCCTGTCGCGGGCCGGGGAGCTGCTCCTGATCGACGAGGTGATGACGCCCGATTCGTCGCGCTTCTGGAAGGCCGAGGAGTACGAGCCCGGCCGGGCCCAGGCCAGCTACGACAAGCAGTTCGTCCGGGACTGGCTCGAGACGCAACCATGGAACAAGACCGCCCCGGGCCCGGAGCTGCCCGACGAGATCGTCGAGGGCACCCGCCGGCGCTACGTCGAGGCCTTCGAACGGATCACCGGGGCGAGCTTCGCCCGCTACCTGGCAGAGGATGTGATCGCCCGATGAGCGCGTCGTTCCGGTTCGCCGTCAACGTCACTCCGAAGGCCGGGATCCTCGATCCCCAGGGTCGGGCGGTCGAGCAGAGCCTGCCCCACCTCGGAGTGAGCGGCGTCTCCGCGGTCCGGGTCGGGCGGCGGGTCGAGCTGACCATCGAGGCTGCCGATGAGGCCCACGCCCGCTCGACCCTCGATAAGCTGGCCGGCGAGCTGCTGAGCAACCCGTTGATCGAGTCGTTCTCGGTCGAGCTGCTCGGGGCGGCCTCGAGCACAGCCGGCGAGGCGGTCCCATGACCCGCGTCGGCGTCGTCATCTTCCCGGGCTCGAACGGCGACGAGGATGCCCTCCATGCCATCCGCCTGGCCGGCGCCGAGGCAGTTCCGCTGTGGCACGAGTCGGCGAGCCTGGACGGCGTCGGCGCGGTGATCCTGCCCGGCGGCTTCGCCTACGGCGACTACCTCCGGGCCGGCGTGATCGCCCGGTTCAGCCCGGTGATGCGAGCGGTCGCGGCATTTGCCGCGGAGGGCGGGCTCGTGCTCGGGATCTGCAACGGCTTCCAGGTCCTGGCCGAGGCCGGCCTGGTGCCCGGAGCGCTCCTGCGCAACCGTGACCTGCGCTTTCTCGGCCGGGACGTCCTGGTCGCAGCCGAGCGGCTCGACAGCCCGTTCACCCGAGGCCTGGCCGGGCGCGGCCCGCTGCGCCTGCCGATCGCCCACGGCGAAGGCTGCTACTTCGCCGACGAAACGACCCTGGACCAGCTCGAGCGCGATGGCCAGGTCCTCTTCCGGTACGTCGATGCGAACGGCGTCCGGGCGGCCGACGGGGACGGGCGCTCGAACCCGAACGGATCGCTCCGGGCGATCGCCGGGGTCCAGAATTGGGCGGGCAACGTCGCCGGCCTGATGCCCCATCCGGAGCGCGCCGCCGAGGCGCTCCTGGGCAACGACGACGGGTTCCCGATCATCCGCTCGCTCGTCGAGGCCGCCGGGCGGGCATCGGCCGGTGGGCCCATCCTGGCCGGGAGTCGCTGATGAGCGCCCTGGCCCCGGCCGCCGAGCTCGTCCCGCTCCATCTCCGGCTCGGCCTGACCGACGAGGAGCTGGCCGCGATCGAGACGAAGCTGGGACGCCCGCCGAACGAGCTCGAGCTGGCGATCTTCAGCGTGATGTGGAGCGAGCACTGCTCGTACAAGAGCTCCCGGCCGCTCCTGCGGACGCTGCCCACGGGCGGCCCGGACGTGGTCGCCGGACCCGGCGAGAACGCCGGCGTGATCGCGATCGGCGACGGCCTGGCGGTCGCGTTCAAGATCGAGTCGCACAACCACCCCTCGGCAGTCGAGCCCTACCAGGGTGCCGCGACCGGGGTGGGCGGGATCCTGCGCGACATCTTCACGATGGGCGCCCGGCCGATCGCCGTCCTCGACGCCCTGCGCTTCGGCGACCCGGCCGATCCCCGGACGCGCCACCTCCTGCGGGGCGTCGTGGCCGGGGTCGGCGGCTACGGCAACTGCGTGGGTGTCCCGACCGTCGGAGGCGAGCTCGTCTTCGACCCGTCCTACGCCGGAAATCCGCTGGTCAACGTGATGGCGATCGGGCTGCTGCCGGAGGGCCGCCTGACCCTCGCCCAGGCACCCGGCCCGGGCAACCTGGCGATCCTGTTCGGCTCGACGACCGGCCGCGACGGGATCGGCGGCGCGTCGGTCCTGGCCAGCGCCACGTTCGCCGACGACGATCCGTCGAAGCGGCCGACCGTCCAGGTCGGCGACCCGTTCGCGGAGAAGCTCCTGATCGAGGCGTCGCTCGAGCTGATCGAAGCCGGCCTGGTCGAGGGCCTCCAGGATCTGGGCGCCGGCGGAATCAGCTGCGCGACCTCCGAGACCGCCGACCGGGCCGGCACCGGGATGATCGTCGACCTCGACGCGGTCCCCACCCGCGAGCCGGGGATGGAACCGTTCGAGGTGATGATCAGCGAGTCGCAGGAGCGGATGCTGGCGATCGTTCGGCCGGAGCGCGAGGCCGCCGTCCAGGCGGTGTGCGCCCGCTGGAACCTGCCTGCCGCGACGATCGGGAGGGTGACCGCCGACGGCGACATCACGATCGTCAGCGGCGGCCTCGATGCCGCCGGCCGGCCCCGGCCCGGAGCGCACGAGCTGGCCCGGATCCCGGCCGCGGCACTCACCTCGGACGCGATCGTGCACGACCGGCTGGCCACGCCGCCGGCCCATCGCCGGGCGGCTCCCGTCGCGGGCGTGCCGCTCGAGGCGAACGACCTGCTCCCTGAGCGGGGGATGGACCCGGGCGCCGTCCTGCTCGGCCTGATCGGCGGCCCGAACCTGGCCAGTCGCCGGTTCGTCTTCGAGCAGTACGACTCGACCGTCCAGGTCAACACCGTCGTCGGGCCCGGCCACGGCGCTGCCGTCCTGCGCCTGAAGGGCTCGAACCGGGCCCTGGTGGCCACGACGGATGCGAACCAGGCGGTCGGGGCGATCGATCCCTGGCTCGGGGCGGCGCTCAGCGTGGTCGAGGCCAGCCGTAACGTGTCGATCACCGGCGCCCGGCCGCTGGGCGTGACGAACTGCCTGAACTACGGCGACCCGACCCGGCCGGAGGCCTTCTGGCAGCTCAAGGAGGGCGTCCGCGGCCTGGCCGATGCCTGCCGCGCCCTCGACCTCCCGGTCACCGGCGGCAACGTCTCCCTCTACAACGAGTCGCCGTCCGGGGCGATCGCGCCGACGCCCGAGATCGGAGTGGTCGGGCTGCTCGACGACCTCGACCGGCTGGTCGGCCCGGAGTTCGTCGCCGACGACGACGCGATCGTCCTCGTCGGGGAGACGACCCCCGGGCTCGCCGGCAGCGCCTACGCGGGCCTGGCCGGGCTCACCCCGGAGGACGGCCCGCCCGGGCTCGACCTTGACGTCGAGGCCGCCGTCCAGCGCTTCATCCGCGACGCGATCGAACGCGGCCTCGTCGCCTCGGCCCAGGACGTCTCGGCCGGTGGCCTGGCCGTGGCCCTGGCCGAAGGGGCGATCTGGGGCAAGCGTGGCGCCCGGGTCCGGCTCCTCGTGAACGGCACGCCCGCGGCCGACCTGTTCGGGGAGAGCCCGTCGCGGCTCGTCATCACGGCAGCCCCCCGCCACGTGCCGGCCCTCCTCCTCGTCGCCCGCCAGCACGGCCTGCCGGCCGTCCGGATCGGCACGGTCGGTGGCGACCGGCTGATCGTCGAGCTGAACGGGGGCGGTGCGATGGGCGACGCGGAGGATCGCGGCTCCCGGATCGCCGACGCCCTCGAGGTCACGATCGCCGACCTGGCCCAGGCCTGGCAGCACGGCCTCGAGCGAGCGCTGGGCGAGGAGCCTGAGCGCGATCCGCGCGAGCGGCTCGAAGCCGCCGAGCGGCCGGCCTGACATGTGCGGCGTCTTCGGGGCGGTCATGCCCGCCGGCTCCGAGACCGAGGCGGCCGCCGTGGCTGCGCTCGGGCTGTTCGCGCTCCAGCATCGGGGCCAGGAATTGGCCGGGGTGGCCGTCAGCGACGGCGAGCAGCTGATGGTCTACAAGGATCTGGGCATGATCAGCTCGGTCCTCGACGAGCGCCGCCTGCCCAGCCTGCGGGGCCGCCTGGCGATCGCCCACTGCCGCTATTCGACGACCGGCTCGACCGTCTGGGAGAACTCCCAGCCGACCCTCCGGCTGGGACCGCGCCGGGCAATCTCGCTCGGACACAACGGCAATCTCGTCAACACCCGCGAGCTGCTCGACCAGCTCCGCGGCGGCCGGTCGCGCCTGTCGGCCTCGACCGACACCGAGCTTCTGACCGCCCTGATCGCCGATGAGCCCGCGGCCGACACGGTCGAGGCCCTCCTCCACGTCCTGCCCCGGGTCCGCGGAGCGTTCAGCCTGGTGATCCTCGACGAGCGCCGGGTGATCGGCGTTCGCGATCCCCACGGCTTCCGGCCGCTCGTCCTCGGCCGCCTGCCGCTCGAAGAGGCGGGCGGCGAGCCCGGCCCCGGTCTGTGGGGCGACGACGAGCGGGTCGGCTGGGTCCTCGCCTCCGAGACGGCCGCCCTGGACATCGTCGGCGCGGAGTTCGTCCGGGACGTGGCCCCCGGCGAGATCGTCGTCCTCGAGCAGGGCCACCTGCCACGCTCGGTCCGCTACGCGGCGGCCCAGCCGGCCCTGTGCGTCTTCGAGCTGATCTACTTCGCCCGCCCGGATTCGTACATGGAGGGGCGCAACCTGTATGAGGTCCGGCGCAAGATGGGGATGCAGCTGGCCCTCGAGCATCCCGTCGAGACCGACATGGTGATGCCCGTGCCCGACACCGGGGCGCCGGCCGCCGCCGGCTACGCCGAGGCGTCCGGGATTCCCTATCGCGAGGGCCTCGTCCGCAATCGCTACTCCGGCCGGACGTTCATCCAGCCGTCCCAGACGATGCGCCAGCGGGGCGTGACGATCAAGCTCAACCCGCTGCGCGAGGTGGTCCGCGGCCGGCGCCTGACCGTGGTCGACGATTCGATCGTGCGGGGGACCACGACCCGCCAGATCGTCAGCCTGCTCCGGCGGGCGGGCGCGACGGAGATCCACGTCCGGATCAGCGCCCCACCGATCTTCCACCCATGCTTCTACGGGATCGACACCCAGATCGAGACCGAGCTGATCGCGGCGACCCATTCGCTCGAGGAGATCCGCGCGTTCATCGGGGCCGATTCACTCGGCTACCTGTCGATCCCGGGCGTTCTCGCCGCGCTCGAGCTGCCCTACGAGCAGTTCTGCTTCGCCTGCTTCGACGGGCGCTACCCGGAGCCGGTTCCGTACGACGCCGCCCACCGCAAGTTCGTCCTCGAGGAGGACCCGCTCGCGACGCTCGGCGGGCTCGTCCTGCCGGGCGCCCGGGGCTGAGACCGGCGGCGGCCGTGGCCAAGGAAGCCGGACCCCGCGCCGCCTACACCCGGGCCGGCGTCGACGTCGAGGCGGGTGAGCGAGCCGTCGAGCTGATGCGGGCCGCGGTCGAGGGGACCCATGGACCGGCCGTGGTCGGCGGGCTGGGCGGCTTCGGCGGGGCGGTGGCGATCCCGGCCGGCTACCGCGAGCCGCTCCTCGTCAGCTCGACCGACGGAGTCGGCACGAAGACTGCGATCGCGGCCGCCCTCCACCGCTTCGACACGGTCGGGCGGGACCTCGTGGCGATGTGCGCCGACGACGTCGTGTGCAGCGGCGCGGCCCCGCTCTTCTTCCTCGACTACATCGCGATCGGGCGGCTCGACCCGGTCAGCGTGGCCGCCCTGGTCGGATCGGTCGCCGCCGGCTGCCTCGAGGCCCGCTGCGCCCTGGTCGGCGGTGAGACGGCCGAGCATCCCGGACTGATGGGCCCGATCGAGTTCGACCTGGCCGGCTGCTGCACCGGGATCGTCGAGCGGGATCGGCTGATCGACGGGTCACACGCCCGGGCGGGCGACCTCGTGATCGGGCTGCCCGCCAGCGGACTCCATGCCAACGGCTACTCCCTGGTCCGGGCGCTGCTCGCCGAGCACGACCTCGATCTCGCCGAACCCTACCAGGAGCGGCTCCGGCTGACCCTCGGCGAGGCAGCCACGCGAGAGCTGCTGGCCCGTGCACCGGACGAGGCGCTGGTGACCCTGGGCGAGGTCCTCCTGACCCCCACCCGGATCTATGCCGCCGCGATCCTCGACCTGCGGACGGCGCTCGATGCCGCCGGCTTCGAGCTGCGCAGCGTGGCCCACATCACCGGCGGCGGGCTGCCCGGCAACGCCGTCCGGACGCTGCCCGCATCGCTCGGGGTCCGCCTGGATCCGGGTCGCTGGTCGATGCCCTCGGTCATGCGCCTGTTCGGCGCGCTCGGCGGGCTCGAGGATGACGAGCTGCGTGCGACGTTCAACGGCGGGCTCGGGATGACCGTCGTCGTCGAGCCGGCGGCGGCCGGGGTGGCGATCGCCGAGCTGGCCCGGGCCGGGATCGAGGCTCGGGTCGTAGGCGACGTCGCCGACGCGGACGCGCTGGGCGGCCGGCGCTACGTCGAGGGTCCACTCTCGCCGGCGAGCCGGCCGCGATGACCGGGCGAATCGCCGTCGGCGTCTCCGGCGCCGGCTCGAACCTGCGGGCGGTGGCGGCGGCAGCGGAGCGGGGCGAGCTGGGCGGCTCGATCGTCCTCGTGTTCGCCGACCAGCCCTGTCCGGCCCTCGACTGGGCGATGGAGCATGGCTTCGAGACGGTGCTGATCCCCGGCCCGGTCCTGTCCGACCGGGCCGGCCGAGCGACCTGGGACGGACTCCTGGCCGAGACCCTGGCGGCGGTCCGCCCGGACGTGGTCGTCCTGGCCGGTTTCATGCGGATCCTCGGTCCGACCGTCCTGGCAGCGTTCCCCGACCGGATCGTGAACACCCACCCGGCGCTCGCCCCGGCCTTTCCCGGTGCCCACGCGGTTGCCGAGGCGCTCGTCCATGGCTCTGCGCTCACGGGGGTGACCGTGCACCTCGTCGACGCGACCCTTGACGGCGGGCCGATCCTGCTCCAGGAGTCCGTGGCGGTCCTGCCGGGCGACGGTCTCGATGAGCTCCGGGCCCGGATCCAGGCGGTCGAGCACCGGCTCCTGCCGCGGGCCGTCGGCCTCCTGCTCGCCGGGGCGGTCGAGGTCCGCCACGGCCGGGCGACGATCGAGGTCGAGCGGGCCGAGGCGGCACTGCCCGTGCCCCGCCGGGCGCTCCTGTCGGTCTCAGACAAGACCGGCCTCGAGGCATTCGGCCGCGGCCTGGTCGCGCTCGGCTTCGAGCTCGTGTCGACCGGTGGGAGCGCCGCCGCCCTGCGCACGACCGGCCTGCCGGTGACCGACGTGGCCGCCGTCACCGGGTTTCCCGAGATGCTCGACGGCCGGGTGAAGACGCTCCACCCGCGGATCCACGCGGGGATCCTCGCGGATCGCCGCCGGGTCGAGCACCGGCGCGAGCTGCTGGCCGCCGGGATCGCCCCGTTCGAGCTCGTCGTGGTCAATCTCTACCCGTTCGGAGCGGCCGCCGAGCGCCCCGGGATCGCCTTCGACGAGCTGATCGAGGAGATCGACATCGGCGGCCCATCCCTGGTTCGGGCCGCCGCCAAGAACCACGCCTCGGTTGCCGTCGTGACCTCGCCCGGGCGCTACCCGGCGATCCTCGCCGGGCTCGCCGCGCCCGGCGGCCTGACCGCGGGCCTGCGGGCCGCGCTGGCGGTCGAGGCGTTCCGGCACACGGCCGCCTACGACGCCCGGATCGCGGCGACCCTGCCGGAACGGATGGCGGCCGCCGGGATCGAGCTGCCCGACGAGCCCGGCCTGCCCGGGGCGTCCGATCCCTATCCGGCCAGCCTGACCGTCGGGCTGGACAAGGTCGAGACGCTGCGCTACGGCGAGAATCCCCACCAGCCGGCCGCCCGCTATCGAATCCCCGGATCGACCCCGGCCGCCGGCCCGTTCGCAACGGGTGCCGCGCCGCTCCAGGGCAAGGCCCTGAGCTACAACAACGTGCTCGACGGCTCGGCCGCAGCGGTCCTCGGCCGCAGCCTGCACGGCCCGGCCTGCGTGATCGTCAAGCATACGAATCCATGTGGAGCGGCCGAGCGTGACACGCTCCTTGGGGCATGGCAGGCGGCCCTCGCCGGCGACCCGGTCTCGGCCTTCGGCGGCGTCGTCGCCCTGACCGGCCCGGTCGACCGGGAGCTTGCCGAGGCCCTCGCCGCGATCTTCCTCGAGCTGATCGTCGCTCCCGCCTTCGAGCCGGGAGCACTCGAGCTCCTGGCGCGCAAGCCGAACCTCCGGCTGGTCGTCGATCCCGGGCTCGGCGGGGCGGGGGAGGGCCAGCCCGGGCCGGCCGATCCGTTCGGCTCGATCCGGTCCGCCGGGGGCGCGGTGCTGGTCACCAGCCGCGACGACCGTCCGGACGATCCGGGCGGCTGGACGGCCGCGACGCGGCGGGCGCCGAGCCCGGCGGAGATGGCCGACCTCGACCTTGCCTGGCGCCTCGTCCGAGGCGTCACCTCGAACGCGATCGTCCTGGTCCGCGATCGCCGCCTGATCGGCCTGGGATCCGGCCAGACGAGCCGGGTCGACGCCGCCCGCCAGGCCGTGGCCAAGGCCCACGCGATCAGCGGGCCCGACTCGACGATCGGCGCGGCCTGCGCGTCGGACGCCTACTTCCCGTTCGCCGACGGCGTCGAGGCCTGCCTCGAGGCCGGTGTCGGCGCATTCGTCCAGCCGGGTGGCTCGGTCCGCGACGCCGACGCGGTCGCGGCTGCCGATCGAGCGGATGCCGCGATGGTGATGACCGGGGTGCGCCATTTCCGGCATTGAGCGGATCCGCCTGGCCGGGCTGCTGACCGTGATCGCGCTCCTGGGCGGCTGCGCACCGGGACCGACTCCGACCGGCTCGCCCAGTGCCGCGGCGATCCCATCCACGCCGGTCGCCGTCACGACCCCTTCAGCCCAGCCGCCGCCAACTCCCACGCCCGCCACTGCGGCCCCAACCCTGCTCCCGACGGCGTCGCCCACGGTCGAGCCGGCTGCGCTCCATGCCGGATGCACGGCGACCAAGGTCAACGATCGGGCGTCGTCCGGTCAGCGTGTGCTGCACGACGACACGACGAACTGGGCGGGCTTCGTGGCCCGCTCGACCAGGGCCTACAGCTGCGTCGAGGGCGACTGGGTCCAACCCAGGCTGACCTGTCCCTCGAGCGGCAGCGCCTCGCTCTCGATCTGGGTGGGTTTCGACGGCGAGAGCGGTACGAGCCGAGCCACGCTGGAGCAGATCGGCACGAACTCGGACTGCTCGGACGGCGCGGCGAGGACCTTCGCCTGGTTCGAGATCCTGCCGGCCGACCGGTTCGAGCAGGAGCTCGACCTGCGGGTCGATCCGGGCGACCGGATGGCCGCGTCGATCGAGCTGGTCGGCCGGTCCTACCACCTGGTGCTCGAGAACCTCACCTCCGGCCAGGCGGTGGGCACCCTCCAGGCGGCGCCCGGTGCCCGTCGGCTGACCGCCGAGTGGATCCTCGAGGCGCCCACGGTCGGCTGCCCGAACGACTGCCGGGTCGCCTCCCTGCTCCAGTTCGCAACCTTCTCGTTCAGCGGTGCCCGGGCCGTCCTGGCCGGGCGGACGGGCCCGATCGCCGACGGGCGCTGGACCCGGGTCCAGCTCGAGCTCGACTCCCGGACCGGCTCGGTCAAGGCCCGGACCGGGGCCCTGACGAAGGACGGTGCGGGCTTTGCCGTCGTCTGGCACCACAGCTGAGCGAACGGCTCGCCGGGCGGCCCGATCCGGTGCATGATTCGGGGTGGAGGTACCCAGCCATGACCGAACGAGTCAATCCCGACCCGATGTCGGAGCCGACGCCCGAACCGAATCCGAAGCCACAGGAGGAAGCCGCCGGGCGCGACCTGGCCGGCACGATCTCGGCGATCGCCGACGAGCTCGGTGAGCGCGTCGGCGTCCTCGTCGAGAAGGCGACCCCGGTCGTCCGCGACGCGGCCGCCCGGGCGTCCGAGCTCGTCGCCAAGGCCGGCGACGCCGCCGGCCCGGCTGCCCACCGGGCCGCCGAGGTGACCGCCGACCTGGGCGAGAAGGTCGCCGCCAAGGGCCGCGACCTCGCCGCCGACCTGCGCCGCTCGAACCAGGCGCCGGGTGAGGCTCCCGAGGCGGCGGGCGAAGCTGCTGACGCTTCGGAGGCCCCGGCTGCAGCACCCGAACCCGCGCCCGAGGCGGCCGGATCGGCCGGCGAACAGCCCGCAGGCTGAGGCGGGCACCCGGCCAGCATCGTCACCCTGCCGCCGGGCGGCATCGGCCTCGACGGCGTCGAGCCCTGCCCTCCTCCGCCTGAGGCGGCCGACCTCCATGCGCTAATCTCGCTTCATGGTCGACAGCCGGTCTCGCTACTACCTCACGACGGCGATCGCCTACGCCAACAACCAGCCGGGGCTGCACACCCTGTACGAGGTGATCGGTGCCGATGCGATCGCACGCTGGCACCGGATGCTCGGCGACGACACCCGCTTCCTGACCGGGACCGACGAGCATTCGGTCAACATCGCCCAGCGGGCGGCCGAGGAGGGAGTGACGCCGCGGGCGTTTGTCGACGAGAAGGTCGAGCTGTTCCGCTCGTCCGAGGCGCTCCTCGGGATCAGCCCCGACCGGTTCATCCGGACGACGGATCCGGACCACTTTCGATCGGCCCAGGAGATGGTCCGCCGGGCCCATGCGAACGGCGACATCTACCTCGGCGCCTACGAGGGCTGGTACTGCCCGAACGAGGGCTTCCGGAGCGCCTCGGAGGTGGTCGAGACGGCCATCGGGACGATCTGCCCGAACCATCCCGACGTGCCGCTCCAGTGGCTGACCGAGCGCAACTGGTTCTTCCGCTTGTCTGCGTACCAAGGGCGACTCGAGCGCTACTTCGCCGAGCACCCGGATTTCGTCCAGCCCGACTACCGACGCAACGAGATGCTCGGGTTCATCCGGGGCGGGCTCGAGGACTTCTCGATCAGCCGGGCCGGTGGCGGCTGGGGGATCCCGTTCCCGATCGCCGAGAACGGCGAGTCGGCGCTGCTCGAGGACGGCCGCTGGGATCCCGAGGCGGGCACGATCTACGTCTGGTACGACGCCCTGATCAACTACATCACCGGCGCCGGCTTCCCGGACGACCCCGCCGCCTTCGAGCACTGGTGGCCGGCCGACCTCCACGTGATCGGCAAGGACATCGCCCGGTTCCACACGATCTACTGGCCGGCAATGCTCTGGAGCGCCGGCCTCGAAGCGCCCCGCCACGTCTGGGTCCACGGCTGGCTGCTGGTCAAGGGCGGCGAGCGGATGAGCAAGAGCCGGGGCAACTTCTTCGATCCGAACGACGTCGTCGCCGCGCTCGGTGGCGACGGCGCACGCTACGTCACCCTGGCCGAGGTCGCCTTCGACCGGGACACCGAGGTCAGCTGGGACTCGTTCATCCGGCGCTACAACGCGGACCTCGCGAACGACTTCGGCAACCTCGTCAACCGGACGGTCTCGATGGCCAACCGCTACCTGGCGGGGGAGCGACCGGCGGCGTCAGACGGCGGCACCCTGCGGGCCGCCTGGGAGCGGACCCTCCCGGCTTACCGCAAACAGCTCGAAGGCTGCCTGCTCCACGCCGCCCTGGGCACGCTGTGGGAGTTCGTGGGAGCGGCGAACCGGCTGGTCGATGCCGAGAAGCCGTGGGAGCTGGCCAGGGCGATCAAGCTCGGTGGGCCCGACGGCGAGACGGCGGCGTTGCGCCTGTCGGCCGTCCTCGGCGATCTCGTCGAAGCCTGCCGAGTCGTCGCCCTCGCGGGCGCCCCGTTCCTGCCGGCGACGGCGCCGCGGATCCTCGACCAGCTCGGCTATGCCTATCCGTACGCGAATGACGGCAACGGTGGTCCACCGATCCTGGGCGAGCTGAGCTGGGGCGCCCATTCGGGCGAGGCCGGGCGCCTGACGGCGCCTGAGCCGCTCTTCCCGCGCCTCGACCTCGAGGCGGGCGTGGCGCCCGGCCGCTGACGATGCTCGCGTCCTGGTGCGCCCGTTGAGCCGCGTCGCCGGCGCATGCGCCTGATCGACTCGCACGGCCACGTCCAGGCCGACCGGTTCGCCGGCGACCTGGAGCTGGTGATCGGCGGGGCACGCCTGGCCGGCGTCGAACGGATGCTCGTGCCCGGCTGGGACCCTGCCTCGAGTGCCGCGGCGGTCGAGATCGTCTCCCGCTATCCCTGGCTCGACGCCGCGGTCGGGGTCCATCCCCATGACGCTGCCGTCGTCGACGACGGCGCCTGGGCCGGGATCGTGGCGCTGGCCGCCGATCCGCGGGTGCGGGCGATCGGCGAGACCGGGCTCGACACGGACCGGGGATTCTCGCCGTTTGCCGACCAGGTCACGAACCTGCGCCGGAACCTGGCCCTGGCCGTGGCGAGCGGCAAGCCGGCGATCCTCCACTGCCGCTCGAAGCCGGGCGAACGCGACGCCCAGGATGCGCTCGTGGCCGAGCTGCGGGCGGCCGGCTTCGACGGGGGGCCGGCCACGCGATCGGCATTCGACGGGCGGCCGCCGGCGATCATCCACTCGTATCTCGGGTCCGCTCGACTACGGCCGGATCGTGATCGCGATGGGCCTGGCGGTGAGCTTCTCCGGTCTCGTCTTCCGGCCCGGCGAGGAGGCCAGCGCCGCGGTTGCCCGGCTCGTCCCCCGGGAGCGGCTCCTGGTCGAGACCGACGCCCCGTTCCTCTCCCCGCCGGGTGCCCCCCGCAAGCGGAACGAGCCGGAGTGGGTCCGGGTCACGGCCGCCTGGCTGGCCGGGCAGCGGGGCGACTCGCCCGACACCCTTGGCGACGGCCTGGTCGCCGCGTACGACTTCGTGCTCGGCCGCGGCTGAGCCTCCGCTCGGCGGTCTCGCCCGGCCCTCGGTTCCCGCGGTCCTGCCCGCTCGCCCGTCCCACGCCGGTCCCGTTCCTTGTCCGCGCCCGTCCCGGTCCGCGCCCGTGCCGCGCCCGTCTCGGTCCGACCCGCTCTCCGCAGTTGACACGCCCGGGGCACCCGGATACTGTATTGGCACTCTCACATCGAGAGTGCCAAAGCGGTCCGATCCGGACGGGCTGCCCGGCCGCCCCGGGGAGGGGTCAGGGCCGAGGAGGCAGCCGGATCGAGTTCCCGCCGGGCATTCACATCTGGGATCTCCGGACGCGACCGCGCGACGAAGCGCGCAGCGTCCTCAACGAACCACGTCGGCACGCGTCGCGCCGGCAGAGGAGGGCTCGCACCTTGGCGAAGGCCACTGAGAACAAGGCTTCTGAGAAGAAGTTGCGCCCTTTGGGCGACCGTGTCGTGATCAAGCCGATCGCGCGCGATGAGATGACGAAGAGCGGCATCGTCCTGCCGGACACCGCGAAGGAGAAGCCCCAGGAGGGCGTCATCCTGTCGGCCGGCCCGGCCGCAAGATCGACGACGACGGCAAGCGCGAGCCGATGGACGTCAAGGTCGGCGACAAGGTCCTCTACGCGAAGTACGCCGGGACCGAGTTCAAGATCGAAGGCGACGACCTGCTGATCGTCAGCCAGAAGGACATCCTCGCGATCGTCGAGGACTGACCGATCCGTCCCGGACGGATCCCCAGCTAACCCGGAGGAAGATTCAAATTGGCTAAGCAGCTCATCTTCGACGAGACTGCTCGTCGCTCGCTGAAGCGGGGCATCGACCACCTCGCCGACGCGGTCAGGGTCACGATCGGTCCGAAGGGCCGCAACGTCGTCCTCGACAAGAAGTTCGGCTCCCCGACGATCACCAACGACGGCGTGACGATCGCCCGGGACATCGAGCTCGAGGACCCCTTCGAGAACATGGGCGCCCAGCTCCTCAAGGAAGTCGCCACGAAGACCGACGACGTCGCCGGCGACGGGACGACCACCGCGGTCGTGCTGGGCCAGGCGATGGTGTCCGAGGGCCTCCGGGTCGTCAGTGCCGGGGCCAACCCGATGGTCGTCAAGCGCGGCATCGAGGTTGCCGTCGCGGCGATCGTCGAGGAGATCAAGAAGCAGTCCCGGCCGGTTGCCAACCGTGAGCAGATCGCGGCCGTGGCAGGCATCAGCGCGGCCGATCCCGAGGTCGGCGACATCATCGCCGAGGTGATGGACAAGGTCGGCAAGGACGGCGTCATCACCGTCGAGGAGGGCCAGTCGCTCGGCCTCGAGAAGGAATACACCGAGGGCATGCAGTTCGACCGGGGCTACTCTCGGCCTACTTCGTGACCAACCCCGACCGCATGGAGACGGTCCTCGAGGATCCCCGGATCCTGATCACCGACGGAAGATCTCGAGCGTCCCGGACATGCTCCCGGCCCTCGAGAAGGCCGTCCAGATCGGCAAGCCCGATCGCTGATCATCGCCGAGGACGTCGACGGTGAGGCGCTCGCCACGCTCGTCGTCAACAAGCTCAAGGGGCACGATCCGGTCCTGGCCGTCAAGGCGCCCGGCTTCGGCGATCGGCGCAAGGAGATGCTTCGCGACATCGCCATCCTGACCGGCGGCACCGTGATCAGCGAGGAGATCGGGCGCAAGCTCGACTCGGTCACCCTCGAGGACCTCGGCTCGGCCCGCCGCGTCGTCGCCACCAAGGACGACACGACGATCGTCGACGGCGCCGGCACGCCGGACCAGATCAAGGCCCGGATGAGCCAGATCAAGGCCCAGATCGAGGACACCACCTCGGACTACGACAAGGAGAAGCTCCAGGAGCGCCTTGCCAAGCTGTCCGGCGGCGTGGCCGTGATCAAGGTCGGCGCGGCCACCGAGGTCGAGCTCAAGGAGAAGAAGCACCGCATCGAGGATGCCCTCTCGACGACCCGTGCGGCCGTCGAGGAAGGCCTCGTCGCCGGCGGTGGCACGACCCTCCTCCAGGCGATCCCGGCCCTCGACAAGATCAAGCTCGAGGGCGACGAGCAGATCGGCGTCGACATCGTGCGCAAGGCGCTGGAGGCTCCGGCCCGCCAGATCGCCGACAACGCCGGTGCCCGGGGCGAGGTCGTCGTCGACCAGGTCCGTCACGCCAAGAAGGGCCACGGCTTCGATGCGCTCAAGGGTGAGTACGCCGACATGTTCGACCGAGGCATCGTCGACGCAGCCAAGGTCACCCGGTCCGCCCTCCAGAACGCGGCCTCGATCGCGGCGATGGTCCTGACCACGGAGACGTTGGTGACCGACCTTCCCGAGAAGAAGGACAGCAACGGCGGCGGCCACGGCCATGGTGGCGGCGGCGGAGACATGGACTTCTAGGAGTCCAGCCCGGATCCCCGGCCGACGAAGCCCGGGGATCAACCGTCAGAACAGGCTGAGAGCCGGTCCTCCATCTGCGGAGGACCGGCTCTCACGCTACCTGGATTGATCCGCAGCGAGCCCGGATGAGGTGTCTCGCCCCGTCCGTTCGGGCCAAACGGCACTTCCGCCGGGGCGCCCAGGTGTGGAGGATTGAGCGTGGACGACAGGCAACATCGTCCGACGCAAATGGAAGGAGGCAGACGCCATGGAGTTTGCCATCGCTCTTGGCATTGGGGGCGCAGCCCTGCTCATCGTTGGAGCCATCGTGTTCGGGGTGATCGCCCAGTTCATCGGCGAGACGCGCACGGGTTATGAGTGGCTCGTAGATGGCGTCGCCGCGGCGATCGGCGCGCTCGTGGCCAGCGAGTTCATCGTTGACTGGCGGGCGGTCGGACCGGTCTGGGACGGCTTGGCGCTGGCACCGGCATTGCTCGGTGGCCTGGTCGTCGGGCTGGTCGTCGAGGTCGTGACCCGCTATCTGACCGGTGGCCACTACACCACCAGCCATCCGATGTCGGTCTGACCTTGAGCGTCAGCTGATCCCTGGACGACCCGCCGGGAGGCAACCCCGGCGGGTCGTCCGATTCAGCCGGGGATCGTCGAACCGGGCTAGGATCTGGCAATGAACCGCCCGGGCAGGCGATCGATGCGGGGGCTGGCTCGCGGCTTCGCCGCCGCCCTGGGCCTGGCGGTCATCCTGGCCGCCTGCGGCAGCGGCTCGTCGTCGCCGAGCGCGCCCTCGGGTCCCCTCCTGACCGATCCGAGGGAGATCCTGGCCCGCAGCCTGACGGCCCTGAACGACGCTCGCACGTTCCACCTCGAGGGCACGCTGAGCGGCACGCTGAACGCCGACCTCACCGGCAGCGGGACCGATTCGGCGATCGACCTGAAGGGCACGTCGATGAGCGCCGACGCCGACGTGCCCAACCAGCGCGCGACGCTGTCGATCTCGGTCCCGGCCCTGTTCGCCCTGAAGGTCGATTACATCCAGATCGGTCCGGACACCTACAGCCGGAACAGCCTCGATGGTTCGACCTGGACCCACACCTCGTTCAACGATTCCGGCTCAGCCGGTCCGAGCACCGGGCCGAGCGCCGGCCCGAGCGCCGGCCCCGTGGCCGTGCCCACACCGCGCCGGATCGGTACCCCGGCGCCGGCCACGCCAAGCCCAGCCGCGCCGACCCCTGCCGCCAGCCTCGACCTGGTCGGCCAGATCACGGCCGGCCTCGACCGGCTGCCCAACCCGCCGACGAAGGGGCCCGACACGGCCTGCGCGTCGAAGACGTGCTACTCGGTCTCGATCGTCGTCCCGCTGAGCTCGGGCGGCCAGGACGCCCTCGGCCTGCCGCTGCCGAGTGCCGCCGGCGCGACCGTCATGATCGACTTCGAGATCGAGCAGGACACCCTCCGGCCGGTCCAGGCGACTGCCTCGATCGATGCCGGGACGACCGGCACGTTCACCCTGGCCCTCAGCCTCTCGAAGTTCGACGAGCCGGTCTCGATCTCCCCGCCGCCGTCCGACCAGGTGGTCGAGGCGAGCCCCGGCGGATAGGCCCGCCCTGCGCGTCGCTCAGGCTCGCGGCGCCCTTCCGACGGCGAGATAGCGCTGCCAGCGATCGGCCGTTCGGTCGAGGATCCCCTGGTGGGCGCGCTCGACCCGGTCGATCTCCGCGAGCCGGCGGACCCGGACCCGCTCGAAGCCGGCCCGCAGGAGCACGTCCACGATCGCGTCCGGATCGACCTGGTGGAGGAGCGGCAGCCGCGCATTCACCTCGGCCGGGTACTCGTGCTCGTCGGGGAGGGCCCGGGACCGGGCAGCCAGGATCCGCCCAGCGGCCGCAACGAGGATCCTGCGGGTCGGCGCGAGCCGCGGGTAGGTGCCGTCGATCACGGCCACCAGGCCGCCCGGCCGGAGGCGCGTCCGCCAGGCCGTCGCCGCCGCGACCGGATCAGCCAGCGTCCAGGCGAGGTGGCGGCTGATCACGGCGTCGACACTGGCGGCCGGCACCGGCGGATCCTCGGCATCACCGATCCGCCAGTCGACGGCGAGACCGGTCTCGATGCTCCGCCGCCGGGCGGCCAGGAGCATCCGTTCCGACAGGTCGATGCCGATCACGACGTGACCGAGCTCGGCGGCGGTGAGGGCCAGGGTGCCGGTCCCGGTGCCGACATCGAGGACGGCCAGCGCGGGCATCTCCGAATGGGTCGCGTCGCCCAGGATGGCGGCCACGAGCCGTCGCCAGGCGGTCCGCTCGTCGTCGTGGAGGACGCCGTGGCGCGAGATCCGGTCGTAGCCGGCGGCGCCCCGGTCCCAGGCGTCGGTGATCGCGGCCTTCAGGCTGGCGCGGTCGTCGTGCATCCGCCGAGGATAGACAACACGGACCCTCGCGATCGGCAGGGCGCGAGGCCGGTAACGAGCGGTGCAGGGCCCGCCCGTACAATGAAGGCGTGCCTTCCCCGACCGACCGGGTCTTCCCGGAGCCGCCCGACGACGACGTCCCGTTCCCCGACGGATTGCCCCTGGAGACGATCGATTCGGGTGCCCTGGACACGTCCGATGCGATCGCCGGCGCCGATCCGCGTGACGTCCGCCGGCGCCGCTCGAAGGCCGCCGGCAGGAACGCGCCAGGGACTGCCGGCGCCCTCGGGGGCGGTCCGGTTGGGCCGCCCGGCGACGAGCCCCCACCGCCCGACGAACCCGAGGGCAATCCGCGCCCGGCCGCCCGGTCCAGGCTCGATCCGGCCGCCACGGCGGCCCTGGCCGAGCGGATCGTCGCGCGGCTGAATCCCGAGCAGGCCCGGGCGGTGACGACCACCGAGGGTCCGCTCCTGATCCTGGCCGGGGCGGGCAGCGGCAAGACCCGGGTCCTGGCCCACCGGGTGGCGTACCTCGTCGGCGTCCTCGGCGTCCGGCCCTGGCAGATCCTCGCGGTGACCTTCACCAACCGGGCGGCGGGCGAGCTGCGCGAGCGGATCGTCGCCCTCGTCGGCGAGGCCGGCCGCGAGGTCGAGTGCGGCACGTTCCACGCGGTCTGCGCCCGGGTCCTGCGCCGCGACGGGATGGCGATCGGGCTCGACCGGCGCTTCGTGATCTACGACAGCGACGACCAGCAGACGCTGATGAAGCAGATCCTCAAGGAGGAGGACCTGCCGGCAACCGGCGAGTTCCGGCCGGCGGCCGTCCTCGGTGCGATCAGCCGGGCGAAGAACGAGATGCTCGACGGCGAGGCAATGGCCGAGGGCGCCCTGAACCATCATGAGCGCCAGATCGCCCGCCTCGCCCGGATCTACCAGGGCCGGCTGAAGGCGCTCGGCGCGCTCGATTTCGACGACATCCTGCTCGAGGCTGTCCGGCTGTTCGAGGAGGCACCGGCGGTCCTCGCCCGCTACCAGGAGCGCTGGCGCTACCTCCACGTCGACGAATACCAGGACACGAACCGGGCCCAGTACCTGTGGGTCCGCGCCCTCGCCGCCCGTCACCACAACCTGTGCGTCGTCGGTGACGACGACCAGTCGATCTACTGCGTGGCGCGGCGCGGACCTGCGCAACATCCTCGACTTCGAGCGGGACGAGCCGAGCGCGACCGTCGTCAAGCTCGAGCAGAACTATCGCTCGACCCAGCTGATCCTCGACGCGGCCCACGCGGTCGTCAGCCGGAACACCGCTCGCAAGGACAAGAAGCTCTGGACCGAGCAGCGCCGGTGGCCGGCCGATCCAGCGCTTCGAGGCCTACAACCAGGAGGAGGAGGCCGAGTGGATCGCCCGCCAGGTCGAGGGCCTGATCGGCGGCGGCGGTTCGCTCCTCACCCGTCAGGCGGACGACGAGGAGGGCCGGTCGAGCGCCCGCGACGTGGCCGTCATGTACCGCACGAACGCCCAGAGCCGGGCGATCGAGGAGGCGTTCCTGCGCTATGGCATCCGCTACCAGCTGATCGGCGGGACTCGCTTCTACCAGCGCCGCGAGGTGAAGGACGCCCTCGCCTACCTGCGCGTCCTGCGCAGCGACACCGACGCGGATCGCCTTCGAGCGGATCATCAACGTGCCCGCCCGGGCGATCGGCGACAGGACGGTCGAGGCGCTCCGCGCGGCGGCCGGGCGCGAGACCGTCGGGACGTACTGGGCGGCGATCGAGGCGGCCGTCGAGGGTCGCGTCGAGGCGATCGCCCCACGAGCACGGGCCGCACTCGCCGACTTCGCGGCGCTGATCCGCTCGCTCCGCAGCAGGGTCGGGGTGGTGCCGCTGCCGGAGCTGCTCGACGCCGTGCTCGAGCGTTCGGGCTACCGGGCGATGCTGGCGGACGGCTCGGAGGAGGGCGAGGACCGCTGGAACAACCTGCTCGAGCTCCGTTCGGTGACGACCCGCTACGACGACCTGTCGCCCGACGACGCCCTCGACCGGCTCCTCGAGGAGACGGCCCTGGTGGCCGACCAGGACGCGTACGACGGCGACGCCGACGCCGTGACCCTGATCACCCTCCATGCAGCCAAGGGCCTCGAGTTCCCGGTCGTCTTCATCGCCGGCCTCGAGGAGGGCATCGTTCCCGCACAGCCGGGCGCTCGACGACGAGCGCCAGCTCGAAGAGGAGCGCCGGCTCGCCTACGTCGGGATCACCCGGGCGAAGCGCCGCCTGTTCCTGTCCCATGCCTGGCGTCGGGCCACGTGGGGGGCGAGCGGCGCCTCGGTCCCGTCGCGCTTCCTGCTCGAGATTCCCGACGAGCTGATGGAGGGACCCCGGTTGCGCAGCGACGACGAGCACGCCGAGGGCCCGCTCGACCTCGAACTCGTCTTCGGGGCGCGCCGCTCGAGCCGCTTCGGCACGCCGATCAGGGCCGGCGGCGGCGCCTACCGCCAGGGCAGCGGGCGGCCCGGGGCACCGGCCGCCGGGACGCCCTTCGCGCCCACCCGCGACCTCGCCGCGAAGCGCTCGTCGTACGCCGGCGGTGCCCGCTCCGGCGAGCTGGCGCCGGCCCGTGGCCGGGGCATCCCGGCCTGGGACGACGCCACCGATGGCGAGCCGGACCTGGAGGCCGCCGACGAGCTGCCGGTCCGGCGGTTCGAGGCGCCGGCGGCGGTGATCCCCGCCCGGCCGATCGTGCCCGGCGAGCGCCGCTACCGCGACGGCGACCGGGTGCGCCATGCTCGATTCGGCGACGGCATCGTCGTCTCCGCCCGATTGACCCGCGACGACGAAGAGGTCACGGTCGCGTTCAGGGACGGAGCGGTCGGGCGCAAGACGATGCTCGCCAGCCTGGCCAACCTCGAGCTGATCGGCTAGTCACTTGAGCTCGCTGCCGGCCGCCTCGAGCACCGCCGACCCGGGCACCGCCGACCCCGTCACCGCAGGCCCGGGCGCCGCCGATCCGGGCGACGCCGATCCGGGCATCGCCGACCCGGCGCTGGTCGAGGCCGCCCTGGCCGGCGGAGCTGAGGTCGCGGCCGATCGTCATGCCGTGCTCGCCGCCGAGATCGAGCAGGCCAGCCGGCTCTACTACCTCGAGGACGCGCCCGAGCTGTCCGACGCCGACTACGACGCCCGCTTTCGCGAGCTGGTCGCCCTCGAAGCGGCGTTCCCCGCCCTGCGCACGCCCGCTTCACCGACGCTCCGGGTCGGGGCGAAGATCTCGTCGACGTTTGCCGAGGTCCACCACGAGCGGCCGATGCTGTCGCTCGGCAATGCCTTCTCGGCCGATGAGCTGCGCGCGTTCGACGGCCGGGTCCGGCGTGGCCTGGGCCTGCCGGCCGCGCCCGAGCCGGCAGCCGGCCTGCGCTACGGCGCCGAACTGAAGATCGACGGCCTGGCGGTCAGCCTCCGCTTCGTGACGGGCCGCTTCAGCCTTGGGGCAACCCGGGGTGACGGCACGACCGGCGAGGACGTGACCGCCAACCTGCGCACGATCCGGTCGATCCCGGCCCGCCTGGCCGAGCCGGTGACGATCGAGGCCCGGGGCGAGGTGTACATGCCCAAGGCCGAGTTCGCCCGGATCAATGCCGAGCGCGAGGAGGCCGGACTGGCCCTGTACGCCAATCCGCGCAACAGCGGCGCCGGCTCGCTCCGCCAGATGGATCCGGCGATCACCGCCAGCCGGCGCCTGTCGGCCTGGTTCTACCAGCTGATCGAGGACGATCCGGCACCGGCCGGCACGTCCCGGCCGGCGACCCAGTCGGGCTCGCTCGCCCGGCTGGCCGCCCTGGGCCTGCCGGTCAACCCGGAGAGCGCGAGCGATCTCGACATCGAGGGCGTGCTCGCATTCATCGAATCCTGGCAGGAGCGGCGCCACGGACTGCCCTACGAGACCGACGGGGTCGTGATCAAGGTCGACCGGCTCGACCAGCAGGCCCGGCTCGGGCTCGTTGCCCGGGCTCCGCGCTGGGCGATCGCGTTCAAGTACCCGCCCGAGCAGGTCCGGACAGTCGTCGAGGCGATCGTCGCATACGTCGGCCGGACCGGCACGCTCACCCCGGTCGCCCACCTGCGACCGACGAAGGTCGCCGGTTCGACGGTGGCCCGGGCCACCCTCCACAACCTCGACGAGGTCCGCCGCAAGGACATCCGGATCGGCGACACGGTGATCCTCCAGAAGGCCGGCGACGTGATCCCCGAGGTCGTCGGCCCGATCCTCGAGCTGCGCACGGACGCCGAGCTCGAGTTCGAGATGCCCGCCGACTGTCCGGTGTGCGGTACGCCGGTCGTCCGCGACGAGGGCGCCGTCCGGCATTACTGCCCGAACCTGGCCTGCCCGGCCCGGGTCGCCCAGGAGTTCGGCCACTTTGCCGGCCGGGGCGGGATGGACATCGAGGGCGCCGGCTGGGTCGTCGTCGAGCAGCTCCTCCAGCGTGGCCTGCTCGCCTCGCGGGCCGACTTCTTCCGGCTCGACGCCGAAACGCTGATGACGCTCGACCGGTTCGGCCGGAAGAGCGCCGAGAACCTCGTCGCCGCGATCGACCGGGCCCGCCGGCGGCCGCTCGCCCGGATTCTGAACGCGCTCGGGATCCCCCAGATCGGCGAGCAGACCGCGATCGACCTGGCGAGCTGGCTGGCGGCCCGGATTCCGCCGGCCGACGATGAGCCGATGGGCGGCCACGGCGGCTGGACGGCCCGGGCGGCGGCCGAGCTCGAGCGGATCGCCCGTGACGAGCCCGCCGAGTTCGAAACCGTGCCGGGCATCGGGGCGACGGTTGCCGCCGGCCTCGTCCGCTACTTCACGGAGCCGGCGACCCGGGGGATCCTCGGCGAGCTCGTCGGAGCCGGCGTCGAGGCCGAGCGGCCGGCCATCCGGCCCGTGGCCCAGGGCGGGGGAGCAGGGCCGGCCGGCCCGCTCGACGGCCGGACCCTGGTCGTCACCGGTTCGCTCGCCGGCTTCGACCGGCAGACGGCCGAGGATGCGATCCGGGCGGCCGGTGGCAAGGCCGCCGGCTCGGTCTCGAAGAAGACCGACTACCTGGTGGCCGGCGAGAACGCCGGCTCGAAGCTGGCCAGGGCCCAGGAGCTGGGCGTGCCGGTCGTCGACGAGGACGGCTTCCGGCGGCTCCTCGCCGGGGAGTTGCCGACGGCCGAGGGCTGACCAAGACAGCGCCCCACGGGACCGGCGGCGGGCGAGCCGGGCTGACCCGGCTTGCTCCGGTATCATCGGGCGATGGCCACCCTTTCCCGGTCGGATGTCGCCCACGTTGCCCACCTGGCCCGGCTCGGGCTGAGCGAGGCCGAGCTCGGCCGGCTCGAGGGCGAGCTGAACCACATCGTCGACCAGTACGCCCGGCTGGCCGGGCTCGACACGGACGCGATCGAGCCGACGGCCCAGACGATCGAGCTCGAGAACATCCTGCGCGACGACATCGTCCGGCCGTCGTTCGCCCAGCCGGTCGCCCTGGCCAACGCGCCCGAGACGAGCGCCGGCTTCGTCGTCGTGCCGGCCATCCTCGGCGGCGACTGACCCCGTGGCGATCAGCGCGGCCGACGCCGCCCACCTGATCCGGCGCTCCGGGCACGAGCTGACCGACGGGTTGCGGGCCGGGGAATTCAGCTCGGTCGAGCTGACCGAGGCGCACCTCGCGGCCGCCGAGCGGGACAACCACGGCCTGCATGCCTGGTTGACGATCGACCGCCGGCGCGCCCGGGACGAGGCGGCCGCGGCGGACGCCCGTCTGGCCGATGCCCGTCGCGACGGGCCGGCCGCGCTCGCGAGCCTGCCGGCGCTCCTCGGCCTGCCCGTCGCGCTCAAGGACCTCGTGTCGGTGGCCGGCGGCCAGTGCACCGCCGGGTCCCGGATCCTCGAGGGCTACGTCGCGCCATACGACGCCCATATCACCGAGCGACTGCGGGCGGCCGGGGCGGTGATCCTGGGCAAGACGAACATGGACGAGTTCGCGATGGGCAGTTCGACCGAGCATTCGGCCTATGGCCCGACCTCGAACCCGTGGGACCTCGACCGGGTCCCCGGCGGCTCGAGCGGCGGATCGGCGGTGGCGGTCGCCGCCTTCCACGCCCCGTTCGGAATCGGGACCGACACGGGCGGTTCGATCCGCCAGCCGGCCGCCCTGTGCGGGATCGTCGGGCTGAAGCCGACCTACGGCCGGGTGAGCCGCTACGGCATCGTGGCCTTCGCCTCGTCGCTCGACCAGATCGGCCCGTTCGGCCGCGACAGCCGCGATGCGGCGACGCTGCTGCATGCCGTGGCCGGCCGCGACGAGCGCGATTCGACCTCGGCGCCGGTGCCGGTCCCGGACGCCCTCCTGTCGCTGGAGGCCTCCGACGATGTCGCGGCCGGTGCCCTCCGGGGCAAGCGCCTCGGGCTGCCCCGAGAGTACTTCGTGGCGGGCATGGAGCCTGGCGTCGAGGCGAGCGTCCGCGAGGCGGTGGCCGCGCTCGAGGCGGCTGGCGCGATCGTCGAGGAGGTCAGCCTGCCCCACACGGACTACGGCCTGGCGACGTACTACATCGTCGCCCCGGCCGAGGCCTCGGCCAACCTCGCCCGCTATGACGGGATCCGCTACGGGCTCCACCGTCGCGAGGGCGACATCCTGGCCAACTACCTGGCGACCCGGGGCGAGGGCTTCGGGGCCGAGGTGAAGCGCCGGATCATGCTCGGCACGTATGCCCTGTCGGCGGGCTACTACGACGCCTACTACCTCAAGGCGCAGAAGGTTCGGACCCTGATCAAGGCTGACTTCGACCGGCTGTGGGCGGAGGGCTACGACGCGCTCGTGGCGCCGACCAGCCCGAGCGTCGCCTTCCGGTTCGGGGCGCGCCTCGCCGACCCGGTCGCGATGTACCTCTCGGACGCCTGCACCCTGCCGGTCAACATGGCCGGCCTGCCCGGCGTGTCGATCCCGTGCGGGCTTTCGGACGGCCTGCCGGTCGGTCTCCAGCTGATCGGTGCCCCGTGGAGCGAGGCCGAGCTGCTCGGTCTCGCCCGGGGCTACGAGGCGATCACGGCGGGCGCCCCGTGGCGCGACCTCGAGCCGGCCGATCTCGCTCGAGCGGCTGATCCGGGTGGTCCGACCCCGGCCGAGCGGGCAGCCGCCCTGGCGGGAGCGGCCTGACCGCGATCAGGAGACGCGGCGGGCCTCGTACCCTCCGGCCGCCGCGGCCCGGACCTCGTAGCTCGGCTGGTCGTATACCGTCGGGCCACGTCGCCGATGGCCGGTCGCGATCTCGAACCTCGAGCCGTGCCAGGGGCACTCGATGCAGCCGGCCACGATCGTCCCCTCGCTCAGCGGGCCGCCCGCGTGGGCGCACTGGTCGTGCAGGGCGTGGATCGTGTCGCCCGACCGGACGAGGACGAGGGCCTGGGCACCGAGCTTGGCCTTGACCAGCGTGCCTTCGGCGATCTCGGGAACGTCGAGCGCCTGCCATTTCGTCCCGGCCGGGCGCCAGGCGTGGCGATCGACCATGTTGCCCAGGAGGTAGGCGACGTCGCCGCCGACGAATGCGCCGGCCGCCAGGATGAGGTAGGCGACGATCGACAGCCCGATCGGCAGCGCCCGGCTACCGGGTCCGGTCGCCCGGATCGCCAGCGAGACGAGGTAGATCGCGAGCGCGACGAGCATGAGCGTGCTATGGACGGTCGCCCGGACGCGCGCCCGGCCGTCCGTCGTCGAGTAGTCGGCGAAGCCGGCCAGGGCGGCCGCCACCATCGCCAGGACGCCGACGAGCAGGGCGACGTCGGCCGCCGCCGGCTGGCCGATGACGTCCAGGACGATGACCAGGGTGAGCGCCCCGATCGGCACGTCGGTCAGCAGGGCGTGGACGGGATGGCCCAGCCATGTCCCGGCCAGGAAGTCGCGGACCGGAACGATTTGCCCGAAGATCGCCGCCGTCAGCCGGTGCAGCCAGTCGCCGAACGGCTTCGCCCAGCCCGTCTGGGCGGTGATCAGGCGGTCGAGCAGGCGGCCGATCATCGACGCTCCTCCAAGACGATTGGCAACGCTAATTTAACCAGCGGATGCTACCTTAACACGGCGTCTCGACTCGCCTGGCGCGGAGGCCGGGGGCGACACCCACGGCCCCCGGCCCGTGCCGTCCTATACTCGCGACGATGGCTACCGAGACGTCCCGTCCGCCGGCGCCGAGCCGGGTTCCGCTCGCCGATCGCGCGCTCGCCGAGCGCGTCCGGTCCGTTCCGCCGTCGGGGATCCGCCGGTTCTTCGACATCCTGGCCACGATGACCGACGTGATCAGCCTGGGCGTCGGTGAGCCCGACTTCGACACGCCGGCCGGGATCGTCGAGGCGGGCGTGGCCAGCCTGCGCCGGGGCCGGACCCACTACACCAGCAACTACGGGACGCTCGAGCTGCGCCGGGCGCTGGTCGCTCACCTCGAGCGGCGCTACGGCGTGAGCTACGACCCTGCCCGCGAGGTCCTGATCACCGTCGGGGCGTCCGAGGCGGTCGACCTCGCCCTGCGCGCGACGTGCGATCCGGGCGACGAGGTGATCCTCCACGAGCCGTCGTACGTCGCCTACGTGCCGGCGATCCAGTTCGCCGGGGGCACGGCCGTCCACGTCTCGACCCGGCTGGAGGACGACTTCGCCCTCGATCCGGCCGCGGTCGAAGCCGCGATCACGCCCCGGACGAAGGCGCTCTTCCTGGGCTACCCCTGCAATCCGACCGGCGCAGTCCTGCCCGAGGCGGTCCAGGACGAGCTGGCCGCGATCGCCGTCCGCCACGACCTGCTCGTCTACTCGGACGAGATCTATGATCGCCTCGCCTATGGCACGTACCGCCACCGGGCGATGAGCGCCCTGCCGGGCATGCGCGACCGGACGATCCTGATGGGTGGCTTCAGCAAGGCCTACGCGATGACCGGCTGGCGGGTCGGCTGGTTGTGCGCCCCGGCCGGGATCCTCGAGGGGATCGTCAAGGTCCACCAGTACTCGATCATGTCCGCCCCAACGACGGCCCAGGACGCCGCCCTGGAGGCGCTGACCAACGCCGAGGCCGATGTCGAGCGGATGCTGGCGGCCTACGACCGCCGCCGGCGGCTCATCGTCGACGGCCTGAACGAGATCGGCCTGACCACCTTCGAGCCGCGCGGGGCGTTCTACGCCTTTCCCCGGGTGAGCTCGACCGGCCTGGACTCCGAGACGTTCGCCGCGCGGCTCCTCGCCGAGGAGCACGTGGCGGTCGTACCCGGCGGCGCGTTCGGGCCGTCGGGCGAGGGTCACGTTCGGGCCTGTTACGCGACGTCCGAGGAGCAGCTCCGCGAGGCCCTCGTCCGGATCGGCCGGTTCGTCGCCCGGACCCGGGCCGAAGCCTGAACGCCGGCCGGCACGGTGGAACGCGGCCGCCGGCTGTGCCAAACTCCGCCACGATGGCCCGTTTCCTGCTCGAGCTGTGCGGCCTCGTCGCGGCCGTGATCGCCGCGTCGCGGAGCTACGTCGCGACGCGGGAGGCCGTTGCGCCGTTCGTCCACGAGGGCGATCCGACCCGGACGGCGATCGAGGCGACCCGCCGGATCAGCGATCGCCCGCGCGTCCGGCTCTTCATTCGCCGGCTGGTCCTGGCGATCGGCTGGCTGGCCGTCGCGATGTACGGGCTGTTCCTGATCGTCGAGAGCCAGGTGACCGGGTGAGCGCGCTCGCCCCAGCCGGCCTGTCGGCTCGCGAACGCTACGAGGCGGTGATCGGGATCGAGGTCCACTGCCAGCTCCGGACCGCCAGCAAGATGTTCTGCTCGTGCTCGACGGCCTACGACGGCGCGCCGCCCAACAGTCACACCTGCCCGGTCTGCCTCGGCCTGCCGGGGGCCCTGCCGACGATCAACCGGGCGGCGGTCGAGGCTGTCCTGGCGACGGGCGTCGCGATCGGGGCGACGACCCCGGCCGCGACCCGCTGGGACCGCAAGAACTACTTCTACCCGGACCTGCCCAAGGGCTATCAGATCAGCCAGTACGACCTGCCCCTGGCCGCCCACGGCCGGCTGTCGATCGAGACGTCGGCCGGGCCGTTCGAGGTCGGGATCCAGCGGGCGCACCTCGAGGAGGACACGGCCAAGCTGATCCACGCGACCGATGCCGACGGCCGGAGGATCAGCCTGGTCGACTTCAACCGCTCGGGGGCGCCGCTGATGGAGATCGTGACCGAGCCGTCGATCCGGACCGCCGAGCAGGCTCGCCGCTATGCCGAGGAGCTCCAGCTCGTGCTCCGCACGATCGGCGTCTCGGATGCCGACATGGAGCGTGGCCAGATGCGGGTCGAGGCCAACGTCTCGCTCCGGCCGCGGGGCAGCGAGCCGTTCGGGATCCGGGTCGAGGTCAAGAACATGAACTCATTCCGCTCGGTCGAGCGGGCGATCGACTTCGAGATCGCGCGCCAGGCCGCGGCCCTCGACGCCGGCGAGGTCATGACCCAGGACACCCGGGGCTGGGACGACAACCGCGGTGTGACCTACGTGATGCGCTCGAAGGAGGACTCCCACGACTACCGCTATTTCCCCGAGCCGGACCTGCCCCCGCTGCGGGTCGCGCCGGGCTGGCTCGAGGCGATCCGGGCCGCCCTGCCCGAGCTGCCGGCCGCCCGGCGGGCGCGCTACGTCGACGTCCTCGGGCTGTCTGCCTACGACGCGGCGGTGATCGTGGCCCAGCCCGACCTCGCCGTGGCCTTCGAGGCGATCCGGGCCGCGGGTCCCGGCCTGCCCGCCAAGGAGGTCGCCAACTTCGTGACCGGCGACTACGGCCGGGTGCTCAAGGAGTCCCCGGAGCGGACGGCGGCGGGCCTGGCCGGCCGGACCAGCGCGATCGAGCTGGCCGACCTGCTCGCCCGGGTCGTGACCGGCGAGCTGTCCCGGACGAACGCCCGGGAGGTGCTCGTCGAACACGGGGCCGGGGGCGGCACGGTCGCCTCGATCGTGGCCGCCAGGGGCTTTCGCCAGATCAGCGACAGCGGGGCACTCGCGACGGCGATCGAGGCGGTCCTGGCGGCGAATCCGGGGGCCGTCGCCGATCACCATGCCGGTAAGCCGTCGCTCGGCTTCCTCATCGGACAGGTGATGAAGGCGACCCGCGGCCAGGCCAACGCCGAGCTCGTCGGGGCGCTCCTGCGCGAGCGGCTGGCCGGCCCGGCCCCGGAGGTGGATCGACGATGAGCCTGGCCAGCTGGATCCTGATCGTCGTCGGCCTCGCCCTGATCGTCGTCGGCTACCTGCGAACCCGGGCGCCCTACGCCCGGCTGCGGGCCCTCCAGGCCCAGGACCAGAACGTCGCCCGCTACAACGCGTGGCGGGGCGGCGTCCGCGACGACTCGAAGGGCGAGGCCTCGGCCGCGGCGGCGATCCTCCAGCGCCAGGTCCGGCTCGGGGCGGGCCTGGGCCTGATCGGGATCGCCGCGATCTTCACCGGGCTGGTGATGCGCTGAGAAGCGGCCGGCCGGCCCGGGCCCTCAGCCCCGCTCGCGCAGCGCCCGGACCTCGATCGCCGTGCAGCGGTCCATCACGACCGACAGGCCGCCCGCGGCGGCGATCGCAGCGGCCTCCCAGTTGATCACGCCGAGCTGGAGCCACAGGCAGCGGGCGCCGATCGCGACCGCCTCACGGGCGTGGGCCACGCACAGCTCGGAACGCCGGAAGAGATCGACGATGTCGAACGGTCCGCTCGCCGCGGTCGCCTCGGCCAGGGTCCGAAAGGCCGGCAGCCCGAGCACCTCGCGCTCGTTCGGGTTGACCGGGACGCAGTCGTAGCCGCTCGTCACGAGGTACCGGAAGACCGCGTGCGAGGGACGGGCCGGGTCGCCCGACGCGCCGACCACGGCGATCCGGCGGGACCGCTGGAGGAGGTCGGCGATGCCGGCATCGTCGAGCAGCGGGACGCGTCCCCGGCCCTCCTGCAGGTCGAGGATGTCGCGCGCCCGGGTGCGTTCTTCGGCCGTCATCCCTGCTGCCTGCCAGGGTCAGGCTCGGACCCGGAGGGACTCGAGCCCGCGCAGGATGAAGCGCGGTTTCCAGGCCGGCTGCTCGACGAGCTCGAGGCGTGGAAAGCGCTCGAGGATCCGCCGGAAGACGATGTCGAACTCCGCCTTCGCCAGCGGCGCCCCGAGGCAGTAATGGATGCCGGCCCCGAACGAGAGGTACGGGTTCGGATCGCGGTCGAGGACGATCTCGTCGGCTTGGGCGAAGGCCGCCGGGTCGCGATTGGCCGCCGCGAACTGGAGCGCCAGCTCCTGGCCGCGCGGAATCCGGATGCCGCCGATCTCGATGTCCTCGAGGACCCAGCGCTCGAACATCGGGGCCGGCGTGTCGAAGCGCAGGAGCTCCTCGATCGCGGTCGGGACGAGTCCCGGATCGGCCCGCAATGCGGCCAGGGCGGCCGGCCGGCGGAACAGCGCGTACCACGAGTTGGCCGCCCCGTTGACCGACGCCTCGTGGCCGGCGTTGAGGAGCAGGATCGCGGTCGCCACGAGCTCGTCCTCGGTCAGCCGATCGCCGGCCTCGGCGACCAGCGCGAGCTCGCTCATCAGGTCGCCCGTCGGCCGCCGCCGGCGCTCCCGGGCGAGGTCCCGGATGTAGGCCTCGAACTCGCGCCCGGCTGCGACCGCCCGGGCCCGATCCCGGGCCGATGGGTTGAGCTCGAACACGAGGGTCATGTCGCCCGACCAGGGCCGCAGCTTCGGGCGGTCGGCCGCGGGGATGCCCAGCAGCTCGGCGATCACGTTGACCGGCAGCAGCTCGAGCAGGTCGGCGATCAGGTCGAACTCGCCCAGCTCGGCCGCCACGTCGACGAGGCGGCTGGCGATCTCGTCGATCCGGGGCCGGAGTCGCTCGACGGTTCGGGGCGTGAAGGCAGTGCTCACCAACCGGCGCAGGCGGGTGTGGTCGGGCGGCTCCTTGTCGATCATCTGGCGACCGAGAAGATCCCAGAACGCGGCTTCGTCGGCCGGTGGATCGGGCCGCCCCCATTCGGCGTTCGTCGCGACGTGGAGGTACGTCCGGCCGAGCCGCCGATCGCGCAGGAGGGCATTCACGTCGGCGTGGCGGCTGACCAGCCACTGGCTCGTCCGTTCGTCGTACAGTGCCCGCGGTCCTTCCCGCAGGCGGGCGAGGGCCGGGTACGGATCGGCCACGAACGCGGGGCTCCACGGGTCATAGCCGAGCTCGAGGGCGGACGGGCTCGTCGGCGAACGCTCGATCATCGTGCCTACGAGGCGGCCTCGCGCTCGTAGGGCTGGCCGTCGGCCGCCGGTGGAATGCTCCGGCCGACCACCCCGGCCAGGATCACGATCGTCAGGATGTAGGGCAGGGCATCGAACAGCTGAGGCGGCACGCTGGCCATGATCGAGCCCAGCTCGCCCCCCGGCGGGGCGATGTTGATCAGCGAGCCGAGCTGCAGGAACGTCGCGAACAGGAGGGCAGCCCCGAACGAGCCGATCGGCGTCCAGCGGCCCATGATCATGGCGGCCAGGGCGATGAAGCCGCGGCCGGCGGTCATGTTCTGCTGGAACGAGTTCGTCGCCTCGATGCTGAGGAACGCTCCGGCCAGCCCGGCGAAGATGCCGCCCAGGATGACGTTCCGATAGCGCAGCCGAATCACGTCGATGCCCACCGTCTCTGCCGCCCGGGGATGCTCGCCCACGGCTCGCGTCCGGAGGCCCCAGCGCGAGCGGAACAGCCAGATCTGCGTTCCGACCACGAGGATGATCGCCGAGACCGAGATGGGCCCCTGGTTGAGGACCATCGCGAACAGCCAGCCCACCACCGGCAGGTTGGTCAGGGTCGTCGGGGGCACGAACCGGGCGAACTCGCCGGCGCCTGCCGGCGAGTTCTGCGAGATCAGCTGGTTGAGGTAGCCGGTCAGGCCGGCGGCGGCAATGTTGATGATCGTGCCGCTGATGATCTGGTCCGCCCTCAGCGAGATCGACAGCCAGGCGTGGAGCGCCGAGATTGCCATCGCGACGAGAACGCCGGCCGCCAGAGCGATGACCAGCGGGATCGTCACCCCGAAGATGTCACTCGGATTCGGCGTTCCGAACATCGGCTGGACGGCGACCCCGACGATCCAGGCCGTGAACGCGGCCGCCAGCATCGTTCCCTCGATGCCGATGTTGACGACCCCGGACCGCTCGCACAGCACGCCACAGATCGCCGCCAGGGCGAGCGGTGTTGCCTGCTGCATGATGTTCGGGGCGTTGGGCGGGATGACCGCGACGAGGTAGCCGACGACCTGGAAGAGCAGCCCGAGGATCGGGATCCCATCGAGCCCATTGATCAGCGGGGTGAGGTCCATCAGTCGGCGAGCTTCGGGCCGAGCTCGGCGCCGAGCGAATGGCCCGTGCCCGTTGGCGCGATCCCGGCCTGGACTCCCCGCAGGCGGAGGACCCGCCGGAGTACGGGGCTCGCAACGAGGAACAACAGGATCGTGGCCTGCAGGACGTCGACCAGCTCGACCGGGATGCCGGCATTGATCTGCATCAGGCCTGCGCCGGCTCGCATGCTTCCGAACAGGAGTGCCGCCGCGACGACGCCGAGCGGGTTCGACCGGGCGAGGAGGGCGACCGCGATCGAGTCGAAGCCGACGGTCGTCCCGAAGCTCGAGGTCATCGAATGGGTGACGCCGAGCAGGACGGACGTTCCGGCCAGGCCGGCCAGGGCGCCACTGAAGGTCATCGTGGCGATCGTGATCACCTTCGGCCGCATCCCGGCATAGCGGGCGGCATCCGGGTTCGCCCCGACCGACCGGATCTCGAATCCCCAGGTGGTCCGGAACAGCAGCCACCACACGAACCCGGCCGCGATGAGGGCGAGGATGATGCCGATGTGACCGGTGTCCCCGATGACGATCGGAAATGCCGCATTGCCGACATCGTAGGTGACCGGGGATGGAGCCTTGGGGACCTTCAGCGGACCGCTGACCAGGGCGGCCAGGAGCTGCACCGCGACGTAGTTGAGCATGATCGTGCTCACCACCTCGTGCGCTCCCGAGACCGCCTTGAGGAAGCCCGGGATGAAGCCCCACAGGGCACCGCCTGCCAGACCCGCGGTCGTCGCTGCGAGGATCGCGACCGGGGCCGGCGCATCGGCGAGGGCGACCCCGACGACCACCGCTCCGAGCGCCCCGACGAGGAACTGGCCCTGCGCGCCGATGTTGAACAGGCCGGCCTTGAAGCCGAAGCCGACGGCGAGCCCGCCGAACACGAGGGGCGTCGTGTAGACGAGGGTCTGGACGATCCTGTCGGTGCCGCCGTAGGCGCCCTGGATCAGGGCTGCATAGGCTGTGAACCACAGCCACGGATCGAACTTCCTGCCCGTCACGATCAGCTCCGAGCCGAGGATGACGATCGCTCCCACGAGCAGGGACAGGAGCGTCACGACGATCGGGACGGCCAGGATCGCCCATGCCCGGGCGAGCATGGAGCGGGCGGGCCGGCCGCTGGTAGCCGCGTGCGGACTGGTCATGCCGGGATCGCTGCCGGCGCCGAACTCCGTTCGGCCCCGCCGGTCGCCATCAGCAGTCCAACCTCGTTCTTGTCGGCGGTTCGACCGTCGAGGACGGCCACGATCCGGCCGCCGTACATCACGCCGATCCGGTCGGACATCTCGAGCACTTCGTCGAGCTCGGCCGAGACAAGCAGGACGGCCGCCCCGGCGTCGCGCTTGGCGATGACCTGGCGATGGATGAACTCGATGCTCCCGACATCCAGGCCGCGGGTCGGCTGGTCGAGAACGAGGAGCTCGAGATCCCGATCGAACTCGCGGGCGACAACGGTCTTCTGCTGGTTGCCGCCGGACAGGGTGCTCGCCTTGACGGCGGCCGACGGCGTCCGGATGTCATAGCGCTCGATCGCCGTCGTCGCATCGCGCAGGATGGCGCCCGGGTCGCGGATGATCCCCCGCGCGTAGGGCTTCCGGTAATAGCTCGTGAGGACAAGGTTGTCCGCGAGGGGGAAGGGCAGAATCAGCCCGAACCGATGCCGGTCCGCCGGAACGTAGGCGACGCCGGCCTCGTTCATCCTGCGCGGGCTGTGGCCGGTCACGTCGCGCTCGCCCAAGGTCACCGAGCCGCCCGCCGGGTGGCGCATTCCGACGATCGCCTCGACCAGCTCGTCCTGCCCGTTGCCGGCCACGCCGGCAATCCCGAAGATCTCGCCGGCGCGGACCTCGAGATCGACGCCCCGCACGACGACCTGGCCGCGATCGTCGCGAACCTCGAGGTTGCTCAGCTTGAGGACCGTCCCGGCCGGGTGCGACTCGCCCCGGTCGACCGTGAGCTGGACTTCGCGGCCGACCATCAGCTCGGCGAGGTCGTCTTCGTTGGTTGCATCAGGCATCCGCTCACCGACGACCCGGCCCCGCCGGATGATCGTGATCCGATCGGCGATCTCAAGGACCTCGTACAGCTTATGGCTGATGAAGACGATGCTATGGCCCTCACGCGCGAGGCGCCGGAGGACTTCGAAGATCTCCTCGGTCTCCTGCGGGGTCAGCACGGCCGTGGGCTCGTCGAGGACGAGGATCCGGGCGTTGCGGTAGAGGGCCTTGAGGATCTCGACCCGCTGCTGCGATCCGACTGACAGCGATCCGACCTTGGCGTCGGGATCGATCTCGAAGCCGAACCGCCGGCCGAGCTCGGTGATCCGTCGGCGTGCCTCGCTCCGATCGAGGAAGACCCGGTTGGCCATCGTCTCGTCACCGAGCAGGATGTTCTCGGCGACGGTCAGGACAGGCACCAGCATGAAGTGCTGATGGACCATGTTGATGCCGCGGGCGATCGCGTCGGCGGGGCCGCTGATCGTGACCGGGGTTCCGTCCAGGAGGATCTCGCCCTCGTCGGGCTTGGCCAGCCCGTAGAGCACGTTCATCAGGGTCGTCTTGCCGGCACCGTTCTCGCCGAGGAGGGCATGGATCTCGCCCGGCCTGACCTCGAGACTGATGCCGTCGTTGGCGACGACGCCGGGGTAACGCTTGGTGATGCCCCGCATCTCGAGCGCCGGGGCGTGGATCTGAGCCGTCTCTTCAGTCATTCGGTCCAAGATTCCGGCTGTGCGCGGATGGGATGCCGAACGGGCCGGCCGCAAGCGGTCGGCCCGTTCGGAACAGTCACTCGCTGGCGGGACTAGGGGGTGTAGACCCCGCACCCCGTGGCCGGGCACGTAACGAGCGTGCCAGCCTGCATCGCGGCCAGGGCCGTCTGGAGGGCGGTCGTGACCTCGGGACCGAAGAGGCTCGCCTTGTCGTGGAAGTCGGCGGCGCTGATTCCGTCGTTCTTGGCGTTGAAGAGCACGTCGCCGGCTGACAGGTTGCCGGCTGCGATCCCTTCGATGGCCTGGGCCACCGCGGACTCGACGTGCTTCTCGGCGCTCGTGATGATGCACGCGTTGGCCGGGGCGCCCAGTGACTGCCACTGGTCGACATCGACGCCGATGCCGTAGATGTTGGCCGCGCAGGCGGCCTCGAGGACGCCGTTGCCGGTCTTGCCGGCGACCTGGAACAGGACGTCCGGCTTGTTCGCCTGGATGAACGTCTGGGCGAAGGCCTTGCCGCCCGCCGGGTCGTTGAATGCCGCGTTCGAGAAGTCATGCGTGACGTACGACGACTTGACCACGATCGACGGGTTCACCGACTGGGCACCAAGGGCGTAGCCCTGGATGTAGCGAACGCACGAGGCGCAGAGGGTGGTGCCGCCGATTGCGCCGATCACGCCGGTCGGGGTCGGGGCGCCCTTGTCCGCGTAGGCGGCCACGATACCCGCGAGGTAGCCGGCCTGATCCTCAGCGAAGTACAGCGAGGTGTAGTTCGGCAGGGCCGTCTTCGGATCACCCTTGCAGGCGAACGTCGCGTCGGGAGCGCCGGCCGGAGTGACGCAGATCGGCGACTGGTCGACGCCGACGAACTTGATCGAGGGGTTGGCGTGGGCCGCAGTGACCGTCGGCGTGGTGAGGTTGAAGCCGACGGTGACGATCACGTCGAATTTCTGGCTGACGAACTGGGCGATGTCGGCCGCGTACTCGGAGGCATCCTTCGGGACGATCGACGGCACCGGATCGGTCACGCCGATCGCGGTCGCGCCGTCCTGGGCGCCCTTGAAGCTGAATTCGTTGTAGCCCTTGTCGTCGAGCGTCCCGATGTCGGTCACGACGCCGATCTTCAGGTTGGGCATCTGGGCGAAGCTCGGCGCCGGCGTTGCGGCAGACGAGGGAGCGACCGAAGCGGCAGTCGACGGAGCGGTCGACGCGGCCGCAGCCGTCGGCGACGGGGTCGGCGGCACAGCGGTGGCGGCACTCGAGCACGCCGAGACAATCAGGACGAGACCGGCGAGCATGCCGACGCCCTTGGAGCGGATGCGCATTGTTCCTCCTCACACGCACGAGGCGGTCCGCGTCCGATGCGGGCGACTGCCCATGGATCGCGACAACCGCCGAAGCAGCCGGACCCGTGGGCGCAGCCGCTGATGGCATCCTAGCGGCCGCCACTGGTAGCGGCAAGCGGCAGCTGCAGCGGATCGGAGGAGGCCTTCCGGCGACCTCGGCATCACCCGCCGGCGACCCGCCCGTCTCGTATGATCGGCCCATGGTGACCCCCACGCCGATCATCCTCGACTGCGATCCGGGCCATGACGACGCCCTCGCGATCGCCCTCGCCCTGGCCCGCCCTGAGCTGGATCTGCTGGCCGTGACGACGGTCGCCGGCAACGCCCCGCTCGAGGCGACGACCCGCAACGCGCTCCGCATCCTGACCCTTCTCGAGCGGACCGACGTCCCGGTCGCCGCCGGTTCAGCCGGCCCGCTCGTCCGGCCGCTCCGGGTCGCGGCCAACGTTCACGGTGCGAGCGGCCTCGATGGGGCGGACCTGCCCGAGCCGGCGGTCGCTGCTCGGCCGGAGCACGCGATCGAGCTGATCCGCGGGGTGATCGAGGACGCGCCGTCGCCGGTCATGCTCGTCCCGACCGGCCCGCTCACGAACATCGCCCTGCTGATCCGGACGTACCCGCGGCTGCTCGACCGGATCGCCGGCATCTGCCTGATGGGTGGCGCGGTCGGCGAGGGCAACACGACCGCCTCCGCCGAGTTCAACATCTGGGCCGACCCGGAGGCTGCCTCGATCGTCTTCGACGCCGGCCGGCCGTTGACGATGATCGGACTGGATGTCACCCACCAGGCGATCGTCAACGGCGCCGACGCCGGACGCCTGCGCGCACTCGGAACGCGGACCGGCCGGGTCTTTGCCGACCTGCTCGAGTTCTTCGGCCGGTTCCATCGCGAACGCTACGGCTGGGACGGCTCGCCGATCCACGACGCCGTGGCGGTCGCCCACGTCGCCCTGCCCGGCCTGGTCCGGACCGAGGCCTTCCGGGTCGACGTCGAAACCTCCAGCGAGCTCACCCGAGGCCGGACGGTTGCCGACCTGCACGGCCTGTCGGGCCGTCCGCCGAATGCGGAGGTCGGCCTGGAGATCGACCGCGCCCGGTTCGTCGACCTGATCGTCGAGGCAGTCGCCAGGTTCCCGTAGGTTCGGGCGGCCGCGGCGCGTATGCCGACCCGGGGCACGTCGTCGTACCCGTGGCCGACCCGGGGCCAACGTGGAGGACGCCGTCGTACCCGTGGCCGACGTCGTACCCGTGGCCGACCCGGCACGCCGTCGCACCCGCGGCCAACTCAGGCCCTGGATTGCGTCAGATGCGCACTCCAGCAATCGTTATGGTCCGCCGCGACCCCGGCCAACTCCGATTCGGCAACCTGTGGCGTCGACTCGTGCACGGATCGGTGCGCGGCGGAGCCTCAGGAGCCTCGGGCGGACGCGCGAACAACCGTAACGATTGCTCCAGCGCGCACTTGCCACGAACTCGGCCGGCGGAAGGCGCCGGACAGGGCGTCTTTGACGGCGCGGGACCGGGCGTCGGGGAAGCGCCCGACCGGGAAGGCCCCGTCCCGGCGCCACGCCAGCCGGAACGAAGGCGCGCCGGAGCCGGTTCCGGGAACGAAGCTGCGCCCCGCTTCGCTCAGGGCGTCTTGCCGTCGATCACCACGTCGGGCTGGAGTGAGCCGTCGGCGAGGGCCTGGACGACCGCATCGAGTTGCGCCTGGTCCGTCGTCGAGATGTCGGCAGCGAGAGCGTGTCCCGGCGCCAGGACAATGCCGCCGGAGGCCGCGTTGTCGGTGTGGAAGCCGGGCGTGAAGCTCCCTGTGGCGATCCGGAGCAGGGCCGACTCGAGCGCTCCCGTCACGTTCTTCATCGCGCTCGAGATCAGGCACGGGGCCGCCGCCGGCAGGGTCAGCGCCTGGTCGGTGCCGGAACCGATCGCCAGCGCTCCGGCCTTGCAGGCCGCAATCAATGCGCCGTCACCGGTGGCGCTGCCGGTCGAGAAGATCACGTCGGCGCCCTTGGCCACCATTGCCTTCGCCGCGGCCGCCCCCTGGGCGGGATCATTGAACGAAGTGGTGTAGGCGAACTGGACCGCGATCCCCGGGACCGTCGCCGAGGCGCCATGGAGGAATCCCTCGACCGAGCTTTCGACCTGCGGGACCAGCAGCAGGCCGCCGATCACGCCCACGCTCCGATGGTGGCTGACGAGCGCGGCCAGGACCCCGGCCAGGTAGCCCTGCTGGTCCTCGGCGAAGAAGAGGCTCTCGCCGTTGACCGACCAGCTCGAGTCGTGGCCGGCGCCGGGCGCGGCGTCGACCCCGATGAAGCGCGTCGACGGGTGGCCCGCCGCCGCGTCGCCGAGGGCGTCGCCGAGCACCTGGCCGACGCCGATGACGACGTCGTAGCCACCGTCGGCGTAGGCCGTCAGGTCCTTGCCCGCGTCGTCGGCCGTCGACGACGCCACGCTGTCGGTGTGGAAGCAGCTCGGAGCCGCAGCTGCCGCAGCGGCCAGTCCGGCAACCGCCGACTGGTTGGAGCCGTTGTCGGTCAGGCTGCCAGGCTCACCGACCAGGCCGACCCGCAGCGGGTGCGAACAGGTCGGTGCCGTCGGGGCTGCGCTCGGGCCGCTCGATGGTCCCGCCGACGGACCGCCCGTCGGGCCGCCGTCGGTGGCGAGCGGGCCGATCGAGGCGTTCGCGCCAGGGCCCGCCGAGCCCGGTGGCCCGGCCGGCGAGCAGGCGGCGGCCAGGCAGGCCAGGGTCGCGACGGCGATCAGGCCGCGGGCGCGGAAGGAGCGAGGATGCACCCGGGCATGCTGACCCCGAACGGGCCGGACGGCAAATGCCCCGATGGTCAGCCCGGCTGGGTGATCCCGAGTCCGGCCGCCGAGCGAGCCAGGTCCTGGAGCCAATGGTCGCGGCCGACCAGGGCGTCGAGGTCGACGGTCGTGGCGTCGATCGTCCGCAGGTCCTCGGCCGAGCCCGGACGGCCGAGGAGGTAGCCCTGACCGGCACTGATCTCGAGCTCGCGGACGACCCGAAGCTGTTCAGGCGTCTCGATCCCCTCTGCGATCACCCAGGCGCCCCAGCGGCGGGCCAGCTCCTGGAGCGAACCGACCACCGCCAGCGACGTCTCGAACAGGGCGCCTTCCTGGACGAGCGACAGGTCGATCTTCACGATGTCGAACTGGATCTGGCTCAGCAGCCGGAGGCCGGCATTGCCGGCTCCGACGTCGTCGGCGGCCACCCGGAAGCCGGCCGAGCGGCAGGCCGCCACGTTGCGCTTCAGGCGGGCCATCTCCTCGATCGTCTCTCGCTCGGTGAGCTCGATCACGACCCGGTCCGGCTCGAGCCCGGCGTGGTGCAGCACCCGGACGAGGTGGGGCAGGCTGAAGTCGGGCAGCTCCAGGGTCCGGGGCGAGACGTTGATCGTGATCATCGCGGCGTCGGGCAGCTCGGCCGACCCCGTCGCGACCGCCTCGATGCAGGCGAAGTCGAGCTCGACCGTTCGCCCGGCACGCTCGGCTGCGATGAACATCGCGCTCGGGTCGGGGAAGCCCGAGCCGGGCATCGGCCGGACGAGGCCTTCATAGCCGATCACCTTGCCGTTGCGCAGGTCGACGATCGGCTGGAAGACTGGCCGGATCAACCGGTTGGTCACGGTTTCGGCGATCGCGGCCGACGCCTCTGCGGCCGAGGTGACGACGCCGGGGGCCCGATGGCGCGCCGCGTCGAAGACTTCGACCGCGGTCCGGCCATGGTGCTTGGCCGACGCCAGGGCGGTCTCGGCCTGCGAGATGAGGTGGCGCCGATCGGTCGCCAGCGCCGGGCAGGACGAGACGCCGGCCGAGAAGGAGATGCCGTTGCGGGCCGACCGGCTTGGTTCGAGGGCGGTCGCCAGCAGGCGCCGGGCGAAGATCTCGGCTCCGTCGGCGTCGGTGTGCGGCAGGATGACGGCGAATTCGTCAGCGCCGGTCCGGAAGGCGCGGTCGGGCGAGCGCATCGTCGAGCGGAGCATCTCGGCGAAGGTGGCCAGGACCTGGTCCCCGCCCTCGTGCCCGAGCTCCTCGTTCACGGCCTTGAAGTCGTCCAGGTTGGCGAGGACGACGCTGATCGGCGTCCCGTACCGGCGAGCCGCGTCGACCTGGCGGTCGGACTCCTCCTGGAACGCCCGATGGTTGCCCAGGCCCGTGAGCAGGTCGCTGAGCGAGTCCACCCGGGCGACCTGGTATAGGTCGTGCATCCGCACCCGCGACGATTCGAGCTGCTCGGCCGGCCGGAGGATCTGCCTGGCCATCCACACGACGAGCGAGAGCAGGACGAGCACGGCCACGCCGAGCATGGCGAACAGGGCGAGCGACGGCGACCCGAAGCTGACCGGCGCGGTGATCCGGATCTGCCAGGCGTCGTGGTTCGGGACTGCGACCGCCGGCGCCGCGTAGGTGTTGCCGGCGCTCCCCGGCTGATCGAACCCGGTCGAGCCGCCCTGCCCTCCGGCCGGTACCTCGAACGAGGCGATCGGCGAGCCGCTCGCGGCGGTCAGGCTGAGCGAGGTCCCGTCGTCGAGATGGGCGCCCGCCGCGGCAAGGACCGCCGACAGCGAGACGTCCACCCGGACGATCCCGATCGGCGGCGCATCGCTGGTCGGCCCCGGGAGCGGGGCGGCCAGCGCGACGATCGTCGTCCCGTCCGCCAGGGTCGATGGATCGCCGATCGTCACCCCGGCCTGGCCGGCGGTGCCCAGCGCATCGAGGAGCGGATCGCCGCTCACTCTCGACGTGGACGTGGACACCTTGCCGCCGGCCTCGCGGAACGGCACGAGCCCGCCGGCCGTCAGGACCGAGACGTCGAGGATCCCGTGGGCGTGGTCCCCGGCGATCGGGTCGAGGACCGGGCGAGCTCGGCCGACCGCCCCCTTATCGCCCCGCACGAGGGCGGCGACCTGGTCGGCGCCGCCGGCCCGGCCCAGCTCGGTCTCAACCGCGTCGAAGCTGGAGCCGAACGCCGCGGCAGCGGTGGCGGCATCCTTCTGGACCCGAAGCTGCTCAGTTGCGCGCTGGCTGTCGAGGGCTGTGACCAGGAGCGGCGCTCCGACGGCGAGGGGCAGGATCGCCATCGCCACAAGCGTCAGCGTGAGGCGCAGCCGGACAAGCCGGAGGTAACCGGCTCCGATCGGCTGTTCCGGGGCGAGGCCGCTGGGCAGCGGTTGAGGGTGGATCGTGGACCCTCCACGGCGCGGATGATTGACTGCTGTTTATCGCACGCCGGGCACCGGAATCGACCTGACCTGAAGGTCCCGGTGGGTCCCACGCGCCCGAGCCCGGGCGAGGGGATCAGGCGTGGGCGATCTCCTCGAGCCGGCGCCGATCCTGGGTCTCGATCTGGAACGTGCTGTGCTCGATATCGAAGAAGCCGGCCAGGCAGGTGCACAGGTGGTCGAGCACCGCCGCAGGCTCCGCGTCGGGTGCCACGATCACGTGGGCCGACACGACATTCATCCCCGACGTGATCGTCCAGACATGCAGGTCGTGGCAGTCGGTCACCCCGGGCGCCTCCAGGATGTGGCTCCGGACCAGGCTCATGTCGAGGCCCTTGGGCGTCGCCTCCAGGAGGACGTCGACCGCGTCGCGGAGCAGTCGCCAGGTCCGCGGGAAGATCAGCACGCCGATCACCAGGGAGGCGATGGCGTCCGCGGCGGCCAGTCCGCTCACGACGATCACCAGGCCGGCCGCGATCACGGCAGCCGCGCCGGCGAAGTCACTCAGGACCTCGAGGAACGCGCCGCGGGCGTTGAGGCTGCGCGTCTGGGCTTCGCGCAGGATCACCAGCGAGGCGCCATTGCCGGCCAGGCCGAGCAGGGCGACGACGAGCATCAGGCGGCTGTCGACCTCCGGCGACGCGGCCAGCCTGCGGATCGCCTCGATCAGGATGAACGCCCCGACCCCGAACAGCAGCAGGGCGTTACCCACGGCCGCCAGGATCTCGAGGCGCAGATAGCCGAACGTGCGCTCTGGGTTCGGCGACCGGGATCCGACCCAGATCGCGACGAGGGCGAGCCCGATCCCGGCCAGGTCGGTCAGCATGTGCCCCGCGTCGGCCGCCAGGGCCAGGCTGTTCGCGGCAAGGCCGCCGATCGCCTCGACGGCAAAGACCACGAACGTAAGGCCAAAGACGGCGGCGAGCCGGCGTCGATCCGCCGCGGCGGCGCTGTGGACGTGGGGCATCAGGCGGTCTGGCGGGCCGGCTCAGCGGCGTGGGCGAGGGCGTCGGCCAGGACATGGCGGACGTGCTCGTCGGCCAGCGAGTAGAACGCGATCCGACCATGCTTGCGCCGGCTGACGGCGCCGCGCTCCCTGAGCAGCCGGAGCTGGTGGCTGACCGCCGAGACGGACAGGTCGAGGACGAGGCCGAGGTCGCATACGCACAACTCGGGCGCCAGCAGGAGGGCCTGGAGGATTTGCACCCGGGTCGGGTCGGCGACGGTATCGAACCAGGCGGCCGTGGCCCGGGCCTCTTCGGCGGAGAGCAACCGGCCGATCAATGGCCGGACAACATCCGGATTGAGGCATTCCACGTCGCACTGGTCGAGCGTCAATACTTGAGCCATGGCTCAACTATACGGCACGCGACTAGCTGCCCGCGGCGCCTGGATCGGCCCACTGGACCTGGTCGGGGACGACTCGACCGGCTGCTGGTGGCCGCTCCATCCCGCGTCGCAGAGCGCGTTGGTCTGGCCGGAGGTCACCGTCAGGCTCGCCGCGGCCGTGTGATCGGAGCTGACCCTGCCGGGGCTCGGGCGGTACGCCGCCGAAGCGGCCGCGGTGCCTTCCCCTACGCCCTGCGGGCACGTGCACCGGCCGAGTTCGGGGCAAATGCGCTCTGGGGCGTTCCTTATGGCGAGTCGCGCGGCAGGACGGGGCTTCGGAGGTCCGATCATGCGGCGATTCGTGCACGACCCGACGCACAGCCTGGCCGAATCGGAGTCGGCCGGGTCGCGACCGCCGATAAGGAACGCTCCAGCGCACATCTGACGCAAACCCCGGGGCGCAGACGGCAGGGGCTACCATCGACCCTCCCGAAACGAACTCAGGCAGCTCCACCGGTCGATCATCCTGAGCTCGACCACGAGGCCCATTGGAGGATCCGATGAACGCGGACCTGGCCGACTTCGATCGCCTGTGCGACGAACGGTTCGATGGATGGGTCGCGGAACTGCGTGACTTCTGCTCGATCCCGTCCGAGACCGGTCAGTTCCCGGACCTGGAACGAGGAGCCCAGTGGGTGGAGCGGCGGCTCCGGCAGGCCGGCGCCACGGTCACGGTCCTCCGCGAGGACGGTGTCCCACCGCTGGTGATCGGGGAGCTGGGGGCTGGGCCGCGCACCCTCATCGCCGTGCAGCACTACGACGTCCAGCCCGCAGCGCCGCTCGACCTGTGGGAGACGGCGCCCTACGATCCGACCATTCGGGAGGGGCGCCTCTTCGCGCGCGGCGTGTGTGACGACAAGGGTGAGCTGCTCCATCGCATCCAGGCGCTCGAAGCCCTGCGCGACGCGACGGGCGAGCTCCCGTGCAGGGTCCGCTTCATCATCGAGGGCGAAGAGGAGAGCGACAGCGCGCACCTGGCAACGCTCCTGTCGCGGCGGCACGAGTTCTTCGAGGGACATGGCGCCCTGATCGAGGGCGGCGGCGTTGACGAGAAAGGGCGGCCTGGGCTCATCTGCGGGGTGCGCGGCATGGTCTACGCGGAGCTGTCGGTCCGGACGCTCGCCTTCGATGCCCATTCGGGCGGCGCGCAGCTGCTTCCCAACGCCGCGTGGCGGCTGATCGAGGCGCTGTCCACGCTGCGCAGCCCGGACGGGACGATCACCATCGACGGCTTCCTCGATGAGGTCGACCCGCCCACCGAGGCCCAGCTTGGCCACCTGCGGACGCTTCCGTTCGAGGAGGACGAGATCAAGCGGATCTATGGCGTGGGACAGTTCGTCGGGGGCCTGACCGGATCCGCCGCCCAGATCGCCGATACCTTCCAGCCGACCTGCAACATCTCGGGGATCAGCTCGGGCTGGACCGACCCGGGAGTCAAGACGATCACGCCTGCCGAGGCATCGGCCAAGATCGACCTGCGCCTGATCCCGAACCAGGATCCGGCACGCATCCAGGAACGTCTGCGCGCCCACCTCGACCGACGGGGCTTCACCGATGTGACCATGACCGTGCATCGGGGCGAGCATCCCTACTGGACGCCGATCAGCGACCCGATCGTCGACGCTGCGGAGCGGGCCCACCACGGGATCTTCGAGGAGCCACCGCTGCGCTGGTTCAGCATGGGCGGGACGGCACCGATGCACCAGGTGTGCGCCCCGCATCGCCTGCCGATGGTGACGCTCGGGGCCGGCGATGCGGACGTGCGGGCACACGCACCGAACGAGAGCTACAGCCTCGACCTCATGCTTCGAGCCGCCAAAGTCACAGGTCGGTTTGTGCGCGAGTTTGCCGCGATCGAGTCCTGAGGCACTGGCGTGCCGAGCGTACCGGACGGGCGCCGAGCCGACCGGGTGCCTCGCGCGCAATCCTTGGCGGCATCGCCCAGTCAGCCGATGCGCCACTCTGTTACAGATCAGTAGCCGGTGAACTCCTCGGTTCGGATGTCGTCCTCGTCCACACCGGACACGACGAGCATCGTTCGTAAGGCCTGGACCATGCCGGCTGGGCCGGCGATGTAGAAGATCGGGCTGCTCACACCACGGAGATGCCGCCCAAGCATCGCCGCGTCGATGTGGCCGCGCTCGCCGGACCATGCCTGTGTCGAGCCGGCCATCGCCGTCATCGTCGCCACGAAGGTGAGGTTGGGCTCGGTCCGATCGAGCGCTCGGAGCTCGTCGGCGAACGCCGCGTCCTCCGGCCGCCTGTTGGCGTGGAACAGCACGATACGGTAGGGCAGCGAGCCACCACCGATTGTCTCGACGAGGATGCTCCGAAACGGCGTGATGCCGATGCCGCCGGCGAGCAGGACCGCCGGCCGGGCGGCATGGTGCAGCCGGAGGTCCCCGAACGGACCTTCGACCTTCACGTCGGTGCCCAGCGGGACCTGTCGCAGGACGCGTTTGAAGGCCGTGTCGCGCAAGCGGGTCGTGACCGTGATGACGTCCTCGCGGGGTGCGCTCGAGATGGAGAAGCCGCGCGTGTTCCCCTCCGCGTCGGTCTCGGACGGATCAATCAGGGTCACGTCGACGAACTGGCCGGCGCGGTACGACCAGTCGGTCGGCTTGGCGAACCGGAATGACATCGTCTGTTCGGCCACCATCTCGCGGCGCACCAGCTCCGACTGGAAGACCGGCCAGGTCACGGTCGTGCTCATGGGTCACCCTTTGCGGTCGCGTTGGCGATCGTTCGGCTCGGGCCGCGGTCGTCAGATCGTGCCGCGAGGGTGATCGGCAGGCTACGCAGGCCGTTGCTCGGATACACCTCTCGCGGTTGAGCCGTATTCGAGGTCAGTTCGATCCGACTGGTGTGGCTCAGCAGATACTCGAGCGCAACTCGGATGCTCAACATCGCCAGCGGCTCGCCGAGGCACCGATGGATCCCCATACCGAACAGGAGGTTGTCCTCGGCGTCGCGGTCCAGACGAACGTGATTCGGAGCCGCGATGACCTGTGGATCGCGATTCGCCGCGATCCACATCAGCGAGACTCGCTCACCTGAGCGGATCGTCTCGCCGCCGACCTTCACGTCGCGCGTCGCGGTTCGGTTGTTCGACACCAGGGGGCCGTCGGCTCGAAGGATCTCCCGGATCGCCCGCTCGATGAGCGCCGGCTCGCGGCGCAGACGCTCCTGGAGGTCGAGATCAGTGGCGAGATGGAGGGCGGCGATCCCCAGGGCCGTGGCCACCGTTCCGTGGCCGGCTGTCCAGGTGCGCAGGAGGCCGACGATGTCCTCGTTGCTCAGCGACCTGCCCCCGACCACCGCCCCGAGCAACTCGCCCATCAGGTCATCGGCCGGGCCGACGCCGGTGCGGCGCGCGTCGAGAATCTCCGTGACGTAGGCGGAGAACTCGCGGGCCAGGACGGCTCCGGCCTCGTGATCCTGCCGGAACGCAGCGTCCTGGTTGCCGTGCGTCCAGCCGTGTACGCGGTTCCAGTCGGCGACCGGCCAGCCCACGAAGGCACACAACCCCTGGTGCGGGAACGGTTGCGCGAACTCGCTGATGAACTCTGTCTCGCCGCGCGCCAGGATCGGCCCCAGCAGAGCCGACGCGATCGCCTCGCTGCGCGGCTCGAAGGCGGCCATGCGCTCGGAGGTGAAGTACGGATCCAGTAGCTGGCGATAGACGGTGTGCTCAGGCGGGTCCATGCCGTTTGGGATGGCGCGCCGTTTCGTGGCGCTGCTGAACGTCGCCGTGTCGCTCACCGCCTCGACCACGTCATGGTGGGCGAACAGGGACCAGCCAAGGAAGTCGCTGTGGGCCACGGGACAGCGTGCCCGCATCTCGTCGTAGGCCTGCCGCTGGTCGGCCAGGACGGTGGGGTCGCGAGGATCCCAGTCGGGTCCGGTCCGCTCGGTCACGGTCCGTCCTCCACCAGTGGTCGACTGCAGGCTGATCGATTCTGGTCAGTCATCGTCCGGCTCCAGCCCGCGAGTCGGACTCCCACTCACGAGGCCCAGTCGTCGCTCGAGCTCGTCCGCAATGACGACGGCCTGGTTGTGGTCCGTGTCGCGCGCACCGAAGACGAGAGTTACCGGGCCCCGCCGCGCGCGTGCCGCGAGAGCGTCGAGCGCCTGCCCACGACCGGGGTCGGCGAGCTCCGCCCGGTAACGCGCCTGGAACTCCCCCCAGCGTGCCTGGTCGTGCCCGAACCACTTGCGGAGTCGGGTGCTCGGACCGAGGTCTCGGGCCCAGGCGTCGAGCTGGAGTTGCTTCTTCGTCCGTCCGCGCGGCCAGACGCGATCAACGAGGACCCGATGGCCGTCGCCTGGGGTCGGATCGGTGTAGGCCCGCTGCAGTCGGACATTGGAATGGGTCATCGGACGTCGCGCAGCCGCACGAGCTCGCGACGCCACGGATGGCGCCGCGGGACGTCGAGAACATGGTCGTCGGTCATGGGGTTGCTCCTTCGCGGTGTCGAGCTGCCTGCCTCCAGCCGGCCGCCCCTGCCCGGTCGCGCTAGGTGGTCGGTTGCATGTGGACCGCGAGCAGGACCTGGCTCGGCACGTCCGCATGAAGGTCATGTGCCACCCCTGGGGACAAGACGAACAGGGTCCCGGCGCCCAGCTCGTGGTCGCCCTCCGCCGTCTTGACCTGAACGTGACCCGCGAGCACGTGGATCGTGACCAACCCGTCGGCCACATGGTCTGCGAGTCGACCATCCTCCTCGAAGTCGAAGAGCACGAGCGCCACCGAGCCGTGATGGGCGATCGTCATCTGCCGATGGCCATCCGTGGCCGGATGCGGCTCCGCTCGTAGCTGCCCCGCGATCTCGGCGAGGTCGTAGACGTGCTCCGTACCGGCGAATTGCTCGACAGGCGCGCGGCGCAAACGCGTCTCCTCCTGTTCCATCGCTGCCTCCTGATGGCTGTGATTGTTTCCGACCCGGGCGTCTCAGCCCGCCTGGGCGTCGGATGGGCTCGATCGCTGGCTCCGGTATGACCCAGGATGGCGGCTGGAGACGTACGAACCGACCGGCTGCCGGAAGCCGACTGCCAGACGGTTCCAGCCATTGATGGCCACGATGGCCAGGGTCAACGCGACCTGCTCGGGCGGGTCGAACTCGCGCGCCATCGCCGCGTAGACGTCGTCGGGTGCGCCCGTCTCGGGCAGCAGCGTGAGCGCCTCGGTCCAGGCCAGGGCCGCCCGCTCCCGAGGCGTGAAGAACGGCGCCTCTCGCCAAACGGCGACCAAGTGGAGCCGCTGCTCGTCCTCGCCGATCGCCCGGGCGTCCTTGGTGTGCATGTCCAGGCAGTAGGCGCAGCCGTTGATCTGGGAGGCGCGCTCCTTCACGAGCTCGAGCAGCTTCGGTTCGAGGGTACCTGACTCGACGACGTTCTCGAGTCCACTCATGGCCCGACTCGCCTCGGGCAGCACCGACCTGTAGTCCAGTCGCATCGATCTTCCTTCGATCTGCGGGTCTCCGTCGGCCCGATCACCCCTCGGGCGCACAGCTCGACTGGGGTGATCCGTCGTGTCAGGATCGCCCTCGGGAGAACGAGGATGAACCTCGTTCGGAGACCGGTCTGTCCGCGGCCAGACAGACATCGGAGTTCCGCGGCCACCGCCAGAAGCCGCGCTGGTCGTGGATCGGGATAGCACCGGACGGTGGGCGCTGTTCAGGCGGCCCCGTTCGCATCCGAGAACGAGGCCCGGAGCGATGCGGGCAGCCAGTCGAGATGGCGTCCGATCTCACGCCGCATCGCCCAGTAGCACTCGCAGGTGATCTGCTCGAGGCTGGCCCGGTCCACGACCGTCACCTGGCCTCGCCGATGCGTGACCGCCCCGAGCCGCTCGAGCTCCGTGAGGGCGACCGTCACGGTCGGCCGCTGGACCCCGAGGCGCAGCGCCAGGAACTCGTGGGTCACCACGAGCTCATCGTCGACGCGGAGATCGCGGGCGGCGAGGAGGTGGCGGGCCGCGCGGGCGACGACATCATGATGGCGATCGCAGCCGGCGGCGATCGCGCGCTGGCCGATGACCGCCGCGGCATGGTGATGGAGGCGTCGGTGCAACTCCGGATTCCGATCGACCTCCGCGGCAAGCTCGGTCGTCGCGAACTGGAGGAAGAGCCCGCTCGTCTGGCAGACGACCCAGACCCCGCTGACATGGCTCCCGAATACCGCCGGCCAGCCCGCCATCCCTTCCTTGCCGATGAAGCCGACCTCGACCGCCGAACCGTCGGCCATCAGGACGAACTCGGACAACGCCCCGGTCTCCGGGAAGTAGACGAAGTTGATGGGGCTACCCGGCGTCATCAGGGTTGCCTTGCGGTCGAGACGGACGCGATGCGCGCGCGCAGCCAAGTGTTCGGCATCGCCGGCGGAAGGTCGAACAGAAGCAGATTGCGTCGAAACGGCGCTCGGTCCGATCCGGCTGCTACCACGTCCGGGAACTGGCTGCGGCGCGGGCCGCCGGCCGCGGCACGGAGCGCCAGGCCCGCCGTCGCGCCGTCAGCAACCCAATCATGCTGCTGTGACGATCCCATTGATCGCGGTGGGTCCTTCAACGATCGTCGTCGTCGACCGTGCCGTTCGCCATGGTCGTAGCGTCGATTATGCGCCGCGCGACCGGATGAGGGCTGCCCTCAGGTCTCCCCGAGCGAGAAGATCATCGCTTTCGGCGGTCGAGGGTCAGCGACATGACAGTCGGTGGGCTTCGCCCCCGACACCGTGTCGGGGTGGCCGGCTTGGGCGCGACGACGGCGACGCCCGCAGGTTGGAGAGAGTCGAGAGCCAGGTTCGCATGGCACGCCTGAACGGAACACTGCGGGCAGTCGGGCAGCCGGTCCCGTGACCGTCGACTTCCCGGCCTGGCTGCGCGCAGCACACTGGGTCAACGTGCTCTTCCTGGGCTTCCTGATTCGGGCCGGCATCCAGATCCTGGGGGCCTATCCGCGCCTCTACTGGAACGACAACTCGACGCCGGGCACGGAGTGGCTCAAGTTCGCCAAACGTCCCATCCCCGCCGACCGACCCTGGACTGCCCTCGAGCAGGAGCGGGATGTCTCGGCGTGGCTGGGCCAGCCGGGCGGCAACAACCTTGGCCTGGGGCGCCACTGGCATTTCTCCGCGGCGACGTTCTGGGTCCTCAACGGCGTGGTTTACGTGGTCCTGCTCTTTGCGACGGGAGAGTGGCAGCGGCTCATCCCCACCTCGTGGTCGATCTTCCCCGACGCCTGGCAGTCGGTGCTGACGTATCTGAGCCTGCACCAGCCGCCCGCGAGCCCGGGGATGCCGTACGACCCGCTGCAGCAGCTCGCCTACGCCGCCGTCGTCTTCCTGCTGGCGCCGTTCCTGATTCTCACGGGTGCGGCCCAGTCGCCGGGCATCGAAGCGCAGTTCCCGCGCTACGCACGGCTCTTCGGGGGCCGACAGGGGGCGCGCAGCCTCCATTTCCTGGGCCTGCTCGTGTTCATCGCGTTCATCGTCGTGCACACGTTCCTCGTCGTGGTGACCGGCTTCTCCAGGAACATGGGGGACATCATCCTCGGGCAGCACCAGACGGACCAGACCGCCGCGGCGGTCATCGGGCTGGCCCTGATCGCCTCCATCCTGGCGATCTATGCCGTCACGTCCTGGGGCTCGCGGCGCTGGCCGCGGACCGTCCAGCACGTCCTGGGCCGGATCATCCGGCCGATCATGCGGGCGCTGGCCGTGCGCACGCGCTCTCGCCAGCACTATCCGGCGAGCAGCATCTCGCCGCAGTTCCTGGTCAACGGTGAGCCGCCTGATAGCTCCGAGTACGCGCACCTCGTGGCGGACGGCTTCACCGACTGGCGCCTCGAGGTGGGCGGTCTCGTGGAGATGCCGCTCAGCCTGACGCTCGCCGACCTCCGCAGGATGCCCGCTCAGACCCAGATCACGAAACACCACTGCATCCAGGGCTGGTGCGGCATCGCCGAGTGGGGCGGCGTGCCGCTGGGCGCGATCCTCGACGCCTGCCGCCCGTTGCCGGCTGCCCGTTTCCTCATCTTCCGCTCGTACCAGCTCGACCTGTCTGGTCAGCCCTTCTACGAATCGGTCGACATCTCCCTGGCGCGCCATCCCCAGACGATCCTGGCCGACCGGATGAACGGCCAGCCGCTACCTGTCCCGTACGGGGCGCCAGTGCGCCTCCGCGTGGAGACGGAGCTCGGCTTCAAGATGGTCAAGTGGCTGCGGCGGGTCGACTTCGTGGCCGACTATCGCGATCTCGGCGCCGGCCAGGGCGGCTCGCGCGAGGACAACATGTTCTACGAGCAGGCGGTCGGCATCTGAGTCGTGGATCGGTTCGGCCAACTGATTTGCCGGAGGGCGGCGTGCCCCTCTGGGTTCGGTATTGAGGCAGACAGAAGGGCAGGCACGTGGCGCCCACTCTCGCCCGGCTTGAACGACCTCCGCCTGGCCGGACCGGATGAACCAGACGAGGCGATTGACCTGGCAATCCTGCGGTTCGGGTGCTCTGCCCTGCCCACCGCGATCAGTCGGCTTCGAGCAGCTCGAGCACCGGAGCCATCGCCTCGAGCGCAGCCAGCGTCCGTGGCCAGAGCAGGATCTCGATCTGCGTGAAACCCCCGGCGCCGAACGCACGGAGCCCGTCGGCGATCTCCTCGGCTGAGCCGCGGAGGGGGATCGCCAACGCCTCAGCCGCTCCCGTGACGTCCGTCGGCTCGACGATGATGCCCGCGGACCGACCGATCGACGCGGGATCCCGGCCCACCTCGAGGCAGGCCGCCTCAAGCTCGGCCAGCCGCGGGGCGAACTCGGCGAGATGGCTGTCCTCCTGGACGTACCAGCTCCAGATGTCGGCGTGCCGGGCTGCCAGGCGGAGCATCTTCGGACCGCCGGCACCGATCATGATCGGGATGCGGCCGGGGCGGGGACCGATCGGTCGCTGCTCCAGGTCGCGAGCTGCGTGGTACGTGCCCTCGAAGTCCGCCCGACCCGCCCGCAGGAGCGGCGCGATGATCTCGATCGCCTCCTCGAAACGGCCGATCACGTGGTCCTCGGGCAGCCCGAAGGCATGGGCCTGCTTGCCCGCGTGTCCGGAACCGAGCCCGAAGACGAACCGCCCGCCGCTGATCTCGTCCAGCGTCTCGACCGCTTTGGCGGTGATCGCGGGATTGCGATGCAGGGCGGACAGGATCCACGTGCCGACCTTCACTCGTGAGGTGGCGGCGGCCACGGCCCCGGTCATCGCGACGCTCTCCCACCAGCCGTGGATCGATCCGTCGGCCTGGCGCCACAGCAGCTCGTCCGGGATCCAGACGGTGTCGATCCCCATCGCCTCGGCCCGGAGGGCCAGCGCGCGGATCTCGACCCAGCGCGGGGTCGAGCCGTCCGTCCATGCTTCCTCCAACGGGAGCACGAGTCCGAGTTCGATCGACCGCACGGAACCTCCTTTGGCTGCCTCGGTGACCGAGTCTAGTCCTCGGTGGGCACGGCCAAGGCGACCGTCACGACACCAGCACTGCGACGCGCCAGGACCGGATCAACCCGCGCCGAGACGGGCTGCTCGACCCCCGTGGCACACGTCCAGGTAGAAGACCGTGCTGCAGAGTCCACTCGAGGTGCGCTGGGTGTGCGGCACTGTCAGCGAGCGCGCCGCCACGACACGAACGAGAAGGCTCCAAGCATCAGATCCGTGAGGCGACGCTCGACAGCAAGTGCAGCGAACTCTCGCAGTAGAGTGTCAACCGTGACGCACGCGATAACGCCATCGCCGTCGGAAGGCCCGTGAAGGCCGGCATCGAGGTGCTGGACACCCGGATCGGTCTCCTGGCCTACGCGCCCGAGATCACGGGTGCCATGCTCGGGCGTCAGCAGGCGAGCGCGATCACGTACGCCCGTGCACGCATCGCGGCCGGCGCCGTGAGGATGGTCCTGATGGCACTGGAGCAACTCTCGGACCAGCACATCGTCGAGCTTGACGAGAGCGCAAGGCGGCCATGGTCGGCAACCTGCTGGTCGTGCTCTGCAGCGAGCACGAGAGCCAACCGGTCGTCAACGCCGGCAGCCTCTACTAGCACCGATGGCCAGCGTGAGTGAGCGAAAGCCCCTCCTGCTGCGGCTCGAACCGGCCACGATGGCCGCCTTGAAGGCGTGGCCGGCCGACGATCTGCAGAGCCTGAACGGCCAGATCGCGCACCTCCATTCGCGCCGGCGAGCGGACCGCGAGCGTGCCGCTGCTGGAAGGGTGGCGAGATGAACGACGATGCTCGAGTCCTCGAGATCGACGGGATCTCGAAGCGCTACGGGCAGACCGGTCGCCGTCCAGGACCTCACCTTCGAGGTCCATGCCGGCGAACTGTTCGGCTTCGTCGGGCGCAACGGCGCCGGCAAGACGACGACGATGCGAATCGCGCTGGGCGTGCTCGCGCCCGATGCCGGCGTGGTGCGCTGGCTGGGCGTACCCCTGACGTTCGAGGCCCGACGCCGCATCGGCTACATGCCCGAGGAACGCGGCCTGTATCCCAAGATGCACGTGGCGGAGCAGCTCGCCTACCTCGGCGAGCTGCACGGCATGGCGGGCGCGGAAGCCCGGGAGGCCGCGCTCGGCTGGCTGGACCGGTTCGGTCTCGCCGACCGGCGCGACGCCGAACTGCAGGCGCTGAGCCTGGGCAACCAGCAGCGGGTCCAGCTGGCCGCGGCGCTCGTCTTCGGGCCCGATGCTGCTCGTGCTCGACGAACCGTTCGCCGGGCTCGATCCGGTCGCCGTCGACGTGATGGCGGGCGTGCTCCGCGAACGGGCGGACGCAGGAGTCCCCGTCATCTTCTCGAGCCACGAGCTCGAGCTCGTCGAGCGGCTGTGCGACCGCGTGGGCATCATCGACCGCGGCCGGATGGTCGCCTGCGGCACGGTGGACGAGCTCCGCGCCGGGGGGCAGGAGCGCCGCTGGATCGACGTCCCCGGGGCCCCGGCCGAACTGGGAAGCCGGCGTGCCGGGCGTCCGGCTCGTGGAGGCTGACGGCACGCGGCGGCTGTTCGAGCTGGATCCGGGCGTCGACGACCAGGCGCTGCTCCAGGCGGCGCTGGCCACGGGACCCGTGCGTGAGTTCGAGCGCGTCGAGCCCACTCTCGGCGAGATCTTCCGGACGGTCATCGAGGAGGCAGCGGCATGAACGCCCGGTCTCCGAGGCTGGGCGGAACGCGCCGCCTGCCGACGATCGTCCTCGTCGCCCGCCGCGAGGTCCGCATGCGTCTGCGCTCGCGGGTCTTCGTTGGCGGCACGATCGTGATGACGGTCCTCGTCGTGGTCGGCATCGTGGCGGCGTCGCTGCTCGCCGGCAGGACCACGCCGGTGCGGGTCGGCTTCAGCGGCGGGTCGCAGGCGCTCGAGCGTTCGTTCACGGCAACTGCCGCGGCCCTGGGTGCGAAGGTGACCGTCAGCGACATTGCCGACGTCACCGCCGGGAAGGCGCAGGTAACGGCGGGCACGCTCGACGTGCTCGTGACCGGGTCGTCGACCGCACCGACGGCCGTGGCGAAGGATGCGATCCCATCGAACGTCGAGTCCGCCCTGTCCCTGGCCGCGGAGGCCGCACGCCTCTCCGACGCCGGCCTCTCACCGGCGGCCATCGCCTCGGCCATGGCCCTGGTCCCGGTCCAGCTGCTGCAGCCCCCCAATCCCAAGGACACCCAGAACCTGTTCGCCAGCCTGGCCCTCGGCATCCTGCTCTGGATCGCGCTCGGCCAGTACGGGAACATGGTGGCCCAGGGCGTGGTCGAGGAGAAGGCGACGCGGATCATGGAGATCCTGCTCGCCACGATCCAGCCAAGCCGCCTGCTCGCGGGCAAGGTCATCGGGATCGGCCTCGTCGGTCTCCTGCAGCTCACGATCGTGGGCGCGGCCGCGCTCGTCGCGGTCCACGTGACCAATGTCGCCGCGATCCCGGCCCTCGGCGTGGCCTCGATCCTGGGCGATATCTTCTGGTTCCTGCTCGGCTTCCTCTTCTACGCCACCGCCTACTCCGCGGTCGCCTCCCTCGTCTCGCGCCAGGAGGAGGTCCAGAGCGCCGTCGCCCCGATCTCGATCTTCCAGATCGCGGGGTACCTGCTCATGTACGCCGCGCTGCCGAATCCGAGTGGCCCCCTGGCCACGGTGTGCTCGCTGCTTCCGCCGTTCGCCCCCATCCTCATGGCGGTGCGGATGGCGGACACCGACGTGCCGTTCTGGCAGGTCGGCCTGGCGGTAGCGCTCATCGTGGCATCCATCGGCGGCCTGACCTGGCTCGCCGGCCGCATCTACGCCAATGCCGCCATGCGCCTCGGCACACGGGTGCGGTTCATGGATGCGTTCCGTGGGTAACGCTCGTGGGTAGGTACAGCATGTTCCGGCCCTGTCGGGCCGCAGCGATCGGAGGAGGAATCAGATGCCGCCTCGTGTGAGGGCCCATCCATTCTTGACCCTGATGGCGGTGGTCTCCGCGATCCTCATCGTGGTCGGCCGGGTCAACCAGCGACCTCTGGTGGGGCGACTGGGTCTTTGTCGCCGGAATCGCGGTGCTCGTCGTTGCCGGCGCCCTCTTCGTCCTCATGACAAAGAGGTGATCGTATCGACCTCCTGTTCGGCGCAGGTCGCGCGCCGACCGGTGACGGTATGCTGCGGCGCCCTGGCCGGAACCGTCACCCATGCGACCAAACCCGCCTGAGCACGTAACCTCGCACCCTCCCGTTTGGGCTAGGCTTCCTCTCCACCGCGCCGTCGAAGTCCAAGGTTCCTCGTGCCCCAACCCCACCTCGCTCCCTCAGACTTCACACAGCCCCACCTGTCAATACGTGGGAGTTCGCCCACGAACTGAACGTCAACGGGGCACCAATTAGCCGCGGAGCAGCGTCAGGACCGCCAGGACACGCCGGTTCAGGTTCGGGGACGGCTCCAGGTCGAGCTTCTTGGACCTGACCGCGGAGGTCGTTGGCCGCGACATTCGCCAGCAGCACGCCCGGGGTGTCGAACAACCGGGGACCGGGGTGCGCTCTCCATTTGCGCGCACGCCGCCGTGGGTGCCCACCCGACCCGGATTCCGCTCGTTCGGTACATTGACCCGGATCGCATGACCGCCATCATCGAAACCGAGAAGCTGACCAAGTCCTACGGCATCCAGCGTGGCGTCGTGGACCTGGACCTGTCCGTCGCGCAGGGCGAGGTGTTCGGCTTCCTGGGACCGAATGGCGCTGGCAAGAGCACTACCATCCGCTGCCTCCTCGGGCTTCTCCGGCCGACGGCCGGCGCGATTCGCGTCTTCGGTCTGGATGCCATCGGCGACGGCGTTCCGATCCGTCGGCGCCTGGCCTACGCGCCGGGCGAGCTGCGTCTCCCTGAGCGACTCACCGCCGCCGAGTTCATGTCCAGCATCAGCCGGCTCAGAGGCGGCTTCGACGTCGCGCGGCGCGATCAACTCGCGGAACGGCTCCAACTGGATCTGCATCGGCCGATGAAAGAGCTCTCAAGCGGCAACCGTCGCAAGGTGGTGCTGGTGCTGGCCTTCCTCGCCAACGCCGAGCTGCTGGTCCTGGACGAGCCGACGGGCGGGCTGGATCCGCTCATGCAGCGAGAGTTCATCGACCTGCTGCGCGAGGCACGCGAGGCCGGAGCCACGGTCTTCCTCTCATCGCACGTCCTGTCCGAGGTCCAGCGCGTCGCCGACCGCGTCGCCGTCCTCCGTGAAGGGACAGTCGTTGCTTCGGGCACCATGGCCGACTTCGTTGGCCGCGCTCGCTCCCACGTGGAGGTGTTCTTCGAGGATGCGCCGCCCACCGCCGAGCTGATGGCCCTGCCAGGCCTCGTGGACCCACTGGTCATCGGCCAGCGTTTCACGGCAACCCTGTCGGGTCCCATCGGGCCACTGCTGACCGTCCTGTCGCAGCACCCGGTCGCCTCCATGCTCGTCGAGGAGCCAGGCCTGGAGGAAGCCTTCCTCGACCTGTACGGCGGAGGCAAGCCGTGAGCAGTCTCCAGCTCGAGCTGGTAGCTGGCCCGCTCCGGTCCATGCGCCGGGCCATCGTGTGGTGGTCTGTGGGCCTGGCCGCGTTGGTAGTCCTCACCCTGCTGTTCTGGCCCATCTTCAAGGGCTCGACCGGGATCACCGATGCGCTCAACCATCTTCCGGGCAGCGTGCTGGCGGCGTTCGGGCTGCAGGACTTCGGCTCGCCATCCGGGTACCTCCGGGCGAACCTGTACGAGATCCTGGTGCCGATCCTGCTGGTGGCGGTCGCCGTCACGCTGGTCGGCGGGCAGACCGCAAGCGAGGAAGCCGGCGGCCGCTTGGAGCTGTATCTCGCCCAGCCGGTGCGCCGCCCGGCGGTCTACCTCGGGCGCGTGCTCGCCGCGTTCATCGGCCTCCTCGTTGTCTCGCTCGTGATGGCGGTCTTCCAGGTTGGGATGGACGCCGTGGTCAATCTCCCGATCGACCTGGGCAATCTGGTCTCGACCATCCTGCTGGATGTCGTCCTGGCGACGTTCTTCGGGAGCCTTGCGTTCGCCATCGCCTGCGCCCGGCCGCGGCCGTCCGTCGTGATGGGCACCGGCATCGAGCTCGCCGTCCTGAGCTACATGGTGGTCGCCCTGTTCTCGTTCAGCAGCGCCCTCGAGCCCTGGAGCCAGCTCTCGCCGTGGAGCTGGGCCCTGGCCGGCAATCCACTGGAGCACGGAGCCGAGCTCTGGCGCTTCGTCGCGCTGGCCGTGCCGTCAATCCTGCTGGTGCTGCTCGGTCTCAGAGCCGTCGCGAGGCGCGACATCGCGGCTGGCTGACGGCTATCCCCCCAGGGAATCCGCACGGGCCCGCCCGGCCCGGGCCAACTTCAGCGGGGCCCTGTCGACCTCGCCGCGCTCACCGCGAAGCTCCAACGAAGGGCAGGACCATCCCGCGGTCACGGTGCGGCGAAGTGATCTGCCACGACGGCGAAGGCCTCCTTCGGCTCCCAGGGCATGTCCGAGTAGATCGTCCCGTGTCGCCCACCTGGCAAGGACTTCACGATGGACATGGAGTCCATGTCGAGGTCGTAGCGGGGATCGTCGTCAATGAACGACTCGGGCGTCACGAACGTCGACAGCAGGGCACCAGCCACTCCTGCGCGTTCGAGCTCGTCGAGCGTGTCGCCGATCTCGCGGGCCTGCATGGCTTCGTCACGCTGGAACGTCCCGTTCAGGCGGGGCCGGACGAACCGCCCGATCACCGGCCACGTGTGGAGCCACGCCCGTTCGCCGTCGGTGACGCCGAAGCCGAGGGCGCCCGAGCTCTCGGCACCGTGAAAGGTACGCATCCCGAACTCGGTGACGATCACCGGCTTGCCCGTGGCCAGGAAGGGTCCGAGCATCTCGACGTAGCGGTCCTTGGTCCGTGCCTCGCGGTAGTGGTCGACGCCGACGTAGTCGAAGGGCGCCCAGTCGACCTGCTCGAAGGCGAGCGAGGCGTAGGTGAGCGCGCCGGCGAACACGGTGCGCAAGCTGGGCATTAGGGCAGCCAGGTACGCGTCGAGCTTCCCGTCGCGGAGCAGCGCCGGGTCTCCCTTGAGGTTCTGCAGGCGCCCGACCAGGCTCTTGCCGGGGAGGATCCCCGGCATGAACAGCGTGAGCTCGCTGCCGGCAACGAAGACCACCCGCCCCGGATGGGTCGCCTCGAGACCTGCCGCCGCCCTGGCCGCGGCGACCAATCGGGTCGTCGTCTCCTCCGGCGAGTACTCGAAGAAGGCCGGCGAGAACCACACCTCGAGGCCGAGTCCGAGCGCGATCTCGGCCACCGCCGTCAGCCGTCCGACGTCACTGCCCACGATCCGCACGGCGTTCGCGTGCAGGTCATCTCGGATGATCTCGAGCTCACGCCGCACGACTGCCATGTCAGGTGGCTTCCGGCGGGTGGACATGGCATACAGCGCGTTGCCGGCTACGCCCGGGCCGCGGAACACGGTTCCCGTGTCGTAGTGGACTCCCTGGTGCTTCACGTCGCCTCGATTCACGCCCAGCCTACAACGGCGACGACCGGACGGTCGCGGCCGACGCCAGGGGCGCTCATGGCGCTGGTGAGACCTGGACTGGTGGCACCCGGGCTGCGGGGCAGGCGGCAGTTGCCCTCCCTGGCCACTACCATTGACCTCCCGTGACAACGCTGACCGGCCGTGATTTCACCCAGCTCCACGTGTCAATAGGTGGGAGTTCACGCACGTTGTAACCGCCCTATTTCGTCCATCGGTAGCTTCGGCCGTTATCGCTCGGGGCCGCCGAGGCGTGGATCGTCGCGCTTGGTGCTGTCGGGTGACATCACCGCGAGCGACGCTTGACGAGCACCCGAGGTCTGGCCTCACGATTGAGGCCGTCGCGGTCATCGCGGAGAAGGAGCCGAATGCCACTCTTCATGGATCGGCATGACATCCCCGGGGTGAGCGCCGAGGACGTAGCTCAGGCCCACCTTGCCGATGTGGCGGTCGAGGGCAAACACTCCGTCAGGTTCCTGACCTACTGGTTCGATCCCGATCGCGCTGAAGCGTTCTGTCTCGCTCATGCACCCACGAGCGAAGCCATGACGGCCGTGCATCGCGAAACGCACGGTCTCATTCCGAACGAGATCATTCCCGTTTCGGAAGACGACATCCTGCGGTTCCTCGGCAAGATCACCGATCCGGTCGATCAGGCTCGAGTTGGGAACCCGTTCCGAGCCATCCTCTTCACCGACCTCGAGGGATCGACGACCCTCCTCGAGTCGGTCGGTGAAGCGTCGTACATGGTCCTCCTCACCGAACACGATCTGATCATCCGGCGGGCCTTGGTGACCACCCGGGGCCGTGAGGTCAAGCACACCGGTGACGGCATCATGGCCTCGTTTGAAGCGGTCCCGAATGCGCTCGCGTGCGCTCTGGCCGTGCAGGACGGCTTCGCGCGGCGATGGACCGACGGCGCAGCGCCGGTGCTTCGGGTGCAAATCGGCGTCGCGGCCGGCGAGCCGGTCGACCATAACGACGACCTGTTCGGAGCGACCGTCACGCTCGCCTCGAGGATCTGCGCGGCAGCAGATGCGGGCCACATCCTCGCCTCGGACATCGTCTGCGAGCTGGGTACAGCCCAAGGCTTCCGCTTCGATTCCGGTCACGAGCGAACCCTGAAGGGGTTCTCCAGTCCAGTCCGCCTCTTCGAACTCCTCGGGATGCCCGCGCAAGGACCGGAGCTCGCCTCGGGTGACATTGCTGCACGCTGACTGAGGCGCGTGAGACTCGGAAGTGAACCCAGATCGGGGTACTCTCGTCGCCACCTCCAGCCGCTGATCGGAACCCTACGGATAACGCCTTGTCGCACGTCCCTGACGTCAGAACACCGTTCGTCGGTCGCCCGGAGCAGCTCAACCGGATCGCCGCGCTGGAGCGACGCGCCCGTCAGGAGCATGCAGCCGCAGGTGCGCTCGTTAGCGGCGAACCCGGGAGCGGCAAGACTCGGCTCCTCGCCGAGGCGCTCGCACGGTCCCGGCTTCGACAGGCCCGTCTCGTCACGGCTCCGCGGTCGAGGTCGCCGGATCCATCCGCGTTGCCCACGACCTCATCCGGGAAGCTGTTATGCGGAGCGTCCCGACCGCGACCGCTCGTCGGCTCCAGGCAGGATTCGTAGAGCTCATCGAAGCCGACGCAGGAAGCGACCTACCGCTCCTCCGCGAGGCCCTCGAGCGACGCCTCGCGGCGTCCCGTTTCGGCTACGCTCCGGGTCCTGCCATTCGACGGCGCATCCGCAGGTTCAGGACCAGCCCGACGTGCCCCAACTCCACCTATCGGCCTCAGGCTTCACACAGCTCCACCTGTCAATAGGTGGGAGTTTGCGCACGAAGACTTGAACTTGTGTGCGCGCCTTGCGGGTCGTCGCCGTCGGTTGTTGCGCGTCTGATGCCCTCCGGGCGGGGCAGTTCCCCGATCTTCCTCGAATGTCGATAGACCGGCTCGAGTGCCTCCCGCCTCGCTAGTACCATCCGCAGATGGACGTCATCGACCTGCGCTCCGACACCGTCACGCAGCCGTCCCCCGGCATGCGCGCGGCGATGGCAGCGGCCGAGGTCGGCGACGATCAGTTCGGCGAGGACCCGACGGTCAACCGGCTCCAGGAGCGGGTCGCCGATCTGCTGGAAAAGGAAGCAGCGCTCTGGCTCCCGACGGGGACGATGGCGAACCAAGTGGCGCTTCGCGTCTTCACGCGCCCGGGCGACGACGTCATCGTGGCGCGTGAGAGCCACGCGATGTGGCACGAGACCGGGGCAGCGGCGGCCAACTCCGGGATCCAGTTCACGGAGATCGGCTCGGGCGGGACCTTCACGGCAGCCGACTTCCTGGCCGCCCGCAAGCCACGTGGCCACATGCTCTACCCGCCGACGACCCTGGTGGAGGTGGAGGACACCCACAACCGGGCCGGCGGGGTCATCTTCCCACCCGAGGAAGCCACCGCGATCGGTGCCGCCGCCAGCGATCACGATGTGGCGACATACCTCGACGGCGCCCGCCTCTTCAACGCCGCGGTCGCCACGGGCCGCAGCCCGGTCCAGGTTGCCGCGCCGTTCGACCTCGTCTCGATCGCCCTGTCCAAGGGCCTCGGCGCTCCCGGCGGCTCGGTGCTGGCCGGGTCCCACGAGCACATCACCGCGGCCTTGCGCTACCGCCGGATGACCGGTGGGGCGATGCGTCAGGTCGGGATCTTCGCGGCAGCCGGTCTGTACGCCCTCGAGAACAACGTGACCCGCCTCGCGGACGACCACGCGAATGCGCGCCGGATCGCGGAGCGCGTTTCCGAAAGCCGATTCGTCACCCTCGACCCAGCGACGGTGCGAACCAACATCCTCGTCTTCCGCCTCACGGACGACGGGCCGGATGCTGCGACGGTCGTGAGCAGGGCACGGGATCGCGGCGTCTTGATCTTCGCCTTCGGTCCGCGGGTCGTCCGGGCCGTCACCCACCTCGACGTTTCCGCGGAGGCGTGCGATCGGGCGGGGAGGCTCCTGTTGGAGGCGATCGAAGCCACGGCGTGACGAGTGTCCGGGACCGGCGTCCATCCCCTCCGTGGCTTGTTGTTCGCACGCGCCCGACGCCCTCGGACGGGCGCTAGGCGTGGGTGTCTTTCGCTCGTGGAGCTCTCGTGGCGGTGCGAGTCGGTCGCCCGCCTGAAGCCGAGCCGAATGCCTCGCCGGTGTCGCGCCGCCCGCGCCCGTACCATTGACCTCCCGTGACGACCCTTGCCCCGAATGATTTTTCACAGCTCCACCTGTCAATAGGGGGGAGTTCTCGAACGAGGCCGGGCTCACGGGCGACGCGATGAGCTTCGATGTCGCTGGCGATGCCTACGATGGCTTCATGGGCCGGTATTCGCGGCTGCTCTCCAGCCAGTTGCTCGGCCTGGCCTCGGTACGCGACGGGCAGCGCGTCCTCGACGTCGGCTGCGGCACCGGCGCGCTCACGGGCGAGCTGGTCGCGCGGCTTGGACCCGCGGCGGTGGCGGCCATCGATCCGTCCGAGTCGTTCGTCGCGGCGACGCAGACGCGGTACCCAGGCGTCGACGTTCGACGGGCGTCAGCCGAGCGACTGCCGTTCCCGAACGAGGCGTTCGACGCGGCCCTGGCGCAGCTCGTCGTCCACTTCATGCACGATCCGGTGGCAGGGCTGGCCGAGATGGGCCGCGTGACCCGGCCAGATGGGGTGGTTGCGGCGTGCGTCTGGGACCACGGCGGCCATGCGGGCCCGCTCAGGCTCTTCTGGGACGCGGCACGCACGCTCGACCCTGCGGTCGACGACGAGTCGACCCTCCCTGGCACCCGCGAGGGCCACCTGGCCGAGCTGTTCGAGGCTGCCGCCCTGCGCGAGATCGAGGCGACCGCACTTTCCGTGAGCCTCGAGCACCCGACCTTCGATGCGTGGTGGGAGCCATTCACGCGGGGCGCGGGCCCGGCCGGCGCCTATCTGGCCAGCCTCGAGGCGGACCGGCGCACGGAGCTGCGCGAGGTCTGTCGACAACAGGTACGCACCGAGCCATTCGTCATCGAGGCCGTGGCCTGGGCCGCTCGGGGACTGGCATAGCGCCGAATCGACCATGCGCCCATCCTCGGACTACGATTGACCTCCCGTGACGACCCTCGCTTCGAATGACTTCGTGCACCTCCACGTCCATAGCGAGTTCAGCCTGCTCGACGGCCTGGGCCGGATCAATGAGCTTGTGGACACGGCCGCCCAGCTCGGCTTCGACTCGCTCGCCCTGACCGACCACGGCGCGCTCTATGGCGCGGTCGCCTTCTACCAGGCGGCCACGGCCAAGGGGATCCGGCCGATCATCGGGGTCGAGACGTACGTTGCCCGCCGGTCGATGGCCGACAAGGAAGGCAAGGCCGACGCCCAGCCGTTCCACCTGATCCTGCTGGCCGAGAACCTGACCGGCTATCGCAACCTGTGCCGGTTGATCACCGACGCCCACATCGACGGCTACTACTACAAGCCGCGGATCGACCGCGAGCACCTCGCCCGCCACAGCGAGGGGCTGATCGGGTTGTCGGCCTGCCTCGGCGGGGAGATCCCGCGGGCGCTCGAGACCGACGACTGGGAGCTCGCTCGCAGGCTGGCCGGCGAGTACGGCGACATCTTCGGGCCGGAGCGGTTCTACCTCGAGCTCCAGGACCACGGCCTGCCCGAGCAGCGCCGGCTGAACGAACAGCTCGTCCGGCTGGCGCCCGAGGCTGGCCTGCCCCTCGTTGTCACGAACGACCTCCACTACGTCCGCGAGGAGCAGTCCGAGGCCCACGACGTCCTGCTGTGCGTGGGCACCGGCAACAACCTCGACACGCCCGGCCGGATGAAGTTCGAGACGAACGAGTTCTGGCTGAAGTCGGCGGCCCAGATGGCGGCTCTCTTTCCCGACCAGCACGAGGCGATCCTCAACACGAGACGGATCGCCGAGATGGCCGGTGGCCTGGAGCTGCCCCTGGGACAGACCCGCATCCCGCACTTCCCGGTGCCGGACGGCGAGACGGTCGAGAGCTGGCTCCGAAGCGAGTGCGAGCGAGGCCTCGAGCGGCGCTACGGCGGGGCGACGCCGGCCCTCCAGGCGCGCCTCGACTACGAGCTCGGCGTGATCACGTCGATGGGCTACGCGGGCTACTTCCTGATCGTGGCCGACTTCGTCCGGTTCGCCCGGGAGCAGGGGATCCAGACGACCTGCCGGGGGAGCGCACCGGGCTCGATCGTGACCTACACCCTGGGCATCACCCCGGTCGACCCGATCCTGTACGAGCTGCCCTTCGAGCGCTTCCTCAACCCGGACCGGGTGACGATGCCCGATATCGATGTCGATTTCGAGGACGGCCGGCGCGAGGAGGTGATCGCCTACGTCGGTCGGAAGTACGGCCAGGACCACGTCGCCCAGATCATCACCTTCGGCACGATGCTCGCCCGGGCGGCGATCCGCGATGTCGGCCGGGTCCTGGGGATGAGCTACGGCGAGGTCGACCGGATCGCCAAGGCGATCCCCAACCAGCTCGGGATCCGCCTCGACGAGGCGCTGAGGACGACGCCGGCCCTGCGCGAGATGGCGATCGATCCGCAGGTCGGCCGGCTGCTCGGCCTGGCCGAGCACCTCGAGGGCGTGGCCCGGAACGCCTCGACCCACGCCGCCGGGGTGGTGATCAGCCGCGAGCCGCTGACCGAGCTGATGCCGCTCCAGAAGGCGACCAACTCGGACGGCCTGATGACCCAGTTCGAGATGCACGCGGTCGAGGCCCTGGGCCTGCTCAAGTTCGACTTCCTGGGCCTGTCCAACCTGACGATCCTGCGCCAGGCGGTCGAGCTGATCCAGGCGAACCGGGGCGTGACGATCGATCTCGACCAGATCCCGCTCGACGATCCGACCACGTTCGAGCTGCTCGCCTCGGGCGAGACGACCGGCATCTTCCAGCTCGAGTCGGCGGGCATGCGGCGCTACGTCCGCGAGCTCCGCCCGACCTCGGTCTACGACCTCGCCGCGATGGTCGCGCTGTACCGGCCCGGCCCGATGGACAACATCCCGGCCTACATCCGGCGCAAGCACGGCCAGGAGCCGGTGACCTACCTCCACCCCCTGCTCGAGCCGTACCTCAACAAGACGTACGGGATCTTTGTCTACCAGGAAGACATCATGGCCTCGGCGATCGCCCTGGGCGGCTTCACCGGCCCGGAGGCGGACACCCTCGGCTACGCCATCCGCAAGAAGAAGTCGAGCGTCCTCCGCTCGATGAAGGACCAGTTCGTCCGACAGGCGGCCGAACGGGGCGTCCCGGCGGCCACGATCGACGCGGTCTTCACCGCCTTCGAGCCGTTCGAGCGCTACGGCTTCAACAAGGCCCATGCCACGTGCTACGGCCTGGTCGCCTATCAGACTGCCTACCTCAAGGCGAACTACACGGTCGAGTACATGACCAGCGTCCTGACCGCTTCGCGCGACAACGCCGAGAAGGTCGCGGCCGCGATCGCCGAGTGTCGTCGCCTCGGAATCGAGGTCCGGCCGCCCGACATCCGCAGCTCGGGCGTCGAGTTCTCGGTCGAAGGCGACGCGATCCGGTTCGGCCTGATCGCCGTCCGCAATGTCGGCCAGGGTGCGATCGAGTCGATCATCGCCGCGCGAGCCGAGGGCGAGTTCCGATCGCTCACCAACCTCTGCGAGCGGATCGACCTGCGCCTGGCCAACAAGCGCGTCCTCGAGTCGCTCGCCCGGGTCGGCGCCCTGGCCGCCTTCGGCCATCCAGCCCAGATCCTCGTCGGCCTTGATGACGCGATGAGCGCGGCCAGCGCCACCCAGCGTGACCGGATCAGCGGCCAGGTCTCGCTCTTCGACCTCGGCGCCGCCGAGTCCGCGATCCTCGACGCGCCCCTCCCGAACGTGACCGAGGCCCCGACACGCGAGCGCCTCCGCTGGGAGAAGGAGCTCCTCGGGCTGTACCTCTCCGACCATCCCCTCAAGGAGATCGCAGAGGCGATCGGACCATTCGTCAGCGCCTACTCGGGCGACCTGCGCGACGAGTCCCTCGACCAGCAGCGGGTCGTGGTCTGCGGCATCGTCACCGGCGTGCGGACGGTGATCACCAAGGCGAAGGCGACGATGGCGATCGCGACCCTCGAGGACCTCCAGGGCTCGATCGAGATCGTGGTCTTCCCGCGGTTGTATGAGACGACCCGCCCGACCTGGATCGAGGGCCGGATCCTGCTCGTGTCCGGCCGGGTGGATCACAAGGGCGAGGAGGTCTCGCTGCTGGCCGACCTGGTGGCCGACTGGGACGACGCGGTCGCCCGTGGCCCGGCCGCCTTCGCGTCGGAGGTTGCGGTGGCCGACCGGAGCAGGAGCCGCCATCCGAATGGGGCACCGGGGGCGAATGGCGAGCGGGCCGGCTGGCGGACCTCGGTCGATGGGCGAGCTCCGGGCAACGGCGAGGGCATGGCCGTCACGGCCGAGCCGGTGGCGGTGGGCCCCGGGCGGAGCGGGCTGGCGCCGGTCGGGAGCCCGGTCAGCCCGCTGCGTGTCCCGCGCCCCGTCGTGGCCGCCGTGGCCCCGACCCAGCCGGCCGGGGCGCTGCCATCGATCGCGCCGGCCCGGCCATTCCCGGGCGACTCGGAGCCGGTCGACCTGCAGGCGATCGGCCCGGAGATCGACGAGCCGGACCTGCCCGACGACGCGCGCCTGACGGCGGAAGCGGCGGCCCTCGCGCCGACCGTGCCGACCGAAGCCGGCCCGGGCCAGGTCCTCCACGTCCGGTTCACCGGCGGGGCAACGGCCGAACGGGCGATGGAGGAGCTGCGGACCCTGATTCGGGCCCGTCCGGGTGGCACCCGGGTCGTGCTCCACGTGCCGGGAGCTCGAGGCGGCGAGCTGCTGCCGATGGAGCTGCGCAGCCGGGTCGCCTATGACGCGGACCTGCTGGCCGAGGTCAGCCGCCGGCTGGGCGGCGGGGTCGAGCTGCAGCTCGGTTAGGGGCCCGGCTCCGTCCTCGGCGGGGTCGACTCGGACTTGAGCGCCTGGACGGCCGAGAAGCGGTCGGCAAACTCGCCCCGGAGCTTGATCAGGGTCGTCGACTCGAGGTCGAGCTCGATCGCGATCTCGTCGATCGTGAAGCTCTCGGCCGCGTCGATCGAGCCGTCGATCGACGCCACCGCGAAGCAGGCCCGCAGGATGTCGAGGCGCTGCTCGGTCGTCGAGACATCGCGGAACTCGCGGGTCACGAGGTAGTCGTCGGTCCCGCCGGTCGACAGCGCCTGGAGCTTGGCCGTCTCGACCACGAGGGCCGCCTCGGCCGCGTCGAGGCCGGTCTGCTGGATGAGCACCTCCTCCATGTAGCGCGATGCGTCCTCGCTCACCTTCGCATCGGCGCTCGCCGCCCGGGCGATGACATACGCCGCGCAGGCGACGAACCTGGCCCGGTCGGGCGGCAGGTTGTCGAGCCGGGCAATGATCCCGCGGACCATCTCGACCTCGGCCACCGAACCTGCCGGGGACGGCCTGGGCGCGACGCCCTCCGGCACGAAGAAGCGGCGCAGGAAGCTCATCGATCCTCCGGGAGCTGCGGTCCCGTCGAGTCTAACGCGGGAACGCCTCGGCAGCTGCCGGGTTGCCGAGGCATCGAGGAGGGAGGAGCGACGGCTCGCTGGACCGGCAGCCCGGGACCGCGACGCCGGGTGGTCGAAGCCGAGAACCGCTAGGACGCGGACGGAGCCGCCGAAGGGGCAGTCGACGGGGCGGTGCTTGGGGCGACGCTTGGGGCGGTCGACGAGGGTGCCGCGCTCGAGGCCGGCGTGCTCGGAGCGGCCGACGGCGAGGTCGCCGGTGCGACGGATGGCGCGACGCTGGGCGCCGGGGTCGGGGATGGGGAGCAGGCGGCCACGGCGGCCGCGAGAGCGATGGACAGCCCGAAGGCAGTGGTTGCTCGCTTCATCGAGTTCCTCCATGACGGAGTCGGCCTGGTCATTCACGGCCGGCGTCGTTTCTGCAAGATCGTGCTGGCTCAACCTGATGAAGTCCTGAACGTCTGCCTGCTCCGGGCTGCAGTCGGGCTCCCGGCCAGCCGGGCGGCGACGGCCCGCGCACAATGGGCCCGGCAGCGAGCAGGAGGTCCGATGGAATTCAGCGAGGTCGTGCGACGGCGTCGGATGGTCCGCCATTTCGTCGACGAACCGATCGACTCGGCAATCCTCGAACGGATCGCGGCGACGGCCCAGCGCGCTCCGAGCGCCGGCTTCAGCCAGGGCCAGCGGCTGATGGTCATCACCGATCCCGAGATCCGCCGGCGGATCGCCCTGATGTGCGGCGAATCGGAAAGCACCGACGACGGCTTCGATCCGTGGATCAGCCAGTCAGGCGCCCTGTTCATCCCGTGTGTCAGCGAAGCGGCTTACCACGCCCGCTACCGCGAGCCCGACAAGACCCAGGACGACGGCACGGAGATCGATTGGCCCGTCCCGTACTGGTGGATGGACGTCGGCTGCACGGTGATGCTCATCCTCCTCGCCGCGGTCGACGAGGGCCTCGCGGCCGGTTTCGCCGGAGCCGATGCCGGCGGCTATGTCGCGATTCGGACCTTGCTCGGGATCCCGGATGATTTCTCGCCGGTCGGCGTCATCCCGGTCGGCCGGCCGCTGCCCGACAAGCGCTCGGAGTCGCTCAGACGCGGCTGGGTCCCGAACCGGGAGTTCGCCCGCTGGAACCGCTGGCAGGACCCGACCTGACGGGCTGCCGGCGGGCCCAGAGCCACAGCCGAGACGCGGCACGATCGAGATGGCCCGAGGGTCCCGCCCGGCCGATCGGGCCGATTGGCCCTTGTCCGGCCGCCTGGAGCGGCGTGACGATGCTCTCGCCCGACAGCGGCCGGCGAACGGCCGCGCAGGCACGAGCGACGAGGCTTCCGATGACCGTGACACCGTTGTCCGCAACCAAGGAGGCCGACCTTGCCGGCCCCGGCATCGGTGACTACGAGGAACTGGCCAAGATCCTGCCGACCGACTACCACTCGCTCCTCACCCCGAAGGAGACCCAGCAGGCGATCTAGCGCGGTCAAGGGCTACATCGAGGAGCACCTCTGTCGTGAGCTCAACCTCATCATGGTCCAGGTGCCGCTCATCGTCGACGTCGAGTCGGGCGTCAACGACATGCTCGATCGCGACGGCTCGCGGACGCCGATCCGCTTCCACATCTCCAACGATCACGACCTGCACCCGCTCGACGCCGAGGTCGTCCAGGCGGCGACGAAGTGGAAGCGAGTCGCCCTGCAGCGAGTTCGGGATGGAGCCGGGCGAGGGCCTGTGCACGGACATGCGGGCCGTCCGCAAGGACTACTTCCTCGACCACGACCACAGCGTCTACGTGGACCAGTGGGACTGGGAGAAGGTCATCACCGAGGACCAGCGCAACCTCGGCGACGCTGAAGGACGTCGTTCGGGCGATCTGGCGGGTCCTGCGCGGCGCCGAGGCGGCAGTCCACGAGCGGTTCCCGCAGCTCCACGACGAGCGCTACCCCGACCTGCCCGAGGAGATCACCTTCATGCACGCCGAGGACCTGCTCGACGCGCTACCCCGACCTGCCGCGCAAGCAGCGTGAGACGCGGATCCTCCAGGAGCATCCCGGCCGTCTTCATCATCGGCATCGGCTGGACGCTCGCAGGACGGCTACCCGCACGAGATGCGGGCGGCCGACTACGACGACTGGGTCACGCCGACGACGTCGACCGACGGACGGCCGATGCACGGCCTGAACGGCGACATCCTCGTCTGGAACCCGGTCACCCGGCGCCGCCACGAGCTGACGTCGATGGGCATCCGCGTGAACGCCGAGACGCTCCGCCAGCAGCTCGAGCTGACGGGCCAGCTCGACTGGCTCAAGCTGCCGTACCACCGCGGCATCGTCGACGGCGACGCTGCCGCTGAGCATCGGCGGCGGCATCGGCCAATCGCGGACCCAGATGCTCCTGCTCAAGAAGGCGCATCTCGGCGAGGTGAGCGTCAGCGTCTGGCCGCAGGTCCTCAAGGACCTGTGTGCGCGCCCGCAACATCCACGTCATCGAATAAGGCCCGCTCCCGCCGCTCGGGGTCGGGCCTTCGAGGTCGCACCCCGCAGCCCGACCGAGCCGCCTCGCGGAGCCTTCCGCTCGCTCGGCTAGAGTCGGGCTCGTCGGCGGAGGGCGAAGCCGACGCCGCCCAGCAGGACGACGGTGATTCCCGCAACGGCCAGAGCCGCAGCGGGACCCGGTCCGGCCGACCTGGTCACGGCGAAGGCGCGATCGGTGGGCCCGCTGCTCGCGGTCGAGGCGGGCACGAGCGCGATGCCGCTCTCGTCGCTGGGGCCCATCGAAGCCGGCACAACGTCGCTCGCGGCGGAAGGCGAGGCCGACGGTGATGCCGACCGTGGCTGCGCCCGTGCGGTCGGTTTCGGAGCCGTGGCCGCCTTCGCGGTCGGCCTGGGGGCGGGCGCTCCGGCGGTGTCGTGGAAGATGAACTGGAGGTCGGCGTTCGTCGCCGTCCGGCCGGATTCATCGGTGAATCCTCGCCAGCCCGAGCCGGTCGTGTACTGGGCGTAGCCATCGGTGAAGTAGGTGGCGGTCGTGAAGCTGTAGTGGTTGCCCCGCTCGACCCCGAATGCAGAATAGGAGCCGCTCGACGAGGTCGAGACGACGAGCGCATAGGCCGACCCGCGCCTGAGGGTGACCGCCTTCGAAAGTCGGGCCGTTGCCCAGGTTGGGCGGCTGCCAACCGCGCTGGCCGCGATCGACCCGCTGGCGAGGACGGAGCCACCGGCCGTCTCGAGCTGGACCGACAGGGGGCTCGAGCCGCCGACCCTCCGGAGCCGTACCGAAACCGATGAGACGGCGTGGTCGGCCTTCGGCACGAGGTACTCCCGGACGGCGCTCCGCCCGGAGATCGCCTGCGGGACGTTCACCCAGACTTCCATGTAGCCCATCCCGCCATGGACGCCGTTCGAGTAGCCGAGGTCGAGGATCGGGGTGTAGTCCCGTTGGACGGCCCATCCCCGGCCGGTGTTCAGGAGCTGGGCCCAGGAGAGGTCCGAGAGGCCGGGCTGGCGCGGTGTCGTCGCGGCCCACGTCCAGATCCCGTCGAGTGAGACGTAGTTCACCGTCGGCGAGGCGTCGGTGTTGCGGAAGACGAGGTGGTACAGCCGGCCGGCCGTGAGCGCCGCCGGGGAGGAAAAGGTCACCAGGGGCAGGTAGCCGATCGAAACCGGGTTGCCGGGCCGGATCGTCGTCGATGCGAGGACCGTTCCCGACGGAGCGTGGGCGGCACTGCCGTTGTCGGTCTGCACGCTGATCGAGAGCGTCCCGCCGTTGCCGCCCGAGTAGCCCGAACCATCGACCAGGTAGACCCTGGCGCTCACGAGCTTCGACGACGTGGACGCCCGGAAGCGATAGCTGACCGAGCTGTTCGAGCAGCGGCACAGCGGGCCGCCGACCTGGGTGTTCGCCAGCGAGTCGGCACCGATGCCGGGGCCGTAGGAGCTGCTCGTGCTCGCCAGGACGGTGTCGGGCCCGCTCGGCCAGGCGACCAGGCCCGCGCCACCGGCGACGATCAAGCCGACGGCGAGGAGCAGAGCCAGGAATCCCGGCCGTCGATCGGCGCGGCAGAGCTTGCGGCGAACGGTCGCGTTCGGGTCGGACCCGTTCGTCGGGCCGGCATCGCGCACGTGGTTCGACATGGTCCCTCCTCCTCCACGGGGGTGAGGCGATCCCCAGGAGCGTAGGGCGGGCGATCCCCCAGGTCATCCGTGACCAAGTGCCCAGTCCGGGCCCGAATCGGTGGCCCCAAGGTCATGGGCGTGCGAGGATTCCGTCCAGCGTGTCCTGGGCACGTTCGGGCCCGCTGGGGCGTTTGCCTTGTCGTCTAGCCTGGTCGCGTGCCTGGTCTGCTGGGGCGACCAGGATGGCTGTCCGAGTGAGCTCCACCGACGATCCCGACTCCCGGGCCGACCTCGCGATGGACCGCCAGTCTACCCAAGTGCGCCGAATCGAGGTGCGGCGGGTCGACGCGGCGCTCGGGCTGCGGGGTAGGCAGGCTACCGGGTGACCAGCCGACCGATCAGGACGCCCGCGAATGCGGCCGCGCCGGCGATGGCCATTGTCTGAAGGGCCGTTCGCCACACCGGGGCGTGCGCGACCCGGCCGCGGGCGATCCCGAGCATGGCCATCAGGGCGCCGGTCACGAGGAGCGACACGATGCGAGCTGTCCCGATATCGAACAGCGCGAAGGGCGCGACGGGGATACTCGCCGCGAACAGGTCGGCGACGAACATCCACGTCGCATGGGTCCATGCCGACCCATGGTCGACGCGCGTCACCCCGAGCTCGAATGCCGCGACGTAGTCCAGGAGGGCGGCAGGGTGCCGCTCGAAGGCGGCCGTCACCCCTCGGGCCTCGAGTTCGGTGAAGCCGGCCGCCTGCAACCGTGCGGCGACACGGTCGCGCGTCCCTGCCGGAGCTGCGGCGATTCCGCGACGCGCCCGATCGAGGAGGGCATCCGCTCGACTCCGCTCGGACTGAACGTCGAGATAGGTGCCCGCCATCATTGACACCGCCCCGGCGATTGCCCCGGTGGCGCCGGCCAGGAGCACGATCCGGCCATCGTTGGTGCTCGCTGCGACCCCAAAGACAAGGCCGGCGACCGAGACGGCACCGTCCTCCATCCCGAAGGCGATGTCCCCGATCGAGGACAGAAGCGAGGCACGAATGCGACCGACGAGATCCGTGACAGGGCGCACGAGTCGGCTCGACATCCGCCGATGGTGCACCGGGCGAATGGCCAAGGTCAAAGAACCACCGGCTTGGCCCGGCCGGCTGTCGCTTCGGCCGTCGGCGGCGACCGTCATGGCTTGCGCAGCCCGCCGGGGCAGCTGGCCAGCGCGATCTCCCGCCGGTCCGGGCTCAACGTTCGCCGGCGATCGCCCGCTCGATCGTCCGGCTCGTGGTGCCGAAGCCGGGATTTGAACCCGGACGAGGTTGCCCTCAACGGTGTTTGAGACCGTCGCGTCTGCCGGTTCCGCCACTTCGGCCTGGAAGGGCGGTCATCGTACCGCCTCATCGCGGGTCCACGGGAGACTCACCGGTGCGGCGACGGGTTAACCGTGGGCGGAACCGCGCCGGTGAGCCTGCCGTCTGGCCAAACGACGATGCTAGACTCGGCCCGCCTTCCCATTGCGCTCCGGAGGAGCCCTTCGATCGTGGAGGACCCTCGCACGACCGCGACTCCAGACGACGGTCCGCAACCTGATGGCGTCCAGCGGCGCGACCTGATCCTCGTCGAGCGAGCCCAGGGTGGCGACCTGGCGGCCTTCAACGATCTGGTGACCTGCTATCAGGATCAGCTGTTCGGCCTGGTCGCCCGAATGGTGCCCGACCACGACCAGGCCTCGGATGTCGTCCAGGAAGCGTTCTTCTCGGCCTATCGGAACCTCGGCAGCTTTCGCGGCGGCAGCGTGAAGGGCTGGCTGAGCCGGATCGCGATCAATGCCGCGATGGACCTCCAGCGTGCCCGCAAGCGGCGTCCGGTCCAGCCCTACCCCGAGCTCGAGGACGACTCGTGGCAGCCGCCCGCCGGTGACGAGGCCGACCCGGAAGGCCAGGTGGTGAGCGCCGAACGAACCCGGGCGCTGTCGGCCGCCCTGGCCGCGATCGGTCACGACCAGCGGGCGGCGATCGTGCTCTACGACATCGAGGGCTTCGACTACACCGAGATCGCCGAGATGACCGGGGTCAGTCTCGGGACGGTCAAGTCGCGGATCCACCGCGGCCGGCTCGCGTTGCGGCGAGGTCTCGCGGGCCAGATGGAACTGTTCCGTGGCTGAGGGCGTCGAATGAGCATGCCTGCCTCCGCCGATCATGATCCGGCCGATCGACAACCGGCCCACACCGGCCCGGACCATGATGAGCTGCTCATCGCCCGGCTCGCCGCCGATGACCTCGCCGATCCGGAAGCCGCCGCCGCTCGATCACTCGTGGCGGGCTGTCCTGCGTGCGCCGAGCTCCACGCTGACCTTCGCTCGGTCATGGCCGCCATCGCCGCCCTGCCGGCACCCCGTCGGACCCGGGACTTCCGGGTGTCCGAGGCTGACACCGTTCGCCTCCGCCCGGCGGGCTGGCGCCGCCTCCTCGGTCGCCTGCGCGAGCCGCGGCTGGCGTTCACCCGGCCGTTGGCCACCGGCCTGGTGACCCTCGGGATCGCCGGCCTGGTCGTGTCGGCCGCGCCTTCATTCATCGCTTCGGCCGGGCTGGCACCGTCGACGGCATCGTCCGGCGCGGAGGCACCGGTGACTGCGACCAACCAGGGCGCCGGTGGAGTCGAGGTCTTCGGTCCGGCCCAATCGCCGCTCGTCGCTCCGGACCGGGTGACTCCACCCCCGGCGCCAATGGCGGCGGGCTCCAGCCAGCCGGCAGCGAGCGCCCCGCGTCCCGCATCGGCTCGCCCCGAGCCATCGGGCGGGCCGCCGGTCGGGCTGGTCGCCAGCCCGGCCGGATCGGGCGGGGTCGCCGTCCCGCCGGGCGGGGATGACCTGGGCAAGTCGGCGAGCGGCCCGGGCGTGCCGGGCGCGGGCGGGTCGCCCGTGGTGATGGGATCGCTCGTGCTGCTCGTGCTCGGGCTCGGCCTGTTCGTCCTGCGCTGGGCGGCTCGCCGCTCCGCCTGACGCGTTCGTCCCCGAACGACCGTCCCGGGACGCCTTCCAGGGCGGTCGACCGGCGGCTCGGTCGCTCCCGCCGGGTACACTGGCAGGACGTCCCAGTCTCATCGCCCAGCCGAGGCCTGCCGATGGAACGCCTGATGCTGCTCGACGGCAACGGGCTCATCTACCGCGGCTACTTCGCCCTGATCCCGCCCCTGACGACCTCGAAGGGCGAGCTGGTCAACGCGGTGTTCGGCTTCTGCAACATCGTCCTGCGCGGCTTCCAGGACATCCAGCCGGACTACGTCGCGGTCGCCTTCGACCTGTCCGGTCCGACCTTCCGCCACGAGCAGTTCGCCGAGTACAAGGCCACCCGCCAGAGGATGCCGGACGACCTGCGCGACCAGTTCCCGAAGGTCCGCGAGGTGGTCAAGGCGCTCCGGATACCCGTCTACGAGCTGGCCGGCTTCGAGGCGGACGACGTCATCGGCACGCTGACCGTCGCAGGCCGAGGCGCGCGGACCTCGACACGACGATCGTCACCGGCGACCTGGACATGCTCCAGCTGGTCACCGACCGGACCCGCCTGATGACGACCCGGTCGGGCGTCCAGAACACGATCATCTACGACCCGGCCCGGATCGACGAGCGCTACGGCCTGCGGCCGGACCAGATGATCGACTTCAAGGCGCTCAAGGGCGACTCGACCGACAACATCCCGGGCGTGCCCGGGGTCGGGGAGAAGACGGCCGCGAAGCTGATCGGCGACTATGGCACGCTCGACGGCGCTCTACGAGCACATCGACGAGGTGATGCCGGAGAAGCTGCGCGAGCCGCTGCTCGAGGCACAGCGACCAGGTCCTCGATGAGCCGCGAGCTGATGCGGATCGTGCGCGACCTGCCGGTCGACGCTCGACCTCGACGCGGCCCGGCTGGGCGACTACGACCGCGAGACGGTGATCCGGCTGTTCCGCGAGTACGAGTTCCGGACGCCTCATCGAGCGGCTGCCGCCGCTGCCGGGGCGAGCGGGCCGAGGAGACCGCCGCGGCGATTCGGCGCGAAGCCTCGCCGCCGGCGGCGAGCAGATGCGCGCCGCCGCAGGTGCCGGGCTCGGTCGCACGCGGCTCGGCCGGCTGGGGCGCCGGCCAGCGTGGCGCGACGCCCGGCCCGGGAGGGCTCCGAGCTGCAGCTGGCCGCTCGATTTCTCGTCGGTCGACGCCGGCCTCCAGCCCGAGGTGGACCGCGCGGCGGGCCGACGACGGCGGCGCGCCGACGCGACCCGGACGGCGCCGTGCCGCCACGTCGCCTGAAGGGTCGGCCCCGGCTGACCTGCACCACCGTGCTGGCGGCCGCGATCGATGACCCGGCCGGGCAGATCGAGGTCGTCGCAGGGGACGGCGGATCGACGGGCTGCGAGCCGTGGCTCGCGGGCCAGTCCGCCGTCGGCGTCGCGCTCGTCGCGGACGACCCGCGGCCGCGCGCGGGCAGCCCGCTCGCGCTCGCCGTGGCCGGCGCTCGACGGCCGGATCGTCGCGGTCGAGGGACCGGCCGATGCCGGGCGCCTCCGGCGCGCTCCTCGAGCGGCTCGACATCCCGCTCGTCGGTCACGAGGTCAAGCCGCTCCTCGTCGGCCCGCTTCGCCGAGGATCCCGGACGGCGCCCCGACCGCGATCGCCTTCGACACCCAGATCGCCGCCTACATCCTCAACGCCGTCGCTGCGCAGCCAGACGATCGCCGACGTCGTCGCCGAGCAGCTCGACCTCGATCCTGCCGCCGGCCGCGGACCTGCCGCCGTCCGCCGCGGGCCGGCCTCGAGGCGCTGTCGGCGCTCGCCGTCCGGGTGCCGCTGGAGCGCCGCCCTCGAGCGCGGAGACGCCTCGACCGGCTGTTCGCGCGAGATCGAGCTGCCGCTCATCCCGGTCCTCGCCCGGATGGAGGCCGACCGGGGTCGCCCTCGATCGGGACGCGCTGCGCGCCCTCGAGCGCGAGTTCGCCGTCGAGATCGCGCGGCTCGAGGCCGAGATCTACGCCAGCGTCGGCCACGAGTTCACCATCGGCAGCCCGAAGCAGCTCGGCGAGATCCTGTTCGTCGAGCTGAACCTGCCCAAGGGCCGCAAGACCAAGACCGGCTACTCGACCGACGCGACCGTCCTCGAGGAGCTGCGCGGCGTCCACCCGGTGATCGCAGCCGTCCTCGACTGGCGGACCTACACGAAGCTGCGCTCGACGTACGTCGAGGCGCTGCCGAACCTGATCGCGGCCCGACGGCCGGCTGCACACGACTGTTCCACCAGGCCGTCGCGGCCACCGGCCGGCTCGTCCTCGTCCGACCCGAACCTCCAGAACATCCCGATCCGGACGCCGCTCGGCCGCCGGATCCGGCGCGCGTTCGTGGCCGGCTCGCCGGACATCACGCTGGTCGCGGCCGACTACAGCCAGATCGAGCTGCGGATCCTCGCCCACGTGTCCGGCGACGAGCACCTCGCGCGACGCCTTCGCCCGCGAGGCCGACATCCACCGCGAGACGGCCGCCCGGGTGCTCCACAAGGCGCCCGAGGACGTCACCGCCGACGAGCGGTCGATGGCCAAGATGGTCAACTTCGGGCTCGCCTACGGGATGAGCGACTTCGGGCTGTCGACGCCGGGCGGGCATCCCGCGGCCAGGAGGCCCAGGAGTTCATCACCACGCTACTTCGCCGACCTACTCCGGGATCAGCTGCTACATGCTCCACATCCGGGAGACGGCCCGGCAGCAGGGCTACGTCTCGACGCTGCTCGGGCGGCGGCGGGCAGATCCCCGAGCTCGATGCGTCGCAACCCGGCGCCTGCGCGGCGCCGGCGAGCGGATGGCGATCAACATGCCGATCCAGGGCACGGCCGCGGACATCGTCAAGATCGCGATGATCCGGCTCGGCGACCGCGCGCTGCGCGAGGGCGGCTTCCGGGCCCGGCTGCTGCCTCCAGGTCCACGACGAGCTCCTGCTCGAGGTGCCGCGCGACGAGGTCGACCGGCTCGTCCCGGTCCTGCGCGGACGATGGAGACGGCCCTGCGCTCTCGACGTCCCGCTCACGGTCGACGTCAAGGTCGGCGACGACTGGGACGATGCGCCATGACCCGCGGTGCAACCGCCGCGAGGCGAGACCGCGTTGCCGGCCGCCGATGCCTGAGCTGCCCGAGGTCGAGACCGTCGTCCGGGACCTGCGTCCGCGGTCGGCGGGGCCGAGATCAGCGGCGCCCGCGTGCGTCGTGGGCGCGGACCCTGCGGACCCATCCGGCCGAGGCCTTCGAGCGCGGCGGTCGCGCGGCCGGCGGATCGAGGCCGTCGGTCGGCGCGGCAAGCTGCTCGTGCTCGAGCCTGGACGGCGGCGCCGCCCTGACGATCCACCTCAAGATGACCGGCCAGCTGTTCGTCGTCCCGGCCGGGACTGCCGAGGATCCCTACGTGCGGCTCGATCCTGGCGCTTCGACGACGGCCGCGAGCTGCGCTTCCGCGACATCCGCAAGTTCGGCCGGGTCGGCCTCTACGACGCGACCGGTCAGCGGCCAGCTGGTCACCGAGGCCGGCGGGGCGGCGTCTTCGACGGGTTCGGCCCGGAGCCGCTCGACCCGTCGTTCACGCTGCGCGAGTTCCGGCGCCGCCTGCGGGCCCGGCGGGCCGGCTCAAGCCGCTCCTCGTCGACCAGGCGTTCATCGCCGGCGATCGGCAACATCTACGCCGACGAGGCGCTGTGGCGGCCCGCCTCCACCCGCTCCGCTCGGCCGCGTCGCTGCGCCCGCCCGACGAGCGGCGCGCTGTACCGGCGATCTGCGCGAGATCCTGGCCGAGGCCGTCGAGCGGCGCGGCAGCTCGATCGACGACTACACGGCGCCCGACGGCGACGGCGAGATGCAGGAGCGCCTCGACGTCTACCAGCGCACCGGCCAGCCGTGCCCGCGCTGCGGCCGGCCGATCCGGCGGATCGTGATCGGGATCCGGGCGACCCACTTCTGCTCGTGGTGCCAGCGCCTGCCGGCGCGTCGATCGGCCGGGCGCCGCGAACGCTGCTCGCGGCGATGACGCCGCGACCCGGCGCGGCGGCGACCGGCCGGCGGGCGGCGCTGGGTGGAGCTCGACGGCGAGGGCGCGCTGGGCCGGACCGCCGACGAAGCCGAAGGCCGCCGCGAGCGCACCCGGCGGACGGCGGCGCCGCTGCCGCGGCCGCGGCGCCGGCGCGAAGGCCGCGATGCCGGTCGACGGCGGCCGGCTGATGCCTCGATCCTGCGCCTCGAGGGCGTGACCCGCGAGATCGGCACGTTCGTCATCCTCGATCAGGTCGATGCCGCGATCGCGCTCGGCGAGCGGATCGGCCTCGTCGGCCCGAACGGCGCGGGCAAGACGACGCTCCTGCGGATCGTCGCCGGGCGCGACGAGCCCGACCGCGGCACGGTCAGCCGGCGGCGCGGCCTGACGCTCGGGCTGCTCACCCAGGAGGCCCACTTCGACGAGGCGTTCATGGCCGCGCCCGACCTGCGGGCGGCGGTCCGGCACGGCGCCGCCCACCTCGAGCGGATGGCCGACGAGCTGCGCGAGCTGGAGCACGGCGGCCGGGTCGACGGAGCCGCTCTACGCCGAGCTCCAGCACCGCTTCGAGATCCTCGGCGGCTACACGCTCGACCAGCGGGTCGACGAGGCGCTGTCCGGCCTCGGCTTCGCCCGCGACGAGTGGGCGCGGCCGCCGACGGCCCTGTCCGGCGGCCAGCAGACCCGCGCCGCGCTCGCCCGCCTCGTGATCGCCGACCCGGACCTGCTGCTCCTCGACGAGCCGACCAACCACCTCGACCTCGGCGCGATCGAGTGGCTCGAGGAGCACCTCCGCCGGCGCGAGCGGCGCGCTCCTCGTCGCGTCGCACGACCGGGCCTTCCTCGACGCGACGGTGACGCGGGTCTGGGAGCTGCGCGACCGCCGGCTGACGGTCTTCCGCGGCGACTACAGCGCCTACCACCGCCAGCGGATCGAGCGCGACGCGCGGGCCGCGAAGGACGTCGAGACCCAGGCCGAGCAGATCGAGCGCGAGCAGGAGCTCGTCCAGCGGTACCGCAGCCAGCGCAAGTTCACCAAGATGCACGAGCACGAGGCGCGCCTCGAGCGGCTCGAGGAGGCGAAGGTCGAGGCGCCCAAGGCGACCCGCAAGCTGCGCCTGCCGACGGCCGCCCTGGTCGGCGGCGCGGGCCGTCGCGCTCGGGCGAGCTCGTCGTCCGGGTCGAGGACCTCGCCGTCGGCTACCTGCCGCGGTTCCGGCAGGTCCAGGCGCGCGGACGAGCCTGGACGAAGCCGGCGGCGGCCGCTCGCGGCCTCCGGCCGGCGATCGAACCGCCCGGCGGAGCCGGTGGCGATCGCCCGCGCGCCGTTCCTGGCCGCGCAGCGCGGCGACCGGATCGGGATCGTCGGGCCGAACGGCGCCGGCAAGACGACGCTGCTGCGGACGATCGCCGGCGACCTGCCGCCGCTCGACGGCGTCGCTCGACGTTCGGGCACCGGGCGTCCCGATCGGCTACCTCGCCCAGCTGCGCGACGCGGCGATCCCGGGCGCGACCGTCCTCGACGCGCTGATCGAGGCGATCCCGGTCACGCCGGGCGAGGCGCGCGGCTACCTGGCGCGGTTCCTGTTCCGCGGCGACGACGTGTTCAAGGAGGTCCGCACGCTGTCGGGCGGCGAGCGCTCGCGCCTCGAGCTCGCCCTGCTCGGGATCCTGCCGTCGAACCTGCTGCTCCTCGACGAGCCGACGAACCACCTCGACATCCCGGCCCGCGAGGCGATCGAGGCGTTCCTGGCCGAGAGCGCCGGCGACGCTCCTCGTCGTCTCCCACGACCGGCGGCTGCTCGAGACGATCTGCGAGCGGCTGTGGGTCGTCGACGACGGGCTGGCCGTCCCGTTCGACGGCGGCTACCGGGCCTGGCGGGCGGCCGTGGCCGACGGCTGGACGGTCGAGGCGCGATCGCGGCCGAGGCGGCCCGGCTCCACCGCGGGCGGCCCGCGCGGCGGCACGGCGAAGGTCGGGGTCGCGGGCCACGTCGGTACGTCGGCGCCGCGTCCCGCGCGGCGAGCGCTCCGGCCGACCCGGGCAGGGACGACCGCCCGTGCGGCGACGGCGGCTCCGGCTGCCACGCCGGCGCCCGTCAGGCAGCGCCGAAGCTGTCGAAGGACGCCTATCGCCGGCAGCGCGAGGCGCTCGACGCGGAGCTGGCCCGGCTCGGCCTGCGCAAGAGCCAGCTGGAGCTCGCGATGGGCGACCCCGCCGTCGGCGGCGAACTTCGTCGAGATGCGCCGCGTGACGAGCGAGCTGGCCGACGTGTCGAGCGGGCGCTCGCCGAGGCCGAGGACGCCTGGCTGGAGCTCGAGGAGCAGGCGCCGTGACCGAGCCCGGGCGCGCGCCGACCGCGGGCACCGTGCGGATCGGGATCACCGGGCCGATCGGCTGCGGCAAGTCGCAGGTCGCCCGGCTGGCTGGCGGAGCTGCGGCGCGCGCGTCGTCGACGCCGACGCGGTCGCCCGCGAGCCGTGACCGCGCCCGGCAGCCGGCCCACGACGCGATCGCTGCGCCGCTTCGGCGCCGGCCGTCGCCGGCCGGACGGGACGCTCGACCGCGCGGCGCTCGGCCGGATCGTGTTCGCGGACCCGGCCGCGCTCCGCGGGCTCGAGGCGATCGTCCACCCGGCCGTCCGCCCGCGGATCCTCGGCCGCGATCGAGCGCCGCCGAGCGCGCGGCGCCCCGGCCGTGGCGATCGAGGCGATCAAGCTGGTCGAGGGCGGGCTCGCCGGCGCTGCTGCGACGAGATCTGGCTGGTGACCTGCGACCCGGCCGCCCAGCGCGAGCGGCTCACCGCGCCGGGGACGCCGCCCGGCGGACGCCGAGCAGCGGATCGCCGCCCAGGCCGGGCTCGTGGACCGGCTCCGCCCGCTCGCCACGCGGGTGCTCGACACGAGCGGCCCGCTCGGCGCGACGCGAGGCGGCCGTCGTTCCGGCCCTGGCCGAGGCGCTCGCCCGGTCCGGGCGGGCGAGGTCGTGAGGACGAATGCGCGCCGGGCTGGGCCCGGTGGCGAGGCTGTGCTGCCGGATCTCACCGCCTTCGACGGCGATGCCCTCGAAGCACGGCGCGACTACGACGCGGTTGATTTCGTGGACCTGGACCTCGCCGGCCAGGATGCCGGCGACGCTCGAGTCCTCGAATGCCGGTTCGAGCGATGCGGCCTCGACGGGGCCTCGCTCCGGCGCGTGCGGATCCTCGGCTCCCTGCTGGCCGATGTGCACGGCGCGACGGTCGACTTCGCGGACTCGACCTGGCGCGACTCGCTCGTCAGCGGCGGCCGGCTCGGCGCGCTGACGTTGGCCGGCGCGACCTGGACGAGCATCCGCCTGCGGGGCACAACGGTCGGCTTCCTGAACCTGGCCGGGGCGCAGCCTCGAGGACGTGGTCTTCGAGCGATGCGAGATCGACACGCTCGACGTGAGGGCCGCCCGGCTCCGTTCGGTCACGTTCATCGAGTGCACGATCAACGAGCTGAACGTCACTGAGGCGACCCTGGCACAGGTCGACCTGTCCGGGGCGAAGCTGCGCTCACTGATCGGCGTCGAGAACCTGCGCGGTGCGATCGTCAGTCGCGAGCAGCTCATCGACCTCGCGCCGCTCCTGGCGGCGCAGCTCGGCCTCGAGGTTCGTCGTGGCGACCCCGACGTCGATCAACGACCCGCGGGCGCCTACGACTGAACGATCGCCGGGGCAAACAGCGGTCGGTCTTGCACCGGGCGGAGACATTCGACGAGGGAGTCCCGTAGACCCGTCGATTTCTCTTCGCCCGATGCAGACGGGCCGGGACTTCGCGGCGGGGCCGTCGCGGCAGAGACGCCAGGCAGGCCGAGAACACCTGTTCTGTTCGTGCGTGGCGTGGTATCCTGAGCGACCGATTTCAGGAGCCCCCGCCGTCGCCATGCCCGACTTCCGCCTCGTCGCCGACTTCGAGCCGACCGGTGACCAGCCGGCGGCCATCGAGCGCCTGGTCGACGGCCTGCCAGACGGGCCTGCGCCACCAGACGCTGCTGGGCGTGACCGGCTCGGGCAAGACCTTCACGATGGCCAACGTCATCGCCCAGCACCAGAAGCCGACCCTCGTCCTGGCCCACAACAAGACCCTGGCCGCCCAGCTCTACGCCGAGTTCCGGGAGTTCTTCCCGGACAACGCCGTCGAGTACTTCGTCAGCTACTTCGACTACTACCAGCCCGAGGCGTACCTGCCCCGCATCCGACACGTACATCGAGAAGGACTTCGAGCCGGAACGACGAGATCGACAAGCTCCGCCACGCGGCCACCCACGCCCTGTTCGAGCGGCGCGACGTGATCATCGTGGCCAGCGTCAGCTGCATCTACGGCCTGGGCGCGCCGGTCGACTACGGCGCCACCGTCCTGCGCCTCCGCAGGGGTGGCCAGTACCGGCGCGACGCCGTCCTCCGCCACCTCGTCGACCTCCAGTACCAGCGCAACGACCAGGCCCTCCAGCGCGCCCGCTTCCGCGTCCGGGGCGACACCCTCGAGATCGGCCCGGCCTCGGACGACCGGATCGTCCGGGTCGAGTTCTTCGGCGACGAGGTCGAGCGGATCACCGAGGTCGACCCGCTGACCGGCGAGCTGCTCGCCGAGCGCAACGAGCTGAACGTCTACCCGGCCACCCACTTCGTGACGCCGGCCGACAAGCTGAAGGAGGCCATCGTCGACATCGAGGCCGAGATGGAGGCGCGGGTCGGCCGAGCTGGAGGCCCAGGGCCGCGTGCTCGAGGCGGCCCGCCTCCGCCAGCGGACGACCTTCGACCTGGAGATGATGCGCGAGCTGGGCTACTGCTCCGGCATCGAGAACTACTCCCGCCACCTGGCCCGGCGCGACGCCGGATCGCGGCCGTGGACCCTGCTCGACTACTTCCCGCCGGACTGGCTGCTCGTCGTCGACGAGAGCCACATGACGATCCCCCAGGTCGTCGGGATGTACAAGAACGACCGGACCCGCAAGGAGATCCTGGTCGACTTCGGCTTCCGCCTGCCGTCGGCCCTCGACAACCGGCCGCTGACCTTCGAGGAGTTCGAGGCGACCGTCCACCAGGCGGTCTACATGTCGGCGACGCCCGGCCCGTACGAGCTGGAGCGGAGCGAGCGGGTCGTCGAGCAGCTCATCCGGCCGACCGGCATCGTCGACCCGACGATCGAGGTCCGCCCGACCGAGGGCCAGATCGACGACCTGCTCGAGGAGATCCGGGGCCGGGTCGAGCGCGGCGAGCGGTCCCTGGTCACGACCCTGACCAAGAAGATGGCCGAGGACCTGACCGACTACCTGCGCGAGCTGGGGGTCAAGGTCCAGTACCTCCACAGCGAGGTCGACACGCTCGAACGGGTCCAGATCCTGCGCGACCTGCGCCTCGGCGTCTTCGACGTCCTCGTCGGGATCAACCTCCTGCGCGAGGGGATCGACCTGCCCGAGGTGACCCTCGTGGCGATCCTCGACGCCGACAAGGAGGGCTTCCTGCGGAGCGCCTGGTCGCTCATCCAGATGATCGGCCGGGCGGCCCGGAACATCGGCGGCAAGGTCGTCATGTACGCCGACACGATGACCGAGTCGATGCGCGCGGCGATCGACGAGACCGATCGCCGGCGGACGATCCAGGCTCGCTACAACGCCGAGCACGGGATCGAGCCGACGACGATCGTCAAGGAGATCCACGACATCAACGAGCGGCTGCGCGCGGTCGCCGAGTCGACCGACGTCTATACGGCCGATGGGCCGGCCGGCCGGTTCGGGCCGCACGACCTGCGCGCCGAATCGCGCGAGCAGATCGAGAAGCTCGTCGTCCGGCTGGAAGCCGACATGCGCAACGCTGCGAGGAACCTCGAGTTCGAGCGGGCCGCCACCCTGCGCGACGAGATCCAGCAGATCCGCCTCCGGGTCCTCGACCAGGACGCCTCGACCACGGTCGCCCGGGCAGCCGAGGCGGCCGCCGGCCCGCGGGCCGGCACGAGCGGCTCGCGGGCGACCTCCACCCGGCGGCCCGGCCTGCGTGCCGCGCCGGCGGGTGCGCCGGCCCTCGAGGTGACCACGATCGAGGTCCTGCCGTCAACCGGCGACGAGCCGAGTGAGACGCTTGAGGAATCGACCGCCGCGGCCACCGCCGCGGACTGGCTGCCGGGGATCCGCGACGAGCACGAGGATGACGGCGGCTGGCAGTCGCGCTGGCTCGACCGCCCGACCTGGGACCGGACCGTGACCCCGAACGTGGTGAAGCGCACCGGCCAGCGGCCGGGCCAGCGGCCGGGCCGCCGCCGTCGCTGACGATACAGAACACTTGTACGATTCTCGACAGGTCCGCTAGACTTTCGTTCGTGCCCTCCGACCAGCTCATCGTCCGCGGTGCCCGCGAGCACAACCTGAAGGACATCACCGTCGCGCTTCCGCGCGACCGGCTGATCGTCATCACCGGCCTGTCCGGCTCGGGCAAGAGCAGCCTCGCCTTCGACACGATCTATGCCGAGGGCCAGCGCCGCTATGTCGAGAGCCTCTCGGCGTACGCCCGCCAGTTCCTCGGCCAGATGGAGAAGCCCGACGTCGACCAGATCGACGGCCTGAGCCCGGCGATCTCGATCGACCAGAAGGGAACGAGCCGGAACCCGCGCTCGACGGTCGGCACGGTCACCGAGATCTACGACCACCTCCGGCTGCTCTTCGCCCGGGTCGGCCATCCGCACTGCCCGGAGTGCGGTCGGGAGATCGAGCGGCAGACCGTCCAGCAGATCGTCGACCAGGTCCTGCGGCTGCCCGCGGGCACCCGCCTGCTCGTGCTGGGACCGCTGATCAAGGACCGCAAGACCGAGGGCGACCGGGTCTTCGAGGCGGCCCGCAGGCAGGGCTTCGTCCGGGTCCGGGTCGACGGCGAGGCGTACGACCTGGCCGAGGCGCCGACGCTCGACAAGTACAAGCGCCACACGATCGACGTGATCGTCGATCGTTTCGTCGTCCGCCGGGCCGAGGCGCCGGACGGTTGGCAGCGCGACAGCGAGGGCCGGCCGATCGATCCCGACACCGGCCTCGCCCTGCCCGATCCCGACGCGGGACGGCTGGCCGATTCGATCGAGACCGCCCTCCGGCTGGGCGAAGGGGTGGTCGGGGTCGCGTCGTCGCCGCGCGAGGGCGAGCCGCCCGAGTTCGAGGACCGGCGGTACTCCGAGCGCTACACCTGCCCATACGACGGGACGACGATCGACGAGCTCGAGCCGCGCAGCTTCTCGTTCAACTCGCCCCACGGCGCCTGTCCGGCCTGCACCGGCCTGGGGACTCGGCTCGAGATCGATCCCGAGCTCGTGATCCCGGACAAGTCCCTGTCCGTCTCGAAGGGGGCCCTGCTCCGCCCGTGGGCCCGGATGCCGATGGCCGACTCGTGGTTCGGCAAGGTGGCCGAGGCGGTGACCCGGGCCCACGGCTGGGATCCCGACGCCCCGATCGGGACGCTGCCGTCCGAGGCGCTCGACTACCTGCTGAACGCGGCGAAGGGCGAGCAGGTCGTGATCGGCTATCGCCATCAGCGCGGCGAGAACACGTACACGGCGAGCTTCGAGGGAATCATCCCGAACCTCGAGCGACGCTACCGGGAGACCGACTCCGAGTTCGTCAAGGCCGAGCTCGAGCGGTTCATGGTTTCCCGCCCGTGCCCCACCTGTGGCGGCAAGCGGCTCCGGCCGGAGGCCCTCGCCGTGACGGTCGTCGGGCGAAGCATCTGGGACGTCTCGAACCTGTCTGTCTCCGACGCGCTGACCTGGGCCGAGGAGCTGTCCGGCCAGTTGAGCGCGCGCGAGCGGACGATCGCCCGGCAGCTCCTCAAGGAGATCGTTGCCCGGCTCGGCTTCCTCGTCGATGTCGGTCTCGACTACCTGACGATCGACCGGACGAGCGCGACCCTGTCGGGCGGCGAGGCCCAGCGGATCCGACTGGCGACCCAGATCGGCGCCGGCCTGATGGGTGTCCTGTACATCCTCGACGAGCCGTCGATCGGGCTCCACCAGCGCGATAACGCCAAGCTGATCGCGACCCTCACCCGCCTGCGCGACCTGGGCAACACCGTCCTCGTCGTCGAGCACGACGAGGAGACGATCCGGACGGCCGACTGGATCCTCGACATCGGACCCGGGGCCGGGGAGCACGGCGGTGAGGTGATCGCCAACGGCCCGCTCGATGTCCTCCTGGCCGCACCCCGCTCGATCACCGGGGCCTTCCTGCGCGGCGAGCGGTCGGTGCCGATCCCGTCCCGGCGCCGGCGGGGCAACGGCAACAAGCTCGTGCTGCGTGGCGCCCGGGCGCACAACCTGAAGAACATCGATGTGGCCTTCCCGCTCGGCACGTTCACCGCCGTATGCGGCGTGTCCGGTTCGGGCAAGAGCACCCTCGTGACCGAGATCCTCTACCGCGAGATCGCCCGCGAGCTGAACGGTGCACGCGACGAGCCGGGTCCGCACGACTCGCTCCGGGGTGTCGACCAGATCGACAAGATCATCGAGATCGACCAGAGCCCGATCGGCCGGACGCCACGCTCGAACCCGGCCACCTACGTCGGCCTGTTCGGACCGATCCGGGAGCTGTTCGCCGGGGTGCCCGAGGCGCGGGTCCGCGGCTACCAGCCCGGCCGGTTCAGCTTCAACGTGAAGGGCGGACGCTGCGAGAACTGCAAGGGCGACGGGATCCTGAAGATCGAGATGCAGTTCCTGCCCGACGTCTACGTCCAGTGCGAGGTCTGCCACGGCAAGCGCTACAACCGTGAGGCCCTCGAGATCCTGTTCAAGGGCCGCTCGATCGCCGACGTGCTCGAGATGACGATCGAGGAGGCGCTCGACTTCTTCAGTGCGGTGCCGAAGGTCCGGACGAAGCTCCAGACCCTGTTCGACGTCGGGCTCGGCTACGTCCACCTCGGCCAGCCGGCGACAACGCTCTCCGGCGGCGAGGCCCAGCGAGTGAAGTTGGCCACCGAGCTGTCGCGCCGGGCGACCGGCAAGACCCTGTACCTCCTCGACGAGCCGACGACCGGCTTGCATTTCGCCGACGTCGAGAAGCTCCTCCAGGTCCTTCACCGGCTCGTCGACAATGGCAATACCGTGCTGGTGATCGAGCACAACCTCGACGTGATCAAGACTGCCGACTGGTTGATCGAGCTCGGGCCTGCGGGCGGCTTCCGCGGCGGCCGGATCGTCGCCGAGGGGACGCCCGAGCAGGTTGCCGGCGTGGCCGGCTCGGCGACCGGCGAGTACCTCGGCCGGGTCCTTCGCGGTGAGCCACTCATCCCGTTGAGCGGGCTGACCTTCGCAGACGACGCGGGAAGGACGCCCGGTGGCCGGCGCGGAAGCGGCGACGGGCACGGTCCGCACGAGGTGATTGGCCTGCCGATCGAGGCGCCCCGCAGGCGGGCGGTGAGCAGTCGCTCATGAGCCGGTGAGCCCGGTCGGGCGTTCGAGCCCATCGCCGAGCCAATGGAGCGGGCCGCCGCGCCACGAGCTGGCGGCGATCGACGAGCGGGCGCTCGTCGCCGGCCGGGCCGCCGACATCGCCTTGGCCGCGGCCGAATTGAGGGGTTCCGCCCGGTGGGCCACGTTTCTCGAGCTCCTCCCGGACCGGTTTCGCGACGGTGACCTGCGCGACCTGCGCGCGGCCGCGGTGCGTGCCCGGGCCGCCTTCGGGCCGAAGGACTCGATCCGGGACGCGCTGCCCGGCGAGGCGACCGAACCGCTCCTCGATGCCGTCGACCGGCTGATCCGCGAGCTGAACCGCTACGAGCGCTCGACTCGCTGACCGCACCTCCGTGCGGGCGCCGCCTGCCGGACCGCTCATCGCCCGAGGTCGGCTCGGCCGAAGGCTTCGACCAGGAACCGCGACGGCGCCGCGGGGTCGTACAGGAGAGTGAGCGAGCGCCGGGCGCGGGTCCAGGCGACATACGCCAGGCGCCGTTCCTCCTCAAGAGCGCGCGCCGGGTCGGACGCCTCGTCCAGAGCGCGTCGGCTGGGAAACCGGTCGGCGTCGTGGAGGACGACGACGTGGTCGAACTCGAGGCCCTTCGTCGCGTGCGCGCTGGCGAGCGTGAGCCGGGCGTCGTCGCGACGGAGCCGCACGGACCGGGCGCGATGGTCGCGCACGGCCGCCGCGAGATCAGCCGCGCCGGCGAAGCGCGGAGCCCAGCCGAGCAGGGCGCCGATCAGCACCCGTGACTCGTCCTCGGCAGCGTCCCGTCGCCGGCCGATCAGCACGAGGAGCGGCATCTCGGGCCAGCCCGCCGCCTCGCCGACGAGCGCATCGAGGATCGGATCGAGGCGCGGATCGTCGAGCGGCAGGGGCACCTCGCCTGTTCGGAACGGGATGCCGCGCTCGACCGCGACCACCACCGCCGGGACGAGCTCGGCGTTCGTGCGGGCCAGGATCGCCCGGCTCGTGCCGTCGTCCGGCCAACTCTCCATCGCCCGGGCGATCCGATCGTCATCGTCGCCGCCATCGGGCGCGAGCACGAGCCGGCCCGCGGCAGCCGGACCGGCCCGGATCGACTTCCGGAAGCGCTCGCGGTTCTGGGCGACCAGCCGCACTCGCGCGTTCGACGACCGGCCGCGGGCAGCGGTAGTTCGTCCTCAGCCGGACGTGCCGGAGCCCAGGCAGGCGGCCATCGAGGTCGAGCACCCGGCGGACGTCGGCGAGACGCCAGGTGTAGATCGATCTGGTCGTCGTCGCCGACGAGGAAGATCCGGTTGACCGGGGCCGCCAGCAGCAGGGCCAGTTCCAGCTGCGCCCGATCGACGTCCTGGGCCTCGTCGACGAGGAGCTCGCTGCAGCGGGCGCGCCACCGCGCCAGGCTTGGCGGCATCCCGTCCGAGTCGCCGCAGCGCGCGCAGCACGAGGTCGTCGAAGTCGAGCCTGTCGCTCGCCGCCAGCGTGTCCTCGTAGGCCACGAAGGCGCGGGCAAGCGGGCCGGCTTCGGGATCGGTCCGCACCTCCGCTGCTCCCACGCCGAGCTCGACCTTGAGCCGGGAGATGAACGTGTCGAGTGCAGCCAGCCCGGCGCCGGTCAGGTCGGGCACCAGCTCGCGGAGGACGGCCGATCGATCGGCCGGCGGCCCCGGCAGGACCCCGGCATCGGCCAGGATCTCGAGCCCGAGGGCGTGGAACGTCCGCACGCGGACCGGGTCCGGTGTCGAGCCGAGCCGGCCACTGAGCGGAGCGAGGGCCTCGTCCAGGCGTCTCGTGAGCTCGCCGGCTGCCCGCCGGCTGAAGGTGATCACGGTGATTGAGCCAGGGCTCGTGCCGGACGCAACGAGCCAGGCGACCCGTGCGACGAGCGTCGTCGTCTTGCCGCTGCCGGCTGGCGCGATGCACAGCACGGGCCCCGGCGGTGCGGTGGCTGCCGCGCGCTGGTCGGGCGCCAGCCGAGCCAGGCGTTCGGCCACGGACGGATGGAGCTCCATCCGGCGAGTCTTGCGAGGCGGGCTCATCGGCCGCTTACCTGCCTCCCACCCCCCGGCGCGGGCCTCGAGTACGATCGGGTCGTGACCCCAGAGCTCCAGGCGACCCTCGCAACCTGCCCGACCGCCCGGGCGTCTACCTCATGAAGGACGCCCGCGGCGAGGTGCTGTACGTGGGCAAGGCGCAGAGCCTGCGCAACCGCGTCCGCAGCTACTGGCAGAAGCAGAGCGGCCCGCGGCGAGGTCCACCGGATCCGCCAGGTCATCGACCGCGTGGCCGACCTCGAGACGACCCTGACCGACTCGGTGTCAGCGAGGCGCTGCTGCTCGAGGCGAACCTGATCAAGCGGTACCAGCCGCGCTTCAACGTCCGGCTCAAGGACGACAAGAGCTACCCGTACATCAAGGTGACGCTGGGCGACGACTTCCCGCGCATCGAGCGCACCCGCAAGCTCCCCGACGACGGCAGCCGCTACTTCGGCCCGTACGCGTCGGCGTCCAGCGTGGACGAGGCGATGAACCTGGTCCGGCGGCTGTTCCCGTTCCGGACCTGCACGATCGACATCAGCGAGGGCAAGCGGGCCCTCGCCCGGCCGTGCCTGCTCTACCACATCAAGCGCTGCCAGGGCCCGTGCATCGAGGCGATCGCGAAGCGACGCCTACCGGCGCGCGACATCGCCCAGGTCGAGCTGTTCCTCGAGGGCAACGCCAGGACGCCGCTCGTGGCCGGCGCTCGAGCAGCGAGATGGAGCTCGCCGTCGGAGCGGACCGAGTACGAGCGGGCGGCGGTCCTCCGGGACAAGATCCGCGCGATCGAGCGGACGATGGAGAGCCAGAAGATGGCCGCCTTCGCCCGGACCGAGCTCGACCTGGTCGGCGCTGGCGCGCCAGGACGACCAGGCGGCCGTCCAGCTGTTCGTCGTCCGCAACGGCAAGATGGTCGGGCGCGACGTGTTCCTCCTCGAGGCGCCGCCGGGACGTGCCCGACGACGAGGTGCTCGCCAGCTTCCTGCGAGCAGTACTACGCCCGGGCGGCCACGCGTCCCGCGCGAGGTGCTGGTGCCGCGGCCGCTGCCGCCGGACACGGCGGACCTGGAGGCGTTCCTGGCGGGCCGACGCGGCGGACCGGTTCACCTGCGCGTGCCCCAGCGCGGCGAGAAGCGCGAGCTGCTGGAGCTGGCCGACCCGCAACGCCGCCGAGACGCTGGCGCGCGAGCAGGCCCGCTGGCTGGCCGACGAGGGCAAGACGCTCGGCGCGCTCGAGGAGCTGGCCGACGCGCTCGGCCTGGCCGGCCCGCCGATGCGGATCGAGTGCTACGACATCAGCAACTTCCAGGGCGCGCGAGTCGGTCGGCGAGCATGGTCGTGTTCGAGGAGGGCCAGCCGCGGACCGGCGAGTACCGGCGCTTCCGGATCAGGACCGTCGAGGGGCCCAACGACTTCGCCAGCCACCAGGAGGTGCTCCGCCGCCGGTTCCGCCGGGCGGCCGTGCCGAGGAGGGGAGCGCCGAGGAGCGCCGCTGGGCGATGCCGGACCTCGTGATCGTCGACGGCGGGCAAGGGCCAGGTGAGTGCCGCCGCAGAGGTCCTCGACGAGCTGGGCCTCGACGACCTGCCGCTGGCCGGCCTGGCCAAGGAGCGCGAGGAGCTGTTCCTGCCCGGCCAGTCCGAGCCGATCCTGCTGCCGCCGACCTCGCAGGCGCTCTACCTCGTCCAGCGGCTGCGCGACGAGGCCCACCGGTTCGCGATCACGTACCACCGCGACCTGCGGGCCAAGGCGCGATCCAGTCCGCCTTCGACGACCTGCCCGGCGTGGGTCCGAAGCGCAAGCGCGCGCTGCTCCAGGTCTTCGGCTCGGCGAGGCGGGTCCGCGAGGCGCCGGTCGAGCAGATCGCGGCGGTGCCCGGGATCGGGGCGCGCTGGCGGACCGGATCAAGGCCGCCCTGGAGGCCTACCGGCCACCGGCCCGTTCCTGCTATTGTCCGGCGCGATGCGCAGAGCCGGTCCTATCCTCATCCTGATCATCGGCGATCGCCGCCCTCGTCCTCGACTTCTGGCCGGCCCTCAAGCTGCCCACCCTGGGTGGCTCGAGCGCGACCGCCCGGGTCGTCGAGACGAAGCTCGGCCTCGACCTCGAGGGCGGCGTGCGGGTCGAGTACCAGGCCCTTCCGAACGACGGAGTGGCCCCCGACGCCGATGCGATGAACACGATCCGGGACATCATCGAGCGGCGGGTCAACTCGATCGGGGTGTCCGAGCCGCAGGTCGTCACCCAGGGCTCGGATCGGGTCGTCGTCGAGCTGCCCGGCGAGTCGGACGAGAATGCCATCGAACAGCTCGTGGGCCAGACCGGCCTGCTCGAGTTCATCCCCCTGCCACCGGCGAAGTACGGCACGGCCAGCACGACAACCACCGGTGGCCCGACCGGGGTCACCCAGGGCGAGCCGCTGCCGAACGACCCGACCCTGATCCCGCTCTTCGGCGGCTCGGCCGTGACGTCGGCGTCCGCGGCGACCGACCAGAACGGCCTGCCGGTCGTCGCCTTCGACCTGTCGAGCGACGCGGCCTCGAAGTTCGCGACGTACACCACGAACAACGTCGGCAACTTCTTCGCGATCGTCCTGGACGGGACGGTCGTCTCGGCGCCGAGCATCCAGTCGCCGATCCCCGGTGGCCACGGCCAGATCACGGTCGGCAGCGGGGTCAACGCCCAGACCGAGGTCAACAACCTGGTGACCGTCCTGAAGTACGGCTCGCTGCCGTTCAAGATCCAGTTCGTCCAGGGAACCACGATCAGTGCCACGCTCGGCTCGACCTTCCTGACCCAGAGCCTGCTGGGCGGCGGGATCGGGATCGCCCTCGTCTTCCTGTTCATGCTCCTCTACTACCGGCTGCCCGGCCTGCTCGCGGACGGCGCCCTGATCTACTACTCGCTCGTCGTCTACGCCCTGTTCCGGCTGATCCCGGTGACCCTCACCCTGGCCGGGATCGCCGGCTTCGTCCTGTCGATCGGCATGGCCGTCGATGCCAACATCCTGATCTTCGAGCGGACGAAGGAAGAGCTGCGGTCGGGCAAGTCGCTCGTCTCCGTCGATCGAGGCGGGCTTCAGCCGGGCCTGGAACTCGATCCTCGACTCGAACGTGTCGAGCCTGATCACGGCCTCGATCCTGTACAGCTTCGGCTCGTCGACGATCAAGGGCTTCGCCCTGGTGCTGATCATCGGCGTCCTCGTCTCGATGTTCACCGCGATCGTGGTCACCCGCACGGTCCTGCGCTGGCGTCGTTCGGATCCCGCTCGTCCAGCGGGCGGCGCTCTTCGGCGTCCGCGACGACGAGTTCCTCGGCCGATCTGCCGGGTCGGCCCCGGCGCGAGGCGCGCGCGCGTGTTTGACGTCATCGGCAAGCGCCGCTGGTTCTTCCTCTTCTCCGGACTGCTGACGATCCCCGGCCTGATCTTCATCCTCCTGACGCCGATCACCGGCGGATCGGTCGGCCTGCAGTTCTCGATCGACTACACCGGCGGCACCGACTGGGAGATCCACTTCAAGGACCCGACGGTCACGTCCGGACCAGATCAAGGCCGTCTTCGTCAGCCAGGGGATCAACGATTCCGAGGTCCTGGCCACGAGCGACGGGTACTACGAGATCCGGACGAAGACGGCCGCCCTCGGCACGCCGCCGCCCAGCGAGGCGCCCTCGGTCGCGCCGTCGGCGGGGGGAACGGCCGGCCCGAGCGGATCGCCGGCGCCGAGCGCGTCGTCGAGCTCGAGCCCAAGCCCGAGCCCGGCCCCGTCGGCCAGCCCCTCGCCCCCGGCCGCGGCCGCGGGGGCGAGCGCAGCGCCATCGCCGTCGCCCTCGCCGGCCGTCGCCGGAGGAGCGCTGCCGAAGACCGGCAAGTTCGGTGAGATCGCCACGGCCCTCCAGGCCGCGCTCGGCCCGATCGACTCGCAGCGGACCCTGACAACGGTCGGCCCGGTCGTCAGCCAGGAGCTTACTCAGCAGGCGGTCCTGCTGGTCATCCTCGGATCGATCGGCATCCTGGCCTGGATGACCTTCCGCTTCCACGACGTGAAGTTCGGCGCGACCGCCCTCGTCGCCCTGCTCCACGACGTCATCGTCGTCGTCGGGACGTTCGCGATCCTGGGCACGATCTTCCGGGTCGAGATCGATGCCCTGTTCGTGACCGCGATGCTGACCGTGATCGGCTTCAGCGTCCACGACACGATCGTCGTCTACGACCGGATCCGGGAGAACCGCGCCCGCCATGCCGGCGAGCCGTTCGACGCAGATCGTCAACCACTCGGTCCTGCAGACGTTCGGTCGCTCGATCAACACCAGCCTGACCGTGATCCTGACCCTGACCGCGCTGCTCCTGTTCGGCGGCGCGTCGATCCGCTACTTCGTGCTCGCTCTGCTGATCGGGATCGTATCTCGGGACGTACTCGTCGATCTTCAACGCCAGCCCGCTCCTCGTCGTGTGGCACGAACTGGGAGGACCGCCGCCGCGGCGCGCTCGCCGGCGGCCCGCCCGGCTCGCCGTGCCGCCTCCTGAGGGCGGAGACCGGACCGATGGCCGACCGACCCGGGTGCGTCACGTCCGACCCGGGCCGGGCGTCCGGTGCAGCCGTGGTGAAGTCGCGATGAAGCCGGCCTGGCAGGCTGGCAGATGCTCGAACCGCGGTTCGCGCTGGCGCCTGTCCGCCCCGGTCGAGCGTCGATCCGGCCGCCGCCGAGCGGGCCGCTCGGCTTCGGCGTCTCGGAGCGCCTCGCCGGGGATCCTCGCGCGGCGCGGGATCGGGACGGCCGATCCGTCGCAGGACTTCCTCGGTCCGGCCGAAGCCGGCCTGCACGACCCGGCCCGGCTGCCGGACGCGGCCCGCCTGCTCGAGCGCCTCCGCGTCGCCCGCGAGCGGAGCCAGAGCGGGTCCTCGTCTTCGGCGACTTCGACGCGGACGGGCTGACCGGCCTGGCGATCCTGGTCCGCGCCCTGCGCCGCTTCGGGCTGGACGTCGAGCCGTACGTGCCCGAGCCGCCTGGACGAGGGCCACGGCCTGTCCCATCGGGCGGTCGCACGGGCGGCGGAGGCGAGCGGCACGCCCTGATCGTGACCGTCGACACCGGGTCGTCGAGCGTCGACGAGGTCGACGCCGCGAACCGGGCGCGGGATCGACGTCATCATCACCGATCACCATCGGGTGCCCGAGCGGCCTGCCCGCCGCCGTACGCCCTCGTCAACCCGCACCGCGCCGATTCGACCTATCCGGACGACCGCCTGGCGGGCAGCGGCGTGGCCTTCAAGGTCGGCCAGCTGCTCCTGGCCGACGTGCCCGGGCGGGCCCGACGCGGCCCTCGCCCTGGCCGACCTCGCCATCATCGGCACGGTCGCCGACGTCGCCCCGATCCTCGGCGAGAACCGGGCGATCGCCCGGCTCGGCCTCGACCGCCTGCGCACGGCGCCGCGGCCGGGCTCGCGGCCCTCCTGGCCCGGGCCGGCGTCGCCGGTCGCATCGGTCGACCTGGAGACGGTCTCGCTTCGTGATCGCCCCGCGCCTGAATGCCGCCGGCCGGGTCGGCAGCCCGGCCGATGCCGCGGCGCTCCTGCTGAGCGACGACCCGGTCGAGTCGGCTGAGCTCGCCGAGCGCCTCGAGGCCGCACAACCTGGATCGCCGGGTGATGACCCGCAAGGCGGTCGCTCGACGCGAATGCCGCGGTCGCCTCGGAGCCGGGCGACGGAGCGGCGACGGTCGTGCGCGGCAGCTGGCCGATCGGGGTGATCGGCCTCGTCGCCGCCCGCCTCGTCGAGGAGCGGGGCCGTCCGGCGGTCGTCGGGACCGAGCTGGACGGGGTGATCCGCGCGTCGTGCCGGAGTGCCGGCGGGGTCGACCTGGGAGCGATCCTCGTCGCCTGCGCCGATCTCCTCACCCGTCACGGCGGCCACGCCGGGCGCCGCCGGGCTGGAGCTTCCCGCCGAGCGCTGGGACGCCTTCCGGGCGCGCTTCCTGGAGCTCGTGGCAGCCAGCATCGGCGGTGAGCCGGTCCGTCGCCACGCTGAACGTCGAGCTCGTCCTGCCGGCCCTCGAGGTCGACTACGTCCTGCTCGCGGACCTCGCCCGGCTGGCGCCGACCGGCCCGGGCAATCCCGATCCGTTGATCGCGGTGGGCGGCCTGATCGTCAGCCGCGTCCGGGCCGCCGCCGGCGGCCACACCCAGCTGACCCTCAAGCGGCGGCTCGATGTCCTCGACGGGATCGCGTTCGGGTGGACCGAGCTGGCGGGGCTCGTCCGGGAGGGCGACCGGCTCGATGTCGTCGCCCGGCCGGTGACCCGCTCGTTCGGCGGCTACGAGTCGCTCCAGCTCGAGATCCGGGACGCCGCGCCGGCCGGGTCGAACCATGAGCTCGCCGCCCGGCTCGCCGGCGCGACCCCGACCCTCCACTCGAGCCCGGCGGCCCAGTCCGTCACCGCGCCCTCCGCCGGGAGGGCCGGCTGATGGCCGCCCGGAGCCCGGGCTCGCGGCGCGGCCCGGCCGACCCGTACGGGCTCATGCCCCGGACGGGCCTCGTCGGCCCGGCGGTCGCCGCCCTGGTCCTCGTCCTGGTCGGCGCGGTCACGGCCGCCCTGTATGCCGGCTGGGTTCCGGTCTCGATCGGCGCCAAGCCGGCCGGCAGCGGCGGCGCGGGCGGGGGCATCCAGGTCAACGCCACGCCGGCCCCGTCGAACGTGGTCGTGACCGATCCCCGCGCGAACATCCCGGGCAGCCTGGTCTACGTGAAGGACGGCAACCTGTGGATCCAGACCGGCGACCAGGCGACCCAGCTGACGAGCTCGGGCGGCGTGCCTCGCTCGCCGTCGTGGTCGCCCGACGGCCAGTGGATCTACTACATCCAGACGACCGTCCAGCAGGGCTACTTCCCCGAAGCCAACGGCAATCCGGCCCGCTACACGATGAACGTGCCGACCCTGTCCCGGATCTCGCCCGACGGCAAGACGAACCAGGCCCTGCTCAGCGGGCGCTACCGGAAGGGCAGCTACATCTGGTTCTACTGGCTGCGTCGACCCGGCCGTGTCGCCCGACGGCAAGACCGTCGCGCTCTTCTCCGATGGTCCCGACCCGACCCGGAGCGACGTCGTCCTCCAGCTCTACAACCTGGCGACCAAGAAGCTGACCAAGCCGGCCCTCGCCGAGAACCCGCCGCTACGGCCATCAGGACGCAGCCTGGCGGCCCGACGGCAAGCTCCTCCTGTACGTCCGCAACGGCAGCGACGGCGCAGCGCGGCGTCCCCCAGATCTACGCCTACAACCCGGCCACGAAGAAGAGCGTCCCGCTCGGCGCGCCGGGCTACATGCAGCCCGTCGTGGTCACCCGACGGGCGCTACATCGCGGTCACCCGCCAGACCCCCGAGGTCGGACGGACGTGGCGATCCTCGATGCTCGGACCGGGGCGGAGGTCCTGCCGGCTGACGAACGACGGCGACTCGTGGGCCCCGGTCTGGTCGCCGCGCGGCGATGCGATCGCGTACCTGCACATCGACGGCCAGATCGTCGACCTCAAGATGATCGGCCTGACCGGCAGCGGCCCGACCTGGAAGGTGACCGCAGCTACCGGATGTGACCGAGTACAGCGGCCTCGACGGCGAGCTCGGGTGCGTCGTGGTTCATCCCGCCGAGCGAGCTCCCGGCGACCCCGCCACCGACGGCAGTCCCGAGCCCGCCACCGAGCAGCCCCGCGCCGTCGCCCAGCCCGTCCTGATGGCGGCCTACCTCGAGCGCCTGGCAGCCCGGACGGCCGCCGTCGGCACCGTCCTGTGCCTCGGCCTCGACCCGGATCCGGGCGCCCTGCCGCCGGGCTTCCCGGCCACGGCTGGCCGGGATCGAGCGCGTTCTGCCTGTCTGCTGCTCGAGGCCGCCGCCCCGTATGCCGCCGCGGTCAAGCCGAACCTCGCCTTCTTCGAGGCGTTCGGCTCGGCCGGGATCGCCGCCCTCGAGCGGATCCGGGCGGCCGTTCCGGCGGACGATGCCGGTCGTGGCCGACGCGAAGCGGGGCGACATCGGGTCCACCGCGGCTCGCCAGGCCGTCGCCCTCTTCGACGGCCTGGGCGCCGACGCGTCACGGCCAGCCCGTACCTCGGCGCCGAGGCGATCGCGCCGTTCCTGGAGCGTGCCGGACCGGTTCGTGTACGTCCTGTGCCGGACCTCGAATCCCGGGCTCGGACGAGCTTCAGGACCTGCCGATCGCGGCGGATTCCGCGGCGACGGCGGCGCCGCGCCGGCCGAGCCGCTCCATGAGCGGGTCGCCCGGCGTCGTGGCGACCTGGGGACCCGGGCGGGACGGTCGGCCTCGTCGTCGGCGCGACCGCGCCAGCCGAGATGGCGCCGGATCCGGGCGATCGCGCCCGGCCTCGGCTTTCCTCGTGCCGGGGGTCGGGGCGCAGGGCGGCGACGTCGGGGCGGTGCTGGCGCACGGCCCGGCCAGCGCGCCGCCGGCCGCCGGGCGTCCGGGCGGCGGGCTGCTGGTCAACGTGTCGCGGGGCATCGCCCGGGCGGCCGCCGAGGCCGGGCCGGGGGCCCCGGCCGACCCAGGGGAGCGGATCGCCCAGCTGGCCCGGAATTGGTCGACCACTTTGGCGGTGCCCGTGCTATCGTAGGTCGCGGAGTTGATCCACGGACGATGCCGATGCGTATCCTTCACCGTCGATCGGTTGTCGAGTCCGGCCGCCGCAGCGAGGTCACCTGAACGATGCCCAGCCTCGTCTCCGATCCACCTGATCATCATCCTGATCATTGCCCTGATCGTGATCGGCCCGGGCAAGCTGCCCGAGGTCGGGGCGGCCCTGGGCAAGAGCATCAAGGAGTTCCGCAAGGCCGCCAGCGACATCACCAATTCGACCCACGTCGATGTCGCGGCCCCGGCCGTCGTCCCGGCTGCCTACGTGGCGCCCGCCGCGACTCCGCTAGCGCCGCCGGCGGCTCCGGCCCCGGATCCGGCACCGAGCCCGGTCGCTCCGGCGCCCGCTTCGATCATCGCGGCGCCGATGGCTGCCGCGATGCCCGACGCTGCTCCGGTCACCCAGGCCAGCACCGAGTCGTCGAGCCCACAGTCCGCTTCCTGACCGGGCCGTCAGGCGCGGTTGGGTTGGGCGCGGTCCGATGGCCGATGAAGCACTGCCGGCCGGGCCCGCCCCGGTCGTGACCTCGCCCGGCGCGAGCAGCCCGGCCGAAGCCGCGGTGATGCCGCTGCTCGATCACCTCAACGAGCTCCGCAGCCGGGTCTTCAAGTCGATCCTGGCGATCCTGGTAGCCAGTGGCTTCGGCTGGTTCGCGGCCACGACCGTTCGCAACTACCTGCTCGACCAGCTGCCCGGCCACAAGGCCCAGGTCCTCGGCCCCGGGGACGCGTTCTTCATCCAGATCAAGATCTCCCTGACGATCGGGGTGATCCTGGCGATGCCGGTCCTGCTCTACCAGCTCTGGGCGTTCATCGCGCCCGGGCTGACGCCGGCCGAGCGGCGGACGATCCGGCCGTGGATCCCGCTCGCCCTCCTTCTGTTCGCGATCGGGGTCGGGATCGCCTACATCGTCCTGCCCTACGCGATCGCCTTCCTGCTCGGCTTCACCGACAGCCAGCTCGTCAACGGGATCGCCGCCACCCCGTACTTCGACTTCGTGACGACTCTGTTCCTGGCCTTCGGCCTGATCATGGAGTTCCCGATCGTCCTGTACGGGCTGTCCCTCGTCGGGATCATCAGCTCGGCCTGGATGTCGAAGAACCGGCGGGTCCTGATCCTGGGTGTCGCCGCCTTCGCGTTCATCGTGACGCCCGGCGGCGACCTCGTCAGCCCGACGGTCCTGGCGCTGACGATGATCATCCTGACGGAGCTGACCCGGCTGGCGATCAAGCGTTCGGGACGATGACCAGTCCGCGGGCCGCGACCGCACGACCGGGGGCGCCGACCGACGGATCCGGGCCGCCCGAGCCGGACCAGCACGTCGTGATCCTGAGCGGCCTGTCGGGCGCCGGCAAGACCGCCGCCACGAAGCTGTTCGAGGACCTCGGCTACACCTGCGTCGACAACCTGCCGGGTGAGCTGCTGCCTGGCCTGGCCGAGCTCGTGTCGGAGGATCGCGAGCGGTTCGATCGGGTGGCGATCGTCCTGGACGTCCGGGCCGGCGACGCCTCGCTCGCCCTGGCGGCCGTCCGGGGCGCCCTCGAGGGGCGGGGGATCCGGCCCCAGTTGTTCTTCCTCGAGGCCCGCGACGAGATCCTGATCCGGCGCTTCTCCGAGACCCGCCATCGCCATCCACTGGCGGACCAGCGCGGGATCGCCAGCTCGATCGCCGAGGAGCGCCGGGTCCTCGACCCGGTCCGCGACGAGGCCGACGTCGTGCTCGACACCTCGGACCTGTCCCTGCGCGAGCTGCGCGAGCGGATCTTCAGCCACCTCGGCGAGGCGCAGGCAACCGACCGGCTGGCGATCCAGCTGATCAGCTTCGGGTTCAAGTACGGCGTGCCGCTCGAGGCCGATCTCGTCTTCGACGTCCGGTTCATGCAGAACCCGTACTACGTCGAGGAGTTCCGGCAGCTGTCGGGGTTGACCGAGGCCGTCCGCAACTTCGTCCTCGGCCAGCCGGTCACCGAACGCTTCCTGTCATTCCTGCACGAGTTCCTTGCGTTTGCGGTCCCGGCCTATGTCGGCGAAGGCAAGACTCGCCTGACGATCGGGATCGGCTGCACCGGTGGCTACCACCGCTCGATCGCGATCGCGGAGGCCCTCGGCGACTGGCTGCGCGAGGAGGACTTCGGGGCCGTCTCGGTCTTCCACCGCGAGCTCGACCGGGCATGACCATCCGGCGACGGCTCGCCGCGATCGCCGGGTTGCGCCGCTGGCTGGCCGCCGGCGTCGGGATCAAGCGCTGGTTGGTGGTCGTGTTCGTGGGCGAGCTCGGACTCGCCCTCGGCGGGGCGTTCGCCCTCCGCCAGCTCTACCGCGACACGACCGCCGAGGGCCCGCTCGAGTCCGTCCTGTACGTCGTCACCCTCCAGTTCCTGCCGTACGTCGTGCGCGCCCTGATCCTGGCCGTCCTCGGCGTGGCGATCTTCGGCTACGGGTCGTACCGGGTCCTGATGGTCCTGATGGGGCCGTACCGCTCGGAGGCCGACGAACAGCCCCTGGTCGAGCTGATCTACCAGAAGCGATTCCTCGCCCGTGGCCCGAGGATCGCCGCCTTGGGCGGTGGCCACGGCCTGTCAACCCTCCTGCGCGGCCTGAAGGAGCACTCCAGCAACCTGACGGCGATCGTCACCGTGGCCGACGACGGCGGATCGTCGGGCAAGCTGCGCGACCAGCTCGGCGTGCCGGCAGTCGGCGACATCCGCAACTGCCTCGTCGCCCTGGCCGACGCGGAGTCGCTGATGAGCGAGCTGTTCCAGTACCGCTTCCCGGGCGAGACAGGTCCGAGCAGCCTGGCCGGTCACGCCATCGGCAACCTCCTGATCGCCGCGATGACGGCCCTCGAGGAGGGTGACTTCGAGGAGGGCGTCCGGCGGATGAACCGCGTCCTGGCGGTCCGCGGCCAGGTCGTCCCGGCGACCGCGACGCCCGTGATCCTGAATGCGTCGCTGCGTGACGGATCGCTCGTGGAAGGCCAGTCCCGAATCGCCCGGATGTCGGAGATCGACCGGGTCTGGCTCAGTCCCGACGGGGTTCACGCCTGCGACGACGCACTGGCCGCGATCGCCGAGGCGGACCTGATCGTGATCGGGCCGGGCAGCCTGTTCACGAGCATCCTGCCCAGCCTGCTCCTGCCCGACATCCGGGCCGCCCTGGCCGCCTCGCCGGCCCTCAAGATCTACGTCTGCAACGTGGCGACCCAGGCCGGCGAGACCGAGGGATTCGACCTGGCCGACCATGTCGAGGCGCTCGAGCGGCATACTGCCCCCGGGATCATCGATATCGTGCTGGCCAACAACCGGACCTCGGTCGGTACCCCCGCCGGCCGTGAATCCGTCCGGCTGCGCTGGCCGCCGGCGGGTCCCCGCCCGGCCCGGCTCGTCCTCGACGACCTGGTCGATCCGTCGAGTCCGATCCACCACGATCCGGAGCGCCTGGCGTCGGCGATCATCCGGATCGCGGAGCGCGAAGGTGCCGCCCGGCGCCGGGGCGGGGTGGCGCGGTCCGCGTGACGACCCGTCGTTGAGCGCTCGCCGATGAGCGCGTCCGACCGCGACCTGGTGGCCGGCCTGCGCGCCGAGCTCGCGGCGATCGACCCTCAGCGTGCCTGCGACCGGATCGCAGAATCGGCCGGCCTGGGGCCCGGCCTCATCACCCGCGAGGCTTCGATCGCGCGGCTTGCCGTCCGGCTCGGCCGCGAGACCGAGGCGACCTCCCGGCCGGGCGTCCGGCGCCGATCGAAGCACGTCCACCTCGTCGATGTCGGCGAACCGGGCGGGGGAGCGGCCCCGGGCGGGATTCCCGAGGAGGCGGCCTTCACCTGGGCCGGGAGGCCGGACCACTGCCGGCTGGCCTGGCTGCGCGGCCGGTTCCTCGCCCGCGGCTCGCTCAGCCTGTCGGCCGGCCGGGCGCACCTCGAGTTCGTCGTCAGCCCGGCCGAGGCCCCGGTCCTGGCGGCGCGGCTGGCCGAGCTCGAACTGCCCGCATCGTGGCGGATCCGGCGGGGGCGAGGCGTGGTGACCTGGAAGAATGCCGAGACGATCGGCACGTTCCTGCGCCGGATCGGGGCTGGGCCGGCGATCCTCGAGCTGGAGGCGCGCCAGGTGTCGCGTGCCCTGCGGGGCGAGCTGAACCGGGTGATCAACGCCGAGTCGGCCAACCTCCGGCGCTCGGTCGAGGCCGCTGCCCGCCAGCTCGCCGCGATCGCCCGGCTCGAGGCCGACGGTCGGCTGGCGGAGCTGGCCCCGATCGTCCGGATGACCGCGGCCGCCCGGCGGGCGACGCCGGAGGCGACCCTGGCCGAGCTGAGCGATGCCCTGCTCGTCCATCGCTCGACGGTCCAGCGGGCGCTCGACCGGATCGAGGAGCTGGCCGCCGAGCCGGAACCCACGGCTCTGGCATGATTCGCTCATGCGACCCATCGTCATCGCCGCCAACTGGAAGATGCACACGACTCCGACCGATGCCGCCGAGCTCGCCACGCTGCTCGCCGGGAGGACCGACGTACCCGGCGTGGAGCGGGTGATCTGCCCGCCGTTCGTCTGCCTTGCCGCGGTCCGCGACGCGCTCGCCGCCACGCCGGCCGGAGCCGGCGTCGGGATCGGCGCCCAGAACGTCCACCACGAGCTGAGTGGCGCCTTCACCGGCGAGATCGGCGCACCGATGCTGGCCGGCCTGGCCGGCTGGGTGATCGTCGGGCACTCCGAGCGGCGGCGCGACGCAGGCGAGACCGACGAGCTGATCGGCCGCAAGCTGGCAAGGGCGGTCGAGGTCGGCCTGCGTCCGATCCTGTGCGTCGGCGAGCAGCTTGCAGAACGCGAGGCGGGCGAGGCCGAAGCGGTCGTGGCGGCCCAGCTGCGGGGCAGCCTGACCAGCTTCGGCGGCGATCCGGCCGCCCTCGTCCGGGCCGGCCTCATCGTGGCCTACGAGCCGGTCTGGGCGATCGGCACCGGGCGGACCGCCCGAGGCGTCGATGCCGCGGCGATGGCCGACGCGATCCGGCGCTCCGTCGCCGAGCTCGGGCCCGGCTTCCGGCCGCTGGCGGACGAGCTGCCCGTGCTCTATGGCGGCAGCGTGACCGCTGCGACCATCGCCGAATTCCTGGTCGAGCCATCGATCGACGGAGCGCTCGTCGGGGGCGCCTCGCTCAAGGTCGAGGAGATGGCCGGAATCGTTGCCCGGGCCGGCGTGACCGCGGCCGGCCGGCGGGCGGCGGCGGAGCCGGGGCGGTGATCCAGCTCGTCCTCGTCCGCCACGGTGAGAGCCACTGGAACCTCGAGAACCGCTTCACCGGCTGGACCGACGTCGACCTCTCCGAGAAGGGGCGCGAGGAAGCCCGCGAGGCCGGCCGGCTCCTGCGCGACGGCGGCTACGACTTCGACGTCGCCTACACCTCGGTCCTCAAGCGCGCCATCCGGACGCTCTGGATCGCCCTCGACGAGATGGACCGGATGTGGCTCCCCGTCGATCCGCGCCTGGCAGCTCAACGAGCGGCACTACGGCGCGCTGCAGGGCCTCAACAAGGCCGAGACCGCCGCGAAGTTCGGCGACGACGCAGGTGCAAGTCTGGCGCCGGAGCTACTCGACGTCCCGCCGCCCGCGCTCACGCCCGAGGACGAGCGCTTCCCGGGCCACGACCGGCGCTACGCCTCCCTGACGCCGGCCGAGCTGCCGCTGACCGAGTCGCTCAAGGAGACCGTCGCCCGCGTTCCTTCCCGTACTGGGAGAGCGTCATCGCCCCCGAGGTGAAGGCCGGCCGCCGCGTCCTCGTCGCGGCCCACGGCAACAGCCTCCGCGCCCTGGTGAAGTACCTCGACGGACATCTCCGACGACGAGATCGTCGGCCTGAACATCCCGACCGGCGTCCCGCTCGTCTACCACCTCGACGACCGGCTCCGGCCGCTCGGCCACCGCTATCTCGGCGATCCTGTCCGGATCGCGGCGGCCGTCGCCGCCGTGGCAGGCCAGGGCCGCGCCACGGCCGGAGGGCCGCGGCCGGACGGAGCGTGACGTGCTACCATCCCCCGGCTTCGCACCCATCAGCTGAGGTCACTCCCGGGTGAATCCGTTTCTGAGCATCGGCCAGATCATCGTCGGCATCGCCCTGATGGCCGCGATCCTCCTCCAGGCCCGCGGCACCGGCCTGTCGGGCACCTTCGGCGGCGACTCGGCCGTGTACCGCAGCCGGCGCGGTGTCGAGCGACGGCTGTGGCAGTTCACGATCGTCCTGATGGTCCTGTTCGTGCTCTTCTCGCTGGCCGCCTACATCTACACCCCGGCCCCCTGACCCGTCCTCGCCCGGCGGTGACCGGGCCGGCCGGCGGCCCTCGAGGCGTGATCGTTGACCCAGCGTGACCGCGGCGTCCTGGCCGCCCTGTCCGCCATCCTCATCGTCCTGGCGCTCGCCCTGGCCGTGCCGACCGCCGGCGGCGGCGCCGCGGTCAGCGCCAGCCCGTCCGCCAGCGCCGAGGCCTCCGCGGGTCCTCCGCCGATCTACCGCGAGGGTGTTCTCGGGACACCGAGCTCGATCAATCCGTTGACCGCCCGGAGCCAGGCCGACCGCGACCTGAGCCGGCTGATCTTCTCCGGCCTCGTCGCCCGCGGCAGCGGATCGACCTACGTGCCCGAGCTCGCTTCGTCCTGGACGGTCGACTCGACCGGCCGGACGTGGACATTCCAGATGCGCCCCGACGCCCGCTGGCAGGACGGTCAGCCGGTCACCGCCGATGACGTCGTGTTCACGGTCGGCCTGCTCAAGGATCCCGCCTACCGGGGCCCGCTGGCCAGCTCGTGGCGGGAGGTCTCGGTCACGAAGATCGACCCGCTGACCGTCCAGTTCAGCCTCGACACGCCGATTGCCGGATTCCTCGAGGACGCCCTCGTCGGGATCCTGCCCGAGCACCTGCTCAACCTGACCACGATCACCGACCTCGCCGACTCGCCGTTCTCGAGCGCGCCGATCGGCTCAGGCCCGTTCCGCCTCCTCCATTGGGACACGACCTCGGCCGAGCTCGTCCCGAGCGACACGGCCGATCCGGCGGGCGCTTCGACCAGTCCGTCCGCCTCCGCCGGTGCGGCCGCCTCGACGACGCCGGCCGGCCTGCCCGGGATCGAGCTCGAGTTCTTCGACAGCCCGGCGGCCCTGGTCGCTGCCTACCGGGCCGGCTCGCTCGACGCCGCCTCGGGCCTGTCACCGACCGACGCCGGTGGTCTGGCTGTGTTGCCGGGCTCCCGCCAGCTGAGCGATCCGAGCACGATCCTCACGTCCGTGGCGTTCAACCTCCGGCCGGGCAACTCGACGTTCGCGAAGCCTGCCGTGCGCACGGCGCTCCTCCAGGCCCTCAACCGCCCGGCGATGATCGCGAGCGTTCTCGGCGGCGGAGCCAGCCTGGCCGATTCACCGATCCCTCCGAGCTCGTGGGCGTTCGACTCGACTGCGAGCAAGACGGTCGCCTCCGACCCGACGGCCGCCGCGGCAGCGCTCAAGGCCGCGGGCTGGACGAAGGGCAGCGGCGGCTGGCTCCCCCCGAAGGCGAAGACCGCGGCCGCGTTCGACCTGCTCAGCCCTGACCAGGTCTCCAACCCGATCGCCTTCGCGGCGGCCGAGATGGTCGCCAGCCAGTGGCAGGCCTTCGGCCTGAAGGTGACCCATGTCGGCCTGGCCCCGCCCGACCTCGTCGCCCGGCTCGGGGCCGGCACATTCGTGGCCGCCGTGGTCGACGTGAACATCGGGCTCGACCCGGACCTCTATCCGCTCTTCGCTTCGAGCCAGGCCGTGAGTGGGGGAGCGAACGTGACCGGAATCCAGGACTCGACCCTCGATGCCCTCCTCGTGGCCGCCCGTTCGCCGGGCACGGACACCGCCCGCAAGGCGGCCTACGCCAAGCTGCAGGCCGCCCTGGTGGCAAACCCGCCGATGCTGCCGCTGTTCTTCCAGGACGACCCGATCGTGCTCGGACCGCGGGTCCAGGGACCGGTCGTCAGGAGCCTGGCCGACCTCAGTGACCGATTTCTGGATGTCCTGACATGGCGGCTCAATCAGTAGTGGCAGCAGCTCGGCAGCCTGACCGACCAGCCGTCGACGCGCTCCGCTCCGCATCCACGCAGCCCGACGCGCCGGCCAGAATCCGGCCGAACGGCACTTGAACCGGGTGCCCCACGAGCGCACGATCGCAGGGTCTACGAACGGGTGCCAGGGACTCGCCGAGGCGCGAGTCCGATCGGGTCGCCGAACCGTGCTGAGTCCCTGGCGGGTCAAGACTCGTCGACCCGGCGGAGGTGCGCCATGGCGCTCCAACGAACCACTACTCTCGGACAGCGGATCATGGCCCATGAGGGTCTCGTTCGCGTCGGCCTCGTCCTCGCCCGCGGTGATTGTTCTGATGCTGGTCATGACCGTGGCCTTCGGCGTGCACCTGTCTGGGCCGTCGTTCCAGATCGTGCCGGATCCGGCTGGCACCTTGCCGTTCTGAGCTGGGCAGTCCAGGGATAAGCGGGACGTCGGGGCGGACGCCGCCCCGCCCCGCCACAGACGCCCGGAGCGGTCCCAACAGCCCTCCGGGCGCCGCTTTGGTCAGCGCCCATTCATCACTGCCCGATCGATGCCCCCGGGCCGGGGAGCGACGGCGGAGAAACCTGGGACTTCGCGCTTGCACGCCAGTAGCCCCGCCCACCGGCACGTGCTAACATGGCGCCTCGCCGACGGGCGGTGAGCGCTCTCGCCGTGCGTTGGGGATCTCGCCGAGGTGGCGGAATTGGTAGACGCGCTAGCTTCAGGAGCTAGTGTCCGCAAGGGCGTATGGGTTCAAATCCCTTCCTCGGTACCAGCCCTCGTCAGCGGGATCCCTCAGTGGCGCGGAACACCTGCCCAGGTGGCGGAATTGGTATACGCGTACGTTTGAGGGGCGTATGAGGCAACTCATCCGGGTTCAAGTCCCGGCCTGGGCACCACACAGCTGACCTCTCAGGGCAGACCTCGAACGGCGGTCGATGCTTCGGACCGCCGTTCCGGATTTGTGGGCCGCATCGGCCCATCCGCCTCGCCCCGGTTCGGCCCGGCGCCGGCTCGAAGCGGCGACACGGTCCAGCCGGGGACAGGGCAGGTATCCTCCGGCCAGCGGGCGGTTAGCTCAGTTGGTCAGAGCGCCTCGTTTACACCGAGGAAGTCACTGGTTCGAGTCCAGTACCGCCCACCATCCGGGAGCCCTTCCCAAGCGAATCGATCGCCTGCCGGGCCGGTGAACCTTTTCGACCCCGTCACTCGTCCTATGGACTGAGCGCGGACCTGAAGGATGCCGGGGGAGCTGGCTCGAAAGGCGGCCCAGGTCCAGAAGAAGCCGGGCGATGGATTCAGCCAGCTGCTGGCCGGCAGCGCAGGCCTCGTGGCGATCAGCTCGCAGCCGGGAGTGACCCCGGGACGACATCCTTCTGGACGTCGAGCACAGCGAATGCCTGGGCGATCAGCACGGCCGATCCGTTCGGCGTGCGCGCCTCGGGCGAAGGCGTCGGTGATCCAGCCGGATCATTCACCGGCGACGGCACCCGGCTCCTCGGCTGGGGCACGCAGAGTGACTCCGCCGACAGCCCGGCCGAGTACTGGATCTCGGTTGATGGCGAGCATTGGACGAAGCTGGCCCTGACCGGCAGCGGGCCGACCGGCCTGATCGGCTCGCTCGATGCCTTCCTGATGCGCGACGGTGTCCTGCTCAGCAGCGACGCCGGGACATGGTTCGGGGACGCGGTTCCGAGGTAGGCCGGTCGCGCCCGGGAGCCTCCGCGGTGCGAGCGCCACGACGGCCGGGACGAAGCGCCCCGACACGAGGTGCGGGTTCCACGGTCCTTGGGGGAACGACGGGATGCCCGGCGGGCCCCTTCGTATCGGATCCTGGCGGGGCCGAGCCCGGGGACGAACGCGTCGAGCGTGCCGAATGGCCGGAAGACGACGGCACGTTCGCGCCGGCCGGAGCTCAGTTCGCGTCAACCGATCGCTGAAGCAACCGTTACGGACGACAACGAGTCCGGACGGGGCCCGACTCGAGTCGAGCGCTTCGAGCCTGAGCACGAAATGCGCCTGCCAGGTCGCGCTTCGGGCCGAATTGGACTGGCTGCCCGTCCATAAGGGTTGCTCCAGCGATCATTTGACGCGATGGAGCGCGAGGTCCTGGCAGCCCCTCGGGCGGCCCCCCGCATGCGATCCGGGCTGCGCCCGGTGCCGGCACTGCTAGACTGACTTCGAATGCGGTTTGCCGTTGAACGGCCCGCACGATTGAGGAGCAACATGAGCGCAGCGCTGATCATCCTGATCGTCGTCATCGTGGATCGTCGGTCGTGGTTCGTCGATCTACAACGGCCTGGTCCAGCGGCGGCTGCGGGTCGACGAGGCGTTCGCCCAGATCGACGTCCAGCTCAAGCGGCGGCATGACCTGATCCCGAACCTGGTCAACGCCGTCAAGGGCTACATGGACTTCGAGCAGGACGTCCTGACGAAGGTCACCGAGGCCCGGGCCAACGCCGTCGCCGCCGGGGCCCAGGGCCGCGCCGCAGCAGGCCGCAGGCGGAGAACGTGCTGACCGGCGCGCTGCGCTCGCTGTTCGCCGTCGTCGAGAACTACCCGACCCTCAAGGCGAACGAGAACGTCCTGAGCCTCCAGGAGCAGCTGACGACCACCGAGAACCAGATCAGCTTCGCGCGCCAGCACTACAACGCGACCGTCCTCGACTACAACACCGCGATCCAGACGTTCCCCGGCCTTCCTCTCGCCGGCATGTTCGGGTTCACCAAGCGCGAGTTCTTCGACGCCGAGCCCGAGGCCCAGGCGGTTCCCCGCGTCCAGCTTCGCTCGGCCCCGGGGCCGCCCGGCGCAATCCTCGAGTCGTCATGGCCACCGACCTTCTACAGCGAGATCGCCGCCAACCGGCGGAACTCCTGTTCTGCTGGCCGTGATCCTCGTGCCGGTTCTGGCCGTCCTTGGCAGCGCGATCGGCTACGCCCTGACGGGGACCGCCGACGGGCGATGATCGGGGCGATCGTCATCGCGGTCGTCATCGGCTCGATGACGTCGCTCGCCTCCTATTTCTACGGCGACCAGCTCGTCCTGGCCGCGTCGTCGGCCAAGCCGGTCAGCGAGGAGCAGCACCCCAGCTCTTCAACGTGGTCCGCGAGCTGACGATCGCGGCCGGCATCCCGATGCCGGCCGTCTACATCATCCCGGACGACGCGATGAACGCCTTCGCCACCGGCCGCGATCCCGAGCACGCCTCGATCGCGATCACGACCGGCCTGCTCACGCGGATGGACCGCGAGGAGCTCCAGGGCGTCATCGGCCACGAGCTCTCGCACGTCCGCAACTACGACATCCGCTTCTCGCTCCTCGTCGGGGTGATGGTCGGCAGCGTCGCGCTGCTGTCGAGCTTCTTCCTCCGCTTCACGTTCTGGTTCGGCGGCGGCCGGCGGTCGAGCGACGACCGAGGGCGGCGGTGCGCTCCAGCTCGATCGTCTTCGTGCGTCGCGATCATCCTGGCGATCCTCGCCCCGATCGCCACCCGCCTCGTCCAGCTGGCGGTCAGCCGCCAGCGGGAGTACATGGCCGACGCGTCGTCGGTCGAGCTGACCCGCAACCCCCACGGGCTCGAGCGGGCGCTGGCGCAGATCTGGCCGGCGACACGACGTCCTGAAGGAGGCCAACCGGGCCACCCAGCACCTGTACTTCCACAACCCGATGATGAAGCTGAACGCGAATCGAAGCAGCCTGTTCTCGACCCACCCGCCGATCGTCGAGCGGATCAACCGCCTGCGCCAGCTGACCGGCGAGGCGCCCCTCCCGCCCGACGCGGCGAGCTCGATCGGCGCGGCCGCTAGGATTCGCCCGGTCCCGGTTCGGCAGGAGGTGGTATTCTTCGGCCCGCCGACGGGCGACCAGCCTGGTCAGGCCATCGGGCCGAGATAGCTCAGTTGGTAGAGCACGCGACTGAAAATCGCGGTGTCGCCAGTTCGATTCTGGCTCTCGGCACCAGACCGGTTGGTCCGGCGGTAACACGAGCGGAAGTGGCTCAGTTGGTAGAGCATCACCTTGCCAAGGTGAGGTCGCGGGTTCGAATCCCGTCTTCCGCTCCATTCATTTCGTCACAGCGCCCGGTCGGGCCGGACGGCATCCCGCCGGCGATCCGACCGGTGCCCCTTCGTCCAGTGGTAGGACAGCGGACTTTGGATCCGTTAACCGAGGTTCGAATCCTCGAGGGGCAGCCACCCCGGGCCGTGGCCCGGATCGAGCCGGCCCCCTTCCGGCAATCTCTCGAGGCGACGTACCCAAGTGGTTAAGGGGGAGGTCTGCAAAACCTCTATGCAGCGGTTCGAATCCGCTCGTCGCCTCCACCTTCACGCTCAGAATGCACCTGGAGCAGTCAGGTGTAGTCAGGAACTGGTACCAGAACTGGTGTCAGGATAGGCCCGGTTCTGGTGTCACTGCTGCGAGCCGAAGATCGAATCCCACGACTGGGAGGCGGCCTCGAGCAACTTCTGAATGTCGCCGAACGCACCGCCAAGGTCCGAGGCAACGTCGGGCTCCGCCCGGTTCGGATCGAGCGTGTCCTGCTCCGCCGTCGGTGGGCCATCCCAAGGTCCGCGAAGGTCACCGAGATCCCAGGTTCGGTCGTCCCCGGGGCGCTCGGCGGACCAGAGGGGCCCCTTCCGGTGGTAGTCCGACCAGCCGGAGACGTCTGTCTCCACTACAGTCCCGCCGCTGACGGCCAATTCGTTAGCGTCGGCAGGTACGAAGTCGTCGTCGAGGACGCTTCGGGCCGGAGGTATCGGGTCCGGTTTCCGTCAGGTGTCTTCGGAGGTTGAGTCTCAGCCCCGGTCGCCCGTCCGGCATGGCTGGCCGTTTGGGGCGAGCGAGCCTCCCGGGCGACACTCACCCGCGGCTTATCGAAGGCTGGCTGGAGCGGGTGCTGCTCGGTCAGGCCATGCTCGTTGTCACGTACCATTCGACCCATGTCTACCGACCTCCTGATCGGTGCCACGATCGGCGTGTTGGGGACCCTCGGCGGCGTCATCCTGGCGCAGCGGCTCAACGACAAGCGGGCCGACCGGGTCGCCCGGGCCGCGGCTTACGCCGACTTCATCGTGACGATGAACGCCTTCGTGCAGCGGGCGTCGAACGAGGCTCGGATGACCTCGACTGGGGACGCCTCCGCGGGCGTCTGGGAGAGGGTGGTCCACCTCGTCGGGGTCGCTAGCCGGGAGGGCCTAGAAGCTGCGATCGCGTGGCGCTCGACCGCCTCGAACCTCTGGGTGGCAAAGGCGATCCACGAGGAAGCCGAGGAGGGCGACAAGACCCGCCTAGCCGAGACGTGGGCGAACCTCCAGGCGGCCTCTGCGGCGGAGCAGGCGGCCCGAGCCGCATTCGCAGCGGTCAGGGACCGCGAGGTCCGGTGACCCCCGGGCGGAGGTGGTCGCCGTCGTCCTCGCGATCATGGCTGGACCGGGATTGCCGTGACCTTGATGGTCCAGCGGCACTCACTGAGGACCTGAACTCGGAAGAGCCCAGCCCCCGCCCAGCTGGCTGTGACCATGCCCGATCCGTGGTCGTCCAGCTCGTTGACATAGAACGGGTCGTCGTCGCCGAGGTACGAGCCCTGGTCCGTGTTGAGGATGAAGTTGCCCGAGCCTGAGCAGCGGTAGGAGTAGGCGAGGTCAAGGTCGGACCCGTCGTAGGCGGCCGGGACGGTCCACGAGATGATGTGCGAGTCCGACGACGACTTGTTGAACAGCACCTTGTTAGCCAGCGGCTTCGGCGTTGGAGCGATGGTCGGCTGGGGTGTCGGCGCAGGCGTTGCGTCACAGGGCGGTGCAATGGCTACCTGCTCGGGCGACTCTGAGCAGGAGCCGCTCGGACTCCGACGCTCAACTTGAACGTGCGACCCGCGCCCTGCCGGCGATCGACCCCGCCAGCAGGAGGCAGGTAACGAGGAGTGCGCAGAGCGCGACGATCCCCGGGATCCAGAAGGTGACGTTGTCGAGGTAGCCGTAGTAGGTCGCGCCTTCCGTGAACGAGGCGGACTGGACTTCGAGCAGCGGCCAGGAAAGTGACCAGGTTCCGGACTCGAGCAGGACCACACGCGCCGCATACAGGATGTTCCCGGGGCTGGTGGTCAAGAACACACAAACGAGCCCGGCAAACACGACGAAGGCGAGCGCGAGCGCCCGCCCCAGGGGGCTGCTTCGCCACAGCTTGCGCGCGGACGCCAGCACGATCAGACCGCCAACGGTCATCGGAAGGCTGATCGTCAGCACCCAGAGCGTGGCGTCGCCGGCCATGTGCTCTCCCTCCGCGCCGAGGATGGCCGGCAGTGCGGGCACGAACGTGACCGCGGCCGATGACAGCAACGCGACGCCGACGATAACGAGGACGGCGGCGGCCGCGCGATCGGTCCTGCTGCGGGTTTCCATTCGGGTCACCTCGTTCGTGGGGCGCCTCTCGCTGTCTGCGCCCGCATCTGGGCTCCGTGCCCCATCAGCATCGTGGCGGGCACTGCTGAGGCCAAGGGCCAAAGCGCCACAATCATTCACAGGCCCTGAGTCGATCGCCGACCTCCCGCTGGCGTCGTGCTCTGGCAACGATGCGCGCTGGCGCACCCCTTCGCATGGGCCAGATGACCCCATTTACCTGCCCTGAGGAGGCGGTGGCCCCATGGACACGCTCCTGGCCCTGATGCTCGACCCGGACCCGATCGTCGACCGGGGCGTCCGCCGTGCCCTGCGCGATCGCCTGAAACTGACCCAGACGGAGGTTGATCGGTTCCTTCGGCTGGTCCGGGGCGTTGCGCCAAGACGGACAAATGGCCGTCTCGCACGTGAGGGCTAAAACCGGACGCCGCCCGATCTCCGGGCTACCGTTTGGGAAACCGACCCACCAGATGAAAGGGAAAGCCAAATGACAACGGCAGAGGAAATGACCGGCGAGCTTCGCCCGCTTCGAGGGCACCGGGGAGCTCTCTACGGGGTGGGCGACACGGCACGGGCGAGGCCACGCTGCGAGTGGCGAGCCTTCACGACACGGATGCGGTCCGCGATGGCATCGCGAGGATCAGGGTGTCTACGACGATCGCCGCGAGAACTGGGAGAGCCTGCTCGTAGACGAGGAGGATGTCGTGATCGTCGCGGGGCGTGTGGTCCGTCACGGGGCGGTATTCGCACTCGACTTGCTCAAGTACGACTCCGAGCTTGAGTCAATCCCCGCGTTGCTTTCAGACCTTCCGGCGGGGTGGTGGGAGCTTCTATCGGTGCCGGTCGCAAGTGGCGAGGGCACCGAATGGACCCGCAGCCGGACGAGCCGATTACCTACCCGTGAAAAGACTGACCCGGACATAGAGAAACGGCCCTCGGAGTGATGTCCGGGGGCCGTATCCTTGTATTCGGGCTTAGTCGAGTAGGGCGTCGGCCTTAGGCGGTCGGAAGGGCCGGCCCTCGGGCTCGGAGATCCCGGCGAAGATCGCCGCTCGCTGCAGCGCCTCGGCCTTGATCTCGTCGGGGGCGTTCTCGATCGCCCATGAGGCCATGAGGTCGGTGTACGCCTTCGCAACCTTGTCGTAAAGGGCGTCAGGGATGGCCGCAGCGGCCGCCTGCGCCTGTTCTGGTGTCATCGGTTCCCGCCTGTAGGGCGGCGTCGACGCAAACGCCATCGCAGTGACCGGCAACCTGACCGTCACCGGCCAGACCCAGGCCGGCTACGTCAGCCTGACGACCGCTTCGGAGAGCGTCCCGCTGACCTCGACGATCAACTTCCCGGTCGGTGACAACCGGGCGAACTGGAGTGACGGTGGCGCTCGCCGGCGATGGCGGGCTGTGGGCGACCTACGTCGCTCCGAGCAGCTCGGCCAGCGTCGACCTGATCTTCGACGTAACCGGCTACTTCACCCCGGACTCACTGGGCGCCACGTACCACACCCTCACCCCGGCCCGGATCCTCGACTCCCGCTCGGGCCTGCCGTTCGGAGCGAGCCGCTCGCCCCGCGAGTTCGCCGTCGCCGGCCACGCTGGCGTCGACCTGGGCGCGATCGCGGTGACCGGCAACCTGACCGTCACCGGCCAGACCCGGGCCGGCTACGTCGGCCTGACGACGACGACGACGGCTCCGAGCGGCATCCCGGCCACCTCCACGCTCAACTTCCCGCTCGCTGACAACCGGGCGAACGGGGTGACCATCGCCCTCGCCTCGAACGGCGGGCTGTGGGCGACCTATGTCGGGGCCGGTGCCTCGACCACGGCCACGGCCAACCTGATCTTCGACGTGACCGGCTACTTCAGCCCCTGACCGGGCACAGGCGGATCGTCCGAACGATGGGGCCGCTGCGCGCGAGCCGAACCCATTGGGCCACCTCCCAGGCTGGCCGCGTCGCCTGAGGGCCGAACGACCCGCGCCTTCGGGTCCAACGGCCCGCACGCTCGGACCCCCTGCCGGCGGACACTCGATCCCGACCATGGTCGTGGCCGACGCGTCGCACAGCCTGGCTGAGGAGAACGAGATGATGACCTGTGTACCAGTGCAGCCTGATGGACAGGTCGACCCGCGCTGGGGGCGCGCGGGGGTGGTTGCCATCGCCCAGGTCGAGGGTGACAGCGTCACGTCCTGGCACGAGTTCAACGTCCGCTGGGACCAGCTCCACGACACCGGCACGGAGGGCGGGCATCACGCCCGGGTGGCCCGCTTCCTCCGCGAGCACGGGGTTCAGACCGTCGTCGCCCACCACATGGGGCCCGACATGGTGACGATGCTCGGCCGGATGGGCCTGACCGTGCGCCTCGGCGCGAGTGGCGATGCGCGCATGGCGGCAGTCGCCGCCGCGACGGCCGGGGTGTTAAGCGCCTAGCGGTTCGACCGTTCGGGTCCGGCTGCGCAGCTCGCGCTGATCGCGCGACCTGCGGCTAGCGCAGCAGGGCGGCGGACAGGACCCACAACGCGAGCCCGATCAGGCACGCGGCACCGGCGATCCGCCCGATGACGTTCGAGATGTCGATCAGGGCGAGCAGGAGCGCGCTCCGAATCGACAGCCGCCGACCGCATTCCGGGCAGAAACGGTAGTCCAGCGGCACGATCGCCTGGCACCTCTGGCAGGAGGTCCACGTCTGGCCCGAATTCATAGGTCGATCCTAGATTCCGGCGCTCCCTGGCGGCATGGGCCGTTCGTACTAGTCGCGCAGCCAGAGCGAGACCGTTCCGGGACCGTTACGGTCTCCGGCCGGCCAGCCCTTGACCGCTGGCCGACCTCCGATCAGCATGGACGCCGACAGGAGGGTTGGCTCCCGGTTCCGAGGATCAGCACATGATTCAGGCGTTTGATGCCGCTGAGGAGCGTGCCCGCCTGGCCGCGGCGGACCTGGTGGCGAGCTGCCAATCACGTGATCGCGCTGCATGCGATCACCCTCGAAGATGTCAAGGACGACGTCGACGCTGCGGTGCTTTCGCGGCGGTTCACGAGCTACTCCCCGTCCCGTCAGCTGGACGATGCGCGGGCCGATCTGGACTTCGCGAAGGCCTCCCAGGCCGAGATCGAGCGCATCTCGGCGTCGTTCGGTGGATCTGCCGCAGCTGGCACGGACGAAGCCGTCCGGGCCGAGGCGGCACTGATCGCTCGTCTCGCTGACCTCGCCGCTGAGTGCGAGCGACGGGCGATCGTACTCCGCTCGTAGGCTTAGCGACATCATCTGAGGAGCCCGGATGAAGACGATCGCCTCCCGTGACGGCACGCCGATTGCGATCGACCGGGTCGGCGGCGGTCCACCGGTCGTCATCGTCGTCGGGGCGTTCAACGACCACGCGACCGGGGCCGCCTTGGCCGAGGCATTGAAGGCCGGCTTCACCGTGTACAACTACGACCGTCGCGGCCGTGGGGAAAGCGGCGACACGAAGCCCTACGCGGTCGGGCGCGAAGTCGAGGACCTCGGGGCGGTGATCGCCGAGGCGGGCGGTTCGGCCTGCGTCTTCGGCTACTCCTCGGGCGGCGTCCTCGCCCTGGACGGCGCCGCTCAGGGGCTGCACATCTCGAAGCTGGCGCTGTACGACGTGCCGCTCAAGGCGGACGGTCCTCTCTGGACGGTCGATCACGCGGCTGAGCTCGCCCGGCTCGTCGAGGCGGGTCGCCGAGGCGACGCCGTCGAGTACTTCCAGGCGAAAGTGGTCGGGATCCCGGAGGGTGTCGTCGCCCAGCTCCGCAACGCACCGTTCAGGCCCGCGCTCGAGGCGATCGCCGACACGCTCGTGTACGAGGCGAAGCTCGTCGGCGACGGCTCGTTGCCCGTCGAGATGATCCGGTCGGTCAAGGTTCCGACCCTCGCGATGGCCGGCCTCGCCGGTGCGCCGTTTATGCGCGTGACCGCGGATGCGATCGCCGGCGCGGCCCCAAACGGGCGGGCCCTGGCGCTCGAGGGCCAGACCCACGACCTCGACGCGTCGGTCCTCGCGCCGCTCCTGGCCGAATTCTTCAAGGGCGACTGATCCTGGCCGGCCCGGGGTCGCGTCCGGCGCAACCGAACCGCCACCGTGGTTCGGCCGGACGATGATCGATCGATGAACACCGAGCGAGCGTCGGCGACTGCCGACCCGAACGCACCGCTGCCCGGGCCACCCGACCCGTGGCAGGGGGCCGCCCAGCCGGTCGACCGGGGCGGTCCGCCCTGGTTCATGTCCGAGATGATCGCCGCCGAGCCGGCGTTCGCCGTCCGCTGCCTGGCGCGGCTGGCCGGCGATGGCTCGGGCCTGCGCCTGGCCACCGAGCTGCGGCGCGCCGCCACCGCCGGCGAGCCCGTCGTGGTCGTCGGCTGTGGCACGAGCGAGCATGGCGCGATCGGAGTCGCCGAGATCCTCGGCGATGCCTGGCGCACGGCCGGGCTGCCGGGTGCGGGTCCGGTCTCCGCTCAGGCCTTCGAGGCGAGGCTCGCCCCGCAACCGGGCCTGTGCATCGCCGTCAGCCACGACGGTGGAACGTGGGCGACGACCGAGGCCGTGGCGGCCGCCCGATCGGTTGGCGCGCGGACGGCGATCATCACGGTCAGCGGCCGCGCGCCGGGCGCGCAGGGGATCGACCTCGTCGTCGAGACCGTCGAGCGGGATCGGAGCTACTGCCACACGATCGGATATGTCTCGCCGCTCGTGGTGGCCACCGCCGTCGGCGCCGCGCTCAGCGGCCAGCCCGCCGACCCGGGCGCGGTCCGAGGCCTGATGGCGGCCGGCATCGACGCAGCCTCGACGAGCGCTGCCGAGGCGATCGCGGCGGGCCTGGCAGCCACCCGGCCGATCCTGACCGTCGGCTCGGGTGCCGACCGTGGAGCCGCCCGTGAACTCGTCCTCAAGCTCGAGGAAGGGACGTGGATCCCGGCAGCCATGCGCGACCTCGAAACGTTCGCCCACGGCCACCTGCCGGCGACCGATGCCCGGACGGGACTCGTCCTGATCCTGGCCGAGCGCCGGGCCCGACCCGAGCGGGTCGATCGTGCTCGCCAGGTGCTCGCGGCGGCGGCCCGGATCGGCATCCGTGCGGCCGGCATCTTCGCGAGCGACGCTGCCTCGGTGCTCGAGCCGGACCTCACTCCGCTCGGCCGGATCGTGGTGCCCGAGGCGCCCGGGTTGCCCGCTCCGGTCGCGGCCCTCCTGGGGACGGCCGGACCGCTCCAGCTGATCACGGAGCGGCTCGCTCGCGTCGTCGGCACGAACCCCGATCCGATCCGCCGGACCGATCCCCGCTACGCCGGCGCCGCCGCGATCCTCGAGGGCTGAACCGCCGGGCCGCCGTTCAGGACGCCGTCAGGGTCCCTGGGCGATACTTTCGGCAGCGCTGCCAATCGGCCCTGCCCGCCTGCCGGCCGTGGTCCATCGCCCGGAGACGTCCTTAAATCCCCGCCCGTATGTCCCGACCGGTCGCCTGGCATGACCGACGAGCAGCCCGACGATCTCGTCTACGAGGAGGGTCCGAGCCGTCGGGCGGTGATCATCGTGGGCGTCCTGAGCGTGATCGCCCTCGTCATCGCGGGCGCGGCCCTGGCGGTTACCCTGCTCAAGCCGGCCTCGCCGAGCTCGGCCGACTCCTGCCGCTCGTTGTCGTGGGCATCGCTGCCCGACCCATCGACCCTGCCGGCCGGCTGGACCCTGGCAGGCAGTGGCTTCTACTCGGATGGCTACAGCACCTCGGTCGTCGGTCCGACGGCAAGCGGCTCGACCGACACCCCGTCCGTCTACGTCCGCCTCAACTGCCTCGGGACGGACGATCACCTCGCCCTCGTCCGGTCGCACGACGCGGCGATCGCGGCGGGCGCCGCGAGCGTGGCCTTCGCCAAGCTCGGGGACGAGTCGTTCGCTCTCCAGGACGCCACCGGCGGCACGACCGTCTACTTCCGGCGGAGCGGGATCGTCGCCTACCTCGTCGCCTCGCCGAACGTGACGCCGGCTGAGCTCCAGCAGGCGGCCACGGCCTTCGACCTGGCGATCGCCGCGGCAACTGCCTCGAGCGGCTCGGGCTTGATTGGCGGTACGCCGACGGCCGCGCCGGGCAGCGGCGGGCAGCTTCCCTCGCCGGTCCCGCTCGGGGGAGGCGGCAGCCCGGCGCCGTCGATCGGGCCATCGAGTACGCCATCGCACGCCGTCCCGGCCCTCGAGGCGCTCCTGCCCCACGTGGTCAACGGGACGACGTTCTCGACCCAGAGCCTGACCGGCACGGACGCCCTCGGCACCGACGCCGCGAGCGTTTCGTTGGCCGCGTCGATCAAGGGCTTCGGCAAGGTCCCCGCCGACTTCCAGGTAGCCGAGTCGTATGACGACTCGGGAACCGTCGCGGTCACCGTCATCGGGTTCAGGGTCGTCGGCGTCGACGGCGTGCCGTTGCGCCAGGCGATCCTGGCCAGCTGGCTGGCGGCCGCGGGATCCGGGATGACGACCTCGCCGGCCACGGTCGCGGGCAAATCGGTGATCAAGGTCGATTACGGCGATGGCGGACCGCTCGACTACGTCTACGTCCACGGCGAGGATGTCCTCGACGTCTCGACGGCCGACACGACCCTCGCGGCCACGGTCCTCGCCCTGCTGCCCTGATCGGTCGATCCTCGGTCGGGGCCGGTCCGCGGCCCGCAGGCGGTACCCTTCGATCCGGCCGAAGTGGCGGAACCGGCAGACGCGACGGACTTAAAATCCGTTGCCCGCAAGGGCGTGTGGGTTCGATCCCCACCTTCGGCACCAGGAGCGAACAGAACGTCCGGGAGGGCCGGGAACCGGACACCGGATTTCACCGTCATTGGTTTCGGCACCGGTCCGACCGGCGCCGAGTCGCCCATCGACCGGAGGTCCCGAAGGCATGCGCCCCGCCCGGCTCGCCGCTCTGCTGTCGGCGATCGTCCTGATCGTGGCCGCCTGCACGGGCGCTGCGACGCCGTCGTCCGGTGGGTCGGCGAATCCATCGCCGGGCGGGAGCCCGGCGCCTTCGAACGCCGCCAGCCCGCCACCATCGAGCAGCCCCGACACGCTGATCCTGCGGGTCGCGAACGAGGGTGGATTCCTCGCACCGAATGCGGCTCGGACCCAGCTCCCGATCGTATCCGTCTATGCCGACGGCCGGATCATCACGACCGGGGCGGTCCCCGCGATCTATCCCGGACCGCTCGTGCCGGCGCTGGTCTACCGGTCGGTCGGACCCGATGGTGCGGCCGCGATCCTGCGCACAGCCGTGGCCGCCGGGCTCGCCGGCGCCGACACCACGTACCCACCCGGTCCGGCGCCCGACGCACCGATGATCGTGATCACGGTCGGTCACGACGGCACCCGGACGATCTCGAGGTTCGGATTCCTCGATGCGTTCCCGGGCCAGCAACCCCTCGACAGCGACCCGGCCGGCCCGGTCCGGGCGGCCGCCTCCGCGCTCGTCGCGAAAGTCACCGGCACCGACACGTTCGGTGGCACATCGGGACCAAGCGGCACCTATCAGCCGCTCGGCTACCAGCTGTTCGTCTCACCTGGCGCTCCCCAGCCGACGGATCCGAGCCTGGCCCGGCCGCCCGTCGCCTGGCCGCTGTCGACACCGCTGGCCTCGTTCGGCCAGGCCGATTTGCTCGGCGGGGCCGGGGCCCGGGTCGGGCTGGTCAGCGGAGCCGACGCTCAGACGCTCGCCCCGATCCTGGCAGGCGCGAGCCAACTGACGGGGTTCACCTCCGCTGGCGGCGTCTGGACGATCGCGGTCCGGCCGCTCCTGCCCGACGAGGTGACCCCCCAGGGCGGATGATCAGGGGGTGATGGACGACGCGCTCCGGCGCATCCTGGGGCGTCAGCCGGGCGCGACGGCAGCCCTCGCGATCCGGCGGGCCTGGCCGGTATTCCTGTTCGGCTGGTTCGCCTGGCAGACCGATCAACGGATCTCGTATTTCGTCGGGGCCGGCTTCCCGTTCGGGATCGACGCCCGGATCTACTACCGGGGAGTCGCCGCCTGGCTGGGTGGTGCGAACCCGTGGGATGCCGCGGTGATGGTCGGCGGCAGCGCCTACCACTACGCGGGCTCGCCGGTGACGACGATCCTCCTCGCGCCCTCCGCCCTGTTCAGCGAGGATGTCTTCACGGCGATCTGGCTCGGGCTGACCCTGCTGGCCGCGATCTGGACCCTGCGCCGGGTCCACCTGCCGATCTGGTGGCTGCTCTTCCCGCCGATCAGCGAGGCGCTCTTCTCGGGCAACCCGCAGCTGATCGTGCTGGCCCTGATCCTGTGTGACCGATCGTGGCTCGCTGCGATCGGGACCGGGCTCAAGGTCTACGCCTTCATCCCGCTCGCGGGCGAGGGCCGCTGGCGGACGATCCTCGTTGCGGTCGCGCTCAATGCAGCCACCGTCGCCGTCGCGCCGAACCTGTGGGTCCGCTATGTCGAGCTCTTCGGGCAGATCTCGACCCGCCTCCAGTACGAATCGCTCGAGGGCCTTTCGGCGTTCTACTTCCCGGCGCTCCTGGCGGTCAGCGTCGTCGTCCTGGCCGTGCTCGCCGTGCGCGACCGGCGGGCCGCCGGCTGGCTGGCCGTTCCGGCCCTCTGGCCGGCCAGCCAGCTCCACTACTCGACGATGGCCCTGCCGGTGATGTCACCGTTGCTGGCCTTCTTCCTGGCGATCCCGATGCTCCGGCTGCCGCCCGAGATCATCCTCGTCGAGGCGATCCGCCGGCTGATCGCGCCGTACGTCTCCGCCCGCCTCAGCCGCCTCCACCCGATCGCCGACGCACCCTCGTCCGAGGCCGCGGCCCCGGCCGGCTGAGCCTCCGAATCGGGCCGTCAGCGCCGGCGCCCGAACAGGCCCCCCGCCTTGCGCTCCTCGACCGGGGCCGGGCCGCCGACGAGGACGGGCGTGCCGCGCTCGGCGAAGGCGAGCGAGGCGATCTGGGCGAAGCGCTCCGAGATCGCCGTCCGGGGGGCGCCGCGGACGACCGGGATCCCCTCGTTGACGGCTTTCTGGTAGAGGAACGGGTCGTAGGGCAGGTCGAGCGCGATCTTCGCCCCGAGACCACTCTCGACGTCGCGCAGCTTGAGGATCTCCCGGGCGAACAGGTTGTTGAGGATGAAGCTCGTCTTGTCGACGATGTGGCTGGTCTCGTTCAGGTAGTCGATCAGGACGTGGACGGCCTTGAGCGCGGCGATGTCGGGATAGATCGGGATGAGGACCGCCTCGGCCCGATCGAGGGCGGCCAGGCTGCGTTCATCGAGGTGGGAGCCGGCGTCGACGACGACGCAATCGTAGGCGCTGCAGGTGCTGGTCAGGAGCTCCTCGACGTGGCTGGTCGTGACCGTCTCGGCGAGATCGGGCGATTCCGGTGCGGCGAACACGGCGAGGCCGTAGCTGGTCAGGCTCGCGTACGTTCGGACAAGGTCGGCATCGCGACGCGACTGCTCGTCCCGGGCGAGATCGGCCAGGGTCTGGCGCGGCCGAACATTCAGGTGCGTGGCGACCTGTCCGAACTGGAGGTCCAGGTCGATGATCGCGACCCGACCGGGGCGGCGCTCGGTCATCACCGTGGCCAGGTTCGTCGCCAGCGTCGTCGTGCCCGCGCCGCCCTTTGGGCTGAATACGACGACCAGCGTGCGCGGCTTGGCGATCAACGTCTCGCTGGTCATCAGGGCGGCCTGGTCGCGGGAGCTGCTGAAACGCACGGCCAGGGCCTCGACCCGGGCCTCCAGCTCGCGTGCGTCGAACGGCTTGGCGATCACGTCGTCGGCACCCGCCTCCAGGAAGCGGATCCGTTCCTCGACGTCGTCGGTCTGGCAGATGCACAGGACCGGGATCGACGCCAGATCGAGGCGCGAGCGCAGCTCGCGGCAGACGTCGGCCGCGCTCTCCGACGGGTCGGTGACGTCGATGATCACGAGCGTGTGGTCGATCGCGGCGGCGATCAGCGCCGGCGCATCCTCGACCACGGTCACGCTCGATTTGCCGGTCGAGAGGGCGCGCTGGACGAGCTCGGCGCTGGCGGCGTCGCGCTCAAGGAGCAGGATCGAGCTGGCGGGCACAGGGTCTCCGGGCGGCTTGGTTCGAATGGACCATGCGCAGGATACAACGGGCCGGACTCGGCCCCGGGCGCCCATCGGGGAGAGGTCGCGACCCACGACGAGGAGCAGTGGGGTGGCCTCCCACGGATCGCGTGCTAGACTGCCCGCCTTGGTCCTTTCGGCTCCGCCCCGGCCCAGCCGGCTCAGCGAGGGCATACCCACAGGAAGGAGTTGACGCGCGCATGCGCCGATACGAACTCATGCTCGTCCTCCGGCCCGACCTGGCCGACGACAGGAGCCAGGCCCTCGTCGACCGGATCACTCGCCAGATCACGACGGCCGGCGGCCAGATCGTCAAGGTCGCCCCCTGGGGCCGCCGACGCCTGGCCTACCCGATCGATCGCCATCGCGAGGGCTCGTACCACATCGTCCATCTTCGAGGCCCCCGCCGACGCGATCGTCGAGCTCGAGCGGAGCCTGCTCATCACCGAAGAGCTGCTGCGCCACCTCGTCACGCGGGTCGAGCGTCCGATCAAGGCGACCCGGCGCGCGCGAGGACGGCGACGCGCTGGGTGAGGACGAGGACGGCCTGCCCGCCGTCGGAGGACGAGGAGTACGACGAGGCGCGGTGAGCTGATCGACGAGTCCGAGAGCGAGGCCGCTCCCGCCGCCATCGACTGACCGCCGCCACGCAGCGGAGGACGGGCCATGTCGCTCAACAAGGCGATGATCATCGGCAACCTCGGCCGGGATCCCGAGATGCGCTACACGCCCGAGCGGGCAGGCCGTGACCCAGTTCACCGTCGCCGTCAACCGCAACTACAAGGACCAGAACGGCGAGTGGCAGGAAGAGACCGAGTGGTTCCGGGTCGTCGTCTGGGGCCAGCAGGCCGAGCGCGCCGCGGAGTACCTGCGCAAGGGCAACAAGGTCTACGTCGAGGGTCGCCTCCAGACCCGCCAGTGGGAAGACCAGGACGGCCAGAAGCGCTACACCACCGAGCTCGTCGCCAACCAGGTGACGAACCTCGAGCGGCGCGACCGCGACGAGTGGCGCCGACGAGGTGCGGCCGCCGGCGCTGCGCCGGCCGCCCGACCCGCCCGGCCCGCGCCGAGCCCCGGCGAGCCGAGGGCGACGAGCTCGACGACGGCAACTTCGACGACCTGCCCTTCTAGACCAACCACCCACCGATGCCGACCCGACGCACCACACGGAGACCTGACCGACGATGCCCCCGTCCAGCGCAAGTCGAAGAAGCGCGACGACTACTACCGCGACCGACGCCGCCGCAAGGTCTGCGCGTTCTGCGCCGACAAGACCGTCCAGATCGACTACAAGGAGGTCAACCGCCTCCGCCGCTACCTGTCCGAGCGCGCCAAGATCGAGCCCCGCCGCAAGACCGGCACGTGCGCCGGGCACCAGCGCGAGCTGTCGGTGGCCCTCAAGCGCGCCCGCCACGTCGCGCTGCTGCCGTACGCCCCGCAGCACCTTCGGCCCTGATCGATGATCGGGCGGCCGGCGGTCGGAAGGCATCGCCGACCTGCTGAGTCCCGGATGAGGCATCGCCGACCCGCTGAGTCCCGGAGGACGTCCGGCGGAGCGGGAGCCGGGACCCCGGCCGGGCCGAGCGCCGGTGGGCAGCCCTCGCGGATCCTCGGCGGGGCCCGCCGGTACGATCCTGCTGCTCGCGATCGCGTTCATCGTCATCCTGGCCGGGGCCGAGCTCTTCACCAACGCGATCGAATGGCTCGGCCACCACCTCGGCCTGACCGAAGGGGCCGTCGGCTCCGTCCTCGCCGCGGTCGGCACGGCCCTGCCCGAGACGATGATCCCGCTCGTGGCGATCGTCTTCGGGGTGGCGCTCGAACTCCCACGATATCGGCGTCGGGCGCCATCCTGGGTGCCCCGTTCATGCTGGCCACCCTGGCGATGTTCGTGACCGGGCTGGCGGTCGTGCTCCGAGCGCGGTCGCCTGGTGCGGGTGCATCCGGGCCGAAGGCTCGCGATCGCGATCTTCTGGCGGTCAATTCGGTCACGCTCGGCCAGGACCTTCGGGCCTTCGCTGCCATCTACGCACTGGCCATCGCCATTGCCTTCCTGCCGGCCAACCTCGACGTCCCGCGCTGGCTGGCGGCCGTCGTCGTGGTCGGTGCCTACGTCCGCTACGTGGTCGGCCACCTGCGGGCGGAAGCGGCCGAAGGCACCGGGGCCCTGGCGCCACTCCGTCTTCACCGGATCGACCGAGGTGGGCCGCGGCATCCGGAGGCGCCTCGGGTCCGGATCGTGGTCGTCCAGGTGATCGTCGCCCTCGCGGCGATCGTCGGCGGGGCGGTGGTCTTCGTCGGCGCGGTCGAGACGATCGCCCGCTCGGTCGGCCTCGACGAGACGCTGCTGGCACTGGTCATCGCCCCGATCGCCACGGAACTGCCCGAGAAGCTCAACAGCGTCCTGTGGATCCGGCGGGGCAAGGACAGCCTCGCCCTCGACAACATCACCGGGGCGATGGTCTTCCAGGCCGCGATCCCGACTTCGATCGCCCTGCTCTTTGCCTCGCACCAGTGGTCGATCGGGAGCGGCTCGTGGATCGCCTTCGCTTCGGCCGCCGTGGCCTTCGCCTCGACCGAACTGATCTTCGTCCCGATGATCCGGACCCGGCGGCTCCACGGCCGGCGCCTGCTGATCGGCGGCGCGTTCTACCTGGCCCAGCTCGGCCTCGTCGTCGCCAGCCTGTCGGGTCTCGTCACCACGTAGGCGACCCGGTCGACCCGGTCGCGGTGGTCGCGTGGCCGCGGTCGTTCGTTGGGCGCCGGCCGCGGCCGGCATCGGCCGGCTTCAATCTCGTCGGCGGACTTCGTCGGAATGTCGCCACCAGCGGCACTACGGCTGACCCTCGGCGAACTGGCAACAAGGCGGCGCCCTGGATGGTCACAGTTCGTGCGTGGGCAGCGCCGCGAACCGGCGCCGACCCCCCGGCAATTCGGCCGAGCTCAGCCATAGCGCGCCCGGGAGCGGCAATCCGACGAACCTTTCCGGGAGCAGAGCCGGCGGCCCGCAAGCGCCGCTCCGAAGGCGGACTGGGCGCGACAGGCGCGGCGAGGAGCCCCGCCTGACCGCGGGGCGCGGCAAGCCCCGGGGGCCCCGCCTGACCGCGGCGCGCGGCTGCCGCCGGCCCAGAGCGCCGCCCACGGGAGCCCCGCCCGACCCGGAGCCCCGACCCGGAGCTGGCGGGGGCCGCTGGTATGATGGCGGCCTCGAGATGTGCGCGCCGCCCGGCGGTGCCGACGTACAGGAGCCATCGCCGATGCTGACCGACAAGCCCACCGAGACCACGACGGCCACAGCGGCGGCCGCGAACGCGCCGGAGCCGTTCGACCTCGATGCGCTGACCTGCTATTTCCAGGGTGGCTACGTGCCGATGCGCGACGCGAAGATCAGCATCATGACCCACGCGTTCATGTACGGGACGGCGGTCTTCGAAGGGATCCGGGCCTACTGGAACGCGGAGCAGAGCCAGCTCTACGGGGTCTTCCTGCGCGAGCACGTCGAGCGGATCCGCACAGCTGCCGGATCATGCTGATGGAGCCGGTGCCGGCCGTGGACGAGCTGGTCGGGATCATCACCGAGGTGATCCGCCGCAACGACTTCCGCGAGGACGTCTACATCCGGCCCTCGTTC
>CAWEAL010000011.1:0-291368 GCA_963807035.1 uncultured Chloroflexia bacterium | reverse complement strand
TCGCCCATCGCCACGCACCACTTCGGCTCGGGCATCTGCTCCCACAGCCGAACGAGCGGGCCGGCCATCTTCGTCGTGCAGGTGCCGGCCACGATCAGCACGTCGGCCTGGCGTGGCGACGCGCGGAACGGGAACATGCCCCAGCGATCCATGTCGTTCCTGCTCGTCGCGGCCGACATCATCTCGATCGCGCAGCAGGCCAGCCCGGACAGGAGCGGCCACAGGCTGTTCGCCCGGATCAGGTCGAGGACGATGTCGGCCTTGGTCGGGATCACCTCGAGCGGGCCGGCCCAGCGGGCGTCATCCGCGCCGGCCGGCGCCCGATGCCTCGAACTCGCGCAGGTGGGTGATGTCGGACTCCTGGCCGCCGTTGTTGGCGACCGGGTTGCTCGACTGCCAGAGCGTGTTGGGGACGACGATCGGCTCAACCAGGTCGCGGACGTCGGTCAGGACGGCCGGCAGGTTGGTCGACCCGGCGGCCTCGGGCTTCAGTGCCACGTCAGGACCCCCTTGCGCCAGGCGTAGGCCAGCCCGAGGAGCAGGATCCCGACGAACAGGAGCATGCTCACGAAGCCGCCCAGGAGCAGGCTCCGGAAGGCGATCGCCCACAGGTAGATGAAGATCACCTCGATGTCGAAGGCGACGAACAGCAGGGCGTACAGGTAGAACGACAGGCCGAACCGGGCATGGGTGTCGCCCGAATGTGTCCATCCCGGACTCGTAGGGCCGGCCCTTGTGCATGTCGCCGCGGTTGCGGTGGGAGATCAGCCAGGCGGCCCCGATCGTGAGGAACACGAACGACACGCCGGCGAAGGCGAACCCGATGATGTACCAGATCCCGGTCAACTGATCCTCATGTGGCAGGTCAGGGGGCTCGGACGCCCCGCCATCGACGACGGTCCCGCCCGGCCATTCTAGCGCGGCGGGCCGCTGGAGGAGGGTTGCGGCCCTTCGTGGATCGGGTCGGTCCGGGCTCCCGCCGGCGCGATCCACGCGCGATCCACGCGCGATCCACGAAGGCTGAACCGCGATCGCGGTCGCTGGACCGCGATCCGGGCGGAGCGGTCCCGCGACCGGGCCCGCCCATTTGCGTCAAACGCGCGCCCCGGCAACCGTTACGGGCGCTCGCCGACAGCCCGTCGGGCGAACGCTCGGGCGCGAGGCGTGAACCGAGCACGACCCGAGCGGAGACCTGGGTGGACGTGGCCGCTCCCGAGCCTTGACCCGGCCGCGAACGGCCGTAACGGTCGCTCGAGCAATGATCTGACGCAAACTCGAGCGAGCGCGGCGCGCGGCGCGACGGGCCGGCAACCGGGACGCGGCGGGACGGGCCGGCGAAGCGGGACGCGGCGGGACGCGGTGCGGGGCGCGGCGGGCTAGGTGTCGTCCTCAGGGACGTTGTTGACAAACGAGAGTCTCCCCGCAGGGTTCGGGTTGTCGAAGCTCGAACCGCAAGGAGACTCTCGTGGCGCATCGTACGGCGCGGCTCAACGAGTACGGACGGCTGCTGCTCGCCACCCGGGTGATCGAGGAGGGCTGGACGGTGCGACCGCGGCCCGGGCGCAGGGGGTGAGCCGGGCGACCGGGTACAAGTGGGTCCGCCGGTACCGGCCGAGGGGGTCGCCGGGCTCGCCGGACCGCAGCTCACGCCCGCACCATTCGCCGAGCCGGACGCCCGCGGCGGAGGTCGGCCGGATCCTGGCCGCCCGGGCCGAGCTCCGCTGGGGGCCCGACCGGCTCGGCCCGCTGCTCGGCTGCCCGGCCTCGACCGTCGCCGCCGTCCTGCGCCGGGCGGGAGCTCCTCGCCTCGCTGACATCGACCGGCCGACCGGGATCCCCGTCCGCCGCTACGAGGCCTGCCACCCGGGCGCGCTCGTCCACCAGGACCACAAGAAGCTGGGCCGCATCCCCGACGGCGGCGGGCACCGGGTGCTGGGCCGGGCGGCAGCGACGCGTCGAGAGGCCGCGGGCCGCCTCGGGTACGACCACTTCGAGGTGATCGTCGACGACCGGAGCCGGCGGGCGGTCGTCGTCCAGGTGCCCGACGAGAGCGGCGAGAGCGCCGCCCGGGCCCTCGCCTATGCCCTCGCCTGCTTCGCCGCGGACGGGATCGAGGTCGAGCGGGTGATGACCGACAACGGCTGGGCCTACCGCTCGAACGGCCTACCGCGCCGTCCTGGGCCGCGCGCCGCCACAGCCGGACCCGGCCCTATCGCCCGCAGACCAACGGCAAGGCCGAGCGGTTCATCGGGACGCTCGTCCGCGAGTGGGCGTACGCCCGGCTGTACACCTCCAACGAGGAGCGCCTGGCGGCGCTGCCGGGCTTCGTCGACTTCTACAATCGACGACGCCCGCACACCTCGCTCGGCGGACTCTCACCCCTGGCCGTCGTCAACAACGTCCTTGGGGATCACAGCTAGGGGCGCGGCGGGCGGACGGGAGCCGAGGGACGGCGACGTCGAGCGCGCGTGCAGTTCGCCACCGATCCCTCGATGGTGGCGCCGTGCCCAGCGCCGGGCACAGACTGCCCGGCTGCCGTTCGGGGCGGCAATAGGGCGAATGCCGTACAGGATCAGCGCTGCGGCGCCCGCGGCGGCCAGGCCGCGCAGCGGTCGGCCAGGCCACGCCCCAGTCGACCACGCGAAACCCGCCCAGGCGGCCGGGTCGAGGAACCGGGCGACCGCCGAACGGAGCGCCACCCACTCCTCCAGCGTCGTCGCCGGGCTCGAGCGCACCCGGCCGACGAGCTTCTCCAGGCCGCAACCGATCAGGAACTCGGCCTGGCTGGCATCGCCCAGCAGGCCGAGTCCATGTGCCTCTGCCGCGGCTTCGAGGGCGGTCAGGTCGACGTGGGCGGTCAGGTCCTGGCGTCCGATCTCGCGATGAACGGGTCGGCATGGGCCCGCTGGCCGGCATACGCCCGCAGCGATCCGCCCACCCGGGGCCGGCGTCCGCAGACCGGCGCGCGATGGCCGTAGTCGAGCACGAGCACGAGCCCGCGGTCGAGGACCATCGACACCTCGGCCAGCCAGGGCTTCAGGCCGAGGCAGATCTCCGCCACCTGGCCGTCGGCCAGGGCCACGCCGTCGGCGGCCAGCCGGGCGGCCAGGGCCGGTGTCGACGGCGGCCCGGGCGCTCGGCGAGGCGGCCGGCGGCCGCGTCCCACGCGACGAACCGCTCCAACAGGCGTCCCTTGCGCCATTCCACCCGGTGGACCGGCAGGGCATCGAGGAACTCGTTGGCGAGGACGGCCCCGCTGAACCGGCCGGCCCCGGAGTCCGGCCCACCCACCGCCTGCCGGTCGGCGATCGGCGGCAGCCCGACCCGGGCGGCGATCTCGGACCGGCGATGGTCGTTGATCTCGACCGGGTCGTAGACGAGGGCCTCGGCCAGGCCGGATCGATCCGCCCGCAGCCCGGTGACGATCGTGGCCGCCAGCGTGCCCGAGCCTGCGCCGTACTCGCGCAGCACGAAGCGGCCGGGCCGGTCGAGCAGCCGCCACGCCTCATCGAGCTGGCGGCCGACCGCCGCCCCGAACACCGGGTGGGTCTCCGGGAGCGGTCAGGAAGTCGCCCGAGCGGACCGGCCGGTCCACCGCCGTCCGGTAGTAGCCGTGGTCGGGGTCGTACAGGGCGATCGCCATGAATTGGGCGAAGGTGAGCGGCCCGCTCGCGTCGATCTCGGTCCGAACCTGCTCGAGCAGGGCGGGCTCGCTGTCCGTCGGCAGGTCGCCGGCCGGGCCCCCGGCCGGTGCGTCGCGTCGAATCCCAGCCTCGAACCGGCCCGTTCCGTTCATCGGTCGCCCGCGTCCGCTCACCCGCCCGCCACCAACCGGATGCCCGGACCGACGAGTGAGTGGCCGCCGAGCAGGATCGGGATCGCTGCCTCCCTGGCCGAGCCGGTCAGCGTGGCGAGCCAGGGGTCGGCCACGGCCGCCGTGTCGAGGAGGTCCGACGCATAGCGATCGCGCGGAACCGGCCAGCCTTCCTCGTCGGCCCCGAGCCGGTGGGCGAGCAGGACCCGGCTGTCCACGAGCGCTGCGTCCCCGAGCTCGGCCAGTCGTGCCCCGAGCGCCGCGGGCCCGTCCCGGTCGAGGAGGGTCCCGAGGACCGAGCGCGGTGGTCGCTGGCCGGGCTCGCCGGCCAGCCGGGCGGACGCCCGCAGGCCGCGCTCCTCGATCAGCGCCCGGACCCGGCAGCGCGCGTGTCGCTCGAGCCAGGCGATTGCCGAGGCCGAGCTCCGGCCGGCGACCACGATCTCGGCCCGCGGATCGGCCAGGACGCGCCGGACCCCCGCCAGCCGATCGAGGACGACGGCGTCCTCCGGATGCCGGCCCGGGTCGATCGCAGCAGCGCGCCGGCCGAGCACGACGAGGTCGAGCGGCGAGTCGAGGTCCACGCCGAGGCGTGCCCGGCGACGCAGGTCGGCGACGTGGACGCCGGCCTGCTCGGCCAGCCAGCGCGGCAGGGCGTTGTCGCTCTCGAAGCCGACCGGGAGCGTTCGGAGTGGGCCGACATCGGAGACGGCCAGGATGTCGGCCGAGAACCGGTTGTTGGCCAGGGCGGCCGGGCCGTCACCGCGGGCGCAGGCCACGAATGCGGCGATGTCGGCGACCGTGGCCAGCGGGACCGACCCGGAGCCGAGGACCACCAGGCCACCCTCGGAAACCTCGGCCAGCGTGGCCGCCAGCCGTGCCCCGAACGGGCGCCCGTCCGGCGGCCCGGAGATCCGCCGGATCGACGTGGCCCCGGCGCGTTCGAAGGCGGCCGCGTGGACCGCGGCGAGGCGATCCCGGGCCGCTGCCAGGCGCAGCTCGGAGGGCGCCGCCACCGGCCCTGCCTGCGGGTGGAAGATGAGGACGGTCACCGGGCGCATCGCACGGAGTATGGCGGCAGAGGTGGAGATGGTTGGCCGGCGGGTCCGGGCGTACATCGGGCTGGGGGCCAACGTCGGTGACCCGGCGGCGACCCTCCAGGCCGCCGTCCACGCCCTGGCCGCCCTGCCCGGGGCGCGGCTCGCCGGCATCTCGCGGCTGTACGCCACGGAGCCGGTCGGGGTCACCGACCAGCCCGAGTTCCGCAATGCGGTCGTCGCCCTCGACGTCCCGGCCGGGCCCGATCCTTCGACCGGCGCGATCGCCCTGCTGATCGCCCTCAAGGGCCTCGAGACCGCGTTCGGCCGGCGGGCCGGCCGGCGCTGGGGCCCGCGCGAGCTCGATCTCGACCTGCTCGTCTTCGGGCGGGCCCGCCTCGCCGTCGACCGGCCGCCCGCCGCCCGCTCGATCGAGGCCGGGACGGACCCGGCCCGGGCGGCCCACCTGCTCGAGGTTCCCCACCCGCTGGTCGCCGAGCGCCTGTTCGTGCTGGCGCCGCTGGCCGATCTCGCAGCGGGACTCGTCCCGCCCGGCTGGACCGAGTCCGTGGCGACCGCCCGGCGCCGGCGGGAGGTCGCCGAGGGCCCGGCGGCCGTCCGGCCGATCGCCGCCTGGGACCCGGCCGCGGGCCGGTGGGCCTCGCCGAGTGGGGCGTGACCGGCTAGAGGCGGACGCTCGGCGGGCGCGACCGGTCGAACATCTGGACGGTGTCGACGAACCGGACGTGGGCTTCCCGGAACGACATCACGAGCGAATGGGTCCGGGCGCCGCCACCGAAGAACCGGACGCCGTCGAGCAGGTCGCCGCTGGTCACCCCGGTCGCAGCGAACACGAGGTTCTCGCCCGAGGCCAGGTCGGCCGTGAAGAAGACCCGCTCCTCGTCGTCGTCGTTGCCCATCCGCTTTGCCCTGACCCGCTCCTCATCGTTGCGAAATCGGAACCGGGCCTGGATCTCGCCGCCGAGGCAGCGCAGCGCGGCGGCCGTGATCACGCCCTCCGGCGCACCGCCGATGCCCATCACGGCATGCACGCCGGTGCCCGACACGGCGGTGCTGATCGCCGCCGACAGGTCGCCGTCCGAGATCAGCTTGATCCTGGCCCCGGCGGCCCGGACCTCGGCGATCAGGTCGGCATGGCGCTCGCGTTCGAGGATGACGATCGTGATGTCGCCGACCTTCCGGCCGAGCGCCTCGGCGATCAGGTGGCAGTTCTCGGTCGGGCTCTTGCGGATGTCGACCTTGCCGGCGACCACCGGCCCGACGCACAGCTTCTCGAGGTAGGTGTCCGGGGCATGGAGCAGGCCGCCCCGTTCCGCGGCGGCGAGCACGGTGATCGCGTTGGCCTGGCCGTGGGCGACCAGGTTCGTGCCCTCGAGGGGGTCGACGGCGATGTCGATCGCGGTCGCGGCCTCGCGGGCGGCGGCCCCCTTGCGGCCGACCTCCTCGCCGATGTACAGCATCGGGGCCTGGTCGCGCTCGCCCTCGCCGATCACGATCGTGCCGGCCATGTCGATCTCGTCCATCGTCCGGCGCATCGCCTCGGTCGCGGCCCGATCGGCGCCGTCCTTCTCGCCCCGACCCATGAACCGGGCGGCGGCGATCGCAGCGGCTTCGGTGACCCTGACCATCTCGAGAGCGAAAAGCGGCTCCATGGCGGTCCTCCGGTCGATTCGGCCCCTGGTCAGTGACGGAAGTGGCGGCGGCCGGTGAACACCATCGCCACGTGGTGGCGGTCGGCGACCTCGATCGCCATCTCGTCGCGGATCGAGCCGCCCGGCTGGATGATCGCACTCACGCCGGCATTGGCGGCCATCGCGATCCCGTCCGGAAACGGGAAGTAGGCGTCGCTGGCCATCACCGACATCCGGGCCCGGTCGCCGGCCCGCCGGAGCGCAACCTCGACCGACACGAGGCGGCTGGCCTGGGCCGCACCGATTCCGACGGTCGCCCCGTTGCGGGCCAGGACGATCGCGTTCGAGCGAACGTGGCGGACCGTCCGCCAGGCGAAGAGCAGGTCGGTCAGCTCCTCGAGCGTGGGACGGCGCCGGGTCACCACCTGCAGCTGGCGCTTGTCCAGCTCGAGCGAATCCTGGCTCTCGACCAGGAGCCCGCCGCTCACCCGCTTGAAATCGAGGTTGGCGATGCCGTAGTCGCGCAGCCCATCGGATGGATCCGGCGGCACGGCGAGCAGCTCCAGGCCCGACTTCTGGCGGAGGATGCCGAGGGCCGACTCGGAGAAGCCCGGGGCGATCACCGCCTCGTATGAGTTGGCCGCGATCTCGCGGGCGGTCGCCCCGTCCAGCTCGCGGTTGACGCCGACGATCCCGCCGAACGAGGCGACCGGATCGGTCTCGAGGGCGTGGCGGTAGGCCTCGACGAGCTCGTCGTGGGAGGCCATCCCGACCGGATCGGTGTGCTTGACGATGGCCACCGTCGGGGCGGTGAAGTCCTTGGCGAACCGGTAGGCTGCGTCGAGGTCGAGCAGGTTGTTGAAGCTGGGCTGGCCGCCCTGGAGCTGGCGGGCATCGGCGAGCGAGCCGCTCCGGTGGGTCGTCTCACGGTAGAAGGCGGCCCGCTGGTGGGGGTTCTCGCCGTAGCGCAGGTCCTCGACCTTCTCCAGGACGATCGCCAGGCGGCTCGGGAACTGGGTGCCCGAGACCTGGTCGATGTACGCGGCGATCTCGGCGTGGTAGGCGGCCACGATCCCGAACGCCTCGGCGGCCAGCTGCTGGCGGAGCTCGCCGGACAGGACACCCAGCTCACGCAGCTCCCGGGCGACCCGGCCGTAGTGGGTCGGGTTGGCGATCGCCGCCACCGCCGCGTAGTTGCGGGCGGCTGCTCCGAGGAGGGCCACCCCACCGACGTCGATCAGCTCGATCACGTCGGCCAGGTCCACCTGGCGGGCACCGACCTGGGGGGCGAAGGGCTTCACGTTGACGACGACGATGTCGATCGCACCGATGCCGTGCTCGGCCAGCTCAGCCAGCTGGGCGGGATCGTCGCGGCGGGCGAGGATGCCGGCGTAGACCGCCGGGTGGAACGTCTTGACCTGGCCGCCGACGAGCGGGGGCACGTTCGTGAGCTCGGAGACCGAGCGGACCTCGATGCCATCCTCGGCCAGGTGGTCCCGGGTGCCGTCGGTCGCGAATACTTCGACCTGGAGGGCCAGCAGCTCTCGCGCGAAGGCACTGATTCCGTCGCGATTCGCCACCGAGAGCAGGGCTCGCACCCGGGCTACCTCCCTCCCGCGTTCGCGGTCGTCGCGGCCCCCGCATTCGCGGCCGGCGGTTCGCTTCCGGGCGCGTCGGATCCCAAGTCGGCCGGCGCCGCCGAACCTGCGCCCGAGTATAGCGTCCTGGCGTGGCATACTCGGAACCCTCGCCCGGCCGTGCTGCCGGCCGGCGCGCCGCCAATCCGACAGGGAGAATCGAGCCCGGTGAAGCTGCCCCCCTGGGAATACCTCTTCCAGCCGTTCAGTTCCTCGAACTTCCACGACCTGTTCTACCCGGTCGTCGTGAGCTCGCTGGTGCTGCTGATCGTGCTGTGCGTGCTGTACGCCGTCCGGACCCGCCAGCTCCGCCACCACGCCCCGTACCTCGACCTGTACGAGTGGCTGTTGTGGACCGGGATCATCGCCTTCGGGCTGCTCCTGATCTTCGGCGTGTTCGTCTGGGACTTCCTGTTCGTGCTGGTCACGATCGTCACGGCCGCCGCCCTGTTCGTCTGGATCCGCTTCGTCCGCTTCCCGCCGATCCTGGCCGGCTACGAGCAGAAGCTCGCCCGGCAGCGCTACCTGAGCCGCCAGAAGTACGCGCACCCCGAGGCGACGATCCGGTCGAAGGCGAGCCGGCCGGGCCGGACGGTCCGGGCAGCGCCGGCCAAGCGGACGCGCAAGCGGCGCTAGGTTCCGCGAGCCAGCGGCGAAGACCGGGCGGCGGACGAGCGGATGGAGATTTCGACGCTTCGGGATCGGCCAGCGCCGGTCCGACGGACCGGCCGGGACCCACAACGTCCAGGCCGCGGTCATTGATTCCGGGCCGGGTGGCGTGATCGCCGAGATGGCCCTTGCCCGCCACGCCTCGATCGAGCCTCACACCAACCCGAACACGACCTGGTTCGTGGTGATCGAGGGTGGCGGCTACGTGACGGTCGGCCTGGATCGTGCCCGGGTGTTCGCCGGCGAGGCCGTCCTGTGGCCGGCCGGAGTCCTCCACGGGGCAAGCACCGAGCTGTCCGAGATGCGCGCGATCGTGGTCGAGCTGCCTGCCCCGAGTCCTGGCCTGGGGCCGGGCAGGGCCGTGGTCGAGGGCCGGGCCCTGCCCACCGCTGCCCCGTCGCCCGCCGCCAGGGCGGCACCAGCCGACGGCCGGTTGGTCGACGAGCGACCGGCCCCGTACGACCCGCGTCACGGGGAGCCGCGCTAGCCCCGCGCTCGTTCGCCGCCCTGCGGTCCGGCCTTCGCCCGACCCACTGACCGCGCCGGCGGAAGCCGCGGCGATCCCCTGCGGCCGAATCGAGGCGGGTTGGCCGGGAGCGTCGCGGCCCGAACGCCGGAATATCCACGCTGTGCTTACGGGCTGCGCTCAACGGCGACGGATCGAGGTCGGGGCCGATGGCTGGGGCGCTCCGAATCCGATCTCGTGCCCCGCGAAAGGGCCAGGCCGTCGCGCACGGGTCGCAGCGACCTCCGATTCCGGCGCCTGACGCGTCGGCCAGACCTGGGGTGAATATCCGGGACCGCGAGGACGCGACCATCGTTGATCCCCCGTCCCGGCCCTGGCCAAGCCCTGGATGGCGGGCTACGCCTCGCTGCCCAGTGCCGCGATGACCGCGCCGAGCTGGCCGAGGATGCGTGCCGTGGCGCCCCACACGTGGAGGCCCTCGACCCGGTAGCCGCCGTAGCGGAGCGGCCAGTCGCGAACCGTCCGCTCGACGATCTCGATCGGGGCGCCAGGCAGGAACGCCGCGAGGGGCGCCTCGATGATCCGGGCGACCTCCGCCTCGTACGGCCGCAACACCGGCCGCCGGCGGCCGAGCGCGACGATCGGGGTCAGGCTGAACCCGCTGATCGGGATCCGCATCACGTCCAGCCGGCCGAGGATCTCGACGCCAGCGGCGACCGGGTCGAGGCCGACCTCCTCGATTGCCTCGCGCAGGGCGGTCGCCTCGAGGTCGGCATCGCCAGGCTCGACCTTGCCGCCCGGGAACGAGACCTCGCCGCTGTGGAGCCCGTCGTACCTGGAGCGCTCGGTGAGGATCACCGCCGCCGCATCGTCCGGGCCGGGCACCACCAGGACGAGCACGGCTGCCGGCCGGTCGGCGGTCGGCTCGGTCGGCTCGATCTCGGGCCGGCGGCTCCCGTCGGCGAAGACCGGCATGAGCGCCGCGGGCCCGGCCGGAAGCGCCCGTGTCGGGAGCGCACCTGTCGGACGGGCCGTCCCCACCCCCCCGGCGGCCAGGTGATCGGACAGCCGGCCGAGTCGAACGGCCGCCTCCTCGAAGTGCATCAGGTGAAGCGCATCAGTTCGGCAGGTTCCCGCCCGGCGTGCCGCTGGGGGCCTTGTCGTCGATATCGGGCAGGTCGAAGATCGCCGGCTGACCGCCCGATCGGCGGCCTCCGCCGCGGCCGTTGCCGGTCTCGGCCTTCGAGCCGGCCCGAGCGTCGCGGCGGTCGCTCGACTCGACGGCGACGGTGGCGTCGCCCGAGCTGAACACGATCGCGCCGCTGTTCACGTCGGCGTCGGCCACGATCCGGTCGCCCGGCTTGAAGCGACCCTGGAGGAGGGCCCGGGCGAGCGGGTTCTCGACCAGCCGCTGGATCGTCCGCTTGAGCGGGCGAGCCCCGTAGGCGGGGTCGTGCCCCTCGCGCGAGATCAGGCTCCGCGCGGCGGGAGTCAGCTCCAGTTCGAGGTCCTGGCCGGCCAGGCGCCGGCCGAGGTCCGCCAGCAGCAGGTCGACGATCGCGACGAGCTCGGCGTCGGTCAGCGAGTGGAAGACGATCACCTCGTCGATTCGGTTGAGGAACTCCGGCCGGAACTGGCGATGGAGGGCTTCGTTCAGGCTCGCCTTCATCGCCTCGTAGTTGGCCTGCTGGTGGCCGCCGGCCGCGGCGATCAGGTCGCTGCCGACGTTGCTGGTCATGATCACCACCGCGTTGCGGAAGTCGACCGTGCGACCGTGGCCGTCGGTCAGGCGGCCGTCGTCGAGGACCTGGAGCAGGATGTTGAAGACGTCCGGGTGGGCCTTCTCGATCTCGTCGAGCAGGACGACCTGGTACGGCCGGCGCCGGACGGCCTCGGTCAGCTGGCCGCCCTCCTCGTAGCCAACGTAGCCGGGTGGCGCCCCGACGAGCCGGCTGACCGAGAACTTCTCCATGTACTCGCTCATGTCGATCCGGACCATCGCGCTGTCGTCGTCGAACAGGAACCCGGCCAGGGCCCGGGCGAGCTCGGTCTTGCCCACCCCGGTCGGGCCGAGGAACAGGAACGAGCCGATCGGCCGGCGTGGGTCGCGCAACCCGGCGCGCGCCCGGCGCACCGCGTCGGCGACGGCCTCGATCGCCTCATCCTGGCCGACGACCCGCTCGTGCAGCCGGTCCTCCATGTGGACCAGCTTGGCCTGCTCCGCCTCGAGCAGCTTGGTCACCGGGATCCCGGTCCACGAGGCGACGATCTCGGCGACGTCGTCGGCGTCGACCTCCTCCTTGAGCAGGCGGCCCGGGCCGTCGAGGGCCGAGATCGCGGCCTCCTCGCGGCGGAGCCGATCCTGGAGCTCGATCAGGGTGCCGTACTTCAGCTCGGCCGCTCGTCCATAGTCGGCCTCGCGCTCGACCTGTTCGATCTTCGTCTGGACCGCCTCGAGCTCGGACTTGGTGGCCCGGATCGCGCTGATCGCGTCCTTCTCGGCCTGCCAGCGCTGCTTCATCGCGCCGCCGCTCTCGTCGATCTCGCTCAGCTCACGCTCGAGCGCCTCGAGGCGGGCCTTGGACGCCTCGTCCTTCTCCTTGCGCAGGGCCTCGCGCTCGATCTCGAGCTGGATCCGCCGGCGTTCGAGCTCGTCGAGCTCGACCGGCATCGAATCGATCTCCATCCGGAGCCGGCTGGCGGCCTCGTCGACGAGGTCGATCGCCTTGTCCGGCAGGAACCGGTCGGTGATGTAGCGGTTCGACATCGTGGCCGCGGCGACGAGCGCCGAATCGGTGATCCGGACGCCGTGATGGACCTCGTATCGCTCGCGCAGCCCGCGCAGGATCGAGATCGTGTCCTCGACGCTGGGCTGGTCGACGACGACCGGCTGGAAGCGCCGCTCGAGGGCGGCGTCCTTCTCGATGTGCTTGCGGTACTCGTCGAGGGTCGTCGCCCCGATCGTGTGCAGCTCGCCCCGGGCGAGCATCGGCTTGAGCAGGTTGCTGGCGTCCATCGCGCCCTCGGCCGCCCCGGCACCGACCACGGTGTGGAGCTCGTCGATGAACAGGATCACCCGGCCCTCGGAGTCCTTGATCTCCTTGAGCACGGCCTTGAGGCGTTCCTCGAACTCGCCTCGGAACTTCGCGCCGGCGATCAGGGCGCCGAGGTCGAGCGAGATCACCCGCTTGTCGCGTGAGGGTCTCGGGCACGTCGCCGCGGACGATCCGCTGGGCCAGCCCTTCGACGATCGCGGTCTTGCCGACGCCGGGCTCGCCGATCAGGACCGGGTTGTTCTTCGTCCGCCGGCTGAGGACCTGGATGACCCGCCGGATCTCGTCGTCGCGGCCGATCACCGGGTCGAGCTTGCCGGCGCGCGCCTCGGTGGTCAGGTCGCGTCCGTACTTCTCGAGGGCCTGGTAGGTGGCCTCGGGATTGGCCGAGGTGACCCGCTGGCCGCCGCGGACGCTCTGGAGGGCGCCGAGGATCGCCTCGCGTCCCGCCCCATGGCGCTCGAGCAGGGACTGGGCATCGCCGCCGGATTCGGCCACGCCGAGCAGGAGATGCTCGGTCGAGACGTACTCGTCGGTGAGCCGCCGTGCCTCCTCCTCGGCCCGATCGATCACCCGCTTGGCGCGCGGGTCGAGGGTGATCTGGCCGCCCCGGACGCGTGCCCGGCGGGCCAGCAGCCCGGCCAGGTCGTCGCGGAAGGCGGGCAGGTCGACGCCCAGCCGGCGGAGCGTCTCAGCCGGCACACCGTCGTCGGGCTCGACGAGGGCGGCCAGGATGTGCTCCGAATCGAGCACCGGGCTCTCGAGTGTCTCCGCGTCCTTCTGGGCGGCGACGATGGCCTCCTGGGCCTTCTGGGTGAAGCGGTCGAGTTGCATGATGTCTGCTCGCTGTGAGGTTGCGGGTGCCGGTCAGGCCCGTGGATCGGGCTGGCCGACGAGATCGATGAACGTTGTTGCGGCGGCTCGGGCCGCGTCGTCCAGGCCGGTCGGCAGGACGACCCGGACCGTGACCAGCAGGTCGCCGTTCGGCTTCACGCCATCCTTGGGCTTGAGCCGGGGCATGCCCTGGCCGGTCAGCCGGAACGTCCGCCCGTTCTGGGTGCCGGCCGGGATCTTCAGCAGGACCTTGCCCTTGAGCGTCCCGACCGGGACCTCCGCCCCGAGGAGCGCCTCGCCCAGGGTGATCGGCAGGTCGCGGGTCAGGTCGGCGCCCTTCCGGCCGAAGACCGGGTGGGGACGGATCCGGGTCACCAGGTCGAGGTCGCCGCCGTTGGCGCCCTTGCCCCGCAGCCGGATCCGGCTGCCGGTCTCGACGCCGCGCGGCACCGACACCTCGAGGCGCTTGCCGTCGAGCTCGAGGAGCCGGCTCGTGCCGTGGAACGCCTCCTCGAGGCTGACCTCGACGTCCCCTTCGCTGGTCACCCGGCCGCGGGCCCCGGACGCCTGCCCGGCGGGCCGGCCGGGCTGGCCGCCGTCGAGGTTCATGCCGGCCATGATGTCCTCGAACGACATGCCACCCACCGGCCGAGAGCTGCGGCCGCCGCTGGCCGGGGATGCCTGGCCTTCGCCGCCGGCCGCTCCAAAGAACGTCCGGAAGAAGTCGCTGAAGCCAGCGCCGTCGCCACTGGTGTGGAATTCGTAGCGCACGCCACCCGCTCCGCCGGCCCCAGCCCCGGCGAAGCCGGCGAACGGTCCACCCGGCCCGAACGGGTCGCCGGCCGGACCGCCGCGCCGGCCGGCGCTACCCGGCCGGCCTGCTCCCGCCTGTGAGAGCGCCTCCCAGTTGGCCCCCAGGAGGTCATATTTCGAGCGCTTTTCGGGATCCGACAGGACCTCGTTCGCCTCGTTGATCTCCTTGAACTTCGCTTCGGCGGCCTTGTCGCCCGGCTTGACGTCGGGGTGGTGCTGGCGGGCGAGCTTGCGGAAGGCACGCTTGATCTCCGCCGGGGATGCGTCGCGCTTCAGCCCGAGCGTCGCGTAGTAATCGCGGTAGTCCATCAGGTCAGGTCCTCCGGGCGCACCCGCCCGCCACCTGTGCCGGCCGAGCCGGCCGCTTCGTCAGCGGCCGGCTCGATCGTGCCCGGCGGCGTTGGTCGTCCGGTTCAGTGTGGAGCGGCGAACGGCCGCTCGCTGGACCGCGACCGGCGGCTGGTCGGTTGGCGGGAAGGTGGTCCGGACGGACGGACCGCTGCCGGTCAGCGGGTCGCGCCCGGGGACCGGCGCCGGCCGGGGGGCCAGCGGCCGCGGCTTGCGCCGAAGCGCGTTGTCGAGGACCTGGCTCATCTCCTCGACGGTGACCAGCTTGATCTGCTTGCGGATCTCCTCGGGGATCTCGCGCAGGTCGCGCTCGTTCTTCTTGGGCAGGATCACCACGCCGGCGCCGGACAGGTGCGCGGCGAGGATCTTGCTCTTCAGGCCGCCGATCGGCAGGACCCGGCCGCGGAGGGTGATCTCCCCGGTCATCGCCACGTCCTTGCGGACGGGGATCCCGGTCAGCGCGCTGACCATGGCGGTGGCCATCGTGACACCCGCCGATGGGCCGTCCTTGGGAATGCCGCCGGCCGGAACGTGGATGTGGAGGGTGTTCTTCTCGAAGACCTCCCGCTCGATGCCCAGGCTGGCCGCGTTGGCCCGGATCCAGGACAGGGCGGCCCGGGCGGACTCGCGCATCACTTCACCGAGCTGTCCGGTGAGGATGAAGTCCTCCTTGCCTTCCATCTTGGTGACCTCGACGGCGACGATGTCGCCGCCGGCCTCGGTCACGACCAGGCCCGTGGCGGCCCCGGTCTGATCCTCGGACTCGAGCTCGCCGTACTCCCAGCGCGGCGGGCCGAGGTACGCCTCGAGCTTGCGCACGTCGACCACGGTCTTGCGCTTGCGACCCTCGGCGACGCTCCGGGCGACCTTGCGCATCACGTTGGCGATCTCGCGCTCGAGGTTCCGGACGCCGGCCTCCTTCGTATAGGCCTGGACCAGGCGGACCATCGCCTCGGGCGTCAGCTCGACGAGCTTGGCGCTCAGGCCATGGTTCTCCACCTGCTTGGGCACCAGGAAGCGCCGGCCGATCTCGATCTTCTCCTGCTGGGTGTAGCCCGGCAGCTGGATGATCTCCATCCGGTCGCGAAGGGCGGCCGGGATCGGGTCGACGAGGTTGCCAGTGGCGATGAACAGGACCTTGCTGAGGTCGAACGGCACCTCCAGGTAGTTGTCCTGGAAGGAGTTGTTCTGCTCGGGGTCGAGGACCTCGAGCAGGGCCGAGCTCGGATCGCCCCGGAAGTCCATGCCGATCTTGTCGATCTCGTCGAGCATGAACACGGGATTGTTCGTGCCGGCGGTCTTGATGTTCTGGATCACCCGGCCGGGAAGCGCCCCGATGTAGGTCCGGCGGTGGCCCCGGATCTCGGCCTCGTCGTGGATTCCGCCGAGGCTCATCCGGACGAACTTGCGGCCCATTGCCCGGGCCACGCTCTTGCCGAGCGAGGTCTTGCCGACGCCGGGAGGGCCGACCAGGGCCAGGATGGGCGAGCGGATGGTGTCGGCCAGGACGCGGACCGAGAGGTACTCGAGGATCCGCTCCTTGACCTTCTCGAGGCCGTAGTGGTCCTCCTCGAGGATCCTGGCAGCTTCGCGAATGTCGAGCTGATCGGCAGTCGAGACGTTCCAGGGCAGCCCGACCAGCCAGTCGACGTACGTGCGGATGACGCCGACCTCGGGCGAGGCGGACGGAATCCGGCTCATCCGGTCGACTTCCTTGATCGCCCGGGCCTTGATCTCGTCGGGCATACCGGCCTGTTCGACCTTCTCGCGCAGCTCGTTGATCTCGGCCTGCTGGGGGTCGTCTTCGCCCAGCTCGCGCTGGATCGCCTTGAGCTGCTCGCGCAGGATGTACTCGCGCTGGGTCTTGTCCATCTCGGACTTGACCTCGGACTGGATCCGGCCCTTGAGCTCGAGGATCTCGACCTGGCGGGCGAGGAAGTTGCTGACCAGCTTGAGTCGCTCGGTGACGTCGATCGTCTCGAGCAGCTCCTGGCGCTGGGCCGTCGTCATGTCGGGGCTGTAGGCGATCATGTCCGCGAGCAGGCCCGGATCGGTGATGTTGCGGGCGGCGACGGCCGCCTCGGGCGGGACCGGGGCGCCGTTGGCGACGTACGCCTCGATCTGGGCCTGGACCGAGCGCATCAGGGCCTGGATCTCGACCCCGGCCGGGGTCGAGTCGACCAGGTGCTCGACGGCCGCCCGCAGGTATGGGCTGGTCGAGCTGAACCCGGTGACCCGGAGCCGGCTCTGGCCCTGGACGATCGCCCGGACGGTGCCGTCCTGGAGCTGGACGACCTGGGCGATCTTGGCCAGCGTGCCGATCTCGTACAGCTCCGACGGATCGCCGATCTCCTCCATCTCGGCCGAACGCTGGGTGACCAGCGCGATCGGCCCGCCGTCGGCGACGGCCGCATTCAGGGCAGCCACGCTCTTGTCGCGACCGACCTGGAGGGGCACGATCATCTCGGGGAAGATCACGGTCTCGCGCAGGGCGACCAGCGGCAGCTCGCGCGGCAACGCCTCGGATGCGGCCGATTCGGGCGCAGTTGTCGCTGGTCGGCCGTCGGCGGACGCCGGGGCGGCTTCGGTCGTGCGCCTGGTCCGTCGCTTGGTCTCCGGATTCGACGGTTTGCTAGCCATTGCCTGGTTCTCCTTGTCAACGGCTCGCGGCCGTCGCTGGGTTGTCACGGTATCGGGTTCTCGATCGTCCGCCAGCGGACGAATCTCCTACGCTCGGCGACGGTGGTCGGCCGGTCCGGCCGGAGTGGTTGATCGTTCGTTTCGGGCGGCCGGCGCGGTCGCCACCGGCGTGCCGTCCCGGGCGGCTGCCTCATCCGCCTCGTCCTGGGCGCCGGCCTCCTCGAAGAGGGTCTCGAGGATGCGCATCCCGAGGCGCTCCTCGAGCTCGAAGAGCACCCGAACCCCGGCCAGGTTGACCCCGCGGTTCTGGGTCAGGTGGCGGATCCACATGATCCGGCGGACGTCTTCCTCGCTGTACAGGCGGATGTTCGTCCGCGTTCGAGCCGGACACAGCAGGCCCTCGTCTTCATAGATCCGGAGGGTCCGCGGGTGGGCGCTGACGATGCTCGCGGCGACGCTGATCACGTAGACGGGACGGGTTGGGTCCCGGTCGGGGTGACGCATCTAGCGACTCTGGCGACGGTTCCCCGCCGCCTCGTTGGTAAACATGGGCGAAGTCTAGAACCTTGACAATGCCATTGTCAAGAGTGTAGGCATCGCATCCGCGGGAACCCTGCGCTCCAGGGCTCCGTGCCGCCCGGACCGGGTGCCGCCCGCAGCCGGTCAGGCTCCCGGCAGGGCCGAGCCGGCCAGCTCGATCGGCTCGGATGACTCGCCGATCAGCTGTTCGTGGAGGGCCGCCTGGCATTCCGTCTTGCCGATCGCGATCACCTTGTCGCCGTCGGCCAGGACCGTGTCGGCCCGGACCGGGATCGCCACGTCATGGCGGATCACGGCGTAGATCGCACAGCCTTCAGGCAGCGGGATGTCGCGGGCATTCCGGCCGACTGCCGGCGACGACGGCTGGAGGTGAGCCTCGATCAGCTCGAGCTCGCCCCCGCCGAGGGCGGCGAGGTGGAGCAGCTCGTGGACCGGGATGTCCTGCTCGATCGAGCCGAGGATCATCCGGGTCGGGCTGATCAGCTCATCGACGCCGAGATGGCGGAAGAGCTCCTCGTTCTTCGGGTTGTTCACCCGGGCGATCGTGCGGGGCACGTCGAAGTGGTGCTTGGCCATCTGGCAGATCACGAGGTTGTCCTCGTCGTCGCCGGTGACCGCGGCGACCACGTCCGCCCGGTTGCAGCCGGCTTCGGCCAGGTACTTGCCCTCGCAGCCGTCGTGGGCCACCACGATCGAGCCGATCTCGTCGGCGATCTGCTGGGCACGCCGGGAGTCCTTCTCCATCAATACGACCTCGTGGCCGGAGCCGAGGAGCTCCTTGGCGAGGTAATAGCCCACCTTGCCGCCTCCGATGACCAGGACGAACACGGCTCAGCCCTCCCGCTGCGTGGAGCCACCCGGGACCGGGATGGCGGGCAGCCGCCCGGCATCGAACGGCAGCGGCCGGGTGCCGGAACCAGCCTCGGCGACCGGACCCCCGCCGGCCGGGCCCTCGCCGGCAGGGACGACCGGGTCGCCCTCGTGGCGATGGTGGCCGCTGCTCGCGCGGACCCCGGGCACGACCGCGACCGGCAGCTTGAGATAGGACAGGATGGCACTCGCCATCAGATCGGTCCGGCAGATCGTGGCGATTCCCAGCTCGGCGTAGGCCAGTGCCCGCAGCGGATCGTTGATCTTGGCGATCACCTGGTCGACCCGGAACGCCTCGGCCGCGAGCTGGGCGGCCATGATGTTCCGGTTGTCTCCCTCGGTCATCGCCAGGAACAGGTCCGCGTTGGCGGCCCCCGCCCGCTGGAGGGTGTCCTCGTCCGTTCCGTCGCCGCGCAGGGCGCTGCCCTTGAACGAGCTCGGCAGGCGGTCGAAGGCGCCGGTGGACGTGTCCAGGATCGTCACCTGGTGGCCGCCGTCATCGAGCATCGCGGCCAGCATCGCGCCGACGCGGCCGCAGCCGACGATCACAATCCGCATGCTGTTCAACCTCGTGGCTTGTCGTTGATCGGTTCGCGGATCACCCAGACGGCGCAGGGCGCATTCGAGAACACGTAGGGTACGGTCCGCCCGATCGCAAAGTCGCCGCCGAAGCGCTTGCGGTAGGGCAGGCCCAGGATCAGCGCGTCGGCCCCCCGCTCGCTCGCTTCGTCGACCAGGGCGGCGCCGACGTCCCTGGCCTGGAGGAGCACGGTCTCGACCGCCTGGTGCTCGGATTCGGCGATCCCCTCGACGGCGTCGAGGACGCGCTGGGCGACCTCTGACCGGCTGGCCACATCGGCCTCGAGGGGCAGGCTCCAGTCGATCTCGACCACGTGGACCGCGACCAGCTCGGCCTTGGCTGCGCGTGCAGCCTGGCAGGCGACCCGGACGATGCGGTCATCGCTCGAGCCGCCGTTCACCGCGAGGACCGCGCGTCGGAAAGGCGGTTCATGGACGTCGGGCACGGCGGTCACGATACCACCGCCACGGCCCGCCGAAGGCGGACCGCCCGCCCGGCCGTCAGTGGTGGCTGTCGGTGCCCGCCGGATCGAAGCGGCTCTCCTCCTCGCGCCGGTAGGGGGCGCTCACGACCACCGTGTGGGGTCGTCCGATCAGGATTGTGCGCAGCCGCTTGGCCGACTGGTTGTAGAGGATTCGCTCCCACCAGTGACGGGCCACGTACTCGGGGATGACCACGAACGTGATCGGATCGGGCTTGTCCGGCGGCCAGGCCCGGTCGAGGACATCGAGGTAGGCCAGGAGCGGGCCGACGAGGGCTCGATACGGCGACTCGACGACGACCAGGGGCACGCCCGGCACCTGGCGCTCCCAGTTGGCGCGCATCTCGGCCGCCTCCTCGGGCTCCTCCGAGATGTACACCGCCCGCAGGTCGGCGCTGATCGACCGGCCGACGTTGACCGCCTGGATCACCGCCCGAGTGATCCCCGGGATCGGGATCACGACCCGCTCCTCGCGGTGGGGCGGCAGGGCGACGAAGTCGGGCCGGATCGCCAGTTGTCGCTGGGACGCGCTGTACTGGCGCTGGATGAACAGCATCAGGGCGACCAGCACGGGGATGAGGATGATCACGAGGTAGGCCCCGTTCTGGAACTTGACCGAGGTGACGACGATCAGGACCACGAACGTCAGCAGGCCGCCGAAGGCGTTCACGATGGCCCGCCACCACCAGCCGGCCTCGCGGGTCAGGAACCAGTGCTTGACCATCCCGGACTGGGACAGGGTGAAGCACACGAAGACGCCTACCGAGTAGAGCGGGATCAGGGCGTGGGTGTCGCCGTTGAACAGGACGAGCAGCCCGAAGGCGATCCCGGCCAGGAGGACGATCCCCCACGAATAGGCCAGGCGGTCGCCCCGGAAGCTGAACTGGCGAGGCATGTAGCCGTCCGCGGCCAGGATCGCCGCCAGCCGGGGGAAGGCGTTGAAGCTCGTATTGGCCGCCAGGAACAGGATCAGGGCCGTCGCGATCTGGAACAGGTAGAACAGCGGGCTCGCCCCGAAGATCGTGCCGGCCACCAGGGCGACCACGGTCGGGCCACCGCTGTTGTCGATCGACGGCACGATGGCGAACGCGTGGGCGACGACGGTGATCCCGATGAAGATGATCCCGAGCAGGACGGCCATCGCGATCATCGTGTTCGCCGCGTTCTTCGCTTCGGGTTTCTTGAAGGCAGGCACGCCGTTGGCGATCGCCTCGACGCCGGTCAGGGCGACCGAGCCGCCGGCGAAGGCCTTGAGCAGCAGGAAGATGCTCAGCTGTTCGGTCGCCCCGAGCGGCAGAGCGTCGGGCTGAGGCGGCAGCGGATGGGCGGAGCCCAGCACGATCCGGGCCAGGCCGCCGGCCACGATCAGGAGGGCGAGGCCGACGAACAGGTAGGTCGGGACGGCGAAGATGTTGCCCGACTCGCGCAGCCCGCGCAGGTTGCCGACGGTGATCAGCGAGATCGAGATGAAGGCGATCTCGATCCGGAAGTCGTAGGCCGCAGGCACGATCGACTGGATCTGCTGGATCGCCGAAGCGGTCGAGACCGCGACCGTCATCACGTAGTCGATGAGCAGGGCCGCGGCCGCGATCAGTCCGAAGATCGGGGCGAGATTCTGGCGGGCGACGATGTAGGCCCCGCCGCCGTTGGGGTAGGCCCGGCAGACCTGCCGGTACGAGAACGACACGACGGTGAGGAGCAGGGCGATCGCGATCGAGACGCCGATCGAGTAGGCCAGCGCCCCGGCCGCCCCGGCGATGATCAGGACCCGCAGGATCTCCTCGGTCGCGTAGGCCGACGAGCTGATCGCGTCGGAGCTGAAGATCGCCAGTGCCTTCTTCTTGGCCAGCCGCTCGCCGATCTCCTCCTCGCTGGCCAGGGGCCGCCCGAAGATCACGCTCCGGACCCGGAAGACGAACCGGCCGGCCGGCGTCTTGGGCATGCTGGCCGCCTGCTTGGCGACCATCTGGCCGGGACCGGTATAACGGAAGTAGGGGGAGTGCGGGCGCTCTACCCGGACGCGCCGGTCGGCGAGCTTCCGCCCGGGCAGGGGCCGACGGCCACCGATCATCCTGCGGGCGCGATTCCGACGATCTCCACCGGGCCTCCGTCTCGATTCTCTGCGACGGCCAAGGCTACCACTCGGATTCGGTCATCCTCAGATCCCCAGGCGCAGGCGATCGACGCAGCGCCGAGGCAGGCCCGCCGCGCGCATCGCCCGCTGGGTTGCCTCGATATCGTAGGGCGCCCGGATCCAGCTGACGGACTGCCGTTCGGTGTCGAGGACCATCGCGCTGGCCTCCGGGTCGCCGTCGCGCGGCTGCCCGACGCTGCCCGGGTTCACCAGGGCCCGGCGACCGGCCAGGGCGAGGGTCCGTTCCCGGTTCGGGACCACCGCCTCGACCACGTCCGGCTCGCCGGTCACGCGGCGGAGCAGGTAGGCACCGGGCAGGTGGGTGTGGCCGAACAGGCCGATGTCGGTGGGCATGATCGCCAGGTTCGCCCGGGCCGCGGCCTCGGTCACGATGTACTCCCAGGTCGGATCGCGGGGACTGGCGTGGACGAGGCCGAACGGTCCGATCGTCAGGCGGGCCGGCAGCGCCGCCAGCCAGGCCAGCGTCGCCGGGTCGATCGCCCGACGGGTCCACTCCATCGCCGCGCGGGCATCAGTGTTGAAGTCGCGGATCACGTCGTCTCCGATCGCGGCCAGGTCGTGGTTGCCGAGGACTCCGACTGCGCCGAGCTGGCACAGGCGATCGACCACGGCATCGGGCTCGGGACCGTAGCCGACCACGTCGCCGAGATGCCAGACGGCGTCGACCGGGCCGATCCTGGCCAGGATCGCATCGAGCGCCCGGAGGTTGGCGTGGATGTCGGACAGGACGGCAACGCGCATCAGGGCGAGGGTAGCCGGTCGCCCGAGGTGATGGGCAGGCGGCGGCGCCGGGCCGGGTCGCGGGGATAGGCCGGCGGCGTCGGACCAGTCTTCTCGACGATCACCAGGAGGTGGTCCTCGAGCCCGGCCACGTTCACCGGGCAGACGCGCGGCGGCTGTCCGCCGAGCCGCTCGAGGGCCGCGATCGCGGCCTCGAGCTCGGCCTCGAGCGGCCGCCGCTTCCAGGCCACGAGGATCCCGCCCCGGGCCACCAGGGGCAGGGCGATCTCGGCCAGCTCGGCCAGCGGTGCGATCGCCCGGGCGACGACCGCCGGCCAGCGCTCCCGATGGCGGTGATCGCTCGCGAGCGCCTCGGCTCGACCGGCGAAGACGTCGATCTCCGGCGCACCGAGCGGACCTTCGCCAAGGCACGCCTGGACGACGCCGGCGGCCGCCGTCAGGAAGGCCGCCTTCTTGCCCACGCTCTCGACGAGCAGCGTCCGCCGGGCGGGCAGGGCGACAGCCAGGGGCAGGCCGGGGAACCCACCGCCACTTCCGAGGTCGAGGATCGCGTCGATCCCGTGGCCGCGCAAGATCGCGAGCGCGGTCAGGCTGTCGAGGACGTGCTCGCGGACGATTGCGGCAGGCGTCCGGATCGCGGTCAGGTTGATCGCGGCGCTCCAGGCGAGCAACAGCCGAACGTGGTCGGTCAGGGCGGACCGCACCGGTTCGGCCAGCTCGGCCAGGCCGAGGTCGCGAAGGCCAGCCTCGAGCAGGGCGCGGGCGTCGTCCGGCAGGGGCGGCAGGCCCTCAACACGCGTCGGGAGCGGTTCGCGTTGGTGGCCCACCCATCCTCCGAATCCGGCGAGGTGAACCGTCCGCGAGCGCTCCCGGCGACGACGTATTCGCGCACTGGAGGTCGTTCGGTCTTCCGTGGCCCGTCCGGTTCCGGTCCGAGTCTCCCCGGGCCCCTCGCGTACCACGTTACCCTGCGACCCTGATCGAGTGCGGATGCTGGACGCTAGGGGACGAGCCGGGGCCAGTCAACGGGGTTATCCACGAAGTGCACAGCAGATCCGTCCGAATCGTGGACAACCGGCGAAGCCGCTCGATCAGGGCGCCGGTGAACCGCCCTCGAACCGTCCCGTGGCCCGCAGCGCCCGGATGACGGCCGCTTCTTCGAGCTGGACCTCGGCCGCGGTCAGGGCCGCATCGAGCGTCGCCCGGACGAGCTCGGGCGCGACCTCGGCCGGTCCGGGCAGGGCCAGCACGAAGCTCGAGCCCGAGTCGACGACCGAGGCGACGTCGAGCTCGCCGCCCATCGCCCTGGCCAGCTCCCGGGCGATCGGCAGGCCGAGCCCGGTGCCGGTGATCCGCATGTGCTGTGGCAGCCGGTAGAAGCGCTCGAAGACCCGGGCTCGATCCGCGGCGGTCATGCCTGCGCCTTCGTCGCGGACCGCGATCAGGGCCACCGGCCCGACGAACCAGCCGACGATCTCGACGGTCCCGCCCTGGGGGCTGAACTTCAGGGCGTTGGCTCCAAGGTTGGTCAGGATCTGCTCGACCCGGCGGCGATCACCGAGGGCCGCGCGCACGCGAGGCGGGAGGTCGGCCCGCAGCTCGACGTTGCCCTTGAGCGCGATCGGCTGGAGCGAGTCGCGGACTCGCCGGGCGACGTCGGCAACGGAGAACGGGGCCAGTTCGAGGCCCAGGTTGCCGGCCTCGATCCGGCTCATCTCGAGCAGGTCGCTGACGAGCTCGCCCATCGTGTCGACGATCTCCCGGCTCCGCTCGAGGAACTCCGTCCGGACCGCAACGTCCTCGACCCGGCCCTCGGCGATCAGCTCGAAGTAGCCGGCCAGGCCGGTCAACGGCGTGCGCAGGTCGTGGGCCACGGTCGAGACGTAGCGCTCCCGCTCCTGGTCGCGAGCGCGGAGGTCGGCCGCCTCGTGCTCGGCGGCCATCTGCCGGGTCACGAGGGCGAGGGCGACCGCCGCGTGCCGAGCGAGCTGGGGTGGCAGGCGCCGATCGATGCCCTCGATGTCGGCCGGGTCGGCCAGGTCGAAGCCCAGGATGACCCGCCCGCTGCTCGGGATCTCGACCATCGCGTATTGCCCGGCGGCCGTCCCGGCGGCCGTCCCGGCAGCGGCGGCGGCCGAGCCCGAGCGGGCGATCTCGATGGCTGCCGGCGGGCGTGCCGCGCGGTCGGCTCGCGAACCGGGGGCGTTCGCGTCGAGCCAGGCCGCCAGGGCCATTGCCTGTGCGGGATCCTCACCATTGCCGGCGAGCACGGCGATCCGGCGCCCGGTCGAGTCCGACAGGACCGCCGTGCGGCGAGCACCGACCGTCTCGGCGAGGAGCTCGAGCAAGCCGGCGAGTCGGGCCCCGGCCGGCAGGTCGGCGACGAGGATGTCGAGCGACCGGGCGAGCAGCGTGGCCTCTCGCCAGCTCAGGCGGTCATCCGAGCGGCGCGAGTCGAGCCGGCGCTCCACGAACGGCGCGGGCGCCCCGATCGCGGGACCCGGACCAGCGCGACGGACGTTCGGCTCAGTCATTGCGTTGATCGTCGCAGCGCCGAGAACCGGCCGAGATCACGCGATCATCCTGCCGGTTCAGGCCGGCCGGCCGGCTCCGCGCACCGGGCGGCCGAGAGTCCGCCGGACCACGTCGACGACCTCCTCGACGTAGGCGTCCGACTCGCCCCGCTCGGCAGCCGTCCGGACACAGCCTCGAATGTGGTCCTCGAGGATCAGGATTCCGACGGAGTCGAGGGCGGCCCGCAACGCGGCCGTCTGCTGGAGGATGTCGACGCAGTATTCCTCGCGTTCGATCATCCGGGCGATCCCCCTCACCTGGCCCTCGATCCGGCTGAGCCGGCGGACGAGCTTCGATTTGTCCTTGGAGTAGCTGTGCCGGAAGTGATCGGCCGGCTCACCGGCCGGCCGCTGATGGGCGGCCGGCGGCCGCGCCGCCGGACCCGCCACCGGGCCCGTGGGGCGCACCCGTGCCACCGCTCGACTGGATCCCGTCGTCGTCGTCGCCATCGTCCTCCGATAATACTCCCCAGGGGTATCGATCGCCAGGCCGGCCGAGGCCGTCGTCGAATGAGCCCGGCCCCGCCGCCCGAGTCGGCTAGACTGACCGCCGATGGATCAATCCGACGAGGCTCCGGAGAACCCGGGCGTGACCCACGCCGGGCCGGCCTTCGCCCACGTCAGCGAGGCAGAGTTCGCCCGGATCCTCGACTACTACCAGGTCAGCTGGGAGTACGAGCCGCACACGTTCCCGATCCTGTGGAACCTGGCCGGCGACGTCCTCGAGAGCTTCTCGCCGGACTTCTTCCTGCCCGAGATCGACCTGTATGTCGAGCTGACCACCCTGCGCCAGAAGCTCGTCCGCAAAAAGAATCGCAAGCTGCGCCGGCTGCGCGAGCTGTACCCGGAGCTGCGAATCAAGCTGTTCTACGCTCGCGACTTCCGGGCGCTCATGTTGAAGTACGGCCGGCTCGGGCTGGCTGACGAGCTGAGCGGGACGGCCGGCCATGTGACCCCCAGCCGATCCGTCGCGTCGATGCTGGCCGGCCCGCGAGGAGCGGGCTGGACGGACGCCCCCGCCGGGCCGGCCGGCGCTCAGCCGGGGCATGGCAGCGAGCCGGCCGAGGCCGAACCGCCGCCGCCCGCCCACCCCCACCATCGCCGCCGCCGGCGGGCAGCAGCCCGCCGGGTTGCCGCTGAGGCTGTGAGGCCGGCCGGATGAGGGTGCCGATCGACCTCCAATCGGACGTGGCCGAGGTCCTCCTGTCGGAGGACCAGATCCAGGCCAAGGTGCGGGAGCTCGGCGCGCGGATCAGCTCCGACTACGCCGGCCGCCAACTGACCCTGGTGAGCGTTCTCAAGGGCTCGCTTCCGTTCATGGCCGACCTGATGCGCTCGATCACGGTGCCGGTCCGGATCGACCTGATGGAGGTGTCGTCGTACGGCGGGACCTCGACCGAGTCGTCGGGCCTCGTCCGGATCCTCAAGGACCTGTCGGCCAGCATCGCCGACGAGGAGGTCCTCCTGGTCGAGGACATCATCGACACCGGCCTGACCCTGAACTACCTGGTGAGGTACCTGCGGGGCAAGAGCCCGGCCTCGCTTCGGATCTGCACCCTCCTCGACAAGCCCGCTCGGCGCCTGGTCGAGATCCCGGTCAACTACACCGGGTTCACGATCGACGACCGGTTCGTCGTCGGCTACGGCCTCGACTACGGGGAGTTCTACCGGAACCTGCGCTACGTCGGCGTGCTCAGGCCGGAGGTCTATTCCACGCCGCCGGCCGAGAGCGACCCGGCCGACGAGGCAGATCCGGCCGGATCGCCGGGTTGAGCCGATGACGATGCATCGCCATCCCCTTGGCAGCGGCCGCCTGCTGGCCGCCGCCGGGGCCGTCGTCATCCTGGTCGCCTCGTTCCTGGCCTGGTACACCGCCGGCGGCGACACGGGCGGGCTCAGCCCGATCGCCTGCAACGCGTTCGACGGCCGCTGTGGTACGGCCGGGGGGATGATCGACTTCATCGTGGCCCTGCTCGTCCTGGCCCTCGTCGCGTTGCCCTACGCGGTCGGCGACCGGCCGGTGGCGATCGATCGCGGCCTGAGCTTCCTGATCCTGACGCTACTCGGCTGGCTGGCCTTCTTCTACGCCGTCGTCTCGTTCCTGACCCAGGGCGACCTCGTCGGCCTGCGCCCGGACCGGGCGCCCGGCACGTGGCTTGCCCTCGTCGGCCTGATCACCCTGTCCCGGGCGACCTACCTGATCAGCCGCGGCGGCGACCGGACGTAGCCGGCGCGCCCCGGCGGCGGCCGTACGCCCGCAGGCGAGTCGCGCCGACGCTCAGCTGATGTCGACGGCGAACCATTCCTCGGTCGCGGGCGTTGTCGCCAGCGTGACCGCGAAGACGTACACCGCCTGGGCCCAGGTCGGCGTCCCGGGGGCGGTGTAGATCGCCCCGGCGCCGGGTGCGGGCAGGACCGAACCGGGCGCGGATTCCCGAACCGGCTCGAGCACGAGCTGTTCAGGCTGCCGGCCGGGGACGAGCCGCCAGGCCTGGGTGGCCACGACCCGGATCAGCCCGGGATGGGTGACGCTGCAGTAGCCGAGCTGGCCGATCGCGCTCGAGTGGACCTCGACGGCCGCGATCCGGGGGTCGGTCGGGCCGCTCGCCTCGATCGGCTGGAGGCCGTACCAGGAGTGGACGGGGCCGACGTCGCTCGTCGCGGCCGTGAACAGCCGCCAGGCGAGCCCGTAGTAGCACGGGCCGCTCGTGTTGCTGCTCGTGTCCGGGCTGGCGCTCGGCGCATCAGCGGCCGGCCCACCGGCGGGCGTCGATCGCGGGCCCGCCGATTCGGTCGCGCGCCCCGCGATCGGGGCCGGACTCGGCTGGGCCCGATCGGACGGGCCCGATCCCCACGGCTTGAGCAGCCCGAGGACGAGGACGGTCACGACCGCCAGGGCCACCCCGAGCGGACGCCCCGTGCCGCCCCCCGGAACGAGCCGGACCGGCTCGGTTCCAGCCATCGCGAACCTGGCCTCCAGCGATCCATTCGGCCCGGCTCGGATCGGGCCCGCCGCACCTGCCCGCCGGCGGGGCTACTCCCCGAGGTAGGCCTTGCGGACCATCTCATTCTCGCGCAGGTCGTCCGAGTTCCCGGACAACGCCACCCGGCCGGTCTGCAGGACGTAGCCGCGATTGGCCACGATCAATGCCTGGAGCGCGTTCTGCTCGACGAGCAGGATCGTCGTCCCGGCCGCGTTGATCTCCTGGATGATCGCGAAGATCTGCTGGACGAGGATCGGTGACAGGCCGAGCGACGGCTCGTCGAGGAGGAGCACCCGGGGCCGGGCCATCAGCGCCCGGCCGATCGCGAGCATCTGCTGCTCGCCGCCGGACAGGGTGCCGCCGCGCTGGGTCGTCCGCTCGCGGAGCCGCGGGAAGAGCTCGAAGACGTGCTCGAGATCGCCCTCGATATCGTGCTGGGGCCGGGTGAAGGCGCCCATCTTGAGGTTGTCGAGGATCGTCAGGCGGGAGAAGATCCGGCGGCCCTCCGGGGAGTGGCCGATACCGGCCCGGACCAGCTGGTGGGCCGCCATCCGCGAGATGTCCCGGCCTTCGAGCTCGATCCGTCCTTCGCGCGGATGGAGCAGGCCCGAGATCGTCTTGAGGGTCGTGGTCTTGCCCGCCCCGTTCGCCCCGATCAGGGTCACGATCTCGCCACGGCGCACCTCGAGGGAGATGCCCTGGAGCGCGTGGATGTGGCCGTAGTAGGTGTGGACGTTGTCGAGCCGGAGCAGGACCTCTTCGGTCGCCGGCGAGGTCGACGCGATCGGCCCGGGCGTCGCGGCACCGGCCGGAACCGGATCCTGGGCGGCGGTCATTCGGGCGGTTTCCCGAGGTAGGCTTCGATCACCCGCGGGTTGCGGCGGACCTCATCCGGGCGTGCCCTCGGCGATCCGCTCGCCATGGTCCAGCACGGTCACCCGATCGCTGATGCCCATGACCACCTTCATGTCGTGCTCGATCAAGAGGAACGACAGGCCCAGATCGTGCCGGAGGCGGCTGATCAGCTCGGTCATCTCGCGGGTCTCGCGCGGGTTCATGCCCGGCCGTCGGCTCGTCGAGCAGGACGAGCGAGGGCTCGCTGGCGAGGGCCCGGGCCACCTCGAGCCGGCGCTGATCGCCGTAGGGCAGGTTCCGGGCCAGCTCGTCGTCGCGGTCCTTCAGCCCGACCAGGTCGAGGAAGGCCAGGGCGCTGGCCACCGACCGCTGCTCCTCGGCTCGCGCCCGGGGCGTGCTCAGCAGCGCGTCGCCGGCGTTCGCGCTGCATCTTCAGGTGCATCCCGACCTGGACGTTCTCGAGGGCGGTCATGTTGGCGAAGAGCCGGATGTTCTGGAAGGTCCGGCCGATCCCGGCCCGGACCATCTCGTTCGGGCGGGCGCTCCGGAAGACCCCGAAGCGGGCCAGCAGGTGGCGGTACCAGGCGCGGCCGGACGATCGCGGCGAGGAGCATGACGACCAGGCGATGATGGCGACCAGCACGACAGGGCACCCACTTCGGCCGACGCCTGGTAGGCGAGGATCCCCGCGATCGCAATGATCAAGGCTGGCAGGACCCAGATGACCGGCTCCAGCCAGGCCCGAACCGGACGGGCGACCATCCGCTGGCCGGCGAACTCGACCACGCGCCGGAGGTCGGGTCGAGGATGCCCGCGATCACGTTGAAGAACGTCGTCTTGCCCGCCCCGTTCGGTCCGATCAGGCTGACGATCGAGCCGCGCAGGATCTCAAGATCGACCTCGCTGCACGGCGACGAGGCCGCCGAAGGCCTTGGTCACCTTGCTGGGCGCTCAGGAGCAGCTCGTCGTCCCGCGGCTTCGCCCGATCGTCGCGGCGGTCACTGGTCCAGCGCCTCGATCGGCGGCGGCACGTCGCCGACCTCCTCGCTCGACGCTCGTGGAGCTCCCGCCGTCGTCGGCGGCTCGGGAAGAGGCCCTCGGGTCGGAGCAGCATCATCCCGACCAGGGCGAGCCCGTACAGCAGGTACTGGTACTGGACGAAGTCGATGCTCTGCAGGATCGGGACGTGGAGCGTCTGGAAGAACTGGTTGAGCTGCTTGAGCAGGACGACGCTCTGGATCGTCGTAGAGCACGAATGCCCCGATGGCCACGCCCCAGATGTTGCCCATGCCGCCGAGGACGACCATGGCCAGGACCGTGAACGAGACCGCGAAGCCGAACTGGTCCGGGCTGACGATGGTCAGCTTCGACGCCGCGAAGACGCCGGCCAGGCCGGCCGTCGAGGCGCCCAGGGCGAACGCCAGGAGCTTGGTCGTGACCGTGTTGACGCCCGCTGCTCGCGGCGGCCAGCTCGTCCTCCCGGATCGCCATCCAGGCCCGGCCGAGTCGCGACGCCTGGAGGCGATACAGGAGGACCATCGTGACCGCCAGGATCGCGACCATCGTGACGTAGTAGGGCACCGGGTTCTCGAGGGTGAACGGCGAACCCGAACAGCTCCGGCTTGTAGATCCCGCCGATCCCGTTGGTGCCGCTTGGTGAACGTGCTGGCATTCAGGAACACGGCCGGCACGATCTCGCCGAAGCCGAGGGTCACGATCGCCAGGTAGTCACCGCGCAGCCGCAGGGTCGGCGCGCCGAGCAGGACCCCGAGGGTGGCCGCGATCACCGCTCCGACCAGGAGCATCGGCCAGAACGGGATGTGGAGCGTGGTGAACGGGGAGTCGCCGAAGGCGTACACGTAGGAGCCGATCGCGAAGAAGGCCGCATAGCCCAGGTCGAGCAGGCCGGCCAGGCCGACGACCACGTTGAGGCCCAGCGCCAGCAGGATGAAGACGCCGGCATTGGCAAAGCCGTCGATCCACAGGGACTGCTGCTGGAACGTGCTGAGCGGCGGGATCAGGACGATCAGGGGCAGCATGCTGGCCACGAGCACCCAGCCGACCAGGACGGTCAGCGAGCGATGCATCCGCGCCCCGCTGCGCAGGCGGGCCCAGGGCGACGGTCCCCGGCGGCTCGTCGTCGCGGTCACGCCCGCTCTCCGACCTGCTGGCCGAGCAGGCCGCTCGGCCGGAACACGAGGACGAGGATGAGCACGGTGAAGACCGCCACCTCCGACCACGCGGTATAGCCCAGGACGGTCGAGTAGACCTCGACGAAGGCGATGATGAAGCCGCCGATCGCCGCCCCGGTCGTGTTGCCGATCCCGCCCAGGACGGCCGCGGTGAAGGCCTTCAGGCCGACGTAGAAGCCCAGGTCGAACTTGATGCTCCCCGCGTACAGGCCCTGGACCATGCCCGCCGGCGCCGGCCAGGGCCGCGGCGATGAAGAACGTGATTGCGATCGTCTGGTTGATGTCCACGCCCATCAGCTCGGCGGCTTCGCGATCCTGGGCCGTCGAGCGCATCGCCCGACCCAGCCGCGTCCGGCCGACGAACAGCTGCAGGGCGATCATCAGGACGACGGCCATGATCGACGATGAAGACGTTGAGGTAGGCGATCCGGCCGCCCAGCAGGCTGAACTTGTCGGCCGGCACGATCTGCGGGAAGTTGACCGGCGACGGTCCGAAGGCGACGGCGATGATGTTCTGGAGGATGAACGACACGCCGATCGCGGTGATCAGCGGGGCGAGCCGTGGCGCGTGGCGCAGGGGCCGGTAGGCGATTCGCTCGATGAACGTGCCGATCAGGCCCATGCCCACCATCGTCGCGAACATCACGATCGCGATCAGCCCGACCAGGTTGAGCAGGTTGGTGACGGGGCCGACCAGGCCGAACACGGTGGTCATGATCCACATCGCCAGGAACGAGCCGACCATGAACACGTCGCCGTGCGCGAAGTTGATCAGCTCGACGATGCCATAGACCATCGTGTAGCCGAGGGCGATCAGGGCGTAGATCGCGCCCAGGGTCAGGGCGTTGGCGAACTGCTGGGTGCCCAGCAGCAGGTACTCGACGACGAGTGCGATCGCGCCAATGGCCAGGGGCCGAGCTACACCGCGAAGGTCGATTGACATGGATTCGGCAGGCCCTGCTGGGGGAGGTCTTCCGAGGTAGGAAGAAGCCGGGGAGTTTGGAGACTCCCCGGCTTCGTTGAACGCTGTGCTACGGGGTCGCGTTGGGGTCGGTGAACGACTCCTGCTTCACGAAGACCCAGTCACCCTTGCCACCGTTGAGGGTCATGTCGGTCTTGTAGAACGAGATGAACGGCTTGGTGTTGTCGCCGTACTTGTCGAAGCTCAGCGAGCCAAGCGCGGTGGTGAAGGTGTTGGCCGAGTTGACCGCGTTGGCGCGGACACCCTCGCGCAGGCTGGCCAGGTCGGTCGCCGTTGCGGCGGCCTTGGTCAGCGAGGCGACGATGATCTGGGCGCAGGCGTAGGCCGCTGCGCTGTAGGCACCCGGAGCTCCACCGAACATCGCGGTGTAGGCCGGCACGAAGGTGTTGTCGGTCAGGTCATGGGCAGCGCCGACGGTGCCGAACACGTTCGCGGCAGCAGCGCCGGCGATCGTGATCGTCGCACCCTGGGTTCCGCCCGGTCCGAGGTCAGCCACGCCGTCCGGGCCGACGAACGGGATCGTCTCCATGCCCGAGACCGTCCGGCCCTGCTTGAGGGCCAGGCCCATCCCGGTCGGGGTCGTGCCGGCGAGGTAGACGCCCTGCGGGTTCAGCGCCGCGGCGGCGGTGAACAGCGGGGTGTAGTCGGTCGTCGACTTTGGTGCGCTGTCGTGCTTGACGACGGTGCCGCCCAGGCTCTTGAACTCGGCCTCGAAGCTCTTGCCGACGCCGACGCCGAAGGTCTCGGTGTCGTCGATGATGTAGACGCTCGTCTTGCCGAGATCCTTGTACAGGTAATCCGCCGCTGACGGGCCCTGGATGCTGTCCGGGGTCGCGGTTCGGATGTAGCTGATCTTGGTCGGGTTCGTGGCCCGGTAGGTGTCGCCCTCGGGCGGCTGGGTCACCGCGTTGGCCGTGTTGGCCGGGCTGCACATCAGCAGGCCGGCGCCGTTGCTGATCGGGATCTCCGCCTCAGCGACGCCGCTGTTGAACGGGCCGACCTCGCCGATCACCGACGCGTCGGCGACGAGGGTCTGCATGTTCTTGGCGCCCGTCTGGGGATCGTGGACGCCGTTGAGGGCGTCGTCCTGGACGTTGATGTCGAGCTTGCAGCCGAGCACGCCGCCGGCCGCGTTGACCTGGCTGATCAGCAGCTTGACGCCGTTCGCGGTCGGAACGCCGTTGGCCGTCTCGCCGCCGCTCATCGGCAGCTCGGTGCCGATCTTGACGGTGCCGCCGACGCACCATGCGCCGGGCGATACCGCGGCCGAGCTTCCCCCGGGGGCCGTGCTGGCCCCGCCACCTGTGCTCGCCGCCGGGGCCGTCGTCGCCGTCGACGAACATGCCGCCAGGATGAGCACTGCTCCGGCGCCCAACGCGCCGAGCTTGCCGTATCTCATCAAGTCTCCTCCTCTGATCCCCACCCGCCGTTGTCGGCGGATGACCGGTCGCGCCCCTGCCGGTCGAACCGAGACTCGCCTCCGGCTCGTCTCCGGCGCCCATCGCCCCTCGGGCCGGGTGGCCGGTCGGGACATCGGTGCACTGAGGATGGCGGCACGGCGAACGGGCTTCGGGCGGCGCGCAGGTGGCCGCCGGAGCGATGCCGTATATTAGGCGCCGACGCGTCGATTGCAATACTGCTGTTGGCGCCCCTCGGGTGGTTGTGAAGCGCTTCGGCGCGCGCCCGCCGAGAGGCGCATCCACCGTGGAACACGTCGATCCGGTCGAATCCGGCCGCTTCTGCAGCAATCGAGCGCGTCCCCTCGTGAGGTCAGGCCCGTCGGCGTGGATTACCAGGTTCGGGCGGCTCGCATCACGGATGTCGATCGGCTCGTCGCGCTCTTCGCGCCGGCCATCGATCCGGGTGGTGGGCCGCTCGTTGCCCCCGATCTCCTGCGGCAGCTCGTCTACCTGCCGCAGGCCAGCGTGCTCGTCGCCGAGCGGCGTCGAGAGGTCGTCGGCGGCGCGATCCTGGCCCTCCGGCCGTCGGTCCGGGCGGGTGGCTATATCGGCAGCATCGACCTGCTCGTGGTGGATCCGTCCGGCGACGCAGCGCGCGTTGCCGATGATCTGCTCGAGGAGGTCCTCCGCTCCGCGCGCAACAAGGGCTGCACCGTCGTCGAGGCGGCGCAGCCGGTCGATCCCGGCGAGCGAGCCCGCTGGGAGGATCGGGGCTTCAGCCAGGGTGGCTCGCTCATGACCAGGTCGGTGGGCGCCCGTCGGGCGCCTGCTCGCGAGGTCCGCTCTTGATCTCCGCCGAGCTGCACAGGTTGCGCCGGCGGTCAGCAGCCAGGAACTAGGAGTCACCGTGGGCAAGAACGTCGCCGTCTTCGTGGACGTGGCGAACATCTTTTATGCGGCCAAGGCGGCCGGCGTCGACATCGATTACGTCACGCTCCTGAAGTCGGCCATCGCCGGGCGCGACTTCGTGCGCGCCTACGCCTATACCGGGCTCGATCCGGACAATGAGAACCAGCGCAACTTCCATTCCTTCCTGGCCCGTCACAGCTACAAGGTCGTCAGCAAGGACATCCGCAAGTACGGCGACGGCAAGGTCAAGGCCAACCTCGATATCGAGCTCGTGGTCGACCTGATGAAGACGGCCCGCAACCTCGACGTGGCGATCATCGTGTCGGGCGACGGCGACTTCGCGCCGGCGATCCGGGCGGTCCAGGAGATGGGCGTCCGGTGCGAGGTGATCAGCTTCCGCGGCAACACCAGCTCGGACCTGATCGAGGTCGCCGACCTGTTCACCGACATCACCCAGATCGCCCGGGTCGAGAAGGGTTCGTCGCGCTCCGGGCGGCGAGTGGCCGGCGACGAGGAGGACCTGTCGATGACCGAGGTCCCCGACAAGCAGACCGAGGGCACCGGCGTGGGTCGCGGGCGCGGCACGCGCGGCGGCCGGACCCGGACCCGGAGCGGCGAGCCCGAGCCGGTGGCCGCGGCGCCCCGGTCGACGGGCCGCGGGGCTCGCCGGCCGGCCGAGCCGGCCGCGGTCGAGGTGGGCGCCGCGCCGGCGCCGCTCCCGGCCGCCGCTCCCGGCTTCACCGGCCTCGTCGCCCTGCCCGGCGAGAAGCTGTCCAGGGCAGCGGTCGCGGCCGCGGCCCGGGCCAATCCGCCGATCGTCGTCCAGCCGCCGACCGATGTCGAGGAAGAGCTCGAGGCGAGCCCCGGCGGTGCCGACGGCTCGACGGTCGAGCATGCTCAGGGCGAGACCGAGGAGGGCCAGCGCCGTCGCCGCCGCCGGGGCGGCCGGGGTCGGGGCCGTGGTCGCAGCCGGGGCGAGGGCGAGCCGGTCGCGGCCGCCGCGCAGGAGCGCGAGATCGTCGCCCGGCCCGCGGGCATCGAGGACGAGGAGGAGGACGAGGAGGATCTGCCGGCCGCGCCGCGGCCGCCCCGCTCGGCCGCCTTCGGGTCGGTCTGGGACAGCCAGATCGGCATGGATCGGGCTCCGGCCGCCGCACTATCGCCGCTCGACGTCGAGGACGAGGACGAGCCGGCAATCCCCGAGTACCTGATTGCCGAGCAGCGCCGCGGGAACCGACCCGTCGGCCGTGACGGCCGGCGTCCCGGCGGCGGGATGCCGAACCGGGGCGGCCGCGGCGGCGGCTATGCCGCAGCGATCGAACGCGAGCGCTTCGGCCGGGGCAGCGGCAGTGGGGGGATCAATCGGTACCCCGACGTCTCGGGCAGGCGGCCGGAGGAGCGCCCGCGCATGGAAGAGCGGTCCCCGGCCGCGCCCCGCCAGGAGCGGCCCCGGAGCGGCGATGAGCCGTGGAGCGAAGTGCCGCCGGAGCTCGAGGCGATGCTCCGTGCGCAGCTCGCGTCCAAGCCCGGACGGACGGCCGAGGATCGGCCCGCCGCACGGCCGGCGGCCGAGGCGGTCAGCCCGGCTCCAGGCCCAGCCCGTCGCAGCCGCCCGGGCAAGGTGTCCGAGCCGGCACCCGCGCCGAGCGTGGAACCTGTGGCCGAGGCGGCTCATGCGGCGTCTCCGACCGAAGCGGCACCCGCCGCCCGGCGCCGGGCGACGAGCAGGCGAGCGGCGGAGCCGGCCGTCCAGCCGGAAGGCACCGCGGAATCGTCGCCGGCCCCGGCCCGGCGCCGGTCGTCGGCTCGCGCCGCGGCGAGCAGTGCCGAAGCGGCTCCGGCCGAGCCGGCCCCGGCCGCCGACGCTCCGGCGCCGCGCCGCCGCGCGGCGAGTCGCGCCGCGACGCCGGCCGCCGCAGCCGAGGCAGTGGCTCCGGCAACGACGCCGAAGCGGCGCAGCCGGAAGGTCGCCGAGTAGGCCGTCGGCCATGACCGCCGCTGCGCGGCAATGGATCACCCGGGCGCAACCCGGGACACTCGCCGCCGCGGCGGCCATGGTCCGCGGCGTGCCGCCCCATGCCGTCCTGATCGCCGGTCCTCCGTCGGTCGGCAAGACGACTCTGGCCGACGATCTCGCTGCCGCGCTGCTCTGCCTCGCGCCCGACCCGGCGGATCGGCCATGCCGGCAATGCCGCGGCTGCCGGCTGGTGGCGGCCGCCAACCATCCGGACCTTCACCGGCTCGGCCCCGAGGGCCCGGGCGGCCAGGTCGTGATCGGCGATCCGGGCCGGGCCGTCCCGCGTGGCATTCGCCAGCTGGTCGGTGAGCTGGCCTACCTGCCCGTCGAGGGCGGCCGGCGGGTAGCGATCGTGGAGCATGCCGACCGGATGAACGAGGACGCCCAGAACGCGCTCCTGAAGACCCTCGAGGAGCCGCCGACCGGGGTCAGCCTGATCCTGTGTGCCGATGAGGAGAGCCGCCTCCTGCCGACGGTCCGCTCGCGGTGCGTCCGGCTGCGCGTCGCGCCCCTCGGCGTCCGGGCGATCGAGGAGCTGCTCGTCGACCGCGGAGTCGCCGACGCGGCCGCCGCGGCTCGGCTCGCCCGGATCGCGGCCGGCCGGCCGGGTGTCGCCCTGGCCTACGCCCGCCGGCCCGAAGCGGTCACGATCCGCGACGAGATCGTCCGGACGATCCTCGATCTCCTCGGCGCGTCGCGCTCTGCCCGACTCGTCGCCGGTCGGGAGCTGATCGAGCGGGCGGCCGCGCTCGAGGCTGCGATCCGTCCGATGGCCGACCCGGCGCCGGTCGTGGGCGGCCTGTCGCGAGGCCGGAGCGGCAGCCGCCAGGCCGCCGGGCCCGCCGAGGCGGTCGGCGGTGACGAGGCGGGGCCGCCTGAGCCGGCGGAATCGGGCCGGCGGAGTCCGACCGAGCGCAGGCGGGCAGTCCTGATGCTCCTCGCCGTGTGGTGCGACGTCGCCCTGGACCTGGCGATCGTCGGCCGTGGCGGCCGGCGCGAGGTGCGCGATCCTGCGCTCCTGGACGAGCTCGTCGCGGTTGCGCCGTCGGTCGATCCTGCCGAGGTGGCGGCGTTCCTCGGCCGGCTCGACCGGTCGGCCGAGCTGATCGAGGGCAACGCCGGTCCGGAGCTGGCCCTCGACGTCCTCGTCCTGGCCTGGCCCAGGACGGCGGCGGTGGCCGCCTGAGCGGGTGGACCCGGAGGCGCCGCCCGGCGCACGGCCGCCGGCACCGGAGCGGGCCCGGCTCGACGCGGTCGTCAGCGGCTGGGTCCAGGGCGTCGGCTTTCGGCTGTTCGCGTCCCGGCGGGCAGAAGCCCTGGGTCTGACCGGCTGGGTGCGCAACGAGGCCGATGGGCGCGTTCGACTTGTCGCCGAAGGGCCGCGCGCCGAGCTTGAAACGTTGCTGGCAGCCCTGCAGCTGGGTCCGGCCGGAGCCGAGGTCGACGGCGTCAGCGCGGCCTGGTCGAGCCCGACCGGAGCCTTCGCACGCTTCGAGATTCGGAGCGGCTGGACCTCGGGCGACTGACCGCCGCCGGGCCGGCAACGACGTACCCGGGCGGCGCCGGGCCTCAGGGCAGCCCGCTGATCATCCCCCCGTCGACGGCGCTGAACGTGCCCGTCTGGTAGCTGGCCGGCTCCGAGGCGAGGTAGGCGACGAGGGAGGCGAGCTCGTCCGGACGGCCGTAGCGGCCGGCCGGGATCGTCGCCAGGTGGCCGGCCCGGACCGCCTCCATGGTCTGGCCCGTCTTCTCGGCTCGTCCTCGATCGAGGCTCTCGATCCTGGGTGTCTCGAGCCGGCCGGGCAGCACGCCGTTGATCGTGACGCCCTCGCCTGCAACGGCCCGGGCGGTTGTCTTGAGCCAGGCTGCGAGAGCTCCCCGGCCGGCGTTCGAGTAGACCAGGTCGGGGATCGGCTGGCGAATCCCGGACGAGAGGATCGCCACGATCCGGCCCCAGCCCGCCGAGCGCATCGCCGGCAGGAGCGCGGTCGCCAGCTCGATCGGGGTGATTGCCAGGAGCTGGAAGGCACGCGCCCAGCCGGCCGGGTCGGTCAAGGTCGGATCGACGGCCGGCGGGCCGCCGGCGTTGAGGACGAGGATGTCGATCCGCCCGAGGGCCGCGGCCGCCTCGGCGGCGATCCGGCCGGCGGTGCCCGGCTCGGCCGCATCGCCGACCAGCTCGACGACCTCGACCGCGTGCCGGTCGCGGATCCCGGCGGCCGCCCGGGCCACGCCCTCGGCGCTGCGGGACCAGACCGCCAGCCGGCAGCCCTCGGCTGCCAGGCGCTCTGCCGATGCCCGGCCGAGTCCCGAAGAGCCGCCGCCGACCAGGGCCGCTCGCCCCCGGATGCCCAGGTCCATGCCGTCCTCCATCGTGGTTGTTCGAGCCATCCTGCCACGGACCCGGCCCCGGCGACCGGTCGGCTGATCGGCTGGTGGGTCGATTGGCGGGCCGGACCGGGACCTGTCGGTCATTGGCAGGCGGCCGGCAGTGGGGCACCGTCAGCGTGATGGAATCCCGCGGCGAACTGGCCGACTCCCTGCCCCGGCTGTACCGCGAGGCGCTCGACGCTGTCGACCAGCTGAGCGAGCTCGGCCTGCGCCGGGATGCCTCGAAGCTCCGCGACCGGGCGATCGCGAGCTACAGCCGCGCCTGGGACGAGCGTTGCCGGGCGACCCTCGAAGAGGTCCGCCGCGACGCCCGGGCGGCCATCTTCGCGAGTCCAGCCCGGCTCGGCCGGCCGTTGCCCGGAGCCGGCCTGCCCAGCTGACGCACTGTTCGGAGCCGCCTCCGCGGTCCATCTCCGGTTCATTGCCAGCCAAATTCCCGGCCCGGTCGCCGGCTTCGGCTACGCTCCACGCGATGGACGCCACCCCCAGCCTCACCGACCTGCTCGCCGCTGCGATCGCCGCAGAGGAGCGGCTGGCCGGCCTGGGCGAGTCGATCGACGATGAGTGGTCGTATGTCAACGACCTGAGTCGGGCCTGGACCGACCGGCTGGCCGACGCGGCGGCCGCCGTGGACGGGCGAGGGCCGGCGGATGCGGTCGTGGTCGAGGCGATCGGGCTGGCAATCGAGGAAGCCGGCGGGATCAGCGATCCGCATCGGGCGATCGACTGGCTCTCGACCCTGCCCCAGATCGTGCTCCTCGCGGTCGAGGGCTGACGTGCGCTTCCAGGACGCGGCCCGCGACGGCAGGGCGGTCGTCTATGCGGGCATCCAGGCCGATCCCCTCGTGGCGCGGCTGGCCGGCCTGCTGGCCGAAGCCGACCGCGCCGAGCGGGTCCTGGCCCGGGCTGTGATGAACGGCGAGTCGACCGACCCGGATCGCTGGCGGCGGATCTTCCCGGGCCTGTTCCAGCCGGGCACGGAGCGCTCCGAGGCGATCCTCGCCGCCTCGCTGGCGGTCGCCGACAGGGGCGAGCAGGTGCGCAGCCAGGTTCGAGGGGCGATCGTCGAGGAGCTCACCGCCCGCCTGCTCGCCCAACGGGCACCGGCCGGCAACATCCGGCGTGAGCGCCGGATCCTGTTCGACGGCGTCCCGGCCGAGATCCATCCCTACGACGTGACCCTTGAGATCCCGGGCGCGGCCGAGGCGTTCGACTGCAAGTGGGGCGCCCGGGGGATCAACGCCGACGTCCTGTACCAGCTCGACGATGCCCGGACGCATGCCGCCGACGAGGACGAGTCGTTGGCGGTGGCGATTGTCGTGTTCGACGCCGAGCGATCCTGCCTCGTTCGGCTCGAGGCGCAGACTGCCCCGCGGGCCGGCACCCGGCTGATCGCCCTCGAGCAGCTCGATTCGCTGGCCGGCGCGAAGCCGGGCGGCGGGAAGCCGGACGGCGGGTGAGGGCTGACCCGCCGGCCCACGACCCGGCCCGTGACCACTACGCCCCGCCCGGCGAGACGGAGCGGCGGACCTCGTCGTCCTACCGGGTCCGATTCGATGAAGCCGGCCCGGATGGGATCGCCCGGGCCTCGACCTACCTGCGCTACGCCCAGGACGTCGCCTGGATCCACTCCGAGCGCCGGGGGTTCACACGATCGTGGTACCTGGAGCGGGGCTTGGCCTGGGTCGTCCGGGCGATCGACCTGACGGTCTCGGCGGCCCTGCCGACCGGGTCCGCCCTGGTCGCCACGACCGAGGTGACCGGCGGACGAAAGGTGATGGCCCGGCGCCGCTGCGACCTGCGGGCCGAGGCCGACGGGTCGCCGGTCGCGACCGTCATCACGGACTGGGTGATGACGACCACGGCCGGGCAGCCGACCCGCGTCCCGGATGCCTTCCCGATCTCGTTCGGCGTCCCCCTCGAGACGTTCGAGCCGATCAGGGTCGAGGCGGGCACGCCGCCGGCCGACGCGCCCCGGCGCCCGATCGCCGTCCGGCTCCACGAGCTCGACCCGATGGGCCACGTGAACAACGCGGTCTACCTGGACTGGCTGGATGAGGCGGTCGAGCCGCTCGGGCCGGTTGCCATCCAGGCGGTGCCTCGCCGCTACCTGCTCGAATACCGGGTGCCCGCTGCCCGCTCCGCCGCGCTGGTCGATCGAGCCTGGCCGGATGACTCGGGCTGGTCATACCGGCTCGAGGACGATGCGGCCAGGATCTGTCTCGTGGGACGACTCGAGAGCCCGCCGGCGGGCTGAATCGAGCGACCCCGGCTGAGCCCGCGTGGACGCCGGTCAACGCGGCTCGGTGACGGCTCGCACCGGCGACGGCCCGGCACGCCAGCGGACCGCAACAAGCGGGGTACTTCCGGTCCCCCCGGCGGCGGGACGTGCGCCCTGGCACCACCTGGAACGGCCCGGGGTACCGGTCGCCGGGGAAGGTGGCGCGGACGATCTGGCTATACCCGGACGGTACCTCAGGCGCCAGTCTTCGCATGTCAGCCGCTCGAACCACGATGCGGCACCGGGACCGATCCCGGATCCGGCACAAGGGGACGAACCGACGTGGCGATCTCGACCGGCACCGAGCTCCTGCTCGTCGCGCTGGTCGTCGCCTTCATTTGCGCGGTGCTGGGCGCCACTGGCTACGCGGCCACCGTCGGCCGCCGCGAGGTTCGCCGGATCACCTCGATCACGATCGCCCTCGCCGACGCGACAGACCCGTCGGCCATCGTCGACACGAACTGCCTCGAGGATCCCCGGCTGCGGGCCGCGTTCGGCCGGCTGGCGGGCCGGGTCTCCGAAGCCTGGACCCTGGCCACCATCGATCCGCTGACCGGCGTGCTCAACCGGCAGGCACTGATCGGCCGGATCGCGGCCGAGCTCGAACGGGCATCCCGTTACGGACGGCCGCTGTCGCTCGTGCTGGTCGACCTCGACCACTTCAAGCGGGTGAACGACACCCACGGCCACTCGGCCGGCGACACCGTCCTGCGCGAGTTCGCGGCAGTCCTCCAGGCCAACGTCCGGGCCGTCGACGTCGTCGGCCGCTACGGCGGCGAGGAGTTCATGCTGGTCCTGCCCGAGACGGACGCCGACGCGGCAGCGACGATGGCCGAGAAGCTCCGGCGGGTCGTGGCCGGTCGCCAGATCCAGATCGAGGACGGCCACGTCCTGTCGATCACGATGAGCGCCGGGGTCGCCGGCGGCCTCGGCCCCCATCTCCGGCTCGAGTCGCTGATCAACGACGCCGACGCCGCTCTGTATTCGGCCAAGGCCCTCGGTCGCGACCAGGTCTACGTCTTCCACGAAGTCGCGGAGGGCAACCTGATCCGCCGCGCGGCGATCGGCCCGGCCGCCCGCCAGCATGCCGTCGATGTCGGGCGCGCCGCGATGCGGGCTGCAACGGCAACCCTCCAGGCCGCCCTCGCGGAGCGCAACGGCTGGACCGGCAAGCCGTCGAGCATGATTGCCGGGGTCTCGACCACGCTGGCCCAGGCGCTCGAGCTGCCGCCCGGCGAGGTAGACCGGGTTCACACCGCGAGCCTCCTCCACGACCTGGGCAAGCTGGCGATCCCGAACGAGATCCTGGAGCACCCCGGCGAGCTCAACGACCGGGAATGGCGGGTCGTCTCCGAGCATCCCAAGATCGGCCAGGTCGTGCTCGAGCAGGCGGGCGCGCTGCGCGACGCGGCGACGATCGTCCTCCACCATCACGAGTGGTACGACGGCCGCGGCTATCCCCACGGCCTGGCCGGCCAGGAGATCCCGGTCGGGGCCCGGATCGTGGCGATCGCCGACGCCTACGAGGCGATGGTCGCCGGTCGTCCCTATCGGAGTGCGGTGTCGCACGAGGCGGCCCTGGCCGAGCTCCGTCGTCACGCCGGCGTCCAATTCGACCCGGAGCTCGTCCGCCTGTTCACGACCCTGTTCGCCGACGGCGTGCCCTGGCCGGCCGATGAGACCGGCCAGGGCCACGAGCACCGCTACGGCCTAGTGCACGACGAAGCCGACGAGGTCGACCTGCTCGGCGCTGACCACCGCCACCATGGGGCGATCCACGACGCGATCCACGCGCGGCGGCGAGGCGAGCTGGCGCCCGGATCGAGCCACTCCCGGCGGGTCCCGGCGAATCCCCCTCGGGCCGTCTGAGATGCCGATCGTCTGCCGGCACTGCGGATCCGCCCTGGCCGAGCGCCGAAGCCGGGTGACCGGACTGCCCGAGCTCGCCTGCACGGGCGACCCGGGCTGCCCGGGCCGGCAGGGCCCGGACGGCCACCGACCGGCCAGGCGAGCCGCGGCTCACGCGCACGAGCACGGCTCGAGCCGTGGTCGCTGGTGGCGGGCGGCGCGCCGGGCGCTCTGGTCGCTGACGGACTGAGTCCGGTTCGGGTCGGGCTCCGCGGGCGCAGACCTTCGTTCCGGCGTCGGGGGCGCAGACGTTCGTCGGGTCGGGCTCCGCGGGCGCAGACCTTCGTTCCGGCGTCGGGGGCGCAGACGTTCGTCGGGTCGGGCTCCGCGGGCGCAGACCTTCGTTCCGGCGTCGGGGGCGCAGACGTTCGTCGGATTGTCGGCACCAGGCGCACTATGGCCATCCGGCGACCAGGGATCGCCCGCAGTCAGGGTGGCGACGCCGGATTCGCGCTCGTTGACTGGTCCGATAACCTCGGATCGCGGCCTCGGACCGCCGAGTCCGACCATACGGCGTCCCGCGGCGACGTTCCGACGAAGTCGCCCCGCCCGCGGCCCCCCCCGCCCCCCGCGGCCCCCGCCCGCGGCCCCCGCCCGCGGCCCCCGCCCGCGGCCCCACGCGGCCCCCGCCCGCGGCCCCCCGCCCGCGGCGCACGCGGTCGCCTCTGGCGCCTCGGGATCGCCGTAGTGGACAATCCCGGACATGGCCCGTTTCGTCGGCGCCCTCGACCAGGGCACGAGCAGCACCCGCTTCGTCGTCTTCGATCCGGCCGGGCGACCGGTCGCGATCGACCAGCGCGAGCATCGCCAGATCTATCCGCGGGCGGGCTGGGTCGAGCACGACCCGCTCGAGATCATCGAACGATCGGGAGAGGTGATCCGGACGGCCCTGGCCAGGGCCCGGGTCGGCCCTGGCGAGCTGGCCGCGATCGGGATCACGAACCAGCGCGAGACAACGGTCGTCTGGGATCGCCGGACGGGCCGGCCGATCCACAACGCGATCGTCTGGCAGGACACCCGGACGGACCGGATCGTCGCCGACCTGGCGCGCTCCGGCGGGATCGACCGCTTCCGGGCGACGACCGGGCTGCCCCTGGCGACGTATTTCTCGGGCCCCAAGATCCGCTGGATCCTCGACCATGTCGACGGCGCCCCGGAGCGGGCCGCGGCGGGCGACCTCCTGTTCGGCACGATCGACACCTGGCTGATCTGGAACCTGACCGGCGGGCCGTCCGGCGGGGTCCACGTGACGGACGTCACGAATGCCAGCCGGACGATGCTGATGGACCTCGAGACGCTCGACTGGGACGCCAGGATCCTGGACACCCTCGACCTCCCGTCGGCGCTCCTGCCCAGGATCCGCTCCTCGAGCGAGGTCTACGGTGCCGTCCGGGGCGAGGCCTTCGCGGACCTGGCCGGCGTGCCGATCGCGGGGGACCTGGGCGACCAGCAGGCGGCTCTCTTCGGGCAGACCTGTTTCACCGCGGGCGAGGCGAAGAACACCTACGGCACGGGCTGCTTCCTGCTCCTCAACACGGGCCCGCGGCCGGTGCCGTCGACGTCCGGCCTGCTCACCACGGTCGCCTGCCGGCTGGGCGACGGGCCCGCCTCGTATGCCCTGGAGGGCTCGATCGCGATCGCCGGCGCGCTCGTCGGCTGGCTGCGCGACAACCTCGGCCTGATCGAGGATTCGGACGAGATCGAGCCGCTCGCCCGAACGGTCGAGGACAACGGCGGGGTGTACATCGTGCCGGCCTTCTCCGGGCTCTTCGCGCCGTACTGGCGGAGCGAGGCCCGCGGCGTGATCGTCGGCCTCACTCGATTCGTGACCCGGGGGCACCTCGCCCGGGCAGCGCTCGAGGCGACCGCATGGCAGACCCGCGAGGTGGTCGACGCGATGCGGGCCGACGCCGGGACTTCGCTGAGCGCGCTCCGGGTGGATGGCGGGATGGTCGGCAACGAGCTCCTGATGCAGTTCCAGTCCGACGTCCTGGGCATCCCCGTCGTGCGCCCGGTGGTGACCGAGACGTCGGCCCTTGGGGCGGCCTACGCGGCCGGCCTCGCCGTCGGAGTTTGGCCGGCCATCGAGGATCTCAGGTCGAGGTGGGAGGTCGGCCGGGAGTGGACACCGCGGCTCGATCCGGACGAGCGCGAGGCGGCCTTCCATTGGTGGAAGAAGGCGGTCGGGCGGACCTTCGATTGGCTGGAGCCGCCAGCCGAGACGGCGCCCTGAGCCGGCGCCCCGTCCCGTCTCGGTCGGTCGCCGGCCGGGCTGGGGCATGATGGGTCCGATGACCGGTTGGAGCGGGTTGCCCCGCAGCGTCGATGTCCTGATCGTCGGCGGCGGCGCCACCGGCGCGGGCCTGCTGCGCGACCTCGCCCGGCGCGGGCTGCGCTGCCTGCTCGTCGACAAGGGCGACCTGGCCAGCGGCACGAGCGGCCGCTACCACGGCCTGCTCCACTCGGGCGCCCGGTATGTCGCCAGGGACGTCCAGGCGGCCCGCGAGTGCATCGTCGAGAACGAGGTGCTGCGCAGGATCGCGCCGGCCTGCATCGAGGACACCGGCGGCGTCTTCGTCGCCACGCCGGGCGATCCGGAGGACTACGTCGCCGCCTTCGCCGCGCGTTGCCAGGTTGCCGGGATTCCATGCGAGGAGGAGTCGACGGCCGACCTGTTCCGGCGCGAGCCGGCGCTGAATCGCGGGATCCGGCGGGCCTTCCGGGTACCCGACGCATCGCTCGAACCGTGGCAGCTGGTCGAGGCGAACCTGCTCGACGCCCGGTCCCGCGGCAGCGAGGCGCTGCCCTACCGGCAGGTCGTGGCGATGGAGCGCAACGGCCGGTTCATCGCATCCGTCTCGATCGCCGACGTCCGGACCGGCACGATCGAGCGGATCGAGCCCCGGATCGTCGTGTCGGCGGCCGGAGCGTGGGCCGGCCAGGTGGCGGGCCTGGCCGGGGTCGACCTGGCGATGTCGCCGGGCAAGGGCACGATGATCGTCTTCAACCAGCGCATGACCGACGTGATCGTCAACCGCTGCAGCCGGCCGGGCGACGGCGACATCATGGTCCCGGTCCATACCGTGGCGATCCTGGGCACGACCGACATCCCGGTCGACGATCCGGACGACTACGAGCCGACCGCGGGCGAGATCGAAGCCCTGATCGTCGAGGGCGAGAAGCTCTTCCCGGACCTCCGCCGGATGCGCCTCGTGCGGGCCTATGCCGGTGTGCGTCCGCTGTACGCGCCGGCCGAGGTCGAGACCCGGCCGGCCGGCGCGGGCGGCCGGCCGGGACGCGAGATCTCGCGCACCCACGCGGTGATCGACCACGCCGTCCGCGACGGCGTCTCGAACTTCGTGTCGATCGTCGGCGGCAAGCTGACCACCTACCGGCTGATGGCCGAGCAGACGGCCGACCTGGTGTGCGAGCGTCTCGGCTTCGATGCGCCGTGCACGACGGCCGACGACGTCCTGCCCGGCCAGGGCCCGGATCGGACCTACTACTGGCTCGGCGAACGCCTCGCGGATCAGGAGGCGACCGGCGGCGGCGATGCCGGCCTGATCTGCGAGTGCGAGCTGGTGACCCGCTCGATGCTCGATCGCTTCCTCGCCGAACGGATGCCCTGCAGCCTCGACGACGTCCGGCGAGGAACCCGCCTCGGGATGGGGCCGTGCCAGGGTGCCTGGTGCACGTTCCGGGCAGCCGGGGCGATGGCGGTCGCGACCCAGGCCGCGACCCGGGACGGCGTGGCCGGGGCGACCGACGTCGCTGAGATGGCCGAGGCCGCCCTCGTCGACTTCCTGGCCGAGCGCTACCGGGGGACCCGGCCGATCGCCTGGGGCCGGCAGCTCCAGGAGCTGTGGCTGTCAACCGGGATCTACTGGGGCATCCTCGGCGTGGATGCCTTCGCGCCCCCATCCGGAGGCGACGATGGCCCAGGCTGACGTCGCCGTGATCGGGGCGGGCCTGGCCGGCCTGACCGCCGCGATCAGCCTGTCCGAGGCCGGTGCCCGGGTCCACGTGCTCGCGGCCGGGCATGCCGCGAGCCACTGGGCGCCGGGCGGGATCGACGCCGGCGCGATCGCCGGCGCGGCCACCTCGCTCGAGGCGGTCGAGCAGCTCGCCAGGATCGAGGGCCACCCGTACGCGTTCCTGGCCGAAGGTCTGGCCGACGCCCTCGCCTGGCTGCGCGCGACCATGTCGGCCGAGGCATTCGAGCTCGTCGGCGAACTGGGCGACCCGCTTCGACCGATCCCCACCTCGATCGGGGCGACGCGCCTGGCGGCGATCCTGCCGGACGGCATGTCCGCGGCGCTCCCCGCCTGGTCGGCGGACGAGACCTTGGTCGTGTGCGGGGCGGCCGGCTTCCGGGACTTCTGGCCGGAGGCGATCGCGGCCGGCCTTCGTCGCCCTTCGGCGTGGCGGGGCCAGGCCGGCCCGGCCCGGGTCGAGGCGCTGGAGGTCGAGCTACCCGGCCTCGCCGGCCGGCACAACCTGTCGGGCCTCGATATTGCCCGCCGCTTCGACGACCCGGCCTGGCGGGCCGCGGCCTTCGAAGTGATCGCCCGGGCGCTCGACGCCCGGCTGCACGGCCCCGGCGGACCGATCGGACGGGGCCGCCTGGCCTTCCCGGCCGTCCTCGGCCTGCTCGACCACCCAGCCGTGCTGGCCGAGGCCCGTACGCGCCTGGCGCTCGCCCCGTTCGAGGTCGCCCTCGTGCCGCCCAGCGTTCCCGGCCTGCGCCTCTTCGCCGCCCTTCGGTCGGCGCTCCGCCGCCACGGTGGCCGGCTCCAGATCGGCGAGGCGGTCCACGGACTGATCGGGGCCGGCGGTCGGCTGGCCGAGGTGCGGGCGCCGGCCGCCGCCCGGGAGTTCCGCCTCTCGGCAGGCGCCTTCGTCCTGGCCACGGGCGGGATCGCCGCGGGCGGGATCGTGGCTGAGGGACCCGGCCGGCTGGTCGAGACGGTCCTCGGGCTGCCGGTCGACGGCCCGGCCCACGCCGACTGGCTGCTCGATGACCCGTTCCAGCCGGCCGGCCATCCGCTCGAAGCGGCCGGTTTGCGGACCGATGCCGGACTTCGACCGGTCCAGCCGGGCAGCGGGTCCGACGGGCAACCGCTGGCGGCCAACGTCCGGGTCGCCGGGAGCCTCCTCGCCGGGCAGCGCTACCTACGCCAGCGCTGCGGCGACGGCGTCGCCGTCGCCAGTGGCCGGCTCGCAGCCGCCGGGAGTGCCGAGCGATGACGATCGCCGAGCTGGTCGCCGCGGCCTTCGCCGATTCGGTCGGCTTGAGCGCCGATGCGTGCCTGAAGTGCAACGTATGCACGACGGTCTGCCCGGTGGCCCGGGTCACCGACCTGTTCCCCGGCCCGAAATACGTCGGGCCGCAGGCGCAGCGCTTCCGGCTCGGCACGCTCCTCGCGCCGGGCAGCGGCGAGCCCCTCCCCTCGCCCGACTTCTCGGTCGACTACTGCTCGGGCTGCGGCATGTGCACGACCGCCTGCCCGGCCGACGTGAAGATCGCCGAGATGAACAACCGGGCCCGGGCCGCCCTGCGGTCGGGTCACCGCCCGCGGCTGCGCGACTGGCTCCTCGGCCAGACCGACCTCACCGGCCGGCTCGGCGTGCTCGCCGCCCCGCTGGCCAACTGGTCGCTCCACAACCGGCCGATCCGGGCGCTGATCGACCGCGTCGTCCGGATCGACCGCCGGGCGCCCCTGCCGCGTCTCAGCTCGCGGACCTTCCGCTCGCGGCTCGGCCGTCACCGCCGTTCGGCCTGGTCGGCCGGCGCGCCGCCGCCGGAGCGGGCCGTCGTCTATTTCCACGGCTGCGCCGCGAACTACTACGAGCCGCACGTCGGCCGAGCCGCGATCGAGGTCCTCGAGCGGAACGGCTTCGAGGTGATCGTCCCGCCCCAGGTCTGCTGCGGCCTGCCCCTGATCAGCAACGGCCTGTACGCCCAGGCCCGGGGGCGGGCCCGAACGAACCTCGACGTCCTGGCCGGCTACGCCCGGGCCGGCTACCGGATCGTGGGGACCTCCACGTCGTGCACCCACACGTTCAAGGCCGAGTACCGCGAGATGCTCGACGTCGACGACGACGACGCCCGGGCGGTCGCTGCGGCGACCTGGGACATCTGCGAGTTCCTGCTCGACCTGCACGACCAGGGCAGGCTCGACACCCGCTTCGGGACCCTCGACCGGACGCTGCCCTACCACGCCCCGTGCCAGCTCCGGAGCCACGCCATCGGGCTGCCGGCCCTCGACCTGTTCGCGCTCGTGCCCGGCTTGCGGGCGATCGACATGGACCACGACTGCTGTGGCATCGCCGGAACCTACGGGCTGAAGAGCGAGAAGTACGACATCGCGATGGCCGTCGGCGCGCCGCTGTTCGAGCGAATCCGGACGAGCGGCGCCGGTCAGGCAGCCTGCGACTCCGAGACCTGCCGCTGGCAGATCGCGGCCGCGACCGGGGCCGACCTGCGCCACCCGGTGGAGATCCTGGCCGAGGCCTACGCGGCCGGCGATCGCGGACGCTCGACCGAGGCGCTGGTGGCGCGCGAGGTCTCCGCGACACCCGACGGTCCCGCGACACCCGACGTCCCCTCGACACGTGAGGTCGTGCCGGCGCCATGATCCTCGTCATCGGCGCGGGCGCGATCGGCTCGTTCCTCGGCTGGACCCTCGCCCGGGCGGGTGAGGAGGTCCAGCTGATCGGCCGCGGCGGGCCGGCCGGAGCGCATCGCGAACCGCTCGTCGTCGACGGTCCGGACGGGCCCGGCCTGCCGGTCGAGGTCGTCGTCGCGGGCTCGCCCGGCTCGGTGGCGGGTATCCCCGAGCTGATCGTCCTTGCGGTCAAGATGCCCGATCTGGCCGGCGCGATCGAAACCGCCGCCGCGTGGCCCGACATCACCGTCCTCGCCGTCGAGAATGGGGTCGGCGCCGACGAGCTGCTCCTTGGCGGCCGCCGGTCGGGCGGCCTGATCGCCGGCTCCCTGACGACGTCGGTCGAACGACTCGCCGACCGCGCGCTCCGCCGGCTGTCGCGAGGCGGGATCGTGCTGGCACCGGTTCGCGGAGACGTCGGGGCGATGATCGACCGTCTCGTCGACGGCTTTGGCCGGGGTGGCCTGCGCGCTCGAGCCACGGCCAACCCGGCCGCGATGCGCTGGTCGAAGCTGCTGGTCAACCTGATGGGTAACGCCAGTGGCGCGATCGTCGACCTGGATCCGGTCGCCGTATACCGCGATCCTGGCCTGTTCGCCATCGAGCGGCACCAGATCGCAGAGGCGCTGGCGGCGATGAACGGCCTCGGCCTCCGGCCGATCCGCCTCTTCGGCGCGGACGTCCGCCTGCTGCCGATCGCAGCCCGTTTGCCTGGCCCGCTGGTCCAGCCGATCCTCGCTCGAGTCGTGGCCGCCGGGCGGGGCGGCAAGCGGCCCTCGCTCCACCTCCACCTCGAGGGCGGGACGGGTCCGAGCGAGGTTGCCTGGCTGAACGGGGCGGTCGCCGCCGCCGCGACCAGGCTCGGCCAGCCCGCGCCGGTCAACGCCCGCCTGGCCGAGCTGCTCGAGGCGTGCGGCCACGATCCGGAGCGGCGGGCCTGGTTCCGCGGCCGGGCCGACCGGTTGCTCGAGGCTGTCGCGAGCGCTCCGACGGCCACTGGGTAGTCGCGCCTGAATGGCCGAATCCTCCGCCCACCGGTTCCCGTAGGCACCTGCTGCCCGCACCTGGCCGCGCCTGACGGGAGGTCGGTCGTGCCTGATCGGCCGATATACTCGGCCGGCATGGACACGACGACGGTTGCCGTAGGTGCGATCTCGGTCGTCGGCGCCTACCTCGTGGGCGGGATCCCATGGGGCGTCGTCCTGGCCCGGCTCGTGGGCGGCCCGGACCCGCGGACCCAGGGCAGCGGCCGGACGGGCGGAGCGAACGTCCTGCGCGTTCTCGGGCCGCGCGTCGCCGCGGTCGCCGCGGTGCTCGACCTGCTCAAGGGATCCGTGGCGGCGATCGTGCCGGCCCTGCTCGGCGCCGGACTCGTGGTCCAGGCGGCCGCCGTGCTCGTCGCGATCATCGGCCACAGCCGGTCGCCATACATCGGTTTCCGGGGCGGCCGCGGCGTGTCCCCCGCCTTCGGCTCACTGATCGTCCTGTGGCCACTGGTCGCCCTGATCGTGACACCGGTCTTCTTCGCGGTGATCCGGCTGACACGCTTTTCCTCGCTCGGATCGCTCACGGCGACGACCCTGGCCGGAGTGATCGTGGTTGCCTGGGTGATCGTCCAGGGACTGCCGCCGGGGCACCTGATCTACGCGATCGGAGCGCCCCTGCTGATCTGGTACTTCCACCGCGACAACGTGGAGCGGCTGCTGGCCGGTCAGGAACGGACGATCGACAACCGGACCTGAGGTTCCGCGGCCTGGTCGAGCCAGCTCGGCCGAGCTGTGCCTGCGCTGCGCCTTGGTGGCGCTCCTTGGCCCGAGCCGTCTGCGTATGGCGGGCCGGCTGCGTATGGCGGGCCGGCTATGTATGGCGGGCCGGCTACGTATGGCGGGCCGGCTACGTAGGGCGGGCCGTCTGCGTATGGCGGGCCCGGCGTGAGACCACCCCGATTGCGTCAAACGGTCGCTCCGGCGACCCTTACGAGCGCTCGCGCGGCAGATTCGGCCGATTCAGTGGCGCCCGGACGGCGGCTCGTGCGTGGTCTCGCCGCTTTGCCCTGGCTGAGCCGGCGAAATGGCAGTTCCTCGGCCGTAAGGGTTGCTCCAGCGACCACTTGCCACGGACCGGTGGCCCATCCCCTTGTGCGGGGCACCCACAGCCGATTTGGCCGATTCAGCACCCCGACCCGTCGGCCTGCGGCGTCCCGCGGCCGAATCGGCCGGTGCTCAACTCGTCGGCGGATTCGGCCGCCACCTCGAACCGATCAGCAGGGCGAGCGAACGCAACATCGACCACGGTCGCTCGTCGAGCGCGAATCTGGCACGAACCGGCGGCGATGATGCCAACCGAGCGGTCGCCGAGCAGGGGCACCGCGCCGCGGTCAGGAGCGGGTGCCGGCCGCCCGGTAATGGACGATCGACCACCGCGCCTGAGCTCCGGGCCCGGGCCGCGCCACCGCTCCCGGCCTCGGGGCCCGGGCCGCGCCACCGCTCCCGGCCTCGGGGCCACGCAGCTGCGGCCGGGGCCTGTCCCGCGCCCGTGGCCGCGCCACCGCGCCTGAGCTCCGGCCCCGGGCCGCGCCACCGCTCCCGGCCTCGGGGCCACGCGACTGCGGCCGGGGGCCTGTCACGCGCCCGTGGCCGAGGCCTGTCACGCGCCCCGCGGCCGAGGCCCCGTCACGCCGCCCGTGGCCGAGGCCTGTCACGCGCCCCGCGGCCGAGGTCCGGGCCGGTTTCCCGGTCACTCCCGATTGCACCAGATGGTCGCTCCGGCAACCGTTACGCACCCTCGCTCAGCCTAAATCGACAGGTTCGAGGAGAGGGGTCTGCATTCTCGTGCGTGGTTTCGGCCCTGTGCCCAGGGGCTCAGCCGGGGATTGGCCCCGTCTTCGTTCGTAAGGGTTGCTCCAGCGACCGTTTGACGCGAAGTTGCGCAGGCCCGATCGTCCTGTCGCCAGGACTTGGACGAGGTTGCCGGCCTCGACCTTCGGGCTACTCGTAGCCGAGCTCGGCCTCGAGGCGACCGTAGTCCCACGAGGGCAGCTCTGCCTCCGGAAGAAGGTCGAGCAGGTCGGCGAGCTCGTCGACGAGCGTCTCGACGGCTACCTCGGTCGCCGCGGCGATCGGCTCGTCGAGGGCATCCTGAAGGTGGGGCAGGGAGTGGCCGGCAATGCCCACGAAGGCATCCTCGACGACCTGTGCCAGGCTCCGGGCAACCTGCTCACGGGAGCGCGGGCAGCGCAGCCGGGCGGCGACTCGATCCTGGAGCACGAGCTCGGGACGGACCTCGTCTGGGCTGACGACCGTGTCATTGGACCGGTTGGCGGCCGCAGCGGTGGGCAGGTTGGCGGCCGCAGCGGTGGGCAGGTTGGCGGCCGCAGCGGTGGGCATCGTGCGGTTCGCGGGGCGCTCGAGCGTGGCTGGCTGCATGTCGTCCTCCTTCGCCGCCCCCGGCAGACTCCACAGGCTGTCGCTACCAGATCGTGGCCCATCCGGCCCGCTCGGAACAGGGCCAGATGGCCCGACTTGCAGCCGGACCCCCGGCCTGCCGGACACGACCGCCGGGATGGCGCGCTTCGGCCCGCGCGAGCGTCGTGCGTGGGCGCTGATACGCTGGACGGATGGAGTTTGCCGCCGCTCCCGGAAGCGAACCGGCGGTCGGGCCATCGGCGCAATCGGGCCGGGGGCTGACCGGTGCCGAGGCGCTGGCGCGCTTCCAGCGCGACGGGCCGAATGAGATCGCCGGCGGCCAGCGGCGGACCGCCCTGGCGATCGCGATCTCGCAGGTGTCGAGCCCGCTCGTCGTCATCCTTGTCGTTGCCGCCGTGCTCAGCGCCGGGACCGGCGATGCGCTGCAGGCCGGAATCATCCTGGCGATCGTCGCCATGAGCGCCGCCCTGGGCTTCATCCAGGAGGCCCGTTCCGAGGCGGCCGTCGCGGCGCTGCGAGAGCGGCTCGCCCTGCGCGCCACCGTCGTCCGCGACGGCAGGACGGTTTCGATCCTCGCCCGCCAGATCGTGCGGGGCGACCTGGTCATCCTGTCGGCCGGCGACGTCGTGCCCGCCGACGGCAACCTCGTGGAGGCCAACCACCTGTTCGTCGACGAGGCCGCGATGACCGGTGAGTCGGCTCCGGCCGGCAAGCTGGCCGGAGTGTCCGGATCGACCGACCCCGCTGGACGGGTCTTCTTCGGCACGAGCGTGGTCAGCGGCACGGGTCGGGCAATGGTGACCGAGACCGGGGCCGGGACCGCCTATGGGGCGATCGCCCACGGGCTCCTGGAACGCGCGCCGGCGACCGACTTCCAGCGCGGGGTGCGCACCTTCGGGCTGCTGATCGCGCGCCTGACCCTGCTCCTCGTCGTCGGTGTGCTCGCCGTGAACCTCGCCCTCCACCGGCCGCTGATCGAGTCACTCCTGTTCGCCGTCGCCCTCGCCGTCGGGCTCACGCCGGAGCTGCTGCCCGCGATCGTCACCCTGAACCTCAGCCGGGGCGCCCGCGACCTCGCCGCCGACGGGGTCCTGGTGAAACGCCTGCCGGCGATCCAGAACCTGGGCAGCATGACCGTCCTGTGCACGGACAAGACCGGCACCCTGACCGAGGGCCGGCTCACCGTCGACCGGGCGGTCGGCGCCGACGGCGCCCCGAACCAGCAGGTCCTCGCCCTGGCCCGCCTGAACAGCCGGTTCCAGATGGGCTTCCAGAATCCACTCGATGCGGCGCTCAATGCCGACCAGCCGGCAGCCGCCGCCGAGGGCGGCTGGACGAAGCTGGCCGAGCTGCCCTACGACTTCCAGCGCCGCTGCCTGTCGGTCCTGCTCCAGCCATCGGCCGGAGAACCCGAGCTGATCACCAAGGGCGCTCCCGACGAGATCCTTGCCCGCTCGACCTCGGTCGCCGCGGGCAGCGTCACAAAACCGCTCGACGACGCGACGCGGGCCGAGGTCGCCGACCTGATCAAGGGTGCGGCCGCCGGCGGATACCGCACGATCGGAGTGGCCTCGCGGACCCTGACGAGGAGGACGAGCCTGAGCGCCGACGATGAGGCCGAGCTCGTCTTCCAGGGGCTGGTCCTCCTGGCCGACCCGCCCAAGGCCGACATCCGCACCGTGCTGACCCGGCTGGCCAGCCTGCACGTCGCCCTGAAGATCGTCACCGGCGACGACCCGCTCGTCGCTGCCCATGTGGCGGCCCAGGTCGGGCTGGCCGACGCCGAAATCATGACCGGAGCCGAGATCGACCAGCTCTCCCACCTGGCCTTCGTCGCGCGTGCCCAGAACACGACGATCTTCGCCCGGGTCGACCCCGACCAGAAGCTCCGCGTGATCCGGGCGCTGCGCGAGCGGGGATCCGTGGTGGGCTACCTCGGCGACGGGATCAACGACGCACCATCGCTCCACGCCGCCGACGTCGGGATCAGCGTCGACAACGCCACCGACGTCGCCCGGGCGGCTGCCGACGTGGTCCTGCTCAAGCCCAGCCTGGAGGCGATCGCCCTAGGGGTCAGCGAGGGCCGGCGGACCTTCGCCAACACGCTCAAGTACATCCGGATGGGCACGAGCTCGAACTTCGGCAACATGTTCAGCATGGCCGGTTCGGCCATCCTCCTGCCGTTCCTGCCGATGCTGCCCAGTCAGATCCTGCTCAACAACCTGATCTACGACGTCTCCCAGGCGACGATCGCGTCGGATACGGTGGACCCCGAGATCGAGGCCGACCCGGCCCGCTGGGACATCGCCGGCATCGAGCGGTTCATGATCGTCTTCGGTCCGATCTCGTCGGCCTTCGACTTCCTGACCTTCGGGCTGCTCCTGATCGTGCTCAAGGCCGACGCGGCCACGTTCCATACGGGCTGGTTCATCGAGTCGCTGGCGACCCAGATCCTGGTCATCTTCGTCATCCGGACGAGACGCAGCCCGTTCTGGCACAGCCGACCGAGCCGGCCGCTCGTGGCGGCGATGATCGGCGCCGTCGCCGTTGCCGTGGTCCTGCCCCTCAGCCCACTGGCCGGGCCGCTCGGCCTGGTCGAGCCGCCGCTCGCATTCTGGCCGCTCCTGGCGCTGATGGTCGCCGCCTACCTGGCGGTCGTCGAGATCGTCAAGGGCCGGGTGTTCAGGTCCGCTCGAACCTGACCGTTGACCCCCGGGTCGAGCAGGTGGGCGGCCACGTCGAGGTGGAGCACCAGTTCGGCATAGAGGGCCGCCAGCGCGAGCCCGGCTTCGGCTCGCTCATCGGCCGAATGGTCGACCGTCAGGACTCGCCCCTCCACGCTCAGGGCCGCGATCCGCTCCTGGAGGTGGTGGCCGAGGAACTGGACCAGGTTGGTCGCCAGGGGGCTGCCGGCCTGCCGGCCGAGCTCCGGGTACCACCAGGTGCGCTCCCAGGCGAGGTGGGGCAGGACCTCGTGCTCCGCCCAGTTCACGACGCGGAGCATCCCGTCGACGGCTTCGTCGCGGTTCATCCTCGGCCATTCCTGGGTGACTTCCCGCAGGCGGTCGAGGCCGGGCCGCAGGTCGCGATGTTCGAACTCCACGAACCGCCGTTCGACGGCGGCTGCGCTGATGAGATCTTCACTCATGACGCCACCTCATTGGCCCGGTTCGCTGACGGCGACGATCGCCGGTTGCCCGGGTCCACCGTCTGAGCCAAGTCTGGCGAGCCGCCCGGGTGCCACGAAAGGGCAGGTTGACCTGTTGGCGGCGGGCCAGACGTCACGGCCCGGGCCTCCTCGAGCCCCGGCCGGCCGGCGCGATCCACACGGGCCATTGGTCCCCCCAGCACGTGACCAGCCGCCCTGTTGCCGACGCTGCCCGAAGCCTAGGTTCGAGCCAGAGACCTGGGCCGGTCGTTGGACGTGGCTCGTGGTCGATCGTCAGGAGGTCCATGTGATGCACAAGATCCTGGTCGCCTATGACGGCACTGAACCCGCCCTGCGGGCCCTGGATGAGGCGGCCGAGCTGGCCACCGCGCTCAAGGCCTCGGTCACCGTGCTGAGCGTCGTCCCGTTCTATCCAGGTCGCGCCCCGGTTGCTCCGTGGGATGACCACGCCGTCCACGAGAAGGAACTCAACGACGCGGTCGCCCACCTTGCGACGAAGGGCATCACGGCCGAGCGCATCGAGCAGGGCGGAAGCCCGGCCCGCACGATCGAGCAGACGGCCGCCGCCGGCGGCTTCGACACGGTCGTCCTGGGGACCCGTGGCCAGGGCGCCGCGGCACGCTTCCTGCAGGGCAGCGTCTCCGAGCACGTCGCGACCCACAGCGCCGCCACCGTCGTGATCGTTCACTGACGTGGTCGGCACGATCGATCTCCCGCCCGCGGCAGGAATGACCCGGCCGGTTCCGTCGAGGACCCTCTCCGCGGGCCTCGACCGCTTGGCCAGCTTGGGATTCCTGCTCGCGGACGGGGCCGATCTCCAGCACCATTTCGGGTCCGACCTGCTGGTGGCCCTGCGCCGCCGGCCGACTCTCACCCACTTCGATCCGGAATTCGTCCTCGCCTGGACGCCGATCGGCGGACGAGGAGTCCAGGTCCGAATCGATCGGACATCGACTGCCGGCAGCCGCCCGCTCGCTTGGGGGGTAATCCGCATCTTCGATCGGATCAACGCCTACAACAGCTTCGTGACCTTCGGCGGAACGCTGACGGTCGAGCCGGGCGACGACGATTTGACGATCCTCAGGTTCAGTTCGCCGGCGCCGATCCTGCGCTGGATCGGGCACAGCCAGGGGAGCGATCCGCGGGCCGCCGACGTCGAGTCCTTCTTTGCCCGGATCATGGTCCCGATCGACTTCCAGCCGGGGGCGGAGACGCGCGTCTCGGCCGCCGGTCCGCTCGCCCTGTACGCCGCGATGGTCACGGACCGCGCCGGGCGCCTGGCCGCCGAGCCGGCGCTTCGAGCCAGCTCCGCGCTGCTGACCCAGTGGGTCAGCCACGAGGCCGCTCGACTCGTCGCCGATGAGCCGAAGGCGTGGTCGGCCGGCGCCGAGCTGCTCCATACCCTGGGCCTCGACCCGCCAGCCGTCAACGGAACCGCCCTGAACGGCACGGCCGCTTCGAGCAGGGGCCGATGAACGGCCCGGCCGGCAGCCGCGGGTGGTTCGGCCCGCCAATCGATCCAGGCCACGAGGCGCGCCTCGGCGCCATCGCGCGCCCGGCCCGATTCCTCGCCGACGAAGTCGTCGCCGGCGAGGGCACACTCCTGGCAGATCTCGGAATCCTGCGGACCGGCCGGCTCGCCCTGCGCCTCTTCGTGCCTGGCCGCGGCCGGGTCACGATCCTGACGGTCGAGCCGGGTGACGTCTTCAACTGGTCGGTCCTCGTGCCACCCTATCGGGCGTCGTCCACGGTCGTCGCCGTTGAGCCGTCCGAAGCCAGCCTGTACGACGCCGTGGCGCTGCGGCGGACCCTCGACGAGGATCCGATCCTCGCGGCGGCGGTCTATCCGGGGGTCCTTGCCGCCGTCTCCCGGCGGCTGCAGGCCACCCGGACCCAGCTCCTCGACCTGTTCGCCGGAGAGGGGGGCGCCGAGTGGCGCTGAGTGCACCGCCGCGCGGCGCGTCGTTCCTGCCTCGATCGGGCCTGCCCGAGCTCTTCGCTGCCCTCCACGCCGCCGGCCGCCGGATCATCGGGCCGACCGTCTCGGACGGGGCGATCGTCTACGACGAGGTCGAGTCGGTCGAGGACCTGCCGATCGGCTGGGCCGACGAGCAGGGGCCGGGCCACTACCGGCTCGTACCCGGCATCGAAGGCCGGTACTTCGGCTACGTCGTCGGACCGACGAGCTGGAAGCGCTTCACGTTCCCGCCGATCGTGCCCGTGTCACGCTCGCGACGGGACGGCCGCGCGGTCGTCACCGAACCGGTCGAGCCCGAGGTGGCGCCGCTTGCCTTCCTGGGCGTGCGCGCCTGCGAGCTCGCGGCGATCGGCGTCCAAGACCGCGTCCTGCGCGACGGCCTGGTCGCCGACCCGGACTATGCCGCGCGACGGGCGGCGATCTTCATCGTGGCGGTCCAGTGCACGGTCGCCGCCTCGACCTGCTTCTGCACCTCGATGGGCACGGGTCCGGAGGTGACGACCGGGTACGACGTGTCGCTGACCGAGCTGTCGAACGGATTCCTCGTCGAGGCCGGCTCGGAGGCCGGTGAACGACTTCTGGCCCAGCTGCCGCTCCGGCCGGCCGCGCCCGCCCAGAGCGGCGAGGCGGCCGACGCCGTTGCCGCCGTTCGGCGCTCGATCGGCGATCCGGTCGCGACCGAGGGCCTGCCGGCCCGCCTGATGGCCAGGCTCGATGACGCGGGCTGGGCGGCGGTCGCCGAGCGCTGCCTCGGCTGCACGAACTGCACCCTCGTCTGCCCGACCTGCTTCTGCACGAGCGTCGGCCAGCGCAGCGACCTCGATGGAACCGACAGCATCGCCGAGCGCAGCTGGGATTCGTGCTTCTCGCCCACGTTTGCCCGGGTGGCCGGTGGGGACTTCCGGCCGCGCCGCGAGGATCGCTACCGCCAGTGGCTCACCCACAAGTTCTCGACCTGGGTCGACCAGTTCGGCTCGTTCGGGTGCGTCGGCTGCGGCCGGTGCGTGGCCTGGTGCCCGGTCGGCATCGACGTCCGCCAGGAGCTGGCCAGGATCGCCCCGGTCGAACCGGCCGCGGCGGTGAGCGTGCCGGCAGCACTTACCGGTGACCGGCCGGAGACGGCAATCGGTCTCGCCCGTCCGCCGGCGATCCTTCCCGGCGCGATCAGCGCCGACTATCGACCGGCGACCGTCGCCGGCGTCCGGCCAGAGACGGCCGATACGGTCTCGCTTCGCCTCGAGGGCCTCGACCCGAGGGTCCTTGCCGCCGAGCCGGGCCAGTTCGTGATGGTCGAGCAGCCCGCCTACCCGGCCGTGCCGATCTCGGTCTCGCGGATCGGACGGACCTCGATCGAGCTGACGATCCGGGCCGCGGGTCCCGCGACCCGGGCGCTCAGTCAGCTCGTCGCCGGCGACCAGGTCGGCCTGCGCGGCCCACTGGGGCGGGGCTGGCCCCTGGCCGAGGTCGACGGCCGCGACGTGATTCTCGTCGCCGGGGGTCTCGGCCTCGCGCCCCTGCGACCGCTGATCGAAGAAGTCCTGGGCCGGACCGATCGAGCCCGGACGGTGCGCCTGTACCTCGGCGCCCGGACGCCCGCCGATCGACTGTTCACGACCGACGCGCTCGCCTGGGCCGGCTTGCCCGGGATCGAGTTCGCCGAGACGGTCGACCGGGCCGGGACGGGCTGGTCGGGCCGGGTCGGGATCGTCACCCACCTGTTCGACGAAGCTGACTGGGACGGCCGGGGCGCCGTCGCGTTCATGTGCGGCCCGGAACGGATGATGCAGGCCGTGGCCACGACCCTGGCGGCCCGCGGCGTGCCCCGCGAGCGGACCTACCTCACCCTCGAGCGGCACATGGAATGCGGTGTCGGCCTGTGCGGCCACTGCCAGCTCGGTCGCGTCTTCGTCTGTCGGGACGGGCCGGTCTTCTCGCTCGCCGAGCTCGGTGACGCGTTCGGCCGGGAGGGTCTGTGATGCCTCGCTCAGCCCTCCGTCCGCAGCTCCGGGTAGGGATCGCCCGATTCACCTCGTGTGGCGGCTGCCAGCTGACCGTGGTGAGCCTGTACGACGCGCTGCTCGCCCTCTTCGAGCGGATCTCGATCGTCGAGTTCGCCGAGGTTCTCTCGCCCCGCTCGGCGGGGCCGTACGACCTGCTCCTCGTCGAGGGCTCGGTCTCGACCCCCGACCAGGCCCGCCGGATCGTCGAGCTCCGCCGGCAGACGCGCCAGCTCGTAGTGATCGGCGCGTGCGCCACGACAGGTGGGATCCAGGCCCTGCGCAACTGGTCCGACGGGGACGCCTGGCGGGCCGCTGTCTACCCGATGCCCGAGTTCATCGCGGCCCTGCCGACGAGCACGCCGGTCTCGGATCACGTCACCGTCGATGCCGAGCTGCGCGGCTGCCCGATCGACCCGGGCCAGGTCCAGGAGCTGCTGACCGCCCTCCTCGTCGGCCGACGGCCGCAGCTGGCCGAGACGGCGGTGTGCGCCGAATGCAAGCGCCGGGGCACCCCCTGCCTGCTCGTCGACCGCGGGCTGCCCTGCCTCGGGCCCGTGACCCAGGCCGGTTGCGGAGCGATCTGCCCGGCATTCGGACGGGCCTGCTACGGCTGCTTCGGGCCGCTCGCATCGGCCAACATCGCGGCCCTGCGCGCTCAGCTCGCCGCCCAGGGCAGATCGGACGAGGAGCTCGGCCGGCTGTTCGCCGGATTCACCGCGAACGCGCCGGCGTTCCGCCAGGTCGCCCGACCGCCCGATCGGGGCGGCGCCGACGGCCCGGCCGACGCTCCGGCCGCCAGCCAGACGGGAGCGGGCCATGACGGCCATTGACGACAAGAGGGACCCGGCGTTTCCGGACGACGAACGCTCGCGGCCGGTGATCGAGCACCGCTTCGAGACCGCCGAGCTGACCCGGGTCGAGGGCGAAGGCTCGCTCCGCCTGCGGGTCCGCGGCGACGAGGTGCTCGAGGCGCGACTCGAGATCTTCGAAGCCCCGCGCTACTTCGAGCGGCTCGTCGTGGGACGGACGCCGAACGAGGTGATCGACATCGTCTCGCGCATCTGCGGGATCTGCCCGGTCGCCTACCAGATGACCGCGGTTCATGCCTTCGAGGCGCTCGCCGGGATCGCGATCGACCCGTCCGTCCGCGCCCTTCGTCGCCTGTTCTACTGTGGCGAGTGGCTCGAGAGCCACGCCCTCCACGTCTACCTGCTCCATGCGCCGGACTTCCTGGGCTACGACAGCGCCGTGGCCATGGCCCGCGATCACCGGGACCTGGTCGAACGGGCCCTTCGCCTGCGGCAGGCCGGCGACGCGATCATCCAGGCGATCGGTGGGCGGCCCATCCACCCGGTCAGCGTCCGGGTCGGGGGCTTCTACCGGGTGCCCCGCCGCCGCGAGCTGGCAGCCCTCCGGCCGATGCTCGAGACTGCCCTGGCCGACGCGACCGAATCGGTCCGCTGGGCAGCCGGACTGGAGCCGCCGATCATGGCCCGCGAGCCGCGGCTCGTCTCCCTGCGCCACCCGCTCGAGTACCCGCTCAATGCCGGCCGGATCGTCTCGAGCGACGGGTTGGACCTGGCCGCGGGCGACTGGCCGCACGCGTTCGAGGAGTTCCAGGTCGAGGGCACGAACGCCCTCCATGCCCGCACCCGGGACGGCAAGGTCCCGTACCTCCTCGGCCCGACCGCCCGGGTCGCCCTGGCCGGCGACCAGCTCCATCCGCTCGCTGCGGCGGCCCTGGCCGCGACCGGACTCGGCGACGAGCTCCGGACGAACGTATTCCGGAGCATCGTCGCCCGGACCGTCGAGCTGGTCCAGGCCGCGGCCGAGGCGCTGGACATCGTCGACGCCTACCAGCCGCCGGCCGACCCGTTCGTCGCTTCGGAGCCGACGCCGGGGATCGCCGCCTGGGCGACCGAGGCGCCCCGGGGTCTCCTGTTCCACCGCTACGAGCTCGACGAGCGGGGCCGGGTGGCGGCCGCCACGATCGTCCCGCCGACGAGCCAGAACCAGGCCGCGATCGAGGCCGACCTGCGCGCCTTCGCCCCGGCGATCGTGCGCCTGTCGCAGGCCGAGGCGACCCGCCAGTTCGAGCAGCTGATCCGAAGCTACGACCCGTGCATCTCGTGCGCGACGCACTTCCTCGATCTCCGCGTCGAGGTCAGCCGATGATTACCGCCACCGGCGTGCCGGTCCTGCTGTGCGGCGACCCGCAGCGCCGCGACGACGGCGTCGCGCTGGCTGCCGCGGATTGCCTGCCGGCCGCAGTCGCGGGTCGGGCGGAGCTGCGGGCGGTCGGCCAGCTCGACCCGCAACTCCTCCTCGATGCCGGTCGCCCGTGCATCGTGGTCGACGCGATCATGGGGATCCGGCCGGGCGAAGTCGTCAGCCTGCCCCTCCTGTCGGTCGCCGATCCGGGGTCACCCGGCCCGCGCTCGAGCCACGCCCTGCCGGCCGCGATGGTCGTGGAGCTCGCCCGAATCCTCGGTGCGGACCTTGGCCGGAGCCGGCTCGTCGGGATCGGGATCAGCGACGTCCGCTTCGGGGCGACCCTGTCGCCCGCGGTTCGGCGCGGCCTGCCCGAGCTGGCCGGCGCACTGACGGCGGCGATCGAGGCGCTCGATCCGGAGGCGATCGATGTGCACGACTGAACAGGGCCTGGTCGTCCGGGTGCAGCCGGACGTGGCCGACGTGGTGACCCGTGGCCGGACCCGGCGCCTGCCGGCGCTCCTCGTGCCGGACCTCGAAGTGGGTGACACCGTCCTCGTCGGCCTCGGCACGATCCTGGCCCGGATCGAAACCCCGTCCGTCCCGCAGAGCCCAGCCCGGCCCGAACCGCGCCCGGGCCTCCTCGAAGAAGGTGTGAGATGACCCTGCCCAGAACCGTCGCCGTCGGAATCGGCCTGGCCGTCGTGGCCGCCCTGTTGAGCGGCGTCGCCGTCTTCGCCAACGGCCTGATCGTCCGGCAATTCCCGGACCAGACCCTCCTGGCGGCCGTCCGTAACGGAGGCGTGGGCGTCGTCCTCCTGATCGCCCTTACCGCGGGTGGTCGCCGGACCGAGCTGGACGGCCTCGCCGGCCGGCAGCGGCTCGGCCTGGCCGTCCTGGGCATCATCGGTGGCGGCATTCCGTTCGCCCTCTTCTTCACCGGCCTCGCCCAGGCGACCGCCACCGACGCCGCGATCATCCAGAAGACGCTGTTCGTGTGGGTCGCCCTGCTGGCGGTGCCCCTCCTCGGCGAGCGGCTCGGGCTCGCCCAGGTCGGCGGGATGGGCGTGCTCCTGGCGGGGACCCTCCTGATCGCGCCGTCGGGCAGCCTGAGCGCAGGCCCCGGCTCGGTGCTGATCCTGGCTGCCACCCTGCTCTGGACGGTCGAGGTGATCGTCGCCCGCCGCCTGCTCGGAGGAGTCCGGGCATTGCCCGCGGCGATGGCCCGGATGACCCTCGGCAGCCTCGTCCTGTTCGCCATCGTGGCCGCCAACGGCCACCTCGGCCAGCTCGGCGCGTGGACCACGGGCCAGTGGGCCGCGGTCGCCGTCACCGGGCTGATCCTGGCCGGATACGTGATGGCCTGGTACGGCGCCCTGCGCCGGGCCCCGGCGACGACGGTCACGAGCGTGCTCGTCGGAGCCGCCGTGATCACCGCCGCGCTCCAGGCGATCAGCACCGACGCCCTGCCCGCCGGCGGCCGACTGGCCGGCCTCGCCCTGCTGCTGATCGGCGGCCTGCTCGTGGCCGCAGCGTCGGCCCGCGCCGCGACGGTGCGACGCGCCGTGCCGCTGCCTGCGGTCGACGGCTCGGTCGGCGGATGAGCCTGGAGCTCCGGCCTGCCGTCGTCGAGGCTGGGCCGCTGCGCTTTGCCCGGTTCGCCTATCGACCGAACGCGCTCGGATACTGCGGCGGTGACGACGCGGACTCGTTGCGCCAGCACGTCGCCGCTGGCGTGGTCGATCCCGACCTCGTCCGGTTGTGCCGGGAGTTCGAGGGTGCCTATCCCTACCTCGAGCAGATCGCGACGGGGGCGGGCATCGAAGATCCCCTCGACCGGCGGGTCGTCGAGGCTTACTGGGTCGGATCGGACCTGCTCGGCCTGGTCGAACCGGCCGGGTTCGGGCTCGACCTCGAACGCCGGTTCCGGGGACGGACGGCCGCCCGGGAGTGGCCCTGGCTGGGGACCAAGCCGGCCGCCGGTGCGCTGCCCCATCACAGCTTCCACGTCCTCGAGGTCTTCCCCCGGGTTGGCCTGATCCGGGGCGGCGCGGCGGCGTCGATCGTGCCGACGATGACCCAGTGTCTGGTCCGGCCGGCCGAGGTCGTGGCCGTCGAACCCGACCGACTGCTCGTCCTTGCCCGGGGCCTCGAACTGGGAAACGGGCGGTTGCGCCTCGGCGAACCCCGGATCGAGTCCTGCCTGACCGACCCCGCGGGCCTGGCCTCGATCGACCCGCTCGGGCCGGGCGACACGGTGGCGATCCACTGGGGCTGGGCCTGCGACCGACTCGATGCCGGCCGGCTGGCGAACCTCGAGCGAGCCACTGCCCACAGCCTGGCCCTGGCCAACGCCACGATCTGACCGGGAACGGTCAGGCCAGGACCTGGCGGACCTCGCGGGCGATCTCCAGATCCTCCCGGGCGGTCACCACGACGATCCGGACCGGGTTGCCCGGGACGCCGATCTCGGTATCGGGCCGGGCGGCATTGCGCCCCGGATCGATGTCCAGCCCGAGGAATCCCAGGCCGGCGCAGGCCCGTGTGCGGATCACCGGCGAGTTCTCGCCCACCCCGCCGGTGAAGACCAGCAGGTCGAGCCCGCCGAGCGCGGCGGCCATCGCCGCGATGCCGGCCCGGAGGCGGTGGACGTAGACATCGAGGGCCAGGCCGGCCGCCGGATCGCCGGCCCCGGAGCGCTCGACGATGGACCGCATGTCGGAGGTTCCGGCCAGTCCGAGGAGGCCCGAGCGGTACTCGAGGGTGGCGGCCAGCTCCGCCGGGGGCATGCCCGCGTGCTCCTCGAGCCACAGCATCAGGCCGGGGTCGACGCTGCCCGACCGGGTCGCCATGACCAGGCCATCGAGCGGGGTGAAGCCCATCGTCGTGTCGACCGAGCGGCCGTCGCGAACCGCCGCGAGCGACGCCCCGGCCCCGAGGTGGCAGGTGACGATGCGCAGGTCGGTGGCGCGTCCGCCGACGAGCTCGGCCCCGCGCCGCGACGCATAGGCGTGGGACAGCCCGTGAAAGCCATATCTCCGGAGCGGCCAACGGGTTCGCCACTCGCGCGGCAATGCGTAGGTCGTCGCGGCGGGCGGCATCCCGGCATGGAAGGCCGTATCGAAGCAGGCCACCGCCGGCACATCGGGCAGGACCCGGCCGACCGTGTCGAGGACGGCCAGTGACTTGGGCTGGTGGAGCGGTGCGAGGTCGACCAACCCGGCGAGGGCGCGGCTGACGTCCGGATCGACCCGGACCGGGGCGGAGAAGCGGGTCCCGCCGTGGACGATCCGGTGACCGACGGCGTCGATCGGACCGAACCCGCCGATCGCCGCGGCGACTGCCTCGGCATCGGTCCGGCCGACCGGCGCGGGCAGGTCGGCCGAGTCGACGAGCAGGTCGCCGGAATCGAGGACCCGCAGCTTGAGGCTGCTCGATCCGGCGTTGGCGACCAGGATCCTCATCGGACCGGCTGCTCCGGCTGCGGCCAGGTCCAGTCGCGGACCGCCGGATCGTCGTCGCCCTCCCGGCGGGTGTACGCCCGGCACTCGAGCCGCCGGTCGACCATCAGCTGGCGGATGTGGCCGGCCCGCCCGGCGAGACCGGGCACGCGGTCGATCACGTCCATCACGAGGTGGAAGCGGTCGAGGTCGTTGAGCATGACCATGTCGAACGGGGTCGTGGTCGTGCCCTCCTCCCGGTAGCCCCGGACGTGGATGTTGGCGTGGTTCGTCCGGCGATAGGCGAGGCGGTGGATCAGCCATGGGTAGCCGTGGTAGGCGAAGATCACCGGGCGGTCGGTCGTGAACAGGGAGTCGAACTCCGTGTCGGTCATCCCGTGGGGGTGCTCCGAGGCGGGCTGGAGGCGCATCAGGTCGACGACGTTGACGACCCGCACCCGGAGCTCGGGCAGGTGCTGGCGGAGGAGGTCGACGGCGGCCAGGGTCTCGAGCGTCGGCGTGTCCCCGCAGCAGGCCATGACCACGTCCGGCTCGCCGCCGTCGTCGTTGCTGGCCCAGTCCCAGATGCCGATCCCCCGGCTGCAGTGGAGGATCGCCTCGTCCATCGACAGCCAGGTCAGGGCCGGCTGCTTGCCGGCCACGATCACGTTGACGTACTGCCGGCTGCGCAGGCAATGGTCGGCGACCGACAGGAGGGTGTTGGCGTCGGGCGGCAGGTAGACCCGGATCACGTCGGCCTTCTTGTTCACGACATGATCGATGAAGCCGGGGTCCTGGTGGCTGAAGCCGTTATGGTCCTGGCGCCAGACGAGCGACGAGAGGAGGTAGTTGAGCGAGGCGATCGGCCGTCGCCAGGGGATCTCGTTCGTCACCTTCAGCCACTTGGCGTGCTGGTTGAACATCGAATCGACGATGTGGATGAAGGCCTCGTAGCAGTTGAACAGGCCGTGTCGACCGGTCAGCAGGTAGCCCTCCAGCCAGCCCTCGCACTGGTGCTCGGACAGGACCTCCATCACCCGCCCGGCCGGGGCCTGGTGCTCGTCGGTCGGCAGGATCCGGGCATCGAACTGGCGATCGGTCGTCTCGAAGACGGGATCGAGCCGGTTCGAGGCCGTCTCGTCCGGCCCGAACAGCCGGAAGGTGTCCGGGTTGTTCGTGATCACGTCGCGGACGAAGCCGCCCAGGACCCGGGTTGCCTCGGCCAGGCTCGTCCCGGGCTGGTCGACCGGCACGGCATACGCGCGGAAGTCGGGCAGGGCCAGGTCACGCAGGAGGAGGCCCCCGTTGGCATGTGGGTTGGCGCTCATCCGGCGATAGGCCTTGGGCGCCAGCGCGGCCAGGTCCTCGACGAGGGTGCCGTTGGCGTCGAACAGCTCCTCGGCCCGGTAGCTGCGCAGCCAGGACTCGAGAAGCGCGAGGTGGTCAGGGTTCGTGCGGACCTCGGCAAACGGCACCTGGTGGGCGCGCCACGTGCCCTCCATCGGCAGCCCGTCGACCTCCCGTGGTCCCGTCCAGCCCTTGGGCGTGCGCAGGACGATCATCGGCCAGGTCGGCCGATCGACCGAACCACCGGTTCGGGCGCGCTCCTGGATCGCGTGGATCTCGGCGACCACCTCGTCGAGGACGGCCGCCATCCGCTGGTGCATCGGCGCCGGATCGTCGCCGCTCACGAAGTACGGCCGGTAGCCGTAACCCTCGAGCAGGGCCGCCAGCTCCGACTCGGGAATCCGGGCAAGCACGGTCGGGTTGGCGATCTTGTAACCGTTCAGGTGGAGGATCGGCAGGACGGCGCCGTCGCGGACCGGGTTGAGGAACTTGTTCGAATGCCAGCCGGTGGCCAGTGGCCCGGTCTCGGCCTCTCCGTCGCCGACGATGCAGCACACGACCAGGTCGGGGTTGTCGAACGCGGCGCCGTAGGCGTGACTGAGCGAGTAGCCGAGCTCGCCGCCCTCGTGGATCGAGCCGGGCGTCTCGGGCGCGACGTGGCTGGGGATGCCGCCCGGGAAGGAGAACTGCCGGAACAGCCGGCCGAGGCCGGCCTCGTCACGGCTGATGTCGGGATAGACCTCGCTGTAGGTTCCCTCGAGGTAGGCGTTGGCGACGATCCCCGGCCCACCGTGGCCGGGGCCGATCACGTAGATCGCGTCGAGATCCCAGTTCCTGATCGCCCGGTTCAGGTGGGCGTAGACGAAGTTCAGGCCGGGCGTCGTGCCCCAGTGGCCGAGCAGGCGGGGCTTGACGTGCTCGGGCCGGAGCGGCTCGCGCAGGAGCGGGTTTGCCAGCAGGTAGATCTGGCCGACCGACAGGTAGTTCGCTGCGCGCCACCAGGCGTCGAGCCGGTCGAGCTCGTCGGTCGACAGCGGGTTCGAAGCAGCCACGGCGGCCGGCGGCCGGGCTGGATCCTGGTCGGTGTTCATGGCTACTCCTGGTGCCTGGTCCGATTCCGTCCGTCGATTCCGTACAGGATGTCAGGCCCGCCGATTCCCCTCATTGCCTGCCCGGCGCATCCCGAATGACCCTCGGGATCGGGCCGTTCGGCACTCCGGCACACGATCCGGCCCGCCCACAATCGAATCAATCAAGGAGGTGTCCTGATGCGCGTGATTGTGGCGGTAGACGGGTCGATCGAGGCCGACCGAGCCCTCGATCTCGCGGCCGGGCTCGGGCTGCCGGCCGACACGCGATTCCGGGTCGTCTCGGTCATCGACCAGGGGCCGGTCGAGCCCGATGTCGCCTGGCAGAAGTACGTCGTCGGCTCGCCCCATGGGCCCGACACGCGCTATCCGCACCTGATGACCGCCCTCGAGACGGCCAGGCTCAACCTCGAGACCGCGGGCTACACCGGCGTCGACTCGATCCTGCTCGACGGCCGCCCGGCCAAGGCGATCATCGACGAGGCCCGTGATTACGACGCCGACCTGATCGTGGTCGGCCACCGCGGTCGCGGCGCGATCGCCTCGACCTTGCTGGGGTCCACGTCGGCCGAGGTGGTCGAGCGGGCGCCCTGCCCCGTCCTGATCGTTCGTGAGCCGCACCTGCGCTCAGTCGTGCTCGCCGTCGACGGCATGGACTCGAGCCGCCAGGCGGTCGAGGTCGTCGCCCGCTGGCCGATCTTCGAACACCTCCCGATCACCGTGGTCAGCGTCGCCGACGTCCGGATCCCGATCACGGTCGAGGTCCAGCCCGGGCTCTACGAGCAGATCATGCAGTCCTACGTCGAGTCGGTCGACCAGGCCCGGATCGAGAACGCCACGTTTGCCCAGCACGCAGCCGACCAGTTGACCGAGGCCGGCCGCACGGCGACCGTTGACGTCCGTGAGGGCGCACCGGCTGCCTCGATCGTCGAGGCGGCCAAGGCCGGCGGCGCCGACCTGATCGTGATGGGTACCCGGGGCCACACCGGGCTGGTCCGGATCGCCCTGGGCAGCACGGCCCGGAGCGTGATGCTCCACGCGCCCTGCTCCGTCCTCGTCGTCCGTGGCCGGCCGGTCGATCCGGCGACGGAGGTCGAACCCGACCTGGCGGTCAGCCGCCCGTCGTGAGCACGGCCGCCCCGTCGACCGTGCCCTCGGCCAGTCGCGCCAGCGCCTCGTTGGCCTGTGTCAGGGGGAACCTTTCGAACTCTGTCCGGATCGGGATCCGGCCGGCCAGCTCGAGGAACTCGCGGGCATCCCGGCGGGTGACATTGGCCACGCTCCGGAGCGAGCGCTCCCACCACAGGTCCTCGTAGGCGAACTCCGGGATCCGGTCGAGGTGGATCGCGTTGATCGCGACGGTGGCGCCCCGGTCGACCGCCCGGAGGGCCGCCACGACGACGTCGCCCACCGGCGCGAAGGTGATTGCCGCATCGAGCGGTGTCGGCGGAGGATCAGCGTAGCCGCCGACCGAGGCGGCGCCCATCGCCAGCGCCCGTTCGAGATCCCGCGCCGAGCGCGACGCGACATGGACCTGGCAGCCCCAGTGGCGCGCCACCTGGATCGCCAGCAGGGCCGACGCGCCGAAGCCGTACAGGCCGAGCCTGCCACCCGGCTCGATGCCCGACAGCCGGAGCGCCCGATAGCCGATCACGCCACCGCACAGGAGCGGCGCCGTCGCATCGTCCGCGAGGCCGGCCGGCAGCCTGAGTGCGAAGTCGGCCCGGGCCGTGAGCCACTCGGCATAGCCGCCGTCGCGATCCCAACCGCTGAAGCTCGCCGTGCTGCACAGGTTCTCCCGGTCGGACCGGCAGAAGCGGCAGCGTCCGCACGCACCGGCCAGCCACATGACCCCGGCCCGCTCGCCCACCTGCCAGTCGTCGACGTCCCGGCCGACCGCCTCGATCCGCCCGACCGCCTGGTGACCCGGCGTGACCGGGAGGCGGTGCGCGACGAGGTCGCCCTCGACGAGCTGGAGATCGGTCCGGCAGACGGCGCAGGCGGTCACCGCGATCAGGATCTCGTTCGCGGCGGGCTCGGGCCGGGGCAGCTCGACAACCCGCAGGGGCGACTGCCGGACCGGTCCCGGCTGATCGAGCCTGAGGGCGCGCATCATGGTCGCTCCGGTGCCGGCAGCCGTGATCAGGCCATGCCGAGACGTGTCGCCTCGGCATGGAGCTCATCGCGGAAGTCCGGGTGGGCGATTGCGATCAGCGCCTGGATCCGCTCCCGGATACTGCGGCCGAACAGCTCGGCCACGCCGTATTCGGTCACGATCGTCCGGGCGTGGGCGCGGGTCGTGACCACCCCGGCACCCTCCCGGAGGTTCACCACGATCCGGGAGGACCCGCCACCCAGGGCGGTCGATGGCAGGGCGATGATTGCCCGGCCCTCCTCGGCCAGGGCCGCACCCCGGACGAAGTCCATCTGGCCGCCGATCCCGCTGTACAGCCGATGGCCGATCGAGTCGGCCACGACCTGGCCGGTGAGATCGACCTCGATCGCCGAGTTGATTGCGGTCATCCGGCGGAACCCGCGGATCACGTGGGTGTCGTTGGTGAAATCGGCCGGGCGCATCTCGATCATCGGGTTGTCGTCGACGAACTCGTACAGGCGCCTGGTACCGAGCATGAACGCGGTCACGATCTTGCCCGGGTTGCGCTCCTTGCGGGCCCCGGTGATCACGCCGGCTTCGACCAGATCGACCACCACGTCCGTGATCATCTCGCTGTGGACGCCCAGGTCGTGCTTGTCGCGCAGGGCGAGGGCGACCGCCGCCGGGATCGCCCCGATCCCGATCTGGATCGTCGCCCCGTCGGCCACGAGCTCAGCCACGAACTCACCGATCCGCCGTTCGACCTCGCCGATCGTCCCGACGGCGTGCTCGTATGGAGGAACATCCACCTCGACCGCCAGGTCGATCCGGTCGACCGGGATGAAGCTGTCGCCGAGGGTCCGAGGCATCGCCCGGTTGAACTGGGCGATCACGGTCGTGGCAGCGTCGATCGCCGCGTGCATCGCCTCGACCGAGACGCCGAGCGAGCAGAAGCCGTGGGCGTCGGGCGGCGTGGCGTTGACCAGGACGGCATCGAGCGGCAGCGCCCCGCTCCGGAACAGGCGGGGCACGTCGGACAGGAAGATCGGCACGTAGTCGGCGCGGTCCTCGTTCACGGCGGCCCGGGCATTCGGCCCGATGAACAGGGCCCGGTGCCGGAAATGGCCGGCCATCTCCGGCGCCAGGTGGGGCCCCGGCCCCTCCGTGTGGAGGTGGACCATGCTCACGTCCTCGAGGTCGGGCGCCCGGGCGACGAGGGCGTCGAGCAGGACGCTCGGGGCCGCGGCCGCACAGTGGACGTAGACCCGGTCCCGGCTCCGGATCCCGGCGACCGCCTCCTCAGGCGATACGATTCGCATCTAGCCTCCTGACACTCGCTGGCGGGGCGAGTGTACGTTGCCGCCCCCGGACATGAAGTGAGCCGGGTCTGGCGGACCCGGCTCACACTCGTTCGGCAGGGCGAAGCCCGGTTCAGTCGTTGCGCACCGGGCAAGGGCAGAGGCCCCGAGCGGCGTCTGCTGGAGGACGCGCCTGGGGCCCCTGTGCTGTGGGCCCGGTCGTTCCTACGGGCACCGTTCCCAGGCTAGGTGCAGCAGATGAGAACGACATGAGAATCTGGGCGGCAACGAGGCCCGTCCACGTTACGGATACGAGAGGACGCAGCCGCCGGAGTTCGAGTTGAAGGCGTTGCTCCAGAGCGACTGGACGGCGAACGTGCCCGTGCCGAGCTTGATCGATGCCGAGGCCCCCTGGCCCGATGTGATCCAGGCGCACTTGTCGCCGTTCTCGGCGCCGCTGCCGTCGAGCCAGCCGCCGTTCGGGAAGATGTCGGTCTCGGTCTCGGCGAACTCGTGGCCGCCGACGATCGTGATTCCGGCGTTCGGCCCAAGGCCGTTGAAGTTCGCTCCGCAGCTTGCGCCGGCGTCGGTGATGTAGGGCATGTTCGTGTAGGCGATCGTGCCGTAGGCGGAGCTCGTCGAGCTGTGCCAGGCGCAGTACTGGGTGCCGAAGCCGCTCGCGTTGTTGCCGGTCGCGGTGTTGATCACGTACTGGACCTGCGCGTTCGCGGCGGCAGTCAGGTTCCCGAAGTGGGCCGCAGCCGCGGCCGCCTCGGCCGCCAGCTGTGACTGCGACGGGTGGCTCGGGGCCGCCGCGGCGCTGTCATACCAGGTCCCAGCCAGAACGTTGCCCGGGTTGACCGCACGCGTACCGCTGGTGCCGCAGGTGACCGTGCCCTTGGCGACCCCCTCGCAGTACTGGGTCACCGAGTCGTTCCAGGAGCTCCCGCCCACACCGTTGAAGAAGCTCTGCTGGATTGCCGACTCGCCGGCCGGGTCGTTGTTGTTGTTCCACTGGCTGCCCCAGTAGACCAGGTAGACCTTGTCGCCGCCGGTCTCGACCCCTGGGTTGCCCCCGTGATAGGTGAGCTCCTTGCTCTTCGTCGGCCGGGCCCCGTGCGCGGCCCCGCGCACGGGCATGAACACCGATGGCCGATTCGCACCCGCGGCGCTGACGCCGCCGTTCGCGCCGCCACTCGCGGCCGCCACTCCCCCGACGGCCATCGACGCGCCGATGATCGCAACGGTGAACGCGACACCCATCGCTCGGCTGGGCCGCAGCCGGGAACGCACGGCGGGGATCATGAGTCTCCTTCGACGCTGACGCTCGGGGATGCCGGGTCGCGGCAGGGCGCCGGCCGGGCCGGCCGGCTGATTTCGGTGGAGTGTCGCGGGGCCGGTGCGCTCGCGTCAATAGGGCTGGACCCTACGGATCCGTTGGCGACCCCACATCGTCGCGTGGCGCCGTGACGTATCGGCCTCCGCGTTCCTCTCCCCGAGGGTTGTGAAACCTTTGGCGGTACTTCTGTCTCATGTGGGTGACGGGTCACGGACGGCCCAACCAGCCCGAGCGGAAGGAACATCGAGGATGCACGCGCACGACCGCCTGATGGGAGGTGCCGCGGGGGAGCCCGGCGATGGTCAACCGGGCGGCCATGGCCTGGACGCCGACAACGACGGCCGGAATGGCGGGGAAGAAGGCGACAACGGCAGTGACAGCGCCGGCCAGGACGGCCAGGGGAAGGGCTGACTGCCTCCGCCCGGCCGGTGGCGAGATCCACGGACCGGAAGTGGCCCGACTACAGTGTCCGACAACGCCGCAGCGGAGACGCGATCATCTCCTTCGACCGCGACGCACCATCTGAAGCGCCCCGTGATGAAGAGGCGCTGCGGATCGTCGAGGCCGTCCTCGCCGGCGACCGGGACGCGTTCCGCGACCTCGTCGACCGCGAAGCGGCCTCGACCGTGCGAGCCTGCCACCGGATCCTCGCCGACCTCCACGAGGCCGAGGATGCTGCCCAGGAGGCGTTTGTGATCGCCTACCGCTCGCTCGACTCGTGGCGGGCCACCGGCTCCTTCGGGGCCTGGCTGCGCCGGATCGCGGTCCGCATCGCCGTCCGCAGAGCGAGCACCCGCCGGCCGGCACTGCGCCTCGATCCGATCGCGATCGGCTCCGACGAGACTCACCCGATCGGAGGGCCGTTGGCTCGCCTCGTCGCGCCGGGCGGGGACCCTGCCGAGGCATCGCTCGTGGCCGAACGTGCCGACGAGCTGCGCAGGGCGCTCGAGCTGCTCGAGGAGCCCTATCGCGAAGTGGTCCTGTTGCGTTTCTTCGGCGACCTTTCCCTGGCCGAGATTGCCATCCAGACCGGCCGTCCAGTGCCGACGGTCAAGACCCACCTTCGGCGCGGCCTGCTCCGCCTGCGCGCCATGACCACCGACCAACGGTTCGGCCAGTGACTCAACCGTTCCGCCCCGGCGAGTTGAGCGAGCCCGGCGCCCCGGACGATGCGGCCGAGCTCGCGACGGCCCTCGAGATGGCACGCCTGATCGAGCGCTCGGTGGGCGCCGACGGTGTCCGGCCGAGCCCCGGCTTCAGCGACCGGGTCATGGCCGAGGTGGCGAGCCAGCCTGCACCGCACCAGCGCGGGCTCGCCATCTTCCTGGCGGCGGCTCGGACCATGTGGCAGACCGCCCTGAACGTGAAGCAGCCGCGGCTCGTCCGTGCCCGCGCCCTCGCCGTCCTCCTTGCTGCGCTGCTCGTTCTCGGCTCGATGGGTGGCGCGGCGACCCTGGCCGCGGCCGGCGCCCTCAATCTGTTCGCGTCCCAGCCATCCTCCGGTCCGGTGACGACGTCGGTGCCGGAGCGGAATCCCAGTCCCCGACCAACCAGGCGGACGACCAAGAGCCCGGAGCCGACGGAGGAGGTCGGTCCGGGCGACACACCAGAGGCGTCCGAGACGCCGGAGCCGGGCGCGAGCGACGACGACGGTGCTGGCAGCGGTGGGGGCGACGGCACCGTGTCGCCCTGGCCGTCGCGCACGCCCGAACCCGACGATACGCCCAAGCCAGGCTCGACGCCCGAGCCGTCCGACGACTGATCGATCCGGCTGGCTCGGCAGCGGTTGAAACCTTTTCGAGCCGGGGCGCCTCTGGCTCCATGACGGAACGACGTCCTGGAGAGACCCAATTGCGCCTCAAGGGCCAAGCGCTGATCGTCCTCGCGGCGGTCACGATCATCGTCATCCTCTATGCAACGGGCGAGGTGGCGCCCGCGGCGTCGGCCCACGAGGCGCAGGTCCGGATCTGGCTCGCGGCCCGCGCGACCGGCGTCTCCGCGCTTCTCCTGCTCACCTGCCAGGTCGTTCTCGGCCTGGTCCTCAGCCACCCGACGAATCAGTCGACCTGGAAGCTGTCGAAGGGGCTGTTCCCGTGGCATGAGGACCTGTTCGTCTTCACCCTGTCGTTCCTGGCCGTGCACGTCGTCTTCCTGGTCCTCGACCCGTACGCGGGCGTCGGCATCGGCGGAGCCCTCGTCCCGGGCCTGTCGAGCTACCGGACGGTCCCGGTCGCGATCGGCGTCGTCGCCCTCTACGCCCTCGTCGTGACCGGCCTGACGGCCCGCTATCCCCGGCGCCTGCCGGCCGGCTGGTGGCTCAGGATCCACCGGTTCTCGCTCGTCGTGCTCGTCGCAGCCTGGTTCCACGGCGTGCTGTCCGGCACCGACAGCCAGGCATTCCTGCCGGTCTATGCCGCGGTCGGGGCGGTCGTCCTGGCGGCCGCCGGCTACCGCTACTGGGTCGTACGCCGGGCCCGGGCGGCCATCGACCGAACGATCCCGCGCGAACGTCCGGCTCTCGAACGTTCGACGCTCGAGCCGCAGCCAATCCACGTCCCGGACTAGGCGATCGGAGGCAATCGAACGATGAAGCTCCAGGTCCGACGCAGTCTCGTGCTGGCGGCCGCCGGTGCCAGCGTCGTGATCGGGGCCACTGCGGTCCAGACCGCGGCCGCCTGGGTCCAGGCGAGCGTCCCGACGGGCCCGGCCACGCTGACTGGCGTGCAGCTCGAGGACCAGCTCGCCGCCGAAGAGGCCCGCTCGGCCGCGCTCCAGGCGCAGGTCGATGCCCTGCTCGCCCAGGCGGGCCAGTTCGATTCGACGATCGCCGCGGCGAACGCCCGGGTGGCGAGTGACGTCAAGCAGGCCGCCGACCTCCACGCACAGCTGGCCGTCGAGCAGAAGCAGCTCGCCGCCCTGAAGGCCGCGGCCGCCGCGGCAGCGCATAAGCAGGCGCCCACACCGCCGCCGACGCATACGACGACCGGCGCCTCAGGCAGCACGACCGGCAGTGACGACGGTGGCGACTGAGCCCCGCCGGCGGGTCCACCTCGCCTGGCTGGTCGGCCTGAGCGCCTCGATCTACGCGGTCAACCTTGCCGCCGTCAGCGCGGTCCAGGCCCAGGGCGACCGTCAGCTCGCCGACCAGCAGGCCCCTTCCCAGAACGCCCTCGAGCTGCTCCGCATCCACGACGCCCAGCTTGCCCAGGAGATCGACCACGCGGCGGCCACGCTCAAGGCCGGCGCGTCGACCTATGCCCAGGCCGGCGACACCCTGATCAGCCTGGAAGAGCGCCTGACCGGCCTCGGCAAGTCGGCGGCCTTCCCGGCCCTGCCGGCCGTGCCGAGCGTCGGTGGCGGCTCGGCGACGGTCCCGGCGGTCCACACGACGACGGGGGCGTCAGGCACCAAGCCGTGACGGCGATCGCGTCGTTCGCCGCTCGGGCACTTGGATCACCGTTGCGGCTGCAGGTCGTCGCCGCGGTCGAGCCCGGTCCGAGCCTGGCGCGGGTCTGGTCGACGGTGCTCGACGAGTTCGCCCTGGTCGATGCGGACCTCTCCTGCTACCGACCGGACAGCGCCCTCAGCGGGCTGAACGGCAGCGCGGGCAGTGGAACGTGGTGGCCGGCATCGCCGCGTCTTTACGGGTTCCTGTCGATGGCCGAGCGGGCGGGGCGCAAGACCGAAGGCCGGTTCGATCCCCGGGTGCTCGCCGATCTCGACCGACTTGGCCATCCCGGCCTGGTCGTCGCGACCTCAGCCTTCGACCGGCGTGGTGGGGCCGCTCGGGACGGCCCCGGCGACGGCCCGTGGCTGGAGAGGGAGGCGCGGACACGCCGGGTCCGCCTCCGAGCCGTCGTGGATTCCGGGGGACTGGGCAAGGGTCTTGCCCTGCGTTGGGCGGCCCGACGGATCGCCTGCGATCTGGACGGACGCGGAGCGTTGCTGGAGGCCGGCGGCGACGTCATTGCCCTCGGCGCGGCGCCCGGCGGCGAACCCTGGCGCGTCGGCATCGAAGACCCGAGCGGAGGCACGGATCCGCTGGCGGTCGTCAGCCTGACCGACGGAGCGATCTGCACGTCGTCGATCGCCCTGCAGCATTGGATCGACCCGGCCGGGCGGCCGGCCCACCACCTGCTCGACCCTCGCACCGGCGAGCCCGGCGGCGACGGCCTGCGGGCGGTCACAGTCGCTGCCTCGGACCCGGCCTGGGCCGAGGTCTGGACCAAGGCCCTGTTCCTGGCCGGGCCTCGGCGGATCGGCGACGAGGCCCGCCGGCGTGGGCTGGCCGCCTGGTGGGTCGAGCCCGACGGGACGCTTCGGATGACGCCCGCGGCCCGTCTTCGGACGACGTGGGCCAAGGGCTAGGAGCGAGAGCGATCGGGAACCTATCATGGGCGGGTGATCCAACCAGTCCAGGCGGGGCCGGCGTCCGGGCTTGAGGCACGCCGTGCTCTCGTGCTCCTCGACCGGCCGCTCGTCGTCGGCCTGATCGAGCTGACCCTCAACCACGGCCTGTTCGTCGTGCGAGCCGCCACCGACATGGCGGAGGCCGGCGCGATCCTGTCGGACTGGCCGCCCCACCTGGCGGTGATCGACATGGACCACGACGACAGCTCGGAATTGCTCGTCCGTCTCGGCGCCTCGCACACGCTGCGCCGGAGCCCGATCCCGGTCCTCGGGCTGACCCGGCGGGGCGATCTCCGGACGAAGCTCCGGGCGTTCGACCTTGGGGTCGACGACATCCTGACCGTGCCGTTCTCGCCCGAGGAGCTGCTCGCCCGGGCGATCGTCATCACCCGCCGATCGACCGGGGTCGACCGGGCGATCGTGCCGACGGTCAGGCTCGGCGAGATGGAGATCGACATCGTCCACCGGGAGGTTCGGGCCGGGAGCTCGGTCATCCACCTGAGCGGGATCGAGCAGAGCCTCCTCTACCTCCTCGCCAGCCGGGCCGGCCAGGCCGTGAGCCGCGAGGAGATCCTCGATGCGATCTGGGGCACCGACTTCATCGCCGAGAGCAACATCGTCGACCGGCACATCCGGAGCCTGCGGGTCAAGCTCCAGAACGACTACCGCCAGCCGCGCTTCATCGCGACGGTCGCCGGCGTCGGCTACCGGTTCGTGCCGACGTTCTCCAACACCGGCTGGGACGTCGATCCAAGCATGAGCGGCAGGAGCGAGCCCGAATAGGCCGCCGCGGCCATCCAGATCCGCGATGGCGTACGCGGTTCCGCCGCCGGTCGGTTACCAGGGTTCGCTTCGGGGCGGTTGTGTGCGGTCGAGCGCAGTTCCGGGAACGACGTGCTCCGGTTCTGGTGTCTCGCCGCACCAGCAGGCGAGGATTTGTCGAAACGAGAGCGCCTGCGCCATCGTTTCCCCTATCACGACGGCTACGGGCGTCGGTCATGTCGTCACTCCACGGGCGACAGGACTTCCTCGGAAAGGAGGTGAACAACAGATGCTGAACTACGTCTCTGCACTTATCGCCTCATTTCATTCGGACGACGAAGGCCAGGGTCTCGCCGAGTACGCGCTGATCCTCGCCCTCATCGCGATCGTCGCGATCATCGCCCTGATCTTCCTGGGTGGCCAGGTCTCGGCCATCCTCAGCAACGTCGGCAACTCGGTCTAGGAACATTTGCCGGCGGGAACGCCCGTCGACACAACCAGGCGCCCGGACGACCCTGACGGCCATCCGGGCGTCTTCAGTTGAGGTGGCAAGGGGATCCGGCCCCAGCCAACGGATCCCCTTGCCGGGTTCGTCCGCCGCAAGAGGGAGGGCGAGGGGGACGAGCCCTGCCCGTCAGAGTGCGGTCGCTCGGCAGCTACCGCTTGATCGAGAAGGTATTCAGGTGGCTGGCCCTCGCCCTGCTCGCGTACCTCGGGGCTGCCCTCTTTGCCCATCCGGACGTCGGGCGCGTCCTGGCCGGCACGCTGATCCCGACGATCCGGCTCGACCCGGCCTACATCGGAATCCTGGTCGCCCTCCTTGGCACCACGATCTCGCCGTACCTGTTCTTCTGGCAGGCGAGCCAGGAGGTCGAGGAGCAGATCAGCATCGGCAGGCGGACCCTCCGCCAACGCCGGGGGGCGTCGCCCTTCGAGCTCAAATACGCCCTCTGGGACACGATCGCCGGGATGGTCTTCTCCGAGGTCGTGGCGTATTTCATCATTCTGGCCACCGGTGCCACCCTGTTCGTTGCCGGCAAGACCCAGATCGGCTCGGCGACCGAGGCGGCCCAGGCGTTGCGACCGCTGGCCGGCGACGCCGCCGCGCTCCTCCTCGCCGTCGGATTGATCGGGGCCGGCGTGCTGGCCGTGCCGGTCCTGACCGGTTCGGCGGCCTACGGCGTGGCCGAGGCGTTCGGTTGGCGAACGGGTCTGGATCGCAAGCCAGGTCGTGCTCCCGGGTTCTACGCGGTGATCGTCGCAGCCACGCTCGTTGGCATGGCGATCAACTTCCTCGGGATCAACCCGATCACGGCGCTCGTCCTGAGCGCGGTGCTCAACGGCCTGATCGCCGCGCCGCTGCTCGTCCTGGTCATGGTCGTCTCGAACGACCGGTCGGCGATGGGCGAACGAACGAACGGCAGGCTCCTGAATGTCGTTGGCTGGCTGACCACCGGCGTCATGGGCGTCGCCGCGATCGGCCTCGTCGTGACGACGATCCTCGGTTGACGCCGAGGGGCGGTCGTGTCAGGCCCGAGGCTCGGGATGGAAGCCCTGGGCGTCGTCAGCCGTGATCGCCTCGGCCTGGTCGGCCGCGATCGCCACGGCCTCGTCGAGCGGGATATCAGGAACGGCCGCCTGCACCTCGGCCACGGTGTCCGCCAGGTCGATGCCGGCGGCCTCGTTCACCACCCGGCGGTTGACGACGTAGCGGACCAGCAGGTTCAGGACGGCGACGAACGGGATTCCGAAGAGGGCGCCCCACAGGCCGGCCACCTGGGCGCCGACCAGGAGGGCGAGCAGGACGAGGATCGGGTGGAGACCGGCACTCTCCCGCAGCAGCTTCGGCTGGATGAGGTTGACGAGGAGCGTCTGGGTGACGAGCAGGATGACCACGACCGGGATCGCCACCTCGGGTCGGAAGGCGACCGCCACGAGCAACGGTGGAAGCAGCGCCAGCGGCGGCCCGAAGAACGGGATGAACATCGCGATCGCCACGACGAGCGTCGTCAGGAACAGGTAGGGCAGGCCGAACACGAACCCAACGGCGACCGTCAGAACGACCTGGATCGCGACGAGGATCACCTGTGCCCGCAGGAAGCCGCCGAAGGCCCGACCGACGGTGTGCTCGACGAGCGACAGCTCCTGCGAGTAGCGGCTGGGCACGACGCGGCCGAGGGCACCGAGGATCACGTCGACGTCGACGACCGCGTAGAGCGACAGCACGACGACGAGGAACAGGCTGCCCACGACGCTCAGGGTCGTGCCGGCGATCGACTGGACCTCGTCGTTGAGCGAGGCGCTGATCGTCGCGAACAGCTCGTGCTGGCCCTGGTCGAACGTCGCGGCCAGGTCGATCGTGCTCCGGCTCAGGCCAAGCGTCTTCTGCGCCCCGGTGAGCAGGTCGTGGATCCGGGTGGTGACCTCGGAGCTTCGGCCCAGGATGTCGGCCGCATCGTGGGCACCGACCTGGACGATGTCGATGATCAGGATGGCCACGAACAGAACGACCGCGGCATAGACCAGCACGATCGCCTTGCCTCGCCCGATGCCCAGCCGGCGACCGATCGCGTCCGACGCCTGGGCGACAAGGAAGGACAGCAGCCAGGCCAGGAAGATGATCAGGAGGATCGAGTTGAATCCGCCGGCGATCGTGATGATCCGGTCCGCCACCGACAGGCCGAAGAACAGGCTGCCGAGGATGAAGAAGGCGGTGACCAGGCGTGGCGGCACGCCGGCAGCCGCCCGGCTCAGGTTGCCGTCGAGGTCATTCAACTCGGGCGTCTTGATCGACCACGATCCGGTTTGCGCAGGCTCGTATCGGCGGGCCGCCCCGAGCTCAGAGCTTGATCACGCCGACCAGCCAGAGGATCACCACGACGATCACGATCACGCCGACGATCCCGACTCCACCGTTTCTGTTCATCTCGTTCTCCGTTCTGCAGGCGGCTTCGCCCGGCTGGCCGAGGCCCAGCGGGCGCGCGGCAACCCGACCCGAGTCTGCGATTCGGACCTGCCCGTGTCATTACGGTCCGTCATGCGCCTCACGGCGGCGGCCCCGATGATCTTCCATGACCGGCGAGCACCGCTGGCGAAGACGCGCCAATCAGACTTCGGCAAGCCGTGACTACCACAGGGAGAGGCATCAGATGGGAATCATCAGCTGGATCGTGCTGGGGGCAATCGCCGGGTTTCTCGCCAACATGGTTGTAGGCGGACGCGAAGGGGTGATCCTCACGATCATTCTTGGGATCGTCGGGGCGATCGTCGGCGGGTATGTCGCGGCCGCGGTCTTCCACAAGGGCGACGTGACCGGCGTGAACATCGAGAGCATCGTGATCGCGGTGCTTGGCGCCATCCTCGTCCTGTTCGTCTGGCGAGCCCTGGCCAGGAATCGGACGGCATGACCACCGCCGATCCGGGCAGCTGGCTGCCGGTCGGGCCGGTCCCCGGACCTGCGCGGTCGTCACGCGTTCGAGGAGGTTTGCCTCGCGGGCCGGAGGCCACGCCACCTCAGCCGCGGCTAGCTGGTTCCGGGCCGACCGGGGCCTGCCGGTCCGGTCGCCACGACCAATGCCTCGGTGGACACCGTGCCCGGCCGGCCCGATGGCTGGCGCAGGATCGCGAGGAGGGCGGCGAGGACGATCGCCACGCCGACCCACTGGCGCGGATCGAGTCGCTCGCCGAGCAGCACCGCGCTCGCTGCGAGCCCGACGATCGGGATGAGATAGAAGGACAGCGCGGCAAACGATGCCGGAACGCGGCGCAGGGCGCCCAGGTAGAACCAGTACGCCCCCGCGTAATAGAGCGCGCCTGACCCGACAGCGCTCGCGAACCCGAGCGGGCTGAGCGACCCGGGAGCGACCGCGCCACCGGCGAGGCCGACGATGACGACGACGACCAGGGCGAGGACGAGCGCGTGCGCCTGTTGGGCGAGAATCACCTGGCTCGTCTCCCGGGCGTCCGGGATCCAGCGCCGGGTAATCACGGAATAGGCGGCACAGCAGGCGATCCCGGCCAGGGTGAGGACGACCCCGACCAGCTGGCCGCTGCGCGCGGATGGGTCGTAGACGATCACGACCATGCCGGCGACGGCGATCATCGACAGGCCGACGAATGCGGGCGTGATCCGCTCGCGCAGGAACCAGCCCGCCAGGAACAGGATCATCAGCGGTTCGAGCGCCCCGAGCAGGACCGACAGGCTGGCGGTGATCGTGGTGAGGCCGAGCAGGCTGAGGGCGTAGGCCATGCCCGGATTGAGCAGGCCGAGCCGGCCGAGCAGCGGCGAGCCCTCGGTCCGGAAGGAGACTCCCCGGCGACGCATCAGGACGCCGAGGACGACGAGGCTCGCGGTGAGCTGGATCGGCAGGAGGGTCAGCGGCGGGACCTCGGCGAGGGCCGCCTTGCTGATCACCGTCCCGACCCCCCAGCAGGTCGCGGCGAGAAGCAGGGCGACGAGGTCACGGCCGGCGACGGACGAACGCGACATGGCCTGGCTCGGAGCCGGCATCTAGCCCAGTCTCCTGCGCATCGCGACGGCGGTCGTGGGGAAGGTCGCAGACGGCCAGTCGCCAGCCTCCGCGCGGACAGTCCCCATCAGCAGCAGCCGGCGCCGCCGCAGCAACCTGCCTCGGTTACCGGAAGGTCGCGCGGCGCTGCGAGGTCGATCAAGGGACGCGCGTCGGCCGGCTTCGTCGCCTGGATGATCGCGCTGACCATCCCTTCGACGACCGTGTGCGACGGGGTGATCGAGATGTTGGTCAAGCCGACCGCCCGGAGGCCGTCGCGGAACTCCGAGACGGACAGGGCGCCCGCGATGCAGCCGGCGTACGAGCCCCGCTCGGCGCGCTGCTCCGGGCTGAGGGCGTCCTCGGCGACGATGTCGCTGATCCCGATCCGGCCACCGGGCCGCAGCACCCGTGCGATCTCGGCGAACACGGCGCGCTTGTCCGCGGCGAGATTGACGACGCAGTTGCTGATCACGACGTCGATCGACTCCGCGGGCAGCGGGATCGCCTCGATGTGGCCCTTGAGGAACTCGACGTTCGTCGCGCCCACCTCGGCGGCATTGTGCTGGGCGAGGGCGAGCATCTCGTCGGTCATGTCGACACCGAAGGCTCGACCGGTCGGCCCCACCCGCCGAGCCGACAGCAGGACATCGATTCCGCCGCCCGAGCCGAGATCGAGGACGCGCTCGCCCGGATGGAGATCGGCCACGGCGGTCGGGTTGCCGCAGCCGAGCGAGGCGAGGACCGCCGCGTCGGGCAGCTCGTCGCGCTCGAGGGCCGAGTACAGGCCCGCGCCGATCGTATCGGGATCGCTGCAGCAGGAGCTGCCCTGGGAGGCGCGGACCGCGGCGGCGGCGTAATGCTCGCGGACGGTCTCGTGGATGGTCTCGGTGGTCATCGCGGGATGGCTCCTGGCTGCGGTTTGCGGACGGCACCTGTATTGATACTTGTCAACATAGGCACTTGTCAATACAGTAGGACCGTGAAGCGACAGACCGACCCCGACGTGCTCCTCCTCCAGGCGGCGGCGGACCCCACCCGGCTGGCCATCCTGCGCCGGCTGGCACTGGCCGGTCCCGTCTGTGCCTGTGACATCGCCGCAGGCTACGACCTCAGCCAGCCGACGGTCTCGCACCATCTGCGCATCCTCCGGGAGGCCGGCTGGCTCTCGGCCGAGCGTCGGGGCACCTGGATCTGGTATTCGATCCAGCCTGGCGCCATGGCTCGCTATCGCTCGATCGGCGACGCATTCGCACCGTCCGATCCTTCGATTCCCACCCGCCGGCTGCCGGTCGTCCAGCCGTCCGCCTGAGCGCCGACGCCGGGCAACACCGCGACCCGGCCGCGGCCCGGTCGAGAAGCCGGGACGCCCGGGTTCCTCCCTCGCCGTAATCCGATCGAAAGCCAGCGCGGCGCAACGTCGTGGTGCGCGGAGCCGGCCTCCGACGCGCATGAGGACCGGGGCGTCGCCTCGAACGGCCATCGCCCGGACGGCCTCATGCGGATCTCATGAAGGGTTGCCAAGGTCTGGACCATGAATACGAGAAACAACCTCATGGGCGCGCCGGAGTCTCGAGTCCGGGGCTTGCCGCTGCCCAAGCGGGCCGTCGGCTCGATCGCGATCACCGTCCTCGCCCTCGCCCTGCTGTTCGGCTTCAAGACGCCGGGCGCCAGCACATCGGCACTGGGTCTTGCCGGCCAGGTCGCGGTGGCCTCGGCCAGGCCCGGCGCCTCGGCTCCTCCGGGCGCTTCGGCGCCTGCCGCCAGTGCCGCGACCAAGGGCAGCGGCACGTACACCGGCGCCGTCGTCCAGGATCCGTATGGGCAGGTCCAGGTCCAGGTCACCCTGGCCGGCGGCAGGATCACCGCCGTTACCGCCCTCCAGCTCCCGAGTCAGGGTCGATCCGGCTTCATCTCGCAGACCGTCGGCCCGATCCTCCAGGGCGAGGCGATCTCGGCCCAGAGCGCCAACATCGACACGGTCTCCGGGGCGACCTACACGAGCGAGGCGTACGCCCAGTCCCTCCAGTCGGCCCTCGACCAGGCCCGCGCTTGACCTCCGGGTAGCGGCCTCGGGCGGCACGCCGGGGAAGCGCGGCTCGACGCGACGCACACAGCCGGCGGCCGCGCGTGCCACGATCCTCGGGACGATGTCCACCCTGTCGTTCGCAACAATCGGGCGCGGCCGGCGCGACTGGCTCAGCCGGGCCGTTGCAGCCGCGGCACTCGCCCTGGTCGGACTGGGCGCGATCCTGGTGGCGGTCCTCGTCGGCGAGCTCCTGAGGCCGCTGGCCGCGGACGATCACCACGACTTCCTCGCGTTCTACGCGGCCGGCAGGCTGGTTCTCGACCTGAACGCGGCCGGCCTCTACCTCGCCTCTGCGATCACGACGATCGAACGCACGATCATCCCGGACCCGGTCGGAGCGAACGGGTACATGCCGTTCATCAACCCTCCGTTCGCGGCGGTGGTCCTTGCACCGCTCGCGACGCTCCCGCCCCAGCTCGCGCGGCCGACCTGGGCGGTCGTGAACGTCGGCCTGCTCGCCCTGGCCGCGCTCTGGATTGGACGGCCGCTGACCGGACCCAGGCGGATCCTCGCTGCGCTGCTCATCGGACTGAGCTTTCCCGCCTACCACTCACTGGCCGAGGGCCAGTGGTCGGCCTTGATGCTCCTCGGCGGGGTCGTGGCGCTCCAGGCAGCACGGGCCGGCTCGTGGCGGCTGGCCGGGCTCGCCCTGGCAACGTGGTGGCTCAAGCCGCAGCTGGTCGCGCTGCCGCTGCTCGCCCTCGTGCTCGACCGGCGCTGGCCGGCCGTGGCCTGGACCATCCTCGGTGGAGCCGCTCTTCTCGTGGCGAGCCTTCCGTTCGTCGGGATCGATGCCTACGACAGGTACGCCCGCTACCTCGTCGAGGTCGGGGTCAGCCATCTCACCGGGGCCGGGGCAGCCGCGGCGTCGACCTGGCAGGGCAGCCTGGCGACGCTCCAGGGGCTGAACGGCCTCCTTGTCGGCATCCTCGGCCAGGGGGCGGTCGCGGCGGTCGACCTGCTGTGGGCCCTTCTCGTCGCAGTCCTGCTCGCCATCTGGCTCGTTGCTTGCCGAGCCCAGCGTCCCGGGTTCGAGACGCCGGCCGGCCGAGAGATGCTCGCGGCGGGGACCGGCATCGTCCTCCTCGTCGATCCGAACCTGTACATGCAGGATTGCCTCCTGGTGTTCCTGCTCGTCCCGGCGCTCTGGCCGGCGACGCCGGCCGATTACTGGCGGGCGGTGGTCGGTGTCGCCGCGATCGCCGCGCTGACCCTGCTCCCGGTCCACCTGTTCACCGTGACGCTGCTCGCCCTTGTCGTGGGCTGGTGCGCTCGGCGGATCTCCACCGGCCGCTCGCTCGCGGTCGGGCGGGCTCCGGGCCCGGCGACCGGATGAGGGCGCCTCCCTTGAGAGGTCTGGACGAGGCGGCTATCGTGGGGCGATGAAAGGCGATCGGGTCGAGGCCGTGGTCGATACCGGACAAGGGGTCCAGGCGTTCGAGATCGTCGCGACACGAGCGGGCCGCCGAATCGAGGTCGTCACGTCCCGTGGTGTCGTCGAGGTTCGCGAGGTGACCCGAACCGGCGTCCCGGTGCGCACCGGGAGGTTCATGACCTCCCGGCTGATCGCCCTCGTCGAGCATCCGGCTGCGGACGAACGTGGCCGAGTCGAGGAGTCGACCCGCCACCGCCTTTCGCCGGCGGAGCGGCCAACCCGCAGGTAGGGATCATCCAGCGCCGCCGCCTCACCTCGGGCGGTCGCCAGGGACCCGGCGTCGGCCGGTCAGGCGAAGAAGGCGGTGATCGCCGCCGTGTCGTCGGAGAATGCCCAGCGCTCGGCGACCTTGCCCTCCCGGATGTGGTAGATCTCGGCCGTGCGGTAGTTCAGGGTCCTGCCGGCGCGAGTGGCTGTGACCTCGATGAGGGCGATCGCATGGTCGTCGCTGGCAACGATGTCATGCAGGGTTGCCGTGATCGTGTAGTCGGCTTCGCCGCCTGGTCCTGCTGCCCGGAGCGCCTCCTTGCCCTTGCGCGGCTCGGAGCGGCCGATCTCGTGCCAGATCACGTCGTCGGCCAGGAGCGCATCCAGCCGCTCCATGTCCATCTGTTCAAACGCATCGGTGAGCTCGCGGGCGACCGCTGCATTCTCATTCGCGGACATCTGATCCTCCCTCTTGGCTGGCGTGCCTGGCGACCATCGTCGCCGGCCCGGATCTAGCCCTTTGCCTTCGCGATGATCTTCTTGACCTCAGCACGGTCGAACGCGCGCATCGTCGTCGTCCGGACATTGCCGCCCGCTGCGAGTTGGAGTGCCGCGGCGGTCGCCGATTCATCGTCCGGGAACTCGGCGATCCCTACGAGGTCGTACGGCCCGAGGGTCCAGTAGATGTCGGTGAGCTTGCCGCCGAGGCGCGAGAACTCGGCTGCGGCGATGTCCGCTCGCTTGGTGGTTTCGCTGAAGCCCTGGGCGCCCTTCTCGGTCCACGAGATGAGGAAGACGTAGTTGGCCATGTCGTGGTCCTCCGATGTGGGACCGGTCGGTCCCGTCACTTCCGCGCACCCGGGTGAACCCACTCTCGCCAGGCCGCGCCTCCGTCTGCGGGCCCATTGTCCTCGGGCGGGTCAAGTCCTGAGCCTGCCGTGACGCCGGGCCCACAGTCGCTTGCCTCGACCGCTACGGCTGGACGCCCGAGGCCCGCCGGCGAGGACGCTGCCATCGGAGACTATCGGTGAGCGGGGTCGCGCTCGTAGAGCCTCCTCGCCCACAGGAAGCCGAGGACCGAGATCGCGACACACCAGGCCACGGCGATCAGGCCGCGGTTGCCGATCGGGGTCCCGAGCAGCAGCCCACGGAGCGTCTCGATGATCGGCGTGAAGGGCTGGTTGTCGGCAAACCAGCGAACGCCGTCGGGCATCGTCTGCGTCGGCACGAACCCGCTGCCGAGGAAGGGCAGGAGCATCAGGAACATCGGGAGGTTGCTGGCGGTCTCGACGCTCCGGGTCGACATGCCGAGTGCGACCGAGAGCCAGGTGATCGCAAACGCCGTGAGCGCGAGCACCCCCGCCGCAACGACCCAATCCACCGGGTCGGTGGCGGGCCGGAACCCGATGAGCAGGGCCACGGCCAGGACAACGGCGAGCGCCAAGCCGGTCTGGATGATGCTGCCGACCACGTGGCCGGTGAGGACCGCCGCGCGGGCAATCGCCATCGTGCGGAAGCGAGCGACGATCCCCTCGGTCATATCCATCGCGACAGAGATCGCAGTCCCCTGGGCGGCGCCCGCCACGGTCATCAACAGGATCCCGGGGACCACGTACGCGATGTACGCGGCTCGACCGCCGGACACACCGCCCAGACCTGCGCCGAGCGTGCCGCCGAAGACATATACGAACAGCAGCAGGAGCACGACGGGGATGCCCGCAACGAACAAGGTCAACGAGGGATAGCGCCGCATGTGCCGCAGATTCCGCCGGAGCATCGTCGCCGAGTCGCTCAGGAGATACGGGTACACCGTCATCTGGCCGCTCCTTTCGGTGAGTCTGGGTGGCCGGTGAGAGACAGGAAGACGTCGTCGAGGTCCGGGGTGCGAACCGAGAGGGCTTCGACGTCGATCGACTCAGCCTCGAGCTCCTCGAGCAGCGTTCGCAGCGAGCCAACGCCGCCGTTGCCGGGTACCAGCAGGGCCAGCGATTCGTCGTCGCGCGACGCGCCCGCGAACGTCTGGGCCGCCTTGTCCAGCTCGCCGCGGTCGGCGAACTCGAGCCGGATGTGGCCGCCCGGGACCAGGCGCTTGAGCTCGATCGGCGTGCCCTCGGCGACGAGCCGGCCATGGTCGAGGACCGCGATCCGGTCGGCGAGCCGGTCCGCCTCCTCGAGATATTGGGTCGTCAGGAAGATCGTGACGCCGCCGTCGACGAGATCCCGGATCGCCTGCCACATCGTCCGACGGCTGCGCGGATCGAGCCCGGCCGTCGGTTCGTCGAGAAAGATGATCCGGGGGTTGCCGACGAGGGTCATCGCGAGATCGAGCCGGCGCTGCATCCCGCCCGACCAGGTCGAGACCGGCTTCTGTGCCGCCTCGACGAGATCGAACCGATCGAGGAGCTCGGCCGCTCGTCGTCGGCCGCCGGCTTTGCCGAGATGAGCTAGGTCCGCCATGAGGACGAGGTTCTCCTCGCCGGTGAGGAACCGGTCGACGGCCGAGAACTGGCCGGTCACCCCAATCGCGGCTCGGACGGCGTCGGGATCCCGGCCGAGGTCATGGCCGGCGACCTCCACCTGGCCGCCGTCCGCTGCGATCAGCGTGGACAGGATCTGGACCGTGGTCGTCTTGCCGGCGCCGTTCGGCCCAAGGAGCGCGTAGACCGTGGCCTCGGGGACGTCGAGGTCGATGCCGTCGAGGACGACCTGGGTGCCGAACGACTTACGAAGGCCGACCGCGTGGATCCCGAGCCGGACGGCCGTGGCGGTCATGCTGCACCGCCCGCGCGGGCGGCTTGGCGACGACGAGGATCAGATGTCGAGCTCTTCGACCGGCGGCTGCCGGGCGGACCCGGCGACCATCTCATAGAGCTGCGGCGGGATCCGCTCGCGGAGTTCCTCGAGCGACTCGACGATCTCGAGGGTCGACTCGGCCGGCGTGGTCCCGTAGCTGACGTTCCCGATGCCGAGGTACCCGCGCCAGCCGGCCGGTCTGCCTTCGTCGTTGACCATCGTCCAGTCGGGGCTGCGCTCGACGTGGAGGACGAACTTGCCGGCCCGGCCACGGTAGACCCGGAACGACTCGAGCCGGCCGTGCGAGGTATTGACCCATTCGCCGAGGAGGACGCCGATGAACCGGACCTTCCGGCCGGGCGCCGGCCCGACCCGAACGGTGATGTCGTCGAACCCCTCTCGGCGGCCCTCCTCGACGTCGACATAGCGACGAAGCGCGGCAGCGATCGCTGCGGAGAGGTTGTCCCCGGCAAGCTCCTGGGCGCGCTGGTAGAGCGCGAGGTCTCCGTCGGAAACATAGATCGTCTTGTTTGGCACCCGACCATCGTAACTCCCTTCTGGCCGTACAGCCATACGTAGGAGTATACGTATATGCCCGGGGCAGTCAAGATGCCGCCGCCGACTGACCGGGCGTGAAGGCGAGGCTCGAGACCATCGGGGCTGGCGGTCGCCCCGGCCGGCATCAGGAGATAGTCCGGAGCTCCGGCCACATCGTGGTCCACGCCGCGCGCAGGCCAGTGCATACCGTCACGGCCTCACCCTGCTCGCTGTTCTCGACCCCGAGCCCGTCGTCGATCGACGCAACAACCTGGCATCCGGTGAAGAACTGACCGAAGTCCGCCGGCCTCCAGTCTCCGACGTGGATCACGACCGTCCGATCAGCCGGCGGTGGCCCCCAGGCCCAGTAGGCGTTGTGGCCCGAGTAGACCGGCGGCAGGCCCTTGCCCAGAAGCACGAGCGGGCTCGCCTCGCTGTAGTCGTTCGTGAGGATCACCGCGTGCGCCCGCTCGTCAGCGGGCAAGGCAGCGACGACCCCCTCGACGGTGGCCACGAACTGCGGCCAGCCGATCTGGTTGGCCGTATCGGGAATGGCCGCTGGGAGAGACGACTTCGCGAACGTAGCGACCGGCAGGACCGGCAGGGTCAGCAGCGCGATGAGCGCGCCTGAGATGGCCGCCGCTGTCGCGAAGCTCCCCGCCTTGAAGTGGAAGTGGCCGCGGACCAGCCAGCGGTCGGTGACGGCCGCGCCGGCCGCCATGAACACGGGCACGCTGCCGATCACGTAGTAGGCCTTGCCACCGGTCAGGAAGACCAGGACGAGCGAGATGAGGGCGGCGATCCCGATTGCCCGCCACGGCCCTGCGGCCTTCGCTCGAAGGACCCAGACCAGACCCGCGGCGCTCACCGGGAAGAGCAGCGGCCCGGTGAAGAGCCAGAGCAGGGGCACGAACTGAGCTCGGTTGTCGGCCGCGTAGCCGGCGATGGCCTGGGCCATCGTGAGCTGGGGCCAGCCGTTCGTCGCCTGCCAGGCGAGGTTCGGTGCCCAGAAGAGGAGGGCGATGGCGATGGCGGCCCAGGCCCAGGGCGAACGGATGACATCCCAACGCCGAACGATCAGCAGAGCGACCGCCAAGCCGGCACCAAGGAAGAGGAGCGTGTCCTTGTTCTCAAGCCCGACCCCGCTCACCACGCCGACGGCAAGCCACAGGCGTCGATCGCCACCGGCGAGCAGCTTGATGACCAGCCACAGGACGAGCGCCCAGGCGAGCAGATCCGGGTCGGTCGTCGTGTCGAGATGGCCTGCGCCGAGATAGCCGCCCACGGCCGCCGTCACGGCCCCAAGGATCTGTGCCCGGCGCGAACCGCCCAGGTCGCTCGCCATCCGTGCGGTCAGGACCACGATGAGTGCCATCTCGAGGGCAGGCAGGACCCGCACGGCGGTCGGCGAGATCCCGAGCACGGCCACAGATGCGGCCGAGAGCAGCGGAGTCAGGGGCGGCTGGTCGACGTAGCCGAACGCCGGGTGCTGGCCGGCAACGACGTAGTACATCTCGTCGCCGTGGAATCCGTACGCACCCGAAACCGCCAGCAACCCTGCGACCATGAGACCGGCGACCAGGAGCACCGGCCAGGGGACGATGAGGGACGGGAGCCGGCGCCCAGACTTGGCCACGATCATGGTCATGTCACTGTAGGCAATGAGCGACGCGACGGCACCTACGGCCCGCGCCACGCACGGCCCGGGCGTCGTCCTCGGTGGCTTCTACGTTCTCGACCTGGTCTTCGTCGCCTGCGCGATGGTCGATCTGGCGAGCCACTTCCGCGCCTCCTCGAGCCCGAGCAGGAGCGTGGGAGCCCCGACCGCCGCCACCAACAAGATTGCGGGGCTGGGTGGCAAGGTCCCAAAGACCGTCTGGAGCGGCGGAAGGAAGACGACGGCGAGGATGATGGCAACCTCCACCGCCAGGGCGATCCGAAGCAAGGGGTTGGCAGTTCCCCGTCGCGCGAACGCCGACAGCCGCTCAGAGCGACAGGCGAAGACGTTGCCCACCTGGCAGGCAACGACCGTCCACAGCGTGGCCGTCGTGGCTTCGCGATAGACGACGACGGTGTCGGGATCCGCGGTGCCGTGGAGGATCGGCTCGAGCGCAGCCCGGATCCCGGCGATGTCGAACCCGTGTGCGAACCAGACGGCAAGGAAGGCGGCCATGCTCAACCCCGCCTCCACCAGTCCGAGGAACCCGTACGACCGGCCAAGCAGATGGCGGTCGAGGAGCCGTCGGTCGCGAGAACGCGGTGGCTCGTCCATCAGGTGGGGCTCCGGCGGCTCCGCCCCCAGCGCGAGGGCCGGGGCAAGATCGGTCCCGAGGTCGACCGCCAGGATCTGCATGACCGTGAGGGCGGCCGGGATCCCGCCGACGAGCATCGCCACGAACGGCACGAGCTCCGGGACGTTCGAGGCGAGAACGTACGGGAAGAACTTCCGGAGGTTCCGGTAGATCGCCCGGCTCTGCTCGACGGCGGCCACGATCGTCGCAAAGTTGTCGTCGAGGAGGACGACGTCGGCGGTCTCTCGGGCGACGTCGGTGCCCGTGAGGCCCATCGCGATGCCGATATTCGCCGCGCGCAGGGCAGGTGCGTCGTTGACCCCATCGCCGGTGACACCGACGACGTTGCCGAGCTCCTGGTAGGCCTGGACGATGCGCAGCTTGTGCTCGGGCGAGACGCGCGCGAAGATCACCGGCTCCGCGCCCCGCAGAAGCTCATCGAGCTCGAGCGCGGACATCCGATCGAGCTGCAGGCCCTCGACGACCTTGCTGTGTCGTCCGACCAGGCCGATCCGCCGGCCGATGGCTTCGGCCGTTCGCCCGTCGTCACCGGTGATCATCGTGACCCGGATCCCCGCCCGGGTGCAGGCCGCGATCGCCTCGCGCACCTCGTCGCGTGGTGGGTCCCACATCGCCAGGAAGCCGAGGAACGTCAGGTTTGCCTCCAGCTCGGCGACGGGAGCGCGGACGAGGTCGTGACCCCCCTCTCGATAGGCGACCGCGATGATCCGCAGCCCGTCAGCAGCGAGTCGGTCGTGGGCCTTCTGGATGCGGGCCCGGTCGGCGTCCGTCAGCGGCCGGATCGCGCCCTCGCCGACGACTGCCGTGCAGCGTCCGAGGAGCTCGGACAGCGCGCCCTTCGTGATCGACAGGTAGGGCGCATCGATATGCCAGAGGTCGGCCAGCCGCCAGCGCAGCACCACCGTCATCAGCTTGCGGCGGGAGTCGAACGGGATCTCGCGCTCTCGTGGCGCAGCGGCTTCGAGGGCTTCCGGAGTGAGACCCGCTCGCCCGGCGGCGGTGATCAGCGCACCCTCGGTCGGGTCGCCCAGGACGCGCACCCGCCCGGCGACCTCGGTGAGGTGCGCGTTCGAACAGAGCGTGGCCGCACCAAGCAGCATCAGCAGGGACCGCCGGCGCTCGATCGAGCCGGGGATGCCGACGTCATCTGCCGGTCCGTACCGGGCGCCCGGGATCAGATCGGTCGCCACGGGGCTCGTCCACAGGCGGGTGACCGTCATCTCGTTCTTCGTCAGGGTGCCGGTCTTGTCCGTGCAGATGACCGTGGCGGCGCTCAGGGTTTCCACAGCGGACAACCGACGGACCAGGGCGTTGTGACGGGCCATCCGTTGAACCCCGATCGCGAGCGCCAGCGTGACAGTCGGGAGGAGGCCTTCCGGAACGTTGGCGACGACGATCCCGATCGCGAACACGAACGCCGCCGGCCAGCCGATCCCGACGAAGAGCGTGGCCAGGACGAAGACCGCGAACCCGATGCTCAGCGCGAGGATGGAGATGACCCGGGCGGTCCGCGCAACCTCGACCTCGAGCGTGCTCGGCTCGCGCCGGACGGTCTCCGTGAGATGCGCGACACGCCCGAACTCGGTCTCTGGTCCCGTCGCGTAGGCGACGGCGATGGCGCGCCCGCTCGACACCGTGGTGCCTGCCAAGGCGAGGTTCGGCACGTCGACCGGGCTGCCGGCGGGACCCGGCATCGGGTCCGCTGTCCTGGCCACGGGGCTCGACTCCCCGGTCAGCGTCGATCGATCGATCGAGAGCTGCGTCGCCGAGACAAGCCTGCAATCGGCGGCAATTCGGTCACCCTCCTCGAGCCGGATGACATCGCCCGGGACGAGGTCACGAGCCGGGATCTCGCAGAGGTGTCCGTCGCGCATGACTCCCACCTTCACCGGGAGCAGCCGGCGGAGCTCGGCGAGGGCTCGCTCTGCCCGGTACTCCTGCCAGAAGCTGAAGGCGCCGTTGATGAGGACGACAGCCCAGATCGCCCACCCGAGCTGGGATTGGCCCGCCACGAACGCCAGGCCGCCGGCGACCCACAGCAGGACGGCCATGACATGGATCAGCTCGTCGAGGAACCGCAGGACGATCGGTCGCTCCCGGGCAGCCGGGATCTCGTTCGGTCCGTAGCGTGAACGCCGGGCAGATACCTCCTCCGCGCTCAGCCCGCCCGACCGCGTACCGAGGGCCGCAAATACCCCGCCGGCCGGGAGAGCCCACAGGCTCGAACCGACCGAGTCATCATCACGAACAGCTCGTCGAGCGCCTGGTGGAGGACGTGACTCGAGCGAGGTCGCGCGGGTTCGGCCGCCGATCGGGTTCATCGACGCCAACATAGTCCCGAGGCATGTTTGCGCCAGAGCCGAATGGCTTCTTCGCGATGTGATGGTCGGGGAACCGGCACCCTGGGTGGTGCACGCGACGATGCCACGGCCGGCACCCACGAGGCTGCCCTGGAGGAGAGCGGAAGGGTGACAGTGCACGAGGTCCGGACGAGCGGGCGGATCCCGGTCAAGAGTTGGGCGACGGTGATCGACACGTCGGCCTGGCAGCAGGCCGAGAACCTCTCGAACCTGCCGTTCGCGCTCCATCACATCGCCCTGATGCCGGACGCCCATCCGGGCTACGGGATGCCGATCGGGGGCGTGCTGTTCGCCGACAATGCGGTTGTCCCGTATGCCGTTGGCGTGGATATCGGCTGTGGCGTCCAGCTGCTCGAGGTCGGTCTCCCCCGCCAGGCTCTCGGCACCAACAGCGTCTCGGCCATCCTCCAGGGGATCCGCGCTCGCGTGCCGGTCGGCAATGGCCCACGCGCCCAGCATGCCACGTCGCAGGGGGCGTTCGAAGGAATTGACCGCCCGATCTCGGCCGTCGCGGAGAAGGCGATCGCGGATGCCGAGATCCAGCTGGGGTCGCTCGGTGGCGGCAACCACTTCCTCGAGCTCCAGGCCGACGAGACCGGCGGCCTGTTCTTCATGCTCCACTCCGGCAGTCGGTCGGTCGGCAAGAAGATCTGCGATCACTGGCACCGGGTCGCCCTCGGGCTCAACGAGCACTGGCATTTCCAGTTGCCAGACAAGGAGTTGGCGTACCTGCCCTGGGAGACTGACGAGGCCCACGGTTACTTCAACGACATGGAAGTCGCGATGGCCTGGGCGAGGGAGAACCGCCGGCGAATGGCCAGGGCCACCTCGGCCGCGATCGCAGAGGTCCTGTCCGTCGAGCCCAGAGAGGTGGTCGACATCCACCACAACTACGCGACCTGGGAGCGCCACTTCGGGCACAGCGGCATCGTCCACCGCAAGGGCGCCGTCCGGGCCGCTATCGACGACGTCGTGCTGATTCCCGGGTCGATGGGGACGGCGAGCTATGTGGGAGTCGGCCTCGGCAACCCGGACAGCTTCGAGACGTGCCAGCACGGCGCAGGGCGGGCGCGGAGCCGGGGCGAGACCCGGCGGATGACAACCGTCGAAGCGATGCGGGACCAGATGACTGCGGCTGGGGTTCAGCTCCTGACGCCGAACGATCGCGACGTGATCGATGAGTCGGCGATCGCCTACAAGGACATTGACGAGGTGATGGCCGCATCGGCTGACCTGGTGCGGCCGACGAAGAAGCTGCACCCGATCGGCGTGGTCAAGGGCTGAGAAGCCGGTCGAACGCGCTGAGGGTTGGCTCGTCGTCCCGAGTCTCGAGTCCGGCGGTGGCGTGATCGTCGCCGTGGTCGACGTCGCTCAGGTGGGCATGCCACCGACGCCTGGGCCGAAGTCGCTTTCGTTCGCCGTCGACGACGTCGATGCTGTCCACGCCCACGCCGGACAGCTCGGAGTGCTCGCCCCCTATGAGGTGCATGGCGAGCCGGCCGGCGACGTGATCGCTCGCCCATGGGGAGAGCGATCCTTCTACGTGGTCGATCCGTGGGGCAACGAACTGTGCTTCTGCCAGGACGGCACGCTCTACACGTAGCTCGCGGGCGGGCGAGCTGGAGATCGTCGGGGCGCGGCGCGCCGCGCAGTCGAGTGGCTGACGCCCTCGCGGAGACCTGGCAGAAGACTGACCTAGCAGAGGAGAAGTCCGACGTGATCCACGCTGTCTACGAGCGGATCGTCATCGAGGGGCCACGCTTCGTCGGCCTGCGCCTCACACCGGCTGCGTACCGACACGGATTGGCGCTCGCGCTGCCAGAGGCTGTTATGGCGCGCCCGACAGGTGTTGGGTGCGCGTTAGCGACCTACAGAGATCCCGATCGAGGGCCGGGACGAGTGGCCGGCCGCGGCCGAGGCCGACTGGCGTGAGAGAACGGGCTCGGGCTCGCGCGACGGAGCGCGAAATCCGGGTGGTCGAAGCCCTCCTGGTTGCCCGGGTCGGAGAAGGCCGCCGCCCACCGCCTCGGCCTGTCGCGCTCGACCGTCAAGCACCACCTGGCGAACGCGCGGTCCAAAGTTGGGGCTTCGAACACTGCACAGCTGGTGTGGATCCTCGCGCCACGGCTGCCGGAACCGGGAGGTGGCGGAGCGCCGACGGACGACTACGGCCTGCCTCAGCGCCAGCACCCCGGCCGCTGTCGGCCGCCGTGCTTGGCGTAGAAGGGCCTTGACACGCCTCGCGATGTCAAGCTACCTTTCCATCCATGCGGAACGACGTGCGGGAGCTGCAGGACGGCGAGGGGCCTCCGACAGGAGGACCTCGCGAAGGCGCTGAAGGTGTCGCGCCAGACCGTCAACGCCATCGAGACCGGCCGCTATCTCCCGTCATTGCCGCTGGCCATCACGCTGGCACGCTTCTTCGGCAAACCGGTGGAGGAACTGTTCCATGGAGACGACGATGCGCGGTAGGTGGGGCATGCCGGCATTCGGCCTGTTGCTGGGAGTGCTCTTCTTCGCCGCATCGGCCATCGAGGGCGAACCCGAGACCGGGCTCGCGATGTTCGCGGTCATGGCGGTCTACAGCACGGTCATCGCGGTCTTCGGCGGCCGGATCGAAACCCTCGGCATCCTCGGGGGCCGTCCGGTCGACGAGCGGCTCGCCACCTTCAGCATCCATGCCACGGCCGTCGCCGGGACGGTTGCCCTCCTCGTCGCCGTCGTCGGCTTCATCTGGTCCATAGCGCAGGGTGAGAGCGGCAACGACTTCGCCGTCGTGATCGCAGCTGGCGGCCTCGGCTACATCGCCGCGCTCCTGTGGTTCCGCCGGCGCGGCTGATCCCGAAGCAGCGCAGGGCCGAGACCGGGTGGCTCGTGGTGCTCGGTCTCGAGCCCGGGTGACTTCACCGGGGCGTCCCATGGCGGCCTGGGAGCCGTCAAGATCGGTGGGTGGTGTCCACTTGCAGCGTAGAGTCAGCTCTGCATTAACCGAGCGCTGCAACGTCTGAAGGACCCGATGAAGGCGATCGTCCAGGAACACGCACGACTCGGGGATCGGGGATGCCGGATCCCGTCTGGCCGGGAATGGTGACGGCCCTTCGGATCCGGAAACACGAGAGGCGTGCCGGGCATCGCGCCGCGGCGAGCGGTCAGCGACCAAGGCCGGACATGACGCCGAGACTCAGGGCCGCAGACGGCCTCGCCGTCGGCGCCCTTCTGCTCGCCGCGATCGCCGCGACCGTTGGCCTCGTGGCCACGGGCCTGTATCGGGACACGCCCGAGATGGTCCGCGAGCGCGAGCCGCCGATCTCGTGACCTTGGCCGCCGCGGTCCCCGTGCTCGGACTGAGTCTGTGGCAGGCTCGATCCGGGTCGGCGAAGGGGCGCCTCATCGCGATCGGTGCCCTAGGCTACCTGGCGTACTCCTACGCGATCTACGCGTTCTCGGAGTCATCAACCCACTGACGCCGGTCCACATCGCGATCCTCGGACTCGCGACCTGGTCGGTCTGCTCGCCGTCTTCGGCCTCGACCCGGCCGACGGTCGACGGCGCAACCGAGATTTGGCTGCCACGCCGTACAGCTGGCGGTTTCCTCAACGTGGTGGTCGTCCTGTTCGCCCTGACCTGGCTCGGCCAGATCATCATGGCGATCACGACCGGCACCTTGCCGGTGTCCGTCAGCGATCTGAACCTGCCGACGAACGCGGTCTACGTCGCTCGACCTTGCCTTCGCGCTTCCGCTGCTCGCCGTTGCCGGCACGTGGCTGATCCGGGGCGACCGAAGAGGCCCGGCGGCCGCGCTGGTAGCGCTCGGCTTCACCGTGCTGATGGGGCTGTCGGTCCTTGCGATCTTCGCCGTGGATGCCGCGGCGGGCGTCACCGATCGAGCCCGTGCCGGTCGTGATCTTTGGGGTGGTCACCGGGATCGCCGTCGTGCTCGCGGGCGTGGCGTTGTTCGCGTCGCCTCGGCAGAGCGCCTGATGATCCAGACCATCGCGGCCGTCCTGCTCGCCATCTTCGGAATCTCGAGCTACAGGCTGACGCGGTCGGCGCACGCCCACGGCCTGGCACTCGCGCTGCCCGGGCATCTCCGACAATCCTCGTTGTTGGCGATGATTGAGCGCCGGCTATCGGAGAGGGTGGTCCTGGCAGGCGACAGGTCGATCTGGGAAAGGCCTGCTGATGCCGAGCGTCTGGCAGAGCCGCCGCGCGGCATGCGTTGTGCGAAAGGAGGCGCAGCAGGATGGACTGGCGCGCGTCGCAGTCCGCACCGTCACCCGCCGTGGACTGCGAAGCCCCGAGCGGCCCCCTCGCAACATTTCGGGCGTCCAGGTGAATGAACGCGGCAGCGCCGGCGTCCGGTGTCGGACCGCTGCCCATCGCTCGGATACGAGGGCGTCGCACACCAGCCGGCACAGGTCGATCTCGACCGGGCCCAGCACGGCGAACTCGAAGTCGAGGAGGGCGACCACCTCGCCGTCCCATAGCGCGTTCATGAGCGCGAGGTCGCCGTGGTTGACGACCTGCTCGACGACGGGCGCGAGCTCGGTAGTAGTCGCCGATGATCTCGTGGAACCGCGACCGCCGCACGTCCGCCAGACCCAACGCAGCGCTGGCACCGCGATCGGCTGCCGCCGTCGCGTCGTCAGCTGTTGCCGGTATGAAGCCCGCGTGCGATCCGACGAGGCAGACGGAGCGACGGGCGTGGCGTCGTGCACGACCCGGCGCGCGCCCACAGCTGGCGGATCGCTCGTCGCCGCTCCTTGGGTGTCAGCGTGGGCCACGCCTCGTGCAGGTTCTGGCCTCGAACCTCCTCGGTCACGATCCAGTCATGACCCTCGATCGTGCCCACCCCGAGGATCTTCGGGTGTCCGACCTCGGGCGGCAGAGCGCGCACCGAGCGCAACCTCAGCGGCCATGCCGTCGACGACCGACGTGTTCGCGATCCGCACAGCGAGGCCCACCACCGACCCAGGTCGCGTTCGAGTACTCCCGAGAGCCCGCCGCATCCCGCTGAGATCACCGCCGTGCTGTGGGCGACGACTGGGCGGCCAAGGACCGGACGACGGCAGCCTCCGTCGGGTTGCCGTCCTCGTCGAGCCAGTGCGTCTCCGCCTCGGACTCCTTCATCGCTGGGGCAGACCAGTGGTGAGTACCCCAAGCCTCCGCTATTGCGCCACATATCCGGTAGCGGCGTGTCGAGGTAAGAAGGGCTACGACGACCGCATCCGCGTCTCCGCCCGGGTTCGAGCTCGGACCGTGAGCAACGCCACGATTTCCCCGTCGTGCCAGTGCACATCGCCGTTCCTTGCGTCGCCTTCGAGATCCCAGAGCGGCCGGTAGCCCGTAAGGATCGGTCCACGACGTCCGCCCTCGGAGGTCGAGAGCGCCCGCAGGTGCATGGTTACGCGCATGTACGAGAGCCTAGCGGCGGCTCTACCCCACAGGCAAGCGGATCGGACCGGCACCATGGCCAGATCGTGTGGGGTTGCCGTGGCCGAGCCAGGCGCTGGCCCGGCGGTTCTCTCGGACGTCATCGAGGAGGGGTTCGTGCAGGCTAACTGGCTCGAGGCCTTCTACGACCACTAACCGCGCATCGAGGAGCAATTCCTGGCGAAGCTCGATGTCAGTTTGGCGCCGCGTGAGCCTGACCTCCAACGACATCGTGCGCGGCTTCGCGCTGCCGGCCGGGTCGGTGGCCGTTGACGTGGGCTGCGGAGGGGGTCGCCGCAGCATGGGGCTCGCCCAGCGCTTCGGGTTCAGTGTCGTCGGCATGGATCCCGTGGAGCGGCACCTGGAGTTCGCCCGGCCGCACTCGCCGCCGCGCCCAGTGAACCGGCCGGGCTCGCCGGTCGGGTCCGGTTCGAGCTTGGGCGCGCCGAGGCCCTGCGATCTACGACCGGATCACCGTGTCGGGACCGACGATCGTCAGCGCCCAGGCTCACGCCCGCGGCGTACGCCCACGGGTTCGCCCTCGTCCTCCCCGAAAAGGTTGAATTAGAGCGCGCCCGACAGTGTCTGACTCCAGGACATAGGTGACACCTGATAGGCGACTGGTGAGTCGGGACATGGGTGACAGTGGCGCCCATGTCGAAGCATCGGGTGGCCATCCTTAAGGTCGTCTCAGCGCAGTTGTCCGTCACCGCGGCAGCAGCCGAGTACAGGATCAGCCGCGGGCACTTGCACCGGCTCTTGCGCCGGTACCGGGACGACGGCATGGAGGCTGTCGAGCCGCGGTCGCGTCGGCCGCGCAGCAGTCCGGGCCGGACGCCCGACGTGGTGTGCGCGCGGATCGTCGCCCTGCGTCTCGAGCTCACCGCCCGGGGCCTCGACGCGGGACCGGTCACGATCGCCTGGCACCTCGAGCGCGAGGGCCTGCCCGTCCCGTCGACCTCGACCATTCGGCGCGTCCTCCACGCCGCCGGCCTCATCGTGCCCGAGCCGCGCAAGCGCCCGCGCAGCTCGTGGATCCGGTTCGAGGCCGGCGCGCCCAACGAGGTCTGGCAGTCCGACTTCACCCACTGGCGCCTGGCCGACGGGAGCGAGGTCGAGATCTGCTCCTGGCTCGACGACCACTCGCGCTACCTGCTCGGCTGCACCGTCTTCCGGCGGGTCGCCGGCGACGACGTGGTGGCCACGTTCACCGCTGCTGGCGACGAGCACGGCTGGCCTGCCGCCACGCTCACCGACAACGGCGCGGTCTATACATCCCGGTTCACCGGGGGCCGCAACAGCTTCGAGTACCTGCTCGCCTACCTCGGCATCCGCCAGAAGAACGGTGCGCCTGGCCATCCCCAGACCCAGGGCAAGATCGAGCGCTTCCACCAGACCCTCAAGCGCTGGCTCGGGCAGCAGCCGGCAGCGCGGGACCGCACCTCGCTGCAGGCCCAGCTCGACGCCTTCCGCCTCGCCTACAACGAGCAGCGGCCGCATCGGGCGATCGGGCGGGTGACGCCCGGCGAGGCGTACCGGGCGACACCGCGGGCATTGCCCGCCGGCTCCGGCGGACGGGGCCACTTCCGCCTCCGCTACGACGTCACCGACAGCAAGGGCGCCATCACCCTGCGCCGGGCCGGCCGCCTCTATCACCTCAACATCGGCGCGGCTTTCGCCCGTCGGCGGGTCCTGGCCATCGTCGACGAGCAGGAGGTCACGGTCGTCGCCCTTGACACCGGCGAGATCCTCTCGAGCCATCGGATCGAGCCTGATCGACCGTACTGGCGCAACCAACGACGAGACCCCGGCCGATGGCCGGGGTCTCATGCGACCGGCTGATCACATGTCACGCATGTCGCGGCTCATGTGTCGCCTATGTCGCGACTCAAGACATGAGCGCGCCCGACAGGATTCGAACCTGCGACCTTCGGCTCCGGAGGCCGACGCTCTATCCACTGAGCTACAGGCGCGCGATGGGCGAGACCCGGACGCCGAAGTGTAAGCGTAATTCGACGCCGGCCTCGGCGCCGTTCACCACTCGACCAGCTGGGCCCGATCCGCCGGCGGGTCGAGCGGATCGTCGACCGGCGCCTCAACCGGAGCCGCTGCGACGCCGAGCGGACGGTCGCCGCGTTTGCCGGGCGCCGCCGCGACGAGGTCGATCTCGAGGCGCTCCGATCCGAGATCCTCGCGACCGTCAGCGCCGCGGTCGAGCCGCGTTCGGTCTCGCTCTGGCTGCGGGAATGAGCCCGCGCTCGATCGCCGCGAGCTCGCGCCGGTCGTCGGCCGAGGCCGCTCCGGCTTCATCGAGGAGGCGCAGCGAACGCAGCGTCCACCACGGGGCGTGCGCCGCCCTGGCCTGCGAGACGGCGGTCCGGGCAGCCTGCGTCGCCTCCGCCGGCTGGCCGGCTCGGCCGGCCGCCATCGCGGCCACGAGCGAGCGGGACGCTGCAAGCAGCCCCGGGATCGGTCCAGCTTCCACCGTCCGGTAGCGCTCGATCGCCTCGGCTGCAACCCCGCGCAGATCCCGATCGAGCCAGCCACCGACGATCCGCTCGACCGCGGCGAGCCAGCTGGGTGCGGTCTCGGCCAGGCCAAGATCCTCGATCAGGGTCCGGGGCTCGAGCTCCGGGGCCGGGGCGAGGCCCTGCCCGGCGAGGCGCAGGTCGACGGCCGCCCGCATCACGTTGCCGTACGGGCTCGTCGGGAACGTGCCGCGGCGCGACGCGAACCAGTCCGCCGCCCGGGCCAGGAGCGGCGTGTCATGGCGAGCCTCGGCGATCGGGATCAGGGCGAACCAGGTTCGGACCGCAACCCGGTCGTAGCCCTTCGCATCCGCCAGGTCGACGGCCCGGATTCCCTCCGAGCCGGCCAGCTCCCAGTCACCCGAATTCGAGCTCGAGCTCACAACGTGCCTGGTGGATCCAGGCGAGCCGCTCGGTCAGGCCACGCGCCTCGGCGATTGCCTCGGCCTGACCGGCCAGGGCGCGGACCCGGTCCCGATCGCCCGACCCGATCAGGGCAGCAGCGTTGACCATTGCGCCGACGGCTGCCTCCCAGCGTTCGCGCCCGGCGGCGACCGACGCGAATTCGAGCCAGTCGTCCGGCGCCGTCACGCCGGCGGCATGGCCCAGCCCGAGCTCGACCCGTCGAGCCGCGAAGGCCAGGTCCGGGTCGGCGCTGGCCTCGGCGACCCGGACGACCTCGCGCGACTCGGCGTACAGCGCGAGGTAGTCGTTGGTCAGGCCCTCGAGCGCGTTCAGCCGGGCGATCCGGAGTGGGATCGCAGCCTGCGGATCGTCCTCGCCGGTGAGCCTGAGCGCGGCTTCGGCAATCGACCGAGCCTCGGCGAAGCGCATCTGCTCGTAGCGCAGCGAGCTCCGGGCGGCGGCCGCCCGCGCATGCCCGCGCCGGGCTTCGGTCCGGACGGTCGCCGGCTCCGCCTCGTCGGCCGCAAGGCCGCGATACCGGTCGGCCGAGCGTTCGAAGGCCGAGGCCGCGTCCTCGAGATCCGCCACTCGCGCAGTTGCCTCCCCGAGCCGGCTGAGGCGCCGGGCGACGACCAGCGCCGGTTCGCCGGCCGACAGGTCGACCGACCGGGCGTACAGGGTGCGGGCGGCCGCGTGGGCGGTGCGCAGGCTGGCCAGGTCGCCGGCCCGTTCGAGCCAGCGTCCGGCCAGCGCTGCGGCCATCGCTCGATCGACGCCCTCGCCGACCTCGATCGCCAGGAGCGGGGTGCTCTCGAGAGCCAGGGCGAAGTGGTTGCCGATCAGCTCTGCCACCTCGAGGCTCCGCTCGCCCGCGGTCCGCTCGAGCCATCGGGCGAGGCGCACGTGGAGCCGGGCCCGCTCGGCCCGGGACAGGCTCGCGTAGCCGGCGTCGCGCAGCAGTGCGTGGCGGTAGGCGTACCCGGGGCCCGTGATCGGATCGACTTCGGGATTGCCGATCAGGCCGCGCCGTTCGAGGGTCGCCAGCGACGCAGCCACATCGGGCACGTCGAGCGGATCGAGGGCGGCCGTCGGGAAGCGCCGCCCGGCGACGGAGGCTCGCCGTACGGCCTGGCGTGCGCCGACCGGCAGGTCGTCGAGCTGAGCGGCGTAGATCGCCTGGACGGTCGGCGGGAGGGCGACGTCCTCGGCCGGAACCGCCAGGCGCCAGGCACCGGCGCTCGTCCCGGATGTTGCCGGCACCAGCGTGCCGACGCTGATCCAGGTGCGCAGCAGCTCCTCGATGAACAGGGGATTGCCGTCGGACCGTTCGGCAATCCGTACGACGAGGCTCGCCGGCAGGGTGTGCCCGACGAGCGACGTGACCAGCTCCCCGGCGCTCCCGGAACCGAGGGTGCCGAGCTCGACGACGGTCCAGCCCGGCCCGGATTCGGCCGTCCCCGATGCAGCGATTCGCTCGAGCAGCGCCGGCCGCCCGGTGGCGAGGATCAGCCGCCCATGCGCGCTGGGCCGGTCGTTCGCGGCATCCAGGAAGCGCAGCAGGTCCGGGTCCGCCCAATGGAGGTCTTCGATCAGCCACGCGGCCGGTTTGCCGGTCGCGAGGGCGTCGAGGGCCGCCGTCCAGGCGTCGAACAGCGCGGCCCGATCGGACCGACGGACGGGCTGCCCGGCGGCCGGGGCAACGAGGTGGAGCACGTCCTCGGCGATGACCTCGGCTCGAGCCGGCGGCACGCCCGCCTGGTCGAGCACGCCGAGCAGGCGCGAACGGTCGCCCGGCCCGACCGATGCCGCGTCGCCGAGGAGCTGGACGATCGCGTCGAACGGCGAGAGGGCGTCAGCCCGAAGGCGGGCTCGCAGGAGGTGAACGCCGTCCAGCCGGGATGTGAGCTCCTGGACGAGCCGGGTCTTGCCCACCCCGGGCGGGGCGACGAGGAGGACCCTGAGGCGATCTCCCGCCCGCGCGGCCGCCACGAACCGATCGAGCCGGACAAGGTCGTCCGCGCGCCCGACAAGGGCTGCCCGAAGGTTGCCCATGGCGGTGTCGCGGGAGCGCTCCGGGCGAATGCCCGCGGCGAGGCTGGCCCGGATCGGCGCCGTCTTGCCCTTGAGCGTCACCGGCGCGGCTGGCTCGAGCTCGATCGCCTCGGCCACCGCGAGGGCGGTGGTCTCGCCGATCAGCACCCGGCCCGGCGGGGCCTCGGCCTGCAGCCGGGCCGCCGTGTTGACGGCATCGCCGGTGACCCGCCCCTCGTTCGGGGCCGCGCCCGCCGCCCCGACCTCCGTGGCTGCGACCTCGCCGGTGTTGACGCCGACCCGGATCTGCAGGTGGCCGGTCTCGAGCCCGAGCCGTCGGGCGACCGCGTCGACGGCGAGGATCAGGGCGAGACCGGCTCGAACGGCCCGTTCGGCATCGTCGTCGCGCGTCCGCGGCAACCCGAAGACGGCCATCGCGGCGTCGCCGATGTACTTCTCGACCTGCCCACCGTAACGTTCGATCGTGGCGGCGACCGCCCCGAAATAGGCGTCCTGGATCGTCCCGACGTCCTCCGGATCCAGCCGTTCGGAGAGCGGCGTGAAGCCGACCAGGTCGGCGAACAGCACCGTGACGATCCGACGCTCGACGCGGGCAGGCTGGTCCGGAGCGGGAACCATGGGCGGACTGTAGCGGCTGAGGGTCGCGTTGGGACGGGGATTCGGTGCCCGCCCGGCCCTCAGCTCTGGATGTCGATCACGATCCGTTGTGGCGCGGTGAGCACGAACAGGCGAACGCAGCCGGCCTTGTTCAACCCGACGATCCAGGACTGGATCGCCTCGTAGTCGCCCTGCCGGGACAGCTCCACGAGCTCGGGATAACCGGCCGCGAAGTCTGTCGTTCCGGCGTAGCCGACCTGCACGCCGTCGAGCTTGATCCGCAGGAACGACGATCCGGCCACGGTCATCGGCAGATCGCTCGGGTCGAGCCGGAAGGGTGGGCTGACCACGCTGATCTCGACCGACGGGATCGTCCGGTCGGCGTACTCGAACACGATCCGGTCATAGCCGGCGTGGCTGCCGACCCGGACAGCCGTCGGCCGGGCCTGGGTCGGTCCCGAGGCCGTTCCGGCCAGGGTCAGCGGCAGCGAGCAGCTGAACGGTCCGAGGTTGTCGGTCGGCTCGGCCACTGGTGACGAGCTGGTTGACGGTGACGGGCTCGCCACTGCGGATGGGCTGGCCGTGGGCGAAAGGCTGGTCGTTGGCGACGGGCTCGCGACCACCGTTGGGCTCGCGGTCGGAATCGGACTGGCGCTGGCCGGCGATCCGCCACACGCGCCGGCGACGAGAGCGACCAGGCCGACCAGCGCAATGAATTGACGTCCCATCGGGCACCTCCACGCTCAGGTTGCCGATTGCCCGGCAGAAACGACAGTGCCGCCTGGCCCGTTCGCCACGTGCGGTCCGTCCCGATCGTCGGCAGGTTGCGACCAATCGACCGCGGAGTCGGGCCGAACGGCAGGGCCGGGCGCCGCCCGAGCAGCCTACCCTCGATCGAGGAGGTACTGGAGATGCCCGCACTGCAGTCAGCAACGCCGGCCACGAAGCTCGACCGTCCGTCGGGTGCCGTGATCTGGATCAATGGCCGAGAGGCGATCGTGGCCCGGACCACGGGCAGCGGTCTGGAGTCCGTGGTGGAGATCCGCCGGGAGACGGGGCCCGAAACGACGTACCTGGCCCACGTGGTCAGCGCGATCGGCGATCGCGAGCGGGTCCTGATCATGGGACCGAGCTCGACCCGCCTCGACCTCGAGCGCGAGTACGTGACGCTCTATCGGCGTCCCGACCGGCTGGTCGATGTCGAGCCGGCCGGACCGGTCAGCACCGGCGACGTTCTGGAGCGCCTTCACGCACTGATCGTCTGATCGGCGCTGAAGTCAGCTCCGCCGTTCGAACACCCAACGTGGCCGAAGACCCGACGTGGCCGAAGACCCGACTTGGTCGGAATGTCGCCGGGGGACCCTGCGGGCTCAAGCCATCAACGCATCATCCTCGACGAGCCAACCACGGCTGAACTGGCGTCGAGGAGGTGGCAGGGTGAGTGGGAAACCTGGCAATGAGAGGGTGACCCGGGCAGTCGAGCTCGAGATCCGCCGGCGGGTGGCGTCCGGCGAGACGATCACGTCAGTGGCCGCGGTCATGGACCGCACGAGGCGCACCGTGCAACGGGTCCTGCGTCGTTCAGGTGGGATCCCACCGCGACCGATGAGCCGCTCGGCGTTGCGCCTCTCGGTGGCCGAGCGTGAGGAGATCAGCCGCGGCCTGCGGGCCGGCGAATTGTTCCGCCACATCGCGACCCGCCTGGGCCGGGCAGCCTCGAGCGTCTCGCGCGAGGTCGGGGCCAATGGCGGCCGGCGGCGCTATCGGGCGTACCTTGGGGAGGCCCGGGCGGCGCGGCGGGTCCGCCGACCGAGGTCCACCAAGCTCGCCCGCGATCCGCGCCTGCGCCACGCCGTCGAGCGGCTCCTGGCCGCACGCTGGTCGCCCCAGCAGGTGGCAGCTCGCCTGCGTCACGATCACCCCAACGAGCCGGAGCGGTGGGTGTCCCACGAGACGATCTATCAATCGCTCTTCGTCCAGGGCCGGGGCGCCCTGCGGGCCGAGCTGACCCGCTGCCTGCGCCGGGGCCAGACCCGCCGCCGGCCACTCGGCCATTTCCGCCCGGTTGGCTCGATGCGCGACATGATCCTGCTCAGCGAACGGCCGGCCGAGGCCGACGATCGCGCCGTCCCCGGCCACTGGGAAGGCGACCTGATCGCGGGCACCCACAACCGCAGCGCGATCGGCACCCTCGTCGAGCGCCAGACCCGCTTCGTCATCCTCTTCGCCCTGCCCGAGGGCCACCTGGCGCACCAGGTCCGCGCAGCGCTCGCCAGCCAGATCGTGCGCCTGCCCGAGCAGCTCCGCCGGAGCCTCACCTGGGACCGCGGCCGGGAGATGGCCCAGCACGCCGCGTTCACGGTCGAGACCGGCCTGCCGGTCTATTTCTGCGATCCCCACAGCCCTTGGCAGCGGGGCAGCAACGAGAACACCAACGGCCTGCTGCGCCAGTACTTCCCCAAGGGCACCGACCTCTCGGTCCACAGCCAGGAGCATCTCGACGACGTCGCCCGCGAGCTCAACGGCCGGCCTCGACAAACGCTCGGTTGGATGAAACCATCCGAGGCGCTCGCCAAGATCGTTGCGATGACCGACTGAGACCGCCCCCACAACGGCTAGTTGCCCCCTCGCCGGACGGCTCGATCGGGTCCATCGCGGGTGGTCTCGTGCGTGACCTGGCCGCGTCCCGGCCCGATTCGAGCCCGGGATCGCTCCGAGTCGACCGTACGGCCTCTGCCGCCGACAATTGAACGAAGTCCGGGGCAGAACGACGGTCCGGCCAGAACGAAGTCCGGCCAGAACGAGGTCCGGCAGGAACGAAGTCCGGGGCAGAACGACGGTCCGGCCAGAACGAAGTCGCCCGGGGACGCGGCGCGCTCGTTGCGCCTTCGCCAGGCCGCCCGATCAACGCAGGCCGGCGAGCTCCTGGAGGGTGTGCCAGTTCGCGAGCCGGTCGTCCTGCGTCGCCAGGATCTCCGCGCTCGGCGTTCCGTCGGGACCGAAGTGGCCGGCAAAGCGGCCCTCCGTCCGGGCGAACGCCAGGAAGTCGAGCCGGTTCCCATCCGGCTGCGACACCCAGTCCTCACGCAGGGCCGGGTTGCCCTGAAGCGACCAGCGCTCGGACAGCCGCTCGCCCCGGCGAGGATCGTAGGTGAAGAGCGGGAAGGCGCGTGAGTCGACCGCCAGCTTGGCCTGCGCGGTCGACGCGTCGTCGGCGATGCCGTGCTCGGGCTGGCAGGCGGAATAGGCGACGACGACGGCCGGGCCGGGATAGGCATTCGCCTCGCTGATCGCCCGGTAGAAGTGGTTCACATGGGCCGGGGTCGTCTGGGCAACATAGGCGTTGCCGTGGGCGGCGATGATCCGGCCGAGCTCCTTGCGCTGCTCCGGCCGGCCGTGAACGGCCGATCCGAACGCCGACAGCTTGGTCACCTGGCCCCCGAACGAGGCGGTCGATGCCTGGCCGCCGGTGTTCGAGTAGACCTGGGTATCGAGCACGAGGACCTTGATGTCCTCACCCGAGGCGACCATCCTTGACAGGGCCTGGAAGCCGATGTCGTACATCGCCCCGTCCCCCCCGACCACCCACAGCCGCCGGTCCTGGTGGCCGTCCTGGTCCCAGGCGCCGCGAATCCCGAGGGCGACGGCCGGCGCGTTCTCGAACAGGGAATTGGTCCACGGGATGAGGTACGGGTTGTACGGATAGGTGCTGCCGTAGACCGTGTTGCAGCCGGTGGCGGCCACGATCGCCATTGACTCCGGACCATGGAGCTGGCGGGTCGCCGCGACGAGCATCCGAAGCGAGGTCGCCTCGCCGCAGCCCGAGCACGATCCGGCGCCGCCGACGTAGCCGATCGCGTGCTCGCCGAGCATCAGGTCGGCGAGGGCCTTCTCGTTGCGATAGGCGGCTGGCGTGGGCGGCAGTCCGCGGAAGAAGCGCATGTCCCGGGCGTAGCGATCGAGGGTGCTCTCGCCGCTCGGCTCGACCGGCTGCTTGTCGATCATCCGCAGCGCGTCGTAGCCGAGGGCATGGCAGACCTGGACGCATTCGGCGCAGCCCTTGCAGTGAACCGGGTCCACGAAGATCCCGAACTGGGCCGGCTCGAGGCCGTGCCGAGCGGGCACGTCGGCGTACTTCGTGGTCGTCGCAAAATGGCTGCGGGCCGTGGTCTCGGTCAGGCCGGGATCGGCCGTACCCGCGGCGAAGGTCCTGACGGCAGCGTCGATTACCGAGCCGGGCTGGGCGATCCCGAGGATCGCGCTGTCGGGGCAGGCGCTCACGCAGGTCATGCAACCGACGCAGGCGTCGAGGATGAAATCCGGGATCTGCGGGGCGAGGCCGCTGAAGTCGCGGGTTGCCGACGTGCCCGGCGGGATGATGCTCCGGGCCACGCCGCCTTCGCTCGGCAGCTCCACGTCGGCGATGCCCCGCCGGTAGGCGTCGATGACGGACGAGTTGAAGTCGTCGACGTAGGCATGCACGTCGAGGACGGTCCCGGCCCCGGCCAGGCGCGCCTCGTGCAGCTCGAGCGGCTCGCCGGCCGACTTGCGCAGCGGGGCGCCGAGCTCGTGCCTGCCCAGCTCTTCGACGTCGATGGAGGTCATCGCTCGCCGCCGCTGCCCATCGACCGGACGAGGTCGCTGATCGACAGCACCCCGATCGGCCGGTCGCCATCGGCCTCGGTGACGACGAGCCGGTGGATCTTGCGTTCCTCCATCAGCCGCGCAGCGTCCTCCAGGCTGAGGTCGGGCGTGACCGACACGGCCGGGTGGGTCATCAGGTGGCGAACGGCGAGGCCGGGCCAGGCGCTCCACAGGGACTCTGTCGTCCGGGCGTGGAGCAGGTCGGTCTGGCTCACGACGCCGACGAGGCGGCCGGCCCGATCGACGACCGGCAGGCCACTCACCCGGTGGGCATCCATCAGGGCGGCGGCCTGGGCAAGGGGCAGGTCGACCTGGGCGACGATCACGTCGCCGGTCATCAGCTCGCCAACCGTCCGGGCGACGGTCCATGGTTCGGATCTGGCCGTCATGACAGCGCCTCCAGGACAGGGATCAGTTCGGTGGGGCCGGACGGGCTCACGGCGGTGACCGCGGCCGTCACGTCGACGACCTCGTCGTAGGCTTCGGCGATCAGGGCGAGGTTCGCCTCGACGACGCTGCCGCCGCGCTTGCCGAAGAACCGCTTGAGCTGCGGTCGGACGGCGGCCAGGAGCTCGGCCCGGCCGAGTCCGGCACGCTCGGCAAACGGAGTGAGTCGCAGGAAGACGCCGACGAGGGCGATCCCCTGCATCCGCAGGACGAGGTCCTGACGGGGCGCATGCCGCCGGGCGAGGGCGGCGGTGTCGAGGGCGGCGAGCCGGATTCCGCGCTCGAGGATCTCCCGCCGCGCGTCGGCCGGCAACGACGCCCAGACGAGCTCCGGGTCGCCCAGGCTCGACTGGACGAAGACCGTGCCGCCGTCGGCCAGGCCGTGGAGCGGTGCGCCCTGGCGGAAGGCCGCGACGTCGTGAAGCGGCACGAAGTCGACATGCTCGAGCTCACCGTGCTGGCGGATCCGCTCCGGCGCCACGGTCAGGTAATAGGTCGTCGGCAGGCCCTTCTTCTCCGAGCCGTAGCGTGGGTAGGCCTGGACGTGGAGGTCGAACAGGCCGCCAACGAGTGAGGCGACGAGCTTGTTCGTGGTGACCGACCCGAAGCCTCCGATCGAGTGCCCGCGCAGGCTGAACGAGCCGGCCGGGCGCAGGTCAAGGGGCGTCGTGGGCAGCGCGAGCGGATGGCGGATGCCGAGCGTCGCATAGCGCCGCTCGGGCGGTGCCAAGTGGTCGGCCAGCCAGTCGAAGACGGCCACGATGTCGCCCGGTCCGACGTCGCGCGAGCCGAGCCCGGCCGACACCGAGCGGACCCGGGGCGTCATCACGCCTTCGGCCGCGTGGTCGTACATGGCGGCCTTGACCTCGCGGGTGAGCGGGTTGTCCCAGGCGGCCGGCTCGTCGGTGCGCTCGATCACGGCGACCGCTCGAGCGTTCCGGGTGGCCGCCCAGACCGCCTCGGCCGGGAACGGCCGGAAGCTCGAGACCGCCAGGCAGCCGACCGGGCGGCCCATCGCCCGCAGGTGGTCGACGACAGCCGTGGCGGTGTCGGCCATCGTGCCCATGGCGATGACGATCTCGTGGGCACCCTCGCAGCGATAGGGCTGCACCCCGGCGTAGGCGCGCCCGGTCAGGGCCGCCCATTCGGCGAACGCCTGATCGAGCTCACCGGGCAGCCGGTCGTAGAACGCCCGCTGGCCAATCCGCCCCTTCATGTAGCTGTCCTGGTTCTGGACGACGCCGGTCATCAGCGGCTCGGTCGTGTCGAACCAGCGCCGGATCCGCTCGCGCGGGTCGCCCACGAACTCGCGCAGCAACTCGTCCTCCGGCAGGTGCATCGACTCGAGTGTGTGGGTCGTCAGGAACCCGTCCTGGACGACGAAGAAGGGCACCTCGGTCGCTTCGGCCACGCGCCGGGCGATCGCCGTGAAGTCGGCCGCCTCCTGGGCATTCCGCGCGAACAGGATTCCCCAGCCGGTGTCGGCCACGCCCATCACGTCGTCGTGTCCGGCGTGGATATTCAGGGCCTGGCTGGTGAGCGCCCGGGCGCCGATGTGGAAGACGATCGGCAGCCGTTTGCCCGAGATGACGTACAGGACCTCCTTCATCAGGATCAGGCCCTGGCCCGCGGTGAAGTTCGTCACCCGGGCTCCGGCCAGCGCGGCGCCCTCGGCCGCCGAAGCCGACGAATGCTCGGATTCGGGCTCGATGAAGCGGAGCGGGCTGCCCCACAGGTTCGTCGCCCCGTTCGCCACGGCGGCCTGGAAGACGGCGGCCATCGTGGTCGACGGGGTGATCGGGTAGGCACAGGCGATCTCGGACAGCCGAACCTCGACCGAGGCGATTGCCTCCGAGCCGTCGATGATCGCGGGCAGGCCGGGGAACCTCGGCCGGGACGGTTGCTTGTGGGTCATGACCGTATGCTGCGATCCGGTCACCACCCATCAGAAGGGCTCAATGGCACCTAATGCCCGGGCCGCTCGTCCCGCGCTGTGCCGACGGGCCGAGTGGAACGACGACTGATGCCATTCGACCCTGCCCCGGCCGGGCCGCCGCGGTCATGCTCTGGGCAAGTGAGGTGTCGCGATGCTGGGACGACGTGGACGAGTTCAGCCGAAACATCCGGCTCATGAGGCAACCGTCGTGATCGACCGCCGCCGGGCGATCATCGTGGATCGGGACAGCGAAGGGATCGAGACGGTCGAGGTACTCGAACGGCGGCCAACCGAGACTGCGGCCGGCTTCGAGGCGCGCACGGTCGACGAGGTGATCGATGAGACGCGGGTCGTGGTGTCCGGCCCGGCCGATGCCCGGACCGAATTCGATCGGGCCTACGTGGCCCTCACCCATCGGCCTGACCGGCTGGTCGATGTCGAACCGTCACGCGGTCCCGAAGCCCGGCCGAGGCGCCACCACGAGATCGAGATCGCCCGGCCGCGCGCATAAAAGTTCGGAGCGGCTCTCCGAAGAGAACCGCTCCGATGCTGTCCCGGTGAAGGTGTCCGCCAAGGCGGACTCTTCTGCCACGCTCCAAGGGCATCTATCACGTCGGCTGCACCGACTACCCTGACCCTACCTACCCATGACCTTGCAGCTGGGGCAGCTGGCTGCTTGCGCAACAACAGGAGCATACCCGAAGCGGGCCCCCGAGCCAATAGTTTCGTCACAAACCCGGGTGAAAATTCCTTAACCTTGGCTCGCCATGATCGCAATCGAGGTGATCGCCACCGGTGCATCGGGCAGGTCGCGATTGTTGCGCGGCGCCGAGACGATCCGGTCGGCGACGTCCATGCCCTTGCTCACCAGGCCGAACAGGGTGTAGTTCTTGGGCAGCCTGCCGGTCAGGTCGGCGACGCAGATGAAGAACTGCGATCCGTTCGTGTTCGGGCCCGAGTTGGCCATGGCGAGGGCGCCCCGAACGTAATCGCCGTGGACCTTCTCGTCCTCGAACTTGTAGCCCGGACCACCCGTCCCGACCCGGCCCGGATCGAGGCTGGCCTTCTTGCCGAACTGGCCGTCACCAGCCTGGATCACGAAACCGGGGATCACCCGATGGAAGATCACGCCGTCGTAGAAGCCGCTCTGGGCCAGCTTGACGAAGTTCGCGGCGGCCTTCGGGGCGCTTTCGTCGTACAGCTCGACGACGATGTCGCCGATCTCGGTGCCGATCGTGGCCGTGGTCATCGGGTCTCCTCCTGTGTGGGTGGCCTGGTCATGGTCCGACGGTCACGCTGGTCATCGGGACCGGATCGGTGGCGGAGTTGTCTGGATCGCCCGAGTTCGGCATCGCCGCGATCGTGTCGACCACGTCCATCCCCGACGTGACCGTGCCGATGATCGCGTAGCCGTATTGGTTCGACTGGGTCAGGCTCGGGGCGGCGGCGTCGTCCAGGACGATGAAGAACTGGGATCCCTGGGAGTTGGGTGCGCCGGTCCGGGCCATCGCGACCGTGCCCCGGGCGTAGTCCGTCCTGACCGGATCGTCGGCGATCGCATAGCCCGGACCGCCCGAGCCGACCAGGGCGGCGTCCGCCGCCGACAGCTTGCCGTCGGCTCCGACCCGGCCGTACTGGCCGTCACCGCCCTGGATGACGAAGCCGGGGACGAGCCGGCTGGAAGACGACGCCGTCGTAGTAGCCGCAGGCGGCCAGGGCGACGAAGTTGCCGGTCGCGATCGGGGCCGTCGAGGCGTCGACGTCGATCACGATCGTGCCCTTCGGGGTGGTGATCGTCACGGTCTTCTTCTGGCCGGCGGCCAGGGCGGCGGGCTGGCTCGTCGGGCAGTTCGTGCCGGCCCGGCTTCCGGCCGAGGTGGCCTGGCCTCCGCCGAGCGGGAGGCCGCCCTGTCCGACGCAGCCGGCCAGCAGGACTGCGATGACGGCGAGGGCGACCCCGGCAAGGTCGGGACGGCGTACGAACATCAGGCGGCGGCCTCGCGAGCGGTGGCGTAGTCGATCGCCCCGGACAGGAGCGCCTCGCCGAGAATGATGCCGGTCACACCGCTATCGCGCAGCCGGGCGATCCCGGACGCATCGCGCGCGCCACCGGCCACGAGCAGGTCGATGTCGTGGGCCCGGACCAATGACGCGAGAAGGACAAGGTCGGGCGTGGCTCCGCCGTGGGCCAGGACGAACCGGCGCACCCCCTGGTCGACCAGCTCGCCGACCAGCCCCGCCAGGGTCGGCTGGCGCGACCGGCGCCAGGGAAACGCGGCAAAGCGCTCGGGCCGCGGATCCAGCCCAACGGCCAGCCAGTCACCCGCCACGGCGAGCAATTCGCGGAGCAGGTCCGGCTCCTCGACGATGCTCATCGCCAGGACCACCCGGGTCGCACCGGCGGCGAACGCCAGCCGGATCCGGTCCGGCCCCTCGACTCCCCCGGCCAGCTGGAGCGGCGTCGAGATCCTGGCGGCCACCTGGCCCACGGCCTCGAGATTGGCCGGCTGGCCGCTTCGCGCTCCGTCGAAATCGACGAGGTGGATGAGGGGCGCCCCGAGCTCCACGAAATGGGCGGCAATTCGTTCCGGCCGGTCGGTCGGAGCTCCGACCCCGGTCGCGGCGCCGGGCCAGAAGACGATCCGCGAGCGGCCTGCTTCGAGATCGATCGACGGGATGACCTGCACGCCGGGTCAGGCGAGTTCCGCGCGACCTTCACCGGCCAGCAGCCGGCGATGGAAGCTGATCGGCAGGCTGCCGTTGCGCAGGAGCGTGTCGTGGAAGCCCCGCAGGCTGAACGCCGCGCCGAGCCGTCGCCGTTCGTCCGCTCGGAGCTGGAGCAGGAGGACCTTGCCGATCAGGTACGAAAGCTGGTAGGTCGGAGTGTGGGTGTACCGCCGGATTTCGGCCCGCGCGTTGGCCGTCTCGAAGCTCGTCTGCTCGACGAGCCAGGCCAGGCCTTCGTCGACGCCGATCTCGCCCCGATGCATTCGAACATCGAGGATGATCCGGCAGGCCCGCCAGATCGCGTCGGTGTGCATGCTCAGCCGAAAGTTCAGCCCGTCGTCAAAGCCTTCCTCGCGCATCATCTGCTCGGAATACATCCCCCAGCCCTCGACGAACTCGGGCGCCTGGACGGTCAGCCGGCTGAGGCTCGGGTGTCGGCAGGCGACGGCCAGCTGGAGGTGGTGGCCGGGGTACGCCTCGTGGATGCTGGTGTTGCTGATCGAGCTCCAGTTGTGCTCGCGCATCGCCTGCGGATCGTCGCCGACCGAGGGCGTGACGATGTACAGGCCGAGCGGGTCCGCGTCGAACTTCGGCGCATCGAAATAGGCCGCGAAGGGCATGACGTTGCGGAGGTAGTCGGGGGTGGGGATCACCGCGATCCGCTCGTCATCGGGCACGCTCACGATGTCGTGCTCGATCAGGTAGGCGCGTGCCCGGAGCATCGCGTCGCGGTAGCCGTCGAGCGCCTCCTCGAACGTGGCCGGGTGGTCGAGCTTGAGGCGATCGATGACGGTCGCCTCATCCGCCGCCGGGTCGATCTGCCGGGCGACCGCGGCCCGGGCGGCCCGGTGCTGGGCCAGCTGCTGCCAGCCGATCTCGAGGATCTGCTCCGTGTCGAGGCCGTCGAACGCCCGGCGCGCGACGAGCTCGCTGTAGCGCTCCCGGCCGAGGGCCCAGCTGTCCACCCCGGTCGCCAGCGTTCCCCGCAGGAACGTCTGGTAGTCGGCCACGGCGATCTTGGCCCGATCGGCGGCGGAAACCAGTCGTCGTCGCTCGGGCTCGGCCAGCTGATCGCCCGCCGCCACGATCTCGTCGAAGAAGGACGGCAGGCTGTCGGCCGATCTCGACCTCGAGCTCCTGCCACAGGCGGACCTGGGGCCGAAGCGCCCGGGTGCGGTGCTCGGCCAGGAACCGGGGGATCGCCTCGAGCCGGCTGGTGATCGAGGCGAGGCGCTCCGGGAGCGGGGCGAAGTTGCGCGCGAACAGCCCGAACAGCGGGTCGCCGACGCCGTCCATGGCGGTCGACCGGAGCTCCCACTGGCGCTGTTCCTCGAGCTCGAACAGCTCGAGCCGGAGGTTGTGGATCTCGACGTCCCGTTCGAAGCGGACCTCGGCCGAAAGGGCGGCCGGCTCGATCGCCTGGATCGCGGCAAGGTGCCGGCGAGCCTGGTTGACCTGCTCTTCGACCGCCTCGCGGGTGCCGTCCGGCAGGCGATCGTCCTCGGTGTGGATGCCGAGGAACGTGGCCGCGTCGGGGTGGGCGATCAGCGATCGCCGGAAGTTGCGCCTCGACGAGGTCGTAGAAGTGGTCGTCGAGGGTGCCTTTCCGGGCGGCCGGTTCCGGGCGGCTGAGCGGGAAGGCGTCGAGGGCGCCACTCACCGGGCGGACGCGGCCGTAGCCGTCCTGCCCGTCCCGCCCGTGTCGGTCGTCTCGGCCAGGACGGCCCGGGTCGCGGCCAGGATCGTGTCGATGTCAGCGGTGCGCACGTCGTGATGGGTAACTGCACGGATCGTCCCGTGCGGGTATTCGACCATCAGCACGCCCCGCCTGCGCAGGCCGTCGAGGAAGGCCGCCCGGTCGCGGCGGACCCGGAAGATCACGAAGTTCGTGGCGACCCGCGCTGGGTCGAGGCGCCCGGGCGTCGGTTGGGCGGTCCCGCCCGCCGACTCGATCCCGTCCAGCTCGGCCAGGCCCTCGGCCAGGCGGCGGGCGTTGGCATGGTCGTCGGCCAGCCGCTCGATCATCCCGTCGGGCCCGTCGGCCAGCGCGACCAGGCCGGCCGCGGCCAGGATGCCGACCTGGCGCAGCCCGCCACCGACGAGCTTCCGGCCGCGCCTGGCTCGCCAGATGAAGTCCCGAGAGCCGACGACGACCGAGCCGACCGGGCAGCCGAGCCCCTTCGACAGGCAGAACGTGACCGAATCGGCCGGCCCGGCCAGGTCCCGGGCTGAGACGCCGAGGGCGACGACCGCGTTGTAGAAGCGGGCCCCGTCGACGTGGAGCGGAACGCCGCGCTCGTGGGCGATCGCAGCGACGGTCGCCGTGTAGGCCGGGCCGAGCGGCTGGCCCATCGAATGGGCGTGAGTGTTCTCGATCGTGACCAGGCCCGTGATCGGTTCGTGGGGATCGCGCGGGTCGCGGAAGGCCTCCGCGATCTCGGCCGGGTCGAGCGTACCGTCCGGTCGCTCCCGGAGGGCGCGGATCGAGGTGCCCACGATCACGGCATGGCCGGCCGCCTCGTCCTGGATGATGTGGCTCTCGGAGGCCGCGATCGTCTCCTGGCCGCGGGCGAGATGGGCCAGCTGGGCGACGAGATTGCCCTGGGTGCCCGAGGTGACGAATAGGCCGGCCTCCTTGCCCAGCAGGTCGGCCGCCCGCTCCTCGAGCGCGATCACGGTCGGATCGTCGCCGAAGACGTCGTCGCCGACCTCGGCGGTTGCCATCGCCCGGCGCATCGCGTCGGTCGGGCGGGTGACGGTATCGGAGCGAAGATCGATTGGGCGCATCGCGGTCGAGTCTACCGCGGGGGCGCCGCCGCGACCCCGCCGACCGGCCTGGGACCGGCCGAGGTCATGCCGCCACGTTCGTGCCGCCGCGTTCGTGCCGCCGCGTGCAGCGCCCGCCGCGTGCGGTATGCGGCCGCGTGCGACCCCGCCGACCGGCCCGGCCGCGTTTGTGCCGCCACGTTCGTGCGACCCCGCCGACCGGCCCGGCCGCGTTTGTGCCGCCACGTTCGTGCGACCCCGCCGACCGGCCCGGCCGCGTTTGTGCCGCCACGTTCGTGCGACCCCGCCGACCGGCCCGGCCGCGTTTGTGCCGCCACGTTCGTGCGACCCCGCCGACCGGCCCGGCCGCGTTTGTGCCGCCACGTTCGTGCGACCTCGCCGACCGGCCCGGCCGCGTTTGTGCCAAATGATCGCTCCAACAGTCGTTATGGTCGTTCACGGCCTCCTCGGCCGGGCCCGACACCGGAGGCGGCCCGAATTCGCGCACGTGCCGGCGGCGAGGCGGCGGGATCGGGCCGCTGATCCCGCCGCATTTCGGCGTAAGGGCCGTTACAGCGCGCTTCTGACGCGAACTTGGCCGGAGGATCGCGGCCGACCGGCGGATCGCGGCCGACCGGAGGATCGCGGCCGACCGGAGGATCGCGGCCGACCGGAGGATCGCGGCCGACCGGAGGATCGCGGCCGACCAGAGGAAGACGCCGACGGCGGAACGACACGGGCCAGGTAACCGACGGCCGGATGGACCGGATGTCCGGGACGCGGCTTCGGTAGGGCGATCGGCGAGGTGCTATCCTTCCGGCTCGCCGCGGACCCGTGGTGTAGCGGCCCAACATGCCAGCCTGTCACGCTGGAGATCGCCGGTTCGAATCCGGTCGGGTCCGCCATCCTGAATCCACCGACGCCCCGTCCTCCGCCCGGACGGGGCGTCTCCTTCGGCCGCCCGCTGTGCAAGTGGCAGAATGCCGGTCAATGACGATGCCGCCCAGACGCCGGGATCATGCTCGCCAGATCAAGCCGGCATCCCGATCGCGTCGGCCGGCCGGTGCCGGTCGGCGAGGCGGCTGGAGCGGACCTTCGTTCGGCCTGATCGCGGTCATCACGATTGCGCTCGGCAGCCTGGCCACGATCGCGATCCTGCTCGGCTCACCGCGCACGCCGCCGACCGGCTTCCCCGGACTGCCGAGCGGCTCGGGAACGAGCACGGGCTCGGGCGTGCCGGGCGGGATCGGTCAGGCGTCGGATCTGCCCGGCGGGCCGTCCGGCTCGGGTCCGATCGCGAGCTTCGGCTCGACCGGTCCCGGTGCGTCCGGTGCGACGGCGCCGATCGGCAACGTCCCGATCGTGCCGGTCGTCGACTTCCGCTCGACCCTCGATGCGGTCACGATCGCCGACGTCCGGGCGATCCTCAACGGCCACCACGCCGTGTTCGCCAGCCTCGAGCTGGTGTCGGCCGAGGCCGATCCGATCCTTGCGGCGATCGGCGTCGACCGCCCGGACGTCCCCTCGCGGCTGATCCTGGCTGCCACCGCCGCGGCCCTCGACCGGGACCTCGCCACTCACTCCGACCGGCTGGCGTTCCTTCGCGCCGACGAGGTCGGCCCCTCCGTCCGGGCGCTGGCCTGGGGCAGCCAGACGTTGTTCGGCGTGGACCGGGTGAAGGTGGCCGGAGCCTGGAAGCTGAACGCGGCGCTGCCGGCGACGGTCGGGACGGCGCCGGCGTTCGATCCGGCTGCCTTGTGGACGATGGTAGCCGGAGGCGACATCATGCTCGACCGGGGCGTGGCCAAGGCGGTCACGATCCAGAAGAAAGGGGGTCGATTTCCCGTTCAGCGGGGGCACGGCCCGGATCACCGGCCGGCACTGCTGCTCGTCGCTCGGCTGGCCGACCGTAGTCGCGGTCCGGACGGGCAACGCAGGCGCCGTTCGCAGCCTCCTCTTGAGCGCCGACCTGGCGGTGGCCAACTTCGAGAACCCGGCGCCGGACGCGTTCAGGTACCACACCCAGGGCACGATCTTCTCGGCCAATCCGCGCCTGATCGCCGGCCTCAAGGATGCCGGCATCGACTATGTCTCCCTGGGCAACAACCACATCGGCGACGCCGGGCCGACCGGCCTCCTCCAGACCCTGGCCAACCTGGACAAGTACGGGATCCGCCACAGTGGCGCAGGCAAGAACATCACGGCCGCCCGAGCGCCGGCGGTCATGACCGTCGATGGGATCAAGGTCGCGATCCTGTCCTACGACACGATCGCGAAGTACTACGCTGCGGGCACGAACAAGCCCGGCAGCGCGCAGCTGTCGGCCGCCGCGGTGAAGGTCGACGTCGCCGCGGCCCGCAAGGCCGGTGCCCAGCTGGTGATCGTCTACCCGCACTGGGGCACCGAGTACTCGCCCCGGCCGTTCTCCGCTGAGCAGAAGCTCGCCCACGCGGTGATCGACGCGGGAGCCGACATGATCATCGGCAACCACGCCCACTGGGTCGGCGCGATGGAGATCTACAAGGGCCACCCGATCTGGTACGCCCTTGGCAACTTCGTCTTCGACCAGACCTGGTCCGAGCCGACCAGCGAAGGGCTACTGCTCGAGCTGACGTTCCATGGCACGCAGCTCGTCCAGGTCCGCCTGCAGCCGACGGTGATCCTCGACGGCGCCCAGCCCAACCTGCTCGATCCGGCCAGGGACGGACGGGTCGTCCTGGGCCAGCTCTACGACGCGTCGGGCAAGATGCTGCCGTGGTGAGCTGAGCCGGCGGACGTGCTGTGCCTGCGACCGGGGCCTGCCGACCGCGTCAACGTCGCTGATATCCGCGGTGTGACTACCAGGGACGTTGCCGGGGCCTCGGAGCGTCCCGAAGGTCCGAATCGCGGCGATTGCCTCCCGGTTCACGCACGAGCATCGTCGGCCGGACCGACGACCGAGCCAGCTTGCCATCGTGAACGACCCTGCTGATCACCCGGTTCATATCGGCGACGTCAGCTCCGGCGGAGACGCTGAGAAGGGCGTCCGGCCTCGATCAGAGGCCGGCGAAGAGGTCTGTTTCCGGGACCGTGGCCGCAACCCGCGATTCGCGCAGGATGTACGACTCGGTGGCCCAGAACTCGCGCCAGCCGTCGAGGCCCATCAGCATGAACGGCGACTCGCCGCTGATCTGGGTGACGTGGCGATGGATCGCGGCCCATTTCCGATCGAGGTATTCGGACACGTCCACCCGGGTCGTGATCGCCTCTTCGGGCACGCGTTGCCCTGGCCATGAACGCGGCATGCTCGGCGAGCTGCTCGGGGGTCGCGTCCTCGGGCGGCAGCCAGAAACTGGACCGGCCGAGGGCCCGCATCCGCTCGTTCATCGATTCGCGTTGGCCCAGCGAGAACGCCTGCTCGTAGAGCTTCGAAGGCGTCCACGGCTCGAGCCCGTCGACCAGCTGGCCCGGGTAGGCTGCCGGGTCGCCCGCCCGAGCGAACGCGCCGACCGCGACGAGGTGGGTCCGGATGTGGTCGGGATGGCCATAGCCGCCGAAGTCGTTGTAGGTCGTCATCACGTCGGGCTGGATCCGGCGAACGAGCCAGACCAGCCGGCCGATCGCCTCGTCGAGGTCGGCCTGCCAGTAGCTCCGTGGATCGCGATTCCCGGCCTCGCCCATCATTCCCGAGTCGCGGTAGCCGAGGTTCTCCCATTCGGTCACGCCCAGCTCGGCCATCGCCGCCTCGAGCTCGCCGGCCCGGATCTCACCCAGCCGGCGGTGGTTGGCGGGCGTGTCCAGGTCGGCCACGACGATCTCGCCCAGCTCGCCTCGCGTGCCCGTCACGAGGACGACTCGACGACCCTCGGCAATGGTCCGGGCCATCGTGCCGCCGGTGCCGATCGTCTCGTCATCGGGATGGGCGTGGACGGTCATCAAGGTGGGCTGGTGGTCGGCGCTCATCCACGCATCGTAGACGAAGGTGGGCCGGGCGGCCTTTCTCCCGCGATCCTCTCGACGGTCGCCCGTTCGCCGGATTACCCTTGAGCACCTGTTGGCCACGCGAGGTTCCGAGTTGCCCTGTCCGAATTGCGGTTCGACGAACCCCCAGGGTGCGAAGTTCTGCTCGGAATGCGGCGGCCGGCTGAACGCCGGTTGCCCGACCTGCGGCGCCCAGAACCTGCCCGGCGCGAAGTTCTGCTCGGAATGCGGTACACGGCTCGAGGCGGGACCGGCAACCGCTCCCGCCACCGGGCCGGCCGTCGCGCCCCCTGCCGGCCGCTCGTCGGCGACCACCGAGCGGCGCCTGGTGAGCGTCATGTTCGCCGACCTGGTCGGCTTCACCAGCCTTGCTGCCGATCGGGATTCGGAGGCGGTCCGCGAGCTGCTCAGCCGCTACTTCGAGGCCGCCCGGGAGGTGGTCGAGCGCTACGGCGGTACCGTCGAGAAGTTCATCGGCGACGCGGTCATGGCCGTGTGGGGCACGCCCGTCGCCCGTGAAGGGGACGCCGAGTGGGCCGTCCGGGCGGCGCTCGACCTGATCGTCGCGGTCCGCTCGCTCGACAGTGGCGCCGACGGCCGGGGGCTCGAGGCCAGGGCCGGCGTGCTGACGGGTGAGGCGGCGGTCACCCTCGGGGCAACCGGCCAGGGGATGGTCGCCGGGGACCTCGTCAACACGGCCAGCCGCCTCCAGTCGGTGGCCCCTCCGGGAACGGTCCTCGTCGGAGAGGCGACCCAGCGCGCGGCGAGCTCGGCGATCGTCTTCGAACCGGCCGGCCCCCAGGTCCTCAAGGGCAAGACGGCGCCGGTCCCCGCCTGGCGAGCCCTGCGGGTCGTCGCCAAGCGCGGTGGTGAGGGTCGCTCGACCGGCCTCGAAGCGCCGTTCGTCGGGCGCGACGACGAGCTGCGCCTGCTCAAGGACTTCTTCCACGCCACGTCCCGGGAACGCCGGGCGCGGCTCCTGTCGGTGACCGGCCAGGCCGGGATCGGCAAGAGCCGGCTGGCCTGGGAGTTCCTGAAGTACATCGACGGCGTGCTCGAGACGGTCTGGTGGCACGAGGGCCGTTCGCCCGCGCTCGGTGAGGGCGTGACCTTCTGGGCCCTGGGCGAGATGGTCCGCCGGCGAGCCGGCCTGGCCGAGACGGACGACGAGACGACGACTCGGGAACGGATCGCGGCGACGCTCCAGGAGTTCGTGCCGGACGAGGCGGAGCGACGCTGGATCGAGCCTGCCCTGCTCGCCTTGCTTGGCTTTGGCGACACCTCGGCCCGAACGCGCGACGAGCTGTTCGCAGCGTGGCGGACCTTCTTCGAGCGGGTCGCGACGGAGTACCCCGCGGTCCTCGTGTTCGAGGACCTCCACTGGGCCGACCCGGGCCTGCTCGACTTCATCGACCACCTCCTGGAGTGGTCGACGAACAGCCCGATCTACGTGATCACCCTCGCCCGGCCCGAGCTGCTCGACCGTCGACCCGGCTGGGGCGCCGGCCGGCGCAACTTCGTCGCGCTGTCGCTCGAGCCGCTGACCGAGTCGGCGATGCGCGAGCTCCTCGCCGGGCTCGTGCCCGGCCTGCCGGAACGGGCGATCAAGGCGATCCTCGAACGTGCCGGCGGGATCCCGCTGTACGCGGTCGAGACCGTCCGGATGCTCGTTGCCGAAGGCAAGCTCGAGGAGGCCGACGGCGCCTTCCGGCCGGTCGGCGACCTCGGCGACCTGGCGGTGCCCGAGACGCTCCACGCCCTGATCGCGGCCCGTCTCGACGCGCTCGACGCCGGCGACCGCCGGCTCGTCCAGGATGCATCGGTCCTGGGCCAGACCTTCTCGGTCGAGGCCCTGGCGGAGCTCATGGGCGAGCCTCGAGACGTGATCGAGGCGCGCCTCCGCGGGCTGGCCCGCCGGGAGGTGCTCGTCCTCGACACGGATCCGCGGTCGCCCGAGCGGGGCCAGTACGGGTTCGCCCAGGCGCTCCTGCGCGAGGTTGCCTACTCGACGCTGGCCCGGATCGACCGGCGTGCCCGCCACCTTGCCGCCGCCCGCTACTTCGAGGGGACCGGCGACGACCAGCTGGCCGGCGTCCTGGCGACCCACTACCTCGACGCCTACCTCGCCTCGCCCGACGGCGACGAGGCGGGCGTGCTCGCGGCGCAGGCCCGGATCGCCCTGCGCGGGGCGGCCGACCGGGCCCTCGCCCTCGGTTCGAACGACCAGGCAATCGCTTATCTCCGGCGGGCCCTGAGCGTCACGACCGACCCGGCCGACGAGGCGGAGCTGCTCGGCCGGGTTGGCGCCGCGGGGGCGGCCGCCGGCCATTTCGAGGCGGCCGAGACGGCCCTCCGCCAGGCGGTCGCGATCGAGCGCAAGCGTGGGGATCGGCCTGCCCTTGCCCGGGCGATCGTGGCCCTGGCCCAGGCGCTGAGCTCGGCCTACCTCGTGGATGCCGCACTCGATGTCCTGGAGCCGGCCCATGCCGAGCTCGCACCCGAGCTGCCGGATGATCCTTCGATGGTGGCCATGACCGCCCAGCTCGCCCGGGCCTACCAGCTCCACGAGGAGCCGCTCCGGGCGATCGAGTGGGCCGACCGCGCGCTGATCCTGGCCGAGCGGTTGTATCTCGTGCCGGTCCTCGCCGATGCGATCACCACCAAGGGCTCGAGTCTCACCCTCGTTGGGCGGGTCTGGGAAGGGATCGGCCTCGTTCGGGCGGGCCGCCAGCTGGCCGATGCCCATGGCCTGGTCGCGACGAGCCTGCGCGCCGCGATCAGCCTGACCGGAGCGCTCAACATCTACGATCCGCGAGCGGCGATGGAGATCGGCCGGGAGGGCTTCGATCTCGCCCGGCGGTTGGGCCTTCGCCATCTGGCCGTGATCACCGCCAGCAACGCCGGTGAGTCCTCTCTCCAGACCGGCGATTGGGACTGGGCGATCGACGCCCTCCACGACGCGGGATCGGTCGAGCTCGAGACGCTCGACGAGGCGGCGATCGAGTCGGTCCTGCTCGAGCTCGAGGCGGCCCGTGGCGATGACGTGGCCGACCGCCTGGCGGCCCTCGCGACCGTCTACGACGAGGATGACGCCGTCTTCGGCGCGTCGCTCGGACTCGCCCGGCTGTGGAGCGCCATGGCCGACGGCCGGTTCGCCGACGCCTACGCTCACGCCCGGCGGGTCGCCGAGCTGAGCAACCTCAACCGGCCGGTCGGCCTGCTCTGGGCAGCCCACGCAGCGCTTCGGCTTCGCGATGTCGACCTGGCGGCCGCGACGTTGTCCGACCTCGTGGCCCTCGCCGTGCGGGGACCGGCGCTCGATGCTGAACGGGCCGCGATCGAGGCCGGCGTGGCCGCCCTGCAGGGTCGCTGGCCCGAGGCCGTCGCCCGCTACGGCGACGCGACGCGCCAGCTCGGCGAGCTCGGGATCAACTTCGACCTCGGCCTGAACCTGCTCGCTGCGGCCACCCTCGCCCCGGCGGGCGACGCCTACGGGCAGACGGCGGCCGAAGAGGCGCGGACGATCTTCACCAGGATCGGTGCCGGAGCGTTCCTTCGTCAGCTCGACCGCCTGGCAACCGGGCGCGAACCGGCCGAGCAGCGAGCCGCGACCCCGACCGCCGTGGAACGCGCCGCGTCGGCCGAGCCGGCCCCCCCAGCCTGACCGGCCAGCCGCCCGGCCCGCTCGCCGGGATCGTCGTCGTGGACTGCTCGACCGTGCTGGCCGGGCCGTACTGCACGATGCTCCTGGCCGACCTCGGCGCCGAGGTGATCAAGGTCGAGCCGCCCGAAGGCGACGGCACGCGAGCGTGGGGACCGCCGTGGGTCTCGGCCGGCGCACTCGGGCCGGACGATCCAGGCGTGGCGGCGTACTACCTCGCGGTCAACCGCAACAAGCGCAGCATCCGGCTCGACCTTCGGACCGAGACCGGGACCGAGGTGCTGCGCCGGCTGATCGGCCGGGCCGACGTCCTGGTCGAGAACTTCCGGGTCGGCGGCTTCGCCCGGCTCGGCTTCGATGACGCCACCCTCAACGCGCTCAACGCCCGGTTGATCCACCTCGCGATCAGCGGTTACGGGCCGAGCGGCCCCATGGCGGCCCGGCCGGGCTACGACTTCGTGGTCCAGGCGGTGGCCGGCCTGATGTCGATCACCGGGTTTCCCGACGCCGACGGTGGCGGCCCGACCAAGGTCGGCGTGGCGATCGCCGACGTGGTGACCGGGCTCCTCGGCTGCGTGGCGATCCTGGCCGCCCTCGAGGGGCGCGGCCGGCCCGGCTCGCCCGCCCACGCCGAGGGCCAGCGGATCGACCTGTCGATCTTCGAATCGGCCCTGGCCGTCCTCGTCAACCAGGCCCAGAACGCCTTCGCGACCGGTCGTTCGCCAGAGCGGCGGGGCAATGCCCATCCCAACATCGTGCCGTACGAGACGTTCGCGACCGCCGACGGCGAGCTTGCGGTGGCCGTCGGGAGCGAGCGCCAGTGGGCGCGCTTCTGCGTCGCCCTCGAGCTGGCCGGGCTGGCCGCCGACCCGCGCTTCGCAACGAACGGCGATCGGGTCGCCCATCGGGACGCGCTGCGGCCGATCCTGGCCGGGCGTTTCGAAGCCATCCCGACGGCCGCCTGGCTCGAGCGGCTCGGAGCGGCCGAGATTCCGTGCGGTCCGATCCAGGGGGTGCTCGAGGCGTTCGAATCGGACCAGGCCCGGGCCCGGGCGATGAACGTCGAGGTCGACCATCCCCTCCTCGGGCCGCTCCGCCAGGTCGGCGTCCCGTTCAAGCTGGCCGCGACACCAGCCACGATCCGGACCGCCCCGCCCCTCCTCGGCGAGCATTCGGCCGAGATCCTGTCGGAGCTCGGCTACGACCCGGCCGCGATCGAGCGGCTGCGCGCCGAGGGGGTGATCTGAGACCCGTGCAGCCGTGCAGGCGACCCGAGCCCTGCCCCCTCGGGCCGCGCTAGACTCGCCGGACGGTGGTTGAGCTGGCCGCCCGGACTTCCAGCTCACCTCGAGCGGAGACAACGACCGAATGAGCGACGACCGCGAGCGCTGGGCCCTGATCCTCGGGGCTTCGAGCGGCATGGGTGAGGCGACGGCCCGGGCGCTGGCCGCCGCGGGTTATCGGATCCTCGGAGTCCACCTCGACTTCCGGGCCGCCCTCGAGCACGTTGCGGAGGTCAAGGCCGCGATCGTGGCCGCCGGGTCGGAGGCGCTGTACATCAACATGAATGCCGCCGACGACGAGAAGCGGACGGCGGCGCTGGCCACCTTCGCCGAGCGCTTCGACCGGAGCCGGGCCGAGGGTCGCAATCCCTACATCCGGGTCGTGATGCACTCACTCGCGTTCGGCTCGCTCGTCCCGTTCATCGCCGACGACCCGAAGGCGGCGGTCGACCGCAAGAAGATGGAGATGACCCAGGACGTGATGGCCAACAGCCTCGTCTACTGGGTCCAGGACCTCTATCGGGCCGGGTTCCTCGGGTCAGGCTCGAAGATCTACGCGATGACATCGGAAGGCTCGAGCCGGGTCGTGCCGAGCTATGGCGTCGTGTCGTCGGCCAAGGCGGCCCTCGAGTCGCACGTGCGGCAGCTCGCGATGGAGCTCGCCCGGCGGGGCGACGGGATCACCTGCAACACGATCCGGGCCGGAGTGACGATGACGCCGGCACTGATGAAGATCCCCGAGCACGACTCGATCATCGAGGCGGCCACCCGGCGCAACCCGACCGGCCGGATGACGACGCCCCAGGATGTGGCCAGGGCGATCGTCGCGCTGAGCGGCGAGGGGACCGACTTCATCAACGGCGAGACGATCGGGGTCGACGGCGGCGAGTTCATCACCGGCTCCTGATCGCGGCCGCCGACCGGGCTGCGGAGCGCGCCGATGAGCGGCCGGGTCATCGTGGTCGGCAGCGTCAACGTCGACCTCGTCGTGCGTGGTGCCCGGTTGCCGGCCCCGGGCGAGACGGTCGGCGGCGGCTCGTTCTCTCGCCACGATGGCGGCAAGGGCGGCAACCAGGCGGTTGCCGCGGCCCGGCTCGGCGCTGCCGTCCATCTGATCGGGGCGGTGGGATCCGATTCGTTCGGGTCCGAGGCCCGGGCGGAGCTCGTGGCAGCCGGCATCGACGTCGCGGGACTGGCGACGATCGACGCGGAGGCGACCGGGATCGCCCTGATCCTGGTCGACGCTGCGGGCGAGAACGCAATCTCGGTCGCATCCGGCGCGAACCTGGCTCTCCTGCCCGCCTTCGTCACGGCGGAGCTCGCCCGCCTCGGGCCGCTCGCCGGCGATGTCGTCCTCGTCTCGAACGAGCTGGCGCCCGAGGTGGTCCTTGCGGCAGTGCGTGCCGCTCGAGCGGCCGGGGCTCGGATCATCTTCAACCCGGCGCCAGCGACCGGCCTGGATCCTGCGGTCCTCGGCGTTGTCGACCTTCTCACGCCGAACCGGGGCGAGCTGCACCTGATGGTCGGCGAGGATGCCGGCGCCGATCCGGGCGCTCAGCTGGCAGCCGCCGCGCGCAGTCTTCCCGTCCGCGAGGCCGTGATCGTCACCCTGGGTGCCGCCGGCGCGCTCGTCGTGCCGCGCCATGGCGCGCCCTGGTTGGTGCCGGCCCTGCCGGTCGAGGCGCTTGACAGCACCGGCGCCGGAGACACATTCAATGGCGCCCTCGCCGCCGGCCTCGCCGCCGGCCTGTCGCTCGATGAGGCCGTCCGCCGCGCCGTCGCCGCCGGCAGCCTGGCCACGGCCCGGGCCGGCGCCCGGGAAGGCATGCCCACCACCGCCGAGCTCGAGGCGGCCCTCCGGGCCTGACCTGCCGCCGCTCGTTGCCTGCGCCGGGCTCGTTGTCCGTGCGGTCGTTGCCTGCTCAGCCGATCGCCGGCGCTATTTCCCTGCGCGGCACCGCCCGGGGCGCTCGTTGTCCAATTCCGCCCACGGCCGCGCCATGGTCGGAACCGGGCCGGGAAACCGGCGTCCGATCGCGTCGGCGGCGGTTCCCCACGCTCAAGCGAGCCGGTCGGGACATCCTTTTCGGTCGGAATCGCGCCACGATCGACCATCACCCGGCCGTGGGCGGAATCTGGCACGGCCGAGCGCCGACGACCGCGTCAAGCCGCCGACGACCGCGTCAAGCCGCCGAGCTACGCCCCGGCCGGAACGCGGCCGAACCGAGGCTACGACCGGCGGCGCTCCTCCCGGCCGAGGAGGACCGGACCGACCACGAAACGCGAACCCAGGTAGAGGGCAAAGCTGAGCGAGGTCACGTACACGCTGACCGCCACGTTCGTGACCAGGGCCAGCAGGATCCCGCCCAGCACACAGGTCAGGGCGATGGCCACGCTGTACGCGGCGGCTCGGCCCGGCCGGGCCGTCAGCCGCTCCGCGGAGGCACCGGGCGTGATCAGGAGGGTCAGGATCAGGAGCACGCCCACGACCTGGACGGCCTCGGCCACCGCCGCGGCCATGATCAGCAGGAACACGATGGCCAGGCCGCGGACCGGCACGCCGCGGGCCTCGGCGACCTCGGGATCCACGGTCGCGAACGTGAGCGGCCGGTACACGACGGCGAGGGTCACCAGGGTGACGAGCCCGATCGCGACGAGCAGGGCCACGTCGGACGTGTTCACTCCGGTGATCGTGCCGAACAGGATTGCGATCGCCTCCGTCGCGTAATGGGGATAGAGGGTGAGGAACAGGACACCAAGGCCGAGCCCGAACGCCATCACCACCCCGACCACGGCGTCGCGCTCGCGGACCCGCACCCCGAGCGCGCCGATGAACAGGGCCGTGACCACGGTTCCAGTCATCAGCCCGATCACCGGCGAGACGCCGAGCAGGATCGCGCCGGCCGACCCGGTGAACCCGAGCTCGGCCAGGGCGTGGACCGCAAAGGCCATGTTCCGGGCGACGACGAAGCGGCTGACGATCCCGGCCACGATCGCGATCACGACTCCGGCCGCGATCGCGTTCTGGACGAATGAATAGCCGAGCAGGTGGAGCAGCTGGTCCATCACGGCGCCTGCCGATGGCTCGAGCCGGGAACCGGGCCGGAACCCTCGCGGATGTCGGGCAGGTGGTGGGGCTCCTCGAGCTCGAAGCCCGAGCCGGTCGATCCGCTGACCACCAGGATTCGATCGTGGACGCGCAGGACGTCGACGTGCGAGCCGTACAGCCCCGACAGCCGCTCCGAGGTGAGCACGTCATCGGGCGTGCCGACCGCCCAGCGACCGTTCACCACGAACAGGACCCGGTCGACGAGCTCGAGGACCGGGTTGATGTCGTGGGTGACGAACAGGACGGAGCGGCCTGTCCGCCGCTGCCAGCCGCCGATCAGGTCCGTGATCTCGTGCTGATGGCGAAGGTCCAGGCTGGCCAGCGGCTCGTCGCACAGGAGCAGGCGCGGATCGCCGACGATCGCCTGGGCGATCCGCAGGCGCTGCTGCTCGCCGCCGGACAGCCGCCCGATCGGGGCATCGGCGTAGGCCGTCGCCTCGACCGCTTCGATCGCCTCGGCCACCCTCCGCCGCACGGCCGACGAGGGCCTCCCGATCCCCCAGCGGTGGCCATCGATCCCGAGCTGGACGAGGTCCCGCCCGCGCAGCGGCACGTCGGGATCGAACGACTGGTGCTGGGGCACGTAGCCGATCCCCGGGTTGCCCCGGCGCGGCGAGGCGCCGAGCACATCGACCGTGCCGCTCGACAGGGGCGTCAGCCCCAGGATGACTCGCAGCAGCGACGTCTTGCCCGAGCCGTTCGGGCCGAGGATGGCGACGAACGATGGTTCGTCGAACTCGAGCGAAAGGTCGCCCCAGACCCGCCGGTCGCGGTAGTCGAGGGTCGCCGCCTCGAACCGGACGGAGACCCGTGGGCCGGCCTCAGCCACCGGCCGAGAGCGCCCGTTCGAGCGCGTCGAGCTGGGCCAGCTGCCAGTCCTGCATGCTGCCGTAGCCGGCCGGGATCGTCTCGGACACGCCCACGACGGGGATCCCGTTGTCGACCGCGAGGGCCCGCATCTGGTCGGTGATCGGCGCACCGACCTGGCTGTTGTAGACGAGGACCGTGACCTTCCGGCCGGCCAGCAGGTCCCGCTCGGCCGCGACATCGGCCGGGGCGGGATCGGTGCCGTCCTCGATCGACTTCTGGAACCCGGCGGGCGTCAGCACCTCGAGGCCGATCGCGGTCGTCAGGTAGTCTGCCACCGGCTCGGTGACCGCGATCGGGAGGCCGCTGAAGCGGGTCTTCATCGCGGCGATCTTAGCCGTGAGGGGCTGCAGCGAATCGAGGTAGAGCGCCTCGCGCGCGTCGAAGTAGGAGGCGTTCTCCGGGTCAAGCCGGCCGAGCGCGGCGGCCACCGCGGCGGCGACCCGGGGCATCGTCGGCGGGTCGTACCAGAGGTGCGCGTTCACCCCGTCGGCCAGGCCGAGCAGCTGCTGGACGTCGATCACAACCCGGCCGCTGCTCGGCGAAGCGGCCAGCAGCTTGTCCATGAAGGCGTCGTAGCCGAGCCCGTTGACGATCACGAGACGGGCGTCGGCCACCAGGATCGCCGCCTGGATGCTGCTCTCGAAGGCATGGGGATCGGCGTTCGGGTCATCGAGCAGGCTCGAGACCGTGACCCGCGCGCCGCCGATCTGGCCGAGCAGGTCGGCGTAGAAGTTCTCCGTACCGAGGACCGCCAGGGACGCCGCGCTGCCGGCCGGGCTGGGCCCGCCGGTCACCGCGATCGACGCCGACGGGCGCGCCGCCGACGCGCCCGGGCCTCCGCAGGCCGCCAGCATGAGGGCCCCCGCGAGCGCCAGCGCGAACCCGGCAGGCGACCGGGCGGGTCGCAGATTCAGTCTCAGCACGCGGTGCGGCAAGGAACTCCTCGATCGGGATCGCCAGAGCCTAGCGAATGAGACTGAGTATCGTCAAGTGGCGGGGAATCCGGGCCGTTCGTGGTATCGTCGGGGGGATGACCGACTCTTCCCCGATCGTGACCGCCCTCGATCGGGCGGGCTATCGCCTGACCGAACCGCGCCGAGCCGTGGCCGGCCTGATCACCAGCAGGACGGGCCATTTCACCGCCGCCGACCTGGTCGACGACGCACGCCGACGGCGCCTCGATGTCGGCCGGGCGACGGTCTTCCGGGCGCTCGAGCTGTTCACCGAGCTGCATGCCGTCGAGCGGGTCGATTTGCCCAGCGGCGAGCACGCCTACGTCGAGTGCGAGCCTGTCCACCATCACCACGTGATCTGCTCGCAGTGCGCTCGGACGACCGAGGTCGAGGCCTGCGGGATGCCCGCGGTGGCTCGTGATGTCGCCCGTCGCACCGGGTTCAGGATCCAGGACCACCGGCTCGAGCTGTTCGGCATCTGCCCCGACTGCCAGGCGGCCAACAGCCGCCGCGGCTGAGCGGCCGGCCGAGAGGATCAGGATGCCCCGCCCCGAGCCAACCGCCAAACAGACCACCCGGCGCCGGCGCCGCCAGGAGCTCCGCCGGGAGGCCGCCGCGGGCCCGGCTCCGAGGCGGCGAACGAGCCTGCCGCCGAAGCGGCCGGGCTGGCAGTCGCCGACTGCGATCGTGACCGTCCTGGCCGTGATCGCCACCGTGATCCTGATCGTCGTCGTCAACCTTCGGACGAGTCCGGTGGTCCCGACCGCGCTCGTCGCACCGGCCAATCCGGTGGCGGCGTCGATCCCGCGAACCGGCACGACCCTCGGCGCGGCCGATGCACCGGTGAAGCTGGATATCTGGGAGGACTACCAGTGCCCCTACTGCGACATCTGGACCCAGCAATGGGAGCCGCACCTGGTCCAGGACTTCGTGGCGGCGGGCATCCTCAGCTACCAGTTCCACGACTACGCCTTCCTGGGCAGCGGTCACAGTCCGGACGAGTCGATCCTGGCCGCGATCGCCGCGCAGTGCGCAGGCGATCAGGGCAAGTTCTGGGAGTACCACGACTGGCTTTATGCCAACCAGAACCCGAGCGGTGAGAATACGGGCTGGTTCACCAATGCCAGGCTCGATGCGATTGCCGTGAAGGTCGGCCTCGACCAGCCGACCTTCGACGCCTGTCTCACCAGCCCGGCCAAGGCCACGGCCGTGGTGGCGGAGCGGACGGCCGGTAGTGCGCTCGGGGTGGGCGGCACGCCGACGATCTTCGTCAACGGCAAGCAGGTCAGCCTGACGACCTACGACAACCTCGCGGCCATGATCCGGTCGCTCGCGCCGTCGGCGTCGGGCTCGCCCGCTGCGCCGAGCGCGGTCGCCTCCTCGAGTCCGGCCGTCCCCGCGAGCCCGACCGCCTCGCCATGAGCGCGTCCCGGTCGGGGCCCGCCGCCGGAGCCATCGCCCTCGTCGGGCTGGTGATCGCCGCCTACCTGGCCTGGACCCGGGTGTCGGGTGGCCTGCCGGTGTGTGGCCCGCTGCACGGCTGCGAGACGGTGGCACTGAGCTCGTACAGCGAGATCCTGGGCATTCCCGTTGCGTTCCTCGGGGTCGCCTTCTCGGTCGTCCTGTTCGGCCTGGCCCTCGCCTGGTGGCGACGGGGCGATCGCCGAGCCCTGCTCGGCCTGTACGGCCTCGGCCTGCTCGGCGTCCTGTTCGTCGTCTACCTCACCTACCTCGAGCTGTTCGTGATCCACGCGGTCTGCGCGTGGTGTGCCGGCTACGCCGTGACGATCGTCGCCGGCTGGCTGGTTGCCGCGGTCGCCCTGCGCCGATCGCCCGGACCGTAGCCCGGCGGTCCCATCGCTGGACAGGACGTTCGATCGATCTCGGCTGGCCCGATGACTCGATAGCCTTGATGGCATGGCCGCGATGCCCCTGCAGCGAAAGAAGGCCGCCCCGGCCCGCGAGCCCGATCCGCCGATGATGATCGGCGACGGGATCGAGGGGACACTCGTCTCCTGCCCGGCCTGCGGGCGACCGGTCGCCGACGGCCTGGTCCGCTGTGGCGGCTGCGGAACGCGCCTGCTGATGGGCGTGGCGGCCTCGCGCGCCCTGCTCTTCCTGACCACCGGTCTCGTCCTCGGCCTGCTCGTCGGCGGTCTCTCCGTCGCGACCGTCCTCGACGCGACCCGGCGGCCTGTGCCGCCTCCGGCTGCGGCGATCGCACCGGCCGCCAGCCCGAACCTCCGATCTTCGACGGCTCCCGCGACGCCAGGCTTGACCCCGACATCGATGCCGAGCCCGACGCTGGTCGCTCCGGCCGTCGACCCGCTCGCGGCGAGCGCGCTCCGCCAGATCGCCTCGACGAACAGCCAGCTGGCTGGGTGGCTGACCGTTCTCCAGGGCCAGGTTCGCCGGTACCGCCCGGTCGATACCGGGGCCGTGTCGACCACCCTTCGGGCGATATCCGCCGCGGCCACCTCGGGCAGCACCGTCGTGCCCGATCTCGGTGGCTGGCCCGACGCGGGACCGTTCCAGGCAGAGATCGGTCGGCTGTACAGCCAGGTCCAGGCCGTCGCTGCCGGCGGCTTGGCCGCTGCACTGTCCAACCAGGCCGCCTATTGGACCGCAGCCAGCCAGATGACCGTTCTTCTCCGTGATCTGCCTTCGCTCCGGGCCGAAAGCGCCGCCCTGGCCCAGCAAGGGGGGATCGACCTGCCGGCACCGACCAGCCCGCCCCAGCCGATCCTGGTGCCCAGCCCATCGGCCTGATGCCGGGGCCTGGCTGACGCGCTCGGGGCAGGAATGGCTAGCGGGTCGGCGGGTAGCCGGTCAGCTCGACGTAGCCCTCGCCGCCCTCGGCCTGGCCGTTGCGGACGGCGTGCACGACCTGGGAGCCCTCCCAGTACACGACCCCCGTCGTCGCCCGCGTGTCGAGCTCCTGGTCCGCCACCGTCGGCCGGAGGTCGATCGTCAGGCCCCGGTCCGGGATCGTGACGGTCCAGCCGGCGGGATAGGTCGCGCCGGTCGCCGGCGACGTCCACTGGCCGGTTTCGGCGACGCTGAAGGCGGCTCGGTCGAGGTGGCTGGCCAGCCCGGCCCGATCGACGAGCGTGCCGTACACGAGCGGGTAGCTGCCGTCGGCCGCCCGCACGAGGGACAGGGTGAGGTCGGTTCCGTCGGCCAGGTTGACCGCGAACCAGTCCCAGCCACCACCGCCGACCGCGATGAAATCGCCCCACTGGTGATCGAACCAGGCCGTCCCGTCGACCTGCAGGGTGCGCCCGCCGACGACGATCGAACCGCTCGCCAGCAGGTCGGTCCGCGAGTAGTAGTAGGAGCCCCCGGCCGGCCCGAAGTCGATCCAGCCGCTGCCGCCCTGGAGCACGGCCGGCTTGGCCGGGCGGAGGTCGAGGGCGAGCCCCAACCCGCCCGGCGATCCGGCCGCGGCCGCCTCGCTGCCCGACAAGGTGGCGGCCAGCTGGTCGTTGCCACCGACGCCGTGCATCGCCCACGCCGGCCGGCCGGCGGTCGTGGGATCGGTCGGGTCTGCCCCGAGCGAGAAGGAAAAGCCGGCGTCGGGGGCCGCGCCCGCGCCGAGCAGGTTGACGGCCGGACCGACGGCGCTCCGTTGGGCGTAGTGGAAGGCGTCGTGCGCCTCGTCGGTGATCGCCACGTGCGACGCCCAGGTCACCGGGAAGCTGCCGCGCTCGGCCCGGAAGATCACGTACTCGAACCCGTAGCGGGCACCCGACGCGACGTCCAGCAGGTGGCCGGTGTAATACCACCACTCGGTCAGGCGAGCGTGCGCCCCATCGTCCTGGGGCAGCCGGATGGCGACCGGGTCGGCCGGGGTGCTGGGCGCAGCCGTGACGACCGGCTCGGGAGCGAGCGAGGCCGGGGCGTTGGCCAGGATCGGCCCGCCGGAGCAGGCCGCGACGCCGAGAATCACGACGAGCGAGGCGAGGCCGCCGCGGCCGATGCCCAGGGCCCGGCGCCGACGGGGCCTCACCCGGCTGTCTCCGCATCCGCGCCCGGCACCCGGTCGGCCAGCCAGCGTCGCAGGCTCTCCGGCAGCCACCAGTTCCAGACGCCCAGCAGGCGCATCGTGGCGGGCACGAGCAGGGCCCGCACGATCGTCGCATCGATCGCCACAGCGATCGCCACACCCAGCCCGACGGCCTTGATCAGGACGACGTCGGCGAACGCGAACGAGCCGGCCACGACGACCACGATCAGGGCGGCCGAGGTCACGATCCGGCCGCTCCGCTCGAGGCCCCAGGCGATCGCCTCGGTGTTGTCGTGGGTCCGGTCCCAGGCCTCCTTCATCCGGGTCAGCAGGAAGACCTCGTAGTCCATCGACAGCCCGAACAGGACGCAGAACAGGATGACCGGCAGGGTCGTTTCGACGTAGCCCAGCGGCTGGAAGCCGAGGACGCTCGACAGGTTGCCTTCCTGGAAGATCCAGACGAGGGCGCCGAACGAGGCCAGGATCGACAGGCTGTTCATCACCAGCGCCTTGGCCGGCAGGATCGCCGAGCGGAGCAGGACGAGCAGGACCAGGTAGGTCGTGGCCAGGATGAACAGTGCGGTCCGGGGGAAGTCGGCCGCGACCCGGTCGACGACGTCGCTGACATCGGCTGCGCCACCGGCGACCAGGACGGTCGTCCCCGGCGGGGGAGCGAGCGGGCCGGTCCTGGATCGGAGGTCGGCCACGAGGCCGCGGCCCTGGTCGGCGTTCGGGCCGTATGGCGTGGTCACGGTGAAGGCGGTCAGGTCGCCCTTCGTGGTCGCCGCCAGCTCCGACGCGACGAACCGGTCGGGCGGGCCCGTGCTCGAGCCGTACAGGAGCTGGTACTGGCTGACCGTGATCCGCGGGTCGAGGTCGACGTAGCCGGCGACCGAGGTGATCCGGGGATCGGCCGCCAGCCGCCGCGAGTAGGCGTAGAGGGCCGCGACGTTGGCTGGGCTGGCGGCCGGGCCGGTCGTCCGGATCGCCAGCGACAGGGGTGCGAACCGGCCGGCGCCGAAGGCGGCGTCGAGCCGGTCGAAGGCGACCCGCGACGGGACGTCGGGTGGCAGGATCGTGGCGTCCGGCGCGTTCAGGCGAACCTGCAGGAACGGCGTGCCGAGAACGACCAGCACGCCGAGGGTGGCCACGAACACGAGCACCGGCCGGCGCATCACCCGACGGGCGAGCCGCGCCCAGGGCTCGTTGGCCGACGGGGCGGCGTTCACCCGTCGGACGGCCAGACGATCGAGCCGTGGCCCCAGGATCGACAGGATCGCGGGCAGCAGGGTGAGGGCGGCGAGGACGGCGACCCCGACCACGACAGCCCCGGCGATCCCGACCGAGCGGAGGATGGTGAACTCGAACAGGACCAGCCCGAGGAGGCCGAGCAGGACGGTCAGGCCCGAGAAGAAGACGGCCCGGCCGGCCGTCGCCACGGTCACCCGGACGGCCGCGGCGATCGCCCCGTCGAGGTCGTCCGACGGCGTCCGGCGCCGGAGCTCCTCACGAAACCGGCTGGTCATGAGCAACGAGTAGTCGACGCCCAGGCCCAGGCCGAGGAGGGTCGCCAGGTTCAGCACGAAGATGCTCATCTCGGTGAAGCTGGCGATGACGAAGATCGCGGCCAGTGACACGATCACCGCCGCACCGCCGACGGCCAGCGGCACGGCGGCCGCGACGACCGAGCCGAAGACGAGCAGGAGGGCCAGGCCGGCGAGCGGCAGGGAGACCACCTCGCTCCGGCGCAGGTCGTCCTCGGACACCGTCTGGATATCGCCGTAGAACGCCGGACCGCCGGCCAGCTGGATCGTGACCGGCCCGGCCGTCAGCCGGCCGATCCGCTCCTCGATTGGCGGCAGGGCGGCCGGCGAATCGTCCGGTCCGATGTTCAGCAGGACGACGTCATAGGCCGTCCGGCCGTCGGCCGAGACCTGGTCCGGGGCGAGCTCGTAGGACAGGACCTGGGCGACGTAGGGAGCGCCGCTGACGGCCGCGCGGGCCGCGGCTGTGGCCGACTCGAAGGCAGGCTCGCCGGCCCGGGTCGATTCGCTGGCATAGACCAGGACGAGGGCCGACTCGGGCAGGCCGAGCTCATCGTGGAGCGCAGCCCGGGCCCGCGACGACTCGAGGTCGGCCAGGTTGAACCCGCCGGCGTGGAGCGCACCCGAAGCCCGCGGAGCGAGCGGCACCGCCACGAGCAGGAGGAGCAGCCACAGCCCCACGACGAGCCAGCGTCGCCGGTAGGCGAACCGACCGATCCTCTCGAAGACCGTCATCGGCGGCGAGACAGGCTAGGGACGAGCTCGACCCGGGGCATGTTCGCATCGTACCCGGCCGCCCGAGCGACCGGCCGCCCGGCGCCCCGGCCGCGCGCTGGTGGACACTGGCCGAGGCTTCGGCGGGAGGGTGCCACCCGTCGTTCTACGTGGGCCGCGACTGACGCTCGCCCGCGATGCCCCGGCTCGCGGCTGGGCTCATCTGCTACGATCGGGCTGTCCAGCCGACGACCGCCGAGGCGCCAGGTGCAACTCCTCCTCGCTCCGTTCCAGGGACCCCTGCAGTTCGCGATCTTCAGCATCGCTGCCGTCATCGGCGGGGGCTTCGTCCTGATCTTCGCCCGATCCGCGATGTCAGCCGAGGGCCGATCTCCAGGGCTGGTCCGGGCGATGACCAACCCGAACACGAAGTTCCTGTTCACATTCCTGGCCATCGGCTGGGCGATCGTCTTCGGGGTCGGCCTCCAGCTCGTCCCCCACGAGGGCGCCAACTCGCCCTACGGCGGCCTGGCCCTGATCGCCCTCTTCTCGGGCTTCTTCATCCTGATGGGCCTGCTCTGGTCGGTGATCGGCGAGTAGAGGCGAGGCCGATCCGACGGCCTGATCCCACCGCCCCCGACAGCGGAATCGGTCCTGCGGGCGTGGCTGCGGCACGAGGCGCTCCGTCGACTGGGGCGCGGCGGCTGCCCATGCCTTGCGGGGCGCGCGCAAGGTTGATCCGCGTCCGGTGCGGCGCTCGCTGGACCCAGGCCCGACCGGCCGGTATCATTCGGCATGCAGACTGCATAGACTTTATGCGTCGACCGGAATGAGAGACGAGGCAGGAGACCAGCCCGTTGGATGCCCAGGAGATCCAGGCCGCCGTCGCCCGCCGGGCCGCCGAGACCGCGGAACCGGAGCCGTTCGTCAACCGGCGCGATCCGGCCAAGGTGCTCGGACCGGACGGCCGGCCGGCGGTCAGCCGGCGTGCCCCGCTGTGGCAGGACGTGCCCGACGAGAAATGGAATGACTGGCGCTGGCAGCTGAGCAACCGGGTCAACGACCTCGAGGAGATCGAGCAGATCCTCGAGTTGACCGACGAGGAGCGCGACGGGCTCTCGGCAACCGACAAGTTCCGGGTCGACATCACCCCGTACTTCATCAGCCTGATCGACCCGCACGATCCCGACGACCCGATCCGGCGCCAGGTGATTCCCCTCGGCCGCGAGCAGTCGGCCTTCACCGGGATGATGGAGGACTCGCTGGCCGAGGATCGCCACTCCCCGGTCCCGGGCCTCGTCCATCGCTACCCCGACCGGGTCCTGATGCTGGTCACGACCCAGTGCGCGAGCTACTGCCGCTACTGCACCCGCAGCCGGATCGTCGGCGACCCGACGATGAACTTCAACCGCAAGGAGCACGAGGCGCAGCTCGACTACCTGCGCCGGACGCCCCAGGTCCGTGACGTGCTGATCAGCGGCGGCGACGGCCTGACCCTCGCCCCGAAGCTGTTCGAGTCGATCCTGCGCGGCCTGCGCGAGATTCCCCATATCGAGATCATCCGGATCGGCTCGCGCGTCCCGGTCTTCCTGCCCCAGCGGATCGACGATCAGCTGTGCGCGATGCTCGAGCGTTACCACCCGCTCTGGATCAACCTCCATTTCAACCATCCCAACGAGATCACCCCCGAGGTCAGCCGGGCGGTCGACAAGCTGACGAAGGCGGGCCTGCCGGTCGGCAACCAGTCGGTCCTGCTGGCCGGGGTGAACGACTGCGTCCATATCCAGCGGGCGCTCGTCCACAGGCTCGTCGAGAACCGGATCCGGCCGTACTACCTCTACCAGTGCGACCTCGTCGAGGGCTCCGGGCATTTCCGGACGCCGGTCGGCAAGGGCATCGAGATCATGGAGGGCCTGCGCGGTCACACCAGCGGCTATGCCGTTCCGACCTACGTGATCGACGCGCCCGGCGGCGGCGGCAAGATCCCGGTCATGCCGAACTACCTGATCAGCTACTCCGATCACAAGGTCGTCCTGCGCAACTACGAGGGCTACATCACGACCTACGAGGAGCCGCCGACCTACCAGCAGCACGACAAGGCCGCCTGCCCGTACTGCCGCCACGAACGGCCGGAGCCGGGCCAGTCAGGCGTGCTTGGCCTGCTCGAAGGCGAACGGATGTGGATCGAGCCGCAGGGCTTCAGCGAGATCCACACCCGTGGTAACACCGAGGCCCATCGCCTCCAGGATCCCGGCAAGTGGGTGCCCTTCGGAGTCGGCGCGATCGAGGGCAAAGCCGGCGCCCCACTCCAGGCTCTCGAGCCGGGCGCAGGTCCCCGGTCAGGCGCGGTTCCCGAGCCGGGCGCAGGTCCCCGGTCGGCCGCGGGTCCCCGGTCAGGCGCGGGTCCCGAGCCGGGCGGCCCGGCCGCCAGGGCCTACGGCCCCGGCGAGGAGCCACGTCCGCGTGACGGCGAGCCCACCGGCTCTGCCCACGGCGAGCTCCTCTAGCCGCCGGGGAGAGTTTCTCGACCGAAGCGCCGATCCCAGGCCGCTCCGATGCCCGGGATATTCGCCCCACTTCTATCGAGCACCGTTCGGATGACGCCCGTGCTCTGATCCGGCCGAGTGGCGGCTCGGACAAGCTCGCGTCGTGCCTGAATTCCACCCGGCGAGCGTCCGCACCGCCCCGCGACAAGCCGTCCGGAACCGGCGGCTGCCCAGCTAGTCGCGGGGCTCATATCGGGGGCGATTGAAGGGCCGGCGCGCCGCCCCCTGCGCCTACGAGCCGGCAGTCAGGACCGAGACGGCCTTGCCCAGCTGGAGGTCGCCCGAGGCGTTGAGCTGGACGGGGGTCATCTTGGCCAGGTCCGAGGGTGCGACGATCGTGCCCTTCGGGTTCGAGTCGAGCGAGATGTCGGGCTGGATCCCGACCTTCCAGATCTTGCGCCCATCGCGGGTGAGCCACTCGATCGTGCCGACGAGCAGGGCGGACCCGTCACTCAACGGGAACTGCTGAAGGACCGTGCCCGTCCCGAAGGTCTTGGCTCCGATCAGGGTCGCCCGCTTGGCGTCCTGGAGGGCGCCCGAGACGATCTCGGCCGAGCTGGCCGTGCCGTTGTCGACGAGCACGGCAAGCGGCAGGTCGGTCGCCACCCCGCCGGGCTTGACCGCGATCTCCTTGATCGTCCCGCTCCGATCCTGATCGCGGTAGACGTCGCCGTCCTTGAGGAACTGGCTGGCGACGCCGACGGCCTCGTCGACGTAGCCGCCGGGATTGCCGCGCAGGTCGAGGATCAGGGAGGTGGCGCCGGCCTTGCGGGCGGCCGCGATCGCGCTGACCAGCTCGGACGTGGCGTTGTTCGCGAACTGCTCGATCCGGAGGTCGGCGATCTTCTGTCCGGGGACCATCGCCCAGCTCACGGACGGGACGTCGACCTTGGCCCGCACGATGCTGATCGTCACCGGGGCGTTGGCGCCGGCGTGGAGGATCGACAGGGTGACCGTGGTGCCGGCCGTGCCCCGGATCTTCGAGACGACCGTGTCGATGCTCTCGCCATCGGTGGCCGTGCCGTCCACGCTCAGGACCGTGTCGCCGCCGAGCAGGCCGGCCTTCTCGGCCGGGCTGCCCGGGATCACGGACTGGATCACGGACGTGCCGTTGACGGTGCTCATCTCCGCGCCGATGCCGACCACCGACCCGCTCAGCGATGAGTTCTCGTTGGCCAGGTCCTGGGGCGACAGGAAGCGGGTGTGATCGGTGTCGCCGACCGCGCTCAGCAGCCCGCTGATGGAGCCGTAGGTCAGGGTGGTCGGATCGAGGGCCTTGGGATCGACGTAGTTGTCCTGGAGGATCTTCCAGGCCTGTTCGTAGACCGCGAACTGGGGCGGAAACGACATCGATGGCTGGGGCAGGCCGGCCGTGCCGAGACCGGAGCCCGTCCCGCCCGTCGTGCCGAAGGCGGAGCCGGCAGCGAAGGCGATCGCGATCGCCAGGATGAAGGCGAAGACATTGCGAACCGCCGGCAGCCGGTCGCGCCGGGGGACGTCGGATTGGGGCGTCTGCCAGCCCTGGGGCGTCTGCCAGCTCGGTGGAACCGCAGGCGGTGGGACAGTCGGCCAGTCCGGCCCAGCCGTCGACGGCTGGGCCGGCGACGGCTGACCGTGCGCCGCCAGGTCGGAGCCGAGCCATGGTGTCGTCGGCGGCGCGGCCGGCTGGTTCCAGGCGGACGCCGGGCTGCCGGCCGGTTCGGGTTCGCCTGGCAGGCCACCGCTGAGCACGGTCTCGTCGGCCGGCCCGGGGTCCTGCGGTGGAAGCGTCATCGTTCGAAGAACTCAACTGCAAAATCGGGTGGCGCCCAGTGTGACCTACCCGCGCCGAATTCGGGTATCGGTCCGATGAAGAATCCTTGTGGGTCGCGACCCCGGGGGACCTTCCGGCCACGCTCGCCGTCCATCGATGGCGCCGTCTTGCGCCGCGTCGGCGTCGTCCATGGTAGTCTCGGCAGAAGTCCTACCGGACAACTTCGCATTCGTCCAGATCGCGTTCGCCCGGCGCCCCGCCGGGCATCGAGGAGCCCCTCCGTTGACCGACGTCCGCCGTCCTTGGCCGGCGGCCCGACCCGGTTCCGTGCCGCTCCGGCCGGCGCCGTCCGGCCTTCCCGATCCGAACATCCAGCCGCCGACCGAGGCCCGCTCGGGCGATCCGTTCGCGCTCGTCCGGATCATCGAGCTGGTTGCCCGCCTCGAGCGGGGCGGCCCGATCCGGATCGACGACATCGCCGCCACCCTCAACGCGACCTACCTCGACTGGACCTTCGCGCCGACCGTCGTGACCGATGCCCTGGTGGCCCTCCAGTCGAACTGGCTGTCCGACTACCGCAACGCATCGGGGATCGTCCTCGCCGAGGGGTCGCACGGGACCACGATCATGATCGAGGACTCGAGCCGGGTCGATCCCTGGATCGTCCGCCAGGCGCTCCGGGCGGCCGCCGCCTGCCGGGACGAGCTGGCCGCCTTCAGCCGGCGGGGCGGGACCGGGTTCGATGACTGACCGACGGGCGGACCACCATTCGCCTCACTGCGCGTGTCCTGGGCGGACCGATCGGGATTGACCGTCGTCCGCAGATCCAGCCCCGCGACCGCCAGCCGAGGCCCGGTCGTTTCGCCGCAACCCACACCCATCACGGACCAGGAGCCACCCATGAGCAACCATCCCGTCCTCGTCGACGCCAACCTGGGCCCAGGCCCACCTCACCGATCCATCCGTGCGCTTCGTCGAGGTCGACGTCGACACGACCTCCTACGAGCAGAGCCATCTGCCCGGCGCCGTGGGCTGGAACTGGACCAGCCAGCTGGCCGACGGGATCCGGCGCGACATCGCCGGCCGGGACGACTTCTCGCCGGCTGTTGTCGGCCGGCGGGGATCGGGCCGGACACGACGATCGTGCTCTACGGCGACAACAACAACTGGTTCGCGGCGTGGGCCTACTGGCAGCTCAAGCTGTACGGCCACGACGACGTCCGGATCCTCGACGGCGGGCGCAAGTACTGGCTCGACCACGGCCTGCCGATCACGACCGACGTCCCGGCCGACCCCGCGAGCGGCTACCGACTGCCCGAGCCGGACTTCGCCCTCCGCGCATTCCGCGACGACATCCTGCCGCGCCTCGGCCGACAGCGAGCTCGTGCTGGTCGACGTCCGGTCGCCGGCCGAGTTCAGCGGCGAGCTCATCGCCCCTCCCGGCCTGAGCGAGACCGCCCAGCGGGCCGGCCACATCCCGGGCGCCGCCTCGATCCCGTGGGCCCAGGCGGTCCGCGAGGACGGCACGTTCAAGAGCCTCGACGAGCTGGCCGCGCCTGTACGCCGCGAAGGGGATCACGAGCGACAAGGACATCATCGCCTACTGCCGGATCGGCGAGCGCTCGTCGCACACCTGGTTCGTCCTGCACGAGCTGCTCGGCTACCGGCGGGTCCGCAACTACGACGGCAGCTGGACCGAATGGGGCAGCATGATCGGCGTTCCGATCGAGAGGTCGGCCGGCGCGGCCGCCCCGTCCGCCTGACGCCCGTTCGCTCGTGAGCATCAACTAGCCGGGCCGGCCGCCGGCCGGGCGATAATCGTCCGATGCTCGCCTCCTCGACGCCAGCCGCGCCGGCCGGTCGCCTGCCGGCGGTCCGGGTCGATCGCCTGCCCGAGCTCGACGCGTTCGCCCCGATCGACGCGGCCGAATCGCTGGCCGGGCTGCCGGGCCGCGTCCTGCTCGAGAGCGCCCGGCCCGGACGCCGGTCGCGGTGGTCCTTCCTGACAGCCGATCCGCTGGTCGTCCTGGACCGCCCGGGTCCGGGCCCCGACCCGTTCGCCGAGGCGCGCCGGGCGGTGGACCGGCTGGACCGATCGCAACCGCGGATGCCCGACGGCCCGCCGTTCATCGGCGGGCTGGTCGGCTTCATCGGGTACGACCTGGGGGCGATCTTCGAGCCCCGGCCGGTCATCGCCGCCGACGACCAGGACCTCCCGGCGCTGCGGCTGGGCCTTCATGACTGGGCGATCGCCTGGGATCGCCGGAGCGGCCACGCCTTTCTCGGCGGCCGGGCCGTCGATGGCGACCGCGACCGGCTCGATCGTCGGCTGGCCGATGTCCGCGAGCGGATGCTCGGGGGCGCCCGGCCCGGTCCGGCCGTCCGCGCCCGTCCGCGCCCGACGGCTTCGTCTTCAGCTCGAGCCTCGACCGGGCGGCCTACGAGGCGGGCGTGCGGACGATCCGGTCGGCGATCGCCGACGGCGAGATCTACCAGGCCAACCTGACCCGACGGCTGGCGACACCGTTCGAGGGCGACCCGTGGCCCCTCTATCGAGCCCTCCGAACGGGCGACCCGGCGCTCTTCGCGGCCTACCTCGACCTCGGCCCGGGACGGGCGCGGCGATCGGGCCGGAACGGCCGCGGGCGATCGCTCTCGGCGTCGCCCGAGCCGTTCCTCGCAGTCGATCGGCCACGGCCGTCGTCCCGACCGACCCGATCAAGGGCACCCGACCGCGCGGCGCCACGCCGCGAGGAGGATCGGGCCCTCGCGGCGGAGCTGCTCGCCAGCGCCAAGGACCGGGCCGAGAACGTGATGATCGTCGACGTGCTGCGCAACGACCTCGGCCGGGTCTGCCGGCCGGGCAGCGTCCGGGTGCCCCGGCTGTGCCGGCTGGAACGGACCGGCGCCGTCCAGCATCTCGTCTCGACGGTGACCGGGCGGCTCGCTCCCGGGCGCGATGCGTTCGACCTGCTCGCGGCCGCTTCCCGGGCGGCTCGATCACCGGCGCGCCGAAGATCCGGGCGATGGAGATCCTCGAAGCGCTCGAGCCGGTCCGGCGCGGCCCGTACACCGGCTGCGGCGCTGTGGCTCGGTCCGGACGGCGCGATGGGCTCGATCGATCCTGATCCGGACGTTCGTGGCCGATGGCCGGCGGCTGACCCTGCACGTCGGCGGCGGCATCACCTGGCGAAGCGATCCGGCCGAGGAATGGGCACGAGACGGTCGCCAAGGCGCGCGGACCGCTCGAGGCGATCGGCGGGTCCGAGGCGGCGCCGTGACCCTTCGACCCGGCCCCGACCCCGGCCCCGGCCCCGGCCGAGGCCCTGAGCCCGGACCCGGCCAGGAGGCCCACGTCATCTGGCTCGACGGCGGGCTCGTCGATGCCCGGGGCCCGCACCTCAACGTGACCGATCGTGGCTTCCAGCTGGGCGACGGCCTGTTCGAGACGGCCCGAGCGCGGCGGGGGATCGTGATCGAGCTCGACGAGCACCTCGAGCGGCTGCGCCATGGCTGCGCCGTCCTCGGCATCAACCTCAGCGTCGGCGACGACGAGCTCGCCGGGGCGATCGAAGAGCTGCTGGCCGCCGAGGAGCTGGCCGGGACCGGCCGTGACGGCAGTGCGATCGGCGATGCGTCGATCCGGCTCACGGTCAGCCGCGGCCCGCTCGAACGCCGGGGCCTGCTCCCGGCGGGCTTCGGGAACCTCGTGGCCACCGTCGCGATCCAGGCCTGGCCGTACCTGCCGGCCAGCGCCGCCCTCCTCGAAGATGGCGTCCGGGCCGTCTCCAGCTCGATCCGGCGCGACCCGTCGTCGCCGCTGTCCGGGGTGAAGACGACGTCGCGGGCCGATTACGTCTATGCACGGCTCGAGGCCGACCGGGCGGGCGTCGACGACGCCCTCTTCCTGTCCCTTGACGGCGCCCTCAGCGAGGCGACGGCGGCCAACCTGTTCGTGCTGGCCGGCCGGAGCCTGGCGACCCCGCCGCTGTCGGCCGCGATCCTGGCCGGGACGACCCGGACCTGGTTGCTCGCGCACGCCGAACGGCTCGGCCTGGTGGCAGCCGAGGGCGAGCTTCGCCCGAGCGACCTGCTCGCCGCCGACGAGGCATTCCTGACCGGCAGCGTGGCCGGCATCGTGCCCCTCGTGGCCCTCGACGGGCAGCCGGTCGGCGGTGGCCGGCCCGGCCCGAGGACGGCCGCCCTGCGGGCGGCCCGCGAGGCCTGGATCGATGCGATGTCGATGGCCGCCCTGCTGCCGCCCGAGCCCGACGCGGTCGAGCCGTGACCCGCGACGAGCTGATCCGACGGACGCGCCAGCTCGTGGCCGAGGGCGACCGGCTCCAGCAGAGCCCGTCGCTCGGCGCGCTCCAGGTCTGGTTGCAGCTGTCCGACGAGCTCCTCCGGACGGCCTGGGGGACGATGGACCGCTACCACCTGAGCTGGCTGATGGTCGGCAAGTCACGCACGATCGTGCGCGGCCGGCGGATGCGGCCGGACGAGGAGGCAGCGTACGTCCGCGACGTGGCCGAGCAGAAGACGGCCGCCCTGCGGATGAGCCTCGAAGCGGTCGAGCGGCGGCAGATGCCCTTCGTGGGCGAGACCGGGCAGTGAGCGGGGCGACGGTGAGCAGGGCGGCACGATGACCGAGGTGGCCGTCGGCGGCAGCTCGCGGGTGCCCGTGCCCGACCCGATCGCCGCCGACTATCTGCTCCTGGCCCTCCGCCTCGACCAGCACCTGCCCGGCTTCGTCGACGGCTACTTCGGCCCGGCCGGGCTCAAGGCCCGGGTCGATCTCGAGCCGCTCCGGCCCCTGGCGGCCCTCGCGGCCGACGCCCGGCAGCTCGAGAAGCGCCTGGCCGGGGAGGTGGCTGAACCCGATCGGCGGGCCTGGCTCGGCGCCCAGCTGCGGGCGATCGAGGCGAACGCCCAGGCGCTGGCAGAATTGCCGGCCGGCCTGACCGGCGGGGAGTACCTCGACCACGTCGGGCGATGCTTCGACTGGACGCCCGAACGCCGCCCGGCCGAGTTGTTCGCGGGAGCGCGCACCGAGGTCGATCGGCTCCTGCCCGGCCGAGGTCCGGTCGTCGATCGCCTGGTGGCCTGGGATGACCGCCTGGTCATCCCGCCGGAGCGACTCCGGCCGGTCGTCGACTGGCTGGTGGGCGTCCTCCGGGAACGCGCCCGGGCGACTTTCGGGCTGCCGAACGGAGAGCAGCTCAGGCTCGGGCTCGTCCAGGGCCAGCCGTGGTCCGGCTACAACTGGTACGACGGCAACCTGCACTCCCGGGTCGACCTGAACACCGACCTGCCGATCCGGGCGCCCGACCTCGTCGGCCTGATCGCCCATGAGACCTACCCCGGCCACCACCTCGAGCACGCCTGGAAGGAGGCCCGTCTCGTCCGGACGGAACGCCGCCTGGAGTGCAGCATCCTGACGCTCAACACGCCCGAGTGCCTGATCAGCGAAGGCCTGGCCGACCTCGGCCGCCGCTTCGCGGTTCCGCCGGCTGGCGAGGCCGAGCTGCTCGCAGAGCTGTTCGAGCGATCCGGCCTCGCCGGCGGGGCCGGCCTGCCGCCGATCGCCGAGCTCGTCCGCTCGGCGATCGCGCTGCGCGAGCCCCGGGCACAGCTGGCCGAGTTTGCCGTGAACGCCGCGCTCCGCCGCCACGTCGACGGCGCCGACCACGCGACCGTCCGGGCGGAGCTCGAGGCGACCGCGCTGATGACACCGCTGCGCGCCGAGAAACGGCTCGAGTTCATCGAGCACCCGGTCTGGCGCACCTACATCTTCGTCTACTCGGAGGGCGAGGCGCTCGTCCGGCGCTGGGTCGAGGACGCGCCGGAGGGCGACCGGACCGGCCGATTCCGGCGGCTCCTCGTCGAACAGCTCTCGCCGGCCGCGATCCTGGCCGAGCTGTCGACGGCAGGCCCCGGCGGGGCGAACCCGGACTGAACCTGGCCGACTCAGGTCGGGCTAGGGCGCGGTCGATCCGGCCGGCGCGGACGACGGCGGGGCGCTCTCCGAATCCTTGGCGGACTTGGTCATCGGCCCGCTGTCGGTCCGTTCGATGTAGCACAGGATCGTCCGATCGCCGGAGTTCCAGCCGTCCTCGGGTGGGTAGAAGTAGCCTGCGCTCAGGTCGGGACTGGAATCGAGGTCGATCCCGACGTACGCCTGGAAGGCCGGCGTGCAGGTGGTATTGGCGAAGTTGTCGAAATCGGTGATCGCCGGATAGGTCGCGTCGGGCCCGGTGTAGGTCGCGACGAAGAAGACCTCGCCGGTATGGGTCTCGGTGCACGGGTGCTGCTGGACGGTGCTGATCACGTCGGCCTCGGAGGCGGCCGTCGGCACGTCGAAGCAGTCACCCACCCGCAGGTCGCCCGGCGCCGCGGAGAGGCGGTCCCTGAAGACGAAGAAGGCTGCCGCGATCAGCACGACCACGACGACGATCCCGATCAGCCGCTTGCTCACCCCTGGTCGCCGCCCACTTGCCGGGGTCAGGGCAGGCCCGCCGGGCAGTGCGCCGCCCGGGGCGGAGCCGGGGACCCAGCCGGCCGGCGGAGCCTGGCCCCAGCCGCCGAGGGTCGAGCCGGGAGCCGCCGGCGGTTCGCCGGCTGGTGATCCACCGGTGTCGCCGGACGCGGCCGATGTCGGCATGTCGGTCATCCCGAGCGGCATGCCGAAGCCGGCGCCGCCCTCGTCGGGCGTGGCGGCGTCCGGTTCTGGCTGGGCAGCAGCCGGTGGGTTGGGCGGCTGATCGGGCAAGCCGGCTCCGCCCGGCGTGAATGGATCCGTCATGGCACCCTCCTGCGCGGATGATACCGATCAGCGCCCGACGGGCATGATGTTCTGAGTGCACGTCGGGACTGCGGCCGGGCATCGTCACGCGCCGGCCGTCGTCACGCGCTGGCCGGGCACGCGCGAAGTCGAGGGCAACCGGGAAGTCGAGGGCAACCGGGAAGCCGCGAGCACGGCCACTGCCCGACGCTCGCGAACGATCCCGGGCCACCGCGGCCGAAGCCTGCGCTAGACTCTTGCCCGTGAGCCACCCCGCGCTCGGACTGCCCCCGCTCGACCAGGACGCCGGCTGGCCGGCTGCCGCCGCCCGCCTCCGCGCCGCGCGGGCACGACTCGGGAGGCGCGCCATCGAGATCGCCCTCGAGCTCGATCCGACGATCCGCGACCACAACGACGAGGACGGTCTCCGGCTGCTGCTACGCGACACCGAGATCTTCGTCGACGAGGTCGCCGAATTGGTTGCCACGAACAGCGTCGCGGCGATCCATTCGTGGGCGGAGCAGGCCTCGGTGATCTATCGCCGCCGGCGGGTCCCGATGGACAACCTGATCGCCCTGTGCGAGGGGCTGCGCGAAGCCGCCCAGGCGGTCCTCGTCCCGAGCGAGCGAGGCGCCGCGGATGCGGCCATCGACGCGGCGATCGAACGGTTCCGCTGGCAGCGCCGGCTTGCGGGTGACGCGCGCAAGCGCAACCGGATCCTGCAGCTCCTGTACAAGGGCGCCTGAGCGATGACCGTCAAATGGGTCAAGAGCGACCCGCTGGTGATGAACGGCGAGCCGTTCTGCTACGGCAGCCGCCTGACGGTGCGCCAGCTGCTCGAGTTGCGGCGCAACGGCTACGACCTGGCCCGGCTGCTCGCCGAGCACCCGGAGCTGCGGGCGATGGGCATCGCCAGCGCCTACGCATTTGCGGCCGCCGAGCGCCCGCGCTACGCGGCCTTCTTCGAGGCGGATGGATCGCTCTCCGGACCCGGCTACAGCGAAGCCGAGGCGGAGCTGCTGCCGGAGCACCTTCGACTGCCGGGGGTGGTGGTCAAGCCGACCGCCCGGGCCTGACCGGGCGAGGGGAGCGATTTCCGACCCATCTGGTAGGATTTCGCCATGACAGACAACGCCACGAGCCCGGCCACGGTCGCCGGCAACGCCGACGCGGCCGGCCAGGCCCCCTTCGATGCCGAGCGCCGCGCGACCGAGCTCGCCATCCTCGATGCCCTTCGGGCGGTCGTCGACCCGGAGATCGGGATGAACGTGGTCGAGCTGGCCCTGATCCGCCAGATCCTCCTCGGGCCCGAATCGACCGAGATCAAGATGATCCTGACGACCCCGTTCTGCCCGTATGCCGGTTCGATGATCCAGCAGGTCAAGGAGCAGGCGGAGTCGGTCGTCGACCACGACGTCAAGGTGACCCTCCTGGCCGAGCGCTGGGATCCGCGTGATGCGGGCCTGATGTGGTGAGCCGCTAGCGTCGTGGCCAGGATCGACTCGGTCGTGAGCACCGGCCGGGGGGATGACGGGACTACGGGCCTCCTGTATGGCGGCCCCCGGGTGCGCAAGGACGACCCTCGGACGGAGGCCTACGGCACCGTGGACGAGGCGGTTGCTGCGCTCGGGCTGGCCCGCGGCGAGCTCGACGTCAAGGCCCAGTACGGCACGCTCAATCCGGCCCTCGCCTCACTCGCCGAGTTGATCCTCCGCCTTCAGCGCGAGCTGTTCGTCGTCGGCGCGGAGCTGGCCACCACGCCCGACGCAGCGGACCGCCTCGAGGATGGCCGGACGCGCGTCTCGGCCGCGATGGTCGCCGGCCTGACCGAGCTCGTCGTCGACCTCGAGAAGCGGATCGTCATGCCCCGCGAGTTCGTCGTCCCCGGCGAGACCCGGACGAGTGCCGCCCTCGAGCTCGCCCGCACCGTGATCCGCCGGGCCGAGCGCCGAGTCGTCACGCTCGAGGCCGAGGGATTGCTTCGCGGCGAGCACCTGCTACCGTACCTGAACCGGCTGGCCGATCTCGTCTGGGTTCTCGCCCGGACGGCCGAGCAGGCCGAGGCGCGGACGAGCACGCCCGCGCGGACATCGGGCCGCCGGCGAGGACGACCGGCGGCGGACACCGCCGTCGGGCGGTTGCAACAGGAGTAAGGAACCAGCACGATGAACTACTTCCAGACGCCGTCTCAGCTCGGTGTTCGGCCGGCCGCCCGCCTCTCGGCGGGTCTCGTCAGCCAGGCTCTCGCCTGGATGTTCGCAGGCTTGGCGATCACGGCCGGGGTCTCCTGGGTGGTTGCCAACAACGACGGCCTGTCAGGTGCCGCGCAGGGGCTCTTCCTGCCGGCGATCCTCCTCCAGCTCGTCCTGGTCATCGGGATCAGCGCCGGGATCCGGCGACTGTCGGCGACCCTGGCCCTCGGCCTGTTCTTCGTCTACGCGGCCCTGACCGGCTTCGTCTTCTCGATCGTGTTCCTCGCCTACAACGGAACGACGATCACCCTGGCGTTTGCGAGTGCCTCGGCGATGTTCGGCGCATCGGCCGCCTTCGGCTTCGTCACGAGGCGCGACCTGACCGTCTTCGCCCGGTTCTTCATGATGGCCCTGATCGGGATCATCGTGACCTCGGTGCTCAACGTGCTGCTCTTCCACAGCACCGGCTTCACCCTGATCGTGTCCTACCTCGGCGTTGCCCTGTTCGCCGGGATCACCGCCTGGGACATCCAGCGGATCAAGAACGGGGACCTGGCGGCGATGGCCGGCTCGATGGAGAAGGCGTCGGTGATCGGCGCGCTCCACCTCTACCTCGACTTCATCAACATGTTCCTGTTCCTGCTCCGGATCTTCGGCGGCGGCGGCAACCGCTAGGCGCGAGGAGAGTCACCCAGCACAGCCGGCCCGGTCGTCACGACCGGGCCGCCTGATTCCACGATCGACGGAGGAACCGAGTGCCAAGCCGGACGCGCCTGACCGTCGCCCTGACCTTCGACCACGACGCGATCTCGTCGGAGGTCGACCGGGGCGACGGCCCGGTGCTCCGCTCCCGGGGTGAGTTCGGGCCGCGCGTCGGCGTCCCCCGCGTCCTCGCCCTGCTCGAGCGGGAGCGGATCCCGGCCACCTGGTTCGTGCCCGGCCACACGGTCGTGACCTTTCCCGATAGCGTCGCCGCGATCGTGGCCGGCGGCCACGAGCTGGGCTGCCACGGCTGGGCCCACGAAGACCTGGCCAATCACCCCGACGACGAACGGGCGATCCTCGAGCGGTCCGTCGAGGCCCTGACGCGGGCGGCCGGGGGGGCTGCCCCGACCGGCTTCCGGGCGCCCTACTGGTCGCTCGGCCCACGCACCCTGGAGCAGGTCGCTGAGCTCGGCTTCCGCTACGACTCGTCGCTGATGGCCGACGACGTCCACCCCTACCGGGTCCGAGTCGACGAACGTCACGACCGGGCGGGCTCGGACCTGGGCCGGCCCGGTCCGCTCGTCGAGATCCCGATCAGCTGGGCCCTGGACGACTGGCCCCATTTCGAGCCCGGGCCGCGCGGCGTTGGGCCGCTGAGCGCAGCGTCCAAGGTCCTCGAGATCTGGGAAGGGGAGCTCCGCTACGCCTGGGAGCACGAGCCCGGCGGCGTCCTGACGATCACGATGCACCCGGAGGCGATCGGCCGGGGCCACCGGCTGGCGATGCTGGAGCGCTTCATCGCGCTCGCCCGCTCGCTCGACGGGGTCGTCTTCGAACGCCTCGATACCGTCGTTGGGCGCTGGCTCGCCGCCGAGCCTCCGGCTCAGGAGAGCGTCGGCCAGTCGCGCAGGAACGCCTCGAGCCGATCGGCCGGGAGCGGTCGGGCGAAGTAGTAGCCCTGGCCGCGATCGCAGCCGAGGTCGCGCAGCAGGTCGCGCTGCTCGGCCGTCTCGATCCCCTCGGCGGTCACCTCGATCCCCAGGCCGTGGGCGAGGGCGATCACCGCCTGGACGATCGACTGGTTGGCGTCGTCGTCGGCCAGCCCGGCGACGAACGAGCGATCGATCTTGATCGTATCGAGGGGCAGGCGCTTGAGGTACGACAGCGACGAGTAGCCGGTCCCGAAGTCGTCGAGCACGAGCTTCACGCCCACGTCGCGCAGCGCCTGCAGCCCCCGGATTGCCTCGTCCGAGCTGTCCATCACGACCGACTCGGTGATCTCCAGTTCAAGGCTCGCCGGGGGCAGGCCGGTCTCGATCAGGATCGCATCGATCTGCCCGCCCAGGGCGACCTCGCTGAACTGGCGGGCCGACAGGTTGACGCTCATCATCGGCCGGATCTGCGGGAATGCGGCCTGCCAGGCCTGCCCCTGGCGGCAGGCCGTCTCGAGCACCCAGCGCCCGATCGGGCGGATCAGCCCGGTTTCCTCGGCCAGCGGGATGAAGGCCATCGGCGGGACGAGCCCGCGGACGGGATGCTGCCAGCGGACGAGGGCCTCCAGGCCGATGATCCGGTTCGTCTGGAGATCGACCAGGGGCTGGTAGTGGAGGACCAGCTCGTCGCGCTCGACCGCCCGGCGCAGGTCGTTCTCGAAGTCGAGCCGTTCGAGCCGTTCGGCGCTCATGCCCGGCTCGAAGATCGCCCGGCCGCTCGTCCGGTCGGCCTTGGCCCGATTGAGCGCAATCTCCGCGTCGCGAAGGAGGTCACCGGCCTCGGCGCGTCCCGGCTCGCCGATGACGATGCCCATGCTCGCGCTCACGAACACGTCGCGCCCCTCGATCGTGAACGGCGGGTGGAGCGTCGAATCGAGCGCCTCGGCGAGCCGATGGGCTTCATCGACGGAGGCAATCCCATCGAGCATCACGGCGAACTGATTGCCACCGAGCCGGGCGACGGTATCGCCGGGGCGAACGACCCCGGCCAGCCGTCCGGCGACCTCGGCCAGGATCCGATCCCCGACCGAGTGGCCGAGGCTCTCGTTGACGAGCCTGAATCGATCCAGGTCGAGCACGACGACCGCGACCGGGGCATCGAAGTCCGGGCGTGTCCATGTCAGTGAGTGGCGGCAGCGGTCGATGAACAGGGCCCGGTTGGGCAGGCCCGTGACCTGGTCGTAGAACGAACGCTGGCTGATCTCCTGCTCGAGCCGCCGCCGCTCCCGCAGGTCATGGATCGCGACGACGCTGGCCGCCGGACCGTGGTCCTCGCGGAGCTCCTGCCAGACCACCTCGACGGGGATCGTCGTGCCGTCGGCGGCCAGTGCGTTCGCCACGAACGGCGCCTGCGACTCGGCCGAGAAGCCGGCGACCCGGCTGCGCGTCTCGGGCGTGGTGAAGTCGAGCAACTGGCGGTCGATCAGCGCTGAACGTGGGTAGCCGAGCAGCTGGCAGAAGGCTTCATTGACCTCGATGATCACGCCGTCGCGATGGATCGCAATCGCCTCGCTCGACGCGTCGGACATCCGCCGGAAGCGCTCCTCGCTGCGGCGCATCGCCTCCTCCGCAGCCGCCCGGTCGGCCGCCTGGCGCTGGACGGTCGCGAACAGGCGGGCGTTGTCGAGGGCGATCGAGGCGAGCTGGGCGAAGCGGCCGAGGACGGCGAGCTCACGCTCCCCGTACGGCCGGAGCGGTGATCCGGAGCTCAGCCCGATCACCCCGATCACCTTGCCGCCCGAGGTGAGGGGGACGCCGATCACCGATCCGAACAGCCCATGGGGCAAGTCGCCGGAGCGGTGCTCCCAGGCGTCGTAATCGGCCACCGCCACCGGCCGGCCGGTCTGCCAGACGGTGCCGCCCACGCCCACGCCGCGGGCGAGCCGGAAGCCGACCCAGCCGGCGAAGATCCCGATGCCGACCTCCACCACCAGGTCGTTCGCGGACTCATCCACGAGGTAGAGGTAGCCGCTCGTCGCCCCGATGAGGGTCGACGCCCGCTTCACGATCGTCTCGAGCAGCTCGGCCGGATCGAGGCGGTCCATCATCGTGACTGTCGTGTCGTGCAGGGCGCTCAAGAGCGCCTCCCGGGCGAGCGCACCTTCGACGTTGTCGCGGGCCGTGCTCGGCTTCGCCAGGAACAACCGGGCATCGGCCGCGGCGACCAGTTCAGCCTTCGTGGCCCCGTCGGCCGGGAAGCAGGCGACGCCGATCGTGACCGTGACCGGCGCCCGGTGGTTGCTGGTGAGCGCGGCCACATTGGTCGCGATCCGCGCCGCCACCTCCTCGGCGCCGGCTGGATCGATCGGCCTGAGGATCACCGAGAACTCGTCGCCGCCGTAGCGATAGGCGCGATCGCCGGGCCGGACCGAGCCCCGGATCGCCTCGCCGATCGCGCTCAGCAGGCCGTCCCCGGCAGGGTGGCCCTGGGTGTCGTTGAAGCGCTTGAACGAGTCCAGGTCGAGCATCAGCACCGAGAACGGCTCAGGCGGGTCCGTCTCGAGGATCAAGCCCAGGTCGCGCTGGAAGGCGCCGTGGTTGCCGAGGCCGGTCAGCGCGTCGTGATCGGCCCGGACCTTCACGGCGAGGTGGGCCTCGGCGTTCTGGAGCGCGATCGAGGCCTGCCCGCCGAAGAGCTGGGTGAGCTCGAATTCGTATTCGGTGAAGTGCGACTCCTGGCCGCCCATCCGGGCGACGTTCAGGGTGCCGATCACCTCGCCGCCGATCTGCAACGGCACGATCAGCATCGACTCGGGCTCGCGCGGCGTGCCCGGGATCTGGACCGAGCGCGGGTCGTCGAGGGCGTCGTTGCACAGGACAGCCTCGCGGTGATCGATCGCCCAGCCGGTGATCCCCACGCCGAGGGGCATCTCCTGGCGCAGGATCACCTCGGCGAACCGGTCGCGGGCGATCACCGCCCAGCGCCGGTTCGTCGTCCGGTCGACCCGGTAGATCGTGAGCGCATCGTAGGCCACGACCTCCTTGAGCAGGTCGGCGATCGTGTCGAGGACGGTGGCCGGGTCGAGCGTGGACAGGAGCTCGGCGTTCACCTCGAGCAGGCGGCGTTGGCCGGCAAGGCGGAGCTCGAGCTCCTCCTGCTGGCGCCGCACCCGGGCGGCGTTGTCGGCGTTGACCAGGGCCTGGGCGGCATGGCCGGCGAAGAGCGTCAGGGTTGCCTCGTGATCGGCGCTGAACCGGTTGCGCCCGAGCCGGGAGACGACGATCACCCCGACGACCCGGTCGTCGTAGGCGACCGGCACGAGCAGCATCGATTCGGCCCGTTGACCGGACCGACCACGATCCGGCGCGGGTCGGCCTCCGCTTCGGCCACGACGACCGCTTCGTTGTGGGCGGCGACCCAGCCGGTCAGCCCCTCGCCGATCCGGCAGCGGAGCATCTCGCGACGGACGTTCGGGATGCCCATGAAGGTGCCCTGGAAGGCGATCGGCTCGCACACGCCGCGCTCGTGGTCGACCCGGTAGACCCGGATGTTGTCGAAGTCGATCAGCTTGGCCGCTTCGGCCACGATCGCCTCGCCGATCTCCGTGACCTCGCTCAGCCAATTCAGCCGCCCGCCGAGGTCCTGGATCGCCCGGAGGCGAGCCGCCAGGTCGCGGGTCTCGGCCCGCAGCCGGGCATTGGCGATTGCCGACGCGACCTGGTCGGCGAAGGCCCGCGCGATCTCGAGCTCCTCGTCCGGCCAGGCGCGTTCGGTCTCGTGGTCGACGGCCACGACCCCAAGGGCGGCCTCGCCGAAGACGATCGGCACGAAGCAGGCGGTCGCGATCCGGTCGCGCAGGTAGGCTGCCCGGAGGGCGGGCTGCCCGGCCCGCCGGCCCGGATCGACCAGGACCTCGATCCGCAGGTCGCGGACACAGCGCACGATCGCTTCGTCATCGCCGCTCGTGAGCCGGGTCGTGGCCTGGCGCAGATCGGGGCTCAATCCGCGCTGGGCGGCCAGGTGGAACGGCTGGGCGAGGTCCTGCTCGAACAGCCAGAGGGCTGCCCGGTCGGCCGAGAAGAGGGCCGCGGTGGCCTCGATCACGTCGGCCAGGATCGTGTCGAGGTCGGTCCGTCCGGAGATCTCGGCCGCGATCCGGCGGAGGGCGTCTCCCCGTCCGAGGAGGTGCGTCGGGGGCGGCGCCGGTGTCGGTGGTTGACCGGCCGCCGCGCCGAGGCCGGCGACGCGGGGCTCGCTCGCCCGCTCGGCCGCCGCGCGCCGGCTGATCAGGCCATCGAGGTCCGGCCGCCGGATCCGCCGGTCCCCCCGGTGGTTGATCCGGACGCTGGACAGGCGCCCCGCTGCGCACCACGATCGAACCGTATTGCGGTGCACGCCGGCCAGCCGGGCGGCCTCGGCGATCGTGACCAGGTCACCATTGCTCGTTCGCTCGAAGGCGGGCGCCACTCGGGACTCGACCTCCGTTCGCCGGTCGGGCGTGGGCCTGGGCGTGGGTGGGGCGTCCGGGCGTCTTGTTCGAGGCAGCCAGGTCGTCTGGCCGGGTTTGGAGCGCGCCCCCCGGATCGGTTGGGACCCCGCGCTTGCTGTGCACCGTAGCCCACGGTCCGGTGTGCATGAATAGCCCGGAGGTACCGGTCGAGGGTAGACTCCAGGCAATGGCCAGGCGATCCCGACCGTTCCGTGAGTCGACGGCCTTCCGGGTGCTCGTCGTCCTGTTCGTCATCGCCTTCGTGCTGCTCCTCGCGCTGCCCGCCGTCGGGTTCGCGGTGCCGGCCCCGACGCCGTTCCCGGGCGGGGCGTCGCTCCTGCCCTAGGGGGTTCAGCCCGGCAGCAGCGAGCCGATCGAGTCGATCACGAGGTCGGAGAGCGGCTCGAGCTCGGACCTCCGGCCGATGCCGGAGAGCACCCCGATCCGCCGCCCGACCCGGGCCGCGACGGCCATCGACATGTCGGCGCTCGAGTCGCCGATCATCGCCGTCCGGGCCGGGTCTGCGCCGGCCAGCCGGCAGGCATGGACGAGGGTATCGGGGGCCGGCTTGGCGGGCAGACCGTCGTCGGCACAGACGACCACGTCGACCAGCCCGTCGATGCCCAGGCCGGCGAGGGTCGCCTCGGTCGGTGCGCGATCATCGGAGGTCACGACCGCCACTCGGACCCCGGCCGATCGGAGCCAGCCGAAGAGCGCCGGGAGATCGGCCAGTGGGTGGGCCAGGCTCACCGGATCGGGCGCGGCCCAGGCCGCCGCCACGACGGCCTCGGCCTCGGCCCGGGTTCGGCCGGTCGCGCTCGCCACGAGCTCGACCGTCATCGACCGCAGCTGGCGCATCGGAGTCGCGGCCAGCGGCGATCCGGGGATTGTCCGGTGGGTGGCCGTGTCGTAGCCGATCTCGCGATGGAGCTCCGCCCGGATCGGCCGGCCCAGCTCAGTCTCGAGGCGGTCGGCCAGGTCTTCCGCCCACCCGCTCCACATCCTGTCGAAGTCGATCAGGGTGCCGTCCTTGTCGAAGACGACCAGGTCGAGCGCCCCGAGGTCGAGGGCAGGCGGACGCCTCAAACGGCTTCCGGGTCTCCCGTGGCTGCCGCCGCCGCTGCCGCAACCTCGGCCCGATCGATCACCAGGCAGGCCTCCCTCGGGAAGGAGATCGTGATCGCCGTGCCGCGGTCGGGCACCGCCAGGTTCGGATTGTTGAACGTGTCGAACGACAGCACGCCGCTGCCGTCGGTGTGGCGGATCCGGACCCGCACGATCGCCCCGAGGAACGTGACGTCGTCGACGACCCCGGTCATCTGGTTCATCCCGTCCGTCGCTCCAAGCGAGATCATCTCGGGCCGGACGGCGACCGTCACCGCAGCCCCCGCGTGGCCGTCGGCGATCGGCCCGCTCGCCCGGATCAGCTGGCCGGCCGTCTCGATCGAGCCGGCCGTGGGATCGACCACCTTGCCCGACAGGACGTTCAGGGTTCCCACGAAGCGGGCCACGAAGCCGGTCGACGGGAAGTTGTAGATCTCGAACGGCGTCCCGATCTGCTCGATCCGGCCCTCGCTCATCACGACGATCCGATCGGACAGCGAGAGGGCCTCCTCCTGGTCGTGGGTGACGTACACGGTCGTGATCCCGAGCTGGCGCTGGATCGCCCGGATCTCGTTTCGGAGCGAGACCCGGATCTTCGCGTCGAGGGCCGACAGCGGCTCGTCGAGCAGGAGGACCTGCGGTTCGATCGCCAGCGCCCGGGCCAGGGCGACGCGCTGCTGCTGGCCGCCGGACAGCTGCCACGGATAGCGGCTCGCCTTGTCGGGCAGGTGGATCAGCTCGAGCAGCTCCGCCACGCGCTTGTGGATCTGGTCCTTCGACCGCTTGCGGATCTTCAGCCCGAAGGCGACGTTGTCGGCGACGGTCATGTTCGGGAAGAGGGCGTACGACTGGAAGACCATCCCGACGTTGCGCTGGTTCGGCGCCATGTTCGTGATCTCGGTGCCGTTGACCACGATCCTGCCCTCGGTCGGCCGCTCGAACCCGGCGATCATCCGGAGGGTCGTCGTCTTGCCGCAGCCGGACGGCCCGAGGAACGACACGAACTCGCCGGCCTCGGCGGCCAGATCGAAGTTGTGGACCGCCGCCACCTCGCCGAAGCGCTTCTGGATCCCGGTCAGTTCAAGGAAGGCCATGCTGCCCGATGCTCCTTGGTATCCCTAGCCGACGGTGACGCGGATGCGACTGCGCGAGTTGCGGCCGATGACCGCGATCAGGATCATCGCCAGCCAGGTGATCCCGAAACTCACCAGCGCCAAGGCTGCCTGCTCGTAGGGTTTTGAGTCGCCGACGATGGCCAGATACGGCGCGAACGCCGGCCGGCTCATGAATGTGGCGATCGTGAACTCCCCGACGACGATCGCCAGTGACAGGAATGCCCCACTGAGCAACGACGTCCGCAGGTTGGGTAGGATCACCTGCCACAGGATTCGGCCCCAGCCCGCCCCGAGGCTCTGCGATGCCTCGGTCAGGCTCTGGATGTCGATCGCCCGCAGGCCGGTGTCGACCGCCCGGTACATGTACGGGAACGAGAGGACCACGTAGGCGGCCACGAGCAGGATGTTCAGCCCGGTGTCCGAGTCACCCAGGGGGAGCAGCGACCCGCCGCTGTACGTGTTGAGCAGGCCGTAGACGAGGATCACCGGCGGGATCACGAACGGCAGCAGGGTGATGAACTCGATGATCGGCCGCAGCTGGGGGTACTTGAGCCGGACCCAGAAGGCGGTCGGCACGATGATCAGGATGCTGATGATGATCGTCAGGATCCCGGCGATGAACGAGTAGCCGAGGGTCGACACGAACTGCGAGTCGTTGACGATCGCCGTGTACGCGGACAGGAACGGCTTCGACTTGAGGGAGAAGTCGAGCGTCCCGTACAGGGGCAGGAAGAAGTACAGGAAGCCGATGATGAACACCAGCCACCAGACGATCCGCCTCACTTGAGCCATCGCTCCGATCGCCTCTGGAGCAGCGAGTAGCCCGCGATCGAGATGGCCATGATGACGACCATGCCCATCGCCAGGGCGTAGCCCTGGTTCGGGTTGAACAGGACATCGCCGCGCATCTGGCGCGAGATCGCGATCGTCACGATGTCGATGAACCCGCCGGTGAGGGCGTAGGCGGTCGCCTGCGCTCCGAACGCGTTGCCGAACAGAAGGATCATCGTGCCCAGCAATGACGGCATGAGGATTGGCAGGGCCACCCGACGCCAGTACTCGAACGAGCTCGCGCCCATGTTCTCGGCGGCCTCCCGCCAGTCCTTCTTCAGGCCTTCGATCGCCGGGGCAATGATCAGGACCATGAGCGGGAACTGGAAGTAGAGGTAGACGACCTCCAGGCCGACTTTCGAGTAGATCGAGAAGCCGTTGTGGTACAGGTCGATCCCGATCGACCTGAGGAAGACGATGAACAGGCCAGTTCGGCCGATCGTGTAGATGAAGGCATAGGCGAGGGGTACGCCGGCGAAGTTCGAGGCAACGCCGGAGAAGGTCATCAGGGCCGAGCGCAGGACCCCGGGCAGGCCCCCGGAGATCACGGCATACGCCATGAGCAAGCCGAAGATCCCGCCGACCACGGCCGTCACGATGCTGATCTCCAGACTGTTCGCGTAGGTGTTCAGGATCTGCGGCGTGAAGAGATTGGCGAAGTTGTCGAGCGTGAAGGCTCCCTTCGACGTCTGCAGGCTGCCGCCGACGAGGAAGAGCGTGGGAGCGATCAGGAACAGGAAAGCGAACAGCAGGAACGGGATCATCCCGAGCCAGCCGAGGCCAAAACGACGCACCGGGCGCGCGGTTGGCGCGCCCGGTGCCTTGAGCGGGAGAGCGGCGTTGGTCACCGCGACAGCCCGGTCTGCGTCTAGGTGCTTACTTGATCGAGGCCCCGACTTCCGTCGGCCAGCCCTTGGTGATCACGTCGGTTGCCTTCGTGATCTGGTCGAGCGTCGGCAGGACTGCTCCCGTCGTGTCCGGCAGCTTGGCCTGGGCGGCTGGATCGACCGTACCGGCCTTGACCATCGCGTCGTACCGAATCGGGTTGCAGTAGCCCTTCAGCCAGGTGTTCTGCCCGGCATCGGAGTAGAGGTACTCCATCCACAGCTTGGCGGCATTCGGATGGGGAGCGTAGGCGCTGATCGCCTGGACGTACATGCCGCCGAACCGACCCGACGTCGGGACGGTGACCGTGATCGCCGGGTTGCCGGCCAGCGAGTCCTTGTCGGACAACGCGTTGTAGCTCCAGGCCAGGCGGATCGGCGTCTCGCTGACCATCGTCGCGGTCTTGCCGATGACTGGCACGAGGTTGCCGGCCGTATTGAGCTGCTTGAAGAAGTCGAGGCCCGGCTGGGCGTTGTCGAGCGAGCCGCCGGTCGCGATGCCGGCCGCCCACACCGCCGAGATGGCCTGGTTCGAGACGGTCGGGTCGCCGGCGAGGGCGACCTCGCCCTTGTACTCGGACTTCAGGAGGTCGGACCAGTCCTTCGGGACGTCGGTCACGACGGAGGTGTTGACCTCGAACGACATGACGCCGTAGTAGTCGCCATACCAGTAGCCGTCGGCATCCTTGGCCGTATCCGGGATATCCGCCCAGGTGCTGACCTTGTACGGCTGGATGTCGCCGGCCGCCTTGGCCTGCGGGCCGAACGACAGACCGACGTCGATCACGTCCGGTGCCTGCGGCCCGGTGCTGTTCTTGTTCGCCTCGATCGCCGTGATCTCGTCACCTGACCCGCCATCCGGGTTCAGCTCGTTGATCTTGATCCCGTACTTCGCGGTGAAGCCGGTCAGCATGTCGCCGTAGTCGCACCAGTTGTGGGGCAGGGCGATCGTCGTGAGGTTGCCCTCCTTCTGCGCGGCGGCGACCAGAGCGGCCATCGCGTCGCTGCTCGGCGCGGCCGACGCACCGGTCGAGGCCGGGGCAGATGCCGGCGCCGACGAGGCGGGCGCGGTGCTCGGGGCCGTCGTGGCGGCCGACGAGCAGGCAGCGAGCAGGAGGACGGCCGCCGCCCCCAGGCTGACGAGTCGGAACGGGGAACGCTCAGTGCGCAATGGGGTTCTCCAGTAGCTTGATTGTTGACGTGGACCGGGCATCGGATGACCGAAGCGTCCTGCGATCCGGCACCTCCTCCGGTTGTATCGCCAGGTATCGAGCAGCGCGAGGGTCACGATCCACCGCGGACGGCGAATGCCGTCTCGTCGTCGTGCATTTGACCTCCGCGTTAACACAACGTCAAGGGCGTTTCGGTTAACGGGCCGTTAGCGGGCCGGATCGTGGTCGATTCGCGACGACTGCGGCCTGCAGGAGACGAAAGAGCCGGCCGGCGCAAGGCTCGGCCGGCTCCTCGGGGAACTGGTCAGTGCCGGTTGGAGAACGCGAGGTAGGGCACGAGGACGTCCGCCCGGGGCGAACCCAGGCCGGTCGTGGCATCCCAGCCGTGGCCGGCATTGAAGCCGGCCACGTCGACTGGGCTGTCCGTGGCATCAAACTCGGTGACGGCGTTGTTGCCGACCGTGACGTCGTGATAGGTGAAGGCCGAGCCGAGGCCGCCCAGCGCGTAGAGCGCCGGGTTGATGTCGCCGATCCGGTGGTGGCCGAGCTGATCTGCCAGCGCCGTCAGGCCGGCCCACTGGGGCGAGCCCACGCTCGTGCCGCCGAAGACGAAGAACGCCGCCGAGGCCGATCCGGCACATGCCGCGCAGGAGGCGAGGACGCCGTGGCCGATCGCCCCGCTGTAGGCGACGTCCGGGACGCCGCGGGTGCTCCGGGAGATGCCCCGAACGCCGTCCTGGAAGTTCGGCCGGCGATAGAGGTCGCTGAACCCGCCGCCCGTCGAGAAGTTGCCCTCGGTGAACAATCCGGCGGGCTCGTTCAGGGCGGACTCGCTCTGGTAGGTGCCCGCCGGCTTGGCCGGAGCGGGGCACGGAATCTCGTTCTGGCTGGCGTCGCGGCAGGCCGGCGCCGCGACGAGCTCGGTGGCGCCGACGCCGGTGACGAGAGGATCCGACGCAGGCGAGCTGGCCACCTGGGTCCACGAGGCGGCGTCGCAGGTGAGCTGGGCGGCGCCCTCATCACCGGACGAGGCGAACACGGTCATGCCCTTGGCTGCGGCCTCGGCGAAGACCTTGTGCTCGCCCTTGATGATCGCCGGATCGACGCAGTTCTCGTTCTCGCCGAACGACTGCGAGATCACGTCGCCGATGTTGTGATCGACGGCCCATTTCGTCGCGCTCAGGATGTCGGCATCCTGGTCGGACTTGGACAGCACGAGCGCGATCTTCGCGCCTGGCGCGATCGCGTGCGACCACTGGACGTCGAGGGCGATCTCGCCGGCCCAGCCGACCATGTCGCCATTGTTTGGATCGAACGCGGTCAGTCCGTCCGGCGCGAACTGGTTGAAGATGGGCGCCGGCAGGCCGAAGGTCGAAATCGAACGCGGCCAGGTCGACGGCCATTCCCGGATTCTGGAAGGCGTCGATGATCACGATGGTGCGGCCTGCCCCGGTCAGGCCCTTGCTCTGGAGCTTGTTCACGCCGTAGGCCCGCTGGATCTGCTCCGGGCTGTAGCACACGAGGACGGCCGTCGGATCCGTCTGGCAGCCGAACACGTGGCCGACCGGTGCCCCGGCCGGTACCTTCTGAGTGATGTCGTTGCTGACCGTGTGAACCACGACCGTCGCGACGGCCGCCGACGCGCCTCCAAGCGTGAGGCTCGTCGTCAGAGCCAGGCTGCTGACCACCGTCAGCACCCGCCGTAATCCCGAAGCTGTCCGCATCCGGACCCTCCCTGCCCCAGCCTGGGCGTCCGTCGACCGCGGGGCGCGAGGTCTCGACGGCGCGCGTTCCCGACCGGGCGCGGCTCGGTGGCCTTGGACGAACGCAGGCGCCCATGATCGCGCACCGTCGCTCGCGCTGCTGCGCCTGGCGGCCGCCAGATCGCCCTCGCGGAGCGCGTTGAATGGGCTCCCGACCCAAGGTTCCGGTGCGCGGAAGCACCACGGGCGCTCGATGGACCGTCAAGGCGGCCGGGACCCGGTCGGGATCGGCCGAGCGCGCGGGCCTGCCGGTCGCGGCGTTGACGGTCGGTGGATCCTCCGGCTACAGTAATCCCGATAAATTCAGTCGGAATTCGAGGAGCCCGTCCTGACCAGTCCCCGGACCCAGTTCCACGGCAGCGGTGCCGTCTCGTTCAGCACCAAGGGCGAGTACGGCGTGCGGCTGATGGTCCAGCTTGGGCGACGGCACGGCGCGGGTCCGGCCAGCCTGGCCGAGATCGCTGCCGATGAAGACCTGCCCAGGCCGTATCTCGAGCAGCTGGTCATGAGCCTGCGCGATGCCGGCCTGGTGGTCAGCACCCGCGGTTCGCACGGTGGCTACCAGCTGGCCCGGGCGCCCGAGCAGATCCCGATGATTGCCGTCCTGCGCGCGCTCGAAGGCCCGATCGCCCCGATGATCTGTGCGAGCGAGGATGCTCACGCTCACGAACCAACCTGCGATCGGACCGCGCGCTGCACGGTGAACTTCCTGTGGATCCGGATTCGCGACGCGATCAGCACGACCCTCGAGGGGATGACCCTGGCCGACCTCGTCCCGGAGCGGATCGCGGATCCGGCCCTCTCCTGACCCAGCCATCCGAGCCCGATCAGTTCCAGGAGTCCCGACGACCGATGACGACCGATGACCAGCTGACGATCCGTGGCCTGCGCGTTGCGCCGATCGGCTCGCCCGAGCACGAGATCCTCAAGGGGATCGACCTGACCGTGGGACCCGGCGAGGTCCACGCGATCATGGGCCCCAACGGCTCGGGCAAGACGACCCTCGCCTACGCCCTGATGGGCCACCCGGCCTACCTGATCACCGGCGGCGAGGTGACCTGGAAGGGCCACAACCTGCTGAAGATGACCGCCGACAAGCGCGCCCGGCTCGGCATGTTCCTCGCCTTCCAGTACCCGACCGCGATCCCCGGCCTGTCGGTCGCGAGCTTCATCCGGTCGGCCCTCAACGCCAAGCGGGCCGGCCTCGTCCCGGACCCCAGCATCGACCCGACCGACGCGATCAGGGGCGGGATCTCGATGGGCGACTTCCGGCGCACGATGCGCGAGAAGATGGCCCTCCTCAAGGTCGACGAAACGTTCGCCAGCCGATACGTCAATGAAGGCTTCTCGGGCGGCGAGAAGAAGCGCCTCGAGATGCTCCAGATGGCCGTCCTCGAGCCCGAGATGGCGATCCTCGACGAGACCGACTCGGGGCTCGACATCGACGCCCTGCGGATCGTCGCCGAGGGCGTCAACGCGATGCTCAACCCGGTCATGGGCGTCCTGCTGATCACCCACTATCAGCGCCTGCTCAACTACATCAAGCCCGACGTCGTCCACGTCCTGGCCCTCGGCCGGATCGTCAAGACCGGCGGCCGGGACCTCGCCCTGCGCCTCGAGGACGAGGGCTATGGCCCGATCCTGCGCGAGGAAGGCCTGGAGATCGACGTTCCCGATGAGGCCCTCCTGGCGGCCGAGCCGGTGGAGGCCGCCCGCTGAGGCGGGCGGGCGTCGATGACCGTCACGTCGAACCGGCCGGCGACCGCTCCGGGCCCCGACCCGGATCCCGGATTGGCCCGACGGCCGGGCGCGGGCGCCCTCGACCCGTACGCCCGGCGGGCAGAGTTCCCGATCCTGCGCCGGGAGATCCAAGGCCATCCCCTGGTCTACCTCGACTCGGCCTCGACCAGCCAGAAGCCGGCGGTCGTCATCGATGCGATCGACGAGTACTACCGCGAGTACAACGCCAACGTCCATCGCGGGATCTACACGATCGGCGAGCAGGCGACGGCCGCCTACGAGGGCGCCCGGGCCCGGGTCGCCCGGTTCATCAACGCGCCCGACAGCCACGAGATCGTCTTCACCCGGAACGCGACCGAGGCGATCAACCTGGTGTCGTATTCCTGGGGTCGCTCGAGCATCGGCCGGGGTGACACGATCGTTCTGACCGAGATGGAGCACCACGCCAACCTCGTGCCCTGGCAGCTGCTCGTCCAGGAGCGGGACGGCGATCTCGAGTTCATCCCGATCACCGACGACGGCCTGCTCCGGCTCGACGTCTTCGAGGTGCTCCTGCGGCTCAAGCCGAAGCTGGTCGCGTTCACCCACGTCAGCAACACCCTGGGCACGATCAACCCGGTCCGCGAGATGACCGAGATGGCCCACGCCGCTGGGGCGCTCGTCCTGGTCGATGGGGCCCAGTCGGTGCCCCACCTGCCGGTCGACGTCCAGGAGCTGGGTTGCGACTTCTATGCCTTCAGCGGCCACAAGATGCTCGGCCCGATGGGCTCCGGGGCGCTGTGGGCCCGGCGCGAGCTGCTCGAGGCCATGCCGCCGTTCCTGTCCGGCGGCGAGATGATCCGCGAGGTCCACCTGCGCCGCTCCGAGTTCAACGACATCCCCTGGAAGTTCGAAGCGGGCACGCCGGCCGTCGCCGACGCGATCGGGCTGGGCGTGGCCGCCGAGTACCTCACCGGCCTGGGCATGGCCGCAGTCCGCGAGCATGAGCGACAGCTCGTTGCCTACTCCCTCGATGCGCTCGTTCGCGGCGTTCCCGGGATCGAGCTGTACGGGCCGATGGATCCGGACCTGCGCGGCGGGGTGATCCCGTTCAACCTGCCCGGGATCCACCCCCACGACGTGGCCCAGGTACTCGACCGGTCCGGCGTGGCAGTCCGGGCCGGCCACCATTGCACGATGCCGCTCCACGAGCGTCTCGACCTCGCGGCCACGGCCCGGGCCAGCTTCAGCGTCTACACCACGACCGAAGACATCGACGCCCTGGTCGCCGGCCTGCTCGAGGTCCAGCGGGTCTTCGGGGCGTAGCCTCGCAGGCGCGCGCCCACCGTTCGCGGCGCGCCAGGGTTCGGGGCGCGGCGGACTCGGGGCCCTCAGGGGCCGGGGCGCGCCAGGGTTCGTGGCCCGCCGGGTTCGGGGGCCGTGAGCCCGCCCGTCGGCCCGCCCGAATTGGCCGGCACGCCGCGGCCGGCAGGAATCGGCCGGCTCGCCGGACTCGGCCCTGATCGCCGGACTCGGCCCTGATCGCCGGACTCGGCCCTGATCGCCGGACTCGGCCCTGATCGCCGGACTCGGCCCTGATCGCCGGACTCGGCCCTGATCGCCGGACTCGGCCCTGATCGCCGGACTCGGCCTTGATCGCGTCAAACGAGCGTTGCATCAACCCGTATGACGGGTCGCAGCGCCTCGCTTGCCGCGCACGCGCCGGGTCGTCCCTCGGCTGAGCACGAACCGGCGCCACCCGAACGTCGATCCGGGCGGCCCAGGCCCCGAATCGGCAAGCGAGCGCCGATAACGATTGCTGCGGCGACCGTTTGACACGCTCGCTCATCGGCCCGCCCATCCGGGGCACGCCCGCCGATCCGCGGCACGCCCGCCCAGAGCCCGCGCCGGTCGGAACCATGCCGGACGGCAGAACCGCAGCGAGCGGCAGAACCGCCGGACGGCCGAATCATCCCTGACGGCAGAACCGCGCCCGGGCAGAACCGCACCGGACGGCAGAACCGTGCCGGAGGCAGGACACCTGGCTCAGCCCAGCTCGGTCCGGTAGTTGGTGATCGTCAGGTGGGTGGCAGCCCGATCGTTGCGGGACTTGATCGTCCACATGTACGTCTTGGGCGCTTCGACCAGGTGCCAGCGGTCGGCCGGGTAGAGCGCCCGAATCGCGGGCGTATCCTTGATCACGACCATCACCCGGGCGGGCACCTCGGCCAGCAGCCGCTCGAGGCGCACCTGGTCGGACCCGCCAAACGGCCGGTTGTCGTAGGCGCTGAAGTCGCTGTCGTAGGGCGGGTCGACGAAGACGAAGTCGTCCGCGGTCGGCGCGGCGGCGGCCAGGAACGGCTCGAAGTCGCCGGACTCGAAGCGGGTGTTGTCCAGCCGGGCGAGCATCGCCTCGCCGAACAGCAGCCCGGCCTTGTCGGCCAGCGACTTGCGGTTGTACGAGATCCCGCCGTACGGCACGTTGAACTCGTCGTGGGCGTTGAACCGGAACATCGCGGCGTAGGCGTACTCGCGCAGGAACAGGAAGTCGGCGCTCCGCAGCGCGTCCCAGGAATCGGCCAGGCGGGCCTGGTTGTAGCGGGCGCGGACGGCCACGTAGAACGCCGAGCGGACGCCGCCCTCGACGTTGGCCAGGAGGTCCCCGTTCGAGAGTGCCTGCTCATGGCGGGCCTCGAGCGCTCGCATCCGTTCGAACTTGGCCGGCAGGTCGCGGGCAACGCGCGCCGCGAACGACGGGGCCAGGCGGGGACCGGCTTGATCGATCACCGATCGAAGCCGGCCGGCCAGGCCGCCGGGGCCGCGCAGGCTCACGTCGGAAGCCTGGCGCCGGTAGGAATCAGCCAGCCCGGTGTAGAGGTCGTCGAGCCGGGCGAGGTCGTCCCAGGCGGCGGCCAGGCCGGTGAGGGCCAGCCGGAACTGCTGATCGTCCGCTGCCGCCAGGCGATAGACCTGGATCAGGTCGCGACAGGCATCGTTCACGACCGCGGCCACCTCGAGCGGCGTCGCCAGGAGGACCGAGCCGCCGCCCACGAATGGGTCGATCACCCGCCCGGCGAGTGGCGGCGCCGCCGCGGCGATCGCGCCCAACTCCTGGGACTTGCCGCCGGGCCATTTCAGGAATGGCGTCAGCCTTGTCAACGGCTGCAGCCGCGGATACCGGAGCGACGCCGGGGCCCGGGCGCTCAATCGAAGACGACCGTCGTCTGCGTGATCTGCCCGCTCGCGATGCACCACCGGATCACCGGCCACGTCGATGCCGGCCGTCGCCAGCCGCCTGCTGTCCGTGGCAACGCCGACCTCCTGACGCCAGATCGAACCAGCCCGTTGCACCAAGGGTAGTCCGACGACCCGGAGGTCACCGGCCGTGCGAAGTGAAGAACCGCCAGATCAGGCCCGTCGCGCTGACTGTCCGGGTCGTCCGCCCGAACAGCAGTCCGGGCAGCGCCGTCTGCGCTCCTGGCCAGGTGTGGCCCCCGCCCTCCATTCGATATGCATCGGGCCAGCGTAATCGTGCCGCCGGATTCGGGACCGGGCGCGGTATCCGCTTGACATGTGACTGAACGGTCACCTATAGTCACCGGCGTGGACGAAGTGTTCAGGGCCCTGGCCGACCCGACCCGACGGAGCCTGCTCGACGAGCTCTTCCGGGAGGACGGCCAGACGCTGGGCGCGCTCGAGGGGCGCTTCTCGATGACCCGCTTCGGCGTGATGAAGCACCTGAAGCTGCTCGAGGAAGCCGGCCTCGTCGTCACCCGGCGGCGCGGTCGCGAGAAGCTCCACTTCCTGAACCCGGTCCCGATCCGGCTCGTCCACGACCGGTGGGTGAGCAAGTACGCCGAGCCCTGGGCCGCCGGCGCTCAGCGAGCTCAAGAGCAGACTGGAGCGTCCGATGGAGAAGGTGTTCGAGATCTACATCAAGACCACGCCCGAGCGCCTGTGGGAGGCGATCACCGACCCCGAGATCCGGAGCAAGTACAACTTCGGCGCCGGCGTGATCTCGGACTGGACGCCGGGCTCGCGCTTCGAGATGGGCGTCCCGAGCGCGCCCGACGCCTGCTGGGCGAGGGCGAGAACCTCGAGGTCGACCCGCCGCGCCGGCTCGTCCAGACGCATGGTCGCGCTGTGGGGCGAGGACGTGAAGAGCGAGGGCACCTCGCGGGTCACCTGGGAGATCGAGCCGATCGGCGACTCGTGCCGGCTGACCGTCACCCACGACCAGCTGCGCGAGGGCGCCAACGAGCAGCTCTACGGCGGCTGGCCGATGATCCTGTCCGGGCCTGAAGACCTGGCTCGAGACGGGCGAGCTGCTGACCACGCCCGGCTCGCTCCTGTACGGCTCGACGCCAGGCCAGGCGTCGAGCGTCCAGGATCCGGATCGGTTCGGCCCGGGTCTGCCCGACGAGGGTGACTCCTGACGACGGACCGCCGGGCCGACCTTCCCGACGTCCGCCAGATGACAGCCCGGCTGTGCGCCAGATGATCGAGGGCGGCTGCGGCTCGACGCATACTCATGACGTGGCGACCAGCCTGGTTGCCGAGGGAGTGGACCAATGACCACCGATGAGATCAACCAGTTGACCGAACCGCCGGATCCGGTCGAAGCCGGAGTGGGCCCGCTCGCGGCCGACGCGAGCGACCCGGACGACACCGAGGGGCATTCGTTGCTGACTGTCGAGATGGACCGCGCGAACCGGCAGGACCGGGCTCGTGAGACCGACAAGCTCGTCCGTGACGGCGCCCGGGCGCGCGACGCCCATTCGAAGAGCGACGGCGGCTTCCTCAAGCGGTTCCGCCGAGGCTGACCCGGCGATCGGGCGAGACCGCCCCCTGAGGCCGTCAGCCGACGCGAACGCGCGTCGGTCGGCAGGCGCGGTCCGGGTAAAGTCGGCCCCATCCGGCACGACGGTCGTCAGCCAGGCTACGCTCGAGGATCGGCGGGCGGCATCGGAGACAGTCACGCAATCGCGTGACTGGCAGCGGGCGCCTCCGTGGCCATCGGACCTCTCGGAGTTCGCTCGGGACGTCCTCCCGAGACTTGCTGACGTGCCCGCTCGAGCCCTCGCCGAGGCGACCGGCCTGTCGATCGGCTACTGCCGCCAGATCAAGAAGGGAGCCGTCACACCGCATCCGATGTGGTGGGAGGCGCTGCGGGGCGGTACAGCAGGGGATCGGTCAGCCACCTAATTGAAATAGCCGCCGAGCATTAGACGGTAACCCCGGGCCTTTGTGCCCTCCGACTTCGAGGCACGGCTCCAGCGCCACGCCGGACTGTCGAAGCTCACAGAGTCCTGTTGGGATCTATCGGGGGACGCTGGGTGATCTCGACGGCGGTGACCGCCTGACGCTCGGCCGCCTGCCGGGACTCCAGCGCCTGACGCTCGGCCGCCTGCTGGGCCTGGAGCGAATCGTTCACCATTTTGGCGGCCTCATCGAACTTCGTCAGCTGTTCGGTCTGGACCTCCGGTGCTGCGTTCTCGTACCTGCCCGCGAGTTGGTCCCTGCGCTCGACCAGGGTAGCTGACTGCACCTCTCGCGCCTCTGACTGCTTCATATCCAAGGATGCCCGCTCCTGAGCCTGCCTCGATTCGAGTTCGGCCTGTTCTCGCGCCTCCTGGACGTTTTGGCCCGGGAGCGGCTCGGCGGCCTCGGCAAGCCTCTCCTTCTCGGTCTGCATCTCCGCCATCGCCTCGATGATGTCCTTGCCTTGTTCCTTGATTTGCTCGATCTCCGCCAAGCGCGCCCGATCCTGATCCTGCTGTTTCAGCTCGCTCGCAGTGACGGCGGATACCTGCTGGCCCTCCTCCATTGACACGATTTTCTGAATTTCCGACGGCGACGCAAGGTCAACGTACGCCAGGTCCGGTTGCTGGTTGACGGGGAACAGAGAAACGAAACCCATATATGTGGCGACCATCAGGCCATCCATCGTCTTGAACGTCATTGCGCCACCGCGTCCAGCTGCACCACGCCGTTGCGGACCAGGAGAGGCAGACCCTCAGCGAACATGTCGACGAATGGGCGGTCCATCGTGCCGGGTCGGGCCCGGTCCAGCTCGCCGCAAATGCGGGAAATCGGAGCTGCTCCGTCGGACCGCAACAGCACTTCGAAGAAGTACAAGTCGACCTCCAAGCGAACACCATTGCGTCCCACCACGACAAACCGCGAGCTGGACTCGGTGCCGTTGCCCAAGCACTCACCAGTTAGGCGAAGCGCGAGCCCACCGACCTGGCGTCCGATGCTCGGGCCCGCCTCGATGAGCAGTCGAGCCTCGACAAGCGCCCGAATCAGATCCTTGGCGTCGGCGATACCCTCCCGCACCCCCCAGTCAACGAGGTCATCCATCTCGGCAGCCGTCGCAGCCTGCTTCCAGAGCAGGTAGCTGTGCTGATCGAGATACAGCACGTCTTGGCCAAACCGGATCACTCCAGAGCCTGCCTGCATCCCCGCAAACCCCGAGTTGATACCTCCCGGGATTCCGACTGGTAGGAGCCAGCCCATTAGGCGTCGACTCCAGAGTGGTAGGCCGTCGACGTGCCCCCACCGTCAGCTACGGAAGCTCGCCCACCTCGAATGATTGCCGGGTCAAACGACCGAAGGTTGACCATCTCGGGCTCAGGTCAGCGCTGGCGACGATGCCGCCATCCGGCTCGCGAGTTCGGGACTCTGGTAGGCGAAATCCTTGCTGACGATGACCGGCTTCGCCCCGCTCGCGATCACGATCTGCCGATTCTGGTAGGCGGGACCGGCAAGCTCAGCCGCCTCCACGAATCGTTTCCGCGAGCTGTCGTTGGGGGACTCGTCGTAGCCAAGCTCCTCGGACAACTTCTCTGCTAGACCATCGGCCCCCGACGGGTTCATGAAGATCCGCACGGCGCAAGATCCGAGCATCCCGTCTGCGTTCGGGTAGGCAGTCTGCAGCTGGCCGACGCTTTGGGCGAACATCCACAGGCGCAGCCCGTACTTCCTCCCGATGTTGAGCGCCTCATCGACGGGTGGCATGTTTCGTAGGCGGGGCAGCTCGTCGAGCATGATCAGGATCGGCGGCGATCCCTGCGGCGGCACCGGCCCTCCAGTCAGCATACGGATGTGCTGACCAATGAACACCCGCAACAGCGACAGGTATGCCTCGACCTCGTTTGGCCTGATGTAGATGTAGATCGTCGGATTGGTTCCGTTGCGCAAGTCGAGCGGGTTCCAATCCGACTTCGAAGTTGCGCGAGCAATGCGCTCGCCAGTCCAAGCACCGAGGCTCGACCGGGCGGTCTGCAGGACGCTGCTGAGCGTCTTCTCGTTCATCGAGGAGAGAGACGTTGCATGCTGCGTCATGACGCGGACATCCACGGCAAGGCGAAGCCCAACAATCATGCTGTCCCAGGCCGCCCCGCCGAACAGGATGTCCAGAACCTCGTGCATCGGTCGTTGATCGGGCGGGTGGGAGTAGGCAACAAAGGCGATGGCCGCGGTCAGGACCGTTCGCGCTTCGTTCTCCCAGAAAGGGTCTGAAGAGAGCGAGGGAACGATCATCATTTCCGCCAGCAACCGAGAGTCTTCCCAAATGAAATCGGGATCACTCCGAACGAACGTGAGGGGGTTGTAGTGGTGGCTGGCTTCGGGCTCCAGGGGACTGAACCGGTAGACAGGTCCGACATTCTGAGAACGCCAGGCGCCCGTGTGCTCGTAGATGTCGCCCGAGATGTCGAGGACGACCGCGGGCCCCTTCCAGGTCAGCAGGTTTGGAAAGACATTGCACTGGGTCTTGCCGGAGCCTGGGGGAGCGATGGTCACCATTGAACCATCACCGGAATAGGTCAAGGCAGTCCCATCAGGGAACGATCCGATATGGAGCGGGTATTGGCTTCGTTCGGCGAATGGCGAGGATGCCACTTGCGTCGGCTTCAGCCACGTTCCGCCTCCGGCCGGAGCGGTTTGCGAAGCGAACTCCTCAAGATGAACTCGGATCTCCGGATCGAGTTTGCCGTCGCTGAGCGATTTGGATGCGAACTGTTGTATCTCTCCGACTATCTGGGAGACGCTCATGCTTCGGTCCAACATGCCTCGGTCCACGATGGCGGAGTGGACGGGTTTCGCTTTGTAACCTACTGCGTGTTGAACCCCGGAGGCGACGCCCTTGCCGTCTCCCCAGAGAAGGGCGGCCCTCCACCGCCGGAACGTGGGATCGTTGCCCAGGTTTCGAGCGTTGAGCAGTTCAGCCACTCGCAGGAACACCCGTTCGCGGTTGTCCATATTCGCGAGGCTGCGATTGACCGTGAAGAACGTATAGCTCAGTTCAGGTTTCCTCTCACCTTTGGTGAATAGCTTCTGCTCGGCGTAGTACGTCGCGGAGATGCTCGCTGTCCGGGCTTCGAAGGTAGCGTCGATGCCTTTGACGCATTCTGGCCATGTCGATCCATATGCCGCGGCAACCTGTTGGGCAGACTTGAGCTCGGCCGATTTCATCTGCCCTTCCGAGTAGAACTTGGGCCTACCGCGACGACCCAGGAGCCAGACGATCACCCGAATCGCGACGAAGATCAATACGATCCAGATGATGACGTTGATTACATCATTCATCGGAATATGCTCCGGACGAGCCGCTCCGCCCTGAATTGCATCGTGGCATTGCTCATTCCCACCGTTCCTCCTGCCGTCCCCGGTCCGACGCCAGGATCCGCGGCACCCTCAGCCGGCATTTCCAATCTCCCTAAGCCTCGCCGTGCACGTCGGGACCGTTGGGCTGGGGCCTTGGACGACTTGCCCGGTCAGCCGGAAGTGTAGTTGCCTGGTAATAGGCAATGCAGACCAAACGCGCGCACCCGAGAGTGCAGGAGGCGGGGTGCGTGGCGCCCTCCCGACCGCGGCGGCAACTTCGGAGCCCTCTAACTACTACCCCAGCCGCGCGTTGACGGGGTAGCGCCCGCCGGGTACGATCAATCCCGACAAGATCGCTCGGAATTCGCTCCGGGCGGCGGCACGGTACACTCCCGAACCTGATGGACGATCTCTACCGCGACTACATCCTCGAGCACTATCGCCGGCCCCACAACTTCGGCGTGCTCGAAGCACCGACGGCCAGCTTCGAGGGCGCCAACCCCTTGTGTGGCGACCGGATCACGATGCAGCTCGGGATCCGCGACGGCGTGGTCAAGGAGATCGCATTCACCGGACGCGGCTGCGCGATCAGCCAGGCCAGTGCCTCGCTCCTGACCGACGAGATCATGGGCATGCCGGTCGAGAAGGCCGAGGCGTTCCGGGCGGACGACCTGCTCGAGCTGCTCGGGATCGAGATCAGCCCCGCCCGCCTGAAGTGCGCGATGCTCAGCCTCGAGACGCTCGAGCACGCCCTCGCCGAGACGCCATCGGCCGGCACCCCGGCTGCGCCCGCGGCGGAGGCCGAGGAATCGCGACCATGACCACGTTTCCCGGCCGCTGCAGGTGTCTCACGCCGGCCTGATGCCGGCCGTCATCATCGTTCGGCGACTCGCCGACCCTGATCCGCCCTGGCGCGCAGCCCGCGCCAGCCCGTCGCTTCCCGGAGCTCCTCCGATCCCATGACCAAGTCCTACTCCGACATCCTGCGCGAAGCGCGCGCCCAGATCCGCGAGGTCTCGGCCCTCGAGGTCGACCTCGAGCGCGAGTCGAGCGCGCCACCGCTGCTCGTCGACGTGCGCGAGAACCACGAATGGGAGGCCGGTCACCTGCCGGGAGCCGTCCACGTGCCCCGTGGCCACCTCGAAAGCCTGATCGAGGGCGCCGCGCCGGACCGTTCCCGATCGATCGTCCTGTACTGCGCCTCGGGCATCCGCTCGGTCTTTGCCGCCCGGACCCTCGGCGAGATGGGCTACACCGACGTCGCCTCGATGGCCGGCGGCTTCCAGGGCTGGAAGTCGCAGGGGCTGGCGTGGACGGCGCCGACGATCCTGTCGGCCGAGCAGAAGGTTCGCTACAGCCGCCATCTGCTGATCCCCGAGGTCGGGGCCGCGGGCCAGTCGAGGCTGCTCGAGTCGAAGGTGCTCCTGATCGGCGCCGGCGGCCTCGGCTCGCCGGCCGCGCTGTACCTCGCGGCGGCCGGAGTGGGCACCCTCGGGATCATCGACTTCGACGTCGTCGACCTGTCCAATCTGCAGCGCCAGATCATCCACACGACCGACCGGATCGGCGAGAAGAAGATCGACTCCGCACGCACGGCGATCCTGGCGCTGAACCCGGGCATCACCGTGGTCGGCCATGACGAGATGCTCGTCGCCGACAACGTCGAGCGGATCATCTCCGGCTACGACGTGATCGTGGACGGGACCGACACGTTCGAGACGCGCTACCTCCTGAACGACGCGGCGGTGATCGCCGGGATCCCGGTCGTCCATGCCAGCGTCTTCCGATTCGAGGGCCAGCTGACGGTCTTCAAGCCGTACGAGGGCCCGTGCTACCGCTGCCTGTACCCGACCCCGCCACCGCCCGAGCTCGCCCCGGGCTGCTCGGTCGCCGGGGTCCTCGGTGTCGTGCCCGGGATCATGGGCCTGCTCCAGACGAACGAGGTCCTCAAGCTCCTGCTCGGGATCGGCGAGTCGATGGCCGGCCGGCTGCTCCTGTTCGATGCGCTCGAGGGCGAGTTCACCGAGCTCAAGCTGCGGCGTGACCCGAACTGCCCGGTCTGCTCCGACGCGGCCGTCTCGGCACGGGCCGCCGGTGCGCCGCTGCCGGTCGAGGTCGTCGGCCAGGATGCTCCGTTCGCCCTCGGCGCGGCCGTCGGGCCGGCCTCGGTCAACCCCGATTCCGTCAGGCAGGCCGCTCGATGAGCACGGTCTGGATCCCGCCGGTCCTGCGCGCCTCCGCCGGCGGCGCCAAGCAGCTCGACCTGGCCGGCGCGACGGTCGGCCAGGTGATCGACGCCCTGATCGCGGCCCATCCCTCGCTTGGCTCGCAGATCCGGACGCCGGACGGCGCCCTGAACCGGTTCGTCAACGTCTACCTCAACGGCCAGGACATCCGCTACCTCGAAGGCGAGTCGACCGCCGTCGCGGCGACCGACGAGGTTCGCCTGCTGCCCGCGATGGCCGGCGGCTCGATCGAATGGTCACGCTGAGGGACGCCGCCCCGGGCGAGGCCGGCGAGATCGCCCGGCGGCGCGTCCGCGAGCACGACCATGCCCACGCTCACGAGGAGCTCAGCCCGCACGGCGGCCGCTACGACAGCATCCTCGATGCGATCGGCCACACGCCGCTCGTCGAGATCCCACGGATGTCGCCCAACCCGGACGTGCGGATCTTCGCCAAGCTCGAGATGATGAACCCGACCGGCTCGGTCAAGGACCGCGTCGCCCGGGCGCTGATCGCCGATCTCGAGAGCTCCGGCCGCCTCACGGCCGACTCGATCATCCTCGAGCCGACCTCGGGCAACACCGGGATCGCGCTGGCGATGATCGGCCGGCGCAAGGGCTATCGGGTCGCCCTGGTCATGCCCGACAACGTCACCCAGGAGCGCCGCCAGCTGGCCGCCCTGTTCGGGGCCGAGGTGATCGACTCGCCCGGGCATCTCGGCAGCAACGGGGCGATCGCCCTGGCCAAGCACCTCGTGCGGCAAGGACCCGCGCTTCGTCATGCCCTACCAGTACGGCAACCCGGCGAATCCGCTCGCCCACGAGACGACGACCGGGCCCGAGATCCTGGCCGACTGTCCGGAGATCGACGTCTTCGTCGCCGGCCTCGGCACGGGCGGAACGCTGATGGGCGTGGCCCGCTACTTCGAGCGGGCGAAGCCGGGCGTCCGGATCGTCGCGGCCGAGCCGCTGCCCGGTGAGAACGTCCAGGGCCTGCGCTCGCTCGACGACGGCTTCGTGCCCGAGATCCTCGACCCCGGCCTGCTCGACGCAAAGTACCTGGTCAGCAACCGCGATGCGATCGCGGCGCTGCGGGACCTGGTCGATCGTGAGGGGATCTTCGCCGGCCCGTCGTCCGGCGCGGTCCTCGTCGCGGCCGCCCGCGAGGCCCGCTCGATGACCAGTGGCACGATCGTGGCGCTGCTGCCGGACGGCGGTTGGAAGTACCTCTCGGCGGGCACCTTCAGCCGAGATCTCGACGAGATGGACGCAGACCTCGAAGGCGGCGTCAACTGGTGGTGAGCCACCCCGGCCCGGTTACGGCGGTGCTGCCCGCCGGGATCCGGGCCGCGATCATCGAGCACGCCCGGCACGACTACCCGAACGAGGCCTGCGGCCTGATCGTCGGCTCGGCGACACTCGCCGACGGCGGCCTGGCGCTCCGCTTCGTGCCGACCCGGAACGCGGCGAGCTCGCCCTACCGCTACGAGATCGACTCGGTCGAGCTCCTGCGCGGTGACCCTCGAAGCCGAGCGGAACGACGAGGAGATCTGGGGGATCGTCCACTCGCACACCCACACGCCGGCCCAGCCGTCGCCGACCGACATCGGCCTCGCGTTCTACCCGGATTCCCTGTACCTGCTCGTTTCGCTCGCGGAGTCGGAGGCCGATCCGGCGACCGGCGAGCCTGGGGTCCGGGCCTGGCGGATCGTCGATGGCGAGGTCTTCGAGGTCGCGCTGAGCCGATGATCGATCGCGCCGGCGGGCGACTCGTCTGGCCCCTCGCTGGCGGCCTGGCGGCGGTCGCGATCGGGACGGCCTCCGGCTGGAACGCCGGCCTGCTTCAGGGCATCGTCACGCCTCCAACGCTCGTCCGGGCCGCGCTCGTTGGCGCCTCGGCCTGGCTGGGGCTCGAGATGCTCCGCCGCGCGCTCGCGCGCCTTGCGAACGGCGACGACCTGCGGATCCTCGTCCGCGGCGTGCGCTACATCTTCCTGGCGGTGGCCGCCTTCGCCGCCGGCGCGGGCTGGCTGCTGGGCAGCGCCCTGCCCCTGATCGCTGCCCTGCTGATCGCCGGCGTCGACGTCGTCGAGACCTCGTTCCTGCTGATCGTCGTCGGCGCCCGCCGGATCGCCGGCCCGGGCGAGTAGCTCAGGCGTCGGTCAGGCGCCCTTCGCGACGAGTGCCTCGATCAACGCGGCGTCGGTTGGCGTCGACCCGAGCCCCAGTCGCTCTCCGATTCGGCTGGCGAGCGGCGGCTCGACGTACGTTCGCGCAAGCACGGCCCAGTTCGCTTCGGCAAACACCTCGGCCGGCGTCCCGTCGAGGGTGATCCGGCCCGCCTCCATGACCACGACCCGGGCGAATGTCTCGGCCACGAACCGCATGTCGTGGCTGATCGCGATCACGGTTCGGCCGGCCGCCGACAGGTCGGTCACGATCGCCTGGATTCGATCGACGCCGGGCAAGTCCTGGCCGGTTGTCGGTTCGTCGAGGACGACCGTCGGGGTGGCCATCGCCAGGATCGAGGCGAGGGCCAGCAGCTTGCGCCTGGAGAAACCCAGGTCGTACGGATTGCGATCGGACTGGGCATCGAGGCCGACCGCCGAAAGTGCTCCGTCAACCGCGGTCTCGAGGGCCGACCCGTGCAGGCCCAGGTTGCGCGGACCGAAGCTGACCTCCGCTCGCACCCGGCCCGCGAAGATCTGCCGATCGGGGTCCTGGAAGGCGAGCCCGACCCGTGCCGCCAGAGCCGCGACGCGCCGGCCCGTGGTGGGCTCGCCGTCGATCAGGACCCGGCCTTCCGTCGGCCGAAGCAGGCCGTTGAGATGCTTGACCAGGGTCGACTTGCCACTCCCGTTCTGTCCGATGATCGCCATCCGGTCGCCATCGGCGATCCGCAGGTCGACGTGGTCGAGGGCGCGCGTGCCGCCCGGGTAGACATGGCTCACGCCCTCCAGCTCGATCATCGCTCGGCTCCGCGCGAGGTGACGGCGGCGATGCCGCGGGCCAGGGCGCCGCCGACGCCGGCCGCATCAGCAAGCCGGCGCAGCCGGACGGCTGCTGGCGGATCCACCCCGAACCCGGGCAGCCGGGGGTCTCCGAGCACGCTCCCGGCCGGACCGCCGAGGGCGATCTGGCCCGCCGCGATGACGACGACGCGATCGGCGATCCGGGCCAGAAGGTCGGTCTTGTGCTCGACGATCAGGAGGGCCGTGCCCGAATCCCGGGCCAGTCGGGCGAGCGTCTCGCCAACGAGCGTCGTGCCCGCGGGATCGAGCTGGCTGGTCGGCTCGTCGAGGATGAGCGCGGTGGGTCGCAGGGCGAGGACCGCGGCCAGGGCGACGAGCTGGGCCTGCCCTCCCGACAGCCGGTCGGGAGGGCGATCGGCCAGGTGCTCGACCCGCGCCACGTCCATCGCCCAATCGACCCGCTCGACGATCTGGGCCACATCGAGGCCAAGGTTGCGCGGCCCGAACGCGACCTCTTCCCAGACCGTCGCGGTCGTCCCGGTCAGCTGGGTGGCGGCATTCTGGAAGAGGATCCCGCAACGCTGGGCGGCCACATGCGGAGCCAGGTCGCGCGACTCGCTCCCGCCGATCAGGACCGAGCCCTCGAGCTTGCCCCCGATCGAACCGGGAGCGAGGCCGGCGGCCACGAGACAGAGGGTCGACTTGCCGCTCTCGTTCGCCCCGCAGATCCCCACGACCTCGCCAGCCGCGACCTCGAGGTCGATCCCGTCGAGCGCCCAGGCGCGTGCCCCGGCATAGCGATAGCGGGCGCCCCGAAGCCCGAGGACGGTCACGGCAGGCCCAGGTGGCCGGTGACGGTGGCCACGATCAGGACGATCGTGACGACGCCCAGCAACCAGCGACCGACTCGCTGGGCGAGGTCATCCGGCATCGGCCGGAGCGTCGCCCGGCGGCTGGGAGCCGAGAAGGCCCGCGCCTCGAGCGCCATCGTCCGCTCCTCAACCTCCGACAAAGCGCCCGAGATCATCGGGCCGGCCAGCGGCACGATCCCACGGATCCGACGCCACGGCGATCCCTCCGTATCGAGGCCGCGTGCCCGCTGCGAGTCGGCCACCTCGCCCGCCCGCGTCGCCAGGCGAGGGATCGTCTGGATCGCCGCTCCGATGATGAACGATGCCCGCCGGCCGAGGCCGCGCCGCTCGAGGTCCGCCAGCAGGTCATCGGTGGGCGTGGTCAGGGCGAAGACGGCCACGCTGAGGGCGAAGGCCACGATCCGGAGGGACGCCTGGCCGGCCACCGTCAGCCCGGTTCCGGTCGCCCGGAAGGGGCCGACCGTGAAGACGGTGTCAGTTGCGCCCGGGGACAGGAATGCATTGACCAGGAAGATCGACACGAGCAGCGGCAGGGTCGCCAGGACGAACGGCACGAAGGCCCGGCCGATTCCCGTTCGGACGACGGTCGCCCCGATGACCAGCAGGGCGGCGATCGGGGCGAGCCAGCCACGCAGCACGAAGACGAGCCCTGCCGTGCACAGGGCGATCACCAGCTTGGTGGCCGGGTTCAGGCCGCGATAGAAGCCGGACGGGGGCCGGCGGACGTAGTCCGGGACGGAGGTCAGGTCGCTCTCCGACGCCGTCAGGGTGCCGCTTCGCCGGTCAGCTTCTCGCCGTTCGGGAAGCGCGCGATGATCCGGTGCGACAGGCCGGCCAGGATGATGAACACGACGAAGCTGGTGATCGTCTTGTCGATCGGGTCACTGAACAGGCCCTGGCCGAGCGAGGCGTGGATCACGTCCGAGCCGCCCTGGCGGAGTGCCGCGACGATGGCGTCCACCCCGGAGCCGGTGACACCGCCGAAGGCGAGGGCAGAGATCGGGGCCGAGACAAAGGCGGCCACGATGCCCGTGATCACGCCGGCCAGGGCGACCCAGAATCCGGCCAGGTCACGCCGGATCAGGATGAACCCGCCGACCATGATCGCGGCCAGGATGGCGATGATCACGATCGCGCTGAAGACCCAGCTGGGGTAGCCGCCGATGTTCGGGTCGGTGTAGGCCGGGTTGTTCAGGATCGGGTAGGCCACGACCACGACGATCACGGCGGCGACGACGGCGGCGATGATCAGCTGGGTCTGCGAGGCGGGCCGCGAGCGGTAGACGCCCAGCTGACCCCACAGGCCGGCCAGCAGGCCGATCACCCCCGCCGTGATCGCGAACGGCCCGATTGTGCCTCCGCCGATCCCCGGGGCGTACTGCCAGATCAGGTTCGAGAGGATCCCGGTGAGCGCGCCCGCCAGCGGGCCGGCCAGGACCCCGACCAGGATCGTGCCGATCGAGTCGAGGTAGATCGGCAGCTTGAGGACCTGCTGGACGGTGACCCCCAGGACGATGTTGATCGCGATCGCGATCGGCATCAGCACGATCGTCCGGGTCGTGAACTGGCGCGAGATCCAGCTCTGCACAGCAATCCTCCGGTACTGCCCTGCTCGCCCGAACCGGACGGTCGCCCGGCTTCGAGACTCCCCTCGCCGCTAGGGTGCCACGTTCGAGGGGCAGGCGACTAGTCCGCGACCCGCTCGGCCAGCGCCCCGACCCGCTCCACGAGGCGGCGCAGGAACTCCTCGGCATCGGCGGCCACCGCCAGGTCGACGTTCGGCGCGCGATGCCACAGGCCGCGGAAGTCGGCGATCGCCTGGCCGGCCGCCAGCTCGCCGCCGGTCTCGACGTCGACCGCAACCGCCTCGGTCCGGACGAGCGATTTGTCGAGGGCGGCCGCTGCGGCCAGGGGATCGTGGATGAACGCGCCGTAGAAGCCGTCGTACGTCGCGTGAAACTCCATGTAGAAGCGCAGCGCATCGGCCACGAACCGGACCACCGGGTTGCTCGCCACCGATCGGGTCGCGTGCATGGGATCCTCGCCCCGGGCGAGGGCGATCGTGTCGTCGGGCCGGCTGCCCGCCCGGCGGGCAAGGGCGACGACCGCGTCGGGCCGGATGACCGCCTGCTCGGTGACGTCCAGGCCCAGGACGAGGGCGCGAGCGACGCTCGCGTCCGCCTCGATCGCGCCGGCCCAGGCGGCGAGGACCGCCCGGGCGGCGTCCGGGTCGCAATGGATGTTCCACTCGGAGACCGGGGTCGTGTTGCCCGGCACCCGGAAGGCTCCGCCCATGATCACCAGCCGGCGGAGCAGGCGGGGCAGGGCCGGTTCGCGCTCGAGGGCGACGGCCAGGTTGGTGAGCGGCCCGATGCACAGGAGGGTCAGCTCGCCCGGCCGCCGTCGTGCCTCCTCGCCGATCAGGTCCGCGGCGTGGCGGGTCGAGAGGGCCCGACGGCCGGCCGGCAGCTCGGCATAGCCGATCCCGTGCGGTCCGTGCGTCTCGGGCGTGACCTCGAGCGGGCGGACGAGGGGCACGGTCCGGCCGAGGGCGACCTCGACATCGCCCCGGCCGATCAGCTCGAGCAGCGCCCGGTTGTTGTCGGCCACCTGATGGGCTTCGACGTTGCCGCTGCAGCAGGTGACCGCGACGAGCTCGGCATCGTCGGACGCGCACAGGTAGAGGAGGGCCAGGCTGTCGTCGATGCCGGTGTCGCAGTCGACGACGATCGGGCGCCGGCCACTCATCCGAGATCGAGCCGGACGATCGAGCGAGCGACCGTCGCCTGGGGCGAATCGATCGCCCGGGCGACCCGGAAGCCTGCCCGCAGGAACGTCGAGAGGGTGCCGGTGTAGAGGGTCGGGCCGGTCGGCCGGCCGGTCGAGGTGTCGACAGGGTATGCCTCGAGGGCTGGCGCGCCGTGCTCACGGGCCCAGGCGATCGCGGCCTCGAGGAGCTGCCCGGCGACGCCCTGCCGGCGAGCCCGCCGCCCGACGACGAAGCATACGATCGACCAGACCGGCACGCTGTCGAGCCGGGGCCGGACCCGCGAGCGCTCGAGGCGCTCGAAGCCCTCGCGCGGCCCGAGGCTGACCCAGCCGACCGCCTGGCCGTCGGCGGCCAGGGCGACCAGGCCCGGCGCGAGCGGCCCGGCGGCCTGGGCCCGCAGGCGATTCCGGTTCGCCTCCTTCTGGTCAGCACGGCTGCCGGCGAAGCCACTCTCCCGCCAGAACTGGCACCAGCACCAGGCCGGATCGCCGCCCTCCTCGAACAGCGCGGCAAGCGCCGGCCAGGTCGCACCCGTGAGCGGCCGGATGTCGAGGTCCATGCTCGAACGATAGCGCCGAGGGGGGCATCGTCGGGCCCTACACTCTCGGGGTGAGCACGATCCCCGACGCACCGAGCCCGATCCTGCCGCCGGCCACGATCGGGATCATCGGCGGCGGCCAGCTCGGGCGGATGCTCGCGATGGCGGCCCGGGCGATGGGCTACCGGATCGCAATCGTCGACCCGGATCCAGACTGTCCGTCGGCAGGCGTCGTCGACGAGGTGATCGTCGGCGGCTACGACGACGTGGCCGCGGCCGCCCGGCTGGCCGAGACGAGCTCGGTCGTGACCTACGAGCTCGAGCACGTTGCCGCGGCGGTCGGCCGGGCGGCAGCGGAGATCCGGCCGCTCAGGCCCGGCCGGCGGGCCCTCGAGGTCACCCAGGATCGACTCGCCGAGCGCCGGTTCCTCGAGGAGGCTGGGGCGGCCGTCGCGCCCTGGCGCGAGGTGCGGACGCGGGCTGACCTGGCCGGAGCGGCCGCTGAGCTGGGCTGGCCGCTGCGGCTGAAGGCGGCGATCGGCGGCTACGACGGCCGGAGCCAGGTCCGGCTCGCCGGCCCGGCCGACATCGAGGCCTCGTGGCGGGCCCTGGAGCGCTCGGCCGCGGCCGCCGGCCTGCTGCTCGAACGGGAGCTCGACTTCACCTGCGAGCTGTCCGTCGTCGTCGCCCGCGGATTGGATGGGCGAGCCGTTCCGTTCGCCGTCGGCCGCAACCGCCACGACGCCGGGATCCTGTTCGAGACGCTCGTCCCCGCCCCGGCTCCGGTGACGACCGATCTCGCCCGGCAGGCGCAGGAGCTGGCCGTCGGCCTCGCCGATGCCCTCGGGGTGGTGGGGACCCTGACCGTCGAGATGTTCCTGGTCGGCGATCGCTCGCTCGTGGTCAACGAGCTCGCTCCGCGGGTCCACAACAGCGGTCACTGGACGATCGAAGGTGCCGCGACGGACCAGTTCGAGCAGCACATCCGGGCGATCTGCGGCCTGCCCCTGGGTGATCCGGCGTGCCACGGGGCCGCGGCGATGATCAATCTCCTGGGCTCGGGTGAGCGCCGTGCGGCCCGGCTGGCCGGCGTGGCGGACGCGCTCGCGGATCCCGCCGTCCATCTCCACCTGTACGACAAGCGGCAGGTCTTCGAGCGCCGCAAGATGGGCCACCTGACGGTCCTGGCGGCGACGCCCGAGGAAGCCCTCGAGCGGGCGGCCCGGGCCCGCGACCGGCTGACCTGGAGCTGATTTCCGGGCCGCCGCGCACGGGCCCCGGTGCTCGCCCGCATCCTCCGTCGGTCGAGGCTGGCGGCATCGGGCAGAATGAGGCCGTCCCGCCCGATCGACGGAGCGATCCTCGACCGAGCCGGCTGTTCCGACCCGCTGCTCTGCCAGGAGTGACCCGCCGATGTCGCCAGCCGCCCACCGCGTGACCGTCATCCCGGGCGACGGCGTCGGGCCCGAGGTCGTCCGCTCCGGCGTACGCGTGATCGAGGCGGCCGGCGTGAAGATCGACTGGGAAGAAGCCGCCGCCGGGGCCAGCGTTTTCGAGAAGGGCGATTCGTCGGGCGTCCCCGCGGAGACCCGCGATTCGATCGAGCGGACGAAGGTCGTCCTGAAGGGTCCGCTCGAGACGCCGGTCGGCTTCGGCGAGAAGAGCGCCAACGTCACCCTGCGCAAGCTGTTCGAGACGTACGCCAACGTCCGTCCGGCTCGCGAGCTGCCCGGCGTCCCGACCCGCTACGCCGGCGAAGGCGTCGACATGATCATCGTCCGCGAGAACGTCGAGGACCTCTACGCCGGGATCGAGCACATGGAGACCCCCGACGTCGGCCAGTGCCTCAAGGTGATCAGCCGGAAGGGCTCCGAGAAGGTGATCCGCTACGCCTTCGAGCTGGCCCGCCGGGAGGGCCGCCACAAGGTGACGGCGGCCACCAAGGCGAACATCATGAAGCTCACCGAGGGCCTGTTCAAGAAGGTCTTCGAGGAGCTCGCCCTCGAATACCCCGACATCAGGGCCGAGCACCTGATCATCGACAACGTGGCCCACCAGCTGGCGAAGGAGCCGGCCCAGTTCGACATCGTGGTCACCACGAACCTGAACGGCGACATCATCAGCGACCTCGCCTCGGGCCTGGTCGGTGGCCTGGGCTTCGCCTCGTCGGGCAACTACGGGGACTCGGTCGCGATCTTCGAGGCGGTCCACGGCTCGGCGCCGAAGTACGCCGGCAAGGACCTGATCAACCCGACCGCCCTGATCCTCAGCTCGGTGCTGATGCTTCGCCACCTGGGCGAGACGGCCGCCGCCGACCGGGTCGAGGACGCCGTCCTGGTCACCCTCGAGGAGGGCACGGCCACGACCCAGGACCTCGTCCGCCAGACCGGCGGCGATGTCGACACGGCCGCCTCGACGACCGGCTTCACCGATGCGGTGATCGCCAACCTGGGCCGCGGCCCGGCCACCCTCAAGGCTCGCCGCGGAGGCGCGACCGGCCAGGCCCCGGCACCTCTGCCCGCCTGGTCGTACGGGCCCGAGCGCTACGCCGCGATCGATCGCCGGACGATCGGACTGGACATCTTCATCGAGACCGGCGCTGACGCAGCGCGGGTGGGGCCCGAGCTCGAGGGCGTAGCCGCGAGCGGCCCCTTCGAGCTCCGTTTCATCGAGAGCCGCGGGACGAAGGTCTATCCGTCGGTCGGCCTGTCATCCGATGGCGTTCGGCTCCTGCGCGCCCGGTTCGTGACCCGCGACGGCGGGGCGGCCGCCGACGCCGACCTGCTCGCCCTCCAGGCACGGGTGGCCGAGCGCCAACCGGGCTGGACGCATGTCGAGAAGCTCCACGTGTTCGACGGCGCCGACGGCTTCACCAAGGCCCAGGGCGAGTAGGCACATGACGAGACGAGCCGTCCGGGTCGGGATCGTCGGCGGCAGCCGCTCTGACTTCCCGATCCTCGAGAAGGCGGCCGCCCTGCTCGCCGAGCTCGAAATCGCCAACGAGCTGCGGGTCGTCTCGGCTCATCGGACGCCCGACCTGCTCTACCGCTACGCCGAGGACGCCCCCGGGCGGGGGATCGAGGTGATCATCGCCGGCGCCGGCGGCGCGGCACACCTGCCGGGCATGCTCGCGGCCAAGACGATCCTGCCGGTCATCGGCGTGCCGATCCCGACCCAGCACCTCGGCGGCCTCGACTCGCTCCTGTCGATCGTCCAGATGCCCAGGGGCATCCCGGTCGCGACGGTGGCGATCGGCAATGCCGAGAACGCCGCGATCCTCGCGGCCGAGATCCTGGCCGTCGCCGATCCGGACGTCCGCCAGCGGGTCGCCGCCTATCGCAGCGCCCAGACCCAGGCCGTCCTCGACGACGAGTCGAACCGCTCCGGCTAGCCGAGCCCGCCGACGGACTCCGATCGTCGCCGGGCCTACACTCGATCCGTGACCGAGCAGCGGGCCATGGATGACGATCGCTGGGAGCCGGGCATGCCCGTCCTTGACCGCCAGGCCGTCCCCGGATCCGGGCGAGGGGCCGAGCCTGGCTTGCCCGCCGTCGACCCGGCCCGACCGGCCGGCCGGCCCCAGCCGGCGCCCCTGCCGCCGAGCCTGGCCGGCCTGCCGCCTCGGAGCGTGCCCGAAACCCGGCCGACCCCGCTCCAGCAGCAATACGTCCTGCTGTCCGTGCCGGGCCTGATCGCCGGCTTCGTGGCGATCACCGCGCTCGAGGCGGGGACCCCGCTCGGCAGTCCCCTGATCAAGCTGTGCGTCCTGGTCGGCGCGCCGTTGCTGGCCCTCGCCAATGCCGACGCAATCGTCCGGATCTGGCGAGCAGCCTGGGCCTGGATGCCGGTCGATCGGACGAAGGGCCTGTTCCGGCTCGCCTGGGTGGTGACGGCCGCGATCCTGTGGCTGGTCCTGGTCGGCGTCGCTGTGCTCGTGCTGTTCGCATGACAGATCCCGAGGGCGGCCCGCCGCGCGGCCCCGATGGGCGCTCGACCGACATCCCGTCGGGCGGCGGCGTGCCAGCGTGGCTGGCCGCGTCCCTGAACAACTGCACCCGCTGTGGCGACGCAACTGATCTTCGGCGCGGTCGACGGCGACCATCGCGACCGGCTCGTCTGTCCGGCCTGCGGCTGGATCGCCTACGTCAACCCGCGACTCGTCGTGACGACCCTGCCGATCACCGAGGCGGGCGAGGTCGTCCTGATCCGGCGAGGGATCGAGCCCGCGGTCGGTGCCTGGGCGCAGCCGGGCGGCTTCCTCGAGATCGACGAGACGGTCAACGAGGGCGCGATCCGCGAGACGTTCGAGGAGACCGGCCTGCTGATCGAGCCGACCGAGGTCGTCGGGCTGTATTCGCGCCTCGAGGCGGCGGTGGTCGTCCTCGTCTTCGAGGCCCGGATCGTCGGCGGGACGTTCCGGCCGAGCCCCGAAGCGACCGAGATCGTGGCCTTCGAGCCGGACGCGATCCCATGGCCGGAGATCGCCTTCAAGACGACCTACTGGGCGCTCGCCGACTGGCTCCGCCGCCGCCATCCCGAGCTGCGGCCCGGCGACGTGATCGACGAGGGGCGTCGCTGGGAGGGCTGAGTCCATGTCGCGTACGTCTGACCTCGAGCTCCTCGACAAATCGAACCTCGTCGTCTATCGCGACTCGATTCTGCGGGCCGGGGGCCGAGTGGTCGAGAACGCCGGCCTGACGATGATCATCGGAACCCACCCGTCACCCGTGATCGTCAACACGATCCTCCGGAGCGGGCCGGTCGAAGAGCCCGCCCGAGCCCTCGAGTTCGCCCGCCAGACGTTTGCGGCGATCGGTCACGGGACCTCGCTGATGACGAGCAGCCATGCCGATGCCGCGCTGGCCCGGGCTGCGTCCGTGGCGGGCTGGAAGCCAGTCTTCGAGCTGGTCGGAATGATCCTCGATGCGCCGATCCGGGCGGGCTCGCTGCCCGACGGCGTGAAGGTCTTCGAGGCCGACCCCGTGGCAGATCTGGCCACGATCCGGGCGATCGAAGTTGCCGGTTTCGCCGAGTCCGACGACGAGCGCGCGATGATCGAGTCCGTCTTCGGGGATCCGCGGATGCTCGATTGGCACGGCACCGCCACCTACCTTGCCACGGTCGACGGTTCGGAGGGGGTTCAGCCGGCCGTGGCGACCGCGACCGTGGACATCGCGCCGGCAGCCCTGATCACCTGGGTCGCGACCAGGCCCAACTACCGGCGGCGAGGCCTCGGCGGTCTCGTGACCGCGGCCGCCGCTAACCGTGGCTTCGAGATGGGGGCTTCGGCCGTCGTGCTTCAGGCCTCACCACTGGGCCTGCCGGTCTACGGCCGCCTCGGCTTCCGGCCGCTCAACACGTACACGATCTGGGAGCCGCCGACCGACTGACTCGTCGGGTGTCGGTCGGCTGGCTGGCCCGGTCGCCGGTCGGCTGGCTGGCCGGATCGCCGGTCGAATCTGCACCCGCTGAAGATGTGCGACGCGTTTCTCGCCGACACCGGCGCGCCCTCGGTCCGCGGCGTGCGCATGTGACGCGCGGACGCGGCCCAGGGCAGACGTCGCAGCCGCCCCGAGCCTCAGCTCAGGTCGACGAAGACGTTCTTCATCTCGGTGTAGAGCTCGATCGCGCTCATCCCGAGCTCGCGGCCGATGCCCGACATCTTGTAGCCGCCGAACGGCGCCTCGGTGTGGACGGAGCTGTTGGAGTTGACGCGAGATGACGCCGGCCTGGAGCGCCTTGCGCGGTGCGCAGGGCCTTGCCGATGTCGCGGCTCCAGATCGAGCCCGACAGGCCGTACGGCGTGGCATTGGCCAGGCGGAGCGCCTCCTCCTCGGTGTCGAACGGGATGATCGACACGACCGGCCCGAAGATCTCCTCGCGCGCGATCCGCATGTCGTTGGTCACGCCGTCGAAGACCGTCGGCATGCAGGTATGCGCCGTCGGCGAGGGCCGGATCGGCCGGGCGCGTCGCCGCCGCACGACGAGCGTGCGCGCCCTCGCCCTGGCCGATCGTCGACGTACTCGGCGACCCGGTCGCGCTGCTTGAAGCTGACCAGCGGGCCGACCTCGGTCGTCGCGTCCGCGGGATCGCCGACCTTCACGTTGCGGGTCGCCGTCGGCGAACAGCTCGACGACCTGGTCGTGGACCGAGCGCTCGACGAAGATCCGGCTGCGGGCGCAGCAGTCCTGGCCGCTGTTGTCGAACACGGCGTACGGCGACTCGCGGGCGAACCGCTCGAGGTCGGCGTCGGCGAACACGATGTTCGGGCTCTTGCCGCCGAGCTCGAGGCTGACCTTCTTCACGTTGCCGGCGGCCAGCCGCATGATCTCCTGGCCGGTCGTGGTCTCGCCGGTGAAGGCGACCTTGCCGACGCCCGGGTGGGCCGCGATGCTCGCGCCGGCCGTGCCGCCCGGCCCGGTGACGACGTTGAGGACGCCGGCCGGGAAGCCGGCCTCGAGGGCCAGCTCCGCCAGCCGGATCGCGGTCAGCGGCGTGTAGCTGGCCGGCTTGAGGATGCAGGTGTTGCCGGCCGCCAGCGCCGGGCCGAGCTTCCAGCTGGCCATCAGCAGCGGGAAGTTCCAGGGCACGATCAGCCCGACCACGCCGATCGGCTCGCGCAGGGTGAAGTCGAGGCCGGGCTTGCTCACCGGGATCGTCTCGCCGAAGAGCTTGTTCGCGGCGCCGGCGTAGTACTCGAAGACGAGGCTGACTCCGAGCGATCTCGCCCGCGCGCCCCGCTGATCGGCTTGCCGCACGTTCGCGCGTCTCGAGCTGGGCCAGCTCCTCGAGGTTGCGCCTTGACCAGGTTGCGACAGCTTCGGCCAGCGTCCGGCCGCGCTTGCTGGCCGACCAGCTCGACCAGCCCTTGGGATCGTCGAATGCCTTGCGTGGCCGCCTCGACCGCCCGATCCACGTCCTCCTTGCCGCCCGAGCGGAGCGGTGGCGATGACCTGGCCGGTCGCCGGATTCGTCACCTCGAACGTCTGGCCGTCGGCGGCACCGACCGGCGCGCCGCCGATGACCATCCGGGCGATGTTGGGGGTCGCGATCGTCGCGGGCTGGTCGGTCATCTGGGGGAGATCCTCGTGTTCGGGTCGCTGCCCGCCGTGGGGCGTGTCGGGTCCTCGATGATACGCCGCGGGCTCGTCCAGCCCCGTGCCCGACTGCGGTGGCCCGTGGCTGGCCCCCTTGTGCCCCGGTGCCCGATCGAGCCCTGGGCCCCGGACTGCGCCGGATCGCGCCTTGGCCCGGCTCCTGCCCGATCGAGCCCTGGGCCCCGGACCGCGCCGGGTCGCGCCTTGGCCCGGCCCGTGCCAAATTCCGCCGAGGAGGGCCGTAATGCCAGTCGCAGCGGGATCCGGGCCCGGTTGCGACCGAGGCGTCCCGGCCCGAAGCAAGGCCGAGTCCAGCGTACCGACGGGCGGGCCGCCGGACTCGGCCGATGAGCGAGCGTGTCAAACGGTCGCCGCAGCAATCGTTATCGGCGCTCGCGTGCCGATTCGGGGCCTGGGCCGCCCGGATCGACGTTCGGGTGGCGCTGGTTCGTGCTCAGCTGAGGGACGACCCGGCGCGTGCGCGGCAAGCGAGGCGCTGCGACCCGTCATACGGGTTGATGCAACGCTCGTTTGACGCGATCAAGGCCGAGTCCGGCGATCAGGGCCGAGTCCGGCGATCAGGGCCGAGTCCGGTGGGCCGACAGGCCCTGTTCCGACGTGCCGCCACGCACGAAACCGGCGCCTGCGAACGTCGATCACCCAAGACGAGGTTCCGACGAACCACGGCGCTGTCCTGGGTGGAATCTGACCGGAAGGCGCGTCGTGGGACTGGCGCTCGAGGCCGAACCCGCCGAACCCGCCGAACCCGCCGACCCGCCAAATCCGCCAGAACCAGGGGCCACCCCCGCGTCAGCCAGCCGCCGCCGCCTCGTGCTCGACGGCCCGGATCAGCCGATCGAGCTGGGCCTGCAGCCCCTCGCCGACCTGCCTTCGGAACGAGCCGAGCGTCCCCTCGAGCTCGAGGGTGGCCCGGTACAGGACGCGTGACCCGGCCGGGGTCGGCTCGAGGTCGATCGGCACCGACAGGCGCAGTGCTCCGCCGATGCCGCGCGGCCTGCCGTCGAGCTCGAGGCGCAGGTGGCGCGGCCGGTCGAGGTCGTGCCAGGTCACGTGGATGTCGACTCGAACGGTCATGAACATCTGCCGGACGGCGACCACGACGTTCAGGCCACCCGAGCCGTCGGGTACGACCAATTCGCAGTCGGGCAGGATCCGCCCGAGCGCCGCCGGATCCTCGATCACCGCCCACGCGCGCTCCGGCGACGTCGCGAGCTCGACCGTCCCCGAGAACCCGTCGGTCAACCGGCGGCCGCGCCCGGAGCCGAGCCTGCACCGGGTCCCGAGGCGGTCGCCGGACCGGCGGCGAGATCGTGATCCTCGCGATGGCGCTCGGCGACGTCCGTCTCTTCGCGGACCATCTCGGTCTCGCGCTCCAGGCCGACCATCGCCGCGCCGACGATGCCCGCCTCGTTGCGGAGTTGGGCGGCCAGGACCGGGGCCTGGACCTTCAGAAACGGCAGGAACCGCTCGGCTTTCTTGCTGATCCCGCCGCCCAGGATCATCAGGTTCGGGTTGAACAGCGCGTCGATCGCCTTGAGGTGCTCGTCGAGGTCCTCGGCCCACGCCTTCCAGCTCTGGCCCCGCCGGATCCGGGCGTTGGCCGACGAGCGCTTCTCGGCATCTCGGCCGCTGACCTCCATGTGGCCGAGCTCCGTGTTCGGGATCAGCCGGCCGTCGATGAAGATCGCCGAGCCGACGCCCGTACCCAGGGTCAGCACGATCACCACGCCGCGCTTGCCGCTGCCGGCACCGAAGCGCATCTCGGCGACGCCCGCAGCGTCGGCGTCGTTCACCAGCCAGGCCCGCCGCTTGAAGGCCTTGCTGAAGGCCGCCTGCGCCTCGAAGCCGACCCATTCCGGATCGATGTTGGCGGCCGTCTTCGTCACGCCGTTGAGGATGACCGACGGGAACCCGACGCCAATCGCCTCGATCCGGGGCGGCGGCTGGCCGGCGGCGACGGCCGCTGCGTTGGCCGCCCGGACCAGGCGCCCGACGATCCGGCCGGCCGAGGCGACGACCGGGCCCGGCTTGGCCGGCATCGGCGTCGGCACCCGGATTCGTTCGCCGGCCAGGTCGCCGGTCCTGACGTCGACCAGGGCAGCCTTGATGCCCGTACCGCCGACGTCGACCCCGATGGCAAGGCGGGCCTCACCGGGAGACATCAGGAGCTCACCAGCGGGCCTTCGCCATCAGAAGTAGTTGACGCGTGATGCCGCCGTCGACGACGAGCGAGGCGCCGTTCGTCCAGCGCGACTCGTCGGACGCGAGGTAGATCGCCACGTACACGATCTCCTCGGGCTTGCCGAAGCGGCCGGTCGGGTTGCGGGCGAGGCGGAGCTGCTTGGCGGCCTCGTCCTTGACCAGCCAGTCCATCAGCAGCGGCGTCTCGACCGGGCCCGGGCAGATCGCGTTGGTGCGGACGCCCTGCGGCCCGAACTGGACGGCCAGCGAGCGGGTCAGGGCCAGGACCGCGCCCTTGGAGGCCGTGTAGGCGTCCTGCGGGACCGAGCAGCCGAGGATGGCGACGAAGCTGGCGATGTTGATGATCGAGCCCGAGCCGTGCTCGATCATCGCCGGGATCGCGTACTTGCAGCCCAGGAACACGCCCCGGACGTTGACCGCCATGACCTTGTCCCAGGTGTCGACGTCCGTGTCGATGACCGAGTGGTCGGCCTCGGGCATGATCCCGGCGTTGTTGTAGAGCACGTCGAGCCGGCCGTAGGTGGCGACGGCGTGCTCGACCATCGCCCTCGCGTCGGCCTCGCCGGCGACGTCGGCCTTGACGAAGCGTGGCCTCCCCGCCGGCCGTCTTCGGACCAGGTCGCACCGTCTCCGTCGCCGGCGGCCTCGCTGAACTCCGCGACGACGACCCTGGCGCCCTCGGCGGCGAAGAGCTGCGGCGGCCACCCGGCCCATCCCGCTGCCGCCGCCGGTGATGATCGTGACCTTGTCGGTCAATCGCATGGAGCTCCTCCGTCAGTGCTGATTTATCGTAGCCGGGGCCCGGCCGGCCGACCCCAGCCGCCAGCTCGGTCGCCGGCCGCCGGCTCGCCTAGCCCCGCTCGAGATAGCGCTCGCGGTCCCAGTTGTGGACGACCGAGTCGTACGGCTCTGCTCGACGCGGGCGGCGTTGAGGTAGTGGTCGACGACGTCGTCGCCGAAGATCTCCGCGCGCCGCCTCGGACCGCTCGAGCTCGCCGATCGCCTCCCACAGCGCCCGCGGCATCCGCGGGCACGCCGGTCGCGACGTAGCCGTTGCCCTTGAACTCGGGCTCGAGCTCCAGCCCGTGCTCGATGCCGTACAGGCCGGCGCCGATCATCGCGGCGTACGTGAGGTACGCGTTCATGTCGCCGCCCGGGAAGCGGTTCTCCACGTGGAGCCCGGCGCCGTGCCCGACGAGCCGGAAGCCGGTCGTCCGGTTGTCGCGGCCCCAGACCACGTTCACCGGCGCCCACGACAGCGCCGCGTAGCGCTTGTACGAGTTGACGAACGGGGCGATGAACGGCGCGAGCTCGCGCGACAGCTTCATCATCCCGGCCACGAACTGCTGACGCCCAGCTCGACAGGCCGTACGGGCCCGCCGGCTCGCCGGGCGCCGCGTGCATCAGCGGGCGGTCGTCGTCGAGGCCCCAGATGCTCATGTGGAGGTGGCCCGACGAGCCGGTCCAGCGGTGGTCCGGCTTGGCCATGAACGTGATGCCCCAGCCGTTGAGGTAGGCGATCTCCTTCGCGCCGTGCTTGAAGATCACGCGTCCGGTCGGCCGACTCGAGCACGTGGTCGTAGCGGATGTTGACCTCGTGCTGGCCGGTGGCGGCCTCGCCCTTGCTGAACTCGATCGGGATGCGCGCCTCGGTCATCTGGTTGCGCAGCAGCCGGTGGAGCGGCTCGGCCTTGGTCGCCTGGAGCAGGTGGTAGTCCTCGTTGTAGTAGCCGAAGCGGCTTGGGGACCGGCCAGCCGCGATCGGCGAGGCTCTCCCAGCTGTCCTTGAGGACGTAGTACTCGAGCTCCGAGCCGGCCTTGACCGCGAGGCCCATCGCCGGCGGCCTGCTCGACCTGGCGCTTGAGGATCGTCCGCGGGCTGACCGGGATCTCGTCGCCGGTCTCCTCGTCGATGGCGTCGGCCAGGACGAGCGCGGTCTTCTCCAGCCAGGGCAGGACGCGCAGGGTGTCCCAGACCGGGTCGGCGATCCAGTCGCCGTAGCCGGTCTCCCAGTTCATCAGCGCGAACCCGTCGGGCGTGTTCATCTCCATGTCGGTGCCCAGCAGGTAGGTGCAGAAGTGGGCGCCGTGGTCGATGACCCCGTTGAGGAACGCCTGGGCCTGGACGCGCTTGCCGATCAGCCGGCCCTGCATGTCCGTGATGGCGACGATCGAGCGTGTCGATCTCGCCCGACGCGGACCATCCCCTCGAGCTCCTCGAGGCGCGGGATGCTTGCCGTGGGCGTGGCGTCGGGCTGCGTGGTGTCTGCGCGGCGCGGCGTGCGGGTCTGCTTCGGCATCGGATGGTCGTCCTCTCGGCTCGGCTGACGGCCGGGGCAGCGGCGCGCGTGCGGTCGAGCGGTGCGCCGGCCCCGCTACTTCGCGGTCATCGCCGCCGTCGGCGACGATCACGGACGCCGGTGACGAACGACGACTCGTCCGAGGCGAGGAACAGCGCGACGTTGGCCAGCTCGCGCGGCGTCGCCCGGCCGGCCGATCGGCTGGAACGAGTCGATCGTGGCGTAGACCTCGGCGAGGCCGCCGAGCATCTCGGCGTGGGCGTAGTTGATCGGCGTGTCCACCCAGCCGGGGGCGAGCGCGTTGCAGCGGATCCCCTGCTTGGCGTAGTCGAGGGCGATGCCCTTGCGGAGCATGACGATCGCGCCCTTGGAGGTGGCGTAGATCGCCAGGAACGGCTCGGCGACGAGGCCGTTGACCGAGGTCGTGTTGATCAGCGAGCCGCCGCCCTGCCGGAGCATGTGCGGGATCGCGTAGCGGCAGCCGTAGATGCAGCCCTTGACGTTGACGTTGAGCGTCCGGTCGATGACCTCGTCGGGGACCTCGTGGAAGACGCCCGGGATGTTGACGCCCGGCGTTGTTGAACGACGACGTCGAGGCGGCCCCAGCGCTCGACCGTGCCGTCCGTGTAGGCCTTGACCTGGGCCGGCGTCCGAGACGTCGGCGGTCACGGCGAAGGCGGCGTCGCCGATCTCGCGGGCGGTCGCCTCGACGGCGTCGCGGTTGATGTCCACGCAGGTGACGCGGGCGCCCTCCTCGGCGAACCGGATGGCGCTCGCCCGGCCGATGCCGGAGCCGGCGCCGGTGACGATCGTGACCTTGCCGGCGAGTCGGTCGCCCATCCGTGCCGTTCCTCCTGCGGCGCCCGGGCCAGAGTTCCGGCGGTACAACGTTGACACCGCCCCGGCGAATCTGCGCTTACTGCGCATTCGGCAGGGCGGCCGCGCGGAGGGCGCGATCGTAGCGCTATCTCCACGTAGCGCGCAGAAGGAGGGTTTCGACGGATGGCCGCTCCGCCCAGCGGGTCACGCGTCCGGGGACGAGGAACGTCTCCACCAGCTCGGGCTACGCCCAGGAGCTCCGGCGGGGGATGAAGACGTTCTCCAACTTCGCGGTCTCGTTCACGATCATCTCGATCCTGTCGGGCTGCCTGACGCTGTTCGAGTTCGCGCATGAACGCGGGCGGCCCGGCGGTCATGACGCTGGGCTGGCTGTTCGTCGGCTTCTTCGTCCTGATCGTGGCGCTCGGGCATGGCCGAGGTGGCCTCGAGCTACCCGACCGCCGGCGGCCTCTACTACTGGGCGGCCAAGCTGCGCCGATGAAGCCGGCGCCAACGGCGCCCGCTGGAGCTGGTTCGTCGGCTGGTTCAACCTCGTCGGCCAGGTGGCCGTCACCGCCGGCATCGACTTCGGCCTCGCCTTCTTCACCAACGCGTTCCTGAACCTCGCTGTTCGGCTACCCGCCGACCCGCCGCTACACTGATCCTGATCTACGGGATCGTGCTGATCATCCACGCGCTCCTGAACACGTTCGGCATCCGCATCGTCGCGCATCCTCAACGACGTCTCGGTCTGGTGGCACCTGGTCGGCGTGGCGGCGATCGTCGTCGTGCTGCGTCGTGCTCAACCAGCACACACGGACCGACATCGGCACCGTGTTCTCGACGTTCGTCGACAACACCGGCAGCGGCGGCCGGACGGCCGAGCTGGCCCGGCCCGACTGCTCGTGCGGGATCCCGCTGTACGTGATGCTGATCGGCCTGCTGAACGCCCAGTACACGCTGACCGGCTTCGACGCCTCGGCCCACATGTCCGAGGAGACCCACGACGCCGAGCGCTCCGCGCCCAGGGGCATCATCTGGTCGGTCATCATCTCGGTGATCGTCGGCTTCATCCTCCTCGTCGCGATGAACATCGGGCATCACGCCCGACAAGGTCTTCCCGGCGGCGCGACGGCTCCGCACGATGGTCAACGGCTACGACCACGCGCTCAACGCCCTGCGTGCCGCCGGCGCAGATCTGGATCGACGCCGTCGGCCAGACCGGCGGCCTGTTCATCCTGTTCCTCGTGATCGGCGCCCAGTTCTACTGCGGCATGTCGTCGGTCACGGCGAACTCCCGGATGATCTACGCCTTCGCCCGCGACGGTGCGATCCCGGGCAGCCGCTTCTGGCACCGGATCAACAAGCGGACCCGCACGCCCACGAACTCGATCTGGCTCGCCGCGGTCGGCGCGTTCATCCTGGGCGTGCCGTACCTGTTCAGCTCCGTGGCCTACTTCGCGATCACCTCGATCGCGGTGATCGGCCTGTACGTCGCCTACATCGCGCCCGGTCTTCCTCCGGCTGCGGGCCGGCAGCAAGTTCAAGGCCGGGCCGTGGACGCTCGGGCGCTGGAGCCGGCCGATCGGCATCGTCGCCACGATCTGGGTGGTCGTCATCTGCATCCTGTTCATGCTGCCGCAGTTCCTGCCGCAGTCGACGACGCTCGCGGGCGACTTCAACTACACCCCGATCGTCTTCCTCGTCGTCCTCGGCGGTGCCGCCATCTGGTACTTCGCCTCGGCGAAGAACTGGTTCAAGGGCCCGAAGGTCCAGGGGACGGCGGAGGAGCTGGCCGCGATCGAGGCCGACCTCGAGTTGATCTGAGCAACGCCCGGCCCGGCCGGCCTGAACGTTCGTCGAGCCCGGTGGCGCCTGCCGCCGGGCTCGTTCGTTGACTCGATCCGGGCCACGGAAGGCCACGGCCGACTAGTAGATCAGCGTCGCCCCGCTCGGGAACTCGAAGTGGAACGCAGCTGGCGTCAGCTGGGCGTCGGGCACGCAGGCTCGTCACCAGCGCGTCGCGGGTCACCTCGCCGGCGATCGTCTCGACGAGCCGGACGATCAGGCCGGTCTCCCGGTCGAACGAGACCTGGAGCTGGTGGTCGGGCCGGTCGGCGGCGATCCCGATCGAGCGGGGATGGTCGCAGGTGACCGTGGTCGCCTCGCGGCCGGCGACCAGGATCGAGCCCGAGACCCACGCCTGACCGGTGGCCAGGACGTTCTGGCAGAAGCCGCCGGGGTGGATGAACGTGTCGGGCAGCGACTCGGCCGGCAGCGCCGTGAGCGGCCGATAGACGGCCGAGCTGCCCGGGAAATCGGGGTCGTCGAGGCCGACCAGCCTTCGCCGCACAGGTCGCTGGGTTCCCTTCCGGTGCTGCGCCGACCAGGTCCGGACGGTCGTCCCATCGGATATCCACAGTTCGTAGTTGCCGGCGGTCCCGAGGCTCCCGTCCGTGGTCACCACCCTGGCCTCGCCGGGATGGCGGATGGTCGCCTCGATCGCCAGCTCACGGTTGCCGTTCGTGCCGGCGACGTGGTCCTCGATCCGCAGGCGGAGGGTGTCGAAGCGGAGCTCGGCGTCGCGGGCAAACGTGAACAGGTCGGCGATGCCGGGCGCGCCTTCAGGCAGCGTGACCAGCTCGGGCCGGCGCCGACCGCCCGGGGTCATGGACGTGGAGTCGGCGGCGCGGGCCCAGGGGGAGGTCGACATCGCCCGGTATCGTAGCGCGTCAGCCGCCGGCGGGCCGCCGCCGAGCCCGGGCTCGGTCATCTTGGCCGGGATCGAGGAGCTGGTCGAGGTCGGCCGCCGGCGATGCCCCGTCTCGAGCGCCAGCTCCCGGATCGTCCGCCCGGTCTTGAAGCCCTCCTTGGCCATCGCCGCCGCCGCGTCGTAGCCGATCTCCGGGCGCCAGCGCCGTCGCCAGCATCAGGCCCTGCTCGACGAGCTTCGGGCCGCGCTCGGTGGCCTTGAGGCCCTCGACCAGCCTGATCCGGAAGTTGCGGGCGGACGGCCGCCGAGCAGCGCGATCGACTCGAGCAGCGCCTGCGACGTCACCGGCATCATCACGTTGAGCTCGAGGAAGGAGCCGGTCTGGCCGAAGGCGACCGTGGCGTCGTTGCCGATGACGCGCGCGACGACCATCGTCAGCGTCTCGACGATGACCGGGTTCACCTTGCCGGGCATGATCGAGGAGCCCGGCTGCGTCTCCGGCAGCGCCAGCTCCGCGAGGCCGGCCCGCGGGCCCATGCCCATGAACCGGATGTCGGAGGCGATCTTCCACAGGCCGAGCGCGATCGCCCGCAGCCCGCCGTGGGCCGCGATCGCCGCGTCGAGCGTCGCCTGGGCGTGGAAGTGGTTCGGCGCTCTCGCGGACGAGCAGGCCGGTCAGCTCCGAGAGGTGGCCGCAGGCGCGCGCCGCGTACTCGGGGTGGGCGTTGATGCCGGTGCCGACCGCCGTCCCGCCGAGCGGCACGATCGAGCAGCTCGTCGCGGGCGGCCTGGGCGCGGCGGATCGCCTCCTCGACCTGGCCCGCGTAGCCCGCGAACTCCTGGCCGAGGCGGATCGGCGTCGCGTCCTGGAGGTGGGTGCGGCCGGTCTTGACGACGTCCCAGAACTCGTCGGCCTTGGCGGCGAGCGCGCGCTGGAGGTCGATCAGCGCCGGGATCAGCTCCTCCTCGATCGCGACCGCCGCCCGACAGCTGGAGCGCCGTCGGGATCGTGTCGTTCGAGGACTGGCACTTGTTGACGTCGTCGTTGGGGTGGACCTTCGCCCCGCCCAGCCGCGCCGACGCGAGGTGGCTGATCACCTCGTTCATGTTCGTGTTGGTCGAGGTGCCCGAGCCCGTCTGGTAGACGTCGATCGGGAAGTGCGCGTCGTAACCGCCGTCGGCGACCTCGCGCGGCGGCCGCCGCGATCGCGTCGGCCTTCGCGGGTTCGAGCAGGCCGAGCCCGGCGTTCGTCTCGGCGGCGGCCAGCTTGACCAGCGCGAGCGCGCGCAGGAACCGGCGCGGCATCCGCTGGCCGGAGATCGGGAAGTTGAGGACGGCGCGCTGGGTGGAGGCGCCGTACAGGGCGTCGGCGGGGACCTCCATCTCGCCCATGGAGTCGCGCTCGATGCGGGTGGCCCGGCGATCTCCCGACTGCTCCGGCTCGGTCATGGGTCGATGGTAGCGTGCCGTCGCGGCTCGGCGCGCCGTTGGCCGGCCCAGGCCCCGTCGAAATGTCGCCGCCAGACGCGTTCTGGCCAGCGTTGACGGGCCAGGTGCTCGACAGCTCGTCGACGAGGTCGGGTTCCTGCACGAAAGCAGGCGCGGTTCGTGCCTCCCAGCCCCGGCTCGACCCGAACCCGACAATACGGCGCTTGGCGGCGACATTCGGACGAACTTCGCCGAGCCGAGTCGGACGAGCCGAGTCGGACGAGCCGAGTCGGATGAGCCGAGCCAGACAAGCCGACCCGGACTCCGCCGGACCCAGCCGAGCCGAGTCGGACGAGCCGAGTCGGATGAGCCGAGCCAGACAAGCCGACCCGGACTCCGCCGGACCCAGCCGAGCCGAGTCGGACAGGCGGACCCGGAATCGGGCCCGATCCGCCGCGCGCTCGCGCCACGCGCAAATTCAGGCGGTGTGGCGCGCCACGGGAACCAACGATCGCCGGCCCGAAGCTCCGGACCCTGAGCCGCCCGCCAGCGGACCGCATCGTGATCGTGACGACTGGCCCGGGGCGGGCTCGGCGCGCAACTCCCGTAGACTCCCGGTGATGGGCATCGTGACGACCTTCGACTCGGATACGTTCCGCAAGGTCATGGGCCATTTCGTCACCGGCGTGACCGTGGTCACGACCCTCGAAGCCGGCGATGCGCACGGAATCACCGTGAACGCCCTCAGCTCCGTGTCGCTCGATCCACCGCTGGTCGTCGTCGCCCTCGATCGACGGCGGTTCATCACGCCCAAGATCCACGCCGCCGGGAGGTTTGCCGTCAACGTCCTGGGTGAGAACCAGCAGGACCTCGCCGACTGCTTTGCCGGTGCGCCGGTCGAGCCCGGCCGGGAGCGCTTCTGCGGCGCGGCCTGGTCGCCCGGTCCGAGCGGCCTGCCCCTCCTCGACGGGGCGATCGCAACCCTGGAGTGCACGATCGTCGGGGCGCACCCGATCGGCGACCATGACCTGTTCATCGGTCGGGTGGAGTCGCTCCACAACGATGAGCACCACCCCCAGCCGCTGCTCTACTACCGCCGCCGCTACCTCCGGGTCGAGCGCTCCGAGTCGATCGCGATCGAAGGCCGGCAGGAGGGCTGACCCCGTGACCGCGGCGATGGAGACGATCTCGGCCGGGGGCCTGGAGATCGGCTACGACGTCCACGGGGCCGGGCCGCCGTTGGTCATGCTCCATGGCGCGACGTCGACCGGTCGGGAGGACTTCGCCGCCCAGGTTCCCTCGTTCTCGAAGGTCTTCCGGCTCTACCTGCCGGACGCCCGCAGCCACGGCTCGACCCGCCACGACGTGACCGACGGCTTCAGCTACGGGATGCTCGTCGACGACACCCTGGCGTTCGTCGATGCCCTCGGCCTCGACACGTTCCACCTGTTCGGCTTCTCGATGGGTGCGATGACGGCCCTCCAGCTCGCGACCCGCCATCCCGAGCGGCTGAGGACGCTCGTGATCGTGGGGATCACGACCCAGCGAGAGCCCCGGGCGAGCGTCGCCCGGCGCCTGATGGACCCGGAGCGGGTCGACCGGGACGACCCGGCGTGGGGCGCGCTCCTCGGCCGGCGTCACGACCCCGTCCAGGGCGAGGGCGCCTGGCGCCGCCTCCTGCCGGCGATCGCCGCCGACGTCCGGGTCCAGGACCTGCTCGGGCCACGCGAGCTGCGCCGGGTCCAGGTGCCGGCCCTGATCGCGGTCGGCGACCGTGATCCGTTCGTGCCGGTGGACCATGCCTGGGGCCTGATGCGCCAGCTGCCGGACGCCCGCCTGTTCGTCGCGCCCGGCTGCGGGCACGAGGTGATGGTCCGCCGGCCGGCCCTGTTCAACGAGGCCTGCGCCGGGTTCTATCGTTCGACCGAGAACGCCGCCCGGAGCAGATCGATCCGCCGGGCGGGTGGCTCGGGGGCAACCTTCGAGGGAGGCGATCCATGATGGTCGGCCGAGGACGACCGTGACGACCCTGCTGGTCCTGTTCCGGCGACCCGACGGTGGGGCCCCGGCGGTCGAGGCCTTCGAGCGGGCGTACGCCGAGATCCACCTGCCCCTCGTCGCCGAGACGCCGGGCCTGCGCGCGCTGCGGGTCCGCCGGGTCAGCCAGGCGCTCGGCGGCGAGACCGAGTTGATCGTGGTGACCGAGATGGACTTCGACGACCGGGCGTCGCTCGACGCGGGGCTTGGCTCGGAGCCGATGCGCCAGGCCGGCCGGAACCTGCGCACGATCGCGCCGGGCCTGGCGACCCTGATCGTGCTCGAGGATGCGCCCGACCTCGCTCCGGCCGGCCTGCGCGGGTAGATACTGGCGGCGTGCCTGCTGACCCGCTGGTCCGCGTCGCGTTCCCCGCCCCGGCTCCGTACGGGCGAGCTGACCCGGCCGACGGGGTTGCCCTGGTCACGATCGACCGGCCGGGTGCCCTCAACGCGGTCTCCTTCGCCGTCCTCGCCGAGCTCGTCGCCGCCCTGCAGGGCCTGGACGCGGACCCGGCCTGCCGGGCGATCGTCGTGACCGGCGCCGGCACCCGGGCGTTCGCGGCCGGGGCCGACATCAAGGAGCTCGCCGAGCAGACCCCCGAGTCGCTGGCGGAGGGGCGCGACTTCGAACGGTGGGACCAGATCCGTGAGATCGGCCTGCCGATCGTCGCGGCCGTCCGTGGCTACGCCCTCGGCGGAGGCTGCGAGCTGGCGATGGCCTGCGACATGATCGTCGCCGGCGACGACGCCCAGTTCGGCCAGCCCGAGATCCGGCTCGGAGTGATGCCCGGAGCCGGCGGGACGCAGCGCCTCACCCGCGCGATCGGCAAGGCGCGGGCGATGGAGATGATCCTGACCGGTCGGTCGATCGGCGCCCGGGAGGCCGAGTCGGCCGGCCTGGTCAGCCAGGTCGTGCCAGCCGAGGAGACGCTCGACCGGGCCCTCGAGCTGGCCGGCCGGATCGCGACGATGCCGCCGCTGGCCGTCCGGGCGGCCAAGGCGATGGTCAACCGGGCATTCGATGCGAGCCTGACCGAGGGACTGGCCGACGAGCGCCGGGCGTTCTTCGGGCTGTTCGCGACCGAGGATCAGGACGAAGGCATGGCCGCCTTCACCGAGAAGCGGACACCGCGCTGGCGGGGACGTTGAGGAGGCGATGGTGATGGACGAGACCGGCCGGCCGCCGGATGAGGGTGGCAGGGACTACGGCAGCGACCTCAGCCGGGACCTGGGCGATGGGCCACCGGCGTCGTTCCGCGACGCCGCACCCGACCTGCTGGCGCCGATCGACGCCGACGCGCCGGTCAGCGGGCATGTCCGCGCGGCGCCCGACGCGCCGTCGGTGTCGCTCGCCCCCGAGCACGACTGGGACGCGGCCAGGCCGCTCCTCATCCCGCTCCTCCGGCCGGTCGGCACGGTCGGCTTGCGGCTCGCCGACGTGAGCCGGGCGGCCATGGCCCTGAACACCTCGAGCCACACCCTGCCGCTCCTCGGCGAGGGCCCGTGCGGCCTGCCGGTCGTCTACGCGATTCCGGCCACCGGCTTCGACATCGTGGTCAACGGCGAGCACCTCGTGTCGTGGGCAGTCGAGCCGGCCGAGATCGATGCCGCGGCGATGGCCAACCTGGCGGCCTGGTCGGCGACCGCGGAATGGACGGTCGACGAATCGGGCCCCCGCCGGCTGCTGTCCTCGGACAACGGCGACGGGCCCGACGCCGCCCGGATTCTGCTGCCCGAGGTCCGCGCCCATCTCGCCGCGACCCTCGGCCCGGTCGGTGGACGGATCTTCGTCGGCCTGCCCGATCTCCACCTCCTGGTGGCCGGTGCGTCCAGCCCGGACGACGCCGAATTCGGTCCGCAGCTGGCCGGGTTCGTGGCCGACCATGCCGATGGAGCCGACGAGCCGATCGATCGACGCCTGTTCGAGCTGGCCGGCGATACCCTCCGGCCGGCCGCCGGCTGAACCGCGCGATGGCTCCGGATTTCGAGGCGATTCGCTGGAACGTCGAGGCCGGCGTGGCCACGATCACCCTCGATCGGCCGGCCGCCCTGAACAGCCTCGACGCGACGCTCAAGCGCGATCTCCTCGCCGCCGTGCGCCAGGCCGGCCGCGATCCGGCCGTTCGGGTCGTCGTCCTGACCGGGGCCGGACGAGCGTTCTGCGCCGGCCAGGATCTCAAGGAGCGGCTGGCGCCGGATCCGACGCCCCTCGATGTCGAGGTCCGCGAGCGGTTCAACCCTCTGGTGACGGCGATCCGGCTCCTCGACAAGCCGGTGATCGGCGCGATCAACGGGGTGGCTGCCGGGGCAGGCGCCTCGCTCGCATTTGCCTGCGACCTGCGGGTCGCGGCCGAGGAGGCCAGCTTCGTGCTGGCCTTCGGGCGGATCGGACTGATCCCCGACAGCGGGGCGACCTGGCTGCTGCCGCGCCTCGTCGGCCTCGGGCGCGCCACCGAGCTGATCCTCCTGAACGACCCGATCCCCGCGGCCGAGGCGTTCCGGATCGGCCTCGTGAACCGGGTGGTGCCCGCCGGCGGGCTGGCCGGCGAGGCCGCCCGGATCGCGACCGGCCTCGCTGCAGGAGCTCCCCGAGCGCTGGCCCTGGCCAAGCGGGCGCTCCGCCGGGCGCTCGAGACGAGCTTCGAATCCGCGCTCGACTACGAAGCCTCACTGCAGGGCATCGCGGGACGGACGGGGGACCACGCCGAGGGCCTGGCGGCGTTCGTCGCGAAGCGCGCCCCGCGATTCGATGGCTCGTAGGCCGGCTCGTGGGCTTGACCGGGCCGATCTCGGTGGCTAGGCTGCCTAACAAACGTTCGCTTGGTCGCCAATGGAGCCGGCATTGGTCGAAACTCGACGTCGCCAGATCGAAGTGGTGGCATCGACCCTCTTTCGCGAGCAGGGCTATGCCGGTACGAGTGTCCGGGACATTGCCCGGGGCGTGGAGATCCAGGGCGCGAGCCTCTATTCCCACATCGCCTCGAAGGAGGACGTCCTGTGGGCGATCGTCCGCCAGGCAGCCGAACGGTTCGAGCAGGCCGCCGACGAGGCCGAGCGCGAGACCGCCGGACGTCCCTCGACGGAGCGGCTCGAGGCGCTCGTACGGGCCCACGTCGGCGTGCTGACCGACGACGTCGGCCAGGCCAGCGTCTTCGTCCGCGAGTGGCGCGCACTGTCGACCGAGCGGCGCGCCCGGATCGGCGCACGGCGCGATGCCTACGAGGCCCGCTGGCGGTGGCTGATCGCCGACGGCAGCCAGTCGGGCGAGCTCGTGCCGGTTGATCCAGCCCTGGCCGCGGCCTACCTGCTCACGGCGCTGAACGGGATCGCCACCTGGTACCGGCCGGATGGGCCGCTCTCGGCTCGGGCGATTGCCGCCGAATACGTCCAGCTGAGCCGGCGCGCCCTGCTCGCCGCGGAGGCCGATCGATGACCGATCCGCTGGCTCTCGACCCGGTCCTGCCGGAGCGCGAGCGGAGCCAACTTCCGTTCAACGAGGACCGGCCCCACGATGAGCGCTACCGCGCGTTCGAGGCGCACGTCCTGGGCGGCGGCAAGATCGAGGCCGGCGACTGGATGCCCGACGAGTACCGGACCAGCGTCCTGCGCTTCGTCGAGATGCACGCCAACAGCGAGCTGATGGGCGTGCTCCCGGAGCGCGACTGGATCATGCGCGCCCCGACCCTCCGCCGGAAGCTCGCCCTGACGGCCAAGATCCAGGACGAGGTCGGGCACGCCCAGCTGCTCTACCGCGTGGCCGAGGACCTGGGCAAGCCGCGCGAGGCGATGATCGACGACCTGCTCGCCGGCCGGACCAAGTTCCACAACGTCTTCCACTACCCGACCCGGACCTGGGCGGACATCGGGGTGATCGCCTGGCTCGTCGACGCGGCCGCGATCGTCGCCCAGCAGGCCCTCCGCGACTCGAGCTACGGCCCGTACGCCCGGACGATGAAGAAGATCTGCTGGGAGGAGTCGGTCCACATCATGCACGGCCGCGACGTCGTGGTGACCCTCGTCGACGGGTACCCCGGAGCAGCGGGCGATGGTCCAGGAGGCGCTCGACCGATGGTGGCCGCCGCTCATGCAGATGCACGGCCCGCGATCGTCCGCGCGAGAAGGATCGCGACCTGTACTGGCGGATCAAGGCGAAGACGTCGGAGGAGCTGCGCCAGGAGTTCCTGGGCATCTACGTGCCCCGGGTCCGCGAGCTCGGTCTCAGCCTGCCCGATCCGGAGCTCAGGCTCGACGAGGCCAGCGGCGAATGGCGCTACACGGAACCGGACTGGGCCGAGCTGCGCAGCGTGGTGACCGGCCACGGGCCGGCATCGGAGGCCCGGCTCGGCTTCCGCCGTGCCCAGCGAGCGGAGACCGCCTGGGTGCGCGAGACGATCCTCGGGACGAGGCGAGGCGCTGCGGCCTGATGCTCCCGCGCCGGCCCGAGGATCCTTCCAGCTCGAGCCCGACCGCCCCGCCGGGCTCCGGACCGGATCCCGAGCCGGGATCGCCGAACCCGACCCTCGAGCCGTTCGAGGTCTTCCGCCAGGAGCGTGAGGGCGAGCCGATGCGCCACGGCGGCAGCGTCGTCGCGCCGGACCCGACGCTCGCTCTCCACTACGCCCGCGAGCTGTACGCCAGGCGCGGCGAGAGCCTCCGGCTGTGGGTGGTCCGGCGGGCCGATATCGTCGAGCTCGATGACCAGGACCTGCTCAACCCGCCGCTCGATCGCTCGTACAAGAAGCCGGGTGGCTTCGTGATGCGCGACAAGCTGGCCGAGGCCCGCGCCCGGACGGGCCAGGCGAAGCGGCCGGCGACCAGCGGCCGGGAGCGGGCCTCGAAGTGACCGCCCGGATCCGCTCCCACCCGGCGACGGAGGCCGTCCTCGAGTCGGCCACCGCCGAGCTGCTCATGTCGCTCGCCGACGACGACTTCGTGCTCGGCTTTGCCGACAGCGAGTGGACCGGGATCGCCCCCCACCTCGAAGAGGACGTCGCGATGAGCTCGCTCGCCCAGGACGAGCTTGGTCATGCGGCCGCCTACTACGGCCTCCTGGCCGAGATGGGCGGGGGCGACCCGGATGAGATTGCCTACGACCGGCCAGCCGAGGCGTTCCGCCACTGCCGTCTGGTCGATCACGGCCGGGGCGACTGGGCCCGGACGATGACCCGGCGCTGGCTGTACGACACGGCCAACGCGGTGCGGCTCGAGGCCCTGGCCGGATCGACGATCCGGCCGCTGGCCGACCTCGTCGTGAAGGTCCGTCGGGAAGAGACCTACCACCTGCTCCACGGCGAGGCGTGGCTCGAGCGCCTGGCCCGCGGCGGCGAGCCCCGCCGGCGGTTGGAAGAGGCGCTCGAGCTGGTCGGCCCGGACGCGCCGAGCGTCCTCGCGCCGCTGCGATCCGAGGCGATCCTGGTCGAGGCGGGGGTCCAGCCCGTTCCGGCGGCGGAGCTACTCGGTCGCTGGTCCGAGCGAGTCGAGCCCGTCCTCGGCCGGGCCGGCCTGCGCCTGCCGGCGGCCGCCCCGGACGCCCTCGACCCGGCGACCGCCCGATCCGGGCACGGGCCGGCGTTCGACCTGCTGTGGACGGAGCTCACCTCCGTCCGCAGGCTCGATCCGAGCGCGGCCTGGTGACGGCCGCGTTCGAACCGGCGGGCTCGCCCGAGCCGGCGGGCTTGCCCGGACCGGCGGCCGTCCCGGAACAGGTCTGGGAGATCCTCGCTGGGATTGCCGACCCGGAGATCCCGGCGATCTCGATCGTCGATCTCGGGATCGTCCACGCCGTGACCTTGGCCGGCGGCCGGCTCGAGGTCGAGCTCCTGCCCACGTTCATCGGCTGCCCCGCCCTCGACCTGATCCGGGCGACCGTCGCCGAGCGGCTCGATCCGCTCCGAGCGGTGCCGGCATCGGGCATCGAGGCCGTCGCCGTGAGGATCAGCTTCGCCGAGCCGTGGACCGCCGAGCGGATCAGCGTCAATGGTCGAGTCGCGCTTCGAGCCAGCGGCTTCGCGCCGCCGGAGCCGTTCGGGCCGGCCGGCCGGATGGCTGGGGGCGCCGCGACCGGCGGAGCGCCGATCGAGCTCGAACCGCGGGCAACCTGCCCGTTCTGCGGCTCCCGCCGAACCGTCCTCGAGAACGCCTTCGGGCCGACCCGCTGCCGCTCCATTCATTACTGCACGGACTGTCGCCAGCCCTTCGAGCAGTTCAAGGACGCCTGACCCGGGTGGCGGACGAGATCGCGGTGATCGGCGCCGGGACGATGGGCGCCGGAATCGCCCAGCTCGCCCTCGAGCACGGCCATCGGGTCCGCCTGATCGACGTCGAGCCGGCCGCCGCCGAGCGCGCCCGGACCAGGATCGGGGCCGGGCTTTCCCGGTGGCTCGCCCGTGCCGGCCGGTCTGGTCCCACCCTGGACTCGGCTCAGGCGATGATCCTCGAGCGACTGTCCTTCGGAACCGAGCCGGAGCAGGCCGCCGGGGCGTCCGTCGTGATCGAGGCGGTGGTCGAGGCGCTCGACCTCAAGCGAGCCCTGTTTGCCCGGCTCGACCGGTCCCTGGCGCCGGAGTCGATCCTGGCCACGAACACGAGCGCCCTGTCGGTCGGCGCAATTGCGGCCGCGGCCACGCTCCATCCGGAGCGCGTGGTCGGCCTCCACTTCTTCAATCCCGCACCGGTCATGGCGCTCGTCGAGGTCGTCGCCGGTCCGCTCAGCGCGCCCGGCCTGGTCGAGGCCGCCGCCGCGCTCGTGGAGGGCTGGGGCCGGACTCCCGTCCGGTGCACTGACCGGCCCGGCTTCGTCGTCAACCGGGTGAACCGGCCGTTCACGATCCAGGCTCTTCGGCTCGTCGAGTCGGGCGCAACGGACGTCACTACGATCGACGCGGCGATCACGGCGGCGGGCTTTCCGATGGGTCCCTTCGAGCTGATGGACCTGGTCGGAATCGACGTCAACCTCGCCGCGGCGACGGGGATCTGGGGGGGTTTCGATCGGGCGCCCCGGTTCCGGCCGTCGCCGATCCAGGAGGCCCTGGTGGCCGCCGGTCGGCTCGGCCGCAAGGCCGGCGAAGGCTTCTACCGCTACGACGCGAACGGCACGCGCCTTGGCCTGGCTCCCGGCTTCGAATTCGAGGACCGGCAGCACCGGCCGCGGCGGGACCGGCGGCGCCGACCGGTCCATGTCGATCGTCGACCGGATTCGCCTGGCGATCGCCAACGAGGCCTTCCGGGCCCTCGATGAAGGCGTGGCCGCCGACGAGGAGACGATCGACCTGGCGCTGCGACTGGGTGCCGGCCATCCGGAGGGCCCCTTCTCCTGGGCGCGAGCGCGCGGGCTGCCCGGCGTCGTGGCCGACCTGGCGGAGCTGGCTCGGGACGACCCGGATGCATTCAGTCCCGCGCAGGGGCTGGTGCTGGTCGCGGATCCGGGGTAACCCGAGTCAGGCGAGCCGGTCCGGCGCCGGCCGGTGAGCGGGGGCCCGCCGCGCGTGGCCCTACAATCGGGCGATGAGCCGCGACCTTCATCGACCCCTGCGCGAACCATGGATCATCGACGCCGTTCGAACGCCGATCGGCCGGTACGGCGGCGCCCTCGCCTCGATCCGGCCGGACGACCTCGCCGCGCTCGTCCTGCGAGCGCTCGTCGATCGGGTCGGGATCGACCCGGGCCTGATCGAGGACGTGATCCTGGGTTGCGCCAACCAGGCCGGCGAGGACAACCGGAGCGTGGCCCGGATGGCGCTCCTCCTGGCGGACCTGCCGATCGAGGTCGGCGGACTGACCGTCAACCGCCTGTGCGGGAGCGGCCTCCAGGCGATCAACTCGGCGGCCCACGCGATCCAGGTCGGTGACGGCGACGTGTTCATCGGCGGCGGCGTCGAATCGATGACCCGGGCGCCATACGTCATGGCCAAGCCGACCACGCCATATGAACGGGGCAGCCACGAGCTGCAGGACACGACGCTCGGCTGGCGGTTCGTCAATCCCCGCCTGGCCGAGCGGCACAAGATCGAATTCGATGGGCGAGACCGGCGAGAACGTGGCCGAGCGCTGGCAGGTGAGTCGCGAGCGCCAGGACGCCTTCGCCCTGGCCAGCCACCGCCGGGCGATCGCCGCGATCGATGCCGGCCGGTTCGATGCCCAGATCGTGCCGGTCGAGATTGCCGGCCGGCGGGGAGAGGCGCCGGTGCTGGTCGGTCGCGACGAGCACCCGCGCGCCGACACGACGATGGATGCGCTCGGCCGCCTCCGACCGGCCTTCCGTGGCGGTGGCACGGTCACCGCCGGCAACAGCTCGGGGATCAACGACGGCGCGAGCGCCGTGCTGCTGGTCGAGGCCGACCGAGCCCGCTCGCTTGGCCTCCGGCCCCTCGCCCGGATCGTCTCGACCGCGGTTGCCGGGGTCGATCCGGCGGTCATGGGCGTCGGCCCGGTGCCGGCCAGCCGGAAGGCCCTCGAACGAGCCGGGATCACCGCCGCCGATCTCGACCTGGTCGAGCTGAACGAGGCCTTCGCCAGCCAGTCGATCGTGTGCATCGACGAGCTCGGCCTGGACCCGGATCGGGTGAACGTCAACGGCGGTGCGATCGCTCTCGGCCATCCGCTCGGGATGAGCGGCGGGCGCCTGATCACGATGCTCGTCCACGAGCTCGTCCGGACGGGCGGGCGCTACGGGCTGGCCACGATGTGCATCGGCGTCGGGCAGGGCATCGCCTCGGTGATCGAGCGGATCGACGGCTAACCGGCCGGTACCAACGGGTTTCGACGGTAGGCTTGTCGAAAACGGTTGCGATGCGTACGATGTCCCGGACGCACCAGCTCCGTGGCTACCTGACCAGCGCCTCCGAAGGAGGAAGACCGAATGCTCGAGATCCAGCCCACGACCCTGAGCCTCACCGACGCGGCTGCGAGCAAGCTGCGCGAGCTCACGGCCGCCGAGACGAGTCCCGAGATCGGCCTGCGCGTCTACGTCTACAGCGGCGGCTGCTCGGGCTTCAAGTACGGGATGATGATCGAGGACGCTCCGACGCCAGAGGATCAGCGCCTCGAGGCGAACGGGGTCAAGGTCTACGTCGACGGCAAGAGCATCGACCTCCTGCGCGGCGCCCAGATCGACTACGTCGACACCCTGATGGGAGCCGGTTTCACGGTCAACAACCCGAACGCGGTCGCCGCCTGCGGTTGTGGCTCGAGCTTCCGGACCGCCGACGATGGGGGCGCTCCGCGGGGCTGCGCACACTGATCCGGACGGCCCGCAGGGCGCCGATCCGACGCCGCCGGTGAGCAACCCCGGCGGCGTTTCCATATCCCGTGACGGCGGTTGAGCGTGGAGCTGCCCCTCTTCCCGCTCCACACCGTCCTGTGCCCGGGCGTTGCCCTGCCCCTCAGAGTCTTCGAGGAGCGCTACCGGGCGATGACCCGGCGTTGCCTCGAACGGGACGAGCCGTTCGGCGTCGTGCTGATCCGGGACGGACGCGAGGTCGGGCCGGGAGCGGCGTCGATCGCGACCGTCGGCACCGTCGCGGAGATTCGCGAGGCGTCGAAGTACAGCGACGGGCGCTTCGACCTGCTCGTGGTCGGAACGCGCCGGTTCCGGATCGAACACGTCACGATCGGCCGAGAGCCGTACCTGGTGGGTGACGTGACCGAGCTCGACGAGCCGGTCGGCGACGCCGAACGGGCGGAGCGGCTGACCGGCGAGCTCACCCGGCGGTTCGTCCGCTACCTCGGCCTGCTCGAGCCGTCCGAGGGCGAGGAGGCGCCCGAGATCGACGTCCAGGTCGAGGTCGACGTCGCCGACGAGGGCGACTCGGGCCGCCCGGCCGGCGCCGGCGGATCGGAAGTCAAGGTCACGATCCCGGACGACCCGACGGTCCTGTCCCACCTGCTCAGCGGGATCATCCAGGTCGACCAGCCCCGCCGCCAGGCCCTGCTCGAGGCGAACACCACGGTCGAGCGGATCGACGAGCTCCTGCGCCTGATCGATCGGGAGGTCAGCCTGCTCGAACGAAGGCTGCGGATCTACAGCATCGATCCCCGCCTCTCGGCGATCCGCCGCAACTGACCCTCGGGCCCGGCGGCCCCGCTACTCGGAGAAGCGCTCCTCCTGCCACGGATCGGCGTCGTTGTTGTAGCCGTAGCGCTCCCAGAACCCCAGGATGTCGTGGTCGACGAACTCCAGGCCGCGGATCCACTTCGCGCTCTTCCAGAAGTAGCGCTTGGGGACGAGCAGCCGGAGCGGCCAGCCGTGCTCCAGCTCGAGCGGCTCGCCGCCGAACGTATCGGCCAGCAGGACGTCCTCGTCGTCCAGGACCGACAGGGGCAGGTTCGCCGTGTAGCCCTGCTCCGAGTGGGCCAGCACGAAGCCCGCGTCCGGCCGGAGCTGCGCCCGGGACAGGATCTCCTGGATCGGGACCCCTTCCCAGGTCGTATCGAGCTTCGTCCAGCGGGTCACGCAGTGGATATCGGTCTGGACGGTCTTGCGGGGGAGGGCCTTGAACTCGGTCCAGGTCAGGCTGAACGGGCTGTCGATCTCGCCGAAGACCTTGAAGTCCCAGGCCGACAGGTCCGTCTTCGGGGTCGAGCCGTAGTGGAGGACCGGGAACTTCTCGGTCCGGTACTGGCCGGGCGGGATCCGTTCGGCGAGGGCGGGATCTGCGGTCTTCCCCCCGAAGAGGCGTTCGAACATGACTGGCTCCTACCGGTCGAGCGACCCGATCCGGTTGCGTCAGGGGAGGTTCCGGACCTCCGTGATCCACCAGCCGCGGGCCGGGTCTGAGGCAACCGGCACGATGCTGACGCCGTTGAAGGTAACCGGAATCGGCGACTCGTAGGGGCGCCACAGCGGCAGGGCGCCGTCAGCGTGCCAATCGTGGGCGACGAACTGGCCGGCAACCGGATGGCCGGCGGCGGATGCGAGCGACGCCGCCGTGTCGCCGATGATCGTCAAGGGGGCGTCGAGGTCGACCGACATGCGCGGCCGATAGGGCAGCGGCACGTACATCAGGACCATCGCCGGCGCGACGCCGGCCGAGCCGCCGCCCACCGGCCAGGTTCGCGCGCCGGGCGTTCGATCGACGATCTGGCGGAGAACCGGGTCCATCTGGTCGAGATCCGCGGCAAGGGCCAGGCTGCGGTGCGCGGCCGTGCGCAGCGATGGGTCCAGGAGCCCGCTCGGCCAGGTCGACACGCCGGCCAGGCCGAGGGCCAGCACGAGCGACCCGGCCGCGACCGCTCTCGTCTGGCCGGGACGCCCGCCCAGACGGTGCCCGAGTCGTGCCGCGCCGATCTCGAGCAGCCAGCCTGCCCCGACCCCGGCAGCCAGGATCGAGGCGATGTCGATCGGGGCAAAGTAGCGATCGGGAACGAAGATGTGGCGCACGGCCAGGTAGAGCAGGAAGGCGGCCATGCCGGGGCCCATCGCGGCCAGGCCGATCAGCACCGCCCAGGCTCGCCCGCGGATGAGCCGAACGACCCCGATGAGCCCGAGGATCCCGAGCGGCCACAGCCCCCGGTAGTGGCCGATCATCGAGCGGAGGAGGCCGGCCGGGCTGAGGATGTGCAGGCTCGTCACTGCCGAGTAGCGCGTGGCGACGGTCGACCAGAACAGTGGATCGCCGTAGATCAGCAGGTCGTGGATGCCCATCACCGGCAGGGCCGCGAAACCAACCAGGATCAGCCACGCCCGCCGTGGTGGCCGGCTGATCCCGACGCCCGCGGCCGCCCGGGCAACGGGCGGCAAGGTGAACGCGACCAGGACGACCGCGGCCAGGCCGACGATCAGGATCGTCTCGATGCGTGCCAGCGTGGCCAGCATGAGTGCGATGCCGGCCAGGCCGTAGCGCGGCCGGGGGCGGCTGAGGGCCAGTCCGGCGATCGCCCAGCCGAGCATCGCCCACGGCACCGCCAGCGCATATGCGACATCGTTGAGCAGCGCCCCCGAGCCGGCCAGTCCGATACCGACGAACGCCCAGGCCGCCTTCCCGCCGAAGCGGCTCGCCAGCTCGGCCATCAGGACGACGCCCAGCCCGAACGCCAGCAGGGTCGCCCAGGCCAGGCTGCGCCAGTCATGGCTGAGCAGCTCGAGCGGGCCGAAGATGAACGTGAGCAGCGGTTTCGGGGTCGTCGACAGGAAGACCTCGACCCGATGCCCCGAGAGCAGCCGGCTGAAATCGAGGACCGCGACCTGGCTGTCGAAGGCGATCGAGGCGGCGTGCACCGGCCGGGCGATCCAGACGCCGAGGAGAAGCGCGAATCCGAACAGGCCCGCGGCGGAAACCCAGCGGAGCGACGCGGCGGTCGGGCGCGGCATTCCCGGGAGTATAAGGTGCCGCTCTCGGGATTCGGCCCGGCCCCGCGATGAGGTAGGCTACCGCCCCGTGAGTCCCACATCGACCCCCGACCCGGCGGACGGCGGCGTTGGTCCGAAGCTACCCCGGGTCATCGTGGTGATGCCCGCCTACAACGCCGCCCAGACGCTCGAGCGGACGTACGCCGACATTCCCTTCGATGTGGTCGACCACATCATCCTGGTCGACGACGTCTCGAAGGACGAGACCGTCGAGATTGCCAAGCACCTCGGCCTGCAGGTCGTGGTCCACCGCCAGAACCGGGGCTACGGCGGCAACCAGAAAACGTGCTATGACACCGCCCTGGCGGAGGGCGCGGATGTCGTCGTCATGCTCCACCCGGACTACCAGTACGACGCCACCCGGATCCCGGAGCTGATCGCCCCGATCATCGCCGGCCGCTGCGACCTGATGCTTGGCAGCCGGTTCCTGGGCAACCCCCTCGCCGGCGGGATGCCCCGCTGGAAGTACGTCAGCAACCGCTTCCTGACCGGTGTCGAGAACCTCGCCTTCGGGCTGCGCCTGTCCGAATACCACACGGGGCTGCGTGCCTACAGCCGGGCGCTCCTCGAGGCGATCCCGTACGACCTCAACAGCGATGACTTCGTCTTCGACCAGGAGCTGATCGCCCAGGTCGTCGCCGCCCGGCGGTTCCGGATCGGCGAGATCGGCGTCCCGACCCGCTACTTCGAGGAGGCTAGCTCGGTCGGCTTCCGTCGGAGCGTCGTGTACGGCCTGGAGACCCTCAGGGTCACGGTCCGGTATCTGCTCCATGCGACCGGCCTCCGGCGGTCCGCCCAACTCACTGCTCGCGCTCGACCAACCGGCTGACGATGCGCAGCCGAAGAGGCTCGATCGTGCGGGTCGGGGTGGGCCTGGCGATCTCGGTCGTCTCGATCTGGTTCGTCCTGGGCGATGTCGACCTGGGTGCGGCGTGGGCCACGATCCGGACGGCAAACCCAACCTGGCTGATCCTTGGCCTTGCCTGCCTGTCGGCCGATGTCCTGATCCGGGCCATCCGCTGGCAGCGCCTGATCCTGCCGATCCAGCGGGTTCGTTACCTGCCGATCCTCGGCTACCTGCTCGTCGGATATCTCGCCAACAACGTCCTGCCGGCCCGCCTCGGTGAGCTCGTCCGGAGCCACTACCTGGGTGACCGGGAGAAGGTCAGCCGGGCGTCGACCCTCGGCACGGTCGTCGTCGAGCGGGTCGTCGACATCGCGGTCGTCGTCGCCATCGCGGCCCTCGCGATCCTCGTCCTGAACGTCCGGGGCGTCGTCGCCAGTGCGATCCTCGTCGGCCTCGCCGTGACCGGACTGCTCGTGGTCGGCCTGGCGATCGGGATCGCCGCCCATCGCCTGCCCGGCGCCCACCGGCTGGCCACGCTGGCCGAGCGCTGGCCGAGCGTGGTCGAGGCGGCCCGCAGGCTACGGGACGGACTGGCCGTGGCCGGCCGGCCGAGGACCCTGGCCGAGGCGCTGTTGCTCAGCCTGGCTGCCTGGAGCGCCACCGTCGTCGCCTTCGCTGCGATCGGCCAGGCGATCGGCCTTCATCTCCTGATCGGCGAAGCCTCGCTCCTGGCGGCCGGCGTCGCCCTGGCGACGGCCATCCCGTCCGGTCCGGGCTACCTCGGCACGTACGAGCTGGCTGCCGTGAAGATCGCCGAGTCGCTCGGCCGGCCGAGCGACCAGGCCTTCGCCCTCGCCCTGCTGGCTCACGCGACGGTCCTGATCCTGACCTCGGTCGCCGGTGCGGTCGCCTTCCTCAGGCTGGGCTGGACGAGCAGCATCCGCGAGGTCGAGGACGTGGTCAGCGGCGAGCCGGACCCGACGCCCCTGCCCTGATCGCCCGGCTCGGGCTCGTTGGCCCGCTCGCGGCCGTCGCCAACCTGGCGCGTCGTCCCAGGCGGCCGGACCTACCTGTGCGACCAGGTGGCGAGCCGAATCTGACAAATTCCGCCCGGAGGGGCGGCTGGGCCCCAATCGCGACCCCCGGGCGACCATACCGCGGCCCTGTGCGGAATCCGGCAGCGGGGCAGGGGCCGGTGCAGGTGCCGCTGCCGAGGCCTCGGCCTGGACCGTGCCCGGACCGGACCACGTCACTCAACCCCGGAATCGACGAGCCCCCGACCGCCGGCCGGGGGCTCGTCGCGAGGCGCGAGCGACGGTTACTTGACGAAGCCGTTCGCCTTGAGCCACTCCGTGGCGACCGCGGCGATGTCCTTCTTGTCGACGGAGATCTCCTTGCCGAGCTCGGTCAGGGTGGCGGTGTCCATCTTGGCCGAGACGTCGTTGAGGATCTTCTCGAACGAGGCCTTGTCGACCTTGGCGAGATAGTCGTTGCGGACGAGCGGCGCGATGTTGTCGGCCGGCTGGGTCTGCTTGTCGTCCTGGAGGACGACCCAGCCGTTCACCGCGATGTCGGGCTGGGTCGAGCACAGCTCGCCGACATCGATCGTCTTGCCGAGGAGCGCCTGGGCCATCGGCGTATCGCAGGCGTTCAGCAGGGTCGCATTCGACAGGTCGAGGCCGTACGCCGACTTGAGGGCGGCGCCGCAGACCGGGTTCGTCGGGCAGTCCGTGGCGACGCCCCACTTGAGCTGGCTCTGGACCGCGGTCAGGTCGCTCATCTTGGTCAGGTTGGAGCTGGGCTGCCGTATCCGCGCGAACGACGAAGGCGTTCTGGTCGGCTGCCGGGGAGTAGTCGAGGACGGTGATCCCGCCGCCCTTGCCGTTCAGGACGTTCTGGAGCTCGGCCTGGTTCGCCGTCGGGTCGCCCGATTGCTTGCCCGGCTCGTAGTAGGCGAGGCCGCTGCCGATGTACTCCGGCTTGAGGTCGATCTGGCCGCTCTCGAGGGCCGGTGCCGAGACCTTCCGGGTGCCGATGCCATGCCCGTCCGGTCGACGGTGTAGCCGTTGGCCTCGAGGGCCTGGGCGTAGATCTCGGCCATGAGCTTGGACTCGTAGAAGCCGTCCGAGCCGATCTTGATCGTGGGCTTGCTGCCCCCTCCCGTCGAGCAGGCGCTCAAGAGCACCAGCAGCGACGCCCCGAGGGCGAGCGCGCGGTTGAGCCGCATTGTGGGTCTTCCTCCTCCTGGTGTGCCGCAGCCGGCAGGCGCCGGCTGGACGACCGACTATAGCAGCGAGGTTGCCGAGAACCGTCAGGAATGGTCCCGGAAGGGGCTACGCCGTGCCGGGCGCCGCGGATGATCGGGAGCGGCGGAAGCCCGGCGAGGTCAGGGCCCGCTCGATCAGGGCAAAGCCGCCTTCGGCGAGGAGCGCGAGGGCGGCCACCAGGAAGACCCCGCCGAACAGCTGGCCGTCGTCATTCTGGGCCACTCCGTCGACGAGGTAGCGGCCCAGCCCGCCGAAGCCGAACAGCGCACCGAGGGTCGCCGTGGCGATGACCTGGACGCCAGCCGACCGGATCCCGCCGACGATCACCGGCAGGGCGATCGGGACCTCGACCCGGCCGAGGATCTGGCGCTCCCGGAGGCCCATCCCGCGGGCCGCCTCGACGAGGTCGCGATCGACCCCGGCGACGCCCGGCATAGGCGTTGACCAGGATCGGCGGCAGGGCCAGCACGATCATCGCGAAGAGCGTCGGGTAGACCTTGAAGCCCAGGTTGCGGATCGAAGGCCTGCGGTGATCGGGGCGATGATCCCGATCGCCGCCAGCGACGGGATCGCCCGCCCGAAGTTCGCCGCGTTCACCGCCAGGGTCGCGCCGCGGCCGGTGTGGCCGATCCACAGGCCGATCGGCAGCGCGATCGCGCCGGCGATGACGAGCGAGATCCCGGAGATGCCGACGTGCTCCAGGAGCCGGGTCGGGATCCCGCCCGGACCGGACCAGTGAGCCGGATCCAGCGAACCAGCCGATCATCCGACGGCTCCACTCGGTCCGGATACGATGCGCTCGGGCGCCGGCCGGCGGGCGGCCTGCCCGGCCGACCAGGGCGTCAGCCGCCGCTCGATCCGGACGAAGGCGACGTCGACCGCGAACGCCAGCAGGATCGACGGCACCGCGCCGGCCAGGATCTCGGTCGGGAACGCCCGATGGTAGCCCTCGAGGATGAAGAAGCCGAGCCCGCCGAAGGAGTTGCCGAGGGTCGCCGAGATCGTCACCAGGCCGATCGTCGAGACGCTCGCCAGGCGCAGCCCAGCCACGATGAGCGGGACGCTCAGGGGCAGGTCGATCCGCAGGAAACGCTGGCGGCGACCGTAGCCCATGCCGTCGGCCGCCTCGAGCACGTCGGCCGGCGCCGCGTCGAACCCGGCGACGATGTTCCGGACGAGGATGACCAGGGTGTACATGATCAGCGGGATCTCGGCGGTGAGATCGTCAGCCCGGTGATCGAGACGAGCGCCGCGAAGACGGCCAGGCTCGGGATCGTGTACAGGATCCCGGCCAGTCCGCTGATCGCCGGATAGGTCGCCGCGGCGCGACAGGGCGACGAGGGCGAGACCGAACGAGATCGCGAAGCCGACGGCGACGGCGATCGCGGCGAGCTCGAGGTGCTGGACCGTGCGGCCGAGCGATCGCCTCGAGGTGGTCGGCGACCCAGCCCCAGTCGATCATCGGTGCGTCCGACGGCCGCTTGGCGAGCGGCGGGGAGCCTGCCGTCGCGCAGGAAGCCGGCGATCATGTCGGTGGTGACCAGCCCCAGGACGCGGCCGGCGCGGATCCACCACGATCCCGGCGTGGACGTCGGCGTCGAGCAGCATCGACAGCGCGTCCTTGAGGGTCGTCTCGCGGTCGACAGGAGCGGCGACATCGGGATCGCCATCGCCGCGGTCAGCGGACCGTCGCCCGCGGATCGCCGGGTCGCCCAGCCAGCCGATCGGGCGGTCGCCGGCGTCGACGAGCAGGAGGTACGGGAACGGATCCGCGGCGGCGCGCTCGCGGGCCTGGCCGGCCGGCGTCGCCGATCCGCGCCGACGGTCGCCGTTCGAAGCTCGAGATCGCGAACGCGGATGAGCGACAGCCGCTTGAGGCCGCGGTCGGCGCCCACGAAGCGGGCGACGAAGTCGGAGGCCGGGCTGGCCAGGATCTCGCGCCGGCGGCCCGAACTGGGCGACCCGCCGCCCTCCTGCGAAGACCGCGACGAGGTCGCCCATCTTGATCGCCTCGTCGATGTCGTGGGTGACGAACAGGATCGTCTTGGCCAGCTCCTCCTGGAGGCGCAGGAACTCGTTCTGGAGGCGCTCGCGGACGATCGGGTCGACGGCGCCGAACGGCTCGTCCATGAGCATGATCGGCGGGTCGGCGGCCAGCGCCCGGGCCACGCCGACGCGCTGGCGCTCGCCGCCCGAGAGCTGGGCCGGGATAGCGCGTCCGGCGTAGCGTCGCCGGGTCCAGCCCGACCAGGCCGAGCAGCTCCTCGGCGCGCTCCGCTGATCCGCGCCGCCGGCCAGCCGAGCAGGCGGGGCACCGTCGCCGACGTTGTCGACGATCGTCTGGTGGGGGAAGAGGCCGATCTGCTGGATCACGTAGCCGATCCCGCGGCGGAGCTCGGTCACGTCCCGGGCGGCGGCGTCGACGCCGTCGAGGAGGATCCGGCCGGAGGTCGGCTCGATCAGCCGGTTGACCATCTTGAGCGAGGTCGTCTTGCCGCAGCCCGACGGGCCGACGAGGACGCAGATCCTGCCCGCCGGGATCGCCAGCGACAGGTCGTTGACCGCCCCCGGGGGGCCGCCTTGCTGCCGTTCGCGGCGGCCGGGCCGTAGACCTTGGTGACGTGCTCGAACTCGACGGTCGTGGCCCGACCCTGCTCGGCATTCATGATCGGCCGGCTCCTCGGACTAGCCCGCCAGGAGCGGCTTGACCTCGCCGATGAAGCGCTCGAAGGTCTCCATGTCGTAGGGCGCCGGCTGCTCCGAGATCACGGTCCGGAAGCCGAGATCGAGGTACGGCCGGAGCCGGTCGGCGATCTGGGCCGGCGACCCGTTCCAGAAGGTGTCGTCGTCCGCAACCTCCGCCCAGGGCGTCCGGTTGTGCTCGAGGGAGGCGTGCATCGCCCGCTCGGCCTCGGCCTGGCTGTCGCGGATCGTCAGCTTGACGCCGAGGGTGAACTCGATCTCCGAGATGTCCCGGCCGACCGCCTCGCAGTGGCCCCGGAGCACCTCGACCTTGTGGGCGATGAACTCGGGCGTGCCCATCGCGTTCCACATGTCGGCCGAGCGGGCCACCGTTCGGAGGGTCTTCTTCTCGCCGCTGCCGCCGATCATGATCGGCAGGTGGGCCTGGATCGGCAGCGGGTGATGGCGGAGGTCATTGAAGGCGTAGTGGCCGTCGCGGGTCGAGGTCACCGTCTCGCCATCGAGGAGCGGCCGAAGGGCCGCCACCGCCTCGTCGAGCCAGTCGAGCCGCTGCCCGAAGCCCGAGCCGAAGTCGATCCCGTGGGCCCGGTGCTCTGGCTCCATCCACGCCCCGCCGATGCCCAGGATCGCCCGGCCGCGTACTGATGTGGTCGAGGGTCGTGGCCGTCTTGGCCACGAGCCCCGGATTGCGGAAGGTGTTCGCGCCGACGAGCAGGCCGAGGCGGGTCTGCTTCGTCGCCATGGCCAGTGCGGCCAGGGTCGACCAGCCCTCGAAGATCGGCTGGTACGGGTCGCCGAAGATCGCGTAGAGGTGGTCCCAGGTCCACAGGTGGTCGTAGCCCAGGTCGTCCACCCGCCTGGCCGCAGCGAGCATCTCGGGCCAGCTCGTGGCCTGGCTCCAGAGCAGGATCCCTAGCTTGAGGTCGGGCATCGTAGGCGTCCCTTTCGGCGTCGGCTGGCTGGCCGGTGAAGTATCGCCGATCGGGCCGAGGCACCCGCCGCGAGGGGCTCCACGGGTGGCTCGTCAGCCGTCGGAACGGCGCGCGGGAACGAGCGTCAGGCGCGATCCAGCTCGCGCGAGATCGCCCGAAGGATGAACCGGGCCGCCTCGGCGGTCTTGCCGCCGAGCTTCTGCCCGTCGTCCTGCTCGAGGGCGAGGCCGAGGTCCCCGAGCATCTGATCGAGCAACGGGGTCCGCGCGAGCGCGCCGGCCGCGAATGCGGCCTCGAGGCCGGCCGCCGCCTCGCGGGCGTTGTCGACCGCGTGGCCCCTGGCCTCCATCGCTCCCCGGAACGCCGAGCGTGCCGCGTCGGCGGCCGGGCCGCTGCTGGCCATCGTCAGCGGTCCGCTCGACCGTTGGCGCGTCGGCTGGCCGTCCGGTGGCCGGGTCGGTCAATGGCTCCTCGTCGTTCGCCGGGCCGACCGTCCCTCCGCCGGCCCGTCCGGAGGCTGTCGGCGCCGGGGCCGCCAGCGACCGCCAGTCGGCTCTCGAGGATGCTCATCTGGACCTCGTCCCACCAGCGTCCGTCGCGCCAGATCGCCTCGCGCGCCCGACCCTCGATCACGAAGCCGACTCGCCGATACGAGCGGATCGCCCGCTCGTTGAACGCGAACACGCGACAGCGCCGACCCGGTGCAGGCCGGAGCCGCTCGAAGGCGTGGTCGACCATCAGGCGGGTCGCCTCGCGTGCCGTAGCCTTGGCCCCAGGCGTCGTGCTCGCCGATCGTGATGTGGAACAGCGCCGAGCCGTTGTCGCCGTCGAGCTGGCTGAACGCGCACGATGCCGATGAGCCGGTCGGTCGCTCGCATCGTGGATCGCCATCGCCAGCGAGTCGGAGCCGAGGACGCGCGCCTGGAAGAACCGCTCGATCTCGCTCGAGCGCATCGGGCCGTCCTGGTAGCGGGTCAGGCGGGCGACCTCGGGATCCGCGTACCAGCGCAGGAACGCGGCCAGGTTGCCCGCGCACGTGCCGCCGCAGGACGACCCGGTCGCCCTCGATCGGTCCGGGAACCAGCGCGGTGGAGCATCGCGGCGGACCGTATACCATCGCCGCCATGCGCCGCTGGAGCGAGGTCGCCGAGCGCGTCTCAGCCACGACGAAGACCTCCGAGAAGACCGCGATCCTGCGGCGACCTACCTCGCGGACGCTCGACCCGGACGAGCTGCCGGTCGCCGCCGTCTTCCTCACCGGTCGGCCGTTCCCCGAGATCGACAGCGGACCACCGGGCTCGGCTGGGCCAGCGATCGCGGGCGCCGTGGCCGGCCTGGCCGACCTGCCGGCCGATGCCCTGTCCGACGCGTACGACCGCTCGTCGGACCTCGGGCTGGCCGTCGCCGATGTCCTCGAGCAGTCGATCGAGGCGCGCCGGGAGCACGGCCTGCCCGATCGGGCCGGGATGCCGTTGAGCCTGGCCGAGGTCGGGCGGGCGTTCACGGAGATCGAGGCGGCTGCCGGCTCCAGCGGCCAAGGCCGAACGATTCTCGGAGCTGCTCGGCCGGTGCGACCTGCTGACCGCCCGGTACGTCGTGAAGATGCTCACGGGCGAGCTTCGGATCGGGCTCGCGCGAGGGCCTCCTGGAGGCGGCCATCGCCGAGGCGTTCGAGCGTCCGCTCGAGGCCGTCAAGCGGGCCGGCATGCTCACCGGCGACGTGGGCCGGACCGCCCTGCTGGCCCGCGACGACCGCCTCGGCGAGCGCCGCGATCGCCCTCTTCCACCCGCTCAAGTTCATGCTCGCGTCGCCGGCCGAGGACGCCGCCGAGATCATCGCCCGGCTCGGTCCGACGGCCTGGGTCGAGGACAAGTACGACGGCATCCGCGCCCAGCTCCACCGGACCGGTGCGCGAGGTCCGCCTCTACTGCGCGACCTCCACGACATCAGCGGCCAGTTCCCCGAGGTCGTCGACGCGGCGCCCGGGACCTGGCCTGGGCGGGCATCCTCGACGGCGAGATCCTGGCCTGGAACGCGACGGCGTCGTGCTGCCCGTTCCTCCAGCTGCAGGCGCGGCTGGGGCGGAAGGCGCCCTCGGCGCGGATCCGGGCCGAGGTCCCGGTCGATCTTCGTGGCCTGCGACGCTGCTCGCCCTGGACGCCCGGCCGGCGCGACCGGCCCGGCCGATCCGGAGGCCGAGCCGCTGCTCGACGTCCCGCTGGCCGAGCGCCGTGCGCAGGCTCGAGGCGCTGGACCTGCCGCTCGCCGCCGACGGCGGGCGCGTTCGCGCTCTGTCCCACCTCGTGTCGGTCGACTCGGCGGACGAGCTCGAGGCGGCCGTTCGCCGACGCCCGGGCTGCGGCGCAACGAGGGCCTGATGGTCAAGGACCCGGCGAGCCCGTACACGCCCGGGCCGGCGCGGCCTCGGCTGGCTGAAGATGAAGAAGGCCCTGGCGACGCTCGACTGCGTCGTCGTCGGCGTCGAGGTCGGCCACGGCAAGCGCCACGGCGTGCTGTCCGACTACACGTTCGCGGTCCGTGACGAGGCGACCGGCGGGCTGGTCACGATCGGCAAGGCCTACAGCGGCCTGACCGACGCCGAGATCGCCGACGATGACCGCGCTGGTTCGAGGCGCCACACGATCGTCCGCCACGGCCGCTACCGGGTGGTCGAGCCCACGGTCGTCGTCGAGATCGCCTTCGACGTGATCATGCGCTCGAACCGCCACCGCTCGGGCTTCGCGCTGCGCTTCCCGCGGATCGCCCGCCTGCGTCCGGACAAGGCCCGGCCGAGATCGACACGCACGGCCACCGTCGAGGCGGTCTGGAGCGGGCTCCAGCAGGACGCCGAGCACCTGGTCACCGCCGGCCATCGTGCCGGGCAGGACCGATCCGGTCGGCGGCGGAGCGGTCCGGAGCAGTAGCCCCGGACGGATCGGGCCGCTATCCTGTCGGCGTGATGGCCGACATGGGCGCCGGACCGCTCGAGCTGACCCTGTACACCGACGCGTTCATCATCCAGGGCACGATCAGCACCCGGTTCCGCCGGGTGACCGACGTGTTGAACGACCCGGAGCACCACTTTCTCGTCCTGACCAACTCGACCGTCGACGAGTACGGCTCGCGCGAACCGGCGACCCGCAGCGAATACGCCCAGGTGAACCTGGCCACGGTCCTGTTCGCTGTCTCGAGCGTGCCGGTCGAGCCGGTCCCCGAGCTGCGCACGATCAAGGTTCCGGAGACCGCCCTGATCTCGATCCCGCCGTTCCGGATCAGTGGCCGGATCCATCTCCTGCCCGAGCGCGACCTGGTCCATGCCCTGGGTGAGCTCGATGCCCGCTTCCTGCCTGTGACTGACGCGACGTTCTGGTCGGACACGGTCGGCGAGGCCCGCCATACGGCGCCCCTGCTCGCCTTCAACCAGTCCCGGGCCCAGGTCCTGGCCCCGTTCCGCCAGGTCGATCCGTGGGCCGGCCTCAGGACACCACCGGCCGACGACCCAGCCTGATCGGTCAGCGATCGACCGGCAGGTCCAGCCGGGCACCCCATTCGGCCCAGCCGCCGTCGTACACCGCGACATCCTCATAGCCGGCCAGGGTCAGCAGGAAGGCGAGCTTCGCGGCAGCCACGCCCGATCCGTCGTAGCAGACGATGCGCCGGCCGTGCGTGACATTCGCCTTGAGCAGGCGCTCGCGGAGACGATCGCCGGGCTGGAACAGCCCGGTCCCGGGCTGGGTCAGGCCGGTCACCGGCAGGTTGATCGCCCCCGGAATGTGGCCGAGGCGGCTGGTGTTGCCCTCGAACCCTCGGTACTCGGCGGGCGCCCGGGCGTCGACCAGCAGGATCCCGGCAGAGCCGAGCAGCGCCCGGACGTCCGATGTCGTCAGGCGAAGCTGGGCCCGGAGCGCCGTGTTGAACCGGGTGGGCTGGAGGATCGACGGCGCGTCGCTGATCTCTCCGCCACTCTCGATCCAGGCCCGCATGCCGCCGTCGAGGATCCGGATCGAGTCAAGGCCGCAGGTCCGCAGGCTCCACCACGCCCGGCCCGCGTACAGGCTGGCGACATCGTCGTAGAGCACGACCGTCGAGCCCGCCCCGACGCCCGATCGGCCAAGGGCCGCACCCACTCGGTCGGCCTCGGCCAGCCGGAGCACGCCCGTCTCGTCGTCCCGATCGCTCAGCTCGACCACCCAGTCGATGTAGGTCGCACCGGGGATGTGACCGGCCGCGTAGACGGTCCGGCCGGATCCGTCGGGCCGCCACCGGACGTCGATCACCCGAAGATCGGGCCGGCTCAGGTTGTCCTTCAGCCAACCGGTCGTGGCGACGAGCTCGGGACGCGGGTAACCGGCCATGCGCCCATATCATAGGGACCGTGGTCAGCCCTCTTCCCGCCGAGGTCGACGCCGACCGGGTCGCCGCGTTGCGCCAGGGCCTGCCGGCGACCGCCGCCGGGATCTATCTCAACGCGGGCAGACTGCGGGCCGCTACCGGCCGAGACCGCCGCGGCCATGGCCGAGATCGCGGCCTGGGAGCTGCGGCTCGGGCGAGCCTCGCCCGCGACCCACGACGACGTCGTCCAGCGGATGGAGGAGGCGCGCGCCTCGATCGCCGCGATCATCGGGGCCGACACCCGCGACGTCGCGCTGACCCACGCCGTGACCGAGGCGATGAACGTGGCTGCCTGGGGGATCGACTGGCGGCCCGGGGACCGGGTCGTGACGGCCCGCCAGTTCGAGCACGCGGGCAGCCTGGCCGCGCTATATACGGCCCGCGACCGGTTCCGTCTCGACCTGGCCATGGCCGACATCGGCACGGGCGGGGACCGCGAACGGGTGCTCCCGGCCTTCGATGCCGCCATCCGGCCGGGCACTCGCCTGGTCAGCCTGTCCCACGTCTCCCACGCGACGGGGGCCGTCCTGCCGATCGCAGCGATCGCCAAGATCGCCCACGACCGCGGCGCGCTCGTCGCCGTCGACGGTGCGCAGGCGGTCGGTGCGATGCCGGTCGACGTGGCCGCCCTGGGTGTCGACCTGTATGCGATCGCCGGCCAGAAATGGCTGCTCGGACCCGAGGGCACCGGGGCGCTCTACGTGTCGCCGGCCGCGCTGGCTCAGGTCCAGCGGACCTACGCCTCGTTCTGGGCGCTCGAGGAGCACGACCTGGTCGGCTCGGCCCGGCCGTGGCCCGACGCCCGTCGTTTCGAGGGGACGAGCGGGGTCAACCACTCCCTCATCGTGGGCCTCGCCCGGAGCTGCGGCTGGCTGTCGATGTACGTCGGGCTCGACTGGGCGCTCAAGCGCGGCCCGGCCCTCGCCCGGGGGGTCGCCGAGCGCCTCGGCGCGACGCCCGGCGTGCGCGTGCTGACCCCGCTCGAGTCGATGGCCGGCCTGGTCACGTTCCAGGTCGCCGGCTGGCCGGCCGGAGCGATCGTCGAGGAGCTCGGAGCGCGGATCTTCGCGATCAGCCGGGCAGTCGACGAGCTGGACGCGGTGCGCTTCTCGGTCGGCTGGTTCAACACCGAGGCCGAGCTCGACCGCGCGCTCGAGCTCGTCGCCGAGCTGGCCGCCCACACGCCCGAATTGATGCCGTCGAGGCGGACCCTGAATATGCTCGACGGGTGACCTCGCCCGGCGGCCCGGCCAGGCCACCCCTGGGCGACGAGCGGAACCGACCGCCCCGACCGCCCGTTCGACGGCGCTCCGAGCTCGAGATCCGCTGGCACCAGTTCCGCAACCCGCCGCGGCCGATCCTGCGGGCGGTGCTCAGCTCGCTGAGCGTGGCGGTCGCCCTCGGCCTGCTGTACCTGGCCTACGACGTCCTGCTCAGCCGGGGCGTCGTCCTGCCCGGCGGCGACCTCCGGACGCTGGCCGTCGCCCTGTTCGTGGTGATCGTCACCATCTCCGGAAGCGTCGTCACCTACTTGGTCGTGCCCCAGCCGGCTGGCTCGGGCGGCCTTCGGCGGCGCAGTCGCTGGAGCGCCGCACTGGGCTTCTTTGCGGCCGTTCCGATTGCTTACCTCGTGCTCGTCATCGAGGGCCAGATCCTCCGCCCGCTGCTGGCCTGACCGGCCCACGATCCCGATCTGTGGTGCTCGGACGCACCACCGCAGCCATTGGCGAGGATGGTTGAGGTAGCCCATTCGTACTCTTCCGCGCTACCCTCCGATGGATATGATCCGGGGCGGATCGCCTCGCAGGGATCCACGTGCCGAGGTCCTTCGTGTCCGACGAGCAACACGTCGCGCTGCCGCACCTGTACGGTGCCCCCGCCTACTCGCGTCCGCCCCGTCCCGTCCAGGAGCTGCCCCGTCCGTTCGACCCGGATGAGCTGCCGCTCGAGGCGGACCGGACCGACGAGGACGCGGCCCTGGCCGCCGAGTTGCTCGGCACCCACTGGGCGCCGAGCGCGGCGACCCAGTCGAAGCCCGCTCGCCGCCTCCGCGTTGGCCGGTCTGCGAAGGTGAACAGAGCCGGCCCGGCAACGCTCGAGGGCCGGCCGTTCCGGCTGCAGGGCCTCGGGCGGATCTTCGGCGGCGACCGCAAGTAGGGCGCGCCGATCGGGCACGCCCCCGCGGCTCACTGGACATTTCACCTGGAACGTGGCGCAATGGCGCCATGGTCCTTCCACCGGCCGATCGAGCCGGCTCTGACGCGCTCCCGTTCGATTCCGAGCACGCCCTTCGGATCGGCCAGGCCGCCGAGCTGCTCGGGGTGGGCATCGACACGCTCCGGCGCTGGGAGGCCTCCGATCGGCTGCGGACGATCCGGACGGCCGGGGGGCAGCGGATCGTCCCGATCGCCGAGGTGAGCCGGCTCCTCGCCGAGCGCCGTCGCGACACCGCCGACCGGCCGATCGTGGCCCAGTCGGCCCGGAACCGGTTCGCCGGGATCGTCACCCGGGTCGAGCGCGATCGCGTGGCGGCCGTGGTCGAGGTCGTGTCGGGTCCCCACCGGCTGGTCAGCCTGATGACCGCCGAAGCCGTCGACGAGCTCGAGATCGCGGTCGGCCGGGAGGTCGTGTGCGTCGTGAAGTCGACCAACGTGATCGTGGAGATTCCCCGCTGAGCCCGCCCGGCCCGTTCGCGGCCGGTCCCTCCGCTCCGCCGGTCGGCGCCCGGCCCGGTGCTACGATGCCAGTGGGGGAGTAGCTCAACGGTTAGAGCAGCGGGCTTATATCCCGCTGGTTCCAGGTTCGAATCCTGGCTCCCCTACCACTCTCCGGCGGCTCGCGGACTGGCTCAGCCGAGCGACGCCCGGATCCGCTCGATCACCTGGCTCCGGCGGGCGCTGCTGAAGGTCCGATGGGGCGGCAGCGAGGCCAGGAAGGCCGGGATCTCGGCGCGCCGGACGACCGCGGTCGTCGCGTTCCGCTCGACCGGATCCTGGCCGCCGGCGATCAGCGCGGCGTAGACCTTGACCACGAAGCCGTGCTCGCCGGCCGCCAGCCAGCGGCGAACCGCCTCGGCGTCGCGAGCTGTCTGCTGGAGCGGGTCCTCGATCGCGATCCAGTGATCGCCGTCGATTCGCCCTTCCCAATGGCCGTCCACCCGGCGGGTCGCCTTCGCACCGGGCAGCTCGCCGAACACGACGATTCCCTCCGGCCCGACGATCAGCCTCGAGATCAGGCGGCCCCCGGGCAGCACGAGGTCGTGGACGGCCACGTGATCGGCGTCGAGGCCCGACCTGAGCGCGCCCAGCGGATCGCGGCGGGCCGCGAACGGATCGGGCAACGCCCGATACTCGAGGATCCGATGGCTCCCGACGAGCAGGCACAGGGCGGGCAGGGTGAGGGCCGTCAGCCAGCCGAGGGCTGGCGCGGCGCTCCCTCCGGCGAACGCGCCGCCGTGTGCCGCCAGGACGGCGGCGAAGGGTGTGGTCAGGGTCAGCCAGGCGGTCCACAGCCCGGCCGCGACGTACAGGGCCCCGATCAGGCGGGCGACCGCCAGGGCACGCTCGGTCGGGGGACGGCGATCACGGGCCCGGATGACCTCCATCGAGCGATGGTGCGCCGGGACCCTCGCCGCCGCCATCCCCACTTCGGACCAGCCGGCGTTCGCCAGCCTGACCAGCGGCCCGTCCGGACCGCCCCGGACCCAACCCGGCCCGTTGCCCTGGTGCACCGGCCGCCGGCCCGGGCGGAATTGGCGTTCGTTTGGTTGGGTGGACTGCGGGGCGGTACCTGCGTCCCGGCTGGGCCTCTAGAATGCGGCCCATGGCGGCGAGGTTCACGAGCGCACGCTTCGTGGGGCGGGAGCGCGAACTCGCCCGGATCGCGACGGCCCTCGAAGCGACCGCCGACGGCCGCTCCACGACCCTGCTGATCGCGGGTGCCGGCGGCGTCGGTGCGTCGCGTCTGGTGAGCGAGACACACCACCGGCTCGCCTCGCTGAGCGAGCCGTTCGAGGTGATCCGGGCCCGGTCCCGATCTGGCCGCTCGGGCGATCCCTATGCCCCGGTCGGCGTCGCCTTCAGCCGCCTGCTCGATCGCGTCCCCGATGCCGAGCTGCCGGCCCTGGTCGAGACCGGCGCCGAGGAGCTCCTCCGGTTGATGCCCGATCTCCAGGGCCGCCTGGCGACGCTCGGCCTGCTCCCGGCTCGCCGGACGACGATCGACCCGGAGCGGCGCCAGACCCGGATGCTCGAAGCCATCCTCGGCCTGCTCACCCGGTTGGGCGAGCGCCGGCCGGTGGTCCTCGTGCTCGAGGACCTCCACGCGGCCGACGCCGGGACGCGCGCCCTCGCGGCGTTCCTTGCCCGGGTGTCGCGACCGGGCCGGCTGTGCGTCATCGCCACCTACCAGCCGGACGAGCTGACCCGGCAGCACCCGCTCCATGCGTCACTCGCCGCGATGGCCGACGCGGCCCGTCCACCTGAGCGACTCCTGCTCGAGCCGCTCCGCCGCGACGAGCTGGCCCGCCTGATCGAGGCGATCGAGGGCGAACGGCCGTCGGCCTCGATCCTGCTCCTGGTGGCCGAACGCTCGCGGGGCAACGCCCTCGTCGCCGAGGAGCTCCTGGCGGCCCGCCGGGAGCTGGCCGGAACTTCGTTGACCGGATCGCTCGATGAGCTCGTCGTCGCCCGCCTGGCGGGTCGCTCGACCGAATGTCGCCGTGTCCTGCGCCTCCTCGCGCCGGCCGGCGAGCCGCTCACCCTCGAGCAGCTCGCCGCCGCGTCCTTCGCGTTCGAGCGCGAGGCCGATCGCCCGGCGCCGCGCTCCAGCCCGTCGCCCCGCCGCGGCGGCGGGATCCTCGAGGCCGACCTCGGCCATGGCCTGGCCGAGGCCCTCGAGCACGGGTTCGCCCAGCTCGAAGCGCTCGACGGCGAGGATGCGATCGACGACCCGGCAGTGGCCGACCTGCCCGCCTCGGCGACGGTCGGGATCCGCCATCCGCTCATTGCCCGGGCGATCGAAGCCGACCTCCTGCCGGGCCAGCGTCGGCGCCATCACGCCGCGCTGGCAGAGGGGATGACCGACCGTCCGGGATCGCAGGCGCGCCACTGGCTGGCGGCCCACGAGCTGGGCCGGGCCCGGGCCGCCGCCATCGAGGCCGCCGGACTGGCCGAGGGCGTCGACTCGCTGGCCGATGCACTGGCCCACCTCGAGCTCGCCCTCGAGATCGACGATCGGACCGAACCGGCCGGCGGCGCGGCGGATCCGAGCGCGCCGACCGGCCTCCTCCAGCGGGCCGCCGAGGCTGCCTTCGCCGACGGTCGTCCGGCCCGCGCCGCGGCTTACGCCGAGTCGGCGATCGCCCGTCTCGACGAGCGAGCCGACCGGCTCCGGATGGGCCTCCTGTTCGAGCGGCTCGGACGCTATCGACGGGCAGGCGGCGACCAGGAGGGATCGATCGAGGCCCACTGCCGGGCGGTCGAGCTCGTGCCGGCCGAGCCTTCCCGGGAGCGTGCCCTGGTCCTGGCCGCCCTCGCCCAGGTGCGCATGCTCGAAGGCACGTTCAAGGAGGCGGAGCGCCTGGCCGGTGAGGCGATCGCGGTTGCCCGGGCGGTCGGCCCGGCGGCGCTCGGTGAGGAAGGCCACTCGCTGTGCACGCTCGGGATCAGCCGCGTGTGGGGTGAGGATCCCGAAGGCGGCCTGGGCCTCCTGCTCGAAGCCAGGCGGATCGCGACCGAGCTCGATCGGTTCGACGACATCTTCCGGGCGACGGCCAACCTGACGACGGCGCTTGACCTGCTCGGACGCAAGCGGGAAGCGGTCGAGGTTGCCCGGGCCGGGATCGAGGCGGCCCGGCGCGCGGGCCAGGAGGCCGTCTTCGGCAACTTCCTGCGGGGCAACGGTGCCGATTCGCTGTTCCTGCTGGGCGACTGGGCGGCCTGCCGGGCCCTGGTCGAGACCGCCCTCGAATGGAGCCCCGTCGGGGTCAACCTGGTGAACGCGCTGTCGAACCTGGCGATCGTCGAGATCGAGTCGCGAGCCGGTGAGGTGGCCGGCCGGCTCCTGGGCCGCCTCCTGCTCGAGCTCGAGACGGTGCCCGACGCCCAGGATTCGGTGCCGACCTACCAGGCCGCCGCGTCGTTCGCCCTGTGGCGGGGCGACGTGGGCGACGCCCGGAGAGCCGTGGCCCGAGGCTGGAGCCGGGTTCGCGAGACCGAGGACTGGGTCCTCGTCGCCCGGATGGCTGCCATCGTGCTGGAGGTCGATGCCGCCTCGATCGCCGATGCCCGGGCCGGCCACGACCTGTCGACCGTCGCGGCCGCGCGGAGCCGCAGTGCGGTCGTCCTGGCCGAGGCGGAGGCGGCCGTCGAAGCCGCCGGCGTCCCCCCGCGGTTCGGCTCGCGCCGGGAAGCCGACGCCCACCTCGCGCTCGCCCGTGCCTACCGGTCCCGGATCGAGGGTCGCGACGAGCCGGCCGCCTGGGAATCGCTGGCCCGGACCTGGGAGGCCCTCGAGCGGCCCTATCAGGTCGCCCGGGCGCGCTGGCACCAGGCCGAGGCGGCCCTCGGCGCCGGCGAAGGCCGGGCGGGACGGCTGGCCGCCCGGGCGCCGCTGACCGAGGCCGTCCGGCTCGCCCGGGAGCTCGGGGCAGGCCCCCTCCTTCGCGAGCTCGAGGAGCTGGCCCGCCGGGCGATGATCACGTTGCCCGAGCCCGCGGCCACCGAAGCGTCGCGCGGCGCGGAGGCGCCTGGGTCATTCGCCGACTCGCTCGCCGTTCCCGTCGGAGTCCCGGTCGGTGCCGGCCGAGGTCCCGAATCGGCCTTCGAGAGCGGTTCGGACTGGGGGTCAGGCGGCTTCCTGCCGCCGTCCACCGACCGGGCCGGCGTCGCTCGCGCATTCGTGGGCCCGGCCCAGCCGCCGCCCGCTGACCCCTTCGGGCTGAGCCGGCGCGAACGCGAGGTCCTGGTCGAGCTCGCCGTCGGCCGGACGAACCGGGAGATCGGCGAGCGGCTGTTCATCAGCCAGAAGACGGTCGGGGTCCACGTCGGCAACATCCTGGCCAAGCTCAGTGTGTCCGGCCGCGTCGAAGCCGCCGCGGTGGCCATCCGGCTGGGGTTGACCGAGACGCCCTGATCGCCGCTGCGATCCACGAACTCGGGCCGCCGGGAGCTCGGCGAGAGGCCTGCCCGGCGCCGCCTCCGAACTGCAACCGTGTCGCATCCCGCCGGGTGTGGCGCATACTCTGGGTGCGAGGCAATCTGGGCCCAATGTCGCGGAGAGTCGCGATCGAGCCCCAGCCCCGCGGAGGTTTCCCCATGGTCCAACCCAACAGCCGTGCGACCTGGCCGACTCGCCGCGTGGACCTCGCTTCCGGCCCGGTCACCTGCGCGACTTGCGGCTGCCGCCTCAAGGTCGACGCGTTCGAGGAGACATGGCGCCACTTCCCGGGCTCGACCGGTCGTGATGCCCGTGGCTGCCGGGTCGAATGCGTCGGGCTCGCCCACGACGCCCACGGGATCCCGCTCCTGGCCCACACCGCCGGATAGCCGGCGATCCGGCGGCGCTTCGCGAGCTCCGCGCCCGCGAGCGCAAGCGCCCGTCAGCCGGTGGCGCCGATCCGGTACCCGACCGAGCGGACTGCGACGACGGTCGGCCCGCCGGCGCTGGCGAGCTTGGTCCGGAGCCGGGCGAGGTGCGGCTTCAGCCAGAGCAGGTCGGGGTTCGGTTCCGACGGCCAGCCAGCGCGAACGAGGCGGGCATGCGGGACGACATCGCCGGCGGCCCGGACGAGCGCCTCGAGCAGCCGGTACTCGGTCGCGGTCAGCGGCACCAGGCTGGCGCCGACGCGTGCCTCGTGGCGACCCGGGTCGATCGTCAGGCTGCCGGCCTGGAGCGCGGCCCCACCGCCGGCGGGTCCGGCGGCCGCGTCGACCCGGCGCATCACCGCGGCGATCCGGGCGAGCAGCTCCTGGCGGCCGAATGGCTTGACGAGATAGTCGTCGGCCCCGATCTCGAGCGCCCGGACCTTGGCGCTCTCGCCGCTCTCGCCCGAGACGATCAGGATCGGGACGTTGCCGGCTGCCCGGATCTGGCCGGAGACGCTGAATCCGTCCGGGCCGGGCATGGCCAGGTCGAGCAGGACGAGGTCGGGTGATTCCTCGCGAAAGCGGCGGACGGCGGTGAGGCCGTCATAGGCGGTGATCACCTGGTGGCCGTCCTGGCCGACGAGCGCCGTGATCGCCCCGACCATCGCCGGGTCGTCGTCGACGACGAGGATTCGGAGCGGGCGGACGTTGGGCATGGGCAGGCTTCCTCAGACGGCCACGGCCGCCGGCAGGGCCAGGACGAACCGGGCCCCGTTACCCGGGGCAGGTTCACACCATAGCCGGGCACCCATCGCCTCGGCCAGCCGGCGTGCCGCGTAGAGGCCGATTCCCGAGCCACGCGCCGTGTGGGTGTCGCGCCGGGCATACGGTTCGAAGATCCGCTCGCGCCATTCGGGCGGGATGCCCGGCCCCTCATCGCCGACGCCGAGCCGGACGACTCCCTCGACCAGGCTGACGTCGACCGTGATCGTGGTGTTCGGCGGGGCGTACTTCACCGCGTTCTCGATCAGGTGCTCGATGATCTGGCGGAGCCGGGAGGGGTCGGCCAGGGCATGGCGGCGGACCTCGACGTGACGCTCGACGCGGTGCTGGCGGAGGAGCGGCTTGAGCTCGACGACGAGCCCTTCGAGCAGCGCTCCCACGTCGAGGGGCACGACCTCGACCGGGCCCTCCGTGCTCGGGCGGATCGAGGCCAGGATCGAGTCGACCAGCCGGTCGAGCCGATCAACCTGGTCGATCGTCGCCTGGTGCCACTCCTCGCGCTGGGTCCGCCGGTCCGGGTCCCGGCTCGGCCGCCCGTCCAGGGGCGGGTCGTCGGCCAGCAGGTCGGCATAAGCGCGGACGATGGCCAGCGGGGTGCGCAGCTCGTGGGTGACCATCGCGATCAGCTCGGTCCTCGCCTCGTCGAGCCGCTGGAGGGCGACGACCTGGGCCTCGGCATCGCGCTGCTCGAGCCCCTTCTGGACGATCCCGGCGAGCAGGTCGGCGATCGCGCTCAGCTGGGCCGCGTCCTCCGGGTCGAAGTCGCGCCGGGCCTCGGTCTGGACATTGAGCACGCCGACGATCTGGGCGTGCCACGACAGGGGCACGGACAGCATCGAGGCCACGTAGCGCCGCTGGTCGATCCCGCGGACCCACAGGAAGTGTTGGTCCTGCCGGACGTCGGCCACGACCATCGCCTGCTGGCTGGCCGCGACGCGACCGGTCACCCCCTCCCCGAAGGGCACCCTGGCCCGGCCGATCTGGAACCGGTCGAGGCCGTTGGTGGCGGCCAGGGTCAGGTGGCTGCCGTCACGGTCGAGCAGGTACAGCGAGCTGACGTCGGCATGGAGCGCGTCCCGCGTCTCATCGACGATCGTCTCGAGGAGCTCGTCCCAGGTGCGGGCCGTGGTCGCCAGGCGGGCGACCCGGTGGAGGAAGCGGAGCTGCCGGAGCTGCTCCTCGGGTGAGCGGTTCGGGGCGGAGCCGGACTGGACCATGGTCCTCATGGTACGGGAGGGCCCATTCGGCGCCTATCCGGACAGCAAGAGACCCGGACGGAGGACGTCCGGGTCTCGAGCGGGTGGCCGTCGGGGTCGGCGAGGTGGAGGGAGATCGCCGAGGGACGGCCGGGACGTCTGGCGGGTCAGGGCACCGACCCGCATGGACGGATGAAGTCAGGCCCAGCGGCGGCCGAGGGGAAGGACGACGAGGGCGAGCACGACCGGCAGCAGGGTGATCCCGAGCAGCCAGGCGCGCGTCATGAGTCGGTCGAACATCCGGATGGACTCCACTGCCGGCGTTGCCGTGAGGCGCCGCTCGCGTGCCGGTCGCGATCGGGAGCCGGAGGTTACGCGCCAAAAGAGCCATCCGCCAAGCCGGACGAATGTACCGGTACGTATGGGTCAGTGCGTCCTGGCACCACCGGGCCAAGACGGCTGCCGCTCCCGGGCCCGCGCCCAGCCGGCGCTCCCGGCAGACGACCTTGGCCAGCCGTTTCGGCGAGCCGCAACGTCGGACGGTAAAATAGCGGCGAACACACCACATTCGATCATCTGCGGTGCACCTCGATGCCCTGCCCCGCTCGAGCCCGCACCGGCCGAACGAAAGGACGATGTCCCTGAGATGCGTGTCGCCCGAAGTCCGCTGACCGCCAGCCTCGCCATCCTCGCCTGCCTCGCCCTCGCCGGCTGCGCGTCCTCGTCGGCCGATGCCGGCTGGACCTTCGCCCCGGTGCCGTCGGCGACGGCCGCGGCGTCGGCCGCGGCGAGCGGCGGGCCGGTCGCCAGCGGGTCGGCTCCCGCGAGCGTGGCTCCCGTCACCAGCGCGTCGCCTGTCGCCAGCGCGCCGCCCACGACCGCGGCATCGACCGCCCCGTCCGCCGCCGCCAGCGGAGGCTCGGCGACGGTCGACATCAGCGCCCTGAACGTCGCCTTCGAGCAGAGCTCGGTCGACGCTCCGGCCGGCGCCGCCTTCACCATCCAGTTCGATAACAAGGATGCAAGCATCCCCCACGACGTCTGGATCAAGGACGCCGGCGGGACAGCGGTCTTCCAGGGCGCGGTCGTGACCGGTCCGGCCCAGGCGACCTACAACGTCCCGGCGCTGGCGGCCGGCACATACACGTTCTTTTGCTCGATCCATTCCAACATGACCGGCACGCTGGTCGTGAAGTAGTCGCAGGGTTGCCGTCAGCGCGGCACCTGCCGCCGTCCGGGCCGTCTCCAGGGCGGAACCGTGGGGCGGTGACGCGCGATGACTGACGCGATCTGCTACCGGGACAGCTACGCCGCCAACGTCGACGCGACGGTCGTGGCAAGCGGTCCGGCGACGGCCGGCCAGGGTGCCACGGTCGTCCTCGACCGGACGGTCTTCTACCCGGGCGGCGGCGGCCAGCCGTCCGATCGTGGCTTGCTCCTGCGCGCCGCCGACGGCCGAGCCTGGACGGTCCGGGCGGCCCGCAAGGATGGCGGCGAGATCGTCCATGAGCTCGAGCCGGACGCGGCGAGCCGCCCGCGGTCGGCGACCGCCTGCGGGTCGAGCTCGAGTGGGCTCGTCGCTACGCGCTGATGCGGACCCACACCGCGCTCCACGCCCTGTGCGGCGTCGTCTGGCGCGACTACGGCGCCCTGGTCACCGGCGGCAACATGGAGCCCGGCAGCGGCCGGATGGACTTCGAGTTCGAGCGGATGAACGGCGACCTGGTCGGCGAGATCGAGGCGACGGTCAACGACGAGCTGGCCCGCGGCCGCGACGTCCGGGTCAACGTCCTGCCCCGCGACGAGGCGTTCGCGATCCCGGACCTGATCCGGACGAAGATCAACCTGCTGCCGCCGGGGATCGCCGAGATCCGCACGATCGAGATCGTCGGGCTCGACCTCCAGGCGGACGGCGGCACGCACGTCGCCAACACCCGCGAGGTCGGCGGCATCCGGGTCACCGGCTACGAGTCGAAGGGCCGGATCAACAAGCGGATCCGGATCGAGCTGGTCGACCCGGCCTGACCGCCCGGGCCGCAGCGCCGGGGGCGTGGCGCTCAGGCCGCAGCGCCGGGGGGCATGGCGCCTAGCCCGCAGCGCCGGGCCTGATCGTCCCTTCGGCACGCCAGGGGGCGCCCCGCGACCGGCGCGCCCACGGTACGCACAGGGTCAGGCGCGGTCCGATGCGGTCGTCTCCCGCCGCGTTCCGTCCCCTGCCGGGTTCCGCCCTCCGTCGGTCTATACTCCACGTCCGCCCTCCAGCCCACGCGATCCGCCGCGGCGCGCCGCCTGCACTGGGTTCGCCGCCACGCCTCCAAGCCGCAGCCCCGCCGCAGCCCCGCCGCCACCAGCCCACCCACTGAAGCATCTGCCTCGAAGGAACCGTCCGGCACATGTTCGACCGCCTCCTCGGCCTCTTCTCACGCGATATCGGGATCGACCTGGGCACGGCCAACACCCTCGTCCACGTTCGGAACCGGGGAATCGTGATCAGTGAGCCGAGCGTGGTCGCGATCGAGGCGAAGACGAAGAAGGTTCTCGCGATCGGCGCCGAGGCAAAGCGGATGGTCGGCCGCACCCCCGCCTCGATCATCGCCGTGCGGCCCCTCCGCGACGGCGTGATCAGCGACTTCGACGTGACCGAGCAGATGATCAAGTACTTCGTCAACCGGGTCCACGACCGGGTCGGCCTGATCCCCCGCCCACGGATGCTCCTGGGCGTCCCATCGGGGGTGACCGAGGTCGAGAAGCGGGCCGTCCGCGACGCCGCCCTGAACGCCGGCGCGCGCTGGGCCCGCCTGATCGAGGAACCGATGGCCGCCGCGATCGGCGCCGGCCTGCCGGTGAGCGAGCCCTCGGGCAGCCTGATCGTCGACATCGGCGGCGGCACGACCGAGGTCGCCGTGATCAGCCTCGGCGGGATCGTCATCGCCCGGAGCATCCGGATCGGCGGCGACGAGATGGACCAGGACATCGTCACCTTCGCCCGGCGCGAGTACAACCTGTTCCTGGGCGAGCGGACGGCCGAGGACATCAAGATCGCGATCGCCTCGGCCTACCCCGGCGAATGGGACGTCCAGCGGGTCGTCCTGCGCGGCCGGGACCTGCTGACCGGCCTGCCCCGCAGCGTCGAGGTCGGGGCCGACCAGATTCGCGAGGCGATCGAGCCGTCGGTCCAGCAGATCGTCGACACGATCAAGGATACGATCGAAGAGACGCCACCCGAGCTGGTGGCCGACATCATGGACCAGGGAATCGTGCTGGCCGGCGGCGGCGCGCTGCTGGCCGGCCTCGACCAGCGCATTGCCGAGGCGACCCAGATGCCCGTCCACATCGCAGACGACCCGCTCACCTGCGTCGCCCGGGGCACCGGTATCGTCCTCGAGGAGCTGGCCACGAACCCGGCGATGCAGCGCGTCCTCGTGGCGGACACGTATGCCCGGGCACCGCGCTGACGGCCCGCCGCCCGGTGAGGGCACGGTGGCGCTGAGATGACCGCGCTCACGAACGACCGGCGGGCGCGCCGACGCTCGATCAGCTTCGCGGTCCTCCTGGCAACCAGCCTGGTGCTGATGGTCTTCTCCTCGAGCCCGCCCCTGCAGGAGCTCCAGAAGGGGGTTGCGTTCGCCTTCAGGCCGGTCCAGGGCGCGGTCGACTCGGTGGCCCGCGGGATCGGCGGGCTGGTCACCACGATCGGCGAGATCGATACCCTCCGGCGGACCAACGACCAGCTCTCCTCGGAGAACGCGACCCTCAGCGCCGAGAACGCCCGGGACAAGGAGATCGAACGCGAGAACCAGATCCTGACCGGGCTCCTCCAGGTGCAATCGGGGCTCGGCTTCCACACGGTCGCCTCGACCGTGATCGGTCGTGAGACGTCCGAGTTCCGGCGGGTGATCTCGATCGACGTGGGCACCGATCAGGGGATCGCCGTCGGCGACGTGGTGGTCGCCAACGGTGGCGCGCTGGCCGGCCGGATCACGGCCGTCGCCGCGGATTCGGCCACGGTCCTCCTGATCAACGACACGAGCTCGACCGTGATCGGCCAGCTCGGCACCGACCAGGCCACCGGGTCGGTGATCGGCCAGCTCGGCGGCGTGCTGGTGATGGAGAACATCGACTCGACCGCGCGGGTCCAGATCAACGACCAGGTCGTCACGGCGGGGATCGACCTCGGTAACGGCGTCCGCTCGCCGTTCCCCAAGGGCCTCCTGATCGGGACGGTCGTCGACGACCAGCGCGACGCGAACGCGGTCGTCCAGACGGCCTTCATCCAGCCGGCGGTGGACCTCGACAAGCTCGAATACGTGCTCGTGATCACCGACTACAAGGGCGGCCTGCCGCCGGTCGACCAGCAGGCCGTGCCCTGTCCGACCGGCACCGCGACCCTGCCGGTCGGCGAGCAGCCGTGCGTGACTGCGAGCCCGTCGCTCGCGCCCAACCCCTGACCGCTAGGCTTCGATCGATGAAAGGCATCGTCCTCGCCGGAGGCACGGCAACCCGTCTCTTCCCGCTCACGATCGTGACCAACAAGCACCTGCTGCCGATCTACGACCGGCCGATGATCTACTACCCGATCGCGACCCTGGCCGGGATGGGCATTCGCGAGGTGATGGTGATCGTCGGTGGCAAGAGCGTCGGCGATGTCGTCGAGCTGCTGGCCGACGGATCGCACTTCGGCCTCGACCTGACCTACCGCTATCAGCACGGAGCCCTGGGCATCGCCCATGCGATCGGGCTTGCCCGGGATTTCGTCGGCGACGAGGCGTTCTGCTGCGTCCTCGGCGACAACATCCTGCTGGGCGCTCCGCTGGCCCAGGTTGCCCGCGAGTTCGAGGCCGGGAGCTACGGTGCCGGCACGCTGCTCTACCGGGTGCCCGACCCGGAGCGGTTCGGGGTGGCCGAGCTTGGGCCCGACGGCTCGGTGCTGGGCTTCGAGGAGAAGCCGGCCGTACCCAAGAGCGACCTGATCCCGATCGGGGTGTACTTCCTGCGGTCAGGTGCGTTCGACGTGATCGACCGGCTGGCGCCGTCCGGGCGCGGCGAGTTCGAGATCACCGACGTGCTCAACCACTACATCCCGGCCGGCGGCCTGTACACCCAGATCTACGATGGCGCCTGGGCCGATGCCGGCACCGTCCCATCGCTGATGCGGGCGGCGACGATCGCGGCCGAGGTCGACGCGGCCGGCCGGCTCGGCGCCGCGCCACAGCGGCCCGGCCGATGACCGCCCGATCGCACTGAGGCGGAGATGACGGCCGAAACGTATGGCCCGGGATCGCACCTGGTCGTGACCGGCGGGGCCGGCTTCATCGGATCGTGCTTCGTCCGGGAGATCCTCGGCCGTCGGGACGGCACCCGGATTACCGTCCTGGACAACTTGACCTACGCCGGCAACGAGGCGAACCTGCAGCCCGTCCGGGACGACCCCGAGCAGGCCGCCCGGTTCCGGTTCGTGCTCGGCGACATCGCCGACCCGGCGGTCGTCCGGCCGCTCGTGGCGGAGGCCGATGCCGTGCTGAACTTCGCCGCGGAGTCCCACGTCGACCGCTCGATCCTCGATCCCGAGGCGTTCCTGCGGACCGGGGTGATCGGCGTCCACGTCCTCCTCGATGCCTGCCGGGCCGAGGCGGCCGACCGGGCAGCCGGCGAGCGGAGCATGCCGAGCGGCGATCCCCGGCCGGCGCCGCGCTACCTCCAGGTCAGCACGGACGAGGTGTACGGCTCGGTCGAGACCGGTCGCTCCATCGAGACGGATGCCCTGGCACCTCGCTCGCCGTATGCCGCCGCCAAGGCGGCCGGCGAGCTGCTCGTCCGCAGCTACGTGGTGACCCATGGGATCGACGCGGTCGTCACCCGCGGCTCGAACACCTACGGCCCGTACCACCATCCCGAGAAGCTCATCCCGCTGTTCATCACGAATGCCCTCGAGGACCGCCCCCTGCCGCTCTATGGCGACGGCCTCCAGCAGCGCGACTGGCTGTACGTGGCCGACCACGCCGGAGCGATCGAATGGGTCCTCCGCCACGGCCGAACCGGCGAGACCTACAACATCCCGGGGTCGGCCGAGATGACCAACCGGGAGGTCGTCCGGCTGCTCCTCGAGGCCCTCGGCAAGCCCTGGTCGCTCGTCCGGACGGTCGAGGACCGGCCCGGCCACGATCGCCGCTACTCCCTCGACGGCACCAAGCTGGCTGCGCTTGGCTGGAGCAACCGGGTGGCGTTCGCCGACGGCCTGCGCACGACCGTCGACTGGTTCCGGGCGAACGAGGCCTGGTGGAAGGCGATCAAGGCGGGCGACTGGGACGCCTACTACGAGCGCCAGTACGGCCGCCGCCTGGCGGGCTCGGCGGCCGCCGGGCCGGAACCGGCCGGACCCCGCCAGAGCCCCCCGGCGGGCTGACGTGCGCGTCGCGGTGACGGGCAGCGGCGGGCGGCTGGGCCGGGCGCTGATCGGCGCGCTGGCCGACGCGCCGTTCACCGGCATCGCCGGGCCGCTCGCCTGGCACCGGCCGGACTACGACCTCGACGACCTCGACGCGGCGGACCGCCTGATCGCCCGCGACCGGCCCGAGCTGATCGTCCACGCCGCGGCCTGGACCGACGTCGACGGCTGCGCCCGGCAGCCCGAGCTCGCCCTGCGCCGGAATGGCGAGGCGGTCGCGCGGCTGGCGAGCGCCGCCGCGGCGGCCGGGATCGACCTCGTCCTGATCTCGACCAACGAGGTCTTCGACGGCCGCCGAACCGACGGCCGGGGCTACCGTCCGGAGGATTCGCCCAACCCGGTCAATCCGTACGGCTCGAGCAAGCTCGCCGGCGAGGCCGGCGCTGCCCGGGCATATGGCTGGGTCGAGGACGGCGATTCGACCTCGGCGGCAGGGCCGCATGGCAGCCCGCCGGCCGGTGGTCCGGACCTGGCGATCGTGCGCACGGCCTGGCTGTACGGACCGCCTGGCAACGACTTCCCCGAGAAGATCGCCCGGGCCGCCCGACAAGCCGCGACGGCCGGCCAGCCGCTCCGGGTGGTCGGCGACGAGACCGGCTCGCCGACCTCGACCGCCGACCTGGCCGACGGGATCGTCGAGCTGATCGGCTCGGGCGAGCGGCTGGCCGGAATCCACCACCTCGTGAACAGCGGGATCGCCACCCGGGCCGGCTGGGCCCGGGCGGTCCTGGCCGGCCTGGCCATCGACGTCCCGATCGAGGAGGTGCCCGGATCGACCTGGGCCCGTGCCTCGACCCCGCCCGCCTGGGCGGTGCTCGAGCCGACGCCCATGCCCTCCGGCGAGCCGCTCCGGGCGTGGACGGCCGCCCTGGCCGACGAGCTGCCCGGCCTCCGCCGCCGGCTCGCCGCGTCGCCGGATGCGGCGGCCGGGGTGCGCTGAGACCGATGGCCGCCGAACCTCCGCCGACCGGATCGATCCTGCCCGGTGTCCGCTGGGCCACGATCGCTCGCCACGGCGATTCCCGGGGCTCGTTCCGGGAGCTGTGGCGGGCCTCGGCCGGATTCGACCTCGATCCGCGCTGGACCGGCCTCGCCGGCGCCCGGTTCGTCCAGGCCAACCTGTCGACCTCGGCGGCCGGCGTCCTGCGCGGGCTGCACTATCACCGTCGCCAGCTCGACCACTGGATCGTCGCCTCGGGCCGGGCCCTCGTCGCCCTGGTCGACGTCCGGCCGGCGGCCGCCGGCTCCGGCCCGGCGCTCGTCGAGACCCGCGAGCTGGCTGCGGACGGGACGGTCACGATCCCGACCGGCGTCGCTCATGGGTTCCTCGCCCTCGAGCCGCTCGAGCTCATCTACCTGGTGACCAACGAGTACGACGGCTCCGACGAGCTCGGCTTCGCCTGGGACGACCCGGCCGTCGGCGTGCCCTGGCCGGCCTGCCCGACGCCCGATGGCCGGCCGATCCTGTCCGGGCGGGACCAGGCCAATCCGAGCCTGGCCGGCTTGCTCGAGCGGCTTCGAGCCTGACCCGGCGCGGAGGCGGTGCACCGGCGCGCCGCGATCCGTTACCTTGGCACCGAACGGCGCGCCAGCGCCGACCACAGCCAACCCCACCGCACGCCGCCCGACTGTGCCGTTCCGACCGGCCACTCGGACGATGGGGCCAGTCCGGCCCGGGACCATGTCGGCATTGAGTCGGGCGACCTCATCCGGGAGTCTGAGGCAGCCCTCGGTCATCGGTCCGTGGCGCAGGCCACGGGCCAGTCCGCGAAAGCTCGGAGACTCCCATTGCGCAAGCTCGTCGGCGCCCTGACCTTCGCCTTCCTCGTCAGCCTCGGCGCGTTCGTGCCGGCCGTTGCCGCCTCGACCCTGTCGACGGCCAAGGTCGTGATCATCGTCGGCCCGGTCGCGAGCGTGACTCCGAGCTACATCAGCGATGCGAACCAGGCCGCCGGCGAAGCCCGCAAGTACACCTCGAACGTCGTCACGATCTACTCGCCGCATGCGACCTGGGCGAACGTCGAACCCGCCCTGCAGGGTGCCTCGATCGTGGTGTACATGGGCCACGGCAACGGCCTGACCAGCCCCTACCACCCGACCTTCGACATCAACAACATCCCCGCTTCGGTCGACGGCCTCGGCCTGAACCCGCCCGGCAACACGACCGACAACAGCACGACCCAGTACTACGGCGAGGCGACGCTGGCGAAGTACATCCGGCTGGCCCCGAACGCGGTCGTGATCCTCGCCCACCTGTGCTATTCGGCCGGCAACTCGGAGCCCCAGAACCCGGCTCCGACGTTTGCGGTGGCCCGGCTGCGCGTCGACAACATGGGCGCCGGCTGGCTGCGGACGGGCGCGCGGGCGGTCATCTCCGAGGTCTACGACAGCGGCGGCTGGGGCGGCGGGGCCGGCGGCTACATCGACGAGCTGTTCACGACCCACCAGGCGATCGGGCAGCTCTGGCAGGACTTCCCGACATCGAACCACGACTTCCAGGTGTCGGCCTCGATTCGCAACAGCTGGGCGACCGTCCAGCTCGATCCCGATCCCAATCTCACGGGCAACGAGCACTTCGGCCGGGCGATCAGCGGCGACATGACCGTGCTCACGGGCGACGTCGTTGCCAGCGTTGCGTCCCCGTACCAGCCGGTCACGCTCGGCCAGCCCGGCGGCTCCGCGCGGGCCTCGAGCGGCGCAATCTGGCCGGGGGCCCTGCGCCTGCGCTGACGGGCGGGCGCGCCGTCGCCCCGTACACTTGGCGGATGGCGTCCGATCCCCGACCCGGAACGTGGGTCATCCTCCCGACGTTCAATGAGGCCGAGAACCTGCCCGGCATCGCCGCGGCGATCCTGGCCCAGCTGCCGTCGGCGACCCTCCTGGTCGTCGACGACGGCTCGCCCGACGGGACGGGCGAGCTGGCCGACGGCCTGGCCGCGGCGGACGAGCGCGTTCGGGTCCGCCACCGCCGGTCGAAGCAGGGCCTCGGCCGGGCCTACCTCGACGGGTTCCGGGTGGCCCTCGACAGCGGGGCGCAGATCCTCGTCCAGATGGACGCCGACTGGTCGCACGACCCAGCCAGCCTGCCGGCCCTGATCGGGCCGATCGCCGACGCCACGGCCGACCTCGTGATCGGCTCGCGCTACTGCGCCGGCGGCGGCGTCACCGACTGGGGTCTCGGCCGGAGGGTCATCTCGCGCAGTGGAAGCATCTTCGCCCGGGCCGTCCTGGGCCTCGGCCCGCACGACCTGACTGGCGGCTTCAAGGCCTGGCGGGCGGAGACCCTGGCCCGGATCCCGGCCGACGGCGTCCACGCCGGCGGCTACGTCTTCCAGATCGAGATGACCTTCCGGGCAAGTCGACTCGGGGCGCGGGTCCGGGAGGTTCCGATCACGTTCCGCGACCGGCGCCTGGGCCAGTCGAAGATGTCGCGCCGGATCATCGGCGAGGCGCTGATCGTCGTGCTGAAGCTTCGTTGGGACGAGCTCCGGGGCCGGGGTCCGGCCAGACCCGCGGCGTGACCTCCGGCTCGCCCCGGGCGGCGGCGCCGCGATCGTCCCGGACTCCCGACCCCGACCCGCTCGGGCTGCGGATCGTGATGGACACCCGGCCGCTCGAGGATCCCGCCCGCGGGCCGGTGACGGCGATCTACCTCGGCGAGCTGCTGGCCGCCTACGATGCCGCACCGATCGAGGGCGAATCGTTCGCCTTCCTGGTCGGCTTGCACCGACCCGATCCGACCGAGGCATTCAGCCACCTGGACGTCGCCGCCCGACGCCGGATGCCGCCCAGCCACCTGCTTCGCTCCGCCGCGCTGACCGTCGATCCGTTCCTGCTCCGGGGCGCCACGATCGGATCGGCCTGGTGGGCCGAGCAGGGAGGCGCGGCCGGGTCCGTCTTCCACACGGCGGCCGGGGCGATCCCGATCGGCTCGGGCCTGCCGGTCGTGGTCACCCTCCTCGACGTTGCCCCGTGGGAGCTGCCCGACGTCTACCAGCGCAGCCCGGCGGCGGCGTTCGGGCAGCGGCTGCGCGGGCGGATCCTGCGTGACGCCGCAGCGATCATCGTCGGCACCGAGGCGACCGCCCGCGCCGCCCGCGAGCTCCTCCACATTCGGGCGGACCGCCTCGTCGTCATCCCCCTGGCCGCTCGATCCGCCTTCCGACCGTCACCAGGGGAACGCTCCCCGGCCTCGGCCGCAGGCCCGCGGCGCGCTCGGGCCGGCTCCTCCGAGGTCCCCGGAGCCGGTGGCGATCCGCGTCCGGACCGCGAGCGTCTGGGCCTGCCCGAGCGCTACCTGGTCTATCCCGGCCGCTACGATGCCCGCCAGGACCTCGGTTCGCTCCTGGGCGCGCTCCGCCGGCTGGCCGCCGCGGGCCGTCCCGACGGACTCGACCCGGCCGTCGCCTGGCCGCCCCGGGTCCTGCTGATGGGTGCCTCGCCCGATGATCGCGCCGCGCTCGCCCGGGCCACGGCGCGCGAGGGGGTCGGCGATCTCCTCGCCTACGCGCCCGCCCTCTCCGTGGAGCGGTTCGCGGCGCTCGTCGGCGGTGCCCGGGCGGCGATCCTGCCCTCGATCAGCGAGGCCGCCGGCCTGCCCGCGATCGAAAGCCTCGCGGCCGGCACGCCGCTGATCGCCAGCGCCGTCGGGGCGTTGCCCGAGATCGTCGGAGGGGCCGGCATCCTCGTCGAACCGCGCGACCCTGACCGCCTGGCCGCGGCGATCGCCGCGGCCTGGACGGATGACGGCCTGTGGTCGCGACTGCGGGCCGACGCACTCAGCAGGACCGGCCCGAGCCGCCGGACATGGGCCGACGTCGCCCGGGCAACCCGGGTGGTCTACACGAACGTCGGCGCGCGGCGGTCGCCGGAGGACGAGGTCACCGGGATCTGATCGTCGCCCGGGCGGCCCCTGATCGTCGCCCGGACCCCTATTCCCGACCCGGGCCGAGGTAGGGCGGGACGGGCGACCCATCGTGGACGCTGACCGGGGTGCCCCAGGTCAGGACGTTCACGAACGTCTGGCCGACCGTCAGGCTGAGCTGCTGGCCCGACGAGCTGTAGAAGAGCGTCGGTCCGCCGGTCGAGGTCTTCTTCCAGGTGCCTTTCACGGTGTGGCCGTTCGTCGCGATCCAGGCCGGGCCGCTGCCGACGACCGTGGCCTCGAGACGGTGCTTGTACGCTTCTCCGTCGTTGAGCGGGCCGAACTTCATCCACATGATCACGACGTTCGTCGGCGCGATCCGCTGCTTCGTCGCGGCGTCGACCTCGGGGCCCTCCCCGGTGACGGATCGGAGGTAGGTGTTCGTCAGGCGGTCGTAGTCGTAGCGGATCGAGTTGTGGGGGTAGGCGAAGGTGATCCTGCCACCCCTCGGACGGTCGGCCAGGGGGGCCGGGGCGTTGAACGTCCAGATCGGCGTCGGAGGCGCCTTCGCCCCGATCGTCGTGGCCAGCCGGCGCAGCTGCGAGCCGGTCGAGTACAGGTTGTGTGGGGCGGCCCGGCTGGAGATCCTGCGGAACGAGTTGCCGTAGCGGAACTCGTCCGCGTTGTAGACGAGCTTGCCGTTGCCCTGGGCCAGCAGGGTGGAGAGGGCCTGGGGTGAGCCGCCGGCGTGGACGTACACGGCCTTGTACTCGGCCGCCCAGGTGATGAAGTAGTAGCGCGCGCTGCGAACGGGCCCGACGTCGGTCGGGACGGTCTCGGCGAAGATCGCCATGTAGCGTGGGATCCCGCCCTCGGCCGGGGCCTGCCACACGATCGAGGCTTCGCTCAGGCCCGACTGGGGCCGGGCCGGGCCGAGGTCGTCGATCATCACCGCGATCGGATGGAGGGCCGCCTGGGCGGGGGTGACCAGCTCCCCGGTCAGCGGCGCCGGAACGAGGACCGGCGTCGGGACGGGCGTCGGAGTCGGCGAGGGCGTCGCGGGTGCGACCGTCGGACTGGCCGTCGGCGGGAGGGACGGGCCGCTCGGCGACGGGCTGGCGACCAGGCCGGTCGGGCCGGAAGCGGTGGGCGCCGTGGTGGGCTTCGCCGGGGAACAGGCCACCAGCAGGATCGCGCAGGCGATCGCCAGTCCGACGTGACGACCCTGGCTGCCGCGTCCGATCACGTCGCGGAGAATAGCCGATGCATCGATTTCGGGGCCGCGGTGCGGTTGGGTGGGGTCGGGTGCGGTTGGGTGGGGTCGGGCGCGGCCTTCGAGCGCCATCCCCCTGTGCAGAGCCGGGGTTCGTGCACAAACCGGGGCCGGCCAGCCTCATCTCGCGCCGGAATCGCCCCGATTCCCGGCGTAAGCCTGCCCGGCCCGAGCGGGTTCGGATCCCCAAGCGTCGGCTCTATCCCTGAACGGCGTAGTCTGAGGACACACATTCGGAGAGACGAACATGACAGACGAGACCTCAGCGCGCCCGAAGCGCGCCGCCCGCCCCAGGAACGTCGACGCAGCCTCGAGTGCCGCGCCCACGAAACGCACGACCGTCGTCCGGCGGGCCGTCGCCGTGCCGGTGATGGCCGATCCGGCGGCCCCGAACGAAGCATCGTCAGAGGCCGCGCCGGCGGAAGGAACCGCCTCCGGGGAGGCGCCGGCAACGCCGGCCGGCGCCAGCCAGCTCTCGATCCACCAGGGCGGCATCGCTGCGCTGACGGTCACGAACGCCTCGGTGAGCCAGGGTGGCGTCGGCGCCGTGCGGGCCGGGAAGCTCTCGGTCGAGCTCGGCGCGGTCGGTGCGGCGATGGCCGACCAGCTTACGGTGCGCCAGGGCGTGGTCGGGGCGGTGATTGCCCGGGACGCCACCTTCGAGATGTCCGGCGTCCGGAACCTGATCGCCAACCGCGTCCAGTTCGGTCCCAACTCGGGTGCCGCCATCGTCCTTGCGGCACGCGTCGAGGGTGACGCCAGGACGCTGCTCGACTGGCGCGGGGCGCTCGCGTTCGGGGCGGCGGCCGGCCTCGTCATCGGCCTGATCCGGAGCCGGCGCAGCTGATCCGGAGCCGGCACCTGAGCGCGGCACGCCCTCCGGTATACTCGCCAGTCGGTTGAGCCGTCGGTCGGAAGATTGCCGTCCGGCCCGATTCCGAGCACGGGAGCAGTCCCCGACGTGATCGATCCCTCCGCGCGCGTGCACCCCTCGGCAGACCTCGAGGCAGACGTCGAGATCGGCGCCGGAACGAGCGTCTGGCACCGCGCCCAGATCCGGGCGGGCGCGCGGATCGGGGCGGAGTGCGTCATCGGCCGGGATGCGTTCATCGACGAAGGCGTCATCCTCGGCGACCGGGTCAAGGTCCAGAACCTCGCCCTGATCTACCACGGCGTGACGATCGAGGACGGGGTCTTCATCGGACCCAACGCCATCCTGACCAACGACCGCTACCCCCGGGCGATCACCGCCGACGGCGCACTTGCCCGGGCCGAGGACTGGACGGTCTCGCCGATCCTGCTCAGGACGGGTTGCTCGATCGGGGCCGGCGCGGTGGTCGTGGCCGGTACCACCGTCGGTCGGTTTGCGACCATTGGGGCGGGGGGGATCGTTACCCGCGACGTGGCAGACTTCGCCCTGATGGCCGGCAGTCCCGCCCATCGGATCGGCTGGGTCTGTGCCTGCGGCTCCCGCCTCCTCGATGCGGAGGGGCGCAAGGCGCCGGCCGAGCCGGCCGCCTATTCGGCCAATCCGGAGCTCGCCTGCCCCGCCTGCGGCCGCCACTACCGCTATAACCCGGAAGCCGACACCCTGTTCGAACGGGTCGGCCAGCACCAAGGAGCCCAAGGATGATCCCGATCGCCCGCCCTGACATCGGTGAAGAAGAGGTCGGCGCGGTCAGCGACGTCCTGCGCTCCGGGATGATCGCCCAGGGCAAGCGGGTCGCCGAGCTCGAGGCCCGCTGGGCGGAGTACTGCGGGGTCAAGCACGCGATCGCAACGAGCAACGGCACCCTGGCCCTGATGTCGATCTTCGCCGGCATCGGCCTCGGCCCGGGCGACGAGGTGATCACCGTCTCGCACACCTTCGCGGCCACGGCCAACGCGATCCTGTCAACCGGGGCGACGCCTGTCTTCGTCGACATCGAACCGGACACCTACCTGATCGATGCAGCCCGGATCGAGGCCGCGATCAGCCCCCGGACCCGGGCGATCGTGCCGGTCCACCTGTTCGGCCTGGTGGCCGACATGGACATGATCCAGGCACTCGCCGACCGCCACGGCCTGGTCGTCGTCGAGGATGCCTGCCAGGCCCATGGGGCCACCTTCCGCGGCCGCCGGTCGGGCAGCTTCGGACCGAGCGCCTTCAGCCTGTACGCGACGAAGAACCTGACGACCGGTGAGGGCGGCTTCGTCACCACCGACGACGATCACCTCGCCGACTGGCTCCGGCTGTACCGCAACCAGGGGATGCGTGCCCGGTACCAGTTCGAGATGCTCGGCTACAACTACCGGATGACCGACATCAATGCGGCGATCGGGCTGGTCCAGCTGGCCAAGCTCGACCGCAATACCGCCCGCCGGCAGGCGATCGCGGCAACCTACGACCGGGCCTTCGCCGACCTGCCCGTCCGGACGCCGGTGACGCCCGACGGCCGGGCCCACGTCTTCCACCAGTACACCGTGAACGTCGGCGCCGCGCGTGATGCGATCGTCGACGAGCTCCGGGCGGCAGGTGTCGGGGCCGACATCTACTACCCGATTCCAGTTCATCGTCAGGCGTACATCCTCGAGCGGGGGCTGCACGCCGACCTGCCCGTGACCGATGCCGCGGCCGCCCACACGCTGGCCCTGCCGATGTTCCCGGGCCTCACCGACGCCGAGCAGCAGACCGTGATCGATGCCCTCCGGGCGAGCGTCCGCCGTCACGCGGGGGCTGCGGTCGAGACGGTCGCCTCATGACCGAAGCCTGGCGGCCGGTCGGCTCGGGGCGCGAGCTCCGGGTCGGTCTCGCCGGGCTCGGCTCGATGGGACGCAACCATCTCCGGGTCCTGCGCGCCCGACCGGGCTGCCGGCTGGCCGCGGTCGCCGATCCAGCCCCGGACATGCTCGCGGCCGCTGTCGGCGGATCGGACGGCGAAGTAGAGGTCGTCGGCTACGCCGATCCGCTGGCGATGATCGCCGAGGCCGACCTCGACGCGGTGGTCCTGGCCGCCCCGACGACCACCCACCGGACGCTCGCCCTCGCCGCGATCGAGCGCGGCCTGGCCGTCCTCGTCGAGAAGCCCCTCGCCGCCAGCCTCGACGAGTGCGTCGAGATCGTGGCCGCCGCCCGCCACCGTGGAGCCGTCGTCCAGGTCGGCCACGTCGAACGGTTCAATCCGGCGGTCCTCGAGCTCGGCCGCCTCCTCGGGGCCGGCTGGCTGAGCACGATCTACGCGATCACGAGCCGGCGCGCCGGCCCGTTCCCGGCCCGCATCCGCGACGTCGGGGTGACGATCGACCTGGCGACCCACGACGCCGACATCCTGTCGTGGGTGGCCGGCGAGCGACCCGACCGGGTCTATGCCGAGCTTGCCCAGCGGATCCACGCCAGCCACGAGGATCTCCTGTTCGGCCTGCTGCGCTTCCCGTCGGGCGCGACGGGGATGCTCGACGTCAACTGGCTCACGCCGGCCAAGCGGCGCGAGCTGACGGTCGTGGGCGAGGAGGGGATGTTCGAGCTCGACTATCTGACCCAGCGGCTCACCTTCACCCGGGCCAACGTCGAGGTCCCCGACCTGATCTCCGGCTATGCTCCGAACTTCACCGGCGACGTCGCCGAGCTTCCGGTCGTCAACGCCGAGCCGCTGGCGGCCGAGCTCGACGCGTTCCTGGCCGTCGTCCGGAACGGCGGCCGGCCGGTGGTCGACGTCGAGGACGGCCTGTGGGCCGTCGCGATCGCGACCTCCCTGCTCCAGGCGGCCGACAGCGGCCACCCGATCGACCTGTCCCACGTGTCCGAGAGGCTCGCCCGCGCATGACCATCACGAATCACCCATCCAGCGCCGCACCCAGCCTGCTCGGTGGCTCGATCGAGCTGCCCACCCGGCCGTGCCGCCACGGCGCGCCCCATGCGGTCTCGCCGTGGACCGGCAGCCCGGATGACCGTCGGCCGGGTCGCGATCGTCGGCGCCGGCAAGATGGGCCTGCCGCTGGCCGTCCAGTTCAGCGGTCACGGCTGGGACGTCACCGCGGTCGATGTCCAGCCGGCGGTAGTCGACTCGATCAATGCCGGCCGCAACCACGTCACCGAGGAGCCGGGCCTGACCGAAGGAGTGGCAGCGGCCCACGCCGCGGGCCGGCTCCGAGCGACGCTCGATGGCGCGGCCGCCGCCGCCTGGGCCGACGTCGTGGTCCTGATCGTGCCGGTCATGCTCGATGACGAGCAGCAACCCGACTACCGCTACATGGACGCGGCCGTCGAGTCGATCGCACCCGGCGTCCACGCCGGCTCGACGATCATCTTCGAGACGACCCTGCCGGTCGGCGACACGCGCAACCGGTTTGGCCCGCGGCTCGAGGCCGTCAGCGGCCTGACCGTCGAGCGCGACCTGTTCGTCGCCTTCTCACCCGAGCGCCTGTACAGCGGCTCGGCGCTCAAGAACCTGGCGATGTATCCGAAGCTCGTCGGCGGCCTGGGTCCCCGATCCGGCGCCCGCGCCGCAGCCTTCTACGGCTCCGTCCTGGATGCCGAGGTCGTCCTGATGAGCTCGGCCGAAGCCGCCGAGTTCAGCAAGCTGGCCGACACGACCTATCGCGACGTGAACATCGCCCTGGCCAACGAGTTCGCCCGGTACGCCGACCGGGTCGGCGTCGACATCCAGGAGGTGATCGCCGCCGCCAACAGCCAGCCGTACAGCCACATCCACCAGCCGGGCCTCGGCGTCGGCGGGCACTGCATCCCGGTGTATCCCGCATTTCCTGCTCAGCCGGGCGCCCGAGATGGAGCTGGTCGAGCTGAGCCGGCGGGTCAACGACGGCCAGATCGGCCTGGCGATCCGGACGATCCAGAAGGCGCTCGGCGGCCTCGAGGGCGTGCCCGTCCTCGTTCTCGGCCTGACCTACCGCGAGGGGGTCAAGGAGCTGGCCTACTCTCGGGCCCTGCCGCTGATCGAGCGGCTTGCCTTCCACGGCGCCGTCGTGTCGGCCTACGACCCGCTCCTGAGCGCGGCCGAGATCGACCGGAGCGCGGCCAGCCCGTACCGCTGGGGCACGCCCAGTGACGCTCGGGCGATCATCACCCAGACGGCCGACCCGCTCTTCGCCAGCCTCGACTTCGACCTCTTCCCGGCGGCCGAGGTCCTGTTCGACGGCCGCAACAGCCTGCGCGGTCTCGACCTGCCCGAGCGGGTCGCCTACCAAGGCGTGGGCGTACCGGCTGGCCGGCGCCATCCGCTGGAGGCTGCCGCCCGCTGATGCGGATCGCCAGCGTGGTCGGGACGCGACCCCAGCTGATCAAGGCGGCGGTCCTCCAGCCACTCTTGCGAGCCCGCCACGAAGAGGTCTTCATCGATACCGGCCAGCACTACGACGACGCGATGGCGGGGGCGTTCATCGAGGAGCTGGGCCTGGCCCGGCCGGATCACGTTCTCGGGGTCGGCGGTGGCAGCGCGACTCGGCAGGTGGCGGAGATGCTGGAGCGGCTCGAACCGATCCTGGTGGCCACCCGGCCGGACGTCGTGATCGTCTACGGCGACACGAACTCGACCCTCGCCGGTTCGCTGGCGGCCGCCCAGATCGGCCTGCCGCTGGCCCACGTCGAGGCCGGCCTGCGCAGCTTCGACCGGCGGATGCCCGAGGAGCTGAACCGGGTCGTCGCCGATCACCTGGCCGACTGGCTGTTCGCGCCGACCCGGTCCGCCGTCGACAACCTCGCCGCCGAGGGGATCCGCCGGGGCGCGATCGTGGTCGGTGACCTGATGCAGGACCTCGCCGCCCGGGTCGGGCCGGTCATTCGCGATCCCGCGATCCTGGCCGCGATCGCCGAGCGTCTCGCCCTGCCGGTTCCCGGGCTGACGCCGGGCGGCTACCTCTTCGCCACGGTTCACCGGGCGGAGAATCGCGAACCCGGGGCGCTGCGGGCCTGGGCCGACCTGCTCGGGGCCGTTGCCTCGAACGAGCGGCCGGTCATCATCGCCCTCCACCCGGGAACCGCCCGCGCCCTCCACGCCGCAGGGATCCGCCTCGGCCCGGCGATCCGGGTGATCGATCCGCAGGGCTACCGGACCACGCTGGCCCTGCAGCTCCACGCCGCCGCCGTCCTGACCGACTCCGGCGGCGTCCAGCGCGAAGCGGCCTGGCTGGGGGTGCCCTGCCTGATCCTGCGCAGCACGACCGAGTGGCTCGAGCTGGTCGAGCAGGCGCGCGGCCGGATGGTCGTGGTCGGGCTCGACCGTGACCGGGCCGCCGACGCCCTCGCCCGGCTCGCGCCCCGCGCCAGCGCGCCGGAGGCCGCCGTCCGCCGTGCCGCCGGGCTTCGGATCGAACCGGCCGGGGCGGCCGAGGCGATCGTAGCCGCCCTCGAGGCCGGTCGCCCGGCGTGAGTGCCGGCGGGGCTCTGTCGCAGCGCCTGACGATCGTCACGCCGACGACCGCCCAGTTCCACTCGGGAACGTACCGGATCGCCAGCAGCGCCACGGCGCGCGGGCACCAGGTGACGGTGATCGCCCGCTGGGCGCCGGGGCTGGCGATCGAGGAGCATCATCCGGCCGGCTACCGGATCGTCCGGATCGCGTCCGATCCTCGCGAGGGCCTGCCTCTGCCGGCCGGGGTCCGCAACCGGATCCGACGGCGGCGAGCCGGCGAGCCCGCCCGACCACGCCGGGGCATCGGCCGCCTGCTCGAGATTCGTGCCGGCCGGTTCGAGGCGGTCCGGGTCAGCCCACCGGCCGACCTGGTGATGGCCTACCACTACCTCGGGATCGGAACCGGCCTGGCCCTCGGCGGGCGCGACCGGGTCCCGGTGATCTACGACGCGGGCGACATCTACCTCGCCTCGACGGCGCTCATGGCCCTGCCCGGCCCGGCCCGGGCGGTGATCGCGCACTACGAGCGATGGGCGGCCCAGCGGGCCGATTCGGTCGTCACCGCCAACGACGCCTATGCCCGTGAGCTGGCCCGCCGGCTCGACGTGCCGCTGCCGGTGGCGATCCTGAACTGCCCGCCCCGAACCACTCCGGCGGACCGGCCCCCGCGCCGGATCCACGCTGCGCTCGGCCTGGCTCCGGACACGAAGATCGTGCTCTACCACGGCGGGTTCACCGCCGAGCGGGGAATCGAGGAGCTGATCGCAGCGGTTCCCCGGGTCGACGGCGCCGTCCTCGTCCTGCTCGGCTTCGGGCCGCTGGCCGCCCGCTACGAGGCGATCGCCGCGGATCCGGCGACCCACGGCCTGGTCCGGATCCTGCCGGCGGTGGCGCCCTCCGAGCTGCTCGAGTGGGTCGCATCGGCCGACGTTGCGGCCATGCCGATCCTCCCGACCACCCTGAACCACCGCCTCACGACTCCCAACAAGCTGTTCGAGGCGATGGCGGTGGGCGTTCCGATCGTGGCTTCGGACCTGCCCGGGATGGCCCCGATCGTCCGCTCGATCGACGCCGGCCGGCTCATCGACCCGGCCGACCCGGCCTCGATCGCAGCCGGCCTGAACGACGTCCTCCGGGCGCCTGAACCCGAGCGGCGCGCCCGGCGCGCCCGGATCCTGGCGGCCGCCCACGGCACGTATAACTGGGAGGTCCAGTCGGCCCGGCTGTTCGCCGAGTTCGAGCGATTGACCCACCGCCCGTGGTGATCCGCCGGCCGCGAGCCGTGGTCCTCGTCCCGAGCCCCGCGAACCCGTATTCCCGGGCGCTCCGGATCGCTCGCAGCCTGGCTGGGGCGGGCTACGAGGTCGAGATCGCCGCGGTCCTCGAGCCGGGCGTTCCGCGCGAGGAGCGCGACGGCGAGGTCGTGATCCGGCGCTACGTCCCGGAGCGGGAGTCGGGCGCCAGCCGCCTGCCGGGGGTGCACCAGGCGCGCCAGGTGGCGCTCTGGCCGGAGGCCGATCGAGGCTGGTACCGGACGCTTCGGCGGGAGGTCGAGCCGGCCGACCTGTACCATGCCTGCGGCTACCGGGCGGTCGGTGTCGCCCTCGACCTGGCAGCATCCGCGCGGAATGCGGGCAGATCCGGCCGGGTGATCTACGACGTCATCGACGTCCAGCTCGACAGCCAGGTCTACGCGGACCTGCCCGGCGCCGTCCGGCTGGTCCACGGAGTCCGCGAGCGACGCTGGATCCGGGCGGTCGACGCGATTGTCACCGTCAACCAGCCGCTCGCCGACCACCTGGCCCGATCCTGGCCGATCGCCGAAGCCCCGACCGTCCTGCTCAACTGCCAGCCACGCTGGACGGCTCCCGACGTCCGCCCGACGCACCTGCGCGACGCGACCGGGATTCCGCCGGAGCGAGCCGTCGTGCTCTTCCTGGGCAAGCTGGCCGAGCAGAAGGGCCTCGACGAGGCGGCCGAGGCGGTGCTCCGCCTGCCCGACGCGGCGTTGGTCCTGCTCGGCTTCGGGACCTGGCTGGATCGGCTCCGGGCGCGCGACCGGGATCCCCGCTTTGCCGGCCGGCACTTCACGCTCCCCCCGGTCCACCCCGACGCCGTCCCGGAGTGGACCGCCTCGGCCGACGTCTCGATCGTGGCCGTACCGGCGAACTCGTTGAACCAGCGCCTGTCCACGCCCAACAAGTTCTGGGAGAGCCTGACCGCGGGTACCCCGGTGGTCGTCGGACGCGAGCTCGAGGTGATGGCCGGGATCCTGGCGGCGGACGACCTCGGGGCGACCGCCGATCCGGCCGACCCCGTCGACCTTGCCCGGGCCCTGGCCTCGATCGTGGACCGGCCACCGGCCGAGCGGTCGGCAATGCGCGAGCGCTGCCTGGCGGTCACCCGGGAGCGGTACAACTGGGAGACGGCAGTCGAGGCGTACCTCGCCCTCGTCCGACGCCTCGTCCCGCCGACCTGATGATTCCGACCTGCTGATTCGCGGCCGGGTCAGAGTGCAGCGGCAGCCAGCTGCCGGGCGATGTCCGCCTCACGCTCGAGTCGCGCTCGCTCGGATCGTTCACGGTGAAGCGCGACGACATCAAGCGGCTTGCCCTCGGCAATGACCTCACCTTTTTCCAGGAGCATCGCCCGATTGCAGAACTCCTCGGCCCAGTGGAGGTCGTGGGTGACCATTACGATTCCCTTGGCGGCTTTGGCCAATTCGAGCACCCGTCGCTGGCTCTTCACCCGGAAGACGGCGTCGCCGGTCCCGAGGACCTCGTCGATGATCAGGACGTCCGGGTCGACGGCGGTCGCGATCGAGAAGCCGAGCCGGGCGCGCATGCCCGATGAGTAGGTCCGGATCGGAGCGTCGATGAACTGGCCGATGTCGGCAAATTCGATGATGCCCGGCAGGCGCTCGCGCATCTCCTGACGATCGATGCCCATGAATGCGCCGGCCAGCAGGATGTTGTCGCGCCCGTTCAGTTCGAGGTCGAAGCCCGCTCCGAGCGTCAGCAGGGTCGAGATGTTGCCAACAACCTCGATCCGGCCCTCGCTCGGGGTCAGGATGCCGGCCAGGACCTGAAGCAACGTGCTCTTGCCGGCTCCATTCGGGCCGATCACCGCCAGGCTTTCACCGTGGGCGACACGGAAGCTGACGTTCCTGAGCGCCCAGAACGAATGATCCTGGCGGGAGATCCGGGTCAGGTTCCGGAAGGCTCCCCGGATGGTCGTCTTCCTGGTGAGGCGAAGGTCATAGCGGATCCCCAGATCCTGGACGTCGATCATGTAGCCAGGACCGGCCTGCCCAGCCTGTCCACCGGATCGCGCTGGTCTCACGGCAGGATTGAACTCGGAGCGTGGTCTGCGGAGCAGCGAAACCATCTCAGATCACCTTGGCGAAGGCAGGTTCGAGCCGCTTGAAGATCAGCGTGGCGATCGCGAGCAGTCCGATCGAGGCGACGAATAGGAGCCCAAGGCCGGTCCAGTCGGGCTGGCCTGGAACGCCAGCCGGACCGGCATAGATCAGGTCGTGGTACGACTCGAACAAGGCGACCCACGGGTTGGCCCGGTAGAGCTGAGCGAGGATCCCGTACTTGGCCGGGTCAAGATCCTTCGTCGCGTACAGGGCCGGCGACAGGTAGAACCACAGCCGCAGGAGATGTCGGGCCAGGTTGGCGAGGTCACGAAAGAAGACGTTGATCGCCGCCGCGACCACGCAGATCGACATCGTGAATGTGAATTGGACGAAGGCGACGACAGGAATGAGCAGCAGGTATGGCGTCAGCCGGTCTGAGTAGAACAGGATCATCATCGCCAGGAGGGGCACCAGCCCGAATACGAAGCTCACGACACCGCTGGCATTCGAGGCCACGGGCAGGACGATGGTCGGGAACTTCACCTGTTTGATGACCGATTTCGCGCGACGTCACCGACGTGATCGCGTCGTTGATGCTCGTCGAGAACCACTTCCAGGGCAGGATCGCCGAGAACACGAACAGCGGATAGTCCGCGCCGCCCTTGCCCAGGATGACCGCCACGAAGATGACGTAGACGGCCATCTGGAGGAGGGGATCGAGCACCCACCAGATGTTGCCGAGCACGGTGTTTGCTCCGTGCTTGATCATCTCCGCTTGAACGAGGTAACGGGCAAGCTGCCGGCGAGACCAGATCTCGCTGATGCCCTCGACGACCAGTGGGATCGGTCCCGGGCGAGCGCGCGTCTGAACCCGGCGTACCGTCCCGGTCGTGATTGTCATACGGCCGGAATCCTAACATGAGGGGCTGGTCGGTCCGCCGGGGGTACCCAGGAAGCTTCCTACGGGGCGCGCCGCCGGGCAACGAGGAGTTCCGTCGACGGTCCGCCTGGCCCTACCTTGGTCAGGCCGCGGTCGACCCAGCCGAGGACTCGACCGAGGCGATAGCCCCGCCTCGGCTCGGAGCTCAGACGCTCTTCGAGCCAGTCCCACCAGCGGGCTGCCAGCCGGCTCGCGGGGCCCGCCGGCAGGTCCAGGGCCGGATGCATCGTCACGAAGATCGGCAACCGCCCGCGGATCTCAAAACCGGCCCGATCCAACGCGGCCCGGTACTGCTCGAGGGTCCGGCTGGCCTGGTGGAACGTCCGAAACGGCTGGCTGTGGAGGAACAGGTCGGAGATGAGCAGTGTCCCCCCCGGCCGCGTCACCCGGCCGGCCTCGCTGATCGCGGCCGCGAACCGGTCGTCGTCGGTGATGTGGAAGAGCACGTCGAATGCGGTCACGATATCGGCCGATGCGTCGGCCGCCGGCCAGGGCTCGGTCACGTCCGCCTCTGCGAAGCGAAACTCAGGGTATTGACGAGCCAGTCGCTCGGCGGCGACTGCGGCAATGTCGAGGCCGAGAAGCGAGCGGATCCGTCGCGCCTTCCAGAACTCGATGTAGAAGCCGGTTCCCGGTCCGAGCTCGACGACATCCACCTCGGCCGACCTGATGTGGAATCGGGAGAGCGCTCGGTCAAGAACCACCAGCCGCTGACGATAGAGCGCCCGATTGAAGGGACTGCCAAGTCGCCGGTAGCCGACGCCGACCATGTCGAAATGCTGGCGAAGGCGTTCGTTCCAGAACTCCGCCGGTCGGTATGTCAATGGTTCCTGGTCATCGGTCGGTTGATCAACCTCGGCCGCCTGGACACCGGGGACCGCCTTCCTGGACGGCTCGTCGGACCGGTCTGTTGCCTGTTGCAGGCTGTCGGGGCCCTCGTCGGCCGGTGGTTCGGGCTGCATGGGTCCATGATCGCCGACCCGGGGTGATGACGCGAAGTCGCGCCGTGCCCGACAATGCGGCCGATGACTGGCCTGCCGATCTGATGCGAATCCTCCACGCCGCCAAGAACATCGCGAACCAGCCCGGCGACATCGTCAAGGCCCTCCGGCGCCTCGGCCATGACGCCGAGCTATGGGAGTACGGTCCGAGCCCGTTCGGCTACCCGGTGGATCGCCGGATCGACCTGAAACAGGGCGATCCGACCGTCTTCTGGCGGACGTTCCTCGAAGCGATCGATCGCTTCGACATCATCCATTTTCACTTCGCCAGGACGTTCTTCCCGAACGCGTGGGGCGGCGTACCGGCCTTCTGGGACCTGCCGATCTACCGGATGCTGGACAAGAAGGTCTTCTTTACCTTCCACGGCTCCGATATCCGGATCCGGCGGATCCACGAGCAGGTCAATCCGTGGAGCTATTACCGCCACTCGGACATTGCGTCCGACGATGACCGGACGGAAAAGGTGATCGAGGCAATCCGGACCTACGCCAACCGGATGTTCATTCAATCGATCGACTATCGCCATTTCGTGCCCGAGGCTGAAGTGATCGAGCGGGTGATCGACCTGGAGGGGTGGCTTGAGCAGGCGCCCGAGCAGCGCGCCAACCCGATCGTGCTGCATGTCCCGTCCCGGCGAGGAACGAAGGGCACCGAGTACGTCATCGCCGGTATGAGGCGGCTCGCCGATGAGGGTGTGGAGGTCGACTTCCGGCTGCTCGAGGGCGTTTCTCACGATGAGGCCCGTCGGGCGATCCAGTCCGCCGACGTCGTCGTCGACAACCTGCTGACCGGCGACTACGAGGTCGTCTCGATCGAGGCGATGGCGTCCAGCCGGGTCGCCGTGGCCAATATCCAGACCGCCGTCGCAGAGGCGTATCCGGATGCCCCCGTGGTGAGCGCGGATCCGGATACGTTCGTCGACCGGATGCGCAGCCTGGTGGCGAACATCGACGAGCGGCGCGAGCTGGCAGCCCGTGGCCGGCCGTACGTCGCCCGCGTCCACGCCGCCCCGGTGATCGCCCAGAAGCTGCTTCGCTTCTACCAGGCCGACTACCCGCCGGTTCGGCCGGGCACCCTGCCGGACTGGTTCAGCCTCGAGGGCAAGCGCCAGATCGAGCGACTCGAGTCGCGCATTGCCCGGCTCGAGCAGGAGATCGCCCGGGAGCGGCACGCCGAGAATGGCCTGCGCAGACAGCTCGGGCTGACGCCGCTTGCGATCGCCGACCGGGGCGATCCGCGCACGCTCACCGACAAGGCCAAGGCCGCCCTGCCCGATCCGGTCCTGCTCGCCCTGCGCCGAGCCCGGGCCCGGGTGGGCCGTCGCGGTCGGCCCCGCTGAACACGACCTCCTCGCTATCGGCCCGTCGCCCGGTGGCCATGATCACGCATTCCCACTACGAGGAGGATCCGCGCGTCCGGCGGGAGGCCGAGTCCCTCGTCGAGCGTGGCCGGGCGGTGGACGTGTACGCCCTGCGACGGGCCGGCGAGCCGGCCGACGAGGTTCTCGACGGCGTCCGGGTCCGGCGGCTCGGCGTCGAGCGGCACCAGGGGGCCGGGATCGCGACCTACCTCCGGGAGTACCTGTCGTTTCTGGTCCGGGCGGGCTGGGCGGTGAGCCGAGCCCAGCGCGGCCGCCACTACGCCGTCGTCCAGGTCCATTCCCTGCCCGACTTCCTGGTCTTCGCCGGGTTGCCGCTGCGGCTGACCGGGGTGCCCCTCCTGCTCGACCTCCACGAAGCGATGCCGGAGTTCTTCAAGATGCGCTTTCCCGGCGCGGCGAACGGGCTCGCCCACCGCCTGCTCCTGGTCCAGGAACGGGCCAGCATCGGGCTAGCCAGTGCCGTGATCACCGTCAACGACGCCCTCGCCGACCGGCTGGTGGCGCTCGGCGTGCCCCGCGACAAGGTGTCGGTCATCCTCAACAGCCCGGCCCTGCGCCACTTCGATCCGGCCGCCCAGCCCGAGCGGCCGTTCATGGCCGACGGCGTCCTGCGCCTGGTCTACGCCGGCGCACTCACGCCGGTCTACGAGCTCGATGTCGTCCTCGATGCACTGGCCCTGGTCCGGGCCCGCCGGCCGGAGCTCGGCTTCGAGCTCAACATCTACGGGCGGGGTGATGCCGAGACCGCGCTCCGGGACCAGGTCGAGCGGCTCGGGCTGGCCGGCTTCGTCCGGTTCCATGGCCGGATCCCGATCGCCGCGGTTCCCGCCGTCATCGCCGCGGCCGACATCGGCCTGGCGCCGACCAGGCTGAACCGATTCACCGAGATGAGCCTGTCGACCAAAGTCTTCGAGTACGGGGCGATGGACCGCCCGATCGTCGCCTCGAGCCTGCCGCTCGTCGAGCGGCTGTTCCCCGACGGAGCCGTCGCCACGTATCGGCCGGGCGAGCCGGCGGACCTCGCCGACGTGCTCCTCGGCCTGGTTGACGCCCCGGCCCGGCGGGCGGCCGCCGTGGCCCTCGCTCGAGCCCGGATCGAGGAGCTCTCCTGGGATCGCGAGGCGGACCGGCTGATGGAGCTGGTCGATCGGCTGGCCGGCGATCGGGATTGAGGCGGGGCTCGGGTCGGCGGCGGATCGTCGATCGAGCCGGCCCCGGTGAGGCGACGCCCGGATGTACGGTACGATGTCGCACCGCCACGACGTGGATCACGACCGGATCCGGCGTGCGTTCCAGAGGACCACCGAAGCGAATGACGCAACGTGCCAAGCCGGCCCAGCCACGCGGCCGCCGATCGTCGAGCGACCGATCGAGCCGGCGCCACCTGTACATGAACATCGGCTTCGGGATTGCCATCGTGCTCGGCGCGGCGACCCTGGTCGGAGCCGCCGTCGCGTCGTATGCCGGCGCTCACTGGGCCGAGGTCGCCAACGTCAACGGCGTCACGATCAACAAGGACCAGGCCAGCGCGGCCGCCAACGTCGACCTGTTCCGGCTCACCCAGCAGGTCTCGCTCCTGCGCGACGACCTGTCCGCCGGCCGGATCAGCCAGGCCGACTTCGATTCGGTGAACTCGAACCTGACCCAGGCCGAGAACAGCATCTCCTCGACGATCGTCGACACGCTGGTTGACGACGAGCTCCAGCGCCAGCTGTCGATCCCGCTCGGGATCACGGTGACCGATGCCCAGGTCGACGCCCAGGTCCAGGCCGACGCGACGCTGCCCGAGGCCCGCCACGTGCTGATGATCCAGGTCACCCCGGACGGCGGCAGCACGCCGACCGCCAACCAGAAGGCGATCGCGCAGCGGACCGCCAACTCGGCCCTCGCCCAGATCAAGGCCGGCACGCCGTTCGCCGCCGTCGCCAGGCAGTTCTCGACCGACGCGACCGCCTCGAACGGGGGCGACCAGGGCTGGATCCGCCAGTCCGGGGCCAGCCAGGATGCCAACCTCGTGAGCGCCGTGTTCAAGCTGCCGCTCAACGGACTGACCGACGTGATCACCGGGACCGACGGCAGCTACCTGATCGGGTCGGTGACCGGGATCGCCCCGGCGACCACCGACGCGAGCTACATCCAGCGGATGAAGGACGCCGGGGTCAGCGTCGATGCCTATCGGGCCTCGGCCCGGGCGATCCTGATCGACCAGGCCCTCTCGGCCCGGATCACCTCAGATGCGACGACGAAGCCGTCGGCCCAGCGTGAGGTGAGCGAGATCAAGATCGACACGACCTCGTACACGGGGCCAGGAGAGCAGGTTCGGGCGCGCCACATCCTGTACACGCCCGGCGGAGCGGATCCCAGCACGGCGACGCCGGCACCGTCCGATGATCCCGGCTGGGCCTTTGCCCAGGCCCAGGCCCAGGCGACCTACGACAAGCTCAAGGCCTATGTCGGCACGCCGGCCCTGCCGACCCAGTTCGCGGCGATCGCCACGAAGGACAGCAAGGACAGCGGCTCGGCCGCCGACGGCGGGCTGCTGCCGTACTACGACGCCGGCTCGGGGCTCGATCCCGCGTTCGCGGCCGCCGTCTTCGCCTCCGGGATCAAGGCGGGCGACCTCCTGCCGCCGGTCCGCAGCCAGTTCGGCTGGCACGTGATCATGATCGATTCGGTCCGGCCGGATCCGACCGACCGGGCCGCCGCCCTCCAGAAGCAGGCCGCGGCCGCCGGCGCGGATTTCGCCGCGCTGGCCAAGGCGAATTCGGACGGCACCGATGCGGCGAACGGCGGCGACATGGGCTGGATCGCCCGGGACCAGCTCGACAGCGCGACCGAGGCGGCGATCTTCGCCGCGCCGGTCGGGGCGGTCAGCCAGGTCGTCAAGCTGTCGGACGGGCTGTACATCTTCAAGGTGAACCAGGAGCAGACGCGCCTGCCCGACGCCAGCCAGATCACGACCCTGAAGGGAACGGCATTCTCGAACTGGTATGCGGCGCAGAAGGCGAAGGCCTCGATCAGCGGGCCGGACATCACCCCGAGCTCGACGGCACCCTAGGCCGCCGGGATGCTCGACGCGCTGCTGGCTGAAGCCCGGCTCCGGTGGGGTCTCGATGCCTCGGCCGGGCTCCAGGTTGCCGCCGCCGAGCGTCTGATCGCCAACCCGCTCGAGGCGAGCCGGCCGCTGATCATCGTGCCGGCGAGCGTACTCGGCGTCGCGGCCGATCCGGCGGCGTTCGCGGTCGAACCGCTGGCCGGGCGCCACGGCCCGCGCGGCCGTGACCCGATCAGCCTGCTGGGCCGGCTCTATCCGGCCGGCCATCCGGTCGGGCGATTCGGCTCGAGCGCCGGGACGACGATCGGCGAGCTCAGCACCGCCGACCTCGAGGCGCCCCTCTACGTGGGACCGATCGCCCCGGAGCTGGCCTCGGCCGGTCCCTGGGCGATGCCCTGGATCAGCCACCGCCTGCGCCTGCCCGACGGCTGCCCATGGGACCGCGAGCAGACCCATGCCTCGCTCCGAAAGCACCTCCTCGAGGAGGCCTACGAGGTCTACGACGCGCTCGCCGACGGGCCCACGCCGGCCCTCGCCGGCGAGCTCGGCGACCTCCTCCTCCAGGTCGTCCTCCACGCTCAGCTCGCGGCCGAGGCAGGGGTCTTCGACCTGGCCGACGTCCAGGCCGCCCTGGCCACGAAGATCGTCCGGCGCCATCCGCACGTCTTCGGCACGGCCGAGGCGCGCACGGCGGCCGACGTGAACCGGCAATGGGAGCGGATCAAGGCCGACGAGCGGGCCGACGCCGCATCCGCCGCCACCGACCTGCCGAAGAGCGCCCTGGACGGGATCAGCCGCTCGATGCCGGCGCTCGCGGCGAGCCAGGAGATGCAGGAGCGGGCGGCCGCCCTGGGCTACGACTGGCCCTCGATCGAGGGAATCCTGGCGAAGCTCCACGAGGAGCTCGGCGAACTCCTCGCGGCCGGCACGGGGCCGGAGCAGGAGGAGGAGCTGGGTGACCTGCTGATGGTCGCGGTCAACCTCGGCCGCCGCCAGGGGATCGAGGCCGAGGCGGCCCTGCGCGGCGCGAACGACAAGTTCCGGCGCCGGTTCCGGAGCGTCGAGCGACAGGCCGGCGAACGCGGGGTGGCGCTCCGGGACCTCGACTTCGACGCCCTCGACGTCCTCTGGAAGCAGGCCAAGGTCGAGGAGCAGCAGGCCAACCAGCACGATCAGGAGATGCCCCAATGACGATCGGCAATCCGCCCCCGGCGATCCGGGCCGACGGCCGCGGGCCGACCGACCTGCGCCCGGTCACGCTCACCCTCGGCGTCCTGAAGTGGGCCGAGGGATCGTGCCGGATCCGGGTCGGCGACACCGAGGTCCTGTGCGCCGCGTCGATCGAGGATCGGGTACCGCCGCACCTGCGGGGCAAGGGCACCGGCTGGGTCACGGCCGAGTACTCGATGCTGCCGCGGGCCACCGCCGAGCGCACCCAGCGCGAGTCGGCCAAGGGTCGGATCGGCGGCCGGACCCACGAGATCCAGCGCCTCGTCGGCCGCTCGCTGCGGGGCGTCGTCGACCTGGCCCGCCTCGGCGAGCGGACGGTCACGATCGACTGCGACGTCCTCCAGGCCGACGGCGGCACCCGGACCGCGTCGATCACCGGCGGCTACGTGGCCCTCGCCGCGGCCCTGATCGGCTACGGCATGGAGCGGACGATCACCGGCAAGGTGGCCGCGGTCAGCGTCGGGATCGTCGGCGAGCAGGCCTACCTCGATCTCGACTACTCGGAGGATTCCCGGGCCGAGGTCGACTTCAACGTGGTCGGCACCGACGCCGGCGCCTACGTCGAGCTGCAGGGCACGGCCGAGGGCAGGCCGTTCGATCGGGCCGGCCTCGACAACCTGCTCGATCTCGCCGGAACCGGCCTGCAGCACCTGTTCGCGGCCCAGGCCGACGCGCTCGCCGGAGTCCGGCGCTGAGGCTCGTCGACGCCCGGCCGCAGATCGTCATCGCGACCCGCTCGCGGCACAAGCTGGCCGAGCTGACCGGGCTGCTCCATCTCGATCGGGCGGAGCTCCTCGGCCTCGATCGAGCTGGGCGTCGACGGCGACCCGATCGAGGATGGCACGACCTTCGAGGCGAACGCCCGGCTCAAGGCCCGTTTCTATGCCCGCCTGACCGGCCTGCCAACGATCGCCGACGATTCCGGAATCGAGGTCGATGCGCTGGGCGGAGGACCGGGCGTGCGCACGCGCCGGTACGCCGGCGAGCACGCGACCGACCTCCAGAACAACACGAAGCTGATGGCAGCCCTGGCCGGGTTGCCAGCTGCCGAGCGCGGAGCCCGCTACGTATGCACGCTCGCGTTCGTCCTGCCCGGCCGGAACGGCCCGCGGGGCGACCTGCCGATCGCCGCCGAGGCTCGCGGGACCCTGCGCGGCCGGATCGCGACGACCTCCCGGGGCAGCGGTGGCTTCGGCTACGACCCGATCTTCGAACCGGCGGGCGAGCCGCCCGGCGGCCGGACCCTGGGCCAGCAATCGCCGGTCGAGAAGGCCGCCATCTCCCATCGGGCCCGGGCCGCCCGCCGGCTGGCCCGGCGACTGGCCGCGCTCGGCTATTGACCCGGGCTCGGGCTCGGGCTCGGGCCAGGGATCAGGCTTGTGTCCGGGACCGGGCTGGCGGTGACGTCGACGGTCGGCCGGGTCCCGGGTGGGCTGAACAGGCCGGCGGCCATCGCCTGGATCCGGGCGAGGTTGGGGACCTGGACCGACCCATACGGTGAGATCGTGGCCGGCTTGATCAGCGGGATCTTCACCACGACCTGGAAGATCGACTTCGGGCCCATCTCCGAGGCAATCGCGGCCAGGGCCGGCAGCCGGTCCCTGGGCAGGTCGGTCTCGACGTCGCGACCGACAGCCGCGATCAGGCCCGGCAGGCGCAGGACGAGATCGGAGCTGGCGAGCTGCCGCCGGAGGGCAACGAGCAGTGCCTGCTGGCGGGCCTGCCGGGTGAAATCGCTCTCCCCGGCCGGATGCCGGATCCGGGCGTAGGCGAGCGCGTCGGACCCGCTGAAGTGATGCGGGCCGGCGGTCACCGACCAGCCCATGTGGACGCCGTAGCCGTGGTAGGTCGGATCGTCGAGCGCCTTGGCCACGTTGATGTCGATCCCGCCGAGCGCATCGACCAGGCGCACGAACGAGCCGAGATCGGCATAGCACGTAGTAGTGGATCGGGATCCCCAGGATCAGCCCGATCGTGTCCTCGAGGGTGCGCATCCCGCCCAGCGGGAAATCCTTCGGATGGGCCGCCGCGTAGGTCATCAGCGAGTTCAGCTTCGGGGCGTAGGCCTGCCCGCCGTCGAGCGGCGCGTTGACCATGTCCCTGGGCAGCGACACCATGCTGGCCGTGTGTCCGACCGGATCGACCGACACGACCATCATCGAGTCGGTCAGGGCATGGTCGCGGCCGAGGCCAGAATCGACCCCGATCAGGAGGATGTTGATCCGGCCGCCGTCCGTCGGCACCGGCCCGCTCTGGGCGCCGGCGACTCCGCCGGTGACGGCAGCGGTCGAGAAGATCGACGAGAACGCGTTCATTGCGCCGATTCCGATCGACGCCGCGAACAGGTGGGGGATGGCGGTGACGACCAGGATCACGGCAAGCCCGGCGCCGGCCGCCCGGCTCGGGCGCCAGTCGAAGCGCTGGTCGAAGAACGCCTGGCCGGCCGCGAGCACCCGCCAGCCGAAGGCGACCGCGTTGAGGATCAGCAGTGCGACGATCGTCGATGGAGCGAGGGCGAGGGCGAGCAGCTGGGGGAGGGCCACGACCTTGGCCACCAGCAGCGCGATCGCCGCCAGGCCGAGGACCGGCAGGCCAAACTGCAGGGCGATCCGCCAGCGGGCGTTGACGAGCTGGCCGGCGCCGGGCAGGATCGACGACAGGAGGGCGGTGAAGACGCGCCGCCGGTTGCTCGGCCCGGGCTCCGCCTCGACCATCGGACGCGCCCGGCCGCGGACCAGGTCGTCCGATGGTCTCTGGCGCTCGACCGACCCCCGGTGCTCGACCGGACGCCGATCGCGGGCGAGGGGACGGACGGCGGATTCTCGCGGACCTGGCGGGTCACGACGGATTTGGTGGGCCTGCACGCGCTGCGCGACTCCGGCTGCGGTCTCCGGCGGGCCGGTCGGTGAAGCCCGGCCGGGGCAGAGTCTAGCAGGCCGACCGGCCCTTGCCAGAACGAACGTTCAGGCTGCTCCGCCGCTGACGCTCGAATCGGTCGTCGCGCAGCTGCCAGTTTCTCGCATGGCGACGCCGGGCGGTCCCAAGTTGCCTGCCAGTCACCGCCCGGCGTCGAGGGTCAGACGGCCGAGCCGGCCGCGATGTAGCGCCGGTTCCGGACCCGTCCCCCGGCCGTCGCGAGCCGGCTCGCATGAGTTCCCCGACCGTCGCGAGCCGGCTCGCCCGAGTCAAATGGTTGCTGGAGCAGCTCCTACGCAGGTTCGACGAAGGACGGGGGGCCGGGGCCTCCCCATCGAGGATGCGATCACGGGCGGACTGATCGTGGACTGCCCCGCCGCCTGGCCGAGGGCCACTCGAACGGACCCCGACCTGGTCACGAGTCGCCATAACGGTTGCCAGAGGAACCGTTTGACACACGCGACATCACGACGGCCCGTTGCATGGCCGGGCTGGTGGCAGGCGAGCCGGCCCGTTGCATGGCCGGGCTGGTGGCAGGCGAGCCGGCCCCTCGCATGGCCGGGCTGGTGGCAGGCGAGCCGGCCCGTCGCGCGCCACGAACCCCGGGCCCGGTTCCTGCCCGGTTTCGGGGCCCGGTTCCGGGCCCCATGGCCGGCCGCCTTCCGCGGACCACGCCCGACCGAGTCAAACGGTTGCTGGGGCGACCCGTATCCGGGTTCGGGGAGGGCCGTCCTCCGGGACTGGCCCACCGGAGTCGCGTTGGCGGCACGGCCCGAGCGTGATCTGGCCCGTCGCTTGGCCTACAGCCGCCAGGAACGAGCGCCGAACGTTCGTGAATTGCCGTAGCGGTTGCCGGACGAACCTTTTGACGCGTCGGGGGAGGCGGGCCGCCGGGCGCAGGCTTTCCCTGCGACTCCTCCCCGCCCGGCACGCCACCCCGGAGCTACAGGATCTTCGAGAGGAAGCTCTTCGTGCGTTCCTGCTGCGGGTTCGTGAAGAAGACCTCCGGCGTGCCCTCCTCGATGATCAGGCCCTCGTCCATCATCACGACCCGGTCGGCGACCTCGCGGGCGAAGCCCATCTCGTGGCTGACGACGATCATCGTCATCCCCTCGCGGGCGAGTTCCTTCATCACCTCGAGGACCTCGCCGATCATCTCCGGGTCGAGGGCGCTGGTCGGCTCGTCGAAGAGCATCACCGCCGGGCGCATTGCCAGCGCCCGGGCGATCGCCACCCGCTGCTGCTGGCCGCCGGACAGCTGGGCCGGGTAGGCATCCTCCTTGTGGGCCAGGCCGACCCGGGTCAGGAGCTTCCGCCCCGTCTCGATCGCCTCGTCCTCGGGGATCCCGCGGACCTGGATCGGGGCCTCGATGATGTTGCCGAGCGCCGTCTTGTGGGGGAACAGGTTGAAGCGCTGGAAGACCATCCCGATATCCTGGCGCTGGCGGGCGATATTCGCCCTCCTTGTCGGAGACGAGCTTGCCGTCCTCCTCGCGATAGCCGATCAGGTGGCCGTTGACCATGACCCGGCCCTTCTGGATCTTCTCGAGGTGGTTGATGCAGCGGATGAACGTGGTCTTGCCCGAGCCCGACGGCCCGCACACGACCACGACCTCGCGCTGCTTCACCGTCATCGAGACGCCCTTGAGGACCTCGTTCCGGCCGAACCACTTGTGCACGTCGATCAGCCTCGACGACGTCTCGCGGTGGCGGCGAGCGGGGCGCCGCCGATCGCCTCGAGCAGGTTGTGATCCTCGAGCCTGGTTCATCGGCCACCACTGACGAGCGAGACGTCTTCGGCGGGATTGCGAAAGCCGAGCATGCGCTGGCGAAGCCCGGGGCCGCCGGACGCCGCGCCGGGCGTGCCTTTCGCGAGGCGACGCTCGATCCACGCCTGGATCACGCCCCAGATCGTCGTCAGGAGCAGGTACCAGGCGGCAGCGGCGAGGAAGAACTCGAATGGCGCGAAGTGCTGGTTCTGCTTGATGTTGAACGTCTCATACAGCTCGACCACGCTCAGGACGAACAGGAGCGACGTCGTCTTGAGCATGTTGTTGAACTCGTTGCCGAGGGGCGGGATGATCACCCGGGCCGCCTGCGGCAGGACGATCCGGCGCATCGCCTTGCCCGGGGTCATGCCCAGGGCGCGGGCCGCCTCCATCTGGCCCGGATCGACCGCCAGGATTCCCGCCCGCACGATCTCGGCCATATAGGCCCCTTCATTCAAGCCGAGGGCGACCGTCCCGGCCTGGATGGCTCCGTCGATGGTCAACGGGCCGATCGAGATGTCGGGCCAGGTGTAGATCCTGGCTACGCTAAGGCCGAAGTAGAAGAACACGAGCTGGACGACCAGCGGCGTGCCCCGGAAGATCCAGACGTAGACGTTGGCAAGCCAACGAATTCGGGAGCACCTTCGACATCTTGCCGAGTGCGGCGAACACGCCGAGGATGACCCCGGCCAGCTGCGCGACGATCGAGATGATCACCGTCAGGAAGAGGCCGCCGCCGATCTGGCTGTCGGGCTGGAAGATCGCCTGGAAGAACAGGTTCCACTGGTAGTGGTAGGTGGACTTCCCGGACGAGCAGCCGGCCAGGGTGAGGGCGAGCAGGATGAGCACCCCGACCGCGATGGCGGGCCGGGGTGCCCCGAACGATCGAGCGCGTCGCGACCCAGACACGAGCCGGATCGCCTCTAGCGCAACTGACTACGGCAGCTTGTTGAGGGTCTGGGCGTCGCCCGCGGTGACCGCCCCGGAGTCGTCGCCGTACTTCTTGAGGATGCTCAGGTACGTCCCGTCGTTGATCATCGCGACGAGCGCCTGCTGGACCGCGTCACGCAGGCCGGTGTTGCTCTGGGGGACGCTGATCCCCTCGAGCGCCGTCTGAAGCGGCGGGATCCCGGACAGCGCGAACTGGTCGGGATGCTGGACGGTGTAGTAGCCGGCGACCGGCGAGTCGGCGAAGTACGCGTCGGCCTGGCCCGACTGGAGGGCGAGGAGCGCATCGGAATCCTTGCCGAACGACTTGATGTTGATCGCGGCCTTGCCGGCCTTGGTGCAGGCCGCCGAGAGGCCCTGGCCCTTGTAGGCACCGGTGCCCTGGAGGTAGTCGATCTCGGTCGTGCCGGTCTCGGCACCGACCTTCTTGCCGCACAGGTCGGTCGTGGCGTTGATCCCGGCCGGGTTGCCGGCGGCGACCACGAACGACTGGCCAGCCTGGAAGTACGGGATCATGTCGACCTGCTTGATCCGGTCGGCGGTGATGTTCTGGGCGCTGATGACGATGTCGCACTTGCCGCTGGTGACGGCGGCGATGATCGTATCGAAAACGGAGTTCTGGATGTCCGCCGTCAGGCCGAGCCGCTTGGCGATCTCCGTCCCGATGTCGATGTCCGAGCCGGTCGGATTGGCGTTGGCGTCGAAGAACTCCTGGGGCGGGTAGGGGATGTCCGAGCAGATCACGAGCTTGCCGGCGAAGGCCAGCGTGCCGCCCGACGGGATCGGGATGATCGACGGTGCCGCGCTCGCCGGCGCGCTTGGCGCGGTGCTCGCTGCGGCGCTCGGCGTCGTCGCGGCAGTTGACGGAGCGGCGCTGGCCGGTGCCTGCGACGGCGCCGTGGTCGCGGCCGACGAACAGGCTGACACGGTAATCGCCAGGACCGCCAGGGCGGCCGTGGCAGTGCGCATCGAACGCATGCGGGATCTCCTCCAAGAAATCACGAAACGCAACGAAGCAAAGCGGCTCGCTGCCGGCCTCTGTCCTGCCGAGACCCAGCAGCGTATCACCATGATCGTCGACCGACGCCGGTGATACGACGGCGACTGGCCGACTGGTCGCTTACGCCCGGGAGGCCAACTTCCGGCTAGGATCTGCCGATGCCCAGCGAATCAGGTCCGGCCCGGCACTGGCTCGTCGTCCGGGCGTCCCGCGAGCGACGCTGGGGCGGTGAGATCCGACGCCAGTTGATCTTCAAGCAATTGGCCGAGCGCACCGACGCTCAAACGTTCGATACCTGGGGCCAGATGCGCCGCTACATCACCGGACGCTTCTATCCATCCTTCATTCGGCCGAACCGTCTTGGCCGGCCACTCGCGGCGTCCGAGCAGCCGTATGTCTACCACATGCCCTGGATCCTCGAGAAGACCGATCCCGCGGTGGTTGCCATCTACGACGATCCAGTAGCCCAGACGCGGGCCCTTGGCGTCGGCCTGACGCCGGAGCGGGAAGCCGAGCTTGAGCGCCGCCGCAGCCTGTCGATGAGCTCGTTCCGATGGTATGTCGTGCCAACCGCGTCGTTCGCCGAGATGACGGGGCTCGATCCCGCCCGCGTGATCGTCGGAGGTAACGGGACGCTCAGCGACCACGTCCGGCCTGGTCCGTGGCCCACGGTGCCGTCGATCGGCTTCGTCTCCGGGGCGGCGCCAGGCCGCGGAATCGAGGCACTGATCGAGGCGAGCCGGCTGGTTCGAAGCAGCTGGCCCGAACTCCGTCTCTTCCTCTGGCTGATCGCGACATCCCCCGACGGTGAGCGGTACGTCGATCATCTTCGCGCCGGCCTCCATGGCGATCCGTGGGTCACGATCGGGCCAGTTGCGATACGCCCACCTCGGTGAGGCGCTCGCCCACGCCACGGTGCTGACCATCACATCCGGCGAATGAGTATATGGACGTGGCCTTGCCGGTGAAGCTCCTCGATTCGATGGCCGCCGGCCGGCCTCTGGTGGTCACCCCGCGGATCGAAACGGCGGCTATCGTCGAGCGGACTGGATCGGGGATCGTGACTGGCGGAGACGCCCCGGCCGACCTCGCTGATGGGTTCTACCGCCTCCTTCGCGACGAGAAGCTCGCCCACAGGTTGGGAGCCGCCGCCCGAGAGGCCGCCGTACATGAGTACGACTGGCGGGTCGTGGGCAATCGGATCGCCGACGAGGTCCTGCGGCGCGAGGCCGGGGGTTGACCCGCAGTTAGGCTCCTGCATGCGCCATGATGGATCGAAACGTCGGTGGGACCATCCGACCAGCAGGAGCCACGTTGTCGTCGAACGAAGCCCCGGGGGTCGAGCCAGCCGATCGGGCACCGTCACCCTCGTGTTCACCGACATCGAGGGCTCGACGAGCCTGCTCCAGGCCCTCGGCGACCGCTATCCGGAGGTGCTGGCCGATCATCATCGGCTGATCCGCGAGCGCCTTCGCCCGCCACGGCGCGCTTCGAGCGGGGCTCGGCCGGCGACGGGCTCTACTTCGTCTTCCCGACTCGCGCGCGGGCCGCCGTCCAGGCGGCCGTCGACGGGCAGCTCGCGCTCGCCGCCCATGCCTGGCCCGAGGGCGTCGCGGTCCGCGACCGGATGGGCCTCCACACCGGCGAGCCGCGGACTGCGTCCGAAGGCTACGTCGGCCTCGACGTCCATCGCGCGGCCCGGATCTGCGCGGCCGGCCACGGCGGCCAGATCCTCGTCTCGCAGACGACCCGCGACCTGGTCGCCGACGAGCTGCGTCCGCCGATGGGCCTGCTCGACCTGGGCATCCACCGGCTCCGCTCGCTGGACGTCCGCCGCGTGCGGCTCTACCAGGTCACCGGCCCGGGCCTGGCCCGCGACTTCCCGCCGCCGCGCACGACCGATGCGCCCCGGCAACAACCTCCAGCTGGAGGTCACGAGCTTCATCGGTCGCGAGCGCGAGATCGAGCAGGCGACCCGGATCCTCGGCGCAGTCGTCGCTGCTGACCCTGACCGGACCGGGCGGCGTGGGCAAGACGCGGGTCGGCCTGCGGCTCGCCCGGATCCTCCTCGACCAGTTCGACGACGGGGTCTGGATCGTCGACTGCGGCACCCTCACGGACCCCGGCGTTCGTGCTGCCGGTCGGTCGCCGGGCGTCATCGGCCTGACCGAGCCGGCCGGCCGGTCGCTCCTGGCCACGATCGTCGAGCACCTCAAGGGCAAGCGCCTCCTGCTCGTGCTCGACGACTGCGACCCGGTCCTGGCCGAGTGCGCCGAGCTCGCCGAGGCGCTCGTGCGCGCCTGTTCGGCCGTCCGGGTCGTCGTCACCAGCCGCGAGGCGCTCGGCGTTCCCGGCGAGGCGATCCTGCCGATCGCGTCCCTGACGATGCCTGAGGTCGGCTCGGCGATCGCCCGCGCGCAGACCTTGACGCGGTCGACGCCTGCCGGCTGTTCGTCGAGCGCGCCAAGGCCGTCCAGCCCACCTTCGATGCTGACCGAGCCAGAACGCCCGATCGGTCGCCCAGCTCTGCCGCCGGCTCGACGGCATCCCGCTGGCGATCGAGCTTGCGGCGGCCCGTGTCCGGACGCTGCCGGTCGAGCAGATCGCGGCCCGCCTGGACGACCGGTTCCGCCTCCTGACCGGTGGCAGTCGGACGTCCGTCGCCCGCCACCAGACGCTGCGGGCCACGATCGACTGGAGCTACGACCTGCTGACCGAGCCCGAGCGGGCCGTCCTGCGACGCCTGTCCGTCTTCGCCGGGGGCGCCACCCTCGAGGCGGCGGAGTCGGTGTGCGCAGGCGACCCGGTCGATCCGCTGGACGTCCTCGACCTGCTCGGCCGGCTCGTCGAGAAGTCGCTCGTGTTCACCGACCCGACCCGGCCGAGGCGCGCTTCCGGCTGCTCGAGACGGTCCGCGACTACGCCCGTGGCCGGCTCGTCGAAGCGGGCGAGGGCGATGCCACCCTGCGCCGGCATCGGGACTGGTACCTCGCCCTCGTCGACGAGGCATCGCCGGCGTTCTTCCACGGTCCCGAGCCGGCCGAGTGGCTGCGCCCGCCTCGACCGCGAGCACGACGACCTCCGCGCCGCCCTCGAATGGTGCCTCGACCAGCCGGGCGAGGGCCGGGCCGGCCTGCGCATCGCGGCCGGGCTATGGCGCTACTGGGAGATCCGCGGCCACCTCACCGAGGGCCGAGGCTGGCTGGAGCGGATGGTCGAGGCGGTGGGCGACGACGTCTCTGCCCTCCGGGCGAACGCGCTCACCGGGGCCGGCAACCTGGCGTTCATGCAGGGCGACTTCCGGGCCGCCTCCACCTTCCACGAGGCGAGCCTGGCGCTGCACCGCCAGATCGGCGACCGGCAGAGCGTGGCCTACGCGACCAACAACCTGGCCAACACCGCGATGCAGCTCGGCGACCACGCGACGCGCGCGCGCCCTGTACGAGGAGGCGATCGCCCTGACCCGGGAGCTGGGCGACGTGCGCGGAACGGCGTTCGGCGTCGATCAACCTGGCCGACGTCGCTTCGCGCGAGGGCGACCTCGCCGGGGCGCAGGACCTCGCAGGATGAGATCCTGGCCTCGATCCGCGATCTCGGCGACCGCTGGACGGAGGCGTTCGCCCTCGACGCCTTCGCCCGCGCAGCCGGCCGGGCGGGCGAACGCGAGGCGGGCTCGATCGCTCCTGGCCGGTGCCCTGGCGATCCTCCAGGAGCTCGGCGACCGGCGCGGCGTCGCCCGGGTCCTCACCCACCTGGCCGACCTGGCGCTGTCCGACGGCGACGGTGCCGCGGGCCCGTGACCTCTACCGGCGGAGCCTGGCGATCCGCCAGGAGCTCGGTGACATGCCCGGCCTCGCCAGCGCGATGGAGAACCTGGCCGGCGCCGTCGCCACCGACGATCCGCGAGGCCGCCGCCCGTCTCCACGGCGCCGCAGAATCGCTGCGCGAGGCGATCCGGGCGATGGTCCCGCCCCAGGCGGCCGCCGCCCATGACCAGAACCTGGCCGACCTCGAGGCGCGCCTGGGCAGCGACCAGTTCGAAGACGCCCGCCGCGAGGGCCGGCTGATGACCCCGAACGAGGCGCTGGCTACGCTCCCTCTTTGACCTCGACGATCTCGTCGGCGAGCAGGCCGTGGGCCTCCCGATGGACCGCGATCGCGGCCTCGGCGCTGGGGGCCTCGGCCAGGCAGAAGACCTTGCCGGTTGCCTCGTCGTACCAGTAGCGGTAATAGCTCACCCCGTGCTTGCCCTGGACGGCAAGATCGGCCGCATGGGCCTTGGCGACCGCCTCCGCCGTCAGCCCGGGGATCTTCTTGTGGGTGTCGAGGTAGAGGGGCATCGCCGCGGACCTCCTCACGATGGATCTGCCGGTCGTTCGTTGGGCTGGCGACCGTGCTCGCGATTACCCTACATCGAACGGCGTCGTGCCGAGGAGGAGTTGCACATGACCCTGCGCGAGATCCAGGAGCCGATCAAGGCGCGCTATCGGACCGAACCCGACGCGGCCCGGATCACCCTGCGCGCGACCGGCAGCAGCGCCGACAGTGCGATGAGCTGCTCGGTCGACCTCGGCCGCGCGCTCTATGCGGCGGGTGCCCACCCGGGTGTCGGCGGCAGCGGCAGCGCGGCGTGTTCGGGGGACCTGCTCCTCGGCGCGCTGGCGGCCTGTGCCCAGCTCACCTGCCAGATGGTCGCGGCGAACATGGGCCTCCCGGACGTGACCGTCTCGGTCGCGATCGAGGGCGACCTCGACCTGCGGGGAACCCTGGGGACGGCCGACGTCCCGGTCGGCTTCGAGGCGATCCGGGTCCGCTTCGGGCTGTCGGGCGATATCCCGGCTGAGCGCCTCGAGAAGCTCAAGGAGCGGAGCGAGCACTACTGCGTCGTCCTCCAGACCCTGCTCACGCCGCCCCCGATCGAGGCCACGTGGAGCCTCGACTGAGGCCGGCCGTTTGGCCGAGCGGAGCTCTTCGACGAGGATGCGCGCGATATCGCGGCGATGCCGAGTCCGGGGTGATGGTCGGGGCGGCGGGATTCGAACCCACGATCTCGTGCTCCCAAAGCACGCGCGATGCCAAGCTTCGCTACGCCCCGTTGGTTTCGTGCTCAGGACCGGCATTCGCTGCGGCTGGCCGAGCTCCGTGACTAGGCTACACCGCTCGAGCCCGCGGTCTCACGGCGACTCCTGCCAGATGTCGTAGCGCTCGCCGAGCTTGCGGATGAAGTCGGCGTCATCGCCTCGACCCACGCGGACGCCAAAGATAGACTGCCCAAAGCTCGCTGGGTGACAGCGACGGCGGCCCACGGAGGAGAGGATGACTGAGCCAAGCGGTCGATCCGTCGTCGAGCGCTTCGCACGCGCCATGCAGAACAAGGACTTCGATGAGCTAGAGGCGCTCATGACCGACGATTTCACCGACGAGATGCCCCAGTCGGGGGAGCGAGTCCGGGGCAAGGCGAACCAGCTCGCCATCCTCCGCAACTACCCGGGTGGAATCGGAACCATCGACCCAGGCAGCGCACGGCTCGTCGGGGCGGAGGATCGATGGGTGATGACGCCGTCGTTCACAGCCCTGCGCATCGAGGGGTCAGGCGACGTCTACACGTACATCGGTACCGCCCGGTACTCGAACGGCGAAACCTGGCAGATGATCGCCGTCATCGAACTCCGCCAGGGAAGAGTCGCCAAGACGACGAGCTGGTACGTCGCGCCGTTCGAGGCCCCCGAATGGCGGGCGCCGTACGTGGAACGCTTCTCACCACCGGGGGCCTAGCGAAGGACGATCGCGATCAGCCGCGCAGCGCGACCCCGATCGCGATCAGGCCGAAGCCGCAGATCAGCAGGCCCGAGCCGATGTTGATCGCGCGCAGCCAGCCGGGCGTGATTCGCGTGCGCAGGGCGGCGACGAGGCTGGTCAGGAGGAGCCACCAGCTCGTCGAGCCGGCCAGCACACCCGCGGTCAGGAGCCCGGCGTCGACCGGCGTCCGGCCGCCGACCTCCAGGCCGGCGAACAGGGCGGCGAACGACAGGATCGTCAGCGGGTTGGTCAGGGTCAGGGCCAGGATCGACAGGTAGGCGCCCGGGAGGCCAGCCCGGCGCGCGCTGACCGTCGCGATGGTGCCGGGCGCGCTGCGGCTCGTCCGCCAGGCCAGCCAGACGAGGAAGACGCCCCCGACCAGGCCCAGCAGCCGGCCGCCGCCGACCAGCAGGTTGGTGATCGCGGACAGGCCGAAGGCGGCGATACCGCCGTAGGTGGCATCCGCAGTCGCGACGCCCAGGCCCGAGACGAGACCGACGACCCGGCCCTCGGCCAGCGTCCGCCGGATGACGAGCAGGGAGATCGGTCCGACGGCCGCGGCGATCGTGAACCCGAGCGCGAAGCCCCGCGCGATGAGCCCCGGGTTCATGGCCGGGAGGTTGCCCGATCGAGCGCGTGGCTGTCAACGTGTTCGGGCCTGCCGGCGAACGGTCGCACGGTGGCCCCGTACCATCGGGCCGGTCGACGGCTGGACCGGGCGGGGTAGGATCGCCCGAAATGGGAACAGCACGCTTCATCGCGTTGGCGCTCGGCGCTGCCCTGCTGGTGGCGGCCTGCGGTTCCGCGCCCGCCTCGGCCAGCCCCAGCATCACCCCGCCACCGCCCACCCCGACCCCGGACCCGCACCTGACTGACCCGGCCTCGGTCGACGACATCTACAACGCGCTCCAGAAGGCGGGCCTGTCGCTCTCGGCCAACTCGGCCGACGCCGGCACCGGGGCGATGGTCAAGCGCCTCCACCTGACCTACCTGGCGTGGCCGCTCACGCTCACCCAGTACACGAGCGCCAAGTCGCTGCCCGGCGCGTCCGGCTTCAACCCGAAGGCGAAGCCGGTCCTGGGCGACCCGCCGTTCGCCCTGGCCGGCCTGAACATCCTGATCGAGTACGGCTCGAAGACCCAGAATGGCTCGCCGGCGACGCCCGACCAGCAGTTCGTCGTTGCCTTCGAGCAGCTCGTCCTGATCGTGAATCCACTGATCGGGCCGCTCCAGCAGCGATCGGTGACGCCGGTCGCGCTGCCGACACCCGTGCCCGTTCCGTCTGCCTCGCTGCCGGTCGCCTCGCCGGGCAAGCCCAGCGCGAAGCCGCCGTCGAAGCCGACGCCGAAGCCGACCCCCAAGCCGACCCCCAAGCACTGAGCGCCAACCCGGCTCGCCGGCCACCGACCGGCGCGCGGTTGACGCTCCGGTTCGCTATGGTTTGCAGGTGTTGATCGAACCGGTCCGGGCGGGAGCGCGCGGCGAGGGGCGCCGATGACCGAAGCGCGCCGATCCCGCCGGTCGCCGGATGGGACCCGGTCCGGGACATCCGGCCAGGTCGATGCCACGCCGGGGCCCCTCGAACCGGTCGACCCGGCCAGGTTTCCCGGCCGCGAGGTGCGGCGCCAGATCAACGGCGGTGCGGCCAGTGCCCGCTGGCGGGCCCTCCTCGACGAGGGGATGCCGATCCTGGCCGACGGCGCGATGGGGACGATGCTCTTCCAGTCCGGCCTCCAGTTCGGCGACCCGCCCGAGGTCTGGAACCTGACCCAGCCCGAGGTCGTCCGTCGGATCCACCGGGGCTACCTCGAAGCCGGCTCGCGGATCCTGCTGACCAACACGTTCGGGGGCAACCGCCTGCGCCTGGGTCTCCATCGGCTCGAGGACCGGGTCGCGGAGCTGAACCAGACGGCCGCGATCCTGCTCCGCTCGGAGGTCGACGCCGCCGGGGGCCGGGCCCTCGTGGCCGGGGACATCGGTCCGAGCGGGGCAATCATGGCCCCGATGGGCACCCTCGACTATGACGAGGCGGTCGACGTCTTCGCCGAGCAGGCCGCCGCCCTGGTGGCCGGCGGGGTCGACCTGATCTGGGTCGAGACGATGTCCGACCTGACCGAGGTCAAGGCCGCCATCGAAGGGGTCCGGCGGGTCGCTCCCGGAATCCCCCTGATCGCCACGATGACGTTCGACACGCGGGGCCGGACGATGATGGGCGTGACCCCCGAGCAGGCCGTCGCGTCGCTGGCCGCCTGGGGCGCCGATGCGATCGGGGGCAACTGCGGCAACGGGCCGGACGAGCTCCTGCCCGTGATCGTCAAGATGCGCGCGGTTGCCCCGGATGCGATCCTCGTCGCCAAGTCGAACGCGGGGATGCCCGAGCTGGTCGACATGCGCGCCGTCTATCGGGCCTCACCCGGGACGATGGCCGCGGCGGCGGCCGAGATGCGGGCGGCCGGCGCCCTGATCGTGGGGGCCTGCTGCGGGAGCACGCCCGACCACCTCCGGGCGATGGACGCCGCGCTGGCCGGAGGCGGGAGGCGACCCGGATGACGGTTGGCCGGCTGCGGTCGAAGAACGCTCGGGGGGCCGAGGAGGTCTCGGCCCTGGACAAGCGGATCATCGAGCACCTCCAGCAGGACGGCCGACGCCCGTTCACCCAGATCGCCCTCGACCTGGGCGTCTCCGAGGCCGCCGTCCGGGCCCGGACCAACCGGCTCGTCGAGCGTGGGATCCTCCAGATCGTCGGCGTGACCGACCCGCTCAAGCTCGGCTTCCAGCAGATGGCGATGGTCGGCATCCGCTGCGAGCGCGATCGCCTGGTCCAGGTGGCCGAGGCGGTCGGGGCGTTTCCCGAGGTCGACTACGTCGTCATCACGGCCGGCACCTACGACGTCCTGATCGAGGTCGTCTGCGAGGACAACGGCGCGCTGCTCGACTTCCTGGCCGACAAGCTGCGGGCGATCGACGGCGTACGCGACACCGAGACGTTCGTCTACCTTCGGATGGTCAAGCAGACGTACCAGTGGGGCACGCGCTGAGGGAGTGTCGGTCGAGGTCGTCACGCTCGTCCTGCTCGGCCTGGTCGCGGTCAACCTGGCCTTGATCGCGGCGATCATCGCCCCGGTTCGCCAGGCTCGGCGGCGTGGCGCGAACCCGGCACCGGACCGGCGCCGGCCGCCGGCGGGTCCCCGCGCCGGGTCGGTGTAGCATCCCGGTCATGGGTCAGCGCGCGACCAATCGTCCCGATCGCCCCGGCCGCGGCTTCTCGACGCGGGCGATTCGCGCCGCGACGACCCCGCCCCGGGTCGATCAGCGATCGAATGCCGTCCCGCTCTATCTCTCGGCGACCTTCTCGTCGGTCGACGCCGAGGAGCTCGGCTCGATCCTGACGGGCCGGCGCCCCGGCTATGCCTACGCGCGGATCGACAATCCGACCGGCGCCGCCCTGGCGGATGCGCTGGCCGAGATGGAGGGCGCCGAGGCTGCCCGCGTCTTCGCCAGCGGGATGGGTGCGATCCATGCCGCGCTGTCGTCGGTCCTGCGGGCCGGCGACCGGGTCCTGGCCACGACGGCGATCTACGGTTCGACCCGCTCCCTCCTCATCAACCACTTCGGACGGCTGGGGGTCGCCACCGAGTTCATCGACGCGACCGACCTGGCGGCGGTCGAGGCCGCCCTCGCGGCGAGCCCGACCCGCGTCCTGTACGTCGAGACGATCTCGAACCCGACGATCGTCGTCGCCGACATCGCCGGCCTGGCGGCGCTCGCCCATGCTCACGGCGCCGTCCTGATCGTCGACAACACGTTCGCCTCGCCGTACCTGTGCCGGCCGGTCGAGCTGGGGGCGGACCTGGCCGTCGAGTCGGCCACCAAGTTCATCGGCGGGCACTCGGATGTCCTGGCCGGCGCGGTCGCCGGCTCGCGCGAGCGGATCGACGCCGTCCGCCAGGTCGAGATCGACACCGGAGGCACCCTCTCGCCGCTGTCCGCCTTCCTGGTCCTGCGCGGACTGACGACCCTGGCGGTCCGGATGGAGCGCCACGCGGCGACGGCCGCCGCCCTGGCTGGATGGCTCGAGTCGCAGCCGGCTGTCCTCCGGGTCCTCTACCCGGGCCTGGCGTCGCATCCCCAGCACGACGTCGCCGCCCGCCTTTTCCCGAACGGCGGCGGCATGCTCGCCTTCGAGGTCGTCGGCGGGCGGGCCGGCGGCGGAGCGTTCATCGACGCGCTGACGATCCCCGAGCTGACGGCCTCGCTCGGCAGCATCCACACGATCGTCGCCCATCCGCCGACCACAACCCATCGCCAGCTGACCGACGCGGAGCTGGCCGAGGCCGGGATCGCGGCCGGTCTGCTGCGCTGCTCGGTCGGGCTCGAGGACCTCGACGACCTGCGCCTCGATTTCGCGGCGGGCCTCGACGCGGCCGCCGCCGCCTCGCGCCCCGCCCCCGAACCGACCGTCGCCGGGGCGGACGTCCTGCCCGTCGGCGCATAAGGGATTCCGATCGCCACCCTGGCGGCGGGCCGCGCCGCCGCTCCGCGCGACCAGCGCCTGTCCCCGCCGGCCCGCCTCGGCCTGGGCCTCTGGCGGCTGTTCACGTCGGTCAACTTCGCCGTCCTCCAGATCATCATCCTGGTGCTCGTCGGGCTGATCGGGATGACGATCACCCAGCTGCCCGACTTCGCCTTCCGGACGCCGGCCGACTACATCGCCCAGATGGAGATCATCCACGCCAAGTACGACCCGGCGCTCGGTGCGGCCGCGGTCTCGATCCTGGAGCACCTCCAGGTCTTCAACATCTTCACGGCCTGGTGGTTCAGCGCGCTGCTCGTCCTGCTCGTGATCTCGATCGTCGTGTGCACCCTGAACCGGACGCCCAAGCTGTGGCGAACCTCGGCCGAGATCCGGGTCGTCCAGCCCGACCCGTTCTACAACCCGGCCCTGCCCGACCGGGCGGCCCTGTCGGGCGTCGACGCCGATGCCGTCCGGATCGCCCTGCGCCGCTCCCACTTCCGGATTCGCGAGGCGGAGGCGGATGGGGTCCGCTACCTCTACGGCGATCGATATCGCTGGACGAAGCTGGCGACCCTGATCAGCCACCTCGGCCTGATCCTGTTCCTCGTCGCCGCCGCGGTCACCAGCCGGTTCGGCTTCGAGAGCGGGATCGAGCTGACCACGGGCGAGAGCCAGCCGGTGACCGCGATCGGCTCGCAGGGCCTGCTCGTGGTCAAGAGCTTCGGCTTCTCCGACCCGACGGCGGCCGACGGCACCGTGCTCGACTACACCACCGACCTGGCGGTCTACCGCGACGGCCAGCTGCTGGCCCGGAAGGTGGTCCGGGTGAACGATCCACTCTCGGTGGCGGGCTTCACCTTCCACCAGAACGGCTTCCGGCCGGCCCCCGACATCATCATCCGGGACGCCCAGGGCCAGCCCCTCTGGAACGGCCCGGTCCCCCTCGATGACACCGTGGCCGGGTCGCCGCACGGGACGATGAGCGTGCCCGGCGAGGGCAACCTGGGCCTCGAGATGCTCCTGACCAAGGCCTCCGACGGCACCGCCGGCGTCCTCTTCCTGCCCTACCGGGCGACCGGCCAGAACCCCGACGGGACGCCGATCACCCAGTCGCTCACGCCGTTCTTCGTGCCGATCGGCGGCGTGGCCGGATCGCCCGACACCGACTTCTACGTTCAGCTGGTCGACGTCCAGAACGCGACGATCCTGGTCGCCAAGGAGGACCCCGGGCAGGGGATCGTGTGGCTCGCATTCCTGAGCCTGATCACCGGCCTGTTGATCACGTTCTACCTGCCGCGCCGCCGGATCTGGGCACGGCTCGACCCGAACGGCGAGCTGCGGATCGTCGGCCGCTCGGAGCGCTATGTCGACTTCCGGCGCGAGTTCGGCCAGCTGCTCGACGATCTCGTGGCCGCCCGCGGGCCGGTGGCTGCCCTCGACCAGCCCGTCGCCTCAGCCGGCTAGGCCGGAGATGGCCAGCCTCCACGACGTGCAGGCGGCGATCTTCCCGACCGCCCGGCTGCTGGCCGAGCCGGGGCCGGCCGACCTGGCGACGGAGATCGCCTGGGTCCGGGTGATGAAGCCGCGGGTGCCCGCCTTCGATGCACTCGAGCCGGGCGACCTGGCGATCATTCCGGGCTCGTCGCTGGCGATCGTCGCGGCGGAGCGAGACGCGACGGGCGGGCTGCGCGACCTCGTCGAAGCGCTGGGGCGAGCGCGCGTGCCGGGGCTCCTGCTGGTCGACAACGGCGAGCCCGACCCGCTCCTCGACGAGCTCGGCCGAGCTGCCGCCGAGTCGGGCCTGGTTGCCTACCGGCTCGCCCAGGGCGACCCGGTCAAGGTCGAGCGCGGGGTGATCGGCTTTCTCGTGAACCATCGCGCCCAGCTCGACCAGAGAGCCAATGAGCTCGAGCGCGAGCTGACCCGCCGGGCCCTGCTGGGCGAGGGCCTCGACGCGCTGGCGGCCGCGATCGGGGGCTTCTTCGGCCGCGCCGTGGTGATCGAGGGCCGGCGCGGGGATCCGCTCGCGGTCCAGGCTCCGGCCGACGTGCCCGAGGCGGCCGGAGCCGCCGCTCGCTACCTCGCCCGGTCGACGGGCGTGGCACTCCGGGTCGCGATTCCGGGGGCCCCCGGCGACGCCGGACCGGGTGGCCGGCTCGTCCTGTTGGGTGACGAGCCGGTGCGCGAGCTGGAGCGGATCGCGGTCGACCGGCTGGTGGCCCTGCTCGCCCTCGAGCTCGCCCGCGCGTCCGCGGTCCGCCAGGTCCGCGACGAGGTGCGCCGGGGGGAGTCGCTGCCGGCGGCCGGTCCGCCCTGGGTCGTGATCCTTGCCCGGCAGGTTCCGGCCGGCTCGGCCGATGAGCTGGCCGCCCGCGACCAGGTCCGGGACGAGCTGCGGCGGCTGGTGCCGGCTCGCCGGCTCCGGCTGCGCGGCACGAGCGAGAGCCTCGAGCTGCGGATGGTGGCGGTGGCCGGCGAGGATGATCCGGAGTGCCGCGAGCTCGGCGAGCGGCTCAGCCGGTTCCTGCGCCGGCCGATTGCGATCTCGCGGCCGTTCAGCGAGGTCGCCGGACGTCCCGCGGCCGAAGCCACGGCCAGGGCCACGCTCGACGCGATCGAGCCGTTGGTCGAGGCCCGCACGGCGGCGCCGGTCGTGGCCCTTGCTGCCCGGTTGCCGGCCTACCTCCTGTTGGGCAATCTGCACCATCTGCCCGACGGCCCACGCCAGGCGGCGGCACTCCTTGCGCCGGTCCTCGTCGGGCGGTCCGAGGCACAGCAGCGACGCCTGGCCACCCTCCGGGCGGTCCTCGAGGCCCCGGGCCCGAACGAGGCGGCCGCCAGGCTCGGGGTCCACCGCAACACGGTCGCCTACCGCTCGGGCCGGATCGAGCGGCTGACCGGTTGGGACCTGCGCGATGCCGACCTCCGGCTGGCACTGCTGATCGCCGTAAGGATTGTGCAAAAAGAACAAACAGTAGGCCGGCCATCGCGGTTGCCTCGCCGTCCAGGACGGACTGCGGCTCTGTTAGTCTGGAGGCAAGTGCGGTAGCCGGCGCAGTTCGTGTGCGTCTTGCACAAGAATGCCGGCCGACCGCCGCCGATCCTCCTCGACTGCACAGAAGGAGTGCCCAGTTGGCCGACAAGGACGAAGCTGCCACCGTCGAAGCAACCATCGACGCCGCCGCCGCGAGCGGGATCCGGTTCATCCAGCTCCAGTTCACCGACATCATGGGCCTGGTCAAGGCCGTGACGATCCCGATCCACCAGCTGAAGGGCTCGGTCAAGCACGGGACCTGGTTCGACGGCTCCTCGATCGAGGGCTTCACCCGGATCGCCGAGTCGGACCAGTACCTGATGCCCGACATGTCGACCTTCGCCGAGATTCCCTGGCAGAAGGGCAGCGGGCCGCGCGGCACCGCCCGGATCATCTGCGACGTCTTCACCCCGAACGGCCAGCCGTTCGTCGGCGACCCGCGCTACGTCCTGCGCCGCCAGGTCGAGCGGGCGGCCAAGCTGGGCTACATCGTGAACACCGGGCCCGAGCTCGAGTTCTTCCTCTTCCGGCGTGGTGAGGACGGCGAGATCGAGCCGCTACCCCACGATCAGGCCGGCTACTTCGACTTCTCGACCGATCTCGCCCAGGAGATCCGCCAGGACATGGTCGACGCCCTCGAGGCGTTCGGGATCAATGTCGAGGCGGCCCACCACGAGGTCGCGGTCGGCCAGCACGAGATCGACTTCGAGTACAGCGATGCGCTGCGCACCGCCGACAACGCGGTGACCTTCAAGTTCACCCTCAAGGCAATCGCCCAGCAACACGGCCTGTACGCCACGTTCATGCCCAAGCCGATCCACGGCATCAACGGCTCGGGTATGCACACGCACCAGAGCCTCTACTCGATCGCCGACAAGCGCAACGCGTTCGCCGACGCTTCCAACCCGTACGGGCTGTCCGACGTCGCGCGCTCGTACATGGCCGGGATCCTGGCCCATGCCCGGGGCATGATCGCGGTCCTGGCCCCGCTCGTGAACTCCTACAAGCGGCTCGTCCCCGGCTACGAAGCGCCGACCTACCTGACCTGGGGTCGGACGAACCGCTCCGCGCTCATCCGGGTGCCGATGGTCTCGCCGGGCAAGTCGATCGAGGGCACCCGGGCCGAGGTCCGCTGCCCGGATCCGTCGTCGAACACCTACCTCGCGTTCACCGCGATGATCGCGGCCGGGCTCGACGGGGTGGATCGCGGCCTGAAGCTCAGCGAGCCGGTCGAGGAGAGCCTGTTCGAGATGGACGCGGCCCGGATCGCCGAGAAGGGGATCAAGGAGCTGCCGGGCACGCTCGGTGAGGCACTCGACGAGCTCGAGCGCGACGACGTGATCCGCGACGCGCTCGGCGAGCACGTCCTGAACCACTTCCTCGACGCGAAGCGGGCCGAGTGGGACGAGTACCGGACGCAGGTCTCGGACTGGGAGGTCGACCGCTACCTCGAGCAGTTCTAGGGGTCGCTCCGCGCCGGAGATCCGGGCCGGGGACTGGGTGGCTCGGGGCCGGGCCGCCTCCACGCGGGCCTTCGGGGCCCGGGGTGCCTCCACGCGGGCCTTTCGGGTCCGGACCGCCTCCAGGCGGGTCTTCGGGACCGCGCGCCTCCGACCCGGGGCCTCCGCCGCCGATCCCGGCGCTGGGCCTCCGCCGCCGATCCCGGCGCTGGGCCTCCGCCGCCGATCCCGGCGCGAGGGCCTCCGCCGCCGATCCCGGCGCGAGCCTCCGCCGCCGATCCCGGCGCTGATATGCGTCCCACTACTATCGAACGCGCTGGTCGACCCTCGAGGCCATGAACGCCTCGGGAGTCGACCGATTCCGGCATCCTCGAGGCACGACTCGTGCTTGGTTCAGGCCCCTCGACCCGGCATTTCCCGTTGACCGTTGGATGAGAGCTGGCCAAGGGCTCCAGCTAATCATCCGGCGTATATGGATGAGGTGAGACCGCTCGTGGACGGCGCTCGCGCCAGGGATCGCGCCAGGGATCGCGCCAGGGATCGCGCCGGGGATCCAGCCCGGAGGGCGGGCCGTCACTCGATTGCCGGCCGACAGCGCGCGACGGTGGTTGCGAACCGCCTCGGCACAGCGCTCCGGGACTCACGTCTCTCGGCCGGCCTCGAGCAATCCGAAGTTGCGGCCCGAGCGGGATTCTCCCAGCCGCTCATCAGCCGCCTCGAACGTGGGAAGGGCATCGGTGCGAGCATCGAGACGTGGTCGAGGGTTGCGGCGGCGGTGGACGAGCAACTCGTTGTGTTCCTGGAGCACGCTCCCGGCGCCGATCGCCCGCGCGATCTCGAGCACCTGAGGCGCCAGAGCGCGCTGATCTCGATCGCGGCCGCCGGTGGGTGGCGGGCGCTGCCGGAGCTGTCGATCGATCCCGACCGGGCTCGCTCGCGGTCGATCGACGTCGCGCTGCTCCGCCAGCACACCGGCGAGGCGGTCGTGGCCGAGATCTGGGACTGGTTCGACGATGTCGGGGCGGGCTTTCGAGGCCTCGATGCCAAGCGCACCACCATGCTGGCGCGCCTCGCGCTGCCGCCGACGATCGATGGTCAGTGGCGGGTCCGGGGCCTCTACGTCGTGCGCAACACCCGGCGCAACCACGCGCTCGTCGCCGAGCTCGGGCCGCTGTTCGGGGCGCGGTTCCAGGGCAGCTCGGCCGGCTGGCTCAGGGCGCTGGCCGAGCCCGACTGCCGGCTGCCCGACGGCGACGGGCTGCTCTGGAGCGATCGGGCCGGGACGTCGCTGCGGGCGAGCCGGCTCCGGGGCTGAGCCGGCCGCGGCGCTGAGCCGGCCGCGGCGCTGAGCCGGCCGCGGCGCTGAGCCGGCCCGGGGCTGAGCCAGGCCGCGGCCCTGAGCTGGCCGCGGCCCTGCGCCGGCTCCGCGCCGGCTCCGAGGCCTACCCGCCGAGGCGTGCCTGAATGGCCCAACCTGATGGTCCAAGGTTTGCCAGAATGGACGGCCATGGAAGCCGTCGAGCCGAGCGTCGAGCCCGCCCCGGAGGGCGCCGGTCCGGCGCCGCAGGCGGTCCCCCGGATTCACCCCAATCGCTCGCTCTGGCTGCTCTCGATCGCCCACGTCGTGAACCACGCACAGGCGTTCATCCTGCCCCTGATCTTCCTGCAGGTCATCGACGAGTTTCACGTCAGCGTCGAGACGATCGCGTTCCTGGCCGCGTTCGGCGCGGCATCATCCGGCCTGGTCCAGCTCAGCTATGCGCAGCTGACCCGGGTGATGTCGCGCCGGAGCCTGCTCGGCCTGGGCGGGATCCTGTTCGGGGGCGGGTTCGCTGCCCAGGCCCTCGCCTTCAGCTTCCCGACCTTCGCGATCCCCAATGTCCTCTCGAGGATCGGCGGCTCGCCCCAGCACCCGGTCGGCAACGGCCTGCTGGCCGAGCAGTTCGTGCCCGAGCGGCGCGGCTTCGCGATCAGCGCCCATATCGCGGGCGGCAACATCGGAACCGTCGTCGTCGCCCTGTTCGGCGCCCCGATCATCGCCGTGTGGGGCTGGCGCGGGGCGTCGATCGCATTCGGCATCCCGGCCGTCCTGATCGCCCTCGCGATCCTGATCCTGATCCGCGAGACCGGCACGGATCGGGTCGCGGCCCGGGCGGGTGGGACAGTTCGCCAGGCGTTCGGCCAGATCATCCGCGACCGCGACCTGCGCTGGCTCTACCTGACCTCGATCCTGGGCGGCGGCGGGCGAGGCGTAGGTGTCGTCAACCTGTTCGCCCTGATCTACCTCACCCAGGTCCTCAATCTCGGACAGTCCCTGTCGGGCCTGATGTACGGCGCGCTCATCGTGTTCGCCGTGCCGATGCCACTGATCGCAGGCTGGCTGTCGGACCGAATCGGCCGAAAGCCGGTGATCATCGGCGTCTACCTCGGTGGGGCGGTCGGCTTCGCCGTCTTCCTCGGCTCCGGCTCGAACCTGCTCGGGCTGTGGCTGGGGATTGCGATCATGGGCCTGTTCAGCTTTGCCGAGAGCCCCCAGCTCCAGGCGCTCCTGGCCGACATCGCGGCGCCATCGATGCGCGACGCGACCTACGCCGTCTACTTCACCCTGGCCTTCGGCGTCGGCTCGCTGTGGACCGCCGCCTACGGCGTGATCATCGACCAGCTGGGCGAGACAACCGGGGTCGAGGTCGTGTTCGCGCTCATGGGCGTTGCGTTCATCCTCGCGGCCCTGGCGACGATTCCAATTCGAGCCGACGAACGGGCACGACAGAACGCGGCTCACGAGGCGACGCTGTCGGGGAGCTGAGCCCGGATTCGTGCCCGGCGACCCCGTGCGGTATCATCCCCGAGCCCTGTTCAACGGGCGCTTTCGGTCGGGGCGTGGCGCAGCTTGGTAGCGCGCATCGTTCGGGACGATGAGGTCGGAGGTTCAAATCCTCTCGCCCCGACCATTTCGACCTCATCAAGCCCAAAGGCTTGCGGGAGTCCCCGCGCCACCGCCTCGGGCGTCGGCTCGATGATAACCCTCTTGAGTCCGAGCACCCTGATCTTCGCAAAGAGCGTCTCCGCCAGCGCCTTGCGGTCGTCTGGCCCGACGGCCGCCCACCACTCCGGCAGATGCTCAAGGTAGTGCCGGACTTCCGAGGGTGATAGCAGCTCTGGCGGGGCGCTCACCCTTGCGGCGCGCTCGTCCGCGTCGAGCCTGACCATCGTCGACTCGAGCGAGCCCATGTCCCGATCGCGAACGAACCTGGTCGCGGCTCGCTCGCGCTCATGTTCGATCCGGGCCAGGGCAAGCCGATCGGGTGCCGGCCCCCCGAGCGAGTGATACAGCGTCACCGTCGCCGCGATGTCCGCCGCACCGAGCCGAACACGTTCGAGGACGAGCGGGACGAGCGATTCGAAGTCGTCGCGGGCGTAGCTCTGTCCGGGGATCCGGGCGTGCTGTCCGCGGACGGGCCGCTCGGGCTGAGGTGCCACCGCTGTGAATGTCTGGCAGGCGTCGAGGTGGCGATACCGATCCTTGTCCCCGACCAGTCGACGTCCGCAGCCGTGGCACTCGAGCATCGGCAGGAGGTAGGTCCTCCGCGTCTCGGGCCGGCCGGGGGTTCGGCGGGAGCGGGCGGCGCGGATCTGGGCCACGGCGTTCCAGGTCGTGACATCGACGATCGGCGCCCAGTTGGCGGAACCGCCGTCCCGAAGTCGGCCGATGTACAAGGGCGAGGTGAGGATGCCGCGAACCGTGAACAGGGGCAGTCCAAGCCGGGCCGCGATCTCTCGATCGGTTCGGCCATCGAGGGCCAGGGTGAACGCAGCCTTGGCCGTGTCGATCCGCTCTGGATCGACTTCGATGAGTTTGGCGGCATTGCGCCGGAAGCCAAAGGGTGGCCGGCCGCCCGGATCGCGCCGGGAGGCCAGCTTCGCCGCGAGTCATTCAGCGAGAACACGGGTCACCGACTGCGATGTTCGCAAAGCTGAACCCGCAGGTCTACAAGATACATGGAGGGGAACTGAAGATTGAAAAGCCATTGCCTGCCGCCAAAGCCGGTTCCGTAGCTTTGCCGAAGGGCAAGATCAAGGTCGAGAACGATGGGAAGAGATCACCGTCGACAATGGTGTGATGAAACTGGTGAAGGACAAGGAATCGGGTGATGCTGGGGACTGTATTGAGCTTGACGGAGAAGTGCTTGGCAGATTCAGCCCGCTGATCCACCAGAGGATCGACAGCAATGACTGGGTAGCTCCGGACAAGGTTGAATCGATCAAGGTTTCAGAGGATGAGTCGAAGGTAGTTGTGGACATGGTATTTGGCAAAGGAGAACAGTTTCCGGACGGCATACCGGTTCACCATTTATCCAAAGCAGGCTTTCTTCCTTTCACAGCTCCTCTGGATCGAGAGCACGGATTCGAAACCCTGGAAACTTGTAAACTATTTCCATTACGTAAAAGGATCTG